>NZ_CP180217.1:3195000-3380000 GCF_047553425.1 Paenirhizobium cremeum
GAATTCAATCTAGACTAATCACTATGTTCTGAATCGACGAGAACTCACTTCCGTCTTTCGCCCTAAAGCAAAAAACAGGGTGTTCTCATATCAAAACGTGACCGTCATCTTGTCTTCTAAATCCGGAAATTCCTTCCCAGATCACGCAAGACCGCCGTCCACGTTTCTCTTTCTTCCATCTTCAATTGTCAAAAATCAGACGCCAACTAAGCCGTCAAAAAACCATTCCGCCTAACCAATAAGACCAGGCAATCAATCAGCATTCCAGCCAATTTCAATGATTTCTTTAGAACGAAGAACTTCGTCGCCAGCAGCGCCGCCGCCCTCTCGTTCGGTGAGGCGGCTTATAGAACCGCTTTTTTGGCCAGTCAACAGGGTTTTGTCAAAAAACTGTCGTTTTCTGTAAGGCGCTGAAAAACAACAGAAAAAACTAATCCATTCTATCGTCGGCCTCTTACACGCCACGATAGCCGGTTTTCCCTGCGGGCGAGCCGGACGATTGCCGGCCAGGAAATGCAATCCTGGATTTCAAGCCCGTCTGAAGACGTCCATTTCGACGAAACAGAACACGGAGAACAGCGCCGCGAAGCAGGGTGGAATGAAAGAAAGAGGGATCGCCGCACAATGCGAACTCGAACATTGGCGGCGACGTCCTTAGAAAGCGCCATCGGTGTTGTCCGATGGCGGACTATGAGCGCTCGCCCCTCGGAAGGGCCAGTGCCGGCCGATATTCCCGATCGGTCGGCCTATATATGGAGAAGGGGCTTCCGGGGCCCCTCTCCCGGCTCGCTTCCTAGCCGTTGGTAATCATGATGAGGATGACGAACATCGCCGGAACGGCCGCCAGTGCCGGGATGATGATTGCCGGATAACCGAAGGCAAGGATCGCCAGCAACCAGAGAAGCAGCAGGTTGACGATGAACAGGACCTTCGCCGTTGTGGGGCCGTAGATCGCCTCCTTCAGCATCCAGCCGAAAACCGGCACATGATAGATCATCTTCGCAATCATCGAATTTTCCTTTCCCGGCAACGCCCGCAGGCTTGATTTTTATCATTTCAGTAGTGGCCCGCGTCGCTGGCGGCAATGCGTCAAATTGCCATTTGCCAAGCCTGAGGCCCATGGCGACACAACCAGATGCGTTCGATGATCGCCATCGCGCATCCGACCATTTGATAGGCGCCCTCCGCGTGACGCTTCTGGACATGCTCCGCGGGATTACCCTATGAATGTGGAGATGATGGTTCCACCCGATCCGACAGTAAGGGTGGACGAAGAGGGAATGCGGTGAGGACTACCCATCAGGGGCCGAAACCGCGGCTGCCCCCGCAACTGTGAGCGGAGAGCGACGTCCTGAAGGCCATTGGTCGCAAGACCGATAAGGCGGACCGAGCCTTGACCCGCGAGCCAGGAGACCTGCCATCATTTTCGCCGAAACAACGGCACTTCACTCCAGCCGCGCGGTGGGCGCGGGAGAAAGGAAACGAATATGCATATTGAACCCGGCGTCGTCGACGGCGCAAAGATTGTCTTGAGCTATGCCACAGCGGCCGCGTCATTCGGCCTTGTTGCCAAGATGGCGCGTGACACCATCCTCCGCGATGCTGGCTTTGGCGCCCTGGCCGGTCGAAGCCTGATCGCCACCGCCCTGGTCTTCAGCTTTTTTGAGATTTTGCCTCACTATCCCGTCGGCGTTTCCGAGGTGCACCTGATCCTCGGCTCGACGCTCTATCTGATGTTCGGCGCAGGCGCCGCATCGATCGGACTGGCTTTAGGCCTCCTGATCCAGGGCTTTTTCTTCGCCCCCTTCGATCTCCCGCAATACGGCATGAACGTCACGACACTGATTGTTCCGCTATGGGCCTTGAGTGAGTTGGCCAAGCGGGTGGTGCCGTCGCGCAAGGCCTATGTCGATGTCACCTATCTGCAGGCCTTGTCGCTATCGACAGCCTACCAGGCCGGCATCGTTACATGGGTCGCCTTCTGGGCCTTCTATGGTCAGGGGCTCAGTGCGGAAAACCTGCAGAATGTCGCTGCGTTCGGCGGCGCCTACATGACGGTCATCATCCTCGAGCCTCTGGCCGACCTCGCGGTTCTGGCGATCGCCAAGTCCCTCGCGCCCCTGACGAAGACTACGTTCTTTTACAACCGTCTGCACCACGCCGCTGTGTGAGGTTTCACCGATGACTGTTGAAGCGCATGGCCCTGCCATGCGCTTTTTCTTTGAAAATTCCGACGCCGTGCGCTAGGCGGCAGATATCGGCCCCGCTTGAGCCCGTGCCGCAACCGAGTGACCAATCGCGAAAAGGGGAAAGCCTTGCGCATTCTTTCGGAAGCCCATTTTCCTGAACTTCCAAACTACTATCGCGGCAAGGTGCGCGAGAACTATGACCTCCCGGACGGACGGCGCATCATTATCTCCACCGACCGGTTGAGCGCCTTCGATCGCATCCTGACCTGCATTCCCTATAAGGGGCAGGTGCTGACCCAGACGGCGCGATACTGGTTCGAGCAGACGAAGGACATCTGCCCCAACCATGTCCTCGATTACCCCGATCCGAATGTCGTGATCGGCAAGCGCCTGGACATTCTGCCGGTGGAAATCGTCGTACGCGGTTATCTGGCCGGCACCACCGGCACCTCCATCCTGACGCTCTACAAGAAGGGCCAGCGGACCATGTATGGCGTGACCCTGCCGGATGGGATGCGCGACAATCAGGTTCTGCCGCACCCGATCATAACGCCGACGAGCAAGGCGTTCGACGGCGGCCATGACGAGCCGCTGACGCCAGAGCAGATCGTCTCCGAGGGACTGCTGACCCGTCAGCAGTGGGATGAAGTATCAGGCTATGCCCTTGCCCTTTTTGCCCGCGGTCAGAAGCTTGCAGCGGAACGCGGTCTCATCCTGGTCGATACGAAATATGAATTCGGCACGGATGCCGAAGGCAACATCCTGCTTGCCGACGAAATCCACACGCCCGACAGCAGCCGCTACTGGATCGCGGCCAGCTATCCGGCAAGCTTCGAGAGCGGCAAAAGGCCGGAGAGCTTCGACAAGGATTTCATCCGTGCCTGGGTCGCCGAACGTTGCGATCCCTATAAGGATGACATTCCGGCGATCCCGCAGGAACTGGTCGAACAGACATCAAAGGTCTACATAAAGGCTTATGAAGCGATCACCGGCCAGGATTTCATTCCGGACGATCATGGTGAAACACCGCGTGACCGCGTCAAGGAAAATCTGGCGGCCTATTTTCCGCGGAAGTGAGAACGCGTGTCCGAAGCATACAAGGCACACCAAAAGATGACAGGTTCGGCGCCGCCGGCGGCCAAGGAGCGGCAACCCCGCCGCATGCGTCGGCCGGCCGGCCAGACCCGAGAGGATATCCTCAACACGGCGGAGGAGCTTTTCCGCACCCGCGGTTACGCCAATGCGGCAATCGTCGACATCGCGCATGCGCTCGGCATGTCGCCGGCAAACGTCTTCAAGCATTTCCACTCCAAGGCCAGCCTGGTCGACGCAATCGCCGCACGCCATATGGAGACGAAATACAAGGGTCTCGCATCTCTCGACGACAATCACCCGGCATGCGAGAGACTATTGGCGCTGGCGCGCCATCTGATGGCCAGCCATCGGCGCGACCTCGAGGAAAACCCCTATATTTTCGAAATGATCCTGCTGACCGCGAAGGACGATCTGCGATGCGGCCACCGCTATCGCGACATCGTGCGCGCGGCCCTTGAAACGATTATTGTCGATGGCTGCCGGAAGGGCGAATTTGCGCCGCAGGATAGCGCTCGGGCCGCCGAAGCGGCATTCTACGCCCTCGCCTGCGTGCTTCATCCCATCATGATCGCCAACGAGAAGCCCGACATATTGGCAACACGTTGCGAAGAAGTTGTCCGCCTGATCAATGCTGCACTGCAAACCGCACTTGATAAGTGACGAACTTTAACATACGTCACTTCGCATGCCGTCTCCCGGCGGCGAGTCCCGTGACTATTTCGTCACACACGGCGCCAACAATAAAAATTAACGAGAGTTAATTTCACCGTTGCGCAGAGGTGCTATAGCGATGCGTCATGGACCGTCTCAATTTCGACCTGGAAAAGACCATGAAACGACGCATTCAGCTGACCTCGGCAATCATGTTGCTCACCGCCGTCATCGCCGGTTGCAGTGATTCCGGCACATCGGGGCAGAATGCAGCCGGAGCGGAAGGCGCCCAGCGCCCGCCTTCGCCCGTCAGCGTCGTCGTCATGAAGAAGGCCGAGCATCCGCTGACCAGCCTGCTGCCGGGTCGCGCCGACGCATTCCAGACGGCGGATATCCGCCCGCGCGTCAGCGGCGTCATCAAGCAGATCGCCTTCAAGGAAGGCAGCGAGGTCAAGCAGGGCGATCTTCTCTATAAGATCGAAGACGATACCTATCGCGCGGAAGTGGCCCAGGCGCAGGCAAGCCTTGCCAAGGCCGAGGCAAGTGTCCCGACCGCTCAGTCCAACCTCGCCCGCTACGAACGGCTGGTCAACAGCGGCGCCACCCAGATCGAATATGAAAACGCCAAGGTGACCCTGCTGCAGGCCCAGGCGGATGTCGCCCAGGCAAAGGCTGCCCTGAATGCCGCCGAGATCAATCTGGCCCTCACCGATGTCAAGGCGCCCTTCGAAGGCGTGACCAGCGCATCGGCATTCTCGATCGGTAACGTGGTCACGGCCAACCAGTCCGACAAGCTCGCGACATTGCGCCGCCTCGACCCGATCTATATCGAGCTGACGGAATCGAGCGCCAATCTTCTGCGTCTGCGCGAAGCCATCTCCGCCGGTCGGGTCAACCAGCCCGGCGGCCAGATCGCCGATATCCGCCTGACCATGGAGGACGGCACCCAGTATCCGATTATCGGCAAGCTCGACATGTCGGAAATGGCGGTCAGCGAGACGACCGGAACCTTCTCGATCCGCGCCGTTTTCGACAACCCGGATAACCTCATCCTGCCCGGCATGTACGTGCGTGCAAGCGTCACCGTCGGCAAGGAAAACGGATACCTCATTCCCCAGCGTGCAGCGACCCGCAACGCCCGCGGCGAGCTCACCGCCAAATTCGTCAACGCCCAGAATGTCGTTGAGACGCGCGTATTCGAGCAGAGCAGCGTTTCCGGCAACAACTGGCTGGTGGCCGATGGCATCGCCGACGGCGACAAGCTGATCGTCGATGGTTTCCAGTGGATCGGCGACGGCGCAACCGTCGCGCCGGTGGAAGCGACAGTAGATGAAAACGGCTTCGTTGTCGAAGCACCCAAGGCGCCGGAAGCAGCCCCGGCTGCAAAGCCGTGATCGCGCGGCTTTTCGGGCAGCAACCAGGCGCGAAGGGATAACCAATGGCCAAGTTCTTCATACATCGACCGATCTTCGCCTGGGTGATCGCCATCGTGATCATGCTGGGCGGCGCTCTGGCGATCTCGACCCTGTCGATTTCACAGTATCCGGAAATCGCGCCGACGACCGTTCGCATCTCTGCGACGTATAACGGTGCGAGCGCCGAGACGGTCGAAAAATCGGTCACCACCATCATCGAGGACGGTATGACCGGCCTCGACGACCTCACCTATATGACCTCGTCCTCCAGTACCGGACGGGCGACCGTGACGCTGACCTTCGGCAACAGCATCGAGCCGGACATCGCCCAGGTGCAGGTGCAGAACAAGCTGCAGCTGGTGCAGTCGCAGCTCCCTGACGTCGTGCAGACCGCCGGCATCGAGGTGACACGCTCGACGTCGAGCATCCTTCTTGTCGGCGCGCTCGTCTCCACCGACGCAAAGCGCAGCCCCGTCGAACTCGGCGACATCTTCTCCACCCAGATCGAAGACCAGATCAAGCGTCTCGAAGGTGTCGGCAGCATTCAGGTCTTCGGTACGGGCTACGCCATGCGCGTCTGGCTCGATCCCTTCAAGCTGAACAAGTTCCAGCTGACGCCAAACGACGTCACCACCGCCATCGAGGCCCAGAATACGCAGGTATCCGTCGGCTCGATCGGTGCGCAGCCGGTTGCGCCCGGACAGCAGCTGAACGTAACGGTAACCGCACAGAGCCAGCTCCAGACCGTTTCCGACTTCGAATCGATCATTCTGAAGGTCGAGACCGACGGCGCAACCGTCCGCCTGAGCGACGTCGCCCGCATCGAGATCGGCCAGGAAAGCTATTCGACCAACACCCGTTCGAACCGCAATCCTGCAACCGGCTTCGCCGTCAACCTTGCCACCGGCGCCAACGCGCTCGATACGGCGGCCCGCGTCAAGACGGCGCTGGCCGCGGTCGCCCCGTCGCTGCCGGAAAACGTGGTCATCACCTATCCGTATGACACGACGCCCTTCGTACAGCTCTCCATCGAGAAGGTGGTGCATACGCTGATCGAAGCGATCGTGCTCGTCTTCTTCGTGTTGCTCATCTTCCTGCAGAACCTGCGCGCGACTTTCATTCCGATGATCGCCGTTCCGGTCGTTCTTCTGGGCACGTTCGGAATCCTGGCGCTGACAGGCTATTCGATCAATACGCTCACCATGTTCGCCATGGTGCTGGCGATCGGCCTGCTCGTCGACGACGCCATCGTGGTCGTCGAAAACGTCGAGCGCATTATGTCCGAGGAGCACCTGTCGCCGCTGGAGGCGACGGAAAAATCCATGGGCGAGATCACGGGCGCCATCATCGGTATCGCGCTCGTGCTCACTGCCGTGTTCATTCCGATGGCCTTCTTCGGCGGGTCCACCGGCATTATCTATCGCCAGTTTTCCGTGACCATTGTCTCGGCGATGCTGTTGTCCGCCGTTGTCGCCGTGGTCCTGACGCCGGCGCTCTGCGCCACCATGCTGAAGCCGATGGACCACACCAAGGAAAAGCGCGGCCCGGCAGCCTGGTTCAACAGAAACTTCGACCGCACCACCAACGGCTACGTCTCGACGATCGGTTACCTTTTGAAGCGTCCGCTGCGTGTCATGGTGATGTTCGCGATCGTCATCGGCGGCTGCGCATGGATTTTCGCGCGCCTGCCGAGTTCCTTCCTCCCGCAGGAAGATCAGGGCGTTCTCATGACGATCGTGCAGCTTCCGAACGGCGCGACGCAGGCCCGCACCGAGGAAGTCATCAAGAAAATCGAGAACTATTATCTCGACAAGGAAAAGGATGCGGTCAAGGACGTCTTCGCCGTCGCCGGCTTCAGCTTCGTCGGCCAGGGCCAGAACTACGCCATGGTTTTCGCCAAGCTGAAGGACTTCGACGAACGCAAGGCACCCGATCTGGCCGCATCCGCCATCGTCCGGCGCGCCATGGGCTACTTCTTCACCATTCGGGACGCCCAGGTATTCCCGCTGCAGCCTCCGGCCATTCCGGGCCTCGGCAATTCCAGCGGCTTCTCGATGTATATCGTGGATAGCGGCAACACGGGAACGGACGCACTGACGGAAGCCTCCAAGAAGCTTATCGGCCTCGGAACCACCAATGCGAAGATCAGTTCTCTGCGTTCCAACAGTCCCGACGCCGAAAGCCAGCTCAAGATCCTGCTCGACCAGGAAAAGATGGGCGCCATGGGTCTCGACCTTGCGACCGTCAATTCGATGCTGTCGACGATCTTTGCCGGCCGGGACGTCAACGATTTCACGCTCAACAGCGAACTGAAGCCTGTCTACGTTCAGGGCGACGCGCCCTATCGCATGCAGCCCGACGACCTGACGCACTGGTATGCGCGCAATACGGACGGCGAGATGGTCCCCTTCTCCGCCTTCAGCCAGGTCGAATGGGTTGGCGGCGCGCCGACGCTTGCACGCTTCAACGGCACGAGCGCCATCTCGCTGGAAGGTTCGGGCGGAGCAGGTGTCAGCTCCGGCGACGCAATGGATGAGATGGAGCGGCTGACGACCAGCCTGGGAGGCGGTTATACGGTCGCCTGGCAGGGCATTTCCTATCAGGAACGCCTGTCCGGCTCGCAGGCGCCTGCCCTTTATGCGCTGTCGGTTCTGATCGTGTTCCTCTGCCTTGCAGCACTCTATGAAAGCTGGTCCATCCCGTTCTCGGTTATCATGGCCGTGCCGGTCGGTGTTCTCGGCGCTCTCGCCGCGGCCTATTATTTTGGCCAGGCAAATGACGTCTACTTCAAGGTCGGCCTGCTGACGACGATCGGTCTCGCCGCGAAAAACGCGATCCTTATCGTGGAATTCGCCAAGGATCGCATGGTGGGCGGCACCAGCCTGATCGACGCGACGCTCGAGGCAGCCCGCCTGCGTCTGCGCCCGATTATCATGACCTCGCTGGCCTTCATTCTCGGCGTGGTGCCTCTTGCCATCGCCACTGGCGCGGGTTCTGCTGCCCAGAACTCGATCGGCATTGGCGTCCTTGGCGGCATGCTGGCCGCAACGGGCCTCGGCATCTTCTTCGTGCCGTCGTTCTTCGTGGTCGTCCGGAAACTCACAACCCGTGCAAAACCGAAAGAAACACTGTCATGACGATATGGTTATCGTTACGTTAAACAGATATTTACCATAATTGATTCCTCATTGAACGATAGGCGCGGCAACCGACGAAAATGACGACGCGCCTGCCGCGCGACGCAACCGAGCAAACACTAGGATAGTATGATGGTATCCATTCGCGTAGCCGCCCCCCTTGCACTGCTTCTGCTGTCGGGTTGCGTCACCGGTCCGGATCACAAGGCCCCGGAAATGCCCCTGCCGGCAAAATTCGGCGAAGGTGGCTCCAAGAGCACCGGCGATGTGGCCATGGCCCCCTGGTGGACGGCCTTCAACGACAAACGGCTCAATGCCTATGTCGAAGAAGGTCTGAACCAGAATCTTGACATTCTTCAGGCAATGGAACGCATCACCTCCGCGGAAGCGAATGTGACGGTGGCCGGCGCCGGCGCTCTGCCCAGCCTGGACGCCAGCGCCGACGAAACCGTGAGCGGCGCCGATGGCAGCTTCAGCTCCCAGGACACGCGCTCGACCACCAGCGGCGGCCTCAGCGTATCCTGGCTGCTCGATCTCTTCGGCCAGTACAAGCGCGCGAAGGAAGGAGCCAAGGCTTCGCTCGACAGCGCCTATGCAAGCGCCGACGTCGCCAGGCTCTCCTACCTGTCGGATCTGACGACCTCCTACATCAACGCCCGCTACTATCAGGAGCGCATCGCCATCGCCAAGAAGAACCTGGCATCGCGGCGCGAAACCCTGGAACTCACCAAGCTGCAGCTCGAAGCCGGCGCGGCCTCGCGTCTCGACGTGGTGCAGTCGGAAGGTCTGGTCAACTCCACGCTGGCCGACCTGCCCGGTCTGGAAACCAATTTCCGCCAGTCGGCCCATCACATCGCGACGCTGCTCGGCAAACCCGCTTCTGCACTCGTTTCCGAACTGCAGAAGGGTGCCCCACAGCCGGTCGCGAGGCGCAGCGTCAATGCCGGCGTCCCGGCCGACCTGATCCGCAACCGCCCGGACATCCGCAAGGCAGAGCGTGACCTCGCCGCAGCCGTCGCCGAAATCGGCGTCGCCGAGGCCCAGCTTTATCCGACGATCACTTTGGGCGGCTCTATCACCCCGTCCTACATCTCGACCAAGCCGCTGAAGGGTTCCTTCACCTCCTGGTCCTTCGGTCCGAGCCTGTCTCTGCCGATCCTGGATGGCGGCCGCCTGAAGGCCAATGTCGACATCGCCGAATCCTCGGCTCGTGAGTCCTACCTCGCCTGGAAGTCCACCGTGCTGAATGCCGTAGAGGAAGTCGAAAACGCGCTGGCCGCCGTGAACCGCGACAGCCAGACGGTTTCGGCCCTGGCCGCAACGGTTCGCTCCTACGAGGAAGCCCTGCAGCTTTCGACCGCAAGCTATCGTGATGGCGCTTCGTCGCTGCTCGACGTGCTCGATGCCCAGCGTTCGGTATCGAGCGCGCAAGCCAGCCTCGCACAGGCGGTCCAGCAGATGGCAGCGGACTACGTTACGCTCAATGTCGCCATTGGTGGCGGCTATGCCTTCGAGACCAAGAAGGCAGCGACCAACTGAGGATAGCGGCCTCCTGACAATTCAAAACCCGGCGGTCCCGTCAGTTCCGCCGGGTTTTTCGTTTCTCGGGACAATAAAGGCTTGCTCGAGGCCAGGGCCGGCCAGAACTCGGTGTTTCTCAGAAGGTTGCGGGCGTATTGATCCAGATGAGCACCGTCTCGCCGTCCGACGTGTTGTGCCAGGAATGCGGCCTGCGGCTTTCGAAATAGAAGCTGTCGCCGGCGTTGAGTTCGAAGAACCGGTCGCCGTCCAGGATAATCTCGAGACGGCCGGAAAGCACATAGATAAACTCCTCACCCTCGTGCTGGTAGGCTCCCTCGCTTGAAGCGCCCGGAGCGAGCTGGAACCGGTTGCATTCCATCTGGTTGCGCCCTTCGGCCAAGACTTGGATCGTCACCCCGGACGATGTCGTCGGCCATCGCGGCCACCGGCCATCCCGGATGAGAGATTCGCCGCCCTCCCGCTGTTCCTGGCCGCTGAGATTTGCAATCGTCGTCCCGAGCAGGCTCGCCACCGCGTGCAAGGCGGTGAACGACAGGCCGTGCGAGGTTCGCTCGAACGTGGAAAGCTGCGAGACGGACACTCCCGTAGCCTGCGCGACCGCTTCCAGCGTCTTTCCGGCATCACGCCGCAGCCGCCGTACTTTCTGGCCGACAGCGATTTCCGCGGTCTCCGCTCCCTCGTCCTCCACAACCTCGGCCGGGTCGCTTTCGGCTGTCGGGGCAGGCCCATCGCGAAGGTTCTCGCGGATGGCCGCGGGATTGAGCCCCTTCTCGCTCCGGAGCCAGGCGATGGTCTTCAGCCGTTCGACAACCGCGAGATCGTAGAGCCGCTGGCCCGAAGGCGTGCGGATCGGCTGGATCAGTTCCTGGGTTTCCCAAAGCCTGAGCGTCGAGGGGGAAACGCCCGCCATCCTGGCGGCTTCGGCAATCTTGAAACGGATGTCATCCATGGAGACCGGCCCTGTCAGCGCATTGTCATTGCCATGCGTGATAAATGCGACAAACCATATTGCAAGTCTACAGAAAAAATGTAGGAAATATGCAAACCTCGCCATCGCTAGGAATCCGACGTCGAAGGTCAACCGCTTACCAAAGGGAATCCGAGAATGAAAAACTCCGAAATCGCAGCTCGCAAGGACGCGGCCATTTCCCGTGGCGTCGGCATGACGACGCAGATCTATGCTGCCAAGGCAGAGAATGCGGAGATCTGGGACGTCGAAGGCAATCGCTACATCGACTTCGCTGGCGGCATCGCCGTTCTCAACACCGGCCATCGCCATCCCAAGGTCATCGAGGCGGTGAAAAAGCAGCTCGACGCCTTCACCCACACCTGCCATCAGGTCATGCCCTATGAGAACTATGTCGCGCTGGCCGAACGCCTGAACAAGCTCGTTCCGGTTTCCGGACCCAAGAAGACGATCTTCACCACCACGGGTGCCGAAGCCGTCGAAAACGCCGTCAAGATCGCCCGCGCCGCCACCGGCCGCAATGCCGTCATCGCCTTCACCGGCGCCTTTCACGGACGCACCTTCATGGGCATGACCCTGACCGGCAAGGTCGTTCCCTACAAGGTCGGTTTTGGCCAGATGATGGGCGACGTCTTCCACGTTCCCTTCCCGATCGAGATGCATGGCATCAGCGTCGAGGAGTCGCTCGACGTTCTAGATAAGCTGTTCAAAGCCGATGTCGACCCCAAGCGGGTGGCAGCGATCATCCTGGAACCGATCCAGGGCGAAGGCGGTTTCTATGAAGTGCCGCGCGCGCTGATGAAGGCCGTCCGCCAGATCTGCGACGAACACGGCATGCTGTTGATCGCCGATGAAGTGCAGACCGGTTTCGCCCGTACCGGCAAGCTCTTCGCCATGGAACACCATGATGTGTCGCCGGACCTCGTAACGATGGCAAAGAGCCTTGCCGGCGGCTTCCCGCTTTCGGCCGTCACCGGTCGCGCCGAACTGATGGACGTTCCCGGCCCCGGCGGCCTCGGCGGCACCTACGCCGGAAACCCCCTGGCGATCGCTGCCGCCCATGCCGTTCTCGACGTCATCGAGGAAGAAAAGCTGTGCGACCGCGCCAACCAGCTCGGCAGCCGCCTAAAGCAGCGCCTCCAGGCGCTGCGCGCAGACATTCCGCAGATCTCCGACATCCGTGGACCGGGCTTCATGGTTGCCGTCGAATTCGGCCAGCCGGGCTCCGTCAAGCCGGATGCGGATTTCACCAACGCCGTTCGCCTGAAGGCGCTGGAAAAGGGTCTGGTTCTGCTCACCTGCGGCGTCTATGGTAACGTCATCCGCTTCCTGTCGCCGATCACCATCCAGGACGACGTCTTCAACGAAGCCCTCGATATCATCGAAACCTCCCTCCGCGAATGCGCAGCAAAGGCCAAGGCATGACCATATCCACCCTTCTCACCTCGAAGCTGAAGGACGCGTCGCTCGCCACCGACAAGACGCTCGTCGGCACCGAATGGGTGTCGGCAAGCGAGAGCGGCAAGACCTTCGAAGTGACCAATCCCTCGACAGGCGATGTGATCGCCACCTTGCCGGATCTCGGCAAGGTGGAAGTCGCCCGCGCCATCGACGCCGCCTATGTCGCGCAGAAGGCATGGGCGAAGAAGACGGGCAAGGAACGTGCTGCGGTCCTTCGCAAGCTCTTCGATCTGATGGTCGCCAATGCCGATGACCTTGCCACCATCCTGACCATGGAAATGGGCAAGCCGTGGCCGGAAGCCCGCGGAGAAATCCTCTACGGCGCATCCTATGTCGAATGGTTCGGCGAAGAAGCCAAGCGCGTCTATGGCGACACGATCCCGGGCCACCAGGCCGACAAGCGGATCATCGTCATCAAGCAGCCGGTCGGCGTCGTCGGTGCGATCACGCCGTGGAACTTCCCGAACGCCATGCTCGCCCGCAAGATGGCGCCGGCGATTGCGGTCGGTTGCGCCATGGTCTCGAAGCCGGCTGCCCAGACGCCGCTTTCTGCTCTCGCCATGGCCATCCTTGCCGAGCGCGCAGGCGTGCCGGCCGGCGTGTTCTCCGTACTGACGTCGACGGACGCAGCCATGGTCGGCCAGGAGCTTTGCGCAAACGACAAGGTGCGCAAGCTCACCTTCACCGGCTCGACCAATGTCGGCAAGATCCTGATGCGCCAGGGTGCGGACCAGATCCTCAAGCTCGGCTTGGAACTCGGCGGCAACGCCCCGTTCATCGTCTTCGACGACGCCGATCTCGATGCCGCTGTCGAAGGCGCGATGATCTCCAAGTACCGCAATGCCGGCCAGACCTGCGTCTGCGCCAACCGCCTCTACGTTCAGGCCAACGTCTACGACGCCTTTGCGAAGAAGCTTGCGGAACGCGTCGGCAAGATGAAGGTCGGCGACGGCTTTGCCGAAGGCGTCACCACCGGCCCGCTGATCGACAAGAACGCCCTGAAGAAGGTCGAGGAACACGTCGCCGACGCCGTTTCCAAGGGCGCCAAGGTCGAACTCGGCGGCAAACCGGCTCCCCAAGGCGGCCTGTTCTTCGAACCGACCATCCTGACCGGCGTGACGCCCGACATGCGCGTCTCCACCGAAGAGACCTTCGGTCCCGTCGCCCCGCTCTTCAAGTTCGAAACCGAAGAAGAAGTCATCGAGATGGCCAACAACACCGAATTCGGCCTCGCCTCCTACTTCTACTCGAAGGATGTGGCGAAGATCTTCCGTGTGGCGGAAGCGCTGGAATACGGCATGGTCGGCATCAATACCGGCCTGATCTCCACCGAAACGGCACCCTTCGGCGGCATCAAGCAGTCCGGCCTCGGTCGCGAAGGCTCCAAATACGGGATCGATGACTATACCGAGATCAAGTACATGTGCCTCGGCGGCATCGAATAAGCTGCAGTACCTATCCTGAAACGAAGATCCCCGGCTTTGACCGGGGATCTTTGTATTCCCCATAACAAAAGCCCGGCACCATCGGCACCGGGCTTTTCGATATCCGGATCGAGCGGAAGATCAGTTCTTCGCGCGCTCAACGTAGGAGTTGTCTTCGGTCGCGATAACGACGCGGGTGCCAGCGTCGATATGCGGCGGCACCAGGGTGCGGATGCCGTTCGAAAGCATGGCCGGCTTGTAGGAGGACGATGCGGTCTGGCCCTTGACGACCGGCTCGGTCTCGACGATCTCGAGCGTGACGTGGCGCGGCAGTTCGACGGCCAACGGAACGCCTTCATGGATCGACAGGACGCAGGTCATGCCTTCCTGCAGATAGGCCTTCTGGTCACCCATGGTCTCGACGTCGACGACGACTTGGTCATAGCTTTCCGGGTTCATGAAATGGAAGCCCTCGCCGTCCTCGTAGAGGAACTGGAAGTTCAGGTCTTCGACGAAAGCGCGCTCGACCTGCTCGGTGGTGCGCCAGCGTTCGGACACCTTCACGCCGTCAACGATGCGGCGCATGTCGACCTGGGTGACCGGCGTGCCCTTGCCGGGATGGAAGTTCTGGGCGGTGAGCACGACGTAGAGCTTGCCGTCGACCTCGAGGACATTGCCCTTGCGGACGGAAGAAGCGATGATCTTGACCATGGGAATTCCTTGTATCTGCCTGTGAGCCGTCGTAAAGGACGACCCGCCGTCCGTATGACGTCTTCAAATTTCTTGGGCGCAACTAACCTAAAATCGGCGAAATAGCCAGCCCGTGTTGCAACAAGGACAGAGAAAGCCTGAATGAGCGTTCGCAGCCCCGCCTCTCCTTCCTGGTGGATGCCTTCGATCCATGCGGATCGCAGGCCCTTCCTTCTCGGGCGGAACGCAATTCAGGCAGCGTTGCGCGGCTATTTCGCCGCTCGCGACTTCATCGAGGTCGACACCGCCACGCTGCAGGTTTCTCCCGGTAACGAGGCGCATCTGCATGCCTTTGCGACCGAGGCGATCGGCAACGACGGCGAGGCGGCACCACTTTACCTGCACACCTCGCCCGAATTTACCTGCAAGAAGCTGCTGGCAGCGGGCGAACCGCGGATCGCCTGCTTCGCCCATGTCTATCGCAACCGCGAACGCGGACCGCTGCATCATCCCGAATTCACCATGCTGGAATGGTACCGCGCCGGTGAGAGCTATGAGCGGCTGATGACGGATTGTGCTGAAATCCTTGCGCTCGCAGCCGACGTTGCGAAGACCAGCCGTTTTGTCTTCCGCAACGGCGAATGCGACCCCTTTGCCGAGCCGGAAAGACTGTCGGTCGCCAGTGCTTTCGAGCGCTACGCGGGGATCGATCTCCTCTCCTCGGTGGAGCCGGGCGGCGCGACTGATCGCGAGCGCCTCGCCGCGGAGTTGAAGCGAACCGGCATTCGCATCGCCGAGGACGACACATGGGCCGACCTTTTCAGCCGTGTGATAGTGGAAAAGGTGGAGCCGCATCTCGGTTTCGGCCGTGCCACCATTCTCGATGAATATCCGGTTGCCGAAGCAGCCCTTGCACGTCCGTCCGCCCGCGACCCGCGCGTTGCCGAACGCTTCGAACTCTATGCCTGCGGCGTCGAACTCGCCAACGCATTCGGGGAGCTCACGGATGCAACCGAACAGCGCCGCCGCTTCCAGGCCGAGATGGCGGAAAAGCAGCGTATCTACGGCGAGACCTATCCGCTGGACGAGGATTTCCTTGATGCGCTGGCGATCATGCCGGAAGCCTCCGGCGTCGCGCTCGGCTTCGATCGTCTTGTGATGCTGGCGACCGGTGCACTGAGGATCGAACAGGTCATGTGGGCTCCGGTCGCGGAGGTCACCCGTTGAGCGCAAACACCCTGCGCACCGTCGACGATCTCGTCGCCTCCGGGCTGCTGCCGGCCTCCGACGCTTCCGGCATCCGACAGGTCGCGGATCGCTATGCCGTCGCGCTGACGCCGACGGTCGTCAACCTGATCGACCCGGCGGACCCGGCAGACCCGATTGCCGCCCAGTTTGTACCGACATCGGCCGAGTTGATTGAAGCCGAAGGCGAACGGGACGACCCGATCGGCGATCACGCTCATACGCCCGTCGAAGGCATCGTTCACCGCTATCCCGACCGGGTGCTGTTGAAGGCCGTGCATGTTTGCCCGGTCTACTGTCGCTTCTGCTTCCGCCGCGAGATGGTGGGACCGCAGGGAGACGGCAACCTGAGCTCGGAGAAGCTTGCCGCAGCCCTCGACTATATCCGCGGCCATGACGAGATCTGGGAAGTGATCCTGACCGGCGGCGACCCGCTGGTGATGTCGCCTCGCCGGCTCCGCACCATCATGGTCGAGCTCGCCTCGATGCCGCATGTGAAGATCGTCCGCATTCACAGCCGCGTGCCCGTCGTCAATCCTGACAGCATCGCTGCCGAACTGATCGAGGCGCTGAAGGCCGGCGAAAAGACCGTCTATCTGGCACTCCACGCCAACCATCCGCGCGAGATGACAAAGGCCGCACGGGAGGCCTGCGGCCGGCTAGCCGACGCGGGGATCGTTATGGTCAGCCAGAGCGTGCTGCTTCGCGGCGTCAACGACGATCCTGAAATTCTGGCGGAACTGATGCGCGCTTTCGTCGAGGCCCGGGTCAAACCCTATTACCTGCATCATCCCGACATGGCGCCCGGAACAGGGCACTTTCGACTGCCGATCGCCGAGGGGCAGGCCATCATGCGCGAGCTTCGCGCCCGGGTCTCGGGCCTCTGCATTCCGACCTATATTCTCGACCTGCCGGGCGGTCACGGCAAGGTCGCGGTCGGCGAAGGCGCCATCCACGAAACGGATGAAGGCGTTTTCGAAATACTGGACCGAAATGGGACAACCCATCGCTATCCTTGAGCGACGGGGGCAAAACCGCCACGGCAAGTTTCCTCCTGTGAAAGACTTTTCCGGACCCCTTCATACAATTCCTTCAAATTGATGAGAGGTAATCACGTTTGTTTAACTACGTGACTTAGCGGAATCTTATGCCCTGCTGCAGTAGAAATTCCCCGAAATTTTGAAATTCATGTAAAGGAAGGGGAGAAACATGAACGAAACCATTCGTTCTCTGCTGGCCAAGGTTGGTGGACTGTCAATATCCGTCGAAGCGATTTCCGATGAGGCCGATCTCTATGCGGCCGGTCTTTCATCCTTCGCCTCCGTGCAATTGATGCTTGGCCTTGAAGAGGCCTTCGATCTGGAATTCCCCGACCACCTGCTCAACCGCAAATCCTTCGCCAGCATCGCCGCGATCGAGGCCACTCTCTCGACGATTCTGGAAGACAGAAAGGTCGCGTAATGGACCTCTCGGCAAGATCGATCGACAAGAGCCTGAAAAGCAGGGTGACACGCGTTGCGGCCGTGGCGGCCGCCTACGCAGATGACGTCGACAAGGCGGGACGCTTTCCGCGCGAGGCAATCGATGCCATGAAGGCGGAACGCCTGCTCGGCATCATGATCCCGGTCGAATTCGGTGGCGAGGGGATTTCCCACGCCGAGATCGCCGAGGCCTGCACCCTGCTGGCGCAATCCTGCGCATCGAGCGCGATGATCTTCGCCATGCACCAGATCAAGACGTCGAGCCTCGTCTCCCATGGTAAGGACGCCGAATGGCATCGCGCCTTCATGCACCGCGTCGTCGCCGAACAGCTCCTGCTCGGCTCCGCCACCACGGAAGCCGGCATCGGCGGCAACATGCGCAACAGCATCTGCGCCATCGAGGTCGAGGACGGCGTCTGCCGCCTGGAGAAGGACGCAACCGTCATTTCCTACGGCGCGGATGCCGACGCGATCCTGATTACCTCCCGCAGCCACAAGGATGCGGCGTCCACCGACCAGGTCATGACCGTCTTCACCAGGGATCAGTACACGCTTGAGCACACCCAGACCTGGGATACGCTCGGCATGCGCGGCACCTGCTCGGACGGCTTCATCTTCCGCGGGGAAGCACCGGCCGAACAGATCCTGCCGCTGCCTTTCGCTGAAATCGCGGCACAGTCGATGCTGGCGAACGCCCACCTTCTGTGGAGCGCCCTATGGTACGGCATCGCCGTCGATGCCTTCGCCCGCGCCCAAAACTTCGTCCGTACCGCCGCCCGCAAGGCACCGGGCACGCAGCCTCCCGGCCTCGTGCAGCTCGCGGAGATGTCGAGCCAGTTGCAGGTGATCCGCGCCAACATCGTA
The DNA here is from genome assembly GCF_047553425.1 of Paenirhizobium cremeum. Classification (NCBI taxonomy): domain Bacteria; kingdom Pseudomonadati; phylum Pseudomonadota; class Alphaproteobacteria; order Hyphomicrobiales; family Rhizobiaceae; genus Paenirhizobium; species Paenirhizobium cremeum. Next base: position 3,213,162 of record NZ_CP180217.1, read on the forward strand.
ACCGGCCTCGAAACCTTCGAAGCCGCGCGCAGGGACCCCGACCGCCTGTCGTCGATGGGCTTCGCGGTGGCGATGAACAACGTCAAGATCGCCTCCTCGGAGATGATCCTGCCGGTCATCAACCAGGCCATGCGTATCTGCGGCATCATGGGCTACAAGAACGGCACGCCCTACAGCCTCGGTCGCCACCTGCGCGACGCCCACTCGGCGGAACTGATGATCTCGAACGATCGCATTCTCGCCAACACCTCCACCATGCTGCTCGTTCACAAGCAGGAAACCGGATTGCTGGGGTAAAAGCCATGGATATGCAGGTAAGCTTTCTCGACCGCCTCTTCGAAAGCGGTCTCCTGATCGAAACCGGTGTCGACGGCCTTTACGGCCGCAGCGGCCGCTTCGAAGGCGTGATCGCGGCGTTCGAACGCCTCATCGACCGCTATGGCGCTGCCGACGACGCGGAAGCGATCCGCTTTCCGCCCGGCATGAACCGGGCCTATTTCGAAAAGAGCGGCTACATGAAGAGCTTCCCGCAGCTTGCGGGCACGGTGCACAGCTTCTGCGGCTGCGAACTGGATCACGTCAGCCTTCTGAAATGCATGGACGAAGGCAGCGACTGGACGGCCGAGCAGAAGGCGACCGATATCGTGCTGACGCCGGCGGCCTGCTATCCGCTCTATCCGACCGTCGCCAAACGCGGCAACCTGCCGGAAGCCGGCGGCCTCTACGACCTCCAGTCCTATTGCTTCCGCCACGAGCCGTCGAACGATCCGGCCCGCCAGCAGCTCTTCCGCATGCGCGAATATGTCCGCATGGGCACGCAGGCCGACGTCACCGATTTCCGCCAGACCTGGATGGACCGCGGTGTCAAGATGATGGCCGAAGTCGGTCTGCCGGTCGAAATCGACGTGGCGAACGACCCCTTCTTCGGCCGCGCCGGCAAGATGCTCGCCAACAACCAGCGTGACCAGAACCTGAAGTTCGAATTGCTGATACCGATCACCTCGGTCACCAAGCCGACGGCCTGCATGAGCTTCAACTATCATCAGGATGCCTTCGGCACGAAGTGGGGTCTCAACCTCGCCGACGGAACCGTCGCGCACACGGCCTGCGTCGGCTTCGGTCTCGAGCGCATCGCGCTTGCGCTCTTCCATCACCACGGCCTCGATACCGACGCATGGCCGGCATCGGTCCGCGCAGCGCTCTGGGGTTGAGCCGACCGATGAACGCAGTCTTCCCCGGCATCGAGCCGGCCACATACGTAGCCCATGCCCTGCATGCGAGCGACCGGATGTGGCCGGAAACCAACTGCTATGTCGACCTCTGGATCGAGGTGCTGGCAAGCCACCACGTCGCACCCGAAGCCATGCTGGGCTTCACCCTGACCCAAGATTTCGAGGGCGACCAGTTCACCTTTTTCAAGGTACCGCTGGAGGACCTCGAGGAGCTCTATGGCATCCGCGTCACGGAACTGGCGATCTTCGACAGCGTGGAGGCTCATGTCGCGGAACAGATCCGGCGCGGCCGCATCTGCCTCGTCGAGATGGACAGCTTCTACATGCCCGACACCCGCGGCGTCGGCTACCGGCAGGACCACGGCAAGACAACGGTCGCGATCAATCGGCTGGACATGGCCGGCCGCGCCATGGACTATTTCCACAATGGCGGCTTCTTTCATGTCGACGGCGAGGACTTCGACGGCCTGTTCCATTTGAACGCCCCGGACGGCGCCCTGCCCTTCCTGCCGTATACGGAATTCGCCAAGTTTCCGGCAAAGCCGGTTCCCCGCGAACACAAGCGCACGGTCGCCGCAAAACTGTTGCACCGCCACTATGACCGCCGGCCCCGTGCCAACCCGATCGCAGCCTTTGCAGACGTCTTTCCGGCACAGGTCGAAGCGATCGCGGAGCGTCCGTTCGGCTACTTCCACAAATACGCCTTCAACACGCTCCGCCAGTTCGGCGCCAATTTCGAACTTCTGGCAAGCCATCTCACCTGGCTTTCCGAGGAAAGCTACGTCCCGGTCGTCGAGCAGGCGTTGAAGATTTCGGAAGTGGCGAAATCGGTGCAGTTCCAGCTTGCACGCGCCGTGACGCGCAAGAAGTTCGACCCCCTTGTTTCGGCCCTCGACCCGGCTGCCGAAGCCTGGGACAGAATGATGGGCGAACTTGGCAAGACGCTTTCCTGACGTCACGATCCGGCCTAAGGACAAGAACCGGCTGCAATTTCGCGGGGGCTGACAGATGATGATGACCTATCTCGGCGCTGACGAGCGGCCGCTCGAAACCGGCTGGACGATGCTCGTCACCGAGGCGGGCCGCTATGCCACCGCACGCGACGTGCATCGTCCGGCGGCGCGCATTCCCGCACCGGTTCCCGGAACCGTCGCCTCCGCGCTTGCCGGCGCCGGTCTCTTCGATCCCGAAAAGCCGCACTCGCTCCATGACAAGGACGCCTGGTATTTCCGCTCCCTGGAAGGCGAGGAGCCGGGCTCGGCCATCCTGCGGTTCGGCGGCCTTGCGACCATTGCCGATATCTATCTGAACGGAGAGCTCAAGCTCTCCTCCACAAGCATGCATCAGGCGCATGACCTGGAAATCGTCCTGACAGGTCGGGACGAAATCGCCATATGCTTCCGCGCGCTGGAAGCCGAACTCGCTAAACGTGGCCCCCGCGCCCGCTGGCGTCCCAACCTGATGGACAATCAGGGGCTTCGGCTCGTCCGGACCACGGCGCTCGGGCGCATGCCCGGCTGGTGTCCGGATGTCCATCCAGTCGGCCCATTCCGCTCGATCAGCCTGATACGGGCGAAGGCTGGCCTTGACGATCTCTCGATCCGCAGCAGCCTTGCTGAAGACGGGACAGGAACGCTTTCGGTTTCGTTTTTTCTGCGGGAGACCGCCGGGAACCTTCGCCTCGGCTGCGACAGTCGGGAAGTCGCTTTCGCACGAACCGCAGAAGGACGCTGGCAGGCCGAGCTTTCCCTGCCCGACGTGCACCCCTGGTGGCCACGCACCCACGGCGAACCGAAGCTGCATGACGTCATCCTCGACATCGACGGCATGCGCCATTCGCTCGGCCTCACCGGTTTCAGACGGATCGAGATCGATCGCGGAGCCGACGGAGAGGACTTCGCTCTTCTCGTCAACGGTACGCGCATCTTCTGCCGTGGCGCCGTCTGGACCAATGCCGATATCCTTCGTCTGCCCGGCGCGGCGGAAGACTACGCTCCATGGCTTGCAAAGGCGGCCGAAGCGAACATGAACATGATCCGCATCGGCGGCACCATGTGCTATGAGAGCCCCGATTTCTTCCGCCTCTGCGACCGGCTCGGCATTATGGTCTGGCAGGACCTGATGTTTGCGAATTTCGACTATCCTGTCGCGGACGAGGCCTTCATCGCTTCGATCGACACGGAAATCCGGCAATTGTTGTCGGCAACACAGGTCTCACCATCGCTGGCCGTCGTCTGCGGCGGCAGCGAGGTCTATCAGCAGGCCGCCATGCTGGGCCTGCCGGAACGGATCTGGAAGACACCGTTCTTCGCCGAGGTTCTTCCCCGCATTGTCTCCAATGTCCGGCCCGATGCGCCCTATGTCGAAAACTCCCCTTCCGGCGGAGCCATGCCGTTTTCGCCAAACGCCGGGGTCACCCATTATTACGGCGTCGGCGCCTATTGCCGCCCGCTGGAAGACGCCCGTTGCGCCGGCGTGCGCTTCGCCGCCGAGAGCCTCGCCTTCGCCAGCGTGCCGGAACAGGAAACGCTCGACCGGCATCTTCCGGTCGCGCCCGTTCACGACCCCCGCTGGAAGGCGCGCGTGCCGCGCGACCGCGGAGCATCCTGGGATTTCGAGGATGTCCGCGATCACTATCTCGGCGATCTCTACGGCATGGACCCCGCCCGCCTGCGCCGCGAGGATGCAGGGCGCTATCTCGATTTCTCCCGCGCGGCCGTCGCCGAGGTCGTAACCGAGACCTATGCCGAATGGCGCAGGCCGAAATCGACCTGTAACGGCGCCCTCGTCTGGACCCTCCAGGATCTACAGCCCGGCGCCGGCTGGGGTGTCATCGATTCAACCGGAAAACCCAAGGCCGTATGGCATGCCTTGAAGCGCGCCTTCCGCCCGCTGCAGATCGTATTGACCGATGAAGGCACCAACGGCCTTGACGTTCACTTGCTGAACGATACCGCGGCGGCAAGAAACGTCGTTGTCGAAGTCGCCTGCCTTCGGGAAGGCGCACATCCGGTCGTCAGCGGTAAGCGGGAGACGCTGCTTGCAGCCCGCAGCGGCGAAACGATTGCCTGCACCGATCTGTTCGGTGCCTTCTTCGATACCGCCTATGCCTTCCGTTTCGGCCCACCGTCCCATGACGTGACCGTTGCCCGCCTTCTGGATGGCGAAACGGGCGTCATGCTCGCCGAAGCCTTTCACTTCCCACAGGGCCGCACGACAGCCCTTCACCCGGCAGAACTGGAGGTCTCCCTGCAGGAAACCGAGGGTGGCTGGATGCTCGAACTGTCTGCCAGTGTCTTCGCCCAGTCCGTCCATATCTCCTCGGAGACCCACGACGCGGAGGAGAACTGGTTCCATCTTGCGCCGGGCGCAAAGCGACGCATCGGCCTTCGCCCGATGGGTGCGTCCGGGGAAAGCATGCCGGCGGGAACCGTCTCCCATCTCGGCTCGCAGCGTCGTTTCAGTTTTTGAGAACCGCCATGTCCTGTACCGCGCGAAGATAGGCTTCGCGCGCGGCAACCGGCGTGAGATTGTGATCCGCATCCGGCAGGATCGTCATCCGCACATTGGGATAGCGAGAAAGCCCCCGTCCACCTTCGCCAAAATGTTCGGCAAGATGTACGAGACCGACATCGTCTTCGCTGTAGATCAGGTCGATAGAGGTATTTCGGTCCAGAAGCATCTGGAATTCGCCGATGATCCGGGAATGCAGCGAGCCGCTGTGTGAAAAGCGGTTGAGAACCGGCAGCAGGTAGCGCTTCAGCCGACGAAGGACGGCCCGCACCATGTTGGTCGCAGCGCCCAGGACGTCGACCTCCCTCCTTAGCAGACGGCGGAACGTCTCGAGCTTCAGCATCCGGCTGCGATATTCGTGAAGCTGGCGCGGAGCGGAGTGGATCACCACATCGACATCGAGAGCCGGGTCCCACTGAAAGGCATAGGGATTGGCGATCACTGCTCCCTTGAGTCGAGGATCGGCAACCACGCTGCGAAACCCGAGATAGCTGCCGCTGCAACGGCCGCAGATGACAGCCGGCAGCAACTCGCTCTTTTCGAGGAAATCAAGAGCGGCTTCGACATCGTCGAGCTGCGAGGGATGGTAGAGGATCTGCCCCGGCCCACCCGGCACCGGCGGACTGTCGCCGACATTGGCGGCATCGAACCGCAGCGATGCAATCCCCTCGCTTGCGAGCTGCCGCGCCATCTCGACACCAGACCGGCCCCAGCCGGCATGTCTGTCATAAGCCGTTCCCAGGATGATCGTCGTCGCACCCCTCCGCTTGCCGAGCGGCTGGCATAGGACGCCGTACAGTCTGCCATTCTCCCCGAAGGTAACCGGCAATTCCCGGAAATGCCGACCGGCAAGTTCGGCAGGTGAGGCGATCATCGCCCCCGCATGTGCGTCATCCTTCAACGAAGGACCACACAGGCTGGACACCCAGGCAATCAGCCTTTCCCCAACGCCTTCCGGCACCACCGAGATCAGGGGATTGGAAACGAATGCGTCGTAACCGACATAGTCGATCTCGCAGATATCGGCTCCGGCGCCACGGAGAGTTTCAGCGAACTGCTTGTCGCCCGGCCGATCAGGACGAAGGGCGACGAGCGCCTTTCGAACGGCAACCTCGGGCATCCCGGCCTTGCGGAGATCGGAGACGATGTCTTCCGGCAGAAACAGCCCGCCGATCGCAGTCCGATCGCGAACACGGTCCTTTTCCGGAACTCCAAGCCCTTCATCGACCATACGCGACCAGATCTGCAATTCGCGCAAATGCGTCCGGCCCGAAGCAACCGGAGCAAGACAGGCAATACCGGCGGTACTGCCGAGCCGCTCCAGAACCCGTAGCGCAAGCATCGAACCGAGCCCCTGGCTCACCACGGCGATCGTGCCGCAGCCGGATAAGGCGCGCAATTGCGCCGCCGCTTCGACGATGTCGTTTTCCCAACGAGCAAGACCCGACGGAGCGCCATCGACGATGTCGAGCGCATCGCCGGTTCCGGAATAGTCGAAGCGGAAACTGGCGATACCCTTTGCCGACAACCCATCGCCGAGCATCCGCCAGAACTTGTGCACGCAGAGCTCTTCCAGCCCCCACGGACTGACGAACAATACCGCAAGATCGAGGCGTGGCGCGGCGGGCGGCATGAAGAGGCCGACCGTGCCGGAAAACGTCACGGGACGAGCGGCGGAGAGAGCCGGTTTCAGGACCGGTTCCACACTCTCACACGATATCTTCGACAAGGCATTCATGGCGCTCCCCCATCAACCACGCGCAATCCGCGTCAGTTACTCCCCTCGAAGACACGCGGCTTGGCGACAAGAAAACCGAGCAGCCCGTTGGCCAGCGACGCTGCCGGTCGAGGCAGACGCACCACAATGGTTTCGATCGCCGCGAGATCTTCCGCCGGAATGGCGCCGAACAGCCTGAGAGCCGCGATATAAACGAGCGCGCCGCAACCGATTGACAGAACCAGGCCCGCCAAGCCCGGAACGAGGTGGAGAACGCCGTAGGCAGCGCCTGCGCAAAGGGTCGCAGCAATCGTCACCTTGACGAGCGTCACATACATGCCGCGCAACGACCCCACGAATTCCAGTTGCCGCAGCGTCAGGATCGCCATGACCAGGAAAACGACGAAACGGATGGAGGCGGCACCCTCACCGGAGAATTCGGGAACCACCAGCAAGGCTCCGCCGACCATGATGACGGCCCCGATAAAGCAGATGACGAGACGCGCGCGCACTCGGTCGAGCGACAGCAGATATTGCGAACAGACAAGCCCGAAGACATAGATCGGCGTCACCAGCGCGAGGATGGTGAGCATCGGGCCGCTTTCCGAAAAGGCTTCGCCGAACACGGTCGTCACCAGACGCGGCGCGATAACGGCAAGCCCGAAGCTCATCGGCAGGGTGATGTAGGACAGGCTGCGGACGACGCTTTCGAAAACCTCGACCGGCAAGCGCCCATGCCCGTTGGCATGGATCTTTTCCGAGTAATAAGGGACAAGGCTCCCGGTCAGCTGGACTGGCAATTGCAGGGCGAGGTTCGCAAGCGACAGCGCCGCCGCATAGTAACCCACCATCTCGACGCCATGGGAACGTTCGAGGAAGTAAATTTCCACACGGGTGAGAAAGATCGACTCGATGATATATTGCACCGACAGCATGGCCGACGATGTCACCAGATAACGCGGCGCGATGCCGCAAGGGTTGGCCGGACTTCGGAACAGGCTGAGCGAATAAAAGAACTGGATGACAAAGCCGAGGATGTAGCCGCAAAGCGCTCCGGCTATGCCGAAGAAGATCGCACCGAACAGAACGCCCGCAAACTGCAATATGCCCGCAACCACCGACATTCGTAAAAAGGCTGCCACATCCTGCTCACCGAGCAGCACGTTCTTGGTGAAGGCGCCGATCGACTGAACGAACAGCAGAATGCCGGTGAAGATCAGAACAATCGGTGTGCTCGTCGCCCAATGCTCGTGTTCCGCGACCCAATACACAACCCCGTAGAGCACCGTGATAAGGATGGTCGCGAGGACCACCGGTCGCAGCAGATAGACCGCAAAGCCCCGCCGCGCTTTGTCGTCATAACCCTGCGCGCGAAGCTGCGGCAGGAGCCGGAGCAAGGTGATGCCGGTGCCGAGTTCGGCAATCAGCGCCGCCGTAACGGCAAGCCAGAGCGAGAATGCGATGATGCCGTTGGCCTCGGGTCCGAGAAGGCGCGCGGTGATGATGGAGCATGCAAAACCGATCATCAGCAGGGACATGCCTGCGGCAGCATTCAAAGCTGAATTCGCGACGATCCGCTTCACCATCTGGCCTCTAGGAAAGCCCCGCATCATGCGGGCGCGTACATCAAGCGCTTTTATTGGGAAATCATTGAGAAATACTATCTTGGCGCGACTTGACGCTCTCATGAGTTCGAAATGTGGTTAACCTGGACTGTCTGCCGGAAAGATCACCTGCACGGCTTCTTCCCAGGTTCGTATTCCCAACCGGTCGATCATTGAGCGATCATAGACCTGGGCGCGAAGGAAGGCCTTTTGGATGGAGGCGCGATCCGCCGGATCGTAGGGACAGACATGGCTGCGCCCGGCTGCGGCAAAAGCCGGCGCCACGATCGGCAGCTTGCAGTAACTGTATTGGATCATCTTCAGGCTGGACTGACTGAGATAATCCGCCCCCTCGCTCAGCCGATAGGGCGCAAGGCCGATATCGGCGAATTTGATGAAAGGAACGATCGTCTCGAAGGCGACCTCGCCATGCACGACGATATTGTCGCGCGGCCGAAGCGGCAGCGCCTTCTTGCCGAAAAGGTGAAACGTCCAGTCCGGGTCGGCTTCCGCCAACGTATCGATCACATTGGCGTCGAACAGCATGTCACCCACGCTGACGGCATTGAGCGGCTTCGAATAGGGGCTTGCTACCGCCTGATCGAAGACGGCCTTGCTGATGCCATGCGGCAGGTAGAGAACCGGTGCGTCCGATGGAAAATCCGTCCGCATGGCCTCCGCCATGATGTGAACGAGGTCGTAGCACCCGATGGTTTCGGCCAGCACCTCCTCGATCACAGGATGAACTCCAATGGTCTTCAGGCGGTCTGCCGCGTGATAGACGATCCGCGCGCTGGGCGCCTTCCGGCGAATGAGCGGCGTCAGCAGCGGAGCGGGTCCGCTTTCGATCAGCACATGGGTGTAGTCAGGCAGGCGATCCCGCACCGCCTTCGGCAGCAGATCCGCGTAGTGCCGAAAAAGGAAACCCGACAAGCGGTTGAAAAGCGGCCGCTTGAGATTCATCGGATGAAAGGCTGCAAACCAGATGAATTCCTCGAAACGCTCTCCGATCTCGACCCAGCGATTGACGACCCGATCTTTCGCATAAGCGTAACGACCGTCCTTCAGGAACCGGCTGACCGGGCTGAGCCGGCAGGTAAGGAAATCCACGTGATCGCCCTGTCCGCGCAAGGCGTCGGCCATGAAATGCAGATCGACCTTGCGTGGCGCGTCGGCAAAATGCTGACCGCTGACGATGAGCACACGGCGGGGCATGCGGGATACGGTCATGGGGTCAAGCGCCCGCCCGGATGCGTCGTCCGCGTAGCGCGCCTTCGTAAATCTCGGCGTAACGATCGGCGACGCTCGCCCAGGCATGCGTTGCGGCCGCCCCGACCATGGCGTTGCGGACGCTTTCTGCATCGGAGGAAAGATGCAGGAATGCCTTCCGGATGGCTGCAGCGCTCTCTTCCGGTCGAGCGAAATCGGCAAGGAAGATACCGGGATGCCGCTTGCCGAGCGCATTATACGCATCGTTGATGTGCAGAACCGGCACGAGGCCCGCGCTCATTGCCTCGACCGCAACGAGACCGAAGCCTTCATATTCGGATGCCGAAGCAAAAAGCGATGCCCGCCCGATCAGTTCGCGGACTTCCGTGTTTTCCAGCCCGACATGCAGGGTAACCTGGCTCTCAAGACCGCGTCGCGCGATTTCGCCACGCAGTTCGGCCTCGCTATGGTCCGAATTCGAACCGACGACATCGAGCATCCAGCCGGGCTCGATCCTGTTCAACGCCGACATCGTGTCGAACAGCCGGTCGAGCCGCTTGTTTACGGAAAAACGACCGATGGTGATGATGCGGCGTTGGGGCACCGGCGACGAAAGCCGCGCGAATTTCTCGGTATCGACGCCGTTCTCCACAAGAGCGCATCGACGGCCGGCGATCTGCGAGAACAGGTCGAGATCCGACTGGCTGCAGCAGACGACCGAGCGGTAGGCAGAAGCCGAAAGCCGGGTCACGGTCTTGAACCAGACATTCTTGATCGCCGCATAATTCTTCGTATGGAAAAACCCGCCATGGGTCGTCGCGACCATCGCCTTGCCGTGAAACGGCCGCGTCCAGGCAAGTGCATCGAAGAAGAAATCGATGGCATGCACATGCACCAGATCGGCGTCGCCGATGTGGCGGAAAACCTGCGGAGCGACAGGATAGCGGGAGCTTCCCTTCCATGGAATGCGCACCACCTCGACTCCGTCGATCACGTCATGCGCCGGCAGTGTCGTCTCCGGGTCGACGAACAGCCGGTCAAGGGTCACGACACGGACGCGGAAGCCGCGTTTCAGCAGCAGACGGCTGAGGTTGGACACGACGTCTTCCAACCCGCCGCGGCTCGGCGGATATTGACGGACGACCTGCACGACCAGCGGAGCATCAGACATTCCGAGCGGAATTGATCCGGCTGTAGACGAGCTGAACGCCATTTTCACCTGCCTGGTTCTCTCGCCCGGCGAGCATCGGCCGCTCCCGGGAAAACACTTTGCGATGGCGTATTCTCAACGCCTGCAACCCTTAACATCAGGTGTTGCCCGCGCTCTCCAACCCCCTTGCTTGCGAGCAAGGTTAATACTTGCAATAGCTTGTATTCAGGCTTGGTTAAGTGTGGAGTTGCGAAGATCTGTCAAAAACCGCCTTCGACCGGCGACAGCCTTGTCGGCCATATGCGAAGGGACCGGACATGCGCGGAAACATGATCGGCGACGAAACCGCCGGGCGAGACGGAACCGGCGACAGGACGCATCTGACGGGAGAACGGGTATCGGCATCTTTCGACAGACGGGAATATGGAAGCGATGGCTGCTCTATGTGGCCTGCGCCGTCGCGCTCTGCGCAATCGTCGCGGCAATCCACATCCTGCGCCAAAGGCCGACCTTTACGGCGACGACCGAACTCCTGGTCGATCCGAACGATCTCGCGACCGCACGCATCGATGCTGCGGGGGGAGCCACGCGGCCGGATCCGTCAAGCCTCGACAGCCAGGCCTATGTCATGCAGTCGCGCCAGGTTCTGGACCGTATTGCCGCAGAAATCGACCTCCGGAAAGACCCCGTTTTCGCCCCGCCGCAAGGCTCGTCCCGAGATACATCGGACGGCGAGGCACAGATCGCCGAAAGATTGAAGGCACATCTGACGATCGAAAGGGTCGGACGGTCGAGCGTCTTCAGGATCACGGCCAGCCATCCAGATGGAAAGCGCGCTGCAAAAATCGCAGATACCGCAGCGGATATCTATCTTCGGCAGTTGAAAGAAGCCCGTGAGGAAGCCGCTCGACGCATCGCCGGCACCTTGACGGGAAAGGCGGAGCAATTGCGTGAAGGCGTTCGCAGGGCCGAGCTTGCAGTGGAAACGTTCAAGGCGGAAAACGGGCTCATCAGCGCCGATCAGGTGGGATTGCTCGCCGACCAGCAACTCGCCAGCCTGAACCAGCAATTGCTCGATGCCCGTAACAGCGAGGAGAAGCAACGGACGATATACGAGCAGGCGCGCAACCTGACGGTCGACCTTCTTGAGCAGGGCACGATCCCCGAAGTTCTCGAATCCGGAGCGATTGCGCGTTTACGCGAACGTTATGAAACCTTGCGCGAAAAACAGTCGGAGCTTGCCGTTCATCTCGGGCCCGACCATCCCCGGATGCGCGCCATCGATACGCAGATGGCCAATATCAGACAAACGATGACGATGGAGTTCGATCGTCTCCGGCAATCCCTGCGATCCAGCTATCAGCGCGCCACGGCCAATACCCGCACCCTGGCCGAGAAGCTGGAGACACTGACGCGGGCGAGCGTCGACAACGGCACCGCCCGCAGCAGATTGCGCCAGCTCGAGACCGAGGCGGAAGCCGCGCGCAGCCTCTACAAAGAAGCCGCAAGCCGCGCCGAGGAATACGCTCGCCAGCAATCACTGGCAACGCTGAATTCGCGTATCCTGACATCCGCCGCACCGGTTGAAGGATATGCACCCGTCGGGCTGCTGCCTCTGCTCGGCGCCATCCTGCTTGGTGGTTTCGTCATCGGCAGCTGTCTGACCCGGCTCGGCGGATTGTTTTCCGCAAGGTGCCTCTCCGAAGAAGCCCTCATGAAACGGTCGGGTTTTCCGGTGCTCGCCCGCATTCCCTCCGGCCTGGGGAGAACGCGGAAGTCGCCCGGGCTCGCGCAGCTTCTGGGCTTCCGCCGGAGCGGGCGAAAAGTGCCGGTCGAGGTTTCGGGCGATGGGGTCAGCGATGTGGCGAAGCGGCTGCAGGCCGCCATGCCGGGCGGGCACCGCGGAACGATCGTCTTTTATAGCGTCGGCGATGTCGACCACGCCAGCGGCGTTGCGGCAGACATCGTGCAGGCATTGATCGATGCCGGCCACGACATCCTCTATGCACCCGGTGCGCTGAAGCCGAAGGCCACGCGCTTCAACTCCACGGCCCGCCTGGGCCTGACGGGTCTCGCCGACGCCGGAACGGAGGGGTCTGCGCCATTCGCCGACCTCCTGAAATACGAGCATCTCGCAGCCATCGGAACGACGGCGCCCCTTGCTGGCCGGAGCCGGCGCTTTTCCAGCCACGGCGACATCGCTCATCCCTCGAACGCCGATATCGTGGCGATCAATGCCTGCGGCACGCCGGCAGCGAAATATCTTCCCCAACTCGTCCAGAAGGCCGATGCCATCCTCCTCTTCATGGAGATCGGCAGTACGAACGCCCCCGATATCGATGATCTCCTTGAAAGACTGGGCTATAGCCGCGACATCGTGCTCGGTATCGTCCTCGTGGAAGCGGACTGAGAAGCGAGTCAGCCATGCGTCTCCCTTGCCAGCTTTCGTACGCTCATGTTTTCTGCCGGAGACGATCTTGCGATGAAGAGTCCGGAACACAGCAGCATGCGGGAAACCGACAACAATGTGCAGGATGTGGGCTTCATCCTGATCCCCGGCTTTGCCCTGATGTGCTATGCCTCCGCCGTGGAGCCTCTGCGGGCGGTCAATCTGCTCGCCGGGCGGGAACTCTACCGCGTCCACGTCTACTCGCCTTCGGGTGAACTCGTTCCCTCCTCTTCGGGAGCGGTCGTGCCGGCCGAGCCGCTGGCTTCGGCGAAGCGGGATCGCCTGCATTCGCTCTTCGTCATCGCCGGCGGCCATCCCTCCGGCTGGCAATGGCCGGCCGTTCACGCCAGCCTGCGTGCCTTCGAGCGCGATGGCGTGACGATTGGCGGGATCTCGGGCGGACCTTATTTGCTGGCCGCCGCCGGCCTCTTGGCCGATCACCGCTTCACCATTCACTGGGAGCACGCGCCGGCCCTCATCGAAGATTTTCCGGGCCTCAAGCCCGAGCAGGCGCGTTACATCTTCGACCGCAATCTCCTGACCTGCGGTGGCGGCGTGGCGCCTCTCGACATGATGCATGCGTTGATCTCCGCCCGTTTCGGTCCCGCCTTCGCCACCCGAGTCAGCGACTGGTACCTGCATACCCATGTCGCCTCGTCGGCCGAACCGCAGCGGGCTTCACTCGCGGAACGTCATGGCTTACACCATCCAGCCCTGCTCGCGGTGCTTGAGAAGATGGAAGCGACGATCGAACATCCGCTCGACCGGGACGCCATGGCGCGCTTTGCCGGCATCACACCCCGCCATCTCGACCGGCTGTTCGCCGAACACCTCGCCTCGACCTTCCTGCAGGAATATCGTCGCCTCAGGCTCGAACACGCCCGCAAGCTGCTGCAGCAGAGCGCCCTTTCCGTGTCCGAAATCGCCTTCGCCTGCGGCTTCGCAAGCCCGGCCCATTTCGCCCGGCGCTACCGGGAACTCTACGGCACGACACCGAAAAAAGGCCGCAGCCTGTGAATTGACGGTCGAACCTTCGTCACATTCAACATAAATTTCACTGTAGGAAATTAAATTTCTCTTAGGTTGATTTGCCGTTTTTCCTTTGCTAGCCATTGTGCCATTGCACACTGGCGAAGGAGAAGAGCGATGTGCGGAATCGTCGGCCTGTTCCTCAAGGACAAGAGCCTTGAACCCCAACTTGGCGCCCTGCTCTCGGACATGTTGATTACAATGACCGACCGCGGACCGGATTCGGCCGGCATCGCGATCTATGGCGGCGCGCCGGCCGGCAAGGCCAAGATCACGGTCCAATCCGCCGAGCCGGAACAGGAATTCGCCGACCTGGCAGCGGACCTCTCCAAGGCTGGAATCCCGGCGAGTGTGACCCTGAAAAGCACCCATGCCGTCATCGAGACCGATGAAGGCAAGCTTGGCGAAATCCGCACGGCTCTTGCGGAAATCCGCCCCCATATCCGGATCATGGGCTCGGGCGAAAGCGTCGAGATCTACAAGGAAACCGGCTTGCCGAAGGATGTGGTCTCCCGTTTCGACGTGCGCGCCATGGGCGGCACCCATGGCATCGGCCACACCCGCATGGCGACGGAGAGCGCGGTAACCACCCTCGGCGCCCACCCCTTTTCCACCGGTCCCGACCAATGCCTCGTGCATAACGGCTCGCTTTCGAACCACAACAACCTGCGCCGCGAACTGAAGCGGGAAGGCATGTCCTTCGAAACCGACAACGACTCCGAGGTCGCCGCCGCTTATCTCACCGCGGAAATGGCCAAGGGCAAGGATCTCGGCGAAGCGCTGGAAAGCGCCCTCGACGATCTCGACGGCTTCTTCACCTTCGTCGTCGGCACGAAATCCGGCTTCGGCGTGCTGCGCGATCCGATCGCCTGCAAGCCGGCTGTGATGGCCGAAACCGACCAGTACGTCGCCTTCGGCTCCGAATATCGCGCACTCGTCGGCCTGCCCGGCATCGAAAACGCCAAGATCTGGGAGCCAGAACCGGCAACCGTCTATTTCTGGGACCACCAGAAGGCCGCCTGAACCGCCACCCGACAGGAATTGCAGCCATGCCAGTCTTTGACCTCTCCCAAACGCCGCTCCGCGAACTCAACAGCGCCCTTCACCAGATTGAGAAAGGCGCAAACGACACCGTCTTCGAAGTGATGAACCCGCGCGGCAGCCACGCCGTCGCCGTCGGCATCGACAGCCCCGTTACCGTCGAAGTGAAGGGTTCCGTTGGGTACTATTGCGCCGGCATGAATGACGGCGGCACGGTCACCGTGCACGGTTCGGCCGGTCCCGGCGTCGCCGAGAACATGATGTCCGGGACTGTCGTCATCGAAGGCGATGCTTCGCAATATGCCGGCGCAACCGGCCGCGGCGGGCTTCTCGTTATCAAGGGCAATGCCGCCTCGCGCTGCGGCATCTCGATGAAGGGTATCGACATCGTCGTCCATGGCAGCATCGGCCATATGTCCGCCTTCATGGGGCAATCAGGCCATCTGGTCGTGCTCGGCGATGCCGGCGAGGCCCTCGGCGACAGCCTCTATGAAGCGAAGCTCTTCGTGCGCGGCACGGTCAAAAGCCTCGGCGCGGATTGCGTCGAAAAGCAGATGAAGCCGAAACATCTCGAAAAGCTGTCCGAACTGCTCGAAAAGGCCGGCGTCAAGGGCGTCAGGCCGGAAGAGTTCAAGCGCTACGGCTCCGCCCGCAAGCTCTACAATTTCAACATCGACAACGCCGACGCATATTGAGGCGAGGAAAAGCCATGAGCTATCACAACCCCTACACCCCGCCGCGCAAGTCAGCCACTTTCGACGATTATACGCTGGCCGAGATCCGCCGCGCGGCGGCAACCGGCATCTATGATATTCGCGGCGGCGGCACCAAGCGCAAGGTGCCCCACTTCGACGATCTCCTCTTCCTCGGCGCGTCGATCTCCCGCTATCCGCTCGAAGGCTATCGCGAAAAGTGCGACACCTCCGTCGTGCTCGGCACGCGCTTCGCCAAGAAGCCTATCGAGCTGAAGATCCCGATTACCATCGCCGGCATGAGCTTCGGTGCGCTCTCCGGTAATGCCAAGGAGGCGCTCGGACGCGGCGCGACGCTTGCCGGAACCTCCACCACGACGGGCGACGGCGGCATGACCGACGAGGAACGCGGCCACTCGGAAAAGCTGGTCTACCAGTATCTGCCCTCCCGCTACGGCATGAACCCCAAGGACCTGCGCCGCGCCGATGCGATCGAGGTCGTGGTCGGACAGGGCGCCAAGCCCGGCGGCGGCGGCATGCTGCTCGGCCAGAAGATCTCCGACCGCGTCGCCGAGATGCGCACGCTGCCCAAAGGCATCGACCAGCGCTCGGCCTGCCGCCATCCCGACTGGACCGGCCCGGACGATCTGGAAATCAAGATCCTCGAACTGCGCGAGATCACCGACTGGGAAAAGCCTGTCTACATCAAGGTTGGTGGCGCACGCCCATACTATGATACCGCGCTGGCCGTGAAGGCCGGGGCCGATGTCGTCGTCCTCGACGGCATGCAGGGCGGCACGGCGGCAACGCAGGACGTCTTCATCGAACATGTCGGTATGCCGACACTCGCCTGCATCCGCCCCGCCGTTCAGGCGCTTCAGGATCTCGGAATGCATCGTAAGGTCCAGCTCGTCGTTTCCGGTGGTATTCGGTCGGGCGCCGACGTCGCCAAGGCGCTGGCGCTCGGCGCCGATGCCGTTTCGATCGGCACCGCCGCGCTGGTCGCCATCGGCGACAACGATCCCCATTGGGAGGCGGAATACCAAAAGCTCGGCACCACGGCCGGCGCCTATGACGACTGGCACGAAGGCAAGGACCCCGCCGGCATCACTACCCAGGACCCGGAACTCGCCAAGCGGCTCGACCCGGTCGTCGCCGGCCGCCGGCTCGCCAACTACCTCAAGGTGATGACGCTCGAGGCCCAGACCATCGCCCGCGCCTGCGGCAAGAACAGGTTGCACAATCTTGAGCCGGAAGATCTCTGCGCTCTCACCATGGAAGCCGCCGCCATGGCGCAGGTGCCGCTTGCGGGCACCAGCTGGTATCCCGGCAAAGGAGGTTTCTGACCACGTCCCACGCCACATCGCCAAAAGTGTCTTCATAAAATCCAAAAGGGGAACGAAGTGACACTGGATCTCGAAAGCTATGCAAAGGAGCATGGCGTTAAATATTTCATGATTAGCTATACCGATCTCTTCGGCGGACAGCGGGCCAAGCTCGTTCCCGCCGCGGCGATCAAGGGCATGCAGGAGGAAGGCGCGGGCTTTGCCGGCTTTGCCACCTGGCTCGACATGACACCGGCCCATCCGGACCTTTTCGCTTTGCCGGACGTCTCATCGGTCATCCAGTTGCCCTGGAAGAAGGACGTCGCCTGGGTGGCGGCCGACTGCTACATGGAGGGAAAACCGGTCGAGCAGGCCCCCCGCAACGTGTTGAAACGGCTGATTGCGGAAGCGGCAGCCGAGGGCATGCGGGTAAAGACCGGCGTGGAAGCCGAATTTTTCCTGATCTCCGCCGACGGCTCGGAAATCTCCGACGGAGCCGATACAGCCGAAAAACCCTGCTACGACCAGCAGGCGCTGCTGCGTCGCTACGATGTGATTTCCGAAATCTGCGACTACATGCTGGAACTGGGCTGGGGGCCCTACCAGAACGACCACGAGGACGCGAACGGCCAGTTCGAGATGAACTGGGAATTCGACGACGCACTGAAAACCGCCGACAAGCACTCCTTCTTCAAGTTCATGGTCAAATCGGTCGCGGAGAAACATGGACTTCGCGCCACCTTCATGCCGAAGCCATTCAAGGGACTGACCGGCAACGGCTGCCATTGCCACATCTCGGTCTGGGACACTCACGGCAAGGTCAACGTCTTCGCCGACGGCGATGCGGAGTTCGGCCTTTCGGCAAAGGGGCGGAATTTCCTCGGCGGTATCATGGCGCATGCCTCGGCAATCGCCGCCATCACCAATCCGACGGTTAATTCCTACAAGCGCATCAATGCACCGCGTACATTGTCGGGTGCAACCTGGTCGCCAAACACCGTCACCTGGACCGGCAACAACCGCACCCACATGGTGCGTGTCCCCGGACCCGGCCGTTTCGAGCTTCGCCTGCCGGATGGTGCCGTGAACCCCTATCTCCTGCAGGCCGTTATCATCGCCTGCGGCATGAACGGCATTCGCAGCAAGGCCGACCCCGGCCCGCACTACGACATCGACATGTATCAGGAGGGCCATCTGGTAAAGGACGCGCCGCGCCTTCCGCTCAATCTTCTCGATGCCCTTCGCGAATACGACGGGGATACGCTTTTGAAAGACGCAATGGGAACGGAGTTTTCTGCTGCCTATCTTAAGCTCAAGCACAATGAATGGAACGCCTACACAGCCCATTTTACCGAGTGGGAACGCAAGACGACACTCGATATCTAGGGCCGTCACGGCCTCCGTTCACGTGAGAAACAGCCATTCCCGAATCATGGCGTCGGATCTATCCGGCGCCTTTTGATTAGAGTAGAGACACGTGCGCGGTTTTCCGGGCGAGGAGAGGATGACAAGATGACGAGCTATGTATTGACGGTTTCCTGCAAGTCCACGAGGGGCATCGTCGCCGCCATTTCCGGCTATCTGGCCGGCGCGGGTTGCAACATCGTCGACAGCTCCCAGTTCGATGACCTCGATACCGGCAAGTTCTTCATGCGCGTCAGCTTCATTTCCGAGGAAGGCGCGACCCGCGACGCACTGGTGGAAGGTTTTGCCCCGATAGCCGAAAAGTTCGGCATGGACTGCGAATTCCACGATGCTGCGCAGCGCATGAAGGTGCTGCTGATGGTGTCGCGCTTCGGCCACTGCCTGAACGACCTCCTCTATCGCTGGAAGATCGGCGCCCTGCCGATCGATATCGTCGGCGTGGTGTCGAACCACTTCGATTACCAGAAGGTCGTCGTCAATCACGACATTCCCTTCCACCACATCAAGGTGACCAAGGAAAACAAGCCGCAGGCCGAGGCTCAGCTCATGGATCTCGTCGAGCAGACCGGCACCGAACTGATCGTGCTTGCCCGCTACATGCAGGTGCTCTCCGACAATCTCTGCAAGAAGATGTCCGGCAAGATCATCAACATCCATCACTCCTTCCTGCCGTCGTTCAAGGGCGCAAATCCCTACAAACAGGCATTCGAGCGCGGCGTGAAGCTGATCGGCGCGACGGCCCACTACGTGACGGCCGACCTCGACGAAGGTCCGATCATCGAACAGGATGTCGCCCGCATCACTCATGCCCAGTCCGCCGAGGACTATGTTTCGATCGGCCGCGACGTGGAAAGCCAGGTACTGGCCCGCGCCATCCACGCCCATATCCACCACCGCACCTTCATCAACGGCAACCGCACGGTCGTCTTCCCGGCAAGCCCGGGTTCCTACGCTTCCGAACGCATGGGCTGACGCTCGATTGGCAAGGGACGGCTCCCCGCCGTCCCTTCGCGTCGCGGTATGGACGCGCGTACTTCCTCTGGTAATGTCGCAAGGTGTGATTCACGAGGGGAAACAAGCATGCCGGATACCGCTCTTCTACAGCGCACCGAGCTGCCGCGGCCGAACGTATCTGACGCCCAGGCCCGCGAGATCCTGAAAGAACACTACGCTCTGGAAGGGGTCATCCGCGAGCTCGGAAGCCAGCAGGACCGCAACTTCCTGATCGATACCGGCGAGACCCGTTTCGTCCTCAAGATCTGCCGTGCGGAATATGCGACCGTCGAAATCGAGGCCCAGAATGCCGCCATGCGCCACCTCGGCGCACTTCCCGACATGCCGCGCATCCCCCAGCCTGTGGCCGCGGCAAACGGTGACGACATCGTCTTCCTCTCCCTCGAAGGCGAAGACTATCAGGTCCGGTTGCTGACCTTCCTCGAAGGCGAGTCCCTGACCCGTCGCAAATATCTCGCCCCTTCCGTCGTCGCGGACCTTGGAGCAATCTCGGCACGTCTGGCAAAGGGGTTGGAAGACTTCAGCCATCCCGGCCTCCAGCGAGACCTGCAATGGGATCTGCGGCGAGCGGGGCCGGTTGCCCTGCATCTCCTCAAGTCCGTCAAGGATCAGGAGCGGCGCGATCGCATCGCCAAGGCGATGATCGCCGCCGTGAAGCGCATTCAGCCTCTCGCTCCGGCGCTGCGCACCCAAGCGATCCATCACGATATCACCGACGACAACGTCGTCGCCCGCCCCGACGCAGACGGTCGGCTGAGGCCGGATGGTGTCATCGACTTCGGCGACGTTATCTCCGGCTGGCTGGTGGCAGACCTCGCAGTGACCTGCACGGCTCTCCTTCACCACGCCGATGGCGACCCCTTCTTTATTCTGCCCTCCATTCGCGCGTTCCACGACATCTATCCTCTGAACGAGGAGGAGTTGCGGGCGCTTTGGCCGCTGATCGTCGCACGCGCCGGCGTGCTCGTTGCCAGCACCGAGCAGCAGTTCGCCATTGATCCCGACAATGAATACGTCATCGGCAATGCCGCCCATGAGCGGGAGATGTTCGAGGTCGCGACCTCCGTTCCCTTTGCCCTGATGGAAACCGCGATCCTGCAGCTTGCTGACATCGAGGATCGGACACCTGTTACTCTCGGCCGCCTTTTGCCTGATATCGCGCCGGAAACCATCCGCCTCGCGGATCTTTCCGTATTGAGCGCCGAACTCGGCGAGAACAACTGGACCGATCCCGAGATCGACTGGCGGGTACTGGCGCGGGCCGCCGCCGAAACCGGCGCGGCATCCACCCGTTACGGCGAATACCGGCTCTCCTACACGCAAACCCTCTCTTCCCGTGCGCCCGCCACATTCGCGCTCCACGTGGATGTCTGCGTACCGGCCGAAGCGCAGGCCGTCGCCCCCTTTGACGGAACCCTTCTGAAGGACGGACACCATCTCGTCATCGCCTCACCGGATATCCGGCTGCACATCGACGGGCTCGAAAGCCAGCTGGAACATCAGACCGCAGTCTCTGCAGGCGATCCGATCGGCATTGTCTCGGGCCATCCGGGTTCGGTGGGCGGCCTAAGGCTGCAACTGTGCCGCGATGGCGATCTCGTGCCGCCGCTCTTTTCTCGGCCGGCTCATGCGGCAGCCTGGTCGAGGCTCTCCCCGTCTCCGTCGGATCTGCTCGGCATCGATCTCGATGCGCCCATGCCGCAAAGCGGCGAACTTCTGGAAAAGCGCCGCAAAAGCTTCGCCAAGCCGCAGAAGAACTATTACGCCGAACCGCCGCAGATCGAGCGCGGCTGGAAGGAGCATATGTTCGATGTGACCGGCCGGGCTTATCTCGACATGGTCAACAACGTTACCATCCTCGGCCACGGCCATCCGCGGCTCGCGCGCGCCGCCGGTCGCCAATGGTCGTTGCTCAATACCAATTCGCGTTTCCATTACGCCTCGGTCGCGGAATTTTCCGATCGGCTCGCTTCCCTTGCACCCGAGGGCCTTGACACAGTCTTCCTCGTCAACAGCGGTTCGGAGGCCGTCGATCTGGCGCTGCGCCTCGCCTGGGCCCATACCGGCGCCCGCAACATCGTCAGCCTGCTGGAAGCCTATCACGGCTGGACGGTGGCAAGCGACGCCGTCTCGACGTCCATTGCCGACAATCCGCGTGCTCTCGAAACCCGCCCCGACTGGGTGCATCCGGTAACGGCGCCCAACACCTATCGCGGCCCCTTCCGCGGTCCGTCGTCGACCCCCGAATATGTCGCCCGGGTCGAGGCGGCTCTCGAGGCTCTCGATCTCGTTGGCGACGGACTTGCCGGCTTCATCTGCGAAAGCGTCTACGGCAATGCCGGCGGCATTCCCCTGCCCCCGGGCTATCTCAGCGAAGTCTACACCAAGGTGCGCGAACGCGGCGGCGTCTGCATAGCCGATGAGGTCCAGGTCGGCTACGGCCGGCTTGGGCACTATTTCTGGGGCTTCGAGGAACAGGGCGTCGTGCCCGACATCATCACCATCGCCAAGGGCATGGGCAATGGCCAGCCGCTTGGCGCCGTCATCACCCGCCGGGAAATCGCCGACAGCCTGGAAAAAGAGGGCTACTTCTTCTCCTCCGCCGGCGGCAGTCCCGTTAGCTGCGTCGTCGGCATGACGGTGCTCGACATCATGCGCGACGAGGCATTGCAGGACAATGCGCGCGACACCGGCGATTATCTAAAATCACGGCTCCAGGGTCTCGGCCAGCGTTTTCCTCTGGTCGGCGCAGTACACGGCATGGGGCTTTATCTCGGTCTGGAATTTGTCCGCAACCGCGAGACGCTGGAACCGGCAACGCAGGAGACGGCCGCGATCTGCGACCGCTTGCTCGATCTCGGCGTCATCATGCAGCCGACCGGCGACCATCTTAACGTTTTGAAAATAAAGCCGCCGCTCTGCCTGGGCCGGGAAAGCGCGGATTTCTTCACGGACATGCTGGAAAAGGTGCTTTCCGAGGGCTGGTGAAATATATTAGGAGCGGCAAAAAATCTTAATTCCCGATAACGTCGACACCGGATCTTTTTCGAAATCGTCAACGCTTCGCACATTGCAATGCAAGCGGATGCAGATTTTGTCTTCCCAGGACTTTCCGAGCCGGTTTATCCTTGGCCCGCAGTCGTACCTGCAGAAGGAAGCAAGATGCTAACCATGCCCGATCAGATCTCCACTGCCTGGATGATGAGCGGTATTGCTTTGTTTCTCGCCAAGCACCTGCTGGCGGATTTCATCTGGCAGACCAAATGGATGGCGCTGGGCAAGGAAAGGGCCGAGGGTTGGCTGGTGCCTCTCACGGTACACGCCGCCGTTCACGGCATGCTGACCGCCGCGATCTTTGCGTTTCTTTCTCCGTCCCTGGCCTGGATCGGCATTGTCGACTTCGCCATCCATTTCGCGATCGACCGGTCCAAGGCCGTTATTCAACAACGCTTTGCCCTTACCACCACCCAGCCCGGATTCTGGTGGCTGCTCGGCACCGACCAGACCTTGCACCACTTCACGCATCTCGTCTTCGTCGTCATTCTGGCCACGAGCCAGACCTTCTGATCTCCAGCGGCTCAGCCGGATGCGCTGTCCCTCGCTTCCTTGACGATCCAGTCCCGGAACGCGGCAAGCGGCGGATAATCCCCTCTCTCCCGCGTGAAGGCGAGATAATAGCGTTCGGCGCTCTCGACCTCACCGTCGATTGCCGGCACGAGTTCGCCCCGTTCCAGTTCGTCGCGGAACAGGAAGACAGGCAGAAGTGCCACGCCAAGCCCGCCGATGGCCGCCTGCGCCACCGTGGCAAACTGGTCGAACAGCATTCCGTGCACGCTCTCGAAGGTCACGCCACGATGGGTAAGCCAGCGCTCCCAGGCATCCGGCCGCGTCGTCAGGTGCAACAGGGACACGTCGAGAACATCCGATGGCGCGTTCAGCCTGTGGCTCTTCTTGAAGGATGGGCTGCAGACCGGCAGCGTCGTTTCCCGCATGAGGAAGGCGAGTTCCGCGCCCGGCCATACCGGATCGCCGAAGTGAATTGCCGCATCGATGGAGTCCAGTCGGAAATCGAAAGGTGAAAGACGCGTGACCATGTTGATGGTGATACCAGGATGGGCGGACAGGAACTTCCCCAGCCGCGGTGCAAGCCACCGGGCGCCGAAGGTCGGCAGGATGGCGAGGTTGAGCGATCCGCCGTAAGGGTTCGCCCGAAGATTGAGCGAGGCGCTGGAGATGCGGCGCAAGGCCTCGCGGATCTCGCGCGCATAGCCATCACCGGCGACGGTGAGCCGGATCGTCTGGCGCTCGCGCAGGAAAAGTTCCACGCCAAGCTGCGTCTCCAGCGCCTTGATCTGCCGGCTGACCGCGCTCTGGGTCAGATCGAGCTCCCGAGCCGCCGCCGTGATGCTGCCGGTGCGCGCCGCGGCCTCGAAAGCGGCAAGCAGGGAGAGTGACGGGAGAAATCGCCTGGCAGCCAGCATGTCATGCGCCTCCGGAATGAACTCTTGAGAAATTATCGTTGGAACGGGTTAGTTTCGTCTTCTAGATTTCGCAAGACTTTACGTTTCGGAATGACGCGCCGACGACCGCTGTTTTCTCCAGGGAGGGAGAGGGGAGCAGCCCGCGCCATCCCGTCCGGACCCGTCTTGCAGGCCGTTATCGCGGCCACCTCAGAGGATGGCATCATGCTGAACGACCCCCGCTCCCACGGTCTCTGGGAAAAAACCGCCCCGGCCGCCCCTCAGACACCGGCCCTTTCCGGCCATGTCGATGCCGACGTGGTGATCGTCGGCGGTGGCTATACCGGTGTTTCCGCGGCCCTTCACCTTGCCGAAGCCGGAACCAGGGTGGTGCTTCTTGAAGCCAATGAGATCGGTTTTGGCGGCGCTGGCCGCAATGTCGGCCTGATCAATGGCGGCATGTGGGTCATGCCGCTTGAAATCCCCGGCGTGCTCGGTCCGGTCTATGGCGAACGCGTGCTGGATCTGCTCGGCAACGCACCCCTTCTGGTGCGGGCGCTGATCGAAAAGCATGCGATCGAATGCGAGCTCGAGAAGAATGGCACGCTCCACTGCGCCGTCGGCGAGGAAGGCCTCAAGGAAATCAGGGAACGCTGCGCGCAATGGGCTGCGCGAGGCGCCGATGTCCGTATCCTCTCGGCAGAGGAAACAGCAAGGCGCATCGGGACGACGGCTTATAGCGGCTCGCTCCTCGACATGCGCGCCGGCACGTTGCAACCGCTCGCCTATGTCCGCGGCCTGGCAAAAGCGGCCATCGCCGCCGGCGCAAAAATCCACACCGGTAGCGCCGCCATTTCGACCGAACGCAATGGCAACCGCTGGCTGGTCAATACGGCGAACGGGTCGGTTTCGGCGGACTGGGTCATCGTTGCCTCTGAATTCTATTCGACCGGCCCCTGGGAACAGGTTCGCAACGAACAGGTGCTGCTGCCCTACTTCAACTTTGCCACGGTGCCGCTGCCGAAGGCACAGCTCGAAAAGATCCTGCCCGGCCGCGAGGGATGTTGGGATACCAAGGAAATCCTTTCCTCCTTCCGCATGGACAAGGCCGGCCGCCTTGTATTCGGCAGCGTCGGCGCATTGCGCAACACCGGCGCGTCCATCCATCGCTCCTGGGCGAAGCGCTCGCTGAAGAGGCTCTTCCCCGAACTCGGTGACATCGCCTTCGAGACCGAGTGGTATGGCCGCATCGGCATGACCGATGACGCCATCCCGCGCTTCCACAAGTTCGCGCCGAATGTCGTGGGCTTCTCCGGCTATAATGGCCGCGGCATTGCGCCCGGCACCGTTTTCGGTAAGACCTTGGCGCGCCATATTCTGGGCGAGCTCTCCGAGGAGGAGATGCCATTGCCGGTAACGGACGTGAAGGAGGCCCCGCTTCGCAACCTCAAGGGCGCCTATTACGAGGCTGGCGCCCAGATCGCCCATTTTGCCGGCGAGCGCTTCTGAAAACGAAACGCGCCGCGCCACGATAAGACAACGGAACACAACAGGATACCGGAAGGAACTCCATGACCCTTGCCAAACAGAATTTCGCCGCGGAAGTCGCATCCATCATGGCCAAGCTCGGCGTACCCGCCTCGGCCCTGACCGGCGGCTCGCTGGCCGTCCGCTCCCCGATCAACGGCGAACAGATCGCTGCCCCTGGCGAGATCGACGCCGCCGGCACCAAGGCCGCAATCGACGCCGCCCATCAGGCTTTCCTCGAATGGCGCCTTGTACCGGCACCCAAGCGTGGCGAACTCATCCGCCTGCTCGGCGAAGAGCTGCGCGCCGCCAAGGCTGACCTCGGTCGTCTCGTCTCGATCGAAGTCGGCAAGATCACCTCGGAGGGTCTCGGCGAAGTACAGGAAATGATCGATATCTGCGATTTCGCGGTCGGCCTTTCCCGCCAGCTCTATGGCCTGACAATCGCCACCGAGCGCTCCGAACATCGCATGATGGAGAGCTGGCATCCGCTCGGCGTCACCGGCATCATCTCCGCCTTCAACTTCCCGGTCGCCGTCTGGTCCTGGAACTCCGCGCTCGCGCTCGTCTGCGGCAACTCCACCATCTGGAAGCCCTCGGAAAAGACCCCGCTTACCGCCATTGCCACCCAGGCGATCTTCGAGAAGGCCGTGAAGCGCTATGTAGCCGATGGCAACAAGGCTCCGGCAAACCTCTCCACCCTGCTCATCGGTGGCCGCGATATCGGCGAAATCCTCGTCGACAACCCCAAGGTGCCGCTGATCTCGGCGACCGGCTCCACCGCAATGGGTCGCGCCGTCGGTCCGCGCGTCGCCGCTCGCTTCGGTCGCTCGATCCTCGAACTCGGCGGCAACAACGCCGCAATCGTCTGCCCGACCGCCGATCTCGACCTGACGCTCCGCGGCGTCGCCTTCGCCGCCATGGGTACGGCCGGCCAGCGCTGCACGACGCTGCGCCGCCTGTTCGTCCATGACAGCGTTTACGACACGCTGGTTCCACGTCTCATCAAGGCCTATGGCTCCGTTTCGATCGGCAACCCGCTGGAGGCCGGCACGCTGATCGGCCCGCTGATCGACAAGGGCGCCTTCGACCGCATGCAGAAAGCGCTGGAAGCCGCCAGGGCTGCCGGCGGCAAAGTTACCGGTGGTGATCGCGTGAACGGCGACGAAGCCGCTGACGCCTACTACGTCCGACCGGCGCTCGTTGAAATGCCGGCTCAGACGGGTCCGGTGGTCGAGGAAACCTTTGCGCCCATTCTCTACGTCATCAGGTACAGCAATTTCGACGACGCGCTGGCGCTGAACAACGACGTGCCGCAGGGCCTGTCATCCTCGATCTTCACCAACGACCTGCGCGAGGCGGAAGCCTTCGTTTCGGACCGCGGTTCGGATTGCGGCATTGCCAACGTCAACATCGGCCCTTCGGGCGCTGAAATCGGCGGCGCCTTCGGTGGCGAGAAGGAAACCGGCGGCGGCCGCGAATCCGGCTCCGACGCCTGGAAGGCCTATATGCGGCGCGCGACCAACACGGTGAACTACGGCCGCACCCTGCCGCTTGCCCAGGGCGTCAAGTTCGACGTGGGCTGATCCCGCGTTCAGACACGGGCCCGCCTTTCAGGCCGCGCGATCCACAGCGATCGCGCGGCCTCTTTCTTTTACCCCGCGGCGACCCATTTGCTGCAGCCGGTCTGCGACCAAGGTCGGGTGCGGAAGGCTGGTCTTCCGGATCGGAATCGGACAAGGTGCCACTGGTGAAATTGACGGTTCCCCGGAGGGCGAATGGAAATTCACGATCAGTCGGCAGTTATCGATTTCCTCGGAAAAGCCGAAAATTACGGGTTCTCCGGCCCAGTCAAGGTCATTGAAACCCACATCTCCATCGTCTTCCTGATCGACGGACGCGCCTTCAAGCTGAAGCGGGCGGTAAAACTGCCCTATGCCGACTTTTCCACTTACGATCTTCGGCTCCATTATTGCCGGCGCGAGGTCGAGCTGAACGGCCGGGCGACACCCGACCTTTATCTCGGCATCCGGCGGATCACGCGCGAGGCCGATGGTCACCTTGTCTTCGACGGCGACGGCGAACCGGTTGATGTCCTCGTCGAGATGACCCGCTTTGCCCAGCATGACCTGTTCGACCGCATGGCACAGGAAGGCAGGCTGACGACCGCGATCATGGAAGAAACAGCCGGCCTGGTCGCGGGCTTTCATGCCACGGCGCCGGTCATCCATGCCGGCAGCGGCTCCGCCAATCTGGCCGGCGTGCTCGACATCAACGAGGCGGGTTTTGCCACCAGCCATGTCTTCCCGCCA
Organism: Paenirhizobium cremeum; assembly: GCF_047553425.1. NCBI lineage: Bacteria > Pseudomonadati > Pseudomonadota > Alphaproteobacteria > Hyphomicrobiales > Rhizobiaceae > Paenirhizobium > Paenirhizobium cremeum. The sequence goes on from NZ_CP180217.1 coordinate 3,240,861, forward strand.
GGCGACGTGAAGCGCCTGGCCGGTGCCTTCCGTGAAGCCTGGCGTGGCCATGCACCCCTGATGGACAGGCGCGAACAGGATGGCAGGGTGCGCCTCTGCCACGGCGACCTGCATCTGAGAAACCTCTTCATGAGCCCCGCCGGTCCGCGCATGTTCGATTGCATCGACTTCAACGACCAGATCGCCACCGTCGACGTGCTTTACGATCTCGCTTTCCTTCTGATGGATCTCTGGCATCGTGGCTTTCCCGATTTCGCCAATATCGTCATGAACCGCTATCTCGACCGCACCGGGGATGACGAGGGCCATGCCCTGCTCCCCTTCTTTATGGCGGTGCGGGCGGCAGTGCGTGCCCATGTCACGGGAACCCAGATCGAGGAGGCGGGCGATGCAGACGGTTGCCTTACGAAAAACGCCCGTGGCTACTTCGGTTTCGCGGATGAACTGTTGCGAACCCGCACCCCCCGGCTGGTTGCCATCGGTGGCCTTAGCGGCTCCGGAAAATCGACACTGGCCGATGCACTCGCGCCGAGGCTGGGCGCCGCCCCCGGCGCACGTCTTCTGGAAAGCGACCGCTTACGCAAGGCGATGTTCGGCGTCGCCGCTCACGAGCGCCTGCCGCTCGACGCCTATCGTCCCGAAGTCTCGCAGAAGGTCTATGAGGGGCTGGCCACGCACGCCGCGGAGATTCTCGCCGGTAACGGCGCGGTCGTCGTGGATGCCGTCTTCGACCGGGCGGAAGATCGCAGGCTTATCCAGTCCGTCGCGAGCCAGGCCGGGATACCGTTCACCGGCATATGGCTGGACGCGGATGCCGCTATCCTGATGGCGCGGATCGCCGCTCGCCCGCAAGGACAGTCGGATGCAACGCCGGATATTCTCGAGCGCCAGCTTTCGAAGGACATCGGCGACATCGGATGGACGCGGCTCGATGCCACGACACCGACCGACGAACTGGTGCAAAAGCTACTCTTTCTCGCTGGAGAGGCGTAACCGGCCACTCACGGCAACACTCAGCGCCGGCTCCGGGGCAGTCTTTGGTTCGAAGGAAAAGCCACCGCCCGCCAGCCGCGCTATCTCGGCGGAAGGCCTTAGAATGCAGTGCCCCGCGACAGCAGCCAGCGCAGCATGCGGGCGAGATCGCGTGCCACCCAGCCCGAATTGCGGCCGGACGACGCCGTCAGGTCCATGTCCTCGAAGAAACAGACAAGGCGGAGGTCGTCCACTGTCAGAAATGTCCAGCCGATCTGCCGGGCGCCGACAGTCGTTGCACGAACCTTTTCGGCGAGGAAGCCGGCAGGCGTCGACGGATCGGCGAGAATCACGACATTGCAACGGGTGGTATTGGCATAGACATTGAGGAATGCATCGATGCAATCCTCCTGGGACACCCTGAGCCAGCGCTCGTCGCGGGCGATGACGCTCACATGCTCGGGCGGCTGCGCCGCCATCACCTCGAGACCGGCATCGGCACAGGCCTGAGGCAGAACCATATCGAGCCAGGACTCGATCAACGCATATTCCGCCTCATAGGCCTGCAGCAATTCCATGAAATCCCTCTGCCTTCATCGACAGCTAGCCTGTACGACGCAGCGCAACATGGCAAGAGGGTGTTGTAGGCCTAGCGAATATTGAACCGCAACCGCTTCGCAACTTCCAAATGGCTATCTTGTAAACCTCACCGGCAATGTCAGAAAATTATCTCTGACATCCTCCGTGGGCGCCGGCAGTGGCGAGGAACGTCGCACCATATCCACGGCGGCGGCCTCCAATATACGGTCACCGGATACACTTCTTGCAGAGACAGACAACACATTTCCAGAGCGATCAAACGTGAAGTAAAGCGTCACGACCACCGGCTGGTCTATTTTCTGGGAAAGATTTCTCTTCCGGCGTGCAATATGCGCTTGGACTTTTTCACGCCATTTCGCCGCCTTCATCCCGTCGGTGCCACCACTGCTCGTTTGTTGAGCTGCGGTGCGGTTGGACTTCGTCGTATCAAGCTTCGCCTGCCGCGCGGCCATCGAGGCGGGCGGTTCAGGTGCCTGCTTCTTCCTTTCGACCTTCTTCTCCGGCTTTTTCTTCGGCGGTTCCTCGACCTTCCTCGGTTCCGGCGGTCGAACCACAGGGATCGGCACGGCAACATTTTCGAGTTGCGCCAAGACCTGCTGCTCGATCGGGTCTATCTCTTCCACGACTTCCGGCGGCGGCTCTTCAACCGGCTCCGGCAGTGGTTCCGGTTCCGGCGGCGGCAGTTCTTCAACCACTTCTTCTATCGGTTCGGGTGCCGGTTCAGGTTCGGGCTCGGGCGGAGGTTCTATAACAGGCTCCGGTAGTGGCGTGATTGCCGCCGACTTGACTTCCTCCGCATCCACCTGATCGTCGACAATATCCTCTTCCTCGGTATTGGCTGCTTCCGGCTCCGGCGCCATTTCGATCATGATCGCAGCCGGCGGCGCGGGGTCGCCCAGAGGTTCCGCCGCCGACGCCATCATCAGCGCAACGGCACCCGCATGGGCGCCAGCCACCAGTACGGCGGCGGAAGTCCACAGCAGCAGTTCGCCGGCGGCGAACCGGGATCGATATCCGCCGGGGCCGCTCATGGGGTCTGGCCTTCGGCAGGAGCAGATGATGCGCCGGGCACTGGTGCAGCAGGCAGCGTTTCCAGGCCGACCAGGGCGATCTTCAGGTAGCCGGCATCACGCAGGAGGTTCATCACCTCCATGAATGCACCGTAGTCGACAGCCTTGTCTGCACGCAGGAAGATGCGCGCATCCTTGTTGCCGGAGGTCAGGCGGTCCAGATTAGTGCCCAGTGCCTCGCGCGCCACCGTCTCGTTACCGAGCGACAGGGACATGTCTTCCTTGAGCGTCACATAGACCGGCTCATCCGGCCGCTCCGCCGGCTTGGCGGTAGAGGCGGGCAGATCGACGCTGACATCGACCGTTGCGAGCGGCGCCGCCACCATGAAGATGATCAGCAGCACGAGCATGACGTCGATGAAGGGCGTGACGTTGATCTCGTGGTTTTCCTGGAGTTCGTCACCCGAATGGTTCTCGCGGATACCGCCTGCCATTGCCGTTACTCCGCAGCAAACTTCACGCTGGCATGATGGCCGTCATGCGGCACCTTGCGGAAGTCGAGGTCGCGGCTGACCAGCCGTTCGATCCCCGCCGCGGCATCGGCCAGAAGCTGGCGATACGCCGTCACGGAGCGGGCAAAGATGTTGTAGATGACCACGGCCGGGATAGCTGCAACGAGGCCGATTGCGGTTGCCAGAAGTGCTTCGGCGATACCGGGTGCGACGACGGCAAGGTTGGTCGTGTTCGACTGGGAAATGCCGATGAAGGAATTCATGATGCCCCATACCGTGCCGAACAGACCGACGAAGGGTGCGACCGAACCGATGGTGGCAAGCGCGCCGGTGCCCTTGGCCATGTTGCGGCCCGCACCGACCTCGATCCGCGCCAGTGCGGATGCGACGCGCTCCTTCACACCTTCGCCGCCCGCATAATCGATCGCGGCATCGGAGAGGCGAACTTCATGATCGGCTGCGCGCACCATGCCGGCGACGACCCCGCCGCGACGCTCGACATGCGACAGGGCCTGTCCGAGCGTCGCGGCCTTTGAAACCGCCTTGAGCCCGGTCTTCGCTCGCATGCGCGCGCCGGTAAGCTGCAGCGTCTTCACCAGCCAGACCGTCCAGGTGACCACCGAAGCAAGCGCCAGCGCGATCATCACCGACTTGACCACCCAGTCTGCGGCCATAAACATGCCGAAAGGCGACAGGTTGTGGGGCAGGTCTTCGCGTGGAGCGGAGAGGTCGGGCAAAAGATTTTCAGCCGTCGCCGGATCGACCGCCTCCGCCTGGGGCGCTACGGCCTCGGCCGTAACAGGAGAAACCTGCTGTGCGGCGGGCTGCGGAGTTACAGGCTGTTGCGCCGCCGTAGGCATTTCAGGCTGAGCGAGTGCGGGTGCGGCCTGATTGTCCGAAGCGACTGGCGGGACGGTCGGCTGCGCTACCGGAGCTTCCGGCGCCGAAGTAGCTGCGCCGCCGCCTGCCGGTGGTGCCACCTGCATTGCAGCAGGAGCCTCCGGGGCGGTAACGGATGTCGCCTCCTGGGCAATGACCGGCTGGGCGGCAAGGATCATCAGACTGGCTGCAAACGCGGCCGCGGTGGAAGGTCCCGAATGACGAGGAAACACTGGGAGCTCCTTTTGGCAATGACTGAACAGGACAAAGCAACCCGGCCCGCTTGGGATCGGTGGGCTGCGACTTCGTCTTCGATAGTAAACTTGACTTCTTTTGACAAGTAATAAACCGGATCGGACATCAAAAACAGGACAAAAAGACACAAGAAAGCCGCATGGGAGCAAAAAGGGGCTCTCGGTCCTGTGTCTCGGATCGACGTTCGCCGCATGGGCGCTCGGCGCTGGTTTGATCGTTGTCAAAGCGGCGACCTCATGGGTGGTTATGCTGCACAACATCCAGAGCGTTTCTGGCAATCCAGGAACCTATCGCGCCACGGGAGGCCCTCATGTCCGCAGACTTGCAATCCATCGCATGGTTCGAAAATCTCGTTCGCGGGGATGTCGCCCGCGTTGGCGGCAAAAACGCCTCGCTCGGCGAAATGGTGCAGACACTGGCGGCAAAGGGCATCCGGGTACCGCCCGGCTTCGCCACCACTGCCGATGCCTATTGGAACTATGTAGAAGCCAATCGGCTCAGAGACCGGATGACCGCAATGCTCGTCGAATGGGAAACAGGCAAGGCAACTCTCGCCGAAACCGGCCAGGCGATCCGCAACATCTTCCTGAAAGGCGATTGGCCGGCTGAGACGGAGGCAGCAATCCGGTCCGCCTATCGCGAGCTTTCCAGGCGCGCCGGTGTAGATGACGTGGAGGTTGCCGTCCGCTCGAGCGCCACGGCGGAAGACCTGCCGGATGCGAGCTTCGCCGGCCAGCAGGAGACCTTCCTGAACATCAAGGGAGAAACCGCCCTGATCGACGCATGCCGCCGCTGCTACGCTTCGCTGTTTACCGATCGCGCCATCAGCTACCGCAAGGCAAAGGGTTTCGACCACATGAAGGTCGCGCTCTCCGTCGGCGTGCAGCGCATGGTGCGCTCCGATATCGGCGGCTCGGGCGTGATGTTTTCGATCGACACCGAAACCGGCTTCGACAAGGTAGTGCTGATTAACGCCGCCTGGGGGCTTGGTGAAAACGTCGTGCAGGGCGCCGTCGACCCGGACGAATATCAGGTGTTCAAGCCACTCCTTGCCGATCCCGCGCTGAAGCCGCTGATCGAGAAGAAGAAGGGCGCCAAGGCGATCAAGATGATCTACGCGACCGGAGGGAAACCGACGCGCAACGTCCCGACATCCAAGGCGGAGCGAGCAGCCTATGTGCTGAGCGATCCGGAAATCCTCGATCTCGCCCGCTGGGCCGCAATCATCGAAACCCACTATGGTTGCCCGATGGATATGGAATGGGCGCGCGACGGCAAGACCGGCGAAATGTTCATCGTCCAGGCCCGCCCGGAAACCGTTCAGGCGCGTCGGGGCGCGGGTGTCTTCAAGTCCTACACGATCAACAACAAGGGCAAGGTGCTTGCGAAGGGCCTGTCGATCGGCGATGCGGTGGCAAGCGGACAGGTCTGCCTCATAGAAAGCGTCAGGGATATCGACCAGTTCGTCGACGGCTCCATTCTCGTCACCCAGACAACCGACCCGGACTGGGTGCCGATCATGAAGCGGGCGGCGGCAATCGTGACGGATCATGGCGGGCGGACCTCGCATGCGGCAATCGTCAGCCGCGAGCTTGGATTGCCGGCCGTGGTCGGCACCGGCAATGCCACGGAGCTTCTGCATACCGGCCAGGAGGTCACGATCTCCTGCGCCGAGGGCGACGAAGGTTTCGTCTACGAGGGCATAGCGGATTATACGGTGGATGAGCTCGACGTCAGTGACCTTCCCGCCACCCGTACCCAAGTCATGCTCAATCTCGCCAATCCCGGTTCAGCCTTTCGCTGGTGGCGCATGCCCGCCGATGGTATCGGCCTTGCCCGCATGGAATTCGTCGTCTCCAACGCAATCCGCGTCCATCCGATGGCGCTCGTCCACTTCGATCTGTTGAAGGATGAGGCAGCGAAAGCCGAGATCTCCGTCCTGACGGCGGGCTACGACGACAAGACCGACTATTTCGTCGACAAGCTCGCCCGCGGCCTCGCCCGCCTTGCCGCGGCTGTCCATCCGAAGCCGGTGATCGTTCGCATGAGCGACTTCAAGACCAATGAATATGCCGGCCTTATGGGAGGCGCGGAATTCGAGCCAGCCGAGGAAAATCCGATGATCGGCTTCCGCGGCGCCTCACGCTATTATTCGCCACGCTACCGGGAAGGCTTCGCGCTGGAATGCAAGGCGATCAAACGGCTGCGCGATGAAATGGGCTTCACGAACGTCGTCGTCATGATCCCCTTCTGCCGGTCTGTCGGAGAAGCCGACAAGGTATTGGCCGTCATGGCGGACAACGGTCTGAAGCGGGGAGAAAACGGCCTGCAGGTCTACGTGATGTGCGAGATCCCCTCGAACGTCATCCTGGCCGCCAAGTTTGCCGACCGCTTCGACGGCTTTTCGATCGGCTCGAACGACCTCACCCAACTGACCCTTGGCGTTGACCGCGACTCCGGCGAACTTGCCGACCTCTTCGACGAACAGGATGAAGCAGTGAAGTGGATGATCGAAAAAGTGATTGCGGAAGCCAACAAGGCCGGAGCCAAGATCGGCCTTTGCGGCCAGGCGCCGAGCGATCATCCGGAATTTGCCGAGTTCCTGGTAAAATGCGGGATCGACTCCATGTCTGTCAGCCCCGACAGTTTCATGGAGGTCAAACGCAAGGTCGCGGAAACGGAAGCAGCGCTCGGACGTCGCTAAGCGAGGCGCACCGTTCTATCCCGACGCCATCCTCGGCCGCGTGCCGAGGATCTTCTTACTTCAAAGAAATCGATCGCTTGCAGATTTTCGGGAGAGGTCCGTGCATGACGGTGCGCAGAGGTTCTTCATCCTGTCGGCTGCCCGAGGGACGATGCTCGCGATCCATCACGGGTGACATCAGTCCCTGTTGGCCGCATGAAGGTCCAGAATGTCCCTGCGGCGGCAAAGCTCCGTGCCGGAGGTCATGACCGCGGCGGCGCCGGCGGCCATGCCGAGACGGAAAGCTTCGACGATATCCTTTCCCTCGGCAAGCGACCATGTCATGCCTGCGACGAAACTGTCGCCAGCACCAACCGCCGACTGAACAGCCACCTTGATGGCTGGAACGCGCGTGATGCTGTCGGCACCGACCAGAACCGCCCCGTCAGCGCCGAGCGTGACGGCGATATACTGCGCCGCGCCACGGCGAATGACTTCCTGGGCGGCCGGGCCGACGCTTTCGTGATCGAGCTTGCGTCCGACAAGGCCTTCCAGTTCCCCAAGGCTCGGCTTCACCAGGAACACATGGCAGCGTGCCAGTGTCTCGCGCAATGCCTCGCCGGACGTGTCCAGCACGAAGCGCTGGTTTCGCCGGGCAGCAATTTCAGCCATGCGAAGATAGGTGTCGGCCGGAACGCCTCGCGGCAGACTGCCGCTGGCCACCACATAATCCGCGTCGCTCTCTTCCAGGATATCGAAAACGGGAGCGAGTTCAGCATCGCTGACCAGCGGCCCCTCCGGCACGAAACGGTATTCGAGATTGGTCGAAAGCTCATGCACATTATAGGCGACCCGCACCGGATCATGGATTTTCATTACATGCTGCCGGATGCCGAGCGGCCGGAGCATGGTTTCAAGCAATTCTCCGGTCGCCCCGCCGGAAAGATAAAGCAGTTCGCAATGGCCGCCGAGTTCGACGATAACCCGGGCGACATTGATCCCGCCGCCGCCGGCATGCTGGCGCTGATTGTGGGTACGGGTCTTGTGCGTATGGCGCACCTCGTCGGCGTCACTGGAAATATCGATAGCGGGGTTGAGTGCGATGGAGAGAATTTTCGACATGCCCGAAGCTACCGTTCCACTATGACAGATCAAAGAAAATCAGATGGCGATGACAGAATTGCCCACCGTCCGGTATAACTGTGCGATTACCCCCGTTCAACGCTCCGAAAGGCGAATGGGTTCGGCGATCCAGCCACCTTCGGGACCAAGGACAAGAAGCGGCGTAGAGAACGCGCCGACCACACGCTCCGGCCAATGGGTGCCGGCGCCGGCAATGGCAGCCCGCCAGCGATCCGTCTGCAGCATGGCCGCTCCGACCGCCGCCGGTTCGACGCCGACCTTCGCCAGAAGGGAAAGACCCGCTGCCATCGACGCACCGCTCGACATCACATCGTCGATCAGCACAACCCGACGCTTTGTCATGAGAGGCAGCATGCGCGGATCGACATAAAGCCGTTTCTGCTGGTGCGGCGTGGTGATCGAGGTCAGGGGCACGGAGAGTTTCTCGTCATACCAGAATTTGCGCGAGGTTCCGAGCGGAACATAGCGCGGGTGGCCGAGCGCCTCGGCGACGGCGGCGGCAAGTGTCAGGCCGAGCGTCGGCAGGCCGACGACCACGTCCGGCCGGTAGGCACGAAGCTTTGCGGCGATGTCCGTAGCCAGAAGGCGCAGGACGGAAAAGCTCGCCTGATTGATAATCAGGGAGGCGATTGCCTGCTGCCCGCCGGCAAGCATCCTGATCGGCAGCAGCAACTGACGTCCGTCACCAAGCGTCGCCGGAAAGCTCGCTTCATGCGGGCCGGCGGGGTCGAAACTGCCAGCCGGATAAAACTCCTGCCAATAGTCATAAGGCTGCATGAGACAATCCTTCCGCCTGCTTCGGTTCACCGAACCTTCCCTTGCTTCATCGCAAAGGAGAGCCCGGTTTGCAATTTGCGGAACATCTCCGCAAGGCTGTTCAGAAAATCTTGACGCAGCGTTCCGATTTCCCAGTTGTCTTTGACCGGGCAGGCATTACCTTTGAGGGGATTTCACGACCTATCCGGCGACACCCCGCCGGCCAAAAATGCAGGATTGGCAATGTATACCGGTATCGTTCAGACCGTGGCTCCCATCACCGACATCACCCGTCACGACGGCTATACCACGCTCTCCGTCGAACTTCCCGAGCACCTGTTGGAAGGCTTGCAGATCGGTGGCAGCGTTTCGGTCGAAGGCGTCTGCCTCTCGGCAACATCGATCGATGGCAACACCGTGACCTTCGACGCCATGGACGCCACCCTGTCACGCACCAACCTTGGCGCCCTGCACAAAGGGGATGACGTCAATATCGAGCGTTCCGCCAAGCCGACGGACGAAAACGGCGGGCACGCCATCGCAGGACACATCGCGACAACCGCGAAACTGGTGGATGCAAAGATGGAAATGCCGGGCGCCTTCATTCGCTTCGCGGTGCCGGAGGAATGGGCGAAATACGTCTTCCCCCGGGGCTTCCTCGCCGTCAACGGCGCAAGCCTGACGGTGGCCGATGCAGACAGGAACGAGTTCACCATAAACCTCATTCCCGAAACGCTGCGCCAGACCACGTTCCCACGCTACAAGCCGGGCGACGATCTGAACATAGAGGTCGACCACCAAACGATGGTAATGGTCGATGTTGTCGAACGCACGCTGACCCGGCTTCTGGACCAGCGCCGCCCTGCCTGACTATGAATGGCTGGCTCTGAGCGAAACCCAGGGCCGCTCTCCAATCAGAGAAATGAGAACCTTCAGATAGTCCGCCGGCTTCTGGGCACAAAGGTCGACCGGGATACCTTTTGCAGCGATTTCGGAAAGCGGCGACCCCGATACGATCCGGAAGGGCACACCCGACCGTCGCAATCTTTCGACGACCGGGGTGACAGCGCCGTCGCGTACATGAAAGTCGAGGATCGCCGCCGAGATCCGTTCATGATCCAGGACATCGAGTGCATCGGCGACCGTTTCCACCGTCATGACGTTCACGCCGGCCCGCGCGACGCTTTCCGCCGCATCCATGGAAATGAGGGCATCATCTTCGACAATAAGGACCGTATCGGCCTCGAGGGGTTCTTTTTTCGACTGCATTGCCTGTCTCCTTTTGCGACACAACGCGGCCGGCCCGGTATTGTTCGGTTTCCCATAAATGAACGGGTTTCTTGGTTAACGAATTGTTTCACGATTATTTTTGTGAACGCGGAACCTCCATCGCGCAACCGCGTTATCCCATGCCATACGTGCAGTTCCCGAAAAGAGTTCTTTGGTCTCGTTACGGGGCTGCCTAACCGGCAAGGGGCGCTCCGGCTGTTCCGGTTGGCGTCGCAGTCTTCCCAGGGAGAAAGACAATGCAGGTCATCAGCACACAGGTTCACGAGGAGGCGGGCCGACGACCGGGCTTCACGGTTGAATTCGTCGGCGACGGTGGCGAGGTTATTTCGGTCCATATGAAGCAGACCGCGTCGGGCGGAATCGATCGGCACAACGCTCTGGAAAAGGCGCGAGCATTGCTGCTTCAGGTCGGTTCCTTCGCGGGGGCGGACAGCAAGGAAAGAGGTGGTTTCGATCCCCTTGGCCCGGAAGAGACCGGCATTTCCGATGCTGTCCTCAGCGCGCGGCGGGCCCAGGACAGCGAAGAACTGGAGGATCAACTCGAAGAAGGTCTCGAAGACTCCTTCCCTGCGAGTGACCCGGTCTCGGCGACCTACTCCTCGACACCCGGCCGGGCCGGAAGGCACTGACCGAAATAGGCGATTTTGAAGCGGGAAATGCGCCGGACGGAAAGCGCATTCAACATCCTATGGAAGCGCTTTCGTCAGGACTTCGAAATCGTATGACTGTCCGGCAATGGACAACCGCTTCGCCGTAATGATTACGGGTATGATCTCTCCGGCGGCGTTACGGATTTCCGCACGTTCGCCAGTATATCCCCCTTCGTTGTCGAGGCGCGCAAGGCGCGCGCCGCGCGCCTTGTTGTCGACGACAAGGCCTGACGACACCATTTCATGGCCCTTGATCTCCTCCCAAGACTTTCCGACGAGATCGAGATAGGCCTTGTTGACGCGTACATAGCGCGAACAATTTTGCCCGGTGGTGGAAATCGAGAAAGCCACGGGCGAAAGATCGAAGAGCGCCTGGATCAGGGAATCTCTCCCCGCCTCGCCGATTACCGTATCTGGAGCGAAATCCTCAAGCGCGCCAGGTGCGGAAAGCCGGTCGTTGCTCAGCTCGATGTCGATGGGCATCGATACCTCGTCCCTGAGGATAGCGGCCAGACGCCACAGGTCCACTTCCAGGAAAAGCGGCTTATGAGCCTCCGTCAGATCTGTCAGACACCTCGGCAGTTCTCGCTCCGCCTTCTCGAGCCGAAGCCCATCCAGGGGCGAGCAGGCAGCAGCGCCTTTCTCGCGAAAAGCATGTGCGGCCATCTCGCGCACGATACCGTAGGCCTCCTCCAGCATGCGCATCCGCTCTGCTTCCAGCGTTACGTCATCTGGCTCGCCTTCGTCAGCAAGCGGCAGATTTTCGAGGATCCGCCACACCTGCGCTTCCTCTGGAGTCTCGATGACTTTTTCGACACCTCTCGGAGCAAATCGGATCAGGGACAGAAGCGTGTCGACGCCGAGGCTGTCGACATCGAAGGCGTAAGCGTTTCCGTCCTTGTCTGTGGCCTCCGCAGTGAGACGCGTGGGGCCGCCATTGTCATCCAGGAACAGGGTCACGTTTCGGATCGCCTTCGGAAAACCGAGCCAGGGATGTTCATGCCTGAAAAGATCGAGAGCCTGCTCTTCCAATACCGCGACGTTGAACATTCCGCTTCCTCCCCGAAGCTGGCGCCGCGCCTAAGGCCAACCTTTCGCGGAAACCTTATGGAGGACACCTGGCACGATTATTATTAGTATTTTCTAAAATTATAACAGGACGTCAATCCGCTGTCGGACAGCTACATGACATATTGCTGAAGAACAATGACGTTTTGCCTGACATTGACGAAGCGCAAAAAGCCATCGGCCTACGCGTTGGAATAGCCTTTCGGCAAAGGGGTCGTCGGCGATGCCGGAAGCGAAAAAGGCTCGTCAGTGACGAGCCTTGGATTCCTCGGGAAAAATATCTTGCCGCAATGCGTGCCAGCGGACGCCCGCGAAACGACATTCCCGGACTCAGAAGAATGCCTGAATGCCGGTCTGGGCACGGCCGAGGATCAGTGCGTGCACGTCATGGGTTCCCTCGTAGGTATTGACCGTCTCCAGGTTCTGGGCGTGGCGCATGACGTGGTATTCGATCTGGATACCGTTGCCGCCGTGCATGTCGCGGGCCATGCGGGCGATATCCAGCGCCTTGCCGCAATTGTTTCGCTTGACGATCGAGATCATCTCGGGCGCGAACTGATGCTCGTCCATCAGCCGGCCGACGCGAAGCGAGGCGAAAAGGCCAAGCGTGATTTCCGTCTGCATGTCGGCGAGCTTCTTCTGATAGAGCTGGGTGCCGGCCAGCGGCTTGCCGAACTGCTTGCGGTCGAGGCCATACTGACGGGCGCGGAACCAGCAATCTTCAGCCGCGCCGAGCACACCCCACGAGATGCCGTAGCGGGCGCGGTTAAGGCAACCGAACGGCCCCTTCAGGCCGGATACGCCCGGCAGCAATGCGTCTTCACCGACCTCGACGCCATCGAGCACGATTTCGCCGGTCACCGAGGCACGCAGGGACAGCTTGCCGCCGATCTTCGGCGCCGACAGGCCCTTCATGCCCTTTTCGAGCACGAAGCCGCGGATCTCGCCGCCATGCGCTTCTGATTTCGCCCAGACGACGAAAACATCGGCGATCGGCGCGTTGGAAATCCACATCTTGGAGCCGCGCAGGCGATAGCCGCCCTCGATCTTTTCGGCGCGCGTCTTCATGCCGCCCGGATCGGAGCCGGCATCCGGCTCGGTCAAGCCGAAGCAACCGATCAGTTCACCCGAAACGAGACCGGGCAGGTACTTGTCCTTCTGCTCCTCGGAGCCATAGGCGTAGATCGGATGGATGACCAGCGACGACTGCACGCTCATCATCGAGCGATAGCCGGAATCGATGCGCTCAACTTCTCGGGCGACGAGACCGTAGGACACGTAGTTCGCACCGGCTGCGCCGTATTTTTCCGGCAGCGTCACCCCGAGCAGTCCGGCCTGCCCCATGAGGCGGAAGATTCCAGGCTCGATCGTCTCCCCGAGATAGGCCTCATTCACCCGCGGCAGAAGCTCGCTTTCGGCAAAGGACGCCGCCGCCGACTGGATCATCCGCTCGTCTTCGGAAAGAGCCTCTGCCATTAGGAAAGGATCGCTCCAGGAAAAAGGCCGCATGTCGCTCATCACTCATATCCTCTTTAGATTTTAAGCCAGATTGACGAATTCGGCCCCTGGTGCAAGCCATGTTTACTCATGCTGCCATCAGGTCTATTCATATCGGATGCTGACCCATCAACGCCGTTTCCTGCCCTCCACCAGCGCGCTCGCCGCCTTCGATTCCGTGGCGAAGCTCGGGAGCTTTTCCGCCGCGGCCAACGAGTTGGCGCTGACGCAAGGGGCCATCAGCCGGCAGATATCCCTTCTGGAAGATCAACTCGGCGTCAAGCTTTTCGAACGCAACAATCGGGGCGTCGAATTGACCCCCATCGGCCGCGACTACGCCAAGGGCATCGGCGACGCGCTGGCGACCATCCGCACGCTCTCTCTCGAAGCGATGGCCAAGGCGGGCGACACCCATCTGCGCCTTGCGATGCTGCCGACCTTCGGCACCCGCTGGCTGATGCCGCGTATTCCGGATTTTCTCGCCCGCAACCCCTCCATCATCATCGATTTCGCCACCCGCATCGGGCAATTCGATTTCGAAAGCTCCGGACTGGACGCGGCCATCCATATCGGCGAACCGAACTGGCCCGGCACCGATTGCCAGTTCCTAATGCAGGAGATGGTGGCGCCCGTCTGCAGCCCAGCCTTTCTTCGCGATCATCCGGTTGCCCGTGCGCAAGACCTGCTCTCCATGCCGCTCTTCGATCTCGCGTCGCGGCCCCGCGCCTGGGAGCAATGGTTCGCGAGCCTGGACATACCGAACGGCCGCGGCGGCGGCATGCGCTTCGAACAGATTTCCAATGTGGTGCAAGCCTGCCTCGCCGATCTCGGCATCGCTCTCGTGCCGACCTTCCTGATCGAACCCGAGCTTTCCAGCGGGCAACTGGTGCGCGCCTGGAACCACGAGGTCAGGAGCGCCAGCGCCTATTACCTTGTCAGGCCCCTATCGAAGATGGCCTACCCGCCCGCCTCCGCCTTTTCCCAATGGCTTCTGGAACAGGTTCGCGAATTCAATGCCCGGCAGGCCGACCGCGGCGAGCAGCTATCCTGATGTGACAGCCTATCGGAGGCATCGAGCCACGCGCTTGACCAAAGTCATCAGATGACTTAATCATCGAACCATGAAGACACTTCAAAAAGTCAGTCTTTCCGATACGGCCACCGAAGCGTTGCGCGCGGAGATCCGCAGTGGCCGCTGGGCGGTCGGCTCTCGCATTCCCAATGAAGCGTCCCTTTCGGAAACGCTCGGCGTCAGCCGCGGCACCATTCGCGAGGCCGTGCGGGTCCTGGCCTCGCAAGGACTTCTCGACGTGCGCCACGGTTCGGGAACCTATGTGCGCTCCCTTGTAGGAACCGATGGTGCGCTGGATGCCGCCCGGCGCGCCAGCCTGCGGGATCGTTTCGAGGCCCGTTGCGCTCTGGACGTCGAGGCAGCGCGCCTTGCCGCACTCCGCGCCAACGCCGCAACCATCGTCCGCCTGCGCGCCCTGCTCGCCCAGCGCGGCAACTCCGATAAAGGCGACCGCGCCGCCTTCATTGCGCGTGATTTCGCCTTCCACCGGGCCGTCGTCGCAGCGTCCGACAACCGGGCTATGGTCGAACTCTACGACTTCTTCTCTGCCTCGATCACGGAAACCATCGAAGCCACGACAGCGGGCGACCTGCCCGAACCCGACATGGCCGCCCATATGGCAATCGTCGATGCGATCGAAACCGGCGAGCCCGACAAGGCAGACGCCGCTGTGCGCCGTTTCATGGCCCCGGTCTTTGCCTATCTCGACCGGCGGGACGACTGATGACCGACAATGCCGACAGCCATGCGCTCGACCTCGCGGACGAGCTTCTGATCGACGCCGAAGACACGCCTTCGTCCTCCGCCGTCACCGGGGTCACGGGTCCGGCCACTCGCTGGCTTCTGGCGGTCAGCCTCGTGCTCATTGCCTTCAACCTTCGTCCCGTCTTTTCCAGCGCATCGGCCCTGCTGCCCGAAATTCGTTCGGAACTCGGACTCTCCGCCTTCGGCGCCAGCCTGCTCACGACAGTGCCCGTTGTCTGCCTCGGCCTTTTTTCTCCGCTGGCGCCCCGTCTTGCCCAGAGGATCGGCGCGGAAAGAACCTTACTTTTTGCCGTCTTTCTCCTGGCCACCGGAACGGCCTTACGGGGCCTTTCGTCGGTTCCCCTGCTCTTCTTCGGCACTGCCCTTGCCGGTGCCTGCATCGCTATCGGCAATGTCCTCCTGCCGGGGCTGGTCAAGCGGGATTTTCCCGATCGAGCGGCGCTGATGACCGGATTCTACACCATGGCGCTCTGCGCCGGGGCTGCCGGCGCCGCCGGCCTCAGCCTGCCTGTGGAGAAAGCCTTCAATGGCTCGCTCGGTGCGGCGCTCGCCTTCTGGGCCCTGCCCGCTTTCGCGGTGGCGCTCATCTGGTTGCCACAGGCGTTGCGAAGCGCCAAACCGGCCAAGGGCAGCGGCACCTGCATCGAGGGCCTCTGGCGCGATCGGCTGGCCTGGCAGGTCACGCTGTTCATGGGACTGCAATCGGCGCTCGCCTATTGCGTCTTCGGCTGGCTGGTCCCCATCCTGCGCGAACGCGGCATCGACGGGGTGACCGCGGGCGCCATCGTTTCGGTCTCCGTAATGGTGCAGGCGGCGTCCTGTATCGTTTCGCCGCAGATCGCCGTGCGCAACCGTGACCAGCGGCTCATCAATGTGGCGCTGGCCGTCATCGCGGTCGTCGCATTGCTCGGCATTCTCTTTGCACCCCTCTCGACGATATGGATCTGGGCCATCTTGCAGGGCATCGGCCAGGGCGGCCTGATCGCCCTCGCCATGACCGCCATCGTCCTGCGTTCGTCGGATTCCCACGTCGCTGCCCATCTCTCGGGGATGGCGCAGTTCGTCGGATATCTTCTGGCAGCCATCGGCCCCCTGCTGGTCGGGCTCACCAGGAGCTGGAGCGGGAGTTTTTCGGCAACGGCTCTACTTTTCGTCGCAATCGGCCTCGGCGCCGCGATCAACGGCTGGGGCGCCGGGCGTCTCGCATATGTAGACGTCCGTTCGGGAACGAAAGAGGCATAGATGAGCCTGTGTCCCCGCGCATAGCCTCATCTTCGGTCCAATTGACAAGCTGTTGTTATGGAAGAAGAGTACCTCCTAATAAAACGGTCAGCGTGGGAGGGACAGGATGTCTGGGCGCAAGGCTTTTGGTTTTCTCGCAAGATTCCTGGCAATCTCGCTGCTGGCGACGCCTGTAGTTGCGGCCGACACCCGTAGTATCTTCACCACGCCTGACGGCGATTACTTCGGCTTCGACCTTCGAACGGAAAAGAACCTCTCACTCGACGAATGCGAGGCAAGCTGCATCGCTGACGGCGCCTGTCGCGCTTTCACCTACAATCCAAAGGTGAAATGGTGCTTCCTGAAGTCTGACTTCAACCAGCTCAATACCTTTGCCGGCGCCATTGCCGGTCGCGTGGTGGAAGCAGGCGTTGCAGAAGATCTAGGAGCAGCCAAGCGACCCGAATTTGTCTCCGACCAATTGATGGAGGATGCCCGCACGCAACGCGCCGATCTCTCGCTTGGAGAAGACCAGCAGCAGCTCGGCCAGGGCGCCCTGCTCGTCATCGCCCGTCAGTCGTTCGCAAACAACAACATCGACGCGGCGCTCTACGCCTTCAAGGGTGCGCTCGCGATCACGCCTGACGACACCGCCATCTGGCTGGAAATGGCCCGTGCTGCCAATACAATTACCGGCAACAGCAGCGTCACCGGGCAGGGCGTGCTCGCCGCACTCAATGGCTACCTCTTGAGCCGCGACACGCAGACCCGCGCCGATGCGCTCGCCACCCTCGCCAAGGGCCTGGAGAACTCCGAGGACTACCGCAACGCGCTGAACGCCTATAAGGAAAGCCTCAAGCTCGTCACCGCCAAAACCGTGCAGGCCGCCTATAACGACCTGCGTTCCCGCAAGGGCTTCCGTGTCGTCTCCAACAGCGTCGATGCAGACAGCCTGACGCCGCGCGCCTGCGTCGAATTCTCCGACCCGCTGGTCAAGCGCGGGGTCGATTACACGCCCTTCGTGATGCTCGACGGTGCAGCACCCAAGGCCTTGGAAGCCAAGGACAACCAGATCTGCGTCGAGGGCCTGACGCATGGCGCCCGCTACAAGCTGGCGCTTCGCGCCGGTCTACCCTCCTCCGTCGAGGAGAGCCTCGAGGCGCAGGTCGATCTCGAAATCTATGTCCGCGACCGTTCCGCATCGGTTCGCTTCACCGGCGACAGCTTCGTCCTGCCCTCCACGGCGCGGCGCGGCATTCCGCTGGTTTCGGTCAACGCCGACAGCGCCAACCTCAAGCTCTATCGCATCGGCGACCGCAACGTCGCTCCCCTGCTTTCCGCCTCGCAGTTCCTCACCCAGCTCGACGGCTACAGCGCCGACCGCATCGAAAGCGAAACAGGCGAACTCGTCTGGCAGGGATCGATCGATATCGCCACCGAACTCAACAAGGACGTCGTTACCAGCTTCCCGGTGGACGAGGCCCTGCCCCAGCGCAAGCCCGGCATTTACGTGATGACGGCGTCCGTCGCGAACACGAATACCGAGAACTGGGACAGCCGCGCGACCCAATGGTTCGTCGTCTCCGACATCGGGCTATCCACCTTCGCCGGCACCGATGGCTTGCACGTCTTCGCCCGCTCTCTTGCGACGGCAAAACCGCTGGCGGGCGTCGACCTGCAGCTGATCGCCAAGAACAATGAGGTTTTGGCGACGGCGAAGACGGATGACGATGGCCATGCCCGCTTCGATGCCGGCCTCATCCGTGCCGGCGCAGCGCTTGCCCCGGCCGTTATCGCCGCCCGCTTGCAGGACGACGACAACGTCTTCCTCGATATGACCCGCGCCGGCTTCGACCTTTCGGACCGCGGCGTCACCGGCCGGCCTGCTCCCGGCGCAATCGATCTGCTCGCATGGACCGAACGCGGTATATACCGTCCGGGAGAGACCGTGCATGCCGCAGCACTCGCCCGCGACATCGAGGCAGACTCCATCGACCGGCTGCCGCTCACCTTCATCTTCTCCCGGCCGGATGGCGTTGAATTCCGCCGCATGGTGGTGACCAGCGAAACGCTTGGCGGCTATGCCGTCGACCTGCCCCTGCTCGCCAACTCCATGCGCGGCACCTGGAGCCTCGCGATCCATACCGATCCGAAGAAAGAAGCCATCGCCCGCAAGACCTTCCTGGTCGACGACTTCGTGCCGGACAGGCTGGAATTCGACATCACCAGCGAAGCGAAGGACATCGAAGCCGGTGCCTCCGTCCCGGTCAGCATCGACGGACGCTATCTCTATGGCGCACCCGCTGCCGGCCTGTCGCTGGAGGGTGAGGTCAACATCCGCCCGACCCGAAGCCATCCGGACTATGAGCGCTATGTCTTCGGCCTTGCGGACGAAGAGGCCGGCGAAGAAACCCAGGTGCCGCTCGAAGCGCTGGAACCGCTGGACGAGGACGGCAAGACGACCTTCGATGTCGAACTCGGCGAACTGCCATCGACGACGCAGCTTCTCAACGCCGAAGTCGTCCTGCGCCTTGTCGAAGGCGGCGGCCGCGCCGTGGAGCGCAAGCTCACGCTTCCGGTTCGCCCCGAAGGCCCGATGATCGGCATCAAGCCCGAATTCACCGGCGACCTTGCCGAAAATTCGATCGCGAAATTCAACGTCATCGCGCTCGGTCCCGACGGTAAGCGTCAGGCGCTTTCCGGCGCAAAGTGGAAACTCGTCAGCCTCGAGCGGAATTACCAGTGGTATCGCGAGGGCACATCCTGGCGCTACGAGCCGATCATCACCACCAAGCAGGTGGCGGATGGTACCGTCGATATTTCCGCCAATGGAGCCGAAGTTTCCGCTCCGGTTCAATGGGGTCGCTACCGCCTTGAAATCGAAACGGCGATCCTCAACGGCCCCGCGACCAGCGTGGAATTCGACGCCGGCTGGTTTGTCGAGGCGAGCACCACGGAAACACCCGATGCGCTTGAAATCGGGCTCGACAAGGAAAGCTACGCCATCGGCGATACGGCGACGCTGAAGGTCTCGCCGCGCTTTGCCGGCGAACTGCTTGTAACCGCCGGCACCGAATCTCTCGTCACCACGCAGGTGGCGACCATTCCCGCCGATGGAGGCGAAGTCACCATTCCCGTCACCGCGGAATTCGGTGCCGGAGCCTATGTCACCGCAACGCTTTTCCGGCCCGGCGACGCGCAGGAAAGCCGCATGCCGGCGCGCGCCATCGGCGTAAGCTGGCTGAAGGTCGATCCGGGACTGGACAAACTGGCGATCAAGCTCGACCCACCGAAGCAGACGTTGCCCCGCCAGCCGCTGGAAATCCCCATTGAGGTAGCAGGCGCGGGCATTGGCGAGGAAGCCTATGTCATGGTCGCCGCCGTCGATGTCGGCATCCTCAACCTGACGCGTTACGAAGCCCCGAACCCGGAAGACTGGTATTTCGGCCAGCGTCGGCTGGGTCTTGAGATCCGCGACCTTTACGGCCGCCTGATCGACGGATCGCTTGGCGCGATGGGACGCCTGCGCACTGGCGGTGACGGCGCACAAAGCCCGCTTCAGGGCAATCCGCCGAAGGAAAAGCTGGTCGCCTTCTTTGCCGGTCCGGTGAAGCTCGATGCCGATGGCCGCGCCACAGTGTCCTTCGATATCCCGCAGTTCAACGGCACGGCCCGAGTGATGGCCGTCGCCTGGTCGAAATCCGGCGTCGGCCACGCCGAAACCGATGTCATCATCCGCGATCCGGTGGTGGTCACGGCCAGCATGCCGAAATTCCTCGCCCCCGGCGATGAGACCGAACTGCGCCTCGATATCGCCGCAACCGATGCTCCGACCGGCGATTACACCCTTGCGGTGTCGTCCAACGATGCGGTTCGCATCGATCCGCAGGCCGCGACCCAGACGATCAGCCTGGAAGCCGGCGGCAAGACGGTCGTGACACTGCCCGTCATCGGCGTCGAGCCGGGTGCGGCGACCATAGACATTGCGCTCTCCAATGCTTCCGGCCTGTCGCTCGACCAGAGCCTCGAGGTTCCCGTCCGTCCTGCATCCCTTCCGGTGACGGAACGCCGGGTTCTGTCTCTCGCCCCCGGCAAGAGCCTGACCATCGATGCCGACCTGCTGGCCGACAGCCTGCTTCAGGATGCGGCGGTCAGCCTCAATGTCAGCCGCGCCGATGGCTTCGACCTTCCGGCCCTGCTGATGGGTCTCGACCGCTACCCCTATGGCTGCGCCGAACAGACCACCAGCCGGGCGTTGCCACTGCTTTATCTGAGCGAACTTTCCGCGGTTTCCGGCCTTCCCGACGACGCGGATGTGAAGAAGCGGGTGCAGGACGCGATCTACCGGGTTCTCTCCTACCAGTCCTCCAGCGGCAGCTTCGGCCTCTGGGCTCCGGGCTATGAGGACCTGTGGCTCGATGCCTATGTCACCGATTTTCTCACCCGCGCCCGCGAGCAAAGGTTCGAAGTGCCGGAACAGGCGATGCTGCAGGCAATCGAAAACCTGCAGAACCGCATCGGCTACGACGCCGATATCCGCAGCCGCGGCAACGAGATCGCCTATTCGCTCTACGTGCTGGCGCGCAATCGCAAGGCCGCGATCAGCGACCTGCGCTACTACGCCGATACGATGCTCGGCGATTTCCCGACCCCGCTTTCGAAGGCGCATCTGGCCGCGGCACTTTCGCTCTATGGCGATGCCGAACGCTCGCGTTCGGTCTTCCTCGATGCCGCCGGCATGTCGGAAGAAGCGCGCCTCACCAAGGTCAGCCTCAACCGTTCGGACTATGGCTCGTCGCTGCGCGACGGGGCAGCCGTGCTCGCTCTTGCCGCCGAAAGCCGTCCGGTTCCGCCGATCGTGCCCGCACTCGCCAAGGTCGTGACCGACGAATGGCGCGAAAAACGGTATCTCAGCACCCAGGAACAGACCTGGCTTCTGCTGGCCGCCCGCGCCCTGCAGAAGGGAGATGACGGCCTGTCGCTCGATGTCAACGGCGCTCAGCATAACGGCGCCTATCAGGCGAGCATCACCGGCGATGCCCTGCTCCAGCATGCGGTTACGCTGACCAACAAGAGCAGCGATCCGGTTTCGGCAGCGATCACCACGGTCGCGGCACCCAAGGTTCCGCTGCCGGTAGGCGGCGAGGGCTTCGACATCACTCGCACCTACTACACGCTGGATGGCGAGGAGGCGAATGTCAGCGAAGCCGCACAGAACGAGCGCTATGTGGTCGTTCTCACCGTCACCGAAAATGACGACTGGCCGGCGCAGCTGCTGATTACCGACCTGCTTCCCGCCGGCTTCGAGATCGACAATCCGAGCCTCGTCGACAGTGCGGCGCTCGCCAACTTCGACTGGATCGGCGAGACGGAAACGGCCCACCTCGAATTCCGCAACGACCGTTTCGTCGCGGCGATCAACCGGCCGGCCAGCGAGAACGGCGAGATCACCCTTGCCTATGTCGTCCGGGCCGTAACGCCCGGCACATTCGAACATCCGGCAGCCTCGGTCGAGGACATGTACCGGCCGCAGTTCTCGGCCCGCACGGCCACCGGCCGCATGCAGGTCTCGGCAGCGGAGTAACGGGAAAGCGGTGATGGGAAAGCTGCGCGTCGCGGGTCTGGGTCTTGCGGTTGCTGCCGTCGCAGCGACCGCAACACTCTTTGCCCTCGACGCCGCTGACCGCGCCTTTCCGCCGCCATTGCCGGAGGCCGCCACGGTCTCGGCCGAAGTGCTGGATACCGACGGGCAGTTGTTGCGCGCCTTCGCGACGAAGGACGGGCTGTGGCGCCTGAAAACGACGGCTGCCGATGTCGATCCGCAGCTCGTGAAAATGCTGGTCGCCTACGAGGATCGGCGGTTCTACGAGCATTCCGGCATCGACCTCATGGCGTTCGGCCGCGCCGGCTGGCAGCTGCTAACCAATGGCCGCATCGTTTCGGGCGGCTCGACGCTCAGCATGCAGGTCGCCCGCCTCATCGAGCCGCGCCGAGAGCGGTCGCTGACGGCGAAGCTCATACAGATCGCCCGCGCCCTGCAGATCGAACGGCGGCTGGAAAAATCGGAGATCCTCGACCTCTATCTCACCCGCGCGCCCTATGGCGGCAATCTCGAGGGTGTGCGAGCCGCAAGCCTTGCCTATTTCGGCAAGGAGCCGAAACGCCTTTCGACAGCGGAAGCCGCCCTGTTGGTCGCGCTGCCGCAGCTACCGGAACGCCGCCGCCCCGACCGCTACAGGGAAAACGCCGAAGCGGCCCGCAAGCGCGTTCTGCAACGCATGAACACTGCCGGCGTGCTGGAACCCGGCGAGATCGCCCGCGCCGAAGTCGCCCCCCTGCCGGAAAAACGCTTGCAACTGCCGGCACTCGCCGCCCATCTGGCGGAAGCCGCAAGACGCAAGGCCCCGACTGAAACGACATATCGGACAACACTTCGCCGGGACGTGCAGGAGCGACTGGAAGCCGTTGCACGGACAACCTCGCAGCGTCTCGATCCGAAGGTGTCGCTCGCCATGCTGATGGCCGATGCGGAGACCGGTGAAATCGTCGCCGAGATCGGCGCGGCCGACTATTTCGATGCCTCCCGCTCCGGCTGGATCGATATGACTCGCGTCAGCCGCTCGCCCGGATCGACGCTAAAACCGTTCATCTACGGGCTGGCCTTCGAGGAAGGTCTGGTCGCGCAGGAGACCATTGTCGAGGATCGGCCGGCGGATTTCTTCGGTTACCGGCCGAAGAATTTCGACATGAGCTATCAGGGCGACGTCAGCATCCGTCAGGCTCTGCAACTCTCTCTGAACGTACCGGCGGTGCGGCTGCTCGATGCGCTCGGCCCTTCGAAGCTGATGGTAAGGCTGCGTCGCGCCGAGGTGCGTCCGCGCCTGCCGACCGCGGAAGCGCCCGGACTTGCCATTGCGCTCGGAGGAGCCGGCCTGACGCTGAAGGAACTCGTCCAGCTCTATGCCGGCCTCGCCAACCGCCAGACGCCGGTGCGGCTGGGTGATGGCATCAACGACCAGCCCGGCGAGATCGAAAACGTCGCCGCATTGTTCGAACCCGTCGCGGCATGGAATGTCGCGGACATTCTCTCGGGCGTACTGCCGCCGTCCGGCAGCCCCACCATCGGCATCGCCTACAAGACCGGCACCAGCTATGGCTACCGTGACGCCTGGTCGGTCGGCTTCGATGGCCGTTATGTCCTCGGCGTCTGGATCGGCCGCCCCGATAACGCTGCCGTACCCGGTATTTCCGGCTATGCGACAGCGGCTCCCCTGCTGTTCGAGGCGTTTTCGAAATCGGGGCTTTCGGGCACTCCGCTGCCCTCCGCCCCGCGCGGCGCAAACCGCATCGCCCAGTCGGAACTGCCGATCAGCCAACGTCGGTTCTCGCTCGATCCCAGCGGTCTCCTTTCTGCCTCGACGCGCGAAAAACCGCCGCAGATCGTCTATCCGCCCGAGGGCGCCCAGATCGAACTTGGCATCGGTCCCGATGGCGCGCCGCTGCCCCTTGCCTTGAAACTGCAGTCCGGGCGCGCACCCTTTCGCTGGCTTGCCAATGGCAAGCCGCTTTCGGAACCCACCCGTCGACGCACGACGGAATGGAGACCGGAGGGTGTCGGCTATTCAACGCTGACCGTCATCGACGCAGCCGGACGTGCGGCAACAGTGGGCTTTTTCGTCCGGTCCTGAAAACGCCATTCATGCTGCCGGAGCAGCGGGCGGCTTGCCCCGCGGTCCCGACGAGCGTAAGTCATGACCGACTGGAAAAGGGGCCGCGGCCATGACGGAACTGAAAACGAGACAAACCGGCGCAACGGCAACGCTCGGCCATCGCGGTTTTCCCCATGTCGTATCTGCCACCGGAGGCGAGATCGATATCGTCACCGGTCCGAGCCAACCGGGCTTCAATCCGGTCGATCTGCTTTACGCATCGCTCGCCGCCTGCCTCGCCATGAGCGCCCGCATAGCAGCGACTCAGATGCATGTCATGGACAAGGTCACGAACATCACGGCCGAAGTGAAGGGCGAGAAGGCGCATGAGGGACCCTCGCGGATCACACGCTTCGACGTCCGCATGACCATCGCGGGGGACCTCGACGCCGACACCCGCCGGAAGATCGTCCATGCCGCAGAGGAAATCTGCACGGTCAGCAACACGCTGGCGGGAAATCCCGAATTCTCGATCGAACTCGGCGACTGACCCCCGTCACCTGCAACCCTTCCGCATCTCCCATTGCTCAATCCGCGCGACTTCCCGCATCTCCGTCGGCGAGAGATCGCCATAAGGCGGGAAGCATCCGCGCCCGAAGACGGCGCGGGCGCGCTGCGTCTTGAAGCAATAACCCCGCTCCGCATAAATCTCGTTGCGGGCGTACCACAGATCCTCGCAACTCATTGCCCGGTAATCCTGCGCATGGGCCGCAGACAAAATTCCGGGTATGACGGCAAAGACGTCAAGCAAGAGCGCAATCACGATAATCCAACGACTGTCCACGATCCCCTCCTTCGGATACTCGAACACAGCGAATATAAGCGAATTCGGCAATGAGCCATTGATGCAGGTCACTCGCAGGCTTTCATCCGCTGTCCTTGGCCGGTTCCGGCAATTTTCGCTTGATGTCTTGACTGCCACTGGAAATCCGCCACACACCGCCCCAAGTCATATACGGCCGGGAGATTTGGGGCTTGACGCGTGGTCGGGCTGAGTTAAAACCGGCTTGTCACGCAACGCCCAGTGCCTTGCGTTGCGGACCAAACTTCTGGTGCCGGGCCCCTCTGGCGAGAGTTTACGGCGCTCTCGTGATGTCGGTACCGCCAGCAAGATGAGCCGGCGGATTCAAAAACATGACTCTTCAGATCATGCCTATCCCGCGTGCATGTGTCGCCATGCACGATCATTTCCCGCATCCTTTCGCTTTCAACCGTTCGGAGGCACGCCAATGAGCACACCCTCGACCGGACAGCCGACGCTTTCCTATTTCAAATGGGCCTTCATCGTGACCGCTATTGGCCTTCTTCTCGGTGGCTGGGTTGGATGGCAGTCCACCGGAACGCTTGGCGGCATGGCAACCGTCTTCTTCATCTGCGCAGTGCTCGCAGTTCTCGAAATCTCACTTTCCTTCGACAACGCCATCGTCAACGCCAACAAACTCAAGGACATGACGCCGGTCTGGCAGCATCGCTTCCTGACCTGGGGTATCGTCATCGCCGTCTTCGGCATGCGTATCGTCTTCCCGCTGCTGATCGTGGTGATAGCCGCCGGCATCGGGCCGATCGAGGCGCTCTTCCTGGCGGCCCGGGAACCGGGTGAATATGCGAGGATCATGACCGAGGCGCATCTGCCGATTGCTGCCTTCGGCGGTACCTTCCTGATGATGGTCGGCCTCACCTACTTCTTCGACCACGAGAAGGAGGTGCACTGGATCGTCTTCCTTGAGAAGCACATGGCGCGCTCCGCCTCGATCAAGGGCATCGAGATTGCCTTCGTGCTTCTGCTGATCCTGCTCTTTTCGAACCTGCTCGAAGGCGAGGAAGCCAACACTTTCGTCTATTCGGCGATCTACGGGCTTCTCACCTTCCTCGTCGTCGAGGTGATCGGCGGACTTCTGGATCACTCGCAAAAGGCCATGTCGGAAGCGGCGAAGGGTGGCCTCGGCGCCTTCATCTATCTAGAAGTGCTGGACGCCAGTTTCTCCTTCGACGGCGTCATCGGTGCCTTCGCACTCAGTCAGAACCTGTTCGTGATTGCGATCGGTCTCGGTATCGGCGCGATGTACGTGCGCTCGATGACCATCATGCTGGTCGATAAGGGAACGCTCGCCGAATACCGATACCTGGAGCACGGTGCCTTTTACGCCATCCTCATCCTCTCGGTAATCATGTATTGCCAGACGCTGGTTCATATCCCCGAAGTCATCACCGGCCTCGGCGGCGCGGGGCTGATCGGCATCTCGCTCTGGTCCTCCATCCGCTACAACCGCAAGGAACGGGAAGAGGAACTAGAGCACGATCGACAGGCGGTCGCCGAAAACATCTGATGGCAAGATGCAAGATGAAAGAGCCGGCCTGATGCCGGCTTTTTCTTTATTGAACCGTGTCTACTCCCCTTGAACAACAGCCTCGGTTCAAAATGCAGCAATAAAGGTCTTTTTGTGCCGAACCTTGCTTTGGCGAGGCACGTTCTTAGATCAGCCGAAGAGACAGCTTATCGTCACCAGATGAAAAGAACCGAGGACCGCTTGGAGAACCCATGTCGCCAACAACGCCAGGGAACGGCTTCCGCCCAACTTGAGGCTGTTGCCGAAATGGCGAACAGGGCGGGAGCCCTGTCACTGACGGATCTGCTGGAGGCATTGGGCCGCACCAGCATCGCCTTCGCCATCCTGATACTGTCGCTGCCGGCCCTCACGCCGGTCCCCGGCCCTTTCGGCATGTTCTTCGGAACCTGCCTTGCCATCGTCTCCCTGCAGATCATCGCCGGAAAGAGGCGTATCTGGCTTCCCGAGATGCTGGGCAGGCGGAAACTTTCGGCTGCGACGATCATGCTCGTCGTTCGATATACGACGCCACTCGTGCGCAAGGTGGAAATCATCCTGCAACGCGGCCGCTTGCGGGCGCTGACCGGGCACACCGCCCAAACCCTGCTGGGCGTGCCAGTCTTCCTGCTTGCGGTAGCTGTCGCGCTTCCCATTCCTTTCGGCAACTTCCTGCCGGTAGTCGCCCTGGTCGTCATCTCCATGGGATTGATGGAACGGGATGGTCTGGCGACACTCCTTGGCATTCTGCTTGCAGCAATTGCACTCGGGACATCGGGTGGCCTGATCTATGGCGCGGCCTCGGCCTTCAACTGGATCGTCTGACTGCAAAAGACAAATGACCCGCCCCGACAAGGGCGGGCCATGACACCCGGAAAGAGATGGAGTTTCACTGCGCGCTGGCGAGCGCGGCCTCGATGCGTTCCTGCGCCTTCTTCGGCAGCTTCACGGCCTTGAAGGCATCGAGGTTCGCGCTCGCGTCGTTGACCACGACCACTCCGACCATGCCCATGCCGACATGCGGCGCGCACTTAATGCCATAGACGCCGGGCACGTCGAAGGTCACCTTGATGGTTTCGCTCATCTTGCCCTTGAACTCAGCGGCGCCGTCCGGGATCATGCCCTTGATGCTCTCGGCGTTGTGGCCCTTGTCGGTCGGGATGAAGGTGACGGTGTCGCCGGCGGCGATCTTGAGGCCCGCCGGCTCGAACACCATGGCGCCGTCCTTGCCCTTGTTCAGCATGTGAACCTCGTAATCGGCGGCAGCGGCGGAACCGGCGAGGGCAGCGAAGATCGCACCAGCGGCAACGAGGCGCTTCATCATCATGGTCATTGTCTTGTCTCCTTGAAAACAGGACCCCTCGGGTCCGTTAATCAAGGAGATACGCCGGCCAGTCGGCGTCTTCTTTGTCGCCGCACAAATTGCAAAGCGCAATTTCCAGGGAATGCGACCGGAACGCCGAACAGACTATTCCCGGGTCCCGTCGGCCAGTTCGGCAAGTCCCGCAGGGTCGATGACCAGGAGCTTCTGCCGGCCGCCTTCCACGTAGCCGCGCGCCTCCCAGGCGCTCAGGATGCGCGACACGGTATGCAGCGTGGTTCCGGTCATTTCTGCAATGTCCTGCCGGGAAATCGGGAAATCGATCCGGATGCCGCCCTCTTCCTTGCGGCCTGCCTTGCGCGCCAGCCGCAACACAGCATGGGCGACGCGACGCTCCACCTCTTGGGTCGACATCTCCCTTATGCGCGTATGGGCTTCTTCCAGCCGCTGCCCGATGGTCTGCATCGCGGTCACGGCAAGCCGAGGATTATGTTCGACGAAACTGGGCCAGAGATCGGTCGGCCAGCAAAGCGTCACGCTTTCTGCCGCTGCGATGGCGGTGCCCGGATAGTCCATGCGTTGCAAGGCCTTGGCGAAACCGAAGAGGTCGCCAGGATGCACCACGCGCACGATGATCTGCTGCCCGTCCTCGGTCACCTGAGTGACCTTCAGGCGTCCATGGAGAAGAAGAAAGAAGCTGACGGCCGGTTGCCCCTGTTCGAAAACGGCTTCACCCTGCGGCACACGACGCGACGTCGCATGCGAGAGCAACCGGTCCAACTCCTCGTCACTCATGCGGTCGAACAATGGAAGCGATTTGACGACGGCCCGATCGATCTTCACCGCCGTATTCCTTTCCTCCAGAATCGGACACTGCAAGGACAAACATATGTTCGTCCGCCCGGTCCGTTCGAATGACGTATCCGCCGGTTTGTTTAGACTAGAGAGAGGTTTGACGGAAGGCAAAAAAGAGCCGGGCGAACCAACGGTCGTCCCGCACCAGGCGAAAACCGACATTATCGGGAGGCGTTCCGACCGAACAGCCACCGCCTTTCGGCTCCCGCACGAAGGCGCTGAGCGGCGCACGATGCTTGCCGGAGGCGACATAGATACCGCAGCTCTCGACCTCCTCGACGACCTCACCGGAGGTTCCGAGATTGACACGCCGATTGCAGGTTGTCGTCCACTCCCAGACATTGCCGCCGAAATCGGCGAGACCGTATTCGTTTTCGCCGAAATGACCGAACGGTTGCGGCGCCGGCTCCCGCGATGCCTTGCGGGCAGCCTCGCGCTGGTAATCGGCAAGCCATCTGAGTGCGGGGTTCTTGCTGTCCGGATCGACGCCAAGCGCGTCGTCCGGAAATTTCGAACCGGCGGCAAAGGCCAGTTGTTCATCGCTCGGCAGCGACCAGACGGCATTGTCGTGCCGGCTGAGCCACGCAGCATAAGCCTCCGCGTCGTCATAACTGACGCCGGTTGCGGGCATGTCCTGCAAGGACGGTATCGTCGATTCCCGTGCCGGGCAGGCCCCGTCCGCGACACAGCGGTCATAGTCGGCGGCCGAGATCTGGTATTTCGTGATCGTCAGCGGCTCTCCCGGCGCCACCTCCAGCATCGGAGCATCGACCGCAAATCCGGCCTTGAAGAATTCACCCGCCTGGCGGTAGCGGAAAGTCCGCGGTTCAACGACGATCGTCTCCGGCGTAGCCACGAGCGCTACGCCGGGCTGCGGCAGAACGCCGGTGCGCAAGGCAAGGGTTCCGGCAAGACCCAACAACAGGATACCGGGCAGCATCAGCGAAAGGGCGGAAACGGAATGATTTGTGCGGACAGATAGCATGACGACCTCCTCAAGGTCGCGGCGGGAAAGAGGAGATCCGCGCCCGCCCGTGGCGGACGCGGACCCTTTACATTCAGCTGGCGCTCGGTGCCATGACCGAAGTCATCAGATCGTCGTTCCATTCGCCGGTGACCGTGAAATGCGCAGCCGCACCAAGCTCGAAGGCTTCGATCAGGTTGTGGTTGACGTAGGCATAAACGCCCGGCTGATGGAAGGTGTAGAAGGCTGCGCCTGCCGCGCCACCCGGAATGAACCAGGTTTCCTGGTCGGTTTCCGGCACGTTGTGGAACTTGCCGGTTGCCCAGACATAGTCGCCATGTCCGCCGATCAGGTGCGGACGGGTATCGCGGTTGGCCTGCGAATGGACGATCAGGACACGGTCGCCAACCTCGGCCTTCATGGCGTTCTGGCCGGTCAGCGCGCCGACGGCACCGTTGAAGACGATATGGCTTGGAGTAAGCGACCGCATGACTTCCAGCGTATCGGCATAGGCATCGCCGGCGCTCTCGTATTTCTTGAAGTTGCCGTTTTCGTCCTTCGGGATGTAGAAGTCCTGTTCGCCGACATAGTAGATCTTGTCGTAGGTCAGGTCATTGCCCTTGCCGTCCTTCAGACCGTCGCGCGGCAGCACCATGATGGCACCGTTCATGCCCGAGGTGACGTGCCACGGAACCATGCCGGGAGGTGCGCAGTGATAGACGAAGACGCCGGCCTTGGTCGCCTTGAAGCGCAGAACCGTCTTCTCGCCGGGATTGACCAGCGTCAACGCGCCGCCGCCCAGAGCACCGGTTGCAGCATGGAAGTCGATGTTGTGCTGCAGGGTATTGGTTTCGGGGTTGACCAGTGTCAGTTCGACATAATCGCCCTCGTGAACGACCATGAGCGGGCCGGGAACCGAACCGTCGAAGGTCATGGCGTGCACTTCCGTGCCCGCATCGTCGAGGATCATCTTCTGTTCCTTGATGGTCAGGGTGAACTCGACGACCTTCGGACCGCCCTCGGCCTTCTGCGTATGGGCATGGACGAACGGAGGCTTGACGAGTTCGACCTTCTCGCGGGGAAGCTTTGCGATGTCGGCGGCGGTTGCGGCCGCATTGGTCTTGATGCCACCTCCTTCGGCACGAGCCTCGGAAGTCTTGATGATCGGCGCCAGGGCGCCGGCAAAGGCCGCGCCGGCCAGAATCGTGCGGCGGGTTACCTGAAACTGCTCAGTCATCGGAATGTCTCCTTGTGGTAGAGCGGAGCGGATATCGTCCGGTGACAAGAGTTCTACTCCCGATCGCGAAATCTAATTTGTGCCAGAACAAACTTCTTCCGGCCGACATTTTACCTGCGTCATTTTGGCAGGGCGCAAAATGACAAAGATCAGAAGAGGGCAGGTCGGGCTTTGCTTGCGAATGCACAAAGATCGAAGGAGGGTTTCTTCTTAAAACGATTGCGATTTATCAAGCAATCGGAGATCCGTCATGAGCAACAGCCAACAGACGAGCCGCCCGGCCGGCGGCATTCCACGCGGCCTTTCCCGAACAGGCCCGGTTCTGTTTTCCTATGGCTTTCGCCCCTTCTTCCTTGGTGCCGCGATCGTTGCGATAGCGGCCATGATCCTCTGGATCGCCGCGCTCGCCGGCATCGTCGAGGTCGGAGGCTCCTACAGCGCCCATCATTGGCACGCCCATGAGATGTTGTTCGGCTTTTCCTCCGCGGTGGTCGCCGGCTTTCTCCTGACCGCGGTTCCCAACTGGACTGGCCGCCTGCCGGTGTCGGGCCGCCCCCTCGCCGGCCTGTTTTTGCTCTGGGCGGCGGGACGCCTGCTGATGCTCGCCCCCGACCTGATCGGGCTCGTGCCTTCCGTCGCCATCGAAAGCCTGTTCCTGCCCGTCCTGCTCTTCATCTGCGCCCGGGAAATCGTCGCGGGACGCAAGTGGAAGGATCTGAAGGTCCTGGGTGTCCTGACCGTGCTGTCGCTGGCCAATATCGGCTTTCATCTGAATACCCTGGCCGGAGAACATGGCGGTACCGTCGAGAGGTTGGCGATTTCAGCCTATCTCGTGCTCATCATGATTATCGGCGGGCGTATCATCCCGAGTTTCAGCCGCAACTGGCTGAACCAGAGGGGAGAGACACGCTTTCCGGCGCCCTATGGCCGCTTCGATACCGCAGTCATCGCGGTCGGCGCATTGGCGCTCTTCTGCTGGAGCCTAAAGCCCGAGCAGCCGGCAACGCTCGTGCTTGTCGCTGTCGCCGGCATCGCCCATGCGGCACGGCTGCGGCGCTGGCGCGGCCTGGCTGTATGGCCGGAGAAACTGCTCTTCATCCTGCATGTCGCCTATGCCTTTCTGCCGCTCGGATTTGTGGCAATCGCGCTTGGCGACAGGATAGGCCTCGGCGATGCGGGCATCATGCACGTGATGACGGTCGGCGCCATGGCAGCGATGATGCTGGCGGTCATGACCCGCGCCACACGCGGCCACACCGGCCGGCAGTTGACGTCGTCGCCGCTCACCAATCTCTCCTATGCCGCAATCCTGCTGGCGGCACTTCTGCGTCCAGCTGCCGATCTTCTGCCCGCTCAGGCCATGACGCTCTACGGGCTTGCCGGCCTGGCATGGCTGGTGGCCTTCGGCCTCTTCGTCGTCGAATACGGTCCGATGCTCGCCCGGGTCCGGCGCACCTGACGGAAACTGGATAAACGAAAACGCCCGGTTCTTGGACCGGGCGCTTTCGTTTGCGGGCTGCCGATCCGCAAAGATCAATGCCGGCCCGCTCCCCGGAGGGCGGGAGTGCGGATACGTTCGGGCGTCCACCGCGGTTCATAGACCAGTTCGACGGCGACCCGCGCCACGCCATCGACGGCAACGATGCTGGCCTCCACCGCGTCTTTCAGGAAACCGGCCGCCGGACACCCCCGCGAGGTCGTCGTCATGACCACGGCAACCGCGCCGTCTCCTTCGACGACCACGTCGTAGATGAGGCCGAGATCGACGATATTGCCGCCAATCTCGGGATCGAGAATACCACTCAGGGCATCGTATATGCGTGCTAAGAGAAAATTCGCGGCATCGTCGTTCACATCCGTCACTCCCGGGCTTCGCCGACACGTATCAGCATGCGATAGGCGCTGCCGGTCTCATCGAAATTGCCCACCCACTGATGCCCCCGTTTCTCGAGTTCCGGCATGAGGAAAACGGGCTCGCGCGCAAGCAGCGCAAAGAGCACTTCGCCCGGGTCCATGAGTTCAATCTTGGCGAGGATGCGCGTCATCGGCTCAGGCGGATCGAGATCGGTGAGATCGAGGTGAAAGACCGGGTCGGCCCAGGCCGTCGCATCATTGCCGCTGGCCGACGCGGAAATATCGGCGGGCCCACCGGCCTCCGGTGTGAAGAGCACCTGCCAGTCGCCTCCGCCGATCTCGGTAGCCTCATGACCGAAGCCCCGCTTGCCCATGACGCGGAACAAGGGTTCAGGCTTGAAGGTCGCGAACAACCTCAGGCCTTCGCCGGGCGCCAGCGAATGCACCGCTTCCATGATAGCCTGAAACGGCTCGCCGCCATTGCGCAGGATAGGGCGTACGTCGAGTTCTTTGTATGATCGTGTCATCGTTACCTCCTGAGGTCGGGGGATGGCAGAAAGAGATAGGGACGCATAGTGCCTTTCGGCAAGCGCAGGCCGGGAGCGACATCGACCAGACGTCTGGCGCGCAGAAACTCGATAACCAAGGCGAAAGTAGCGCAGAACTGCAAAAAGACGCCGACGCGAAACAGGAACGCGATCCCGAGAGAAAGAGCAAGCGTGGCAACCGCTACCCCGACATGGAAGGCCACGAACCACAGCCGGGCGCGCCGCTCGCGCACGATATCCTGAACCCGCGGCGTCGGCACACGGCCGAGCACCGGGCCGTAGCATTCGAGCCAGGTGAGAAACGGCACGATCTTGTAGAGCTGAGCCAGACCGAGGCCGCTCAGCCAGCCGAAACCCGCAAGATAGACGATAGCCTCAACATGATCCCCGATCCGTCCGGACAGGGACGCGACCACCAGCCAGACGAACGCCACGAAAAGCCAGGCGAAAGCCGCAAGGCTGGCAAGGCTGTTCAATTCCATATCGCGCCGCCGCGTCCTTACGATCGCCAGGAGATCAAATCCGTAGAGGATGAGGCTGACGGCCGCGACGAAACAGGCGAGCGCAGCGGCGAACACCGCGGTGTTGCCAAGGAAGGTCAGCAATACCAGCAGGAGAAGCAGCGTCAGCACGGAAGCTCCACCCAGAAAAACCAGGTTCGGTCGACGGCCTTCGGGTTCACCGGCAAGCAGGAACATCGGCAAGAGCTTGTAACTTACACCGAGCGCTGAAAGGGTAAGCCAACCACCGAGCCCGAAGGCTGCATGCACTGGCAGCATGTCGGACACCAGGGCAAGCAGGTCGCCGGGCAACAGGGAGGAGAGCCCGAGTGCCATGAAGACACCGAGACAAACGGTGCCGACAAGCCCGACGATGCTGAGCGCTACGAAACGCCCTGCAAGTGGCAAGGGCCGTGCATCGAAAAACGTACGCAGCACCATTGTCGCGACGCCGAGGAAACCCGTCGCGAGAAGGACACCGCCGCAAGCCAGGAGGTGGTCCGACAGGGTAACGCCGGAGGCGAGAAGCGCAAAGCCGGACACCAGCCCGACTTCGCCGGCAAGGATCGCAACGAGGGATGGAAGCGCCAGCCTCCCCGCCCGCAGCGGCTTTGCCGCAAGCACCGGTACGAACTGCAACAGGGCTCCCGACATCAGGAGACCGAGCCATCCGGCGGTAATCAGGTGAACGACGGCCAGCACATCGCCGCCGGAAATACCGGCAACCGGATTGCCATAACCGGCGGCCAACAGGCCTTCTCCCGCAAGCAGGAAAAGGCAGGCGGCGGCAAAGTAGCTCATGGTCCAGCGGGAAAGGCTTGCTCCCGGCATGTCGATCACCTCACTCAGGAATACCGCAACGCCCCGCGTCTCAATGATCCGAGCCGCAGCAGCAGTCGCAGCCGCTGTTTTGCAAGCGCTCGATCTCGACGCGCCAGACCTCCGGCCCCTCTTCCAGATATTCCCACCCGAACATGCCGGAGAAATGCATTTCGAGCTGGTAGTGCAGCGGCCGCGGATCGTGATCGCTGGTAATCAGCATCGATCCGCCCGGAAGCAGCGCGTTGAGCATTCCGAAGATACGGGGATGCCGCTCGGCCGGCGGTACGGTGCGGACGTCGATCAGCGGCTTTTCTTGCATGGTTTGGCTCATGGGTCGGTCTTGTCCTTCTTCGGCCCGACAGGTCTTCGATTGTTGCGGCCCGGGCCCGGCCTGCCTGTCGAAACTAGACCGAAGGACGAAGGGAGAACTTGTCGCCGCGCAAATAACATTGAGAACGTCGACGGGCTTTCGTTCCGTTGCTTGGGATTTGGCAAAGAGCAAAAGGAGACCGCGATCTAGGCTCCGGACAGTTACGAACGGAGAGCCACCCCATGTCCCTTGATATCGTCGAAAAATACGGCGAAGCCCGCCTGCCCCGCTACACCAGCTACCCGACCGCGCCCCGCTTTTCCTCCTCGATCGGCGCCGGCACCTATGGCGACTGGCTGAAACAGATACCCTCCGGGGAGGCAGTTTCCCTTTACCTCCACATCCCCTTCTGCCGGTCGATGTGCTGGTATTGCGGCTGTCACACCTCGATCACCCAGAAGGACGAACCGATCCTGGACTATCTCGACGTTCTAAAGCGCGAGATAACCATCGTCGCAAAGGCGGCCGGCAAGCCGCTCAAGGTACGCAACATCCATTTCGGCGGCGGTACGCCCACCATCATGAAACCGGAGGAATTCCTGGATCTCTCGGCGTTCATACAGAAGACGCTCGACGTCATGCCGGATGTCGACATCGCCGTCGAAATCGATCCCCGCACCCTCACGCAAGCCATGATCGGCGCGCTCGGGGAGGCCGGTGTCACCCGCGCCAGCCTCGGCGTGCAGAGCTTCGATCCGGTCGTACAAAAGGCCATCAATCGCATACAGACCGCCGAACAGACTGCGAAAGCAACGGATGGACTTCGCAGATACGGTATCGGCAGCATCAATTTCGACCTGATCTACGGCCTGCCCCACCAGACCGTCACGTCCTGCATCCAGACCACGAAGACGGCCATAGCCATGCGGCCGGATCGTTTCGCGGTGTTCGGCTATGCCCATATTCCCTCGTTCAAGAAGCACCAGCGACTGATCGACGAGAAGGCCTTGCCCGACACGACAGAACGCCATGCCCAGGCCGAGGCAATCGCCGGGACGCTGGTCGCGGCCGGCTATAGGCGGATCGGGCTCGATCATTTCGCGCTGCCGCAGGACGAACTCAGCCTCGCCGCGCAAGACGGAAGATTGCATCGCAACTTCCAAGGTTACACCACCGACGCCTGCCGGAGCCTGATCGGCTTCGGCGCTTCGGCCATCGGCAGAACGGCGGAAGGCTACATTCAGAACGAAGTCGCCATCGGCCAATATGCGCAACGCATCGCATCCGGTCAGCTTACCACATCCAAGGGTTATCGGATGACGGACGAGGATCGCCTCCGGGCGGCCGTGATCGAGCGGCTCATGTGCGATTTCGAAGCCGATCTCGACGGTCTCGCCAGGCGTCACGGTTTTGACCCCGCACTGCTGACGGAAGGGAATGCCATGCTTGAGCGGCTGGCGAGCGACGGCATCATCGGGATGCGGGACGGTGTGCTGAGCGTAAGCAGCGACCATCGCTTCGTGATCCGCGTGGTGGCCGCGAGCTTCGACGCCTATCTCGGAGAAACCGGCCGCACCCATTCCAGGGCGGCCTGATCTGTTACGGTCGATCGATATCGATCAGGAAAATGTGCGGAAATATGAAAAGGCCCGGCAACACCCCGATGCCGGGCCTTTTCCGCGCCTCGCGGACCGCCTAACCCGCAAGGCTGCGATAGATCGCCGGCAGGGCCGCCGGCAATTTCGCGATATTGGAGACGATCGCGTAGCCGTGTTGACCGAAGATCGCCGGCACATAGGATTTGGCATCGCGGTCGACCGTCACGCCGAACACCCGGATACCCTTGCGTCTGACCTCCATAACCGCGCGGCGGCTATCCTCCAGCGCGAAACGACCCTCATAGTGATCGACATCGTTCGGCTTGCCGTCTGTCAGCACCAGCAACAGCTGCCTGCGATTGGGCTGGTCGGCGAGCCTGGCAGAGGCATGGCGGATGGCCGCGCCGATCCGGGTATAATATCCCGGCTTCAACGCTCCAATGCGCCGCTCAACTGCCGGCCCCATCTTCTCGCCGAAGTCTTTCACGCTCTCGATACGAACCCACGATCTGCGCCGGGAGGTGAAAGTCAGGATCGAATGATTGTCGCCGCAGGCGGCAAGGCCATTGGCAAGCACCAGAAGAGCCTCCTTTTCGACATCCAGTACGCGCCGGTCATCGAACCATGCATCCGTCGACAGGGAGACATCGACGAGCAGCGTTACGGCGAGATCGTGCGCCTGCGGCCGGCTCATCAGATGGATGCGATCGCTGCCCTCGCCGCCGGCGGCAAGATCGCTGCGGCTGCGCACCACGGCATCGAGATCGAGATCGACGCCATCGAGCTGGGCGCGCAGCATCTCGTGTTTCGGGCGCAACACCTCGAACTGACGCCGCACCCGGCGCATCAGGCTCTTCATCGCCGCATTCTCTTCGAGCGACTCGCCCTCTTCGGGCGCTGGCGCGGCAAGCACCCGGCAATAATCCTTGAGATAGACGCCCTGCCTGTAGTCCCATTCCGGATAGGTAAGCTCGGTCGTCAGAGGCGTACGGTCGAGCGCCTCCGGCGGCAGATCGAGATCGAAGCGGAAGCGGGCGGATGGCCGTCCCTTCCGCTCGCCGAGCGTCATGTCGTCCAGTTCCTCCGCGGCGGTCGCGTCGTGATCGTCGCTGTCGTCGCCGGGTCGGTCGACATTGACCATCTCCGCCATGGCCAGGATCTTTTCGAAACGGTTGAGGATGAACGGGCTGCGATCCTTGTCACGCCCATCGGTCTTTTCACGGGTGGCGATGTGGCGCCCGGCGGCAGTCGCTTGCCTGTCGCTGCCCGCCGCTGGACGATCCTGGGTCTCACGCGGAGCGCCCTCTTCGCGCAGCAAGGCATCCGGCCAGAGCGGAACCGGTAGCATCGGCAGGTATCCGGGCGGAGCCTTGGCCGGCAGAATCGCCGGTGGATACAAGGCCGCAAGGCCCGCGCCCTTGCGCAGGAGTTCGATGATGCGTGCCTCCAGCATCTGCTCGACGCGGGGCAGTTTTCCTCGCCGGCGTTCGGCGAGAAGAGCCAGACACAGACGGGCATAGCGGTCGGACATCCCCGGGAAAACCGCAATGACACCCTCCGTGGTCTTCTCCGCCCTCTCCAGTATGGCAAGGTCCCGCTTTAGCGGATCGCCCACCGGCACCGGCTCTAGCGGCATCACCGCCATTGCGGCGGCAAGCCAGAGATAGAGATCGCGGTTCAGGCCGGCGTCGGGCATCAGGTCGATTACCGGCGGCAGCATCAGCGTCGCATGGTCACGGCCGGGCTGCACGAGTTTTTCCTCTCCGAGACCCAACCGCTGACGAAACTTTAACCGGTGGGCGGAAGTGCGTCCGCGAGCCGGCGCCACCTGCACGGTATGCTCGCCGCCGAAACCGCGGAAACAGACGGCCAGCATCGGCTGGATTTCCTCAAGGGAAACGGCAACCCGCGGATAGCGGGGCCACGTCCGCGTGTTGCCGGCAACATTGTGCCAGACGCGCCCCACGGTTTCTTCGAGTTCGAGGAAATCCAGCATACTGCACTCCCTTAGCGGATGACCGCCTGCGAAAGTTCGATCAGCGCGGCCCGCACCTCCGGCTCGTCCGTCAACGGCTCGATCATGGTCGATCGGACAGCATCGCGCAGCGAGAGACCGGCATCGATCAGGCTGGCGCAATAAACGAGGAGACGGGTCGAGACGCCCTCCTCCAGGTCATGACCCTTGAGCGCCCTCAACCGCCGTGCCAGTTCGACCAGAGGCGCAACCTCGCCGGCGGAGAGTCCGCTTTCGGAAGAAACGATCTCGATCTCACGATCCTTCGGCAGAAAATCGAATTCGATGGCAACGAAGCGCTGGCGCGTGGAGGGCTTCAGCGTCTTCAGGAGATTCTGGTAGCCCGGATTGTAGGAGACGACGAGCATGAAGGCGGGCGGCGCTTCAAGTTGTTCGCCGGTCCGTTCCAGGGGCAGGATGCGACGGTCGTCGGTGAGAGGATGGAGCACGACGGCCACGTCCTTGCGGGCTTCCACCACCTCGTCGAGATAGCAGATGCCGCCGTCGCGGACGGCGCGTGTCAGCGGCCCGTCCACCCAGACCGTGTCCCCGCCCTTCAGCAGGTAGCGGCCGGTGAGATCAGCGGCGGCGAGATCGTCATGGCAGGACACCGTCGAGAGCGGCAGGCCGAGCTTGGCCGCCATATGGCTGACGAAGCGGGTCTTGCCGCATCCGGTCGGCCCCTTGAGCAGTAACGGCAGCTGGCGGGTCCATGCCGTCTCGAAAAGCGCACATTCGTTCCCGGCAGGCGAATAGGCCGGAATATCAGGCGCAGGCGGGTTGGTCAGCATCAGGTTCATGGGGTGTTTCCTTTCGGGCAAGACCGTTCGATAAGACCGCCTTCCCCGAAAGGAGAAGGCGGTCGTTTTCCTTATTCTGCCGGCTCCGCGACACCGCCGAAGACGGACTCGCGCTCCTTGCCGGGCACCAGGATCGACCAGATAAACATCAGCGCAGAAACGAGGACGACGACGCCCGAGCCGAGACGTATCCAGTAGAACAGCGCAAGCTGATCCTGCACGGCCATGTAGCTTTCGCCGAGAACCCGCTGCAGATGCACCTGCAGCACGCCCGCGAAGGTGAGCGCGAAGGTCATGACCGACATCGCGGTGCACATGGCCCAGAAGCTCGCGATCGAAAGCCACTGGTTATAGGGCCGGCGTCCGCGGATCTCGGGGACCGCGTAGGCCATGACGGCAAGGTTCAGCATCACATAGGCGCCGAAGAAGGCAAGGTGCCCATGGGCCGCCGTGACCTGCGTGCCGTGGGTGTAGTAGTTCACCGACGACAGCGTGTGCAGGAAGCCCCAGACGCCGGCGCCGAAGAACGCCATGACCGAGCAGCCGATGGACCAGAGCAGGGCTGCGCGGTTCGGATGCTTGCGGCCGGCCTTCCAGGTCATGACGAAGGTGAAGATGACCATGGTGAAGAACGGGGCAACTTCAAGGGTGGAGAACAGCGAACCGATCCACTGCCAGTAACCCGGAGCACCGATCCAGTAGTAATGGTGCCCTGTGCCGAGAATGCCGGAGAACAGCGCCAGACCAACGATGACATAGAGCCACTTCTCGACCACTTCCCGGTCGATGCCGTTCAGCTTAATCATCAGGAAGGCAAGCACGGAGGCCATGATGAGCTCCCATACGCCCTCGACCCACAGGTGGACGACGTACCACCAATACATCTTGTCGAGCGCGAGGTTTGCCGGATTGTAGAAGGCGAAGAGGAAGAAGATCGCCACACCCCAGAGACCGAAGATCAGGATATTGGTGACGACCGTCTTGCGACCTTTAAGCACCGTCAGCGTGATGTTGAACAGGAACATCAGGCAGACGACCACAATACCGACCTTGATCGCGAAGGGCTGCTCGAGAAACTCGCGTCCCTCATGGATATGAAAGAGATATCCGACCACGGCGATTGCAGCCGCAACCAGGAAGAGCCAGAACTGAGCGATGGCGATCTTCGGACTGTAGAGCTCCGTCTCCGCCTCTTCCGGCAGGAGATAATAGGTGGCGCCCATGAAGCCCATCAATAGCCAGACGATCAGCGCATTGGTATGGATCATCCTGACGACGTTGAAGGGCAGGAGCTCGGAGAGCGTATTCGGCAGAACATAGATCGTGCCGGCAAGCACGCCGAACAGGACCTGGGCGAGGAAAAGGCCGAGGGCGCCGTAGAAATACAGCATCGCGACCTTCTGGGTTTGGTATTTCATGGTTGGGTTCTCCTTGGGTCGACGTTTCTCAGCCTGCCTCGTTCGGCGGCCAGTTCTGCGTCTTGATCCGGCTCGTCCATTCGAGGAAGTCGGCGAGATCGTTGAGTTCCTGCTCCGTCAGGTTGAACTGCGGCATCTGCCGCCGTCCCTCGACGCCGGAGGGCTGGGCCGCCATCCATGATTTCAGCGTCTCTCGGGCGCCTTCGGGATCGCTTTCGCCGCCCCAGCGCTTCCAGACATTGCCGAGTTCCGGTGCGAAATAGGCGCCCTCTCCCAGCAGCGTGTGACAATTGATGCAGGAGTTCTGCTCCCAGACGTGCTTGCCGCGCGCGACGCTGTCTGTCAGCGTCGTTTCGTCCGTCGAGCTCGTCCGCATGTAGTAGTGACTGTGGGCCGTAAGCCCCACGAAGATCGCGAAGAAGAAGATGGACCCGCCGTAAAAGACATTGCGGGCCCCTGTCTTGGTCAGGCGCTCTGCCATCCCCTGGTCCTTTCTTTGCCCGCGGACAGGAGCGCCGCCGGCCTGGTGAAATCCCCGCCCGCAGCCCGCGCGATGATCAGGACGCGCAGGCTGCGGGACGCTCCCCTTCTAGCGCCAGGGAGAAAGCCTTCTTTGCGCTTTTGCAAACAAGCGAACGATCCGCTCAGGCAGCGCCCAAAAAGGCAATCGCAACCGACCGTGCGAATGCGACCAGCAGGAAAAGAGCCGGCCAGGATAGAAGCGCCAGACGCATGCCGCGCTTCTCGGACCGCAGCCCCATGAAGTCGAGGATGACGAAACGGGCCTTGACCGCCGCAATCAGCAACACGGCGGCGACCGGCACCAGGAGCCCGCCGCTCAGGGCCGCAAGCGTGGCCCCACCCGAAGCGAGCACCACCAGTGTCGCGAAGGTGCCGAACAGTTTTCCCGTGGAAGCGTCGGTCATCATCTCATGCCAGGTAGAGGATCGGGAACATGACGATCCAGACAAGATCGATCGCGTGCCAGAGCGTGGTTATCAGGATCACATTCTGCCGCTGAGGCCGCCAGGCGACGATGAGGAGGATGACCGAGCCGAAGACCACATGAAGCAGATGGAAACCTGTAACGAGAAAATAGATCTCGAAGAAACCGCTCAGCGCATCCTCTGCGGCATGAACGATCTCGCCGGCATATTCGGCGAGCTTGACCGCCATGAAGACAAGGCCGAGACCGGCCGCGCAAACCAGCGAGCGGCGAACCTCCGCGACGGAAGCTCCCCGGCGCGCGGCCATTGCGGACTGCCAGCCGCTTGTCAGGAGGATGACGGTGTTGATCGCTGCAAGACCCGGATTGAGATATTGCCTGGCCGCTGAGAAATGCTCCGGCTCCAGTAGCGACATCACGAGGAACCCGGCAATCAAGATGCCGAAGGCGACAAGTTCGCTCCAGACAAGCACCCAGAGAAGGAGCGTATCGCCCTCCTCTTCGGATGCGCTTGCCACGGATAGGTTCAATGATTTGGCGGTTGCGTTCATTGCGCTCTCTTAGCCGGCAACATCGCCGGTCTCTTTGAGCAAACACAAAGAAGCCGACGGTTGACCGGCTTAGGCTGTGGCATCAAAGGAGATTGCTCATGACAGACGCACAGATCGGACTTGCCGTCGTCACACCTGTTATCGTCGGCTTCGCCATCACCCTGCACAGGATGGGCGTATTGCAGCGCGGCGGAACGATTTCCGCCGTGGCTGCCTCGGTTGTCATCGCAGCCATCCTGTTCGTCGGACAATGAGGAGGAGGACATGACGACGGAAATCCCGCTCAACGCACAGGATCTCGCGGCCCTCGACAGGAACCACGAAGCTCTGCTCGCCCTTTGCATCAAGCTTGAGGACATCGCGGACTCGCTGCCTTTCGACATCAACGAGGATCTCTGCAACGAGGTGGCGCAGACGGTCGCGCCGCTGCTCAAACAGACGCAGCAACTCGAGGAGAAGGTGCTGTTTCCCGATTTCGATCGCAGCGCCGGCTCCTGCTTCGCGGCGATGATGATCGAGCGGCTGAAAGGCGAGCATCGCTGCGACGGGCTTGCCGCCGAGGAGATTTCCCTGACGCTGAAGGCCGTGATCGAAGGTCGTTGCCGCCTGTCTTTCGACACGGTAGGCTACATGCTGCGCGGCTTCTTCGAATGCGTCCGCAGACACGTGGCCGCCGAAAAGCTGATGATCGAGGCATTGTGCGCCGCCGAGGCGGAGGGGCGGGAGATCCTGATGTGAACCAGCTTGTGATGGCGCTTGCCGCCTTTCTGGCGCTGCATTCGATCCCGGCTCTGCCGCCGGTTCGCGCAGGCGCCATCGCCCTGCTCGGGCGCAAGACCTATCTCGGCCTCTATTCCCTGGTGTCGATACTGGTGCTCGCCTGGCTTTTCCACGCCGCGCTGAACACCGATTACATCGAGCTTTGGGCCCCGGCCGGCTGGCAGGCGAGGCTGACGCTGATGCTTTCGCCGCTCGGTCTCCTTCTGGTCATAGCCGGCCTTCTCTCCCCCAATCCCTTCTCGATCAGCTTCCGCCAGGGCGACGAGCCCGGCGCGATGGTCGGGATCACCCGGCATCCGGTACAATGGGGCTTCATGCTCTGGTCTTTCGGCCACCTCATAGTCAACGGAGACCTCCGCTCGCTCGTCCTGTTCGGCGGTCTCGGCCTGTTCTCCGTAGCTGGACTTTTCATTCTGGACCGACGCGCCCGCCGGAGGCTCGGCGCCGGCTGGCCGGCGCTTGCCGCGCGCTATCCGATGGTGCCCCTTGCGGGCATCCTCACGGGCAGAACGAAGTTTCGCATCGACGGGCCATTCACCCTCGCGCTGGCGGTTACCGCCGTCATCACGCTCTGGCTCCTCACCGGCGGCCACGCAGCACTCTTCGGCGCCGATCCGCTGACAGCCCTTTCCTACTGAAAGCCGCCTTGTTCTCCCTGCCATTCGACCGCCAGCGGCTGGTCTGTCAACTGCAGGAGATCGATGGCACGCGCCGCAATGTGATCGACGACATCGTCCACCGTCAGCGGGCGGCGATAGAAGGCCGGCACCGGCGGCATCACGATTGCGCCCATTTCAGTCACGGCGGTCATGTTGCGCAGATGGCCAAGATGCAGTGGCGTTTCCCGCGCGAGAAGAACAAGACGTCGCCGTTCCTTCAGATGCACATCGGCCGCCCTGACCAGCAGATTGTCGGCAAGCCCCGTCGCAATTCCGGCAAGGCTCTTCATCGAACACGGCGCGACAATCATGCCTTCGGTGCGAAACGATCCGCTGGCGATGGAGGCGCCCACGTCA
Organism: Paenirhizobium cremeum; assembly: GCF_047553425.1. Classification (NCBI taxonomy): domain Bacteria; kingdom Pseudomonadati; phylum Pseudomonadota; class Alphaproteobacteria; order Hyphomicrobiales; family Rhizobiaceae; genus Paenirhizobium; species Paenirhizobium cremeum. The sequence goes on from NZ_CP180217.1 coordinate 3,284,801, forward strand.
TCGATCTTGTGATAACGGGCTGCAAGCCCCACCAGCCGGCCGATGGCATCCGCGCCCAGTTCGTGACCGAAGGTCCTGAGCGCCGATCGCGTGACGACGAGATGCAGTTCGACCCCCGAAAGCGCCGCCAGCCTCTCGCCGATCCTGAGCGCAAGCGCCGCCCCCGAAGCGCCGGAGACCCCGAGCACCACCCTGCGGATATCCGTCACACCATGTCTCCAAGTCCGAGTTCATGCCAGATGGCGTCGATCTTCTCCCCGACGTCAGGCGTCATCTTCAGGACGCGGCCCCATTCGCGATCCGACTCCGGCCCGACCTTGACCGTGGCGTCGAGGCCGAGCTTGGCCCCGAGGCCGGGCTTCGGCGAGGCGAAATCGAGGTAGTCGATCGGCGTATCGTTGATGAGCGTGACGTCGCGACCGGCGTCGAAGCGAGTGGAAAGCGCCCAGACCACATCGGCCCAGTTGCGCACATCGACATCGGGATCGACGGCGATGATGAGCTTGGTGTAGCTGAATTGCGGCAGCATCGACCACAGCCCCATCATCACGCGCCTTGCCTGCCCCGGATAGCGTTTGTCGATCGAGACCACGATCGCCCGGTAGGAACAGGCCTCCGGCGGCAACCAGAGATCCAGAATTTCCGGAAACTGCTTCTTCACCAGCGGGATGAAAAGCTCGTTCATCGCCTCGCCGAGCTTCGAAGGCTCGTCAGGCGGGCGACCGGTATAGGTCGACAGATAGACAGGCGCCCTCCGCGTCGTGATGGCCGAGATTGTCATCACGGGGAAACGTTCGACGGAATTGTAATAGCCCGTGTGATCGCCATAGGGCCCCTCTTCCGCAATCTCCGTGGCGGAAACCGTTCCCTCCAGCACAATCTCGGCATTGGCCGGGACGCAAAGCGGCTGGCTGACAGCCTTCACCACCCTGCTTCGTCTTTTCCTCAGAAGACCGGCGAATCCGAGTTCGCTCATGCCTTCCGGAAGCGGCATCACCGCCGAAAGAATAGTGGCCGGATCACTGCCGATCACAACGGCAACCGGCATGTCGCGGCCGAGTCTCTGCCACTGGCGATGATGCTTCGCTCCTCCGCGATGAGCAAGCCAGCGCATGATGAGGCGGTCCTTGCCAAGCACCTGCATACGATAGATACCGACATTGATGTCTGCGGGATCATCGGGAGCGCAGGTGATGACCAGCGGCCAACTGACGAGCGGCGCCGGTTCCCCCGGCCAGCACCATTGAACCGGAAGCCGACCGAGATCGACGTCATCGCCGCGCCGGACGACCTCCTGGCAAGCCGCCCGCGTCACCCGGCGAACCCCGAGAGAAAGCGCCGAATGCACCAACGGCAGCTTGCCGAGCGCTTCCCTGAGCGAGGCTGGCGGACGCGGTTCCCGCAATTCTCCGAGAAGAGAGGCGAGATCGCCGATACGCCCCCCGGCAAGGCCGAACCCCCATTCGATGCGTTCGCGGGTTCCGAAGAGATTGGCAAGCAGCGGCATCGCCACGGTCTCGCCCGCGGCATTCACCGGCTTCTCGAAAAGTAGCGCCGGCCCCTCCGCCGCCAGCACGCGACGATGGATCTCGGTAATCTCGTGCACCAGCGAGACGGGGCGGGAAATCCGCTTCAGCCTGCCCGTTCGCTCGAGTTCGGCGGTAAAGTGCTGCAGGCTGTCGTAACGGCGAGGCGGCGAAGGAGCGTTTGTCATTCCGACTGTGTGGCCTGCCAAAATCTCCTCGTCTTTGCGCTAGCTCAAACCGCTTGCCCGTCGCAGCGGTTAGTTTTCGGCACGATAGCTGTCCTGAAAGACCGAGGCCCATGAAATTTCCGCCAACGCTAGCAACGCCGCTCGACCTCATGCCCCTGCCTGTCATCGAGCGAGCGACGGGAATGCTGTTCAGACGGATGCTCAAGGAGCATCCGAACCTGTTCGAACGGCTGGGTGAGCACAAGGCGAAGCGCTTCGCCTTCCTGCCTTCCGACCTGCCGCTTGCCTTCATCGTCGATCCCGCAAGGCCATCCATAACAGTCAAGCGCAAGTCATCAGCGCCGCAAGCCGATGCATCCGTTGGCGGCCCCCTTTTCCTGTTGCTCGCCTTGCTCGAGGGACGCTGCGACGCCGATGCGCTGTTCTTTTCCCGTGATCTGGTCGTCACCGGCGACATGGAAGCGATGCTGGCCATGAGGAATGCACTCGATGACTGCAACATCGACCTGCCTCGCGATCTCTCCGCCATGGCCGGACCGCTGGGGCCGATCTTCAGCCGCTTGGGTAACGAAATCCGCCGCCGGGCGCTTGCCGGGGAGAATAACCCATGGAACTGATCTGCCCCGCCGGCACCCCCGCCGCTTTTCGCGAAGCCGTCGATGCCGGTGCCGATGCCGTCTATTGCGGCTTCCGCGACGAAACCAATGCACGAAACTTCCCGGGCCTCAACTTCAGCCGCGAGGAACTGCGCGAGGCGATCGTGTATGCCAGACGGCGCGGCACCCAGACCTTTGTCGCCCTCAACACCTTCATGCGCGCCGGCGACGAAGATGTCTGGTATCGGGCGGCGGCCGACGCGGTGGCGCTCGGCGCCGATGCCCTGATCCTTGCCGATTTCGGCCTCATGGCCCATGTGGCGGAACGCTACCCGGAACAGCGGCTGCACGTCTCCGTGCAGGCGTCCGCATCGAATGCCGATGCGATCAACTTCCTCATCGATGCCTTCAATGCCAAGCGGGTGGTGCTGCCCCGAACACTGACGATCAACGACATCGCCCGCATAGCGAAGCAGATCCGCTGCGAAATCGAAGTCTTCGTTTTCGGAGGACTCTGCGTGATGGCGGAAGGCCGTTGCTCGCTTTCCTCCTATGCGACCGGAAAATCGCCGAACATGAACGGCGTCTGCTCTCCGGCGAGCCATGTCCGCTATCGCAACGAAGGCAACGATCTCGTTTCGGAACTCGGTGATTACACCATCAACCGTTTCCCGCTCGGCGAGGCCGCAGGTTACCCGACGCTCTGCAAGGGCCGCTTCGACATTGCCGAAACCCATGCCTACGCCTTCGAGGATCCAGTCTCGCTCGACGTCATGGGCGAGATCGAGGCCTTGAAGGCGGCCGGCGTCAGCGCGCTCAAGATCGAGGGACGTCAGCGCGGCAAAGCCTATGTCGCCGAGGTCGTCGCAACGCTGAAGAAGGCGCTTGCCGCCGATCCGGCCAACCGGGCGGCATTGCTCTCGCGCCTCAGCGCCCTGAGCGAAGGCCAGAAAACTACGTCGGGCGCCTACGAGAAGCGCTGGAGATGACCATGCCCCATGCCACCCCTTCCCTGACCATGGGTCCCGTCTATTATCTCTGGGATGGTCCCAAATGGCGCGACTTCCACTTCCGCATCGCGGACGAAGCTCCCGTCGAACGAGTGGTGATCGGCGAAACCGTCTGTTCCAAGCGCCAGCATTTCATTGAGCCGCATCTTGCGGAGGTGACCGAGCGACTGGAAGCGGCAGGAAAGACCGTCGTGCTCTCGACCCTGGCGCTTGTGACGCTGGAGCGCGAAAGCCGCCAGGTCCGCGACATGGTCGCCGAAAGCGAGTATCCGATAGAGGCGAACGATCTCTCCGCGCTCGGCCTGCTGAATGGCAAACCCCATTCGATCGGCCCGCTGGTCAATGTCTACAACGCCGCCACGGCCAGACTTCTTGCCGCCCGCGGCGCGTCCAGCATCTGTCTGCCGCCCGAACTGCCCTTTTCCTCGGTACGGACAATTGCGGCGGAGACCCCGGATATCGCCCTGGAAGTTTTCGCCTTCGGCCGCATGCCTCTGGCAATCTCGGCGCGCTGTGCCCATGCCCGCGCCAAGGGGCATATCAAGGACAATTGCCAGTTCGTCTGCGGCGAAGACCCGGACGGCCTGCCGGTGAAGACGCTCGACCGGCAGTCCTTCTTGGCCCTCAACGGCGTCCAGACGGTCTCCCATACCTGCCAGGCATTGCTTGGCGAACTCAAGGAACTGGCAGCGGCCGGCATTTCCGGTTTCCGGCTGTCACCCCAGGATTGCGACATGGTTGCCGTGGCCACTCTTTATCGGGCCGTTCTCGATGGCGGCATGGAAGTCTGGGAAGCGATCGACAGACTACAGGAGATCTATCCTGCGGCTCCGCTTTCGAACGGTTTCCATCACGCCCGGGAAGGTGCAGCCTGGGTTGCCAGGGCAAAAGATACGGCCTTCAGCGCCGCCGGCGCCTGAACGGAAATTCCGCTTGCATTCCGGTTGGAAGAATTTAATCAACACTCATTGATTAAATTCAACTTGCACAGCCCCGCCAAAATGGGCTGCATTCCAGAACCGCCAACCGGAGCAGGAAACGGATGCTACCTTTCCCTCGTCGACGCCCGCCTGCGCATCCTTGGTCCAGAAAGCAGACATCCGGCGGCTGGCGACATTGGCCAGCCCTCATCGTGCTCGCAATGCCGCTCGCACTTGCCGGCTGCGGCGACGAGAAGACGGAAACGCCTAGGGCGGAAACCTTCGTCCGCACGATCGTCGCGGAAAAGACGCCTTATGCGCGAACGATTACGCTGACGGGCGAAATCAGCGCACGCACGATGAGCGATCTTTCCTTCCGGGTCAGCGGCCGCATCATCGAGCGCAATGCCGACGTCGGAAGCCATGTGAAGGCCGGTGACGTACTGGCGCGGCTGGACGCGGAAGAACAGCAGGCCGACCTCGCCTCTGCCGAAGCGACGCTGCGTTCGGCGGAATCGCTGGTTTCCCAGCGGGAGGCGACGCTCCGCCGCCAACAGGAACTGCTGACCAAGGGCTTCACCACCCGCAGCGATTTCGATGCGGCGGATGCCGCCTATAACAGCGCGGTCAATGCTGCCGAAGGCGCCCGCGCAGCGCTCGCCAACGCCAGGGAAGCGCTGGGCTACACACTGCTGAAAGCGGAAGCCGACGGGGTCATCGTGGAACGCCGGGGCGAGATCGGCCAGCTGACCCAGACGGCGCAGACCGTTTTCCGCCTTGCCCATAATGGGCAGCGGGACGCCATCTTCCGTTTCTATGAAACCCCGTTCATCAACGCCGACGCGCGGACATCCGACCAGATGACCATCTCGTTGGTCAGCGACCCGAAGGTGACGACGACCGGCAAGATACGGGAGATCTCGCCGACCGTCGATCCGGCGACCGGGACGGTGCGGGTGAAGGTCGGACTCACGGACACGCCCGCGGCCATGACGCTCGGCGCCGCGGTAACCGGCACCGGCACGCTGCAGCAGGTGGAAGTCATCGTACTTCCCTGGACCGCGCTTGCCACCGAGGCAGGCGAACCCGCCGTATGGGTTCTCGATCCGAACACCAATACCGTTGAACGGCGCAGAATCCATATTTTCCTCTACGAAAAGGGTCGTGTACTCGTATCCGACGGGCTGGAACCCGGCACCATCGTCGTCAGCGAGGGCACGAAGCTCTTGCGCAACGGCCAGACCGTAACCGTTCTTCCGGAGGTAACCCAATGACAGGCTTCATCCGGACGGCGGGCTTTCTCGTATTGGCGACGCTCGCGCTTTCAGGCTGCAACGGCAGCGAGGAGACCACGGAAGCAGCATCACCCCGGCCGGTGCTGACAGCCGTCGCCGAACTGAAACCCGCCCGCACCGAGGAATATGCCGGAACGGTCGAACCGCAAGTGAAGACGGATATCGGTTTCCGCATCATCGGTCGCCTCATTTCCCGCGATGTCGATGTCGGCGACACGGTTGCCCGTGGAGAGCGTCTGGCCGCCATCGATCCGACAGCACTGGAGCTTGCCGTTCGGTCCGCCTCGGCCGAAGTCGGAAGCGCGCTTGCCCAACTCACCAATGCGCAAGCCGCCGCCGAGCGCCAGCGGGCTCTGCTGACGACCCAGGCGTCAACCCAGTCCACGGTCGAAAGCGCCGATCAGGCAGCAATCGCAGCCGAAGCGACGGTGAGCCGCGCGCAGGCAGCACTGGCAAAGGCGGAGGAACAGCTGTCCTACGCTCAGGTCGAGGCGACCTTCGATGCCGTCGTGACGGCCACGGCCGCCGAGGTCGGGCAGATTGTCGAGCCAGGCGATGCGGTCGTGACCATCGCACGTCCCGATCTCCGGGATGCCGTCGTCGATATTCCCGTCGAACGCGGCCCCATCGCCATCGGAACGAAGTTCCGGATCTCGCTGCAAATGGACCCCAACGCCGTCGTTGCAGGCAGCGTGCGCGAAGTCGCCCCCGAGGCGGACGCGATCACGCGGACCTTGCGTGTCCGCATCGCGCTGATCGATCCGCCGGCGTCCTTTCGCCTCGGAACCACCGTGCGAGCCGCCCTCGAGCACGACAGCACCCCGGCGCTCACCCTTCCGGTCACCGCCCTGCTGGAACAGGACGGCAAGACCTATGTCTGGCTGATTGACGAGAAGGACAGCATTGCCGTGAAGCAGGAGATCGAAGTCGCCCATCGCGAGGACGGAATCTTCACCGTCGCGTCCGGCCTTCAGCCAGGCTCCCGCGTCGCAATCGCCGGCGTGCATACGCTGCAGGACCGTCAGAAAATCATCGTTCCGGAAGGAAATGCACCATGAAGTCCTTCAACCTTTCGGACTGGGCCCTCAAGCATCGTTCGCTTGTCTGGTACCTGATGATTATCTTCATGCTGGCGGGCGCCTTATCCTTCGTGGAAATCGGCCGTGAGGAAGACCCGTCCTTCACCATCAAGACGATGACGATCTCAGCGCAATGGCCGGGCGCTTCCGTCTCCGACACCACCAAGCAGGTGACGGAGCGCATCGAGCGCAAGCTAGAGGAACTCGACAGCCTCGACTATACCAAATCGATCACCCGCGCCGGCTCCACCCTGATCTTCGTCGAACTGAAGCCGACGACCAAGGCCCGCAATGTGCCGCAGATCTGGCAGAAGGTCCGCAACATGATGGCCGACATCCAGGGCGAGTTCCCGTCCGGCGTGCTCGGACCGCAATTCAACGACGACTTCGGCGATGTTTTCGGCAACATTTACGCCTTCACCGCCGACGGGCTGAGCGAACGGCAGCTGCGCGATTATGTCGAGGAAGCGCGAACCCGCATTCTCGCTGTGGACAATATCGGCAAGGTCGATCTCGTCGGCGCCCGCGATGAAGTCATCTTCCTCGAATTCTCGACCCGGCAGCTGGCGTCCCTGGGTCTCGATCAGACGGCCGTGCTTTCGACGCTGCAAGCCCAAAACGCGACGGCGCCATCCGGCGTCATCCAGTCTGGCCCCGAGCGCATCAGCGTTCGCGTCGGTGGCCAGTTCTCGAGCGAGGACAGCCTCAGGGAAGTCAATCTTCGCGTCAATGACCGCTTCTTCCGCCTGAGCGACATCGCCACCATCCGCCGCGGCTATACCGATCCGCCGAGCGATCTCTTCCGCTTCAACGGTCAGCCGGCGATCGGACTTGCGATCGGCATGAAGCAGGGTGCCAACCTTCTCGAATTCGGAGAGGCCCTGAAGGCGGAAATGCACGATATCGAGGCGAAACTGCCGGTCGGTGTCGGCGTCCATCTCGTCTCCGACCAGCCGCAAGTGGTGGAGGAAGCTGTTTCCGGCTTCACCCAGGCACTGTTCGAAGCGGTCGTGATCGTGCTTGTCGTCAGCTTCGTCTCGCTCGGCCTCCGCGCCGGCTTCGTGGTGGCACTCTCGATCCCGCTGACGCTGGCGATCACCTTCCTGGTCATGTCGCTGCTCGAGATCTCGCTGCAGCGCATTTCTCTCGGCGCGCTCATCATCGCGCTTGGCCTTTTGGTGGATGACGCGATGATCGCCGTCGAGATGATGGTCGCCCGTCTCGAAATCGGCGACCCCATGAAGAAGGCGGCAACCTACGTCTATACCTCGACCGCCTTCCCGATGCTGACGGGCACGCTCGTCACTGTCGCAGGCTTCATACCGATCGGCCTCAACAGCAGCGCGGCCGGTGAGTTTACCTTCACCCTCTTCGTGGTGCTTGCCGTCTCGCTCCTCACCTCATGGATCGTTGCCGTGCTGTTCACGCCGCTTCTCGGCGCCACCATCCTCTCGGAGAAGCTGAAGAAGCACGAACACAAGAAGGGCTTTTTCGGACGCATGTTCGAAGATTTCCTGCATCTGAGCATGCACTGGCGCTTTACGACCATCGGCATCACCGTTGCTATTTTCGGCCTGTCGATCTACGGCATGCAATTCGTGCAGCAGCAGTTCTTCCCCTCTTCCGACCGCGTCGAACTCATTGTCGACTGGTCCCTGCCGCAAAACGTCTCGATTACCGAAACCAATGCGGAAATTGAACGCTTCGAAAAGGAACAGCTTGCCGGCAATCCTGATGTCGTGCGCTATTCAAGCTATGTCGGCCAGGGCGCGGTGCGCTTCGTCCTCGCTTTCGACGTCCAGCCCCCGGACCCGGCCTTCGGCCAGACCATCATCATTACCAAGGATCTGGAAGCACGCGACAGGCTTAAACGCCAGTTTCAGGACTACCTGAAGAAGACATTCCCGGCGACGGACGCCTATGTGAAGCTGCTCGATATCGGCCCGCCCGTTGGCCGGCCCGTCCAGTACCGCATTTCGAGCGAGGATATCGAAACCCTGAAGCTCAAGGCGCAGGAACTGGCCGGCATCATGGCCCGCAACCCGCATATCGGCGACGTGGTCTACGATTGGATGGAACCCGCCCGCGTGCTCCGCGTCAATGTCTTGCAGGACAAGGCCCGCCTGCTCGGCGTCTCCTCCAAGGATATCGCCACCGTGCTGAACGGTGTCGTCGGCGGCACCTCCGTCACCCAGATCAATGACGATGTCTACCTCGTGGATGTGATAGCCCGGGCCAACCCGCAGGAGCGCAGTTCGATCGACACGCTGGAGGATCTGCAGCTTACCGGTTCCAACGGAACCTCCGTGCCGCTCGCCGCCGTTGCCAACTTCCGCTACGAAACCGAGCAGCCGGTCATCTGGCGGCGCGACCGCGTTCCGACGATCTCGGTGAAGGCGGGCATTCTCGACGCCATGCAGCCCGCCACCGTCGTGGAACAGCTTACCGGCGCTGTCGACGAATTCCGCAAGACGCTGCCGACAGGCTTTACGCTGGAAGTCGGCGGCACCGTGGAATCGAGCGCTGAAAGCCAAGAACCGATCGCAGCCGTCGTGCCCTATATGTTGCTCGCGATGGCGACCATCCTGATGGTGCAGCTGCAAAGCTTCTCGCGGTTGTTCCTGGTCTTCTCCGTCGCGCCGCTTGCACTGATCGGTGTTGTCGCCGCCTTGTTGCCGAGCGGCGCCCCGATGGGTTTCGTGGCGATCCTCGGGGTTCTCGCGCTGATCGGCATCCTGATCCGGAATTCGGTAATCCTTGTGGTCCAGATCGAGGAACTCAGGGCAGAGGGCAAGGCGCCCTGGGAGGCCGTGTTGGAAGCGACCCAGCATCGAACGCGGCCGATCCTTTTGACAGCGGCTGCCGCAAGTCTCGGCCTCATCCCGATTGCCCGCGAGGTGTTCTGGGGGCCTATGGCCTATGCGATGATGGGCGGGATTATCGTCGGTACGCTGCTGACGCTCATTTTCCTGCCAGCTCTCTACGTCGCCTGGTTCCGGCTGACGCCCGACACGCCGGCCTCTTCCGTAACGGCCGAAGCGGAATAGCAGAGGCCGTCAACTTCGGTCGCAGCCAGACCCGGGGCCGCGACCGCCGGGAAACGAGGAGTAGCCGGATGAAGGAGCCACGTCGCCGGGGCCGCCCGCCGCTGGGACAGGAGCCGAAGGCAGCAACAATCGTGGAAAAGGCGACCTTCGCCTTCGCCAGGCATGGCTATGACGGCACCAGCCTGCGTCTTATCGCGGAGGCTGCGGACGTCGATGTCGCCTATGTCGGACGTCTCTACGGATCCAAGCACGGGCTCTGGAAGGCCGCCATCGACGGTGTTGCCGAAGATCTCTGCGAACGGATGCGGCATCTTCCGGAACCCGATGCCGAAGACGCCCTTCCCAAAGCCATCGCAGTCCTCACCGATCTTCTCTGTGACCGCCCCGAACTCGCCATGTTCATGCTCAAGGAATTCGCCGACCGCGACGAGCGTTTCGAATACGCCTTCGAAAAGATCGGCACAAGGATGCGCGGCCTGTTCGTCGCCCGTATCCGGGTGGCTCAAGCGCGTGGACAGGCCCATGCCGGCGATCCCGATTTCTTGTTTTATGCTTTCACGAGCGCCATGGCGATGACCGCCGCCACGCGGCCCTACCTCGCCCGTTTCACCGAAACGGCCCGTGACGACGACAGTTACCGCGCCGAACTGCACAGAACCTTGTCGAACATGCTGCTGCGATGAACGGGCTTTCCTTTGCCGGCGCGCTCTTTACAATGATTTGCCACCGCCGAGCGATCCGCCGGATTTCCATGGCTTCTGGAAGTCATCTTTTGAGGTCACTATGGCGACATCGCAATTCGACCTGGAAAAGATAGATGACCCATTTCGCCGTTTCGCGTCGTTCCCTGGTGAAAGGGGCGGGCTGGCTGCTCGCTTCCACCGCCCTGCCCTCCTTTTCCTTTGGCCAGGATGCGCAAAGCGGCGGGCGATTGATCGTCGCCGCCGATTCGGAGCCCAAGAATCTGAACCCCGCCATCGTGGCGTCAAATGGTGTGTTCTTCATCTCCAGCAAAGTGATCGAGCCGCTGGCGGAAGCCTCGTATGATGGAGAGAATGGGTTGACTCCGCGGCTTGCCGTGTCGTGGGCAGGCTCCGATGACGGCCGCAGCGTTACCTTCAAACTGCGGGAAGGCGTGAAATGGCATGACGGCAAGCCCTTTACCTCCGCCGACGTTGCATTCTCGGCGCTGAATGTCTGGAAGACTTTGCAGAACCTCGGACGCCTTGTGTTCGCCAATCTCGACACGGTCGAAACGCCGGACGAGTTGACGGCTGTCTTCCGCTTTTCCAAGCCCACGCCGCTGCAACTGATCCGCAACGCTCTGCCCGTGGTCAGCAGCGTGGTGCCGAAGCACCTTTACGAGGGAACCGACATCGCCGCGAACCCTACCAACACCAGCCCCATCGGCACCGGTCCCTTCCGTTTCGCCGAACACAAGCCGGGTGAATACTATCGCCTGGAGCGCAATGCTGATTACTGGAACAAGGGCGAGCCCAAGCTCGACGAGGTGATCTTCCGCGTGCTGCCGGATCGCGCCGCCGCCGCTTCCGCCCTGGAAGCCGAGGAAATCCAGCTTGCCGCCTTTTCCGCCGTGCCGCTCGCCGACCTCGACCGTATCTCCAGGGTTGCCGGCATCAAGGTCATCACCAAGGGTTACGAAGCGCTGACCTACCAGCTCGTCGTCGAGATCAACCATCGCCGCACGGAACTTGCCGATCTCAAGGTTCGGCAGGCAATCGCCCATGCCATCGACCGGAAATTCGTCGTCGACACCATCTTTCTCGGCTATGCCGCTGCGTCCACGGGGCCGGTTCCGAAGAACGCTCCGGAGTTCTACACCGCGGATGTTCAGACCTATGATTTCGACGTCGGCAAAGCCAATACCCTGCTGGATGAGGCCGGCTATCCGCGCGCCGCAAACGGCATGCGCTTTTCGCTGAAGCTTAGACCTGCGCCCTATTTCAACGAAACTCGGCAGTTCGGCGATTATCTGCGCCAGGCACTCGCCGCGATCGGCATCGACGCCGAACTGGTGAACGCTGACTCTGCCGCCCACCAGAAAGCGGTCTACACGGATCATGACTTCGATCTGGCCGTAGCACCCCCTGTGTTCCGAGGCGACCCGGCGATCTCGACCACAATCCTCGTCCAATCCGGCATTCCCGCAGGTGTTCCCTTCTCCAATCAGGGCGGATATGCCGACGCCGAACTGGATGGCATCATCGAGAAAGCAACCGAGACGGTCGATACCGATGCCCGTACTGCGCTTTACCACACGTTCCAGGAGCGCGTCGCCGCCGACCTGCCGCTCATCAATGTCGCGGAATGGGGCTTCATCACCGTCGCCCGCGACACGGTTCTCAACGTTGCGAGCAATCCGCGCTGGGCTGTTTCCAACTGGGCGGATACGGCGCTTCAATCGTGACGATGTGGATCGCCGTGCATGGGTTTGAATGCACGGCGCTTTCCCGAAGTCTGTCGAACCTCGCGCCGCTTCCCGAAATTGGATTCCGTTCTCCGGGACGATAGGATAGCGTTGTTCATCCCATCGATCGAGCAAGGCCAAGCCCGGCGTGAAGCGTGCAATCCAATTGATCCGACGTCGCGCGATCAGCAGCATTCCGGTACTGCTGGTCATTGTCCTGCTGACGTTTTTCCTGCTCGAATCCGCTTCGGGCGATGCGGTTGACGCCTATCTCGTCTCGATCGGCGGCGGCGATCCTTCGCTCGTGCAATCGCTCCGGCAGAGCTATGGCCTCGACCAGTCGGTCATCGCCCGGCTCTGGCTCTATCTTTCCTCGCTCGCCCGCTTCGATCTCGGCTGGTCGGTTGCCTTCGATCGCCCGGTGTTAGACCTCCTCATCGAGCGGCTCCCGAACACTCTGCTTCTGATGGGCAGTGCCACCACGCTTTCTTTCGGGCTGGGCTCGGCGCTTGGCATTCTCGCCGGCGCGCGGCCGGGCAGCCTGCGTGACAGGCTGTTTTCCACCGTCTCGCTGGTTCTTTATGCCATCCCGAGCTTCTGGCTCGGCCTTATGCTGAGCATCGTATTTTCGGTCGAGCTTCGCTGGCTGCCGACTTCGGGCATCGAAACCATCGCCTCGGGCCGCACCGGCCTTGCGCGCGTCGCCGACATCGCAACGCATCTCGTTCTTCCCGTCGCCACCCTCGCGCTGATCTATCTTGCTCTTTTCTTGCGCGTCATGCGAGCCGGCATGGCGGAAGTCTGGAGGCTCGATTTCGTGCTTTTCGCCCGCGCCCGTGGTCTTTCCCGGGCACGGATCGTGCTGCGCCATGTGGCAAGGAACGCCGTGTTACCGCTCGTCACCATGCTCGGCCTCCGGTCGGCGGCCATGCTGGGTGGCAGCGTGGTGATCGAGAGCATTTTCGCCATACCTGGCTTCGGGCGGTTGGCACAGGAAGCCGTCAGCGGTCGTGACGCCCCCCTGCTGATGGGCATCATTCTGGTTTCCGCCGTTCTCGTGATCCTCATCAACCTGGTGATCGACACGCTCTACGCATGGCTCGACCCACGGGTCGGCGCTTCGGAGACGGCGTCATGAGACTGGCGAGAAGACTGATGGTAACGCCCGAGGGCGCAATCGGCCTCGTCCTTCTGATCCTGCTGGCCGCAGTCGCATCGCTGGCCCCGGTGCTCGCACCGGGAGATCCGCTGCGCATCGCCGGACGCGCCCTCATCACGCCCTTCACCGACCCCGCCTTTCCCCTCGGCACGGACAGGCTCGGCCGCGACGTGTTCTCCGGACTGCTGCATGGAGCACGGACCTCTCTAGCCGTGGGGCTGGCTGCCGCTGCCGCATCTCTCGTCCTCGGGCTCTGCATCGGCCTTGCCGCTGGATTTGCCGGCGGGCTCGTCGACGAAGCTCTCATGCGCGTGGTCGACGCCTTCCAGATCGTTCCCGGTTTTCTGCTGGCGCTTGCCTTCGTCAGCGTCATGGGAGCCTCGATGCCAATTGTCATATTGGCCATCGCGCTCGGCGCCTGGGCGGATCCCGCGCGGCTGACACGCGCCCAGGTTCTTTCGGCGCGTGAACAGGATTATGTCGCCTCGGCCCGCGTCATCGGCATGCACCCCGTCGAAATCGCGCTGAAGGAAATCCTGCCCAATGTCCTGCCGCCGGTGCTCGCCCTCTCTGCAGTCATCGTTGCGGCGGCGATCCTCACCGAGGCGGCCCTTTCCTTTCTGGGGCTCGGCGACCCGAACAGGGTGACCTGGGGATCGATGATCGCCGAAGGCCGGAATGTGCTGCGCTCTTCGCCCTGGCTGTCGATCATTCCGGGGTTCGCCCTCGTCGTCACGGTGATCGCGGTCTATCTGGTTGGAGAAGGGCTCGACAAGGCGCTGAATGGGCGGAAGGTGGGCACGTCATGAACGAAATCCTCTGCGCGGTCCGAAAGCTTTCCGTCACCTATGGAAAGAATGGCGGGCAGGCGACCGCTCTTCATGCTGTTGATCTCGACGTGATCGCCGGCGAGCGGTTGGCGATCATCGGCGAAAGCGGTTCCGGAAAGAGCACGCTTGCCTGCGCGGTTGCCGGGTTATTGCCCGAAGGCGCGCGCATGGAGGGAAAAATCAGCTGGCCGTCCCGCAACACGCCTCCGGTGCCCGGTCGGGACATCGGCTTCGTATTCCAGGACCCAACGGCGAGCCTCAACCCGGTCCTGACCATCGGCGAGCAGATCGCTGAAGGCGCCCGCCAGCATCTCGGGTTCGGGTGGAAGAAAGCCCTCGACAAAGCGCTGGATCTGTTGAACCAGGTCCGTATCCCCCTGCCGGAAAGGGCGCTCGCCGCCTATCCGCATCAGTTTTCCGGCGGGCAACGCCAACGCATCGCAATCGCCGCGGCGATCGCCGCCCGCCCATCCTTTCTGATCGCGGACGAAGCGACCAGCGCGTTGGACATGGTGGTGCAGGCTGAAATCGTTTCGCTGCTCGATGAACTCGTTCGCGAAAACGGGATGACATTGCTCTTCATAACCCACGATCTGGCGCTCGCCTCGGGCTTTGCCGATCGCGTCGCCATCTTCGAGAACGGACATCTGGTCGAGCGCGGCGCGACCCAGACCGTGCTCTATCGTCCGCAGACCGCATACGCCCGAAGCCTGATCGCAAACCATCTCGATCTGGCGTCTCCGCCCCTCCTCAGCGGGAGCCCTCCGCCATGACCCTGCTGACCGTCCAGGAATTGGCGAAGAGCTACATGTCCCATGGCCGCAACGTGACGGCTCTCGACGGCGTGTCCTTCACTCTGACAGAAGGCCAGACGCTCGGTCTCGCCGGTGCCTCAGGCAGCGGAAAATCGACGCTCGCCCGTCTATTGCTGAGGCTTCTCGCAGCCGACGGCGGAGAGGTATGCTTTGCCGGTGAGGACTGGCTCGCATTGTCCGGATCCCGTCTCCGGCAACGTCGGCGAAGCATGCAGATGGTGTTTCAGGATGTGCTTGCCGCCTTCAATCCGCGCGCTACCGTCGCGTCGGTGCTGGACGATCCACTGCGCATTCACGGCATTGTCGACCGTGCCGGGCGGCCGCGCGAGATTGCAACCCTGCTCGAACGCGTCGGCCTGCCGGCCTCCTATGCCGTGCGTTCGATCCGCGAACTTTCCGGTGGCCAGCGCCAGCGCGTGGCAATCGCACGCGCCCTGGCGCCTCGTCCGTCACTGATTGTCCTCGATGAAGCGGTTTCCGCGCTGGACGCCTCGATAAGACGGCGCATCCTCGAACTTCTTGTCGAACTGCAACGGGAGCGTGGCATCGCCTATCTCTTCGTCTCCCATGATCTAGCCGTTCTCAAGGCGGTATCGCACCGGATCGCGGTCATGCATGAGGGCCGTATCGTGGAGACGGGACCGGCCGATGCGGTGATCGACAATCCGCAATCGATGGCGGCGAAGGCGCTCGTCGCCGCCGTCCCCCGGCTCGTTGCCGGCCAAAATTCCAAGCCCGCAACCGACAATCCGTAAGAACGGTGGAAACTCCCTTACAGGGTCACGAGGAAGCGGACACTGACCGCCAGAAGAAACAGGCCGAAGGCAATCTCCAGCTTGCGGCGGGAAAGCGCATGCGCAAGCGTCGCGCCGATCGAGGCGCACAGCACGCTGGTCGGGATGAAGAGTGCCGCGCCGATCAGGGAGACGAAGCCGATGGAGAGTGGAAATTGCAGCGCCATGACATCGGGATACTCTGCGGCGCGACCCCAACCGGCATACATGTAACCGAGCGCGCCGGGCACCGACACCAGCATGCCGACACCCGCTGAAGTGGCGACAGCCTGATGGATGGGGCGGCGATAGAAGGTGAGGAACATGGTGGAAAGCTGCCCGCCGCCAATGCCCATCAGGGACGACAGCACGCCAATCACCACGCCATAGATCTTCATCGGCAGGCTGCCGGGCAGATCGTCGCCCAGACGCCAGCTATCCCGGCCGAACAGCAGGCGTATCGCCGAGAAGCCAGCGACCGCCACGAAGACGGCCTTGAAGATTTCCGGCGAGGCATAGCGCGCAATCACGCTGCCGGCGAGCACGCCCAGAACGATCGGTGTCGCCCAGATACGAAGCACCGAGAGATCGACGGCGCCCTTGCGCTTGTGCGTGAGGAAGGATCGGAACGAAGTCGGGATGATGACCGCAAGCGAGGTGCCGATACAAAGCTGCATGCGAACCGCCTCCGGCACCTCCAGGATTCGGAAAAGTTCGTAGAGGATCGGGACGATGACCGTACCGCCGCCGACGCCGAAAAGGCCGGCCAGCACCCCGGTCAGGGCACCGGCAGCAAGCAGGGCAAGGATGAGAAGGAGAAGATCTCCATAGGGCATGCCGAACATCATGGAATGCGTCTTGAAAAGTGTGATCGGACCGTATCGCCGGAGAAAATACGCGCGCGGGATGAAATTGCCCTTCGCCGTCGCCCGCGATTTTCGGACCGGAACATATCCGCCCCGCAACACATTTCAAGCCGCCTCCCGGGCCAAACGGTTCGGTCCGGAAGGCTCCTTGTCGGCGGGTCCGCCGTTCAGTGGAAGAGCGATGGCAGCCAGAGCGACAGCGCCGGGACGTAGGTCACCAGCATCAGGACAGCGATGCTCGCGCCGAAGAACGGCCAGATGGTTCGCATGGCCTCGCGGATCGATATCCCGCCGACGGCGCATCCGACGAAAAGCACGGTCCCAACAGGCGGCGTATTGAGGCCGATACCGGCATTGAGGATCATCACCACGCCGAAATGCACCGGATCGATGCCGAACGCCTTGACCACCGGCAGAAGCACGGGTGTGGTGATGATGACCAGCGGCGCCATGTCCATGAAAGTCCCGAGCAAGAGCAGGATGATGTTAATCAGGAGGAGCACGACGATCGGATTTTCGGAAATCGCACTGATTGTCGCGACCATGCCCTGCTGCACCTGCAGGAACGCCATGAGCCAGCCGAAAGCGGCGGCCGTGCCGATGACGAGCAGCACCATCGCCGTTGTGCGCACCGCCTGCAGCACTGCCTCGACGAAGCCTTTCCAGTCGAGTTCGCGATAAACGGCAACGGCAACGGCGAAGGCATAGAGCACCGCAATGCAGGAGCTTTCCGTCGCCGTGAAGACGCCTGAACGCACACCGCCGAAGATGATGCCGATCAGCAGCAGTCCGGGCAACGAGGCAAGCAGGTAGTAGCCAAGCTTGCGGAAACCGGGAAAGGGCTCGGAAGGATAGCCGCGCCGCCGTGCAACCACATAGGCGGTCACCATCAACGCGGCGGCAAGAAGGATGCCCGGCACGATGCCCGCAGTAAAAAGGTCCGCCACCGAAACATTGCCGCCTGCGGAGATCGAATAGAGTATCATGTTATGCGACGGGGGGATCATCAGCGCTATGATCGCGGCATTGACCGTGACGTTCACAGCATAGCCGCGGTCATAGCCGCGCGCCGCCATTTGCGGGATCATCAGGCCGCCGACAGCCGACGCATCGGCCACCGCCGAGCCGGAAATGCCGCCGAACAGAGTGGAAGCCACGATGTTGACCTGCCCCAGCCCGCCGCGCAGGTGACCGACAATACCGGCAGCAAAACGAATAAGGCGATTGGCGATGCCGCCCCGGACCATGAGGTCGCCGGCGAAGATGAAGAAGGGAATGGCCATCATGGCGAAGACATTCATGCCCGAATTCATCTGCTGGAAGACGACGATCGGCGGCAGGCCGAGATAGAGCGCGGTGGCGAGAGACGCGATGCCGAGGCAGAATGCGATCGGCATGCCGATCATCATCAGGACCGTGAAGCTACCGAAGAGAATGGTATAGGCCATCACACGGCCTCCTGCACGGCGATGGTGGCGGCAATCTCTTCGCCGATGAAGACGTCGACGAAACGCTCCAGGGCAAAAAGGGCGATCAACAGGCCGCCGGCGATCAGCGGGAAGAAATCGACCCCACCCGGCCATCCGAGCACCGGAATGCGTGCTGTCCATGTCCCTATCGCCAGCAGCGTTCCGTAATAGCTCATGGCCAGCCCGAAAGCGACGATCAGGCCGAGGCTGACAAGATCCATCGCCCTCTGCACCATCCGCGATGCGCCATGGCGGACAAAATCCAGACCGAGATGGACGCTTTCCCGCACCCCGACCGCAGCCCCGAGCAGAATGAACCATGACATGAGTTGCAACGACAGCGGCTCCGACCAACTCGGCGTGTTATTGAGCACGTAACGGGCGAAGATCTGCCAGCCGATAATCAGCGTCATCGCGATCATTCCGGCCCCGGCCAGATAAAGGCACAACAGGCTGAGACTGCCGAGACCCGGCCGAATGGCCTTCATAAAGCGCACCATGATGTTCCTCCAAGACCCGGCGACCGCAGGCCGCTCCTTCCCGATAGACGAAAACGGCCGCCACGTTTTCGAGGCGGCCGGCCGTCGGCTTGTTACTTGACTGCGCGTACGCGCTCGACGAGGTCCTTCATCTTGGGATCGGTGACGAAACGTTCGTAGACCGGCTGCATCGCCGTGACGAACTCCTCCTTGTTGACCTTGATGATCTTGACGCCGGCCGCCTTCACCTTTTCCTCGGAGGCCTTTTCGCGCGCCTGCCAGAGTTCGCGCATTTTCCCGACCGACTCCTTCGCCGCCGCGCGGATCACCTTCTGGTCGTCCGGAGAAAGCTTGTCCCAGCTCATCTTGGAAATGACCAGGATCTCCGGCGTCAGTGAGTGATCGGTCAGCGTGTAGTTCTTGGCGACTTCAAAATGGCGCGACGATTCGTAGGATGGCCAGTTGTTTTCCGCTCCGTCGACCACGCCGGTTTCCAGCGAGGAATAGACCTCTCCGAACGGCATGGGGGTGGGATTGGCTCCGAAGGCTTCCATCATCGCAATCCACAGATCCGACTGCTGCACGCGGATCTTCATGCCCTTGAGGTCAGCGAGTTTCTCGATAGGCTTCTTGGTGGTGTAGAAAGACCGCGCCCCCGAATCGTAGAAGGCAAGTCCGATCAGCCCATGCGGTTCAAATGCCGCAAGCACTTCATCGCCGATCGGCCCGTCAACCACCTTGTGCATGTGATCGACATCCCGAAAAAGGAACGGAAGCCCGAAGACAACGGTTTCCGGAACCAGGTTGTTGAACGGAGCGCTGTTGACACGGTTCATGTCGATCACGCCGAAACGGGTCTGTTCGATCGTGTCCTTCTCGCTGCCGAGCGCCGCATTGTTCATGACCTCGATCTTGATGCGACCGTTGGTGCGTTGGGAAACGAGTTCGCCCATATATTTGACCGCTTCCACGGTCGGATAGCCATCCGGATGGATATCTGCTGATCGCAGCGTCACTTCCTGTGCGAAAAGCGCGCCGGCGCCAAGGGTCAGGCCCATGGCAAAGCTGAGCATTGCGGCAGTCTTCATGTCTTCCTCCTCCTCTTTTCTGAAAATCGCCGCCCCGCAACCTCCCGTCACGGCGAGCAGCAGCCAGGATCGTCAGTCGCTCCCGTCACTGAATGCCGGAAGCGCAAACAGCGCTTCCGGATTATCCACCAGGGCAAGTTGCCGGGCAGGTTCGTCGGCCAGCCAGCCAAGGACGGTATCTGTCAGCGCCGCATCGTCAGGATAATCGGCCTGTTCGCGCGCCAGATTGTGCGGCCAGTTCGTACCCCAGACGATCCGCTCGGGCGCATGTTCCGCCATCATGCGTGCAACCGCCGCCACATCGGCGTAATCGGGGCCACCGGTCTTCGAGGATTCGTAAGCTCCGGCGAACTTGAACCAGCAGTTTCCCCGGTCGATCAGACGCCGGGCGGCCGCCACCTGGGCACTGTCCACGGTCACGCCGCAGAAGAACTTGCCGTGATGGTCGAGGACCCAGCGCGACCTGATCTTCGAAAGCCGCGCCTCGTATTCGAGAATGTTGCTGCCATCGAACTGGACGGCGACCATCCAGTTGCGGCTTGCCGCGATCGCATCGACCTCCTCCAGCTTCGAGAGGCCGATGGCGCCGCCCGGCAGGTCCATGATGCGCAATCCAACCACGCGTGACGCGGCGAGCCGGTCGAGTTCCGCTTCGCTGGTCTGCCCATCGGCGACGCCGACCCCCCAGGCGATATCTCCCAGGGCCTCAACGCAGGCGAGAAGGTTGGCATTGTCACGCTGATGCGCGTTGCCTTGCGTAACGATCACCCTGTCGATGCCAAGCCAGGTCATGACGCGCCGGTATTCCGCAGGCGTCGGAAGAGCCCCGATCGGCAAACCCGGCCCACCTGCGCGCGGCTCGAACCCCGGCATATAGGCATGCATCTGCGTATCGACGGCTCCCCTAGGCAGGGTAATCTGCGGTTCTCGTCCCGTGAGCGTGCGCACCAGCGTCATCAGCCGTCCCTCATGCGGAATTCGGAGAGTGCATCGCGATTGATCTCGATCCCCAGGCCCGGCCCGTTCGGAATCGCGACGACCCCGTTCTGATGTTCGATGGGAGCTTTCACCACCGCTTGCCGGAAAGGATTGTCGGTTCGGTCGAATTCAAGGATCGGCTCGACCGGATTGACACGCACGGGATCAGGCACCATCGCCGCGATGAACTGCAGCACCGCGGCGATATGAACCGCCGTTCCCCAGACATGCGGTACGACCCGCACGCCGTGAAGAGCAGCAAGATCGGCCACCCGCTTTGCCTCCGTAAACCCACCAACGCCAGCGAGGTCCGGCTGCACGATATCGATGGAACGGGTCTCGATCGGCTCCTTCATGCCCCAGCGGCTGTGCCAGGTTTCGCCACCGGCGACCGGCAACGGCTGCCGGGCGCGCACCTCGCGATAGGCGGCGAGTTGCTCCGGCACCACCGGTTCCTCGAACCAGTCGAGGCCGTATTCCGCGGCACGGCGGCCGAATTCAACCGCCTCCAGCACACCGTAGCCGTGGTTGGCATCGGCCATCAGCCGCATCTCCGACCCAGCCGCCTCCCGCGCCGCCCTGATGACACGCAGGTCCTCCTCGATGCCGAAGCCGACCTTGATCTTGGAGGCATGGAAGCCTTGCGAGCGGTAGAGCGCGATGTCGGAAGCGTTGTCTTCCGCGCGATCGACCCCGTCGCGCTTGAAGCTGCCGGTGGCATAGGCCCGCACCGTTTCGCGGAAACGACCGCCAAGCAGCATGGAAACCGGCTGGCCGAGATGTTTGCCCTTGATGTCCCACAGCGCGATATCGATCCCCGACAGCGCCGTGACGGCAAGCCCACGTTGCCCCTGGTCCCGCAGCGCATTATAAAGGACAGCCCAGAGCTTTTCGGTCTCCAGCGGATTGGCGCCCACCAGCCAGGGCGCGTAGGCGGCAACGACGGCCGCATTGGGCCGCGCTGGCCCGAGGCATTCGCCCCACCCCACGGTGCCGTCGTCGCAGACAATTTCAACGAGGATGTGCACACGCCGGTCGAAACGCATCGATGCACTCTGGAAAGGCACCGCCAGCTTATGCTCCAGAAGATGCGTGCGGACCTCGGCGATCTTCATGGTCAGGCTGCCTTGCGCAGATGCGGAGCGATCAGCGCGCAGAGCATGGAAACCTCTTCCTCGCTGAGATCCTTCAGCGGCGGACGCACCGCTCCCGCGGCAAATCCCTGAAGGCGCACGCCGGCCTTGATCGCCGAGACAGCATAACCCTTGCCGCGATTGCGAATCGCCATGAACGGATAGAAGAATTCATTGAGGATGCGCTCGCAGGTCGAACGTTCGCCCGCCCGCAATGCCTTGTAGAACTCCACGGAAAGGCCAGGCACGAAGTTGAATACCGCCGACGAATAAGTGGTAAACCCGGCCCCGAGATAGGCTTCGGCATAGAGTTCTGCCGTCGGCATGCCACCGAGATAGGTCAACCGGTCGCCCATCTTCGCCGTAATTTGTCTGACAAGTGCGATATCCCCGGTACCATCCTTGAAACCGACGAGATTCGGACAGGCATCGCATAGCCGGGCAATCGTATCGGCGTGCAGAACCGCGTTGTCGCGGTTATAGACCATGACGCCAAAGCCGACAGAATCGCAGATCCGCTTCACATGCGCGTAAAGCCCTTCCTGCGGGGCATCGATCAGATAGTGCGGAAGAAGAAGCACGCCATCGGCCCCGACCTTTTCGACCGAGCGGGCAATCTCCACCGCCACTTCCGTGCCATAACCGCATCCGGACACGATCGCTGTCTTTCCGGATGCTTCCTTGGCTGCCGCAACGACCGTCGGGATTTCCTCCGGACGCAGCGAGAAGAATTCGCCGGTGCCTCCGGCAGCGAACAGAACCGGCGCTTCATAGCCTGCAAGCCAGGCGACATGCCGCCGATAGCTCTCGGCTGCAAATTCCCCGCCGGCATCGAAATGCGTGACGGGAAAGGAAAGAAGTCCGGAGCCGAGAGCAGCCTTCAGCGCGGTGGGGTCCATGTTTCGCACATCCTTCGGAAATTTCAGTCTTGGCGGAGTTAAGGACATCTCCACCGACATGTCAACAAACATATATTATAAGTTAGAAGAATCATCAGGTACGCAGGAGAGAAAAGCCCTCGCCAGAATGCCGAAAGCCGGCGCGTCGCGCGTCGGCCCGAACGATTTCCATCTCCTCCGGCGATCCCTCAGCCGAGCAACGCTTCCGCCGCAGCCATCATCAGGGGACCGACGCCTTTTGCATCATCCGTCACCACATCCTCCGTGAGATAATAGGCGGGCGTGCCGTCTCGATAAGGCCCGCCGCTCCAGCTCCCGAGGCCAGCGACCCGACAAATCCCTCCGAAACGTATTTCTCCTTCAGCGTCAGCATACAATCGCTCCGCGATGAGGCGATCATAGGCTTTTCTGCCCGCCGGCGCGAAATCTCCAAGCCCCTGTCGACCGGCGAAGAGAAGGGCGTAACCCAGCATGGCGGAAGCAGAACTTTCCTCGTAGTTGCCGGAAAGATCCGGCACGCAAAGCACCTGCTTCCACAGCCCGGAAGCTTCGGCCTCCCCGGCTATTGCCGCCATGAGCGATGATGTCGGCGGAGCAAGACGCGGATCAGCCGTCAACGCAGAGGAATCGACGAGCGCCATCGCCAGCCATCCGATGGCACGGGCCCATACGGCAGGCGAGCGCCCCGTGGTCCGGTCGGCCCAGGGCTGCTGGCGGGCATCGTCATAGCCGTGCACGTAGAAAATGCCGGATCGCGTCAGTTCAAGGGCCGAGAGCAACTGCCTGATCGCATCTTCAATCAGGCCTGCGTCCCCCATGCGCTGACCGTATTCGATCTGGAAAGGCAGGGCCATGTAGAGTCCATCCAGCCAGACCTGATGGGGATAGACCTTCTTGTGCCAGTAGTTGCCGGTAGAGATCCGCGGATGCCTCGAAAGCTGGCCTGCAAGACTACGGGCGGCAACCATATAGCGGGGGTCTCCGGTCACCGCATCGAGGTGAAAAAGGCAGCGCCCGGCCATGACGTTGTCGATGTTGAACTCATCCGGCGAATAGCCGGCCAATCCGCCATCCGCCGAAATCTGCGACTGTGTCAGACGCAGAAGATGATCCAGCCAGCGGTCCTCGCCTGTCGCCTGATGCAACAGGACCAGACCGCGATAGATGCAGCCATCCTCGTAGCACCACGCACCGCCCTTGTAGTGCCGATAGCGGCGGCAATAACGGTCGAAATAGTCGAATACGCTCATGATGGCTCCGTCGAACGCTCGGCCAGAGGCGCGGCAGTGATGGAAAGGGGAGACATTTCGACGCCGACGACATGCCCAAGGGTGACGTCGGCGTTTTCAGCAAGGACACCCTCATGCCGCATCGGCCGGATATGTTCGGCCATGACCGGCGGTATCGGGATCGCCTCCTCGCGGAAACTTTCGACATGCAGGTTGTCGATTCGAATCTCGGCAAGCGGCGCCTCGGGCAGACCGAGAAAAACCGCGGCGGCGTGCGAGAGGCCGGATATCGCGACGTCGCGGATCTCTATTCCCCGGATATGTGGCGTCCCGGCTCCGACAGTCGCAGTTTTGCGACTTTGCACCCAGTCGTCCCTGCCATCCACATCGCAGTGATAGAAGGCATTTGCGGAGATGGCCGTTTCGACATCACGCATGGCCACGTTATGAAAAACAATATTGCGGACAAAACCGCCCCGGCCCCGCCGGGTCTTCAGCCGAAGCCCCCGGTCCGTACCGACCATTTCGCAGGCCTCGACCGTGACATTTTCGACACCGCCGCTCATCTCCGAACCGATGACCACACCGCCATGCCCACGCTCCATCAGGCAATGCCGCACCACAACTCCGCGGGTCGGACGAAGATGATCGTCCTTGCCGTCCGGGCCTCGCTTGCCAGCCTTGATGGCGATACAATCGTCACCGACCGAGAAGCGGATGCCCTCCAGCAGCACGTCCTCACACATTTCGGGATCGAAGCCGTCCGTGTTGGGACTGTCATGCGGCGCCATGATGTGAAGTCCGACGGCCGTCAGACGGCTGCATCCCTGTGGATGAATGGTCCAGGAGGGTGCGTTGCGGATGGAAAAGCCGAGCAGCAGGACAGCATCGCAATTTACCAAATGCAGGCCGCGGGGCCGGCGCGCGCCATCCCGGGTCCCCTTGGGCCATGTCCACCAATCGCCCCGATCGCCGCCACCATCGAGGAGGCCCGGTCCGGCGATCGTAAGCTCTCGCGCACCGATGGCATGAACGGGTGCGGCAAAACACGCCTCGGGCAGGCCTTCCCAGGAGCCGAGCATATGTCCGGCCGCATCCCGCGCCGGCAGGATCGGCCAGCCTAGACGAGAGGATGGAGCAAGCAGCTGCGATCCCTCGGCAAGCCTGAACACCATCATTGACCGCAACGCCAGCGGCATGGAGAAAAAACGGCCCGGCCCGAGCTCGATCGTTCCGTTTTCCGGCAATTTCGCCACGGCTTCCGCAAGTATACAAGCATTTCCCGCGGCAGCCTGCTCTTCATCGGCAACGAGCCCGGACGGCCGGAACAATCCTCCGCAATCTCTCGTACGGAACGTGAGCGGTGGAAACCCTGCCACCTCAAGCCGCCAGTCTGTGGCCGGATCGAGATCGTGAAGCGCCAGCACCACTTTCTCCGCAAGGCCTTCACGGGCCGCGGTCGCCGTGCCGGGCGCCGTCAACCGCCAGGGAACCGGTGTTTCGAGATGATAGCGGGCGCCGGGCCACTGAAGACGAACGGCAGCGTCCCGCGCGGAGACCGCGATGGCATTCAGCATGGTCATGTTCCATTGATGCCCGGCGGGACATTCCGCCGGGCGGCCAGGGTTAATCGAAAGTCTTCAGCACGTCGTTCGTGCCGTCGATGATCTGCGCGGCAGCCTCGTCGGCGGACAACATGCCGTAGCCATACTCCTCCAGCGTATCGATGAAGTTGGAACGCACCTGCGGATGCTCGTTGAAGGGCGAGACCGAAGGGCCACTCGCGGCGATGACGATATCGTTCGCCGCCTTAACATTGGCATCGACCTTGCCGGCTTTGGCGAGCATCTCCGCCGCGATCCGGGAAGCGGGCAGGCCGCGGCTGTCGCCAAGCGCTGCGATACCCTCGGGCTCGTTCAGCAGGCAGTTGAGGATCTGTGCGGCAGCCTCGGGATGCTTGGAATTCCGTGAGATGGAAAACACCATGGAGGGACGCCGATAAACCCCGTCCGTCACAGCATCGGCGAAACGGATCATCGGCCGCGGTTCGAGCTTCTGCCCGTCTTTCAGGGGATCGGCATATTTCGAATAGGTCGAATCCCATTCATAGGACCCGGCAATCCTGCCGTCTGCCCATGCCGGCTTTTCAAAGAGATTAACGCTGCCCTCGCCCGCTTCCTTTTCGATGGACTGCACCGTCCCCGTCTTGACGAGCTGCCCGTAGAATTCGATGCCGGCGGCCAGTTCCTGCGGCGTCCAAGCGACCCGGTTGATCGACGGATCGACCATATCCTTGCCGGTCTTCTGGACGACAGCGAGCGTCACCAGAAGCTGGGCGGTTTCCTTGACCGCGTTGAAGGCAAAGGCATCGGCTCCGAGCTTTTCCTTGATGACGGGAGAGACGGCCATCAGTTCGTCCCAAGACTTCGGCACTGCGACACCGATCTTGTCGAATGTCGTTGTATTGAAGAAGAAAACGCGACCGGTCGTCGAAACCGGGATACCATTGATCTTGCCGCCGATGGTCGTGGTTGCCAACGCCTCAGGGGACCATTGGCCAAGGTCCAGCGCCGAAAGGCTCTTGAGATCGACAAAACCGGTTCCATCACGCGAGAAGAGCGGCAACCACGGCCAGTTGACCTGAATGATGTCCGCCTCCGTGCCACCCGCCATCTGGGTGGTGAGCTTTTCGAGGTAACCGTCGAAACCGGTGAATTCAGCGGCAATCTTATGGCCGTGCTTCGCGCCGCAGGCCTCCAGCGCCTTCTGCGTTGCCACGTGGCGGCTCTCTCCTCCCCACCAGGACATGCGAAGGCTTTCGGCACGCGCAGTGCCGGAAAGCGCCGTTGCGGCAATCAGGGCCGCTGTCGTCATCAGTCGTCTCATGTTTTCCTCCCTCAAGGTCAGGCATTTGCGCCCAGCGAAACGTTCTGACCGCTCCCACGGTCGAACACATACATCCACTCCGCATCGGGCCTCATCCGGATGCGGTCGTCAGCGCGGCTTGTCGCCTCGAACTCGTCGGCTCCGACGACGGCAACAAGCTGCCGGCCGCCGAGCGAGACATGCAGGTAGACTTCGTGCCCCATGAATTCGACATTGGTCAGCCGCGTATCGAAGGCCGGCACGCCATCCCCGGAGACGATCTTGAGATGCTGCGGGCGAAAGCCAAGCACCGCATCCTGGGGGCGCGCGCTCATGCGGGCAGAAAGCGATGGCCCGATCGGCAGCGTCTGTCCTTCGCCATGAAACCCGTCGCCATCGAGCTGCCCTTCCAACAGGTTCATCTCGGGACTGCCGATGAAGCCCGCGACAAAAAGATTGGCGGGTCGGCTGTAAAGCTCCTTCGGTGTTGCCACCTGCATGATGCGGCCCGCCTGCATGACGCAGATGCGGTCGCCCATGGTCATCGCTTCCGTCTGGTCATGGGTGACGTAGACCACGGTCGAGGCAAGACCGTCTGCCTTAAGCCGCCGGTGCAGATCGGTGATGCGCACCCGCATCGAGGCGCGCAGCTTGGCGTCGAGATTGGAGAGAGGCTCGTCGAAAAGAAACACACTCGGCTTCTTGATGAGGGCGCGTCCGAGCGCCACGCGCTGGGCCTGCCCCCCGGAAAGCTGCTTGGGCAGCCGGTCGAGCAGCGGTTCGATCTCGAGGATCCTCGCCACTTCCTCGGTGGCCACCGCGATCTCCGCCTTGGATTTGCCGGCGAGCCTCAGGCCGAAGGCGAGATTGCCTCGGACCTTCATGTGCGGATAAAGCGCATAGTTCTGGAAAACCATGGCAATTGACCGCTTGCCGGGCGGCAGTTCGTTGACCACCCGATCGCCAATGCGGATCTCGCCGCCGGAGATATCCTCGAGACCGGCGATCATGCGCAGCGTGGTCGACTTCGCGCAGCCGGACGGACCCACCAGCACCATGAACTCGCCTTCCGCCACATCGAGGTCGATCCCGTGCACCGCCTTGAAGCCGCCATAGACCTTCTCGAGATTTTTCAGTTGAACGCGTGCCATGATTATCCCTTGATCCCGCCGGCGGAGATCCCTTCGATGAAATACTTTTGAGCCATGAAGAACACGACCAGCGCGGGCGTCAGCGTCAGCACGGACATCGCCAGGATCTGGTTCCAATCAAAGGCTTCGGTTGTGTCGATCGACAGCTTGAGCGCAAGGCTCACCGGGTATTTGTCGACCGAGGAGAGATAGATCAGCGGTCCGAGAAAATCGTTCATCGTCCACATGAACTGGAACAGGCAGACCGAAATCAGCGCCGGCGCGAGCATCGGCACGACGACATAGGCGAGCGTCTGGATGGAATTCGCCCCGTCGACGCGCGCGGCCTCTTCCGTATCCCGAGGGATCGAACGGAGGAATTGCACGAGCATGAAGATGAAGAATGCATCGCCCGCCAGCGCGGAAGGCACCCACAGCGGCAGAAAACTGTCGAGCCAGCCGAGATCGCGAAAGAGAATATACTGCGGAATGCGCGTCACCACATTCGGCAGGAGCAGGATCGCGATGACGGAGCCGAACAGGATTTTCTTGCCCGGAAAGTCGAAGCGCGCGAAGCCGTAGGCAACCAACGTGCAGGAAATCGCGGTACCCGCCATCTTCGGGAGCACGATCAGGAAACTGTTCAGGAAAAAACGGCCGAACGTGTAGGGCGTGGATGTCTGCCAACCCTTCACATAACCGTCGACGGTCGGGTTTTCCGGCCAGAAACCCGGGCTCGAAAAGATCTCCGCATTCGTTTTAAACGATGCGCCGACCAGCCAAATCAACGGATAGAGCATGACGAGCCCGACCACGAACAGCAGCAGATAGCGGGCGGCGGCGGAAAATCCTTGCATTCGTTCGCGACGCCTTACCATGTCGCCGGAAGAACGCGCCTGTGCCGGAGAAGAGGTAGCTGCATGCATGTCCATGGCTCAACTCCTCTTGTCGCCGGCATAGAAGACCCATTTCTTCGACGACCAGAAGGCAGCGAGGGTCAGCAGCATGATAATCAGGAAAAGCACCCAGGCGATCGCCGAGGCGTAACCCATGTTGAAGCGGCGGAAAGCTTCGTCGTAAATGTAGAGCGGGAGAAGATAGGTCGACTTCAACGGACCGCCGCCGGTGATGATGTAGGGACCGTTGAACTCCTGAAAAGCCTGGACCATCTGCATCACAAGGTTGAAGAAGATGACCGGTGTGATGAGGGGAATGGTGATGAAGATGAAGCTATGGAACTTCGAGGCCCCGTCGATCGCCGCTGCCTCGTAGAGCGACTTGTCGATCGACTGTAGAGCGGCAAGAAATATCACCATGGCCGAGCCGAACTGCCAGCATCTGAGCAGCGTGATCGTGAAAAGCGCATTCTGCGGATCGCCAAACCAGTTGACCGGCTCAAAGCCCAGCGCCGCCAGCAGCATGTTGACGAGCCCGTTGGTCGCGAAGACGTAACGCCACAGCACGGCAATCGCGATCGAGCCTCCCAGGATGGAGGGGACATAAAATGCAGTCCGGAAGAAGTTGATGAACTTCAGCCGGTAATTCAGGATGTATGCGACGAAGAGCGCGAAGGCGAGCTTCAGCGGCACCGTCAGGAAAACATAGATCAGCGTCACCGAAAGCGAACGGCGAAAGGTTCTGTCCCCGGTGAAGAGCTCCACATAGTTCTTCAAACCCGTCCAGCGCGGCGCGCTCATCAGGTTGTAGTCCGTGAAGCTCATATAGAACGACGCCATGAACGGGATCGCCGTGAAAACGAGGAGACCCGCGATATACGGCGAAAGATAAGCGAGCCCGAGCACGCGTTGGCGGTTCACGGCTGCCCCCCGGCGCCGTGAGATACTACGGTAATGTACAAAATTCTCTCCTCCCAGAGCCGAAGTCCAACCGCTTCCGTGCCTGTTCGGCAAGGATTGCGGATGCCCTTATTTGCACGTTTCCTCCGTCCCATCCGGTTTTATCAACCAGCTTTCGTGTTATCCTATGAAAAGACCGTGAATGACAGAATTGACAAAGGCGGGGAAAAAGATGGACGAAATCGAAGGTGGCATTCTGTCGAGTATTCCGCCCGGCGCGCTGACCCTGACCCTGACACGCGCCACCATTCGAATGCAGCATTCGCGGACGTGGCGCATCGACAAGGAAAACCCCGTGGACGACCTTCTCATATGCCTCGAGGGTCGCGGAGAATATCTGATCGACGGCGAGCGCTTTTCTCTGTCCCCCGGCGAGTCGATGCTCATTCCGCGCAACAGCCGCTTCATTGGGTGGAACGAAGGCCGGCAGACCTACATCGGTATCGCGCAGCATTTTACGCTCGACATTTATGGCCGGCACGATCTTCTCGCTCAGATGAAACTGAGACCCAAGGTCAGGCTCTCCCGCTGGCCTCTGCTGGAACCGCTGGTAAGGCACTACCGACAGAGCGCTCCGCCAAGCTCGGTCACGCTCGCCCAGCATCACCTCTTCATGTATCTCCTGATCTCCCATGTGGAGGACGCCTTCGAGAACTGGCGCGACACCGCAACCTACCAGCCGGAGGGAAGCGATGCGATGGACCTGGCGGTCATGAAGGTTGCCTCGCAGATCGCAGCAGCGCCGCTCGACCCCGACATCGCCGAGACCGCTGTGGCCTCCGCTCCCTACAATCGCGATTATTTCCTGCGGGAATTTCAGAAACGGGTCGGTCGTACGCCCCGCAAATATCAGGAACTCCAGCGCATGGAACGGGCCATGCACCTGCTGGAGACCGGCATCAACGTCTCCGCGGCCGCGGCCGAAGTCGGCTATGCCGATCCCTATTATTTCTCCCGCATGTTCAAGCGCATCGTCGGGATGAGTCCACGCGATCACATCGAGAAGGTACGCCGCAGTCGCGACGGCACCTTGCTGCATCTGGACGAGCCGGAACAGGCAGCCCGTCTCGCCCGGCGCGAGGCGGTCTGATACGCCGTCAGCGCGCGAGCCAACCGCCATCGACGTTAAGAATGGCGCCATGAACATAATCGGCTGCCGGCGAACAAAGATAGACGGCAGTACCCGCAATATCCTCCGCCCGCCCCCAGCGTCCGGCCGGAATGCGTGCGAGGATCGCCGCGTTGCGCTCCTCGTCGGCCCGCAGCGCTTCCGTGTTATTCGTGGCAATGTAACCGGGCGCTATCGCATTCACGTTGATGCCGCGGGACGCCCATTCGTTTGCCAACAACTTGGTGATGCCCGCCACGCCGTGCTTGGCGGCCGTATAGGAGGCAACGCGAATGCCGCCCTGAAACGACAGCAGGGATGCGATGTTGACGATCTTTCCGCTTGCGTTTCTGGACATGAGAGCCCGCGCAAAGGCTTGTGAGGTGAAGAAGACGGCCTTCAGGTTCACGTCCATCACCGCGTCCCAGTCATCCTCGGAGAAATCGACTGCATCGGCACGACGAATGATGCCGGCATTGTTGATGAGGAGATCGTAAGCGCTTTCGGCAAAAGCATCTCTTGCCGCCATGGGATCGGAAAGATCGAGCGCCAGCTCCCTTGCCTCTCCGCCCGCGCCGGCGATCATGGAGACCGTCTGCGCCGAAGAGGAGCGCCCCGCGCAGGTCACGGAGGCGCCGGCCGAAGCAACGGCAATGGCGATCGCCTGACCGATGCCGGTATTGGCGCCGGTAATCAACGCATGACGGCCGGCAAGCGAAAACATACTCATCGAAGATCTCCCGGCTGGATGAAGTCCATATCGGTATAATCGACATTGTCGCCGGCCATGGCCCAGATGAAGGTATAGCTGCCAATGCCGGCTCCCGCATGGATGGACCACGGCGGCGAGATCGCGCCCTCCTCGTTGGCGATGAAGAGATGCCTCGTTTGTTGCGGCTCGCCCATCAGATGCAGAACCCGCGACGTCTCATCCATGCCGAAATAGAGATAGGCCTCCATGCGGCGGTCGTGCACATGCGCAGGCATGGTGTTCCAGACCGACCCGTCCTCCAGCGTGGTATATCCCAGCACCAGTTGGCAGCTTTCCATGACCAGGGGATGAATGAACTGATTGATGGTGCGTTTGTTGGAAGTCTCGACAGCCCCAAGCTTCACCTCCTTGCTGTCGGCCAGAGTGACGAGCCGGTTGGGCAGGCTGCGATGCGCCGGGGCCGAGACGATGTAGAAGCGCCCGGCGCCTTCGAAGGTAACCGGCCCGGCACCCATGCCGAGATAAAGTACGTCACCTCGGTTCAGCGACCAGCTTTCGTTGCCGGCGCGCACGCTGCCCTCAGCACCGATGTTGACGATTCCCATCTCCCGTCGGTCGAGAAAGCCCAGCGTTTTTGTCTCCTCGACATGATCGAGCACAAGTGGCGTGCCGGACGGCACGGCGCCTCCCATGACAAATCGATCGTAATGCGTATAGATCAGCCGTATCTCGCCTTCCGCAAACAGACCCTGGGCCAGGAAGTGCCGGCGAAGGCCCTCTGTATCGAGCGATCTCGCGTGATCCGCGTGAACGGCGTGCCTCGTTTCCACGTTCAGCATGCGCGAACCTCCCTCTTGATAAATCCCGCCACCCGGAGAGAGCGAGTTAACATAATATATGTTGACAGTTTTGTATGACATGTTGAATGCTGTCAAGCGCCGTGGGCAAGACGTGCTTCCTCCCGACGGGGTATCGAATCCCATTATGGAAGATGCATGCGAAGGAGGCCGCGCTGTCTTCAAGCTTGACGCACAGCGTTAGCGAAGAGCATGTATGATGACTTGAGGAATTCCGGAGGGAGAAGACAGTGAAGAGACTTCTGATTACCGGCGCGGCGGGTGCACTGGGCCGTGTGATGCGGGAAAGGCTCGCCCCCATGGCAACGATCCTGCGCCTATCCGATATCGCCCCGATCGGGGCGGCCCGGAAGAACGAGGAAATCGTCCAGTGCGATCTTGCCGATGCCAAGGCAGTGCATGCCCTGGTCGAGGATTGCGACGGGATCGTCCATCTCGGCGGCGTCTCGGTAGAGCGCAAGTTCTCGCAGATCGTCGCCGGCAACATCGTCGGCCTTTACAATCTCTACGAAGCCGCCCGCGCGCATCGGATGCCGCGCATCGTCTTTGCAAGTTCCAATCACACCATCGGATTTTATCCACAGACCGAACGGTTGTCGGTGGACCATCCCTATCGTCCGGACGGGCTCTACGGCGTATCGAAATGTTTCGGTGAGTCTCTGGCGCAGATGTACCATGAAAAGTTCGGGCAGGAGACGGCGCTCGTGCGCATCGGGTCCTGCGTGGCCGAACCGGTCAACCACCGCATGCTTTCCACTTGGTTTTCCTACGATGATTTCGTCTCGCTGATCGAGGCCGTATTCCGCGCGCCGAAACTCGGCTGCCCCGTCATCTGGGGCGCATCGAACAACGATGCAGGCTGGTGGGACAATTCCGCCGCCGGCTTTCTCGGCTGGAAGCCGAAAGACAATGCCGAAATCTTCCGTTCGAAGATCGAAGCCGCTTGCGAGCGCCCCGGTCCTGACGATTCGGCCGCCCGCTGGCAAGGCGGGCTCTTCACGCAGGACCCGATCTTCCCGGAGGACGAATAAGGCCACGCCTGGCTTCCTGAAACAGGTCGCGAAAAAGCGTTGAGCGGTCCTGCGGTGACGACATGCGGTGAAATGAAGATTTGAAGGATAGGGAGCGAACCTGAAGGATCGCGATGCGCTCCAAGCAGGGCTTCGGGGGAAATCCCGCGATGCATTCGGGATATCCCTGAGATTTCACCACAGGTATGATAGGCATTGTGAACGAAGACAGAGGAGTGCCACCCATTAGCGTCGCAACGAAAAGCCGGAATCTGGTCGTCACGCTTCGCGATGCCCTGAAGCAGCAGATCGAGGCGGGCGCCTACAAGCCGGGTGAACGCCTGCCGAGCGAAGCCCAACTCACCCGCGAGTTCGGGGTCAGCCGCACGGTCGTTCGCGAGGCGATCGCCGCTCTGCGCGCCGACCGGCTGGTTGAACCTCGCCAGGGAGCAGGCGTCTTCGTCCTCGAACCGGTGCCCGAACTGGAAGTACCGTTCCAGAACATCGATTTCGTGCGCATTTCCTCCGTCATCGAACTTCTGGAACTCCGCACCGCGGTCGAGGTGGAGGCCGCGGGGCTTGCCGCGCAACGCCGCTCCCCATCCCAGGAGGAAAGGATCGTTGAACGCTTCCGCGAAATCGACCGCCTCGCCCGTCAGGGCCTCCCGACAGGAGAAGCTGACTTCGAACTGCATCTTGCCATCGCTGATGCGACCAACAATCCGCGCTTTCGCGAATTCCTGACGATGCTGGGTCCGAACGTCATTCCCCGGCGTTCGCTCCGGGCGACAGGGCAGGAGACCGTTTCCGACGATTATCTTCGCGGCATCCATGCCGAGCACGAACGGATCGTCAGCGCCATCATGGAAGGCGATGAGGAAGCCGCCCGGCTTGCCATGCGCCAGCATCTGAAGGGCAGCCAGGCGCGTTACCGGGCCTTGCTGCGCAACCGCATCCAGCAAACCGAAGCCCCGGCCTGAAAATCGATAGCCGCACCGCGAACAGGTGCCGCCGCTGGTAGGCATTGACATATTTCATGTTCTGCGAGCCAATGCTTCCCTTGAATAACGGAGATGACTGCGACCGGCGTCCGTCACGGGACACGTCGCCGACATTGCCGTGCCGATAGCGGGAAGCTTTGCAGATCCAACATGTCCAGTTCCGAACCCGCCAAGCCGCGCCCGCCTCTCAAGGTCGGCTTCATTTTGAGCAAGAGCTTCACACTCAGCGCCTTTGCGCTTTTCGTCGACACCTTGCGGCTGGCGAGCGATGACGAAGATCGCTCGACGCGGAAACACTGCGACTGGCAGATCTTAAGCGCCCATGGCCATTTCATCCGCTCGAGCTGCGGCGTGCAGATAGCACCGGGAACCGGACTGCCGGCTCCGAGAGAATTCGATTATCTGGCCGTCGTCGGGGGACTGCTGAATGTCGAGGACCCGATCGATGCGGAGATGGAACGCTATCTGAAACGGGCGATCAGCGAAAAGGTCAAAGTCATCGGTGTCTGCACCGGCAGCTTCATTCTGGCCAAGGCCGGCCTGATGAAGAACCGGACTGCCTGCGTGAGCTGGCTGCATCACCACGATTATCTCGACCGTTTCCCCGATCACAGACTGGTCAGCAACCAGCTTTACGTCGAGGATCGTGACATCATCACCTGCGCGGGGGGAAGCGCGGTGGCGGATCTAGCCGCAAGCCTCGTACGCCGGCATATCGGCAACACGGCGGAAAAGAACGCCCTTCAGATCCTGCAGATCGAGCGCCGGCGCGAGGGGCGTGAAATCCAGCCGCGCAATCCACTGTCGACCGAGCACAAGGACTCCAAGATGCGCCTTGCGCTGATCTTCATGGAGAACAATCTCGACAAGCCCGTTTCGATGGACGATGTGGCGAAATCGATGAACCTTTCGCGTCGACAGATGGAACGGCTCTTCCACCGACGGCTCAAGATGTCGCCAGGCGCGGTTTATGCAAGACTGCGGATGCGACGCGCGCGAAGCCTCGTCCTTCAGACCTCGAAACCACTGATCGATATCGCCCTTGAAGTCGGCTTCGCCAATTCCAGCCATTTCGGCAGGCGTTTCCGGCAGACCTTCGGCTGCACGCCGAACGTCCTCAGATCACGGCAGAAGGACAACGGCTTCGTACATCTCGATGACGACCTCTTCGCCGGCATCGAGTCGGAGGGATGACCGGCATGGCCGGTCTCCGGCGCCTCTGCGCCGGAGACGCGCCGTCAGCCCCGCATCGCTCCCGGTCCCGGAATCGCGCCGGGCGGGCACTTGCCCATGATAATCATGCCGAGCACTTCGTCCTTGGTCACATCCTGCGTACGCGCATGTCCGACCACCTGACCATTCTTCATGACAAAGACCCGGTCGGCGAGATCGAAGACATCGTGGATGTCGTGGCTGATGAGGAAGATGCCGATACCTTCCGACTTCAGCTGACGGATGAGATCCCCGACCTGTGCGGTCTCCTGGGGCCCAAGCGCTGCGGTCGGCTCGTCCATGATGAGGATGCGGGCATCGAACAGGATCGCTCGCGCGATCGCAACCGATTGCCGCTGGCCGCCGGAAAGCGCCTTTACCGGTTCCTTGAAGCGGCGGAAGTTGGGGTTGAGCCGTCCCATTACCTCTCGGGCCTTCGCCTCCATGGCAACGTCGTCGAGCGTGCCCCAAGGCGTCTTCAGTTCTCGACCGAGATAGAGATTGGCGGCGGCATCCACGTTATCTGCAACAGCAAGCGTCTGGTAGATCGTCTCGATCCCATAGGCCTTGGCGTCACGCGGATTGCGGATATCGGCCGGCTCGCCGTTGATCAGGATATCGCCGCTATCGCGTCTGTAGGCGCCGGAGAGGATCTTGATCAGCGTCGATTTGCCTGCGCCGTTATGGCCGAGAAGGGCCACGACTTCACCGGGATAGAGATCGACAGAAGCCCTGTCGACGGCATGAATGCCACCGAAGGAGATGGAAATGTCCTTCATTTCCACGAGGGGCGTGCGTTGCTCCGTCATGATGGAAACTCCTGATTACTTTGCGCGGGCGCGATAGACGGTGTCGAGCCAGACGGCGACAACAAGGACGACGCCGACGACAATGCGCTGGAAGGGGGTATCGATGCCGAGGAGCACCATTCCGGACTGGAGCGACTGCATCACCAGCGCCCCCAGCATTGCCCCTGCTATGGTGCCGGTGCCACCGGCAAGGGACGTGCCGCCGATCACGGCTGCAGCGATGGTGTAGAGTTCGTCGAGTTCGCCTTGCGCATTGGTCGCGGCGTTGAGGCGGGCGGTCGAGATCGCTGCAGCAATGGCGCAGAGAATGCCCATGATCGCGAAAATGCGGACGGTGACCCAACGGGTCTTGATGCCGGCGAGTTCAGCCGCTTCCGGATTGCCACCGATCGCAAAAACATAGCGTCCGAACCGCAGACGGGTGGCGACGAAAGTCATGATGAGACCGACACCGAGGGCGATCAGAACCGGAACCGCGACGCCGTGGGAAATCAGCAGCCCACCATCGGGCCAAGCAATGCCGTTGGCGTCGGCATAGCGACGGGCGATATTCGTCGGCCAGAAATAATTGTTTGCGACGGCGACAGCCCCGAGAACGATGAAGCAGCCGAGCGCCGAAAGAAAATACTCCGCCCAGAGCGGTCTTTGCGGAAAACCGAAGCGCTTGCGCTGGTGGCGCGAATGAATGATGCCGGCGACGATACCTATACAGGCGATGACACCGACGACCCAGCTTGCGGTCCAGCCGATGGAGCCTTCCGTGCCGCCGCCCATCAGGCGGAAATTGGCATCCATGGGTGCAACCGTCTGACCGCTGGTCACAAACCATGTCGCACCGCGCCAGACCAGCAGGCCCCCGAGCGTGACGATGAAGGACGGTACGTTGAGGAAGGCTATGATCGCGCCGTGGAACATGCCGATCAGCCCGCCGACCACGATGCCTCCGCCCAGCGCCAGAACCCATGTGGCAGGATGATCGAAGCCGAGGATGCCGGGCAAAAGCTTGGCTTGCAGCACGCCCATAATCATCCCGGTAAAGCCGAGAATGGAACCGACGGAAAGGTCGATGTTACGGGTGACGATGACCAGAACCATTCCGGTCGCCATCACCGCCACCGATGAAGTCTGCACCGAAAGGTTCCAAAGGTTGCGGGGCGTCAGGAACAATCCGCCGGTCAATATCTCGAAGCCCACCCAGATGATGAGAAGAGCTCCGACCATGCCGAGAAGGCGTGTGTCGATTTCGGTCGCCCTGAAGAACGAGGCGATCGCCCCACCGCTGGACACTCCCGCATTCTTGGATGTTGTGGTCTGCATCATGCCGGCCATTGCGTTGCCGCCCCTCCACTCTTCATTCATTGCTGGCAAACCCTGCCTCATAGTCTACTGATCGCGCGACGAATGCCGCAACGGAAACCCCGCTGCGGCATTCCGGACTGATGGGCCCGCCTGCTTAGTTGCAGGCAGCGACGGAACCAGCCTTGACGCCCTGGCAAGCTTCCGCCTTGCTGATCCAGCCGGCGTCGATCACGACATTGAGGTTGTCCTTGGTGATCGGAAGCGGGGCAAGGAAGACGGACTTCATCGCGACGCCCTTCGGACCGCCGTTGAAGGTCATGACACCAGGCACATCATCCATGGTCTTGCCACTCGCCAGAAGAAGCGCGATCTCGGCGGCATTCTTGCCAAGCTCGCGGCTGTCCTTCCATACCGAAACGGTCTGCGTGCCGAGCGCAACGCGGTTCAAGGCAGCCTTGTCGGCGTCCTGGCCGGAAACCGGCACGGAACCGGCAAGTCCCTGAGCCTCCAGAGCAGCGATCGCGCCGCCGGCCGTGCCGTCGTTCGAAGCGACGACTGCATCGACCTTGTTGTCAGCCGCAGTCAGGAACTGCTCCATGTTCTTCTGGGCGATTTCCGGCTTCCAGCCATCCGTATAGGCTTCACCGACATTCTTGATCTTGCCGGCGTCGATTGCTTCCTTCAGCACTTCCTGCTGGCCTGCGAAGAGGAAGTCGGCGTTCGGGTCGGAAGACGAGCCCTTGATGAAGACGTAATTGCCCTCAGGCTTCACCTTGAACACCTCGCGCGCCTGCAGGCGGCCCACTTCCTTGTTGTCGAAGGTGATGTAGAAGGCATCCGGATTCTCGATCAGACGGTCATAACCGACCACCGGAATACCTTCCGCGGTAGCCTTCTCGATGGCGGGCCCGATGGCGTCGGAATCCTGGGCAAGCACGATCAGCGCATTGGCGCCCTGGGAGATCAGCGATTCGACGTCGGTGAGCTGCTTGGCGGCCGAAGACTGCGCGTCAGCGGAAATGTATTTCGCCCCGGCGGCCTCGAGAGCCTTCTTGATTGCGGCCTCGTCGGTCTTCCAGCGTTCTTCCTGAAAGTTCGACCAGGAAACGCCGACAACGACATCCG
Organism: Paenirhizobium cremeum; assembly: GCF_047553425.1. Classification (NCBI taxonomy): domain Bacteria; kingdom Pseudomonadati; phylum Pseudomonadota; class Alphaproteobacteria; order Hyphomicrobiales; family Rhizobiaceae; genus Paenirhizobium; species Paenirhizobium cremeum. The sequence goes on from NZ_CP180217.1 coordinate 3,323,592, forward strand.
CAGCCATGGCTGCGGCGGAGTGCAAGGAAACAATGATGGCAGCCCCTGCCATCAGCTTGAAAATAGACTTCATGATGTCCTCCCGATGTTGGCGACCGGATGCATCCACTGCTCCCGCCGGCTGCCACGATTGCGCCGTCGAGCCTCCAATATTTTTCTCGACAGTCGAGAAAATAGATGTCAGAGATCATCGGGACTGTCAACACGGCAATTTCCGCTGAAATGACGCCGACAACAGCAGGCCTGCACAGGTCACAAACGGCGGAAAAGCGGCTCATCGGCTTTTCAGGTTGACAGGCGGATGCCTTCGGTTGTTGTGGCGGATATTCGCCACGCCTCCAAGATCCGGGACTGGCAGGAACGGAGGTCCATGTTTCCGACGAAATCCAGCAGCACGGAAATCATCCGTCGGCAAAACAGCGCGCTCGTGCTTTCAGCGCTGAGGCGCGGCGGCCGGCTCGCCCATACTGAACTGTCTGCGGCAACCGGCCTCTCCTCCGCCACCGTCTCCGCCATCACGGCGGAACTCGAGCGCGCCGAGATCCTGGTGAAATCCGAGCATCAACCCGTTGGCGGACGAGGACGTCCGCGCGTATTGTTCGAACCGCGCCGTAATTGCGGCTACCTCATCGTTGTCAGCATTTCTTCGGATGCTCTGGAATATTCGCTCGTGGATTATTCCGCCCGGCTGATCGACCGATTCTCCGAGTCCCGGGTTACATCGGGCGGCGCTTTGGCTTTCTCAATGGCTCTGAGGTCCGGCCTGGAAAAAACTGTAACCCGCGCGGACCTCGCCCAGTCTTCCGTGCTGGCCATCTCCATCAGCAGCAAGGGCCTTGTCGACACCGAACGGCCGCTGTTGCTCTGGTCGCCAGTGCTCGGAACGGAACGGATCGATTTCGGGTCACTGCTTGCGGCGGACTGGAGTGGGCGGGTCCTGCTCGCCAATGAAACCCAACTCGTCGCAGGCGCTTTGGCGAGCCGTGCCAAAAGGTCGGGACAAACGGGCCCACGTGCACTTGCCGCCCTGTCCCTCGGCCACAGCATAGGGCTGGGCGTCGCGACCCAATCGCCGAGCGGCAGCTATAATGTCATCTCTCCGAATTTCGGGCATATGCTGCACCAGGCGAACGGCGCGCTGTGTCGATGTGGAGGCCGGGGCTGCATTGAGGCCTATGCCGGTTTCTACGCCATTTTGCGGACCGCCTTCGAGGTGCCGACGGATACCCTGCCGGCAAAGTTCGTTCCCCTTTCGGAAGTGGACAAGATCGCAGCTCTTGCCCACCGCGGCGACCGCGGCAGCGTGCATGCCTTCCGGCAGGCAGGCCTTGCGCTCGGCAACGGCCTGTCGCGGCTTCTAAGCCTCTATGAACACATGCCGATCACCATCACCGGCCCCGGCACGCGCTATTACGATCTGTTGCGCCAGGGGATAGAGGAAGGTTTGTCTCAATCCCATATCGTTCGGTTTTCCGGCATGCCGGAGATCTCGGTGGCATTTGACGAGGGAGCCCTGGTTTTCGAAGGTCATCTCGATCACGCGCTGGCGCTGATCGACCAGGACATCGTGCAACTGCGCCCCCAAGCGGCCGGCAACGTCGCTTAGCGCTTGACCGGACGTTCCACCTCGGAGCATTCAGGCTGGATTGAGCCGGCTGATCCACGCAGCGCGACGACAAGCCTTCAAAAGCGGATTCCACAAAAAATTTAGCGGGGCGGGATGCCTTGAAGCTGCTCGGAAAATCATGACTTGCAGCATCCCGGCGCGTCCCGGAAGGGGAGCTGGCCCCTGCCTCGGCAAGGGCTGGTTAACGTTTATTTTCTATTGAGAAGAGATGTTAATTGTCCGCGTATAACGAGTGTACAGGTTGCCATGCATCTCCCCCGCTCCAATTTCTTGAATTCCGACAATAACATAGGGGAAGAAAAGGCCCGCGAACCGGCTCCGTCCGCAGCCGGTCGCATTGAGGCCGCGCCAGAGGAAAAGCTGCCCGCAAGAGTAAACGGCCGCCACACCGACGAACTCGCTGCCAGCGAGATCGAAGGGCGTTCCGAAATGCCGATCTGGCAGAGCGCTTTTGCCATGGCCCCCAATGTGCGTTTCACCCGGACACCCGAAAATGCCCTGGGACGTCGCACAACAAGGGAAAGCGCCGTGCCGACGGCGGCCGCTCCGGAGCCGACGCCAGCATCGGTTCCGGTCGTGATCCCGGCATCGCCAGCGCCTGTAACCGTGCAGGCAGCGTCGCCACAGCCTGTCGCCCCTCGTGAAGAACGCCGCGCGGGGCTCTCCGTCATGCTGCCCCAGCCGCCGGATGCCACCGGCGCACGCGCCCTCACCTACAAACTCCGGCGCGAACTCGCCCGCCAGCAGGAAGAGGCGGCATCGGCCGGTCTGCAGCAAGTCGCCACTCCGGCAGCCGGACGTCCGGCGACAGCGCCGGCTCCCGCGATGCATGAGCCCAAACCGGGCAACGTCATTGCCACGCCGCCGCAGCCGAACATTCCGATAGCGCCTCAGGAGCCTGGCAAAGGTGTCGCATCGCCGGCCACAGCCGCCCCGGCCCTGCCAGCCTATGCCGCCTATCTGTCGGATCACGTTTTCTGGGAGGCGATGAACCTCGACGGCGGCGCAGACGATATCGAACCGCCTCTCGCTGGCCCGGTCAGCGTCGCGCCACCAACCCCGGGCCCCGTCAAAGTCGCGCAGCCGAACCATATGGCAGTTGCACCGGCGCGTACGCCTCCAGTCGTGAAGGCAACCGTCGTCAGGGCGCAGAGCCTCGTCCCCCAACCCGCCCCCAACCAGCCAGGCGTAGCGTTGCCGACGTTCCAGGCGCCGGACTGGTCGGTCATCGCGCTCTATCGCGAAGTCGGGCTGCGTGAAGCCGATCCGGCCGCGACACCCTGCGCCACCGGCGAAGAGGCCGCCGAAGCCGCAATCCGTCAGGAAACGGCGATGGATGCACCGGCCGAGAGCACGGCCGTGGAAGCCGTTCCCATGCAACAGCCGAGCCAGCCGGTCTTCCGTCGGTTGCCGGCGCTTGCCGACGGCGAATACGAATTCCCGCCGATCGATCTTCTGCAGGAGCCCCGGTTCCAGGAGACGACGACCATGACTCCCGAAGCGCTGGAGCAGAGCGCCGGCCTCCTGGAAAGCGTCCTTGAAGATTTCGGCATCAAGGGCGAGATCATCGACGTCCGCCCCGGCCCGGTCGTGACACTCTACGAATTTGAACCGGCCCCAGGCGTGAAGTCCTCCCGCGTCATCGGTCTTTCCGACGACATCGCCCGCTCCATGTCGGCCCTCTCGGCGCGCGTCGCAGTCGTTCCCGGTCGCAATGTCATCGGTATCGAACTGCCGAACCCCGTTCGCGAAACCGTCTATCTGCGCGAACTGATCGAGTCCCGCGATTACACGGAAACCCGCTTCAAACTCGCCATGGCGCTCGGCAAAACCATCGGCGGCGAGCCCGTGATTGCCGAACTCGCCAAGATGCCTCACCTTCTGGTCGCCGGGACCACCGGTTCGGGTAAATCCGTCGCCATTAACACCATGATCCTGTCGCTGCTTTATCGCCTGCGCCCGGAAGAATGCCGCCTCATCATGGTCGATCCCAAGATGCTGGAACTCTCTGTCTATGACGGCATTCCGCATCTGCTGACGCCTGTCGTGACCGATCCGAAGAAGGCTGTCATGGCGCTGAAATGGGCCGTGCGCGAAATGGAAGACCGTTACCGCAAGATGTCGCGGCTCGGCGTCCGCAACATCGACGGCTATAATGCGCGCGCCGCCTCGGCCCGCGCCAAGGGCGAGACGATCCTCTGCAGCGTACAGACCGGTTTCGACCGTTCGACGGGCGAACCCGTCTACGAGCAGGAGGAAATGGATCTCGCCGCGATGCCATACATCGTCGTCATCGTCGACGAGATGGCGGACCTGATGATGGTCGCCGGCAAGGAAATCGAAGGTGCGATCCAGCGCCTCGCCCAGATGGCGCGTGCCGCCGGCATCCATCTCATCATGGCGACCCAACGTCCCTCGGTCGACGTCATCACCGGCACCATCAAGGCAAATTTCCCGACCCGTATCTCCTTCCAGGTGACCTCGAAGATCGACAGCCGCACCATTCTCGGCGAACAGGGTGCCGAACACCTGCTCGGTCAGGGCGACATGCTGCACATGATGGGTGGCGGACGCATTGCCCGCGTCCACGGACCCTTCGTGTCGGACGAGGAGGTCGAGAAAGTCGTGGCTCACCTGAAAACACAGGGCCGCCCCGAATATCTCGGCACCGTAACCGAAGATGCCGATGAGGTCGAAGAGACGGCGGACGACGGCGGTGCCGTCTTCGACAAATCGGCCATGGGCGAGGAAGACGCAAGCGACCTCTATGAAAAAGCGGTCAAGGTGGTCCTGCGCGACAAGAAGTGCTCGACATCCTACATCCAGCGTCGCCTTTCGATCGGCTATAACAAGGCGGCCTCGCTGGTCGAACGCATGGAACAGGAGGGCCTCGTCGGCCCGGCTAACCATGTGGGCAAAAGGTCGATCATCATTGGTGGGCGCGACAGCGCCGACGTTCCGGGCACCGACACGGATTTCTGAACGGGAAACGGGCGACAGGTGCCGACGGGCGGCCTGTCGTCACTCTATTCGGCATCCGACCAAAGCGTCGAAAGCAAAACCGGCGGGAAACTGCCGGCTTGTCTTTTCCCGATACAGTCCCTAGAAAAGTGTGCACTGCAACGGAGCCCGGTTATTTATGACGGAAACGCCTGTTCTGGTCGTCGGCGGCGCTGGTTACATCGGCTCGCATACCTGCCTGCAACTCTCCCAAAAAGGCTTTCTGCCTGTTGTCTACGACAACCTTTCGAACGGACATGCGGAATTCGTCAAATGGGGTCCCCTCGAAAAAGGCGACATCCGCGACCGCGCAAGGCTCGACGAAGTGCTTAGAAAATATCAGCCCGCGGCTATCATGCATTTCGCCGCCCTGATCGAGGTCGGCGAAAGCGTCAAGGACCCGCCATCCTTCTACGAAAACAACGTCATCGGCTCCCTGACTCTTTTGTCGGCGGCACAGGCCGCTGGCGTCAAAGCCTTCGTTTTCTCTTCGACCTGCGCGACCTATGGCCTGCCGGAACAAGTTCCGATGGACGAGACCCACCGCCAGCAACCGATCAATCCCTATGGCCGCACCAAGTGGATCATCGAACAGGCGCTTTCTGATTATGACAGCTATGTCGGCCTGCGTTCCGCGGTTCTCAGGTATTTCAATGCGGCCGGCGCCGATCCGGAAGGTCGGATCGGCGAATGGCACACGCCGGAAACCCACGCCATCCCGCTTGCGATCGAAGCTGCGCTCGGTCGTCGGGCAGGCTTCAAGGTGTTCGGAAGCGATTACGAAACACGCGACGGCACCTGCGTACGCGACTACATTCACGTGCTGGACCTTGCCGACGCCCATGTACGGGCACTGCAATACCTGCTCGACGGCGGGCCTTCCGTGGCCCTCAACCTCGGCACCGGAACCGGCACAACGGTAAAGGAACTGCTGCAGACGATCGAAGACGTCTCAGGGCGGAGCTTCCCCGTCGATTATGTCGATCGCCGCGAAGGCGACTCGCCGGCGCTCGTTGCCAACAACGAAAAGGCGCGTGAAGTTCTTGGCTGGGAGCCCCACTCCTCGCTCGAGGACATCATCAGCACGGCCTGGCGGTGGCACTCTTCGTCCAACATGCTGGGTTAGGCGGATTGCTACCGCAGCGATATCGGGCGGGCGACCCTCCAGAGTGGCCGATACCGGGATGTTTGCGCCGGCCGCGTCAGGTTTATTGTGCAGTGCGGCAAATCGGGGTTGATGATCCGCTGCGGCTCGGACTATAGTATTACCAGTTGGAGTGCAAAACGGAACCAATGGCTTTTCCGGAGGCCTTCGTTTTGAATGAATAATGACTGCGAAATTGCAAGAGAAGTCGCGCGGACCCGCAAAATAGCCATAGCTGAAAAGCAATCTGGGGCTGAGAAACTTGAACGGAAACACGTTGCAGCCAGCAACAATGCCCATGCCAAGATACATGCGCCAGCCTGAAACGAAAGATAGCGGGTGCGTTGTTCTATTGGCCTTCGGCAGCTTGCGAGCTTTCCCCCAGAATTGGCCGGTCGCTCCTGACGACCGCCACTATCGGCCTGATCCATCGCCGTGCATGAAGGCGAAAGTTGCGGGCAGCCGCTCAAGCTTCCGCCGGACGATCTATGCCGCGAACTCTTCGCGGGCTTCCCGGAACAACAGCGTATTCGAGTTGCAGGAACCGTGCCCATGAGTGAGACCCGTACAGCGCTGCCCGTAACCCTGTTCTCGACCACGGATATGCAATCGGGCCGCAGCGACGATATTGCGCGAATGATCGCTTCCGTCGAGGCCTTCCGGAAGCGCAATCCCGCAGTGGACCTTACCCTCTTCCTCCTGCTGCAACGCTGCGACGCGGGAGTTGCAGAGAACTTCATCGCATCCGGCCCGGCATGGGCGCAGATATCCTTCATTCCGGATCGCCGATCGCTTTCGGCGGCCCGCAACATGCTGCTGACGGGGGAGGACGCCAGGCACCGCCTCGCACTCAACGGTATCGTAGCTTTCCCCGACGACGACTGCTGGTATCCCGAGGATACTCTCGACACCATCCACACGGCCTTCTCGACCGACCCTTCGCTCGATTTCTGGTTCTGCCGCTACGGCATGGAACCGCGATCGGCTGCAAGTTTCACCGCAACCCAGCCTCGTCTCCAGAGCGTCATCTCCTTCGCATCGTCGAACACCATATTCCTGCGCGGCCCGCTCGCGGCAAGGATCGGCGGCTTCGACGAGCAACTCGGCGTTGGCGCGGCCCTTTCGGGCGGAGAGGACACGGACTATGCGATCCGCGCCTTTCAGGAGGCCCGCAAGGCGGCTTATGTCGATGCGCGCTGCATCGGCCATCGGGATCCGAACAAGGCTCTGAAGGCGAAATATTATCCAGGTTCGCTGCGCGCAATCGCCAAGAACGTCCGCACACGTCCTTCTGAAATTCAGGCGCTCGGCCGCAAGCTTCTGGTCGGAAGCCTGCTCGCCGCCCGCGGGCAAATGCCCTGGAAGGACTACGTCTCCGCCCTGACCCGCGCCTTTGCCGGATGATGCCGATGCATCCGTTCATTAAACGATAAGGTCTCCCATGCTTCGTTCGTTGAACCAATTCATCAAACTCCAGCGCTTCGTGGTCGGCTGCAAGCGCCTTTATCTGACCAAGGTTTGGGGCATGGACATCCACCCCACAGTGGTCATGTCCCTGAGCGCACGCCTCGACAAGACGCATCCGCGCGGCATCCATATCGGGGAATTGACGTACATCGCCTTTGATGCCGCCATTCTGACGCATGACATGACACGCGCCATCAAGACGGACACGCGCATCGGCAAGAACTGCTTCATTGGTGCCCGCAGTATCATTCTGCCCGGCGTGACCATCGGCGACAACTGCGTCATCGGGTCCGGAGCCGTGGTAACCAAGGACGTTCCGCCCAACAGCGCTGTCGCCGGCAATCCGGCGCAAGTCATTCGCAGTGGTATCGAAACCCTGAAGTTCGGACGCCTGAAGGACCGGGTGAACGAGGATGACTGAAATCCGTATTCCCTTCAAATGCGAAGAGGCCCGATGAAAGTATCCGTTATCATTCCCTGCCATAACGGCGAGGACTTCGTGGCGAAAGCCATCCATTCCGTGCTTAATCAGACCCACACGGACGTGGAGTGCATTGTCATTGACGATGCATCCAGGGACAGATCGCGAGAGATAATCCTTGCGATCAGCGAGAAGGATCAAAGGGTCGTCCCGATCCTGTTGGACCGGAATGCAGGTCCCTCGGCCGCTCGCAACAAGGCCATCGACATCACGACCGGCGAGTGGATCACTTTGCTCGACGCTGACGATCTTTATAAGGAGGACAGGCTGGAGGTTCTCCTCGATCTGGCCCGCAAAACGGACGCGGACGCCGTCGTCGACAATCAGAGTGTTCGAAACTTCGGCGACGACCGCCATGTCTTCGATGCTTTCGGGTTTCTGAAGGAAAGCAATCCGATCCCGATCTCCCAGGAACTGTTTTTCCGCGAAACCATCCCCGTCGCCTTTATGAATTCGGGCTATTTGAAGCCGATGTTCCGCCGCGACTATCTGATCCGCAACAAGCTTCGCTATCAGGAAGACTGCCGGGTCGGGGAAGACTTTCTGCTCTATTCGGATTTCGTCACCCTCAATCCCAAATTTTACGGCACGAGCTATGCCGGTTACATCTATTTCCGACGCCCCAATTCGCTGACACGGTCCGGGAGCTCTCTCCAGAATCTGGCCGCCATGTCCGATGAGCTAATCGCCAGACTCGGCACCCGGCTCACACCGGCCTCGGTCAAGGCGTTGGAAACTCGCAAGAAGGTCATCATCAAGCACGCACGGTGGAAAGACTTCAGGCAGGCACTTTCAGCGAAAGATCTGAAGAGGGCGACCGGGCTGCTGCTTGGCGATCCTACGCTGGTTTTCATGGTGAAAAACTTCGTCCGCCGCAGGCTGCAGGAACGCGGGCTGTGAGGCCTGTCAAGCAATTCGATTGGTATCAATTGTCGAGTAAGCGATGAGCAATGTTGCCGACCGCCTGATGAAAGGCAGCCTCCTGATCAGCCTTTCACGAGCCATCGTGAACGGGCTATCGAGCCTGAGCACGATCATTCTCGCCTGGTACCTGATGCCCTCAGACTTCGGTATCGTTGCGCTTGCGACCACGATGCTGGCGATTGTGACCACCGTGACGGACCTTTCGCTCAGTCAGGCTCTGATACGTCACGAAAATCCGCAGGAATCCCATTTCAGCGCCGCCTGGACGCTCGGCGCGACCCGTGGTCTGCTGTTGTGCCTTGTCTTTGCCGGCATCGCATATCCGTCATCGGTCATCTACAACGATCCGCGGCTTTTCGACGTCATGCTAGCGCTAAGCCTTAGCCTTCTGATTAACGGCCTTGCCAATCCAAAGCGTTTCATGCTGCAGCGCGACCTGATCTTCTGGCAGGAATTTGTGCTGAACGTCGTGCAGAAGATCGCCGGCTTTGTGGCAACCGTCGCCGTCGCAGTCATCTATCAGAGCTATTGGGCGCTCGTGGTGGGCACACTGGTAATGCAGGCGACCAACGTGATTACCTCCTATATGGTTCTCCCCTTCCGCCCGAGAATAACGTTCCGACATATGCGGGAGTTCGTTTCCTTCTCGGTGTGGCTGACCGCCGGCCAGATCGTCAACACGCTGAACTGGCGTTTCGACTACCTGCTCACCGGAAAATACCTGGACAGCTCGGCGCTTGGCTACTACTCGCTCGGCAGCACGCTGGCGATGATGCCAACCAGAGAGACGACCGCCCCCCTGACGGCCACGATCTATCCGGGCTTTTCGAATGTCCGAAATGACCCCCAGCGGCTGGCCAATGCCTACCAGCGTGCGCAGGCCATGCTTGCCGCTATCGCACTTCCGGCCGGCATTGGTTTTGCCGTTGTTGGCGACCCGCTGGTCCGGCTCGCTCTCGGGGAACGATGGATGGATATCGTCCCCATCATTCAGGCCCTCGCCTCGGTCTACGCATTGCAAACGCTCGGATCGCTCGTACAGCCGCTGGGCATGGCGCTCGGCAAGACACGCACATTATTCATCCGCGATACGCAGATGCTCATCATCCGCGTTCCGATCATTGCCGCGGGATTGCTGCTTTACGGACTGCAGGGTCTGGTCATCTGCCGCGTTTTCACCGGCCTCCTCAGTGCGGTAATCAATATGTTTATCGTGAAGAAATTCGTGGGCGTGTCGGTCCTTGTCCAACTCGCGGCGAATTTCCGTGCGCTCTTCAGTTCCGCGCTCATGGCGGCAGGCGTGTATGCAGTGCTCGATATGTGGGGACCGGTGGATGGCCTCTATGAAAGGATCATCCAGCTTGCCGCTCTCATTGCTCTTGGCGGCGTGATCTATTGCGGTTCGACATTTCTCCTGTGGGTTCTGGCGAAACGCCCCACCGGACCGGAAACAGAAATACAGAAACTGGTCGTCAAGATTCTAACGAAACTGCGCGGTCGGGGCTGAACCGACGCGGTTCCCCTGTGCCAATTCAGAAGATGGAGAGATTATGCCAAGCCTATCGCGATCGGAACTGATCAGAAAGCTGCAGGATAAGACCAACGATTGCCTGAAGGAATTCATCAGGCCCGACGAGCCGCTTGCCATCCTTGATTTTCCCGACATCAAGAATTGCGGGGACTCCGCCATCTGGCTTGGCGAGATCGCCTACCTGAAAAACAGGCACGGCAAGATCCCGTCCTATGTCTCGCGCATCGAGGATTTTTCCGAGAGCGAACTCAAGAGGGTGGCGCCCACCGGTCCGATCTTCATTCATGGCGGCGGAAACTTCGGCGATATCTGGGTTTCCCACCAGGACTTCAGGGAACGGATTCTGGACATGTTTCCGGATCGCCAGATCATCCAGTTCCCTCAGTCCATTCACTATAAATCCGAGCAGCGTATCCTTGAAAGCGCGCGCGCTATCGGACGGCATAAGAACTTCGTCCTGCTCGTCCGCGACGAAGAATCCCTGCACTTTTCTCAGAAACATTTCGACTGCCGGGTGCAGCTTTGCCCGGATATGGCCTTTTGCATTGGCGAGGTAACACCCGATGCTCCGCAGTTTCCGGTTCTGGCAATGCTTCGGCAGGACAAGGAGCAGGTCGGCACCGTCGATTATTCCATCTATCCGGAGATCCCGAAGGAAGACTGGATCACGGAATCAAGACGCAAGGTGCGCATCGCCAAGGCTCTCGGCGCCGCATCGGCGCTGCTGCGGCTCCGTCCATCCGAACTCGCGTTCCGCAAGCTCGATGCGGCGGCGCAGAATCGTTTCAATCGCGGCATTCGTCAGATTTCCCGCGGTCGCGCTATCGTCACCGACAGGCTTCATGTTCATATCTGCTCGCTTCTCATCGGTCGCCCCCATGCCGTTCTCGACAACAGCTACGGGAAGATCCAGCGTTTCATGAATGCATTTTCCGGTGGGACCGATCTTTCCTACCGCGCGACATCTCTCGACGACGGTGTGGCCTGGGCGAAAGCGCAGGCGGCCGCCAACCAGACCTGACCGGAACCGGAGAACCAGCCATGAGCCTTCTCACATTCATCATTCCCGTCAGGCACCAGAAAAATGCCCGCGACTGGGGTCTGCTCAAGAAGAATCTTGCCCAGACCGTGGCTTCGATCTCCAACCAGACCAATCCCGACTGGAGGGGCATCATCGTTGCAAACGAGGGTGCCGATCTGCCCGTCCTGCCGGACAAATTTTCCGTGACCCGCGTCACTTTTCCACCGAACGACATTCACGAACGCGGAAATGCCACACAGGACGACTTTCTCGATGCCTTCCGCCTCGACAAGGGACGCCGTGTATTGTCCGGCATGCTGGATGCACCAGACAGCAAGTTCTTCATGATTGTCGATGACGACGACTTCGTCAGCTCCCGGATCGTGCAGTACGTATCAGAGCACCCGAATGAAAACGGCTGGACCATCAACAAGGGCTATATCTGGGACGACGGCGGCAAGCTGCTGCTTGGTTACAACCATTTCAACCATCTTTGCGGAACATCGCTGATTATCAGCTCCGAGGCTTACGGGATACCGGAGAGCTTCGAAGCGGCTTCCGTGGATTGGATCAAGGACATGCTCGGGAGCCATGTGCGCATCGAAGGGCTTCTGGCAAAAAAGGGCAAGCCGCTGAAAGCATTGCCGTTCCGCGGTGCAGTCTATCGCGTGGCCCACAAAGGTTCCCACAGCAACGCACCCAGCCTCCTGCAGAAGTATTTCCTGAGCATGGAAGCGCTGAAACACCCCCGCAACGTGCTGAGAAACCTGACACGGCTCCGGTTCCTCGGCAGCAAGCAAAGGGATGAGTTTTTCGGCACGCTTTCCTGATTGCCGGAAAAGCAATGTTACCAGAACCGAAATTCGGCAACTGCCCACGAATCTGCTGAAAAATGACGACCGCACAAGGGATAGGATGATGAAAGAAAGCAATTCCAGCCCACGCATCAGCGTCATCATGCCGGTCTATAATGCGGCAGGCTTTGTGACCGAAGCAATCGAAAGCGCCTTGAATCAGGAGGGCGTTGACCTGGAACTTGTCATCGTTGACGATCAATCAAGCGACAATACGGTTGAGGTCGTAACCCATATCAGCGATCAGGACAGCCGGGTTCGGGTCATTCAACTCCCAAAGAACCAGGGGCCTGCAGCAGCGCGCAATGCGGCCATCGATGCCGCGCGGGGGGAGTGGATCGCCCTTCTTGATGCGGACGATCTTTACGTACCGGGAAGGCTCTCTGAGCTTCTAACCATAGCGGAAGCAGAAGGCTTGGATTTCATTGCAGACAATCAGCTATTTTATGATGCGCAGGCACGACAAGTAACCCGCACGGCATTTCCACTAGATGCAGCAAAATCACGGTGGGACCTTGATGCTCATTTGCAGCAGGAACTAAAGGGATGGGGAACCGGATTCACCAGCGGCCTGCTAAAGCCGATGTTCCGCGCGGATTTCGTGAAAGAAAGAAAAATAAGATACAATACAGAATTCAGATTTGCTGAGGATTTTCTTTTTTATTCTGAAATAATAGCGACCGGCGCCAGAGGAATGTTAATTCCAGACGCGTTCTACAGATATACACTGCCATATGGAACGACATCAGGCTTGAATTCAGGAACATCAAAAACCGGGGACAAAATGTTCCAAGCCATAAATGTATACAATATTTTTGAAAAGAAATACAAAGAAAAATTAACAATCAATCAAAAAGATACAATATCAAAAATAAAAAACAAGGCATCAAGGGAAATAAGTCTAATCTTGATGAGAAAATATTACAAATCCAGAGATTATAAGGGGGCAATTTTCCTAGCAATATCCAATCCGGGAGTGATGGTTACGGCAATCTCCCAAAAAATAAAACAAAGAGCTTGAATCGCAAAGGGTACGAAATGAAGGTCTTCTACTACCAGGATCCGCAGAAGAACTTTGGGGACGACCTCAACGAATGGATCTGGGAGCGGTTGCTTCCGGGTGTATGGGATGAGGACGATTCAAGTCTCTTTGCCGGTATAGGCACCATTATCGGGCCTCTGATGCAACCGTTTGCCGACCGCAAGTGGACTGTATTCGGCAGCGGCGTGGGTTACGGCCCGTTGCCAACCGGATTCGGTGGAAAGAACTGGAATATCGCCTGCGTACGCGGCCCGCTTACTGCGCAACTCCTCAGGCTTGCGCCGGAAACCGCCGTATGCGACGGCGCGATGTTGCTCAGAAGGCTGCCCGAGTTCGCGCCACTGCCGGAAGTGGAGCGAAATGGCACCATATTCATGCCGCACCACTCGGCACTCCACTATGGAGATTGGGAGGCCGTTTGCCAGCGTGCAGGAATTGAATATGTAAGCCCGCGCTCCGACAGTATCGAAACACTGGAAAGGATCCGAAGGGCAAAGCTGGTCATCGCAGACGCCATGCATGCGGCAATTGTTGCGGATGCCATGAGAGTGCCGTGGGTCCCCGTGTCCGTATCACCGAATACCAGCACGTTTAAATGGCTGGATTGGACCATGTCCCTGAATTTGCCTTATATGCCGGTCAACCTTCCGAGCAGCAATCCGGTTGAGGCCTCCCGTAACTTTTTCTCTGTCGCGGCTGGAAAACATCAATCCTTCGCTTTCCATCCGGGATCGGACGTTGTTTCGATATACAGCAAGGCAGAGGAGCGTCGTAATTCTGAAAGCGCAGCACGGAAATTCCGGTGGGGCCTTCGCGTCCATAAGCTTGCAGTCTCGCCGTGGCTCAGGTCCGCACCCCGGAAAATGCTGCTGCCGAGGATGGAGGAAAGGTATATTGATCGCGCGGCAGCAGCCATGAGCGCCGCGGCAAAGGGACCGACATTCCTGAGCGAGGATCGCCTTCTCAATGCAGCCGTGGACAATCTGTCGGAGAGACTGGACAAGGTCAGAGCTCAGCTCTGAAGCAGAGCCTGATCCGTTAAATTGCATGACGTAAACGGAGGAAGATCCGGCGCCTTCCCCTTGAGGGGCCAGATAAACCCGATGAGTTTGCACGCCGTTGAGCGGAAGGAGATTTGTGTTCGATGCTGTTTCGCTACGCACTGACGTTCTTCGTGATTTTCGTCGGAATCGGCGTAGGAAACATTGTCCACATCGATTCCAATCCCGTCGAGAAGATGATGCTTTTCGTTCTGGGTGCCATTTTCCTGCTAACGCGCAAGATCCGTTGGGACATTCTCGTGCTGATCGCGCTCATGCTGCTGATGACGCTGATATCTGCGCTGCTGTCTTCCTATTACAACTTGAGCTTCAATCGCTATATGCGATCGGCCTTCAGTCTGAGCGCGACATTCCTGTTGCTGGCCGGAGAACCAACCAAGAAGGATCGCGACACGATCGTCCGCCTCCTCGCCGCGCTTCCGGTCATGATGATCGTCGTCGGCAGCCTGTACCAGGTGGCCGGCATCAGGCCGCTCTTCTACGTCGACTTTCTCGGAGCACCCCGACTGCAGGGCACCAGTATTCCCGCAGGCCTGGGAACCGCCGGCTATCTGGGTTCTGTGGCAGCCATGCTTGGAGCGGCCTTCTTGAACAAGAAGGTCTATCTTCCGCTGGCCTTTGTGAACCTGATTATTCTCGTTCTCTCTGCCGCTCGCATGCCGCTTGCTCTCGCCGTTGCGATTTGCGGATATGTCTATTTCATCATGGTAAATCGCAGTTTTCTCATGCGTGCGGCATCGGTGGGTGCGGTCATACCGGCGGCAGCGGGTTTCGTGCTTCTGTTTGGCGAGTCCATTCTTACACGTTTTGGAAGCGAATCCCTCAGTGGCCGCGACCTGATATGGGAAGCGTTACAACGCGTTGTCGATGCCTACCCCTATTTCGGCATCGGGCTTGGGCACCAGATTCTCGTTATTCCCGGCGATGTCGCATTTCTTGCACGCACGATGGCGGCCCATAACGAATATCTTCGCATAACCGTGGAGACCGGATACGTTGGCGCGACGGCCATCTTTGCCCTCCTCGCCATCATGTGCCTGGCCATATGGCTGCGGCCAGCCACGGGGCGCAACTTCGCTTTTCTTCTCATGTGCCTGAGCTTCTTTGTCTACTGCAGCACCGACAACGCCATCAGTTCGACGACCACGCCGCTCATGCTGGTACTTGCTTCTTTTGCATTCTCCTACCGTCGACAGACCGTCATCCGCGGAAGACCAACAGCTCAGCCAGTAAAAGCTGCGTCCGTGATCGGACCGGCAACGGAACCGAAACTGCGGTAAAGTTCAAGGGGTAATACCGGCAGCAATTTTGGAGAGTCGATTGATTTCGAAAAAAACGACGCTCTCGCTTTTATGCGCCACGCTGCTCCTGTCGCAACCCTCAACTGGTATCTCTGAGGAGGAGCCCTCGGCATTGAAAATCGTCGCGCTTGGTACTTCCCTCACGTCCCGAGGCGGCTGGCCGGAAATGCTCGGGGAAGAGCTTTCCGCTTGCCTGCAGGAGCCGGTCACGGTGAAGACGGTCGCGCTGGCGGGCTCCACCACCGACTGGGCACTCGGCCAGATCGCCCGCGTGACCGAGGAAAAGCCTGACATCGTTCTCGTGGAATTCTATGCCAACGACGCAGCCATCAACCGCTGGATGAGCGTCTCGACCAGCCGGTCCAATATCGCGGCAATTCTTGACGGACTGCGCGCGGGAGCACCCCAGGCGCGGATCGTCATCATGGCGATGAACCCCGTTTCAGGTCTGCGCGGCTGGATGCGGCCATTTCTCTCCTCCTATATCGACGCCCATCGCGAGGAAGCTGAAAGCCGCGGCATGGGCTTCGTCGACTTCAGGCCGGCCTGGAATGCCATGTCTGAGGCGGACCGCGAGGAAGCGATCCCTGACGGACTTCACCCACAGCCGGAAAAGGCCGGCATGGTCATGGCGCCGATCCTGTCTCGTTACCTCGCGGGAAATGGTTGCAAATCGGGGAAAACCACTCCCTAGCGGGGCATCCGCCATGCAAGGCAAAACAACGGAGTAGAGGAGAAAACGATGCGAAACCGGCAGTCCGGAAGGGGCCTCGCGTCCCCCTCGTCCAAAACCCGGATAGGCTTCAAGGCAGTTCTTCACGAAGGAAATTGCCATGAACCGAAGCATGAACCGAAATCCTCGCTACCGACCAGCCGCCGCACCGTTCTCCGGGGAGGTGCGGCCATGATCGGGATCGGGCTTGGATTGACGGGGCATGCTCTTGCCGGCAGCCGGCCCCTTATCGTCCTTTCTGGACAGACAATCGATGACGACAGCCCTGCCGGCTCGCCTGTTGCGACGATCTCCATGGAAAACACGACCGCGGCTCCCTGGAGCTTTACGCTTGAGGAAGATGCCGGAGGCATGTTTGCTTTGTCCGGGAATGCCCTCGTGACCGGTTCGACTGCACTGGATCATGACGAGGTTCCGTTTCCACGGATCACGATCACGGTCACCGCCGGGGAACACAGTATCCGCCAGTCCTTTGTCATCAATGTCCGTCGCCCTCTCCCGGCGCTGCCATTGGCAGCCGGCGCGAAGGTCGTGGGCTTCGGCCATTCGTTCATTCAGCGCGGCGGGTGGGCGATCGTTGCAGGCGGCCTGCCAAAAGACGTGGCCACAAGCATCGTGCGCGGCGTGCTCCCCTGGATCAGGCTGCGCGACAATCGCTTCAACCTCGACGCCTGGCCTGATCTGACCAACAACCTGGGCCAGGACAACTTTATCACCGGCGCGTTCCAGGGGCGCGGCGGCGATCATGTCGTCCGCGAGGGCAATGCACCCGGAACGCTCGGACGCACACCCTATGTCGCCTCCCTGCGGCCGGGTATCGTGTATCTCGATATCGGCACGAACGACATATCGAGCGGCGCCGGCGTGGATTCTCCCCGAAAGATGATCGAGCGCCTCGACAGGCAACTGAGCCTGCTGCGCAATCAGGGCATCTGGACCGTGGTCCAGACCATCACCGATCGCGGCCCATGGCCGGAGGGATCCGAAAAGGCATCGATCGTTGCCGGCGTTAACGAATGGATCAAGGCGCAGGCGACGCGCGAAGGCGTGCGTGTCTGCGACCTCACCCATGCCGGCTTTAATTATCCGGACTTCGACACGACCCTGTTCGGCGGCGATGTCCTTCATCCCAATCCCAAGGGTGCGGAACGGATGGCAGACGTCCTCCTGCCGATCCTGCAGGACATGGTGCAAGCCGGCGATCATATGGATCTCTCGGAGACGGCAGTGCTGGCAAGCTCCAATCTCTGGAGCGACGCGGCTTTTGCATCCTCAAGCCCGGCGGGAGGCACCGGTGCCTCGGGCACCCGCGTCAGCACGCTCTCGATATCCCGCGCCAGCGGCGACAGTGTCGCGACATGTTCGGTCGAAGCCGCCGAGAACTATAAAAGGCAGGTAGTCGCTTTCACGCCGAGCGGTACTCCAACAGGCAACCGGCACGAGGAATGGCGCATCGCCAGAACCGCAGCCTTGACGCTATCGGCGGTCGCCATCACACCCGGCGTGGATTGGCTGGAATCCGGTATCCATGTGGAACTGAACGCCTGGGAAGGCTGGCTCTCCGTCTATTGGCAAATGGAATTCTACAATAACGCCAATGCTCAGGTCTTCATTGCCCGCGGTGGCCTGCAGAATGCCGACTATACGACACAGGACTTGCCATTCGCCACCGAGGGTTTCGCAGGCTGGCTGAAGATCCCGCCTTTCCAGGTGCCGGTAGGCATCGATGCGACGACGCTTCGCATCGCGACCCGCCCGCTGGTGGTCAACATCAATCGGCGGGTTTCGGGACAGGGCATCATCAAGATTTCGCAGCCGTTCCTGCGCAAGTGCGCCGATCCGAGACCGGCGTGGAATTTGGCCTAGGGACATCACCCGCCTTAACGGGTCTGCGGTCGGCCGCAGGCCCGCGTGCCGATCCGGCCGGAAGCTGGTGCGCGCTGTCTGCATCCAACGCGCGCGATCCTCAACGCGCTGAATGCTCGCAAGACCACCCTCGCTGCGGAGCGACAGGTCCGTCTGCCGTCGCAAACACCCGCCGGCGGCAGTCACCCCATGTGATGACCTTCAAACCAATGTCACAACGACCCGCTATCGGGTCATCGCCAGGCAGATCCGACAGGGATTGAAGGACTCCGAAATCACGCCGAGGGCCAATGTCGACACTTCAGGACATCGCATCGAGAGCCGGCTGCTCGACAGCCACTGTCAGCCGGGTCCTGAACCGCAGCGGCCCGGTGAGCGAAAGCATGGTGCGGCGTGTGCGCAAGGCGGTCTCCGACCTCGGCTATCGTCGAACGGAACGCCCCGCCCCGATGATCCGCCGCCGTTCAGCTATCGGCGTGCTGGTCCCGAGCATCACCAATCCCGTCTTTGCCGCCTCCTTGCTCGGCATCCAGAACCGCATGCGGGTTTCCGGAATCGGCGTGCTGATCGCGCAGTCGGACTACGATCCCACACGCGAGGCAGAGGCCATCGAATATCTCCTCTCCGAAAAGCCGACTGGCCTTATCCTCACGGTGTGCAATCCGCTGAAGAGCGAACTGGCCCTGCCCTTCGCCATGCCGCCGACCGTGCTGCTCAACAACCTGCCAACGCCGCGCTTTCCGGCCGCCGTGACCACCGACAACAGACGCGCCGGAGAGGAAATCACCGAACATCTGATCGCACACGGCCACCGGCGCATCCTCTTCGTCTCCGGGCATTTCGAGGCGTCCGACCGGGCCAAGCTGCGGTATGACGGTCATTGCGAGGCCATGGCAGCCGCCGGCCTGCCCGCGCTCGATGCGCTGCAGATCCCCTTCGTGACCGGCCATGCTGAACTCGATCTTTCCGACACGCTGAAGCGCCAGCGACCGACGGCAATCATCGCCTCCAACGATCTTCTCGCCCTCAGCGTCATCAGCGCGATCAGGCAGGAGGGGCTTTCCGTCCCGAAGGATATGTCCGTCGTCGGCTTCGACGGGATCGCCATCGGCCGCCTCGTCGATCCGCCGCTCACCACAATCGAAATGCCCGACACCAGCATGGGCGCGACCGCCGCCTCGCTGTTGCTCGATATCGCCGACAACGCCGCCACGCCGCGTCATCTGATGATCGGCTACAAACTGCATGCCGGCGGCACCGTGCGTCGATTGGACTGACGCGTCGTTCTATTTCTGACCTGCAAGCTGAAGCGCCGCCCTTTTGGGCGGCGCTTCTTCGGTTCCTCGTGAAGAATGTGCCTTAGCTGCGCGGCAGCAGGCTTTCGACTTCGGCAGCCGCATCGTCGAGTGCTTCCTTCGGCGAAGCCGTCTGCTCGACGACGCGGGACAGGTTCTCGACGATCGTCTGGGTAACCTTCACGCCGTTGGAGCCAGGGAAGGCATACCACGGGATCATGCGCGGCATCTGCGAGAGGCCGGCGACGAAGAGCGGATTCTCCTTGTAGAAGTTGCCGAGATATTCCGGAGACTTGGCGGCAAGTTCGTTGTTCGGCACGTAGCCGGTGCCCGGCACGACAACCGAGGCGCCGAACGGGCCGGCGGCGAACTTGATGAACTTCCAGGCGGCATCCTGCTTGGCAGCGTCGCGGGTCAGCATGACGGCGGCGTTGCCACCGGTCGGCAGTTTGCCGTTCACCGGATCGATCAGCGGGATCTGGGCGGTGCGCAGGTCGAACTTGTCGCCGACGTTCTTGATGGTGTTGCGCAGCGCGCCGGTGGTCTGGAAGGCAAAACCGACCTTGCCGGCCACGAAGGCCTGCTCGCCGGCCTGCTTGGTGAAGACCGGCAAACCGCCTTCCTTGACCATGCGGTCCAGCAGTTCGATGGCCTTCTGGCCTTCCGGACCGTTGAAAGCGACGGCGCTTTCGTCATCGTTCAGCATCTTGCCGCCGGCGCCGAACAGCAGCGCGGAGAACATCCAGTCGTCGCCCTGCCAGCGGAAATCGATGCCTTCATTGCCGTCGCCGAGCGCCTTGATCTTGGAGGAAAGCGCAATCACTTCGTCCCAGGTCTTCGGCGGGGTATCCGGGTTGCCACCGGCTTTACGAACGAGGTCGGCATTGTAATACATGATCGGGTTCGACGTCGCGAAGGCGAGACCGACCTGCTTGCCCTTGACCTGGGCGAGCTTCAGGATGTTGTCCGAAAAGCCCTGCTCGGCCATGTTGCCGTCCTTGGCGATGAACGGAGCGAGATCGACCGGGATGTCGCGCTCATTGACCATGCGCAGGCGATTGAGGCCGATGAACGTGACGTCGGGCATTTCCGCCGTACCGGCCTGACGCATGATGGTCTGGATACCTTCCTCATAGGTCGCGGAAGGATTGGCGAAGGTGATCTTGATATCCGGGTTTTCTTCCATGAATTTCTTCGAGATCGTGTCCATCACGTCCTTGAAGAAGCCCGGCATCGGATAGTGAACATTGAGCGTCGTTTCGGCATGGGCCGGAACGATCGTCGCCAGCGTCACGGCCGCCGCGGCAATCGCCTTTTTGAAGAGAGTCATCGCTGTGCTCCTGGGTTGGACCGATCAGCCTTTCAGACCGGTCATGGTGATACCCTCGACGAACCGCTTCTGCGCGAGCAGGAATGCGAGGACGAGGGGAAGAGTGATGGTGAGGGTCGCGGCCATCAGCGCGCCGTAGTCGTCGCCGGCTTCCGCGGCGCGGAAATAGAGAAGTCCGAGCGGCGGCGTCGCATAGGCCTGGTTGGTAACGACGATCAGTGGCCAGAACAGGTCGTTCCAGTGGGCCACCACCGAGAAGATCGAGAAGGCGGTGATCGCCGGCCAGGCATTAGGCACGATGACCCTCATCACAATGCCCGTCTCCGACATGCCGTCGAGCCGCGCCGCATGGATCAGGTCATCAGGAATGCCGCGAAAGAACTGCAGGAAGAGAAAGATGGCGAAGACGGAGATCGAAAAGGGCGCGACAAGGGCGAAGTAACTGTTCAGCACCGACATCCTGTCGAAGGCGACATAAAGCGGCAGCGCGGTCGCATGGATCGGCACCAGCAGGCCGAGCATGACCAGCGCCATCATCAGCCGCGCTGCCCGGAAGGAGAGCTTTGCCATGGCATAGGCGCAGGGAATGGCGACCACCACCTGCACGATCAGGATCAGGCCACAGACGACCACGCCATTGAGAAGCAGGCTAACCATGGAGACGCGGCTGAGGGCTTTGGAGAAATTCTCCACATAGAACCAGGTCTGCGGGATGAGCGAGAGCGACGACGAGAAGATATCGCTCTGCGCCTTGCCGGCCGTGGAGATCATGAAGATGTAGGGAGCGAGGAAGACGATAGCTCCGATTGTCAAAACCAAAAGTCGCAGGATGCGGCCGAGGGAGAGAGTGTCGTTCGTCATGCGTAGTGCACCTTCCGGTCCATGACGCGGTACTGGAGGAACATCAGCGACACGAGGATCGCGAGAAAGATCACCGTCATGGCCGAGGCATAGCCGACCCGGAGATAGACGAAGCCCTCCTGATAGATGGTGAAAAGCAGGACCTCGGAAGCCTTGTTCGGGCCGCCTTCAGTGAGGGTCTTGACCGTCTCGAACACCTTGACCGCGTTGATGATGCTGATCGTGGTGACGAAGAGCGTGGTCGGCCCGAGCATCGGCCACGTCACGAGTCCGAAACGGGAGAAGGCCGAACGGGCGCCGTCAATCTCCGCCGCCTGATAGAGTTCGCGCGGGATCGCGGAGAGGCCGGCAAGAAACAGCACCATGTTGAAACCGGTCGATTGCCAGATGCCGATGATCGCAAGGCTGGTCAGCACCGTGCTGGACGCGCCGAGCCAGTTCGGACCGGCGACGCCGACGAGACCGAGAAGGGCGTTGATCGGGCCGATGGTCGGATGGAAGAGATACTGCCATACGGTTGCCATCGCGACGAGCAGCGATGCGACCGGCAGAAAATAGGCCGTGCGGAAGAACCCCTTGCCCCAGCCTTCCGCCTCGATCAGCAAAGCGATGCCAAGGCCGAGCGCCATGGAGGTCGGCGCGACGATGGCGGCATAGACGATCGTATTCCACAGGGACTTTCGGAAGGTCCTGTCGCCGATCAGGTCGGCATAGTTCTCGAAGCCGACGAAACGGAAGCTGCCGTAGCCCAGTTCGAAATCGGTGAAGCCGAGAAAGATTACCGCAATCGTCGGCAGAATGATGAAAAGCAGCATCAGCACGAGCGCCGGTGCGGACAGAAGAAGTGCAATGCGCACCTCCCGGCGCCGCGCGACCTTTGCCGGAGAGTGTACCGTTGCAGCCTTGATCCCGTCGAAAGCAAGGCTAGCCATGAAGCACCTCCGCCCGGTGTCCGGAGACCGAGGCGACGTCCGCCGGCAGCCTTGCACCGTTTTCATCGAAGACCATCAATGCTGCGGGATCGATCTTCAGGTCGACACGCTGGCCGGCCGACAGGCCGATGGCCTCGGCCGGCGATATCTTCGCGACAACGACGGTTTCCATCGCCGCAAGCCGGGTGAACACCACCACTTCCGAACCGAGGAATTCCAGTCGTTCGACGCTCGCTGCCAAACCGCCTTCGCCGCTTGCCGTCAGCCGGACGAATTCCGGCCGGAAGGCAACGGAAACGGCAGCGCCTGCGACGAGGTAGCTGCGCGTGGCAAGCCGGATGTCACCAGCCTGAACCAGCCCGCTGTCATCGACCCGGGTCGAGATCACGTTGATGCGCGGCTGGCCCAGAAAACGGGCGACCTCGATATGCGCGGGATCATCATAGATATTGCGGGGCGTATCGAGCTGGAGCATCCGGCCGCCGATCATCACCGCTACGCGATCCGCCATGGAAAGCGCTTCCGACTGGTCGTGGGTGACGTAAAGCGTCGGCACCCCGGCCTTGCGATGCAGTTCGACGATCTCGCCGCGAGCGTGAACGCGAAGGTTCGCGTCGAGGTTGGAAAGCGGCTCGTCCATCAGGAAAACGCTGGGATGACGCACCATGGCGCGGGCAAGGGCCACGCGCTGGCGCTGGCCGCCAGACATCTGCCCCGGCTTGCGGTCGAGCAGGTGGTCGATCTTGAGCGACGTCGCCATCTCGTTGACCTGACGCTGGATATCGGCGCGGATCTGGCGCTGGCTGCCGATCATTCCGCCGATCACAGGCAAACGGCCGGCCGTGCTCAGGCGACGCATGGCGAGTGGCACGGCGATGTTCTGCGCGGCGGTCAGGTGCGGATAGAGCGCGTAGGACTGGAAAACCATGGCGACGTTGCGGTCGCCGGCCGCCTTATGCGCCACATCGGCACCGCCGATCACGATCTCGCCGCGATCGGCATGGTCGAGACCGGCAACGATACGCAGAAGCGTGCTCTTGCCGCAGCCGGACGGCCCCACCAGCGCGATGAACTCGCCAGCCTCGGCTTCGAGGCTGACACCCTTCAGGATGCTGTTGCCGCCATAGGATTTTTCAATACCGCGAAGGCTGAAGGCGCTCATTGGGCCGCCTCCACCGGAACCGCGGTGATGTTGCGCGGATAGACCTCGTCGATGACATCGTCGAGAACATGGGCGATGGTGCCCTCGACAGCGACGGTCTCGCTCGTAACCTCGTCGCCGAGATAATGCACCACACCGCCTACGAGGCGTTCGCCCGGCATTTCACGCTCGAGCTTGTCGAGGATGAACGAGGTCGGCGGCGCCCACACAAGCTTCGTGCCGTTGAGCGCGCCCTGCCACGTCCAGTGCAGATGGCCGCTGGCGTAAAGCGCGACATCATGCGCCGAAATGAGATCGATCAACCGCTGGCGTTCCACCGGCCGCGCCCCCCAATAGCCTGTATCGCCTTCAGCCGGATCGTCGACGAACAACGGCTTGTGGCCAAACATCGCCACGCGGCGGCCATCGCGGGTCTCCAGTTGTTCCGCCAGCCAGTCAATCTGCATCGCCTCTTCGGCATGGCCGGAACCGACGAGCAGGCTGTTGATGCCGATCAGTCGCCACTCGCCCACATCCTTGGCGAAACGGTCGGGACCGGCGAGACGCCGCCAGCGGGCAAGGCGATCGTCATTGATCGGCTGGTGAGAACCGGGCATGTGGCCGACATCGTGATTGCCGGGCACCAGGAGCACCGGCACGTCGAGTTCCCCGAGCATGGCCATGGAAAAGACGATATCGTCTTCGTTGTCGGCGCCGTCGATGGTGAGGTCGCCGGTATGTACGACGAGATCGGGTTTCACCGACTCGATCCAGCGGCGGACCGGCTCCCAGTTGCCGTTGAAATGCGGCTTGGACGGACTGAAATGCGTATCGCTGATCTGAACGATCTTCATGGGGCGGCACCTTGAGACACAGAGGAGGCGGGACCTTGTCCGCGCTGTTTGCGATGTGTGTAGGTGCTATCCGTGTCAGCCGCTTAACGGTACTTTTCAGCCTTCTTCCAATTTCGTCATGAAATCGTCATGAAACGGCTGCGCCCCGCGAGAAAAACGATCATTTTCCTCGCCGCACGACAGAATAGCGGGTCTGCCGGCTGAGATTGCCTTTGCTATGAAGCAGGAGTGAACCGGGCGACGAGCGCGTGCGTGTCTCCCGGATAGGTAAGGCGCACATGCGTGATCGGTCCAAGCCCGCTCCAGGTGCGTCGCTCGACGACGAGGCAGGCCGCTCCCTTCGAAATGCCCAGCATGGATGCCATTTCAGCGGCAGCGGAGACCGCCCGGATCCGGTGTTCGGCCGTACTCCAGGGTACTTGACCGATCAGCCATTGGCCCGGTGGCGTGCTGGTGAAATCGGCTGTCGCCGCCTCCGGTACATTGGCAAGGTTAATCAATCGCTCTTCGACGCAGAACTGCCGTGGTCCGGCGAAGTGAATGCAGGTCATGGCCAGCACCCTGGTTCCGGTCGCGACCTCGAGCAGACGGACATCCGCATCCGTCGCCTTGCGCAGCTCACGGCGTTTCAGCGTGAAGGAATAGGGGAGGTTCAGCGATCTGACCTCCGCCTCGATATCGTTGATTTCGAGGACCGCCGATTGCGCCTGCGGCTGAGTGACGAAACTGCCGGACTTCTTGCGCCGTTCAATCAGCCCGCCCTTGGCAAGCTGGGTCATCACCTTGTTCACCGTCATGCGCGAACAGTCGTATTGTGCGGCAAGATCGACCTCGAACGGCAGCCTGTGACCCGGCGGCCATTCGCCGGAAACGATCTTGCCTTCGATATCGTTCAATATGCGCTGGTGCAGGGTGGGCTCCCTGCCGTTGGTGTCCGCCACGATTCGTCGCTTTCTGTGTAGCTCTCGCGCTGATGTAGCGCAGCAAGGGACCCGATCGAAAGGAAATATTGTCTCGCGCCGCTCCGTCAGTCGCGAAGGAGTTCCGCCATGGTCGCACGGAACCGCGCCGAGATCGCCTCTCGTTTCGCATGCCGCCCGCCCTCGACCAGTTTTCGTCCCGCTGCCCAGACCGCATCCACCGACACGCCGCCCGCGAAGATCCAGTGATCGAGCAGCCGGTCGCGTCCGGCATGCGGCACCAGAGAGGCATTCAATGCGACGATATCCGCATCGGCGCCGACCTGAAGTCCGGTGTCACATTGCAGGGCCGCGTTGCCTCCGAGCCGGGCCTCGTTGAAGAGCTTGCGGCCGGTAGACCCGCCGGGATCGGCGACCACATTGCGGGCGCGCCGGGCAAGCCGCTGGGAATATTCGAGGATGCGTAATTCCTCCGGCACCGAGATCAGGACATTCGAGTCCGAGCCGACGCCATATCGCCCGCCTTCGGCCAGGAAGAGCGGCGCATTGAACACGCCGTCGCCGAGATTGGCCTCGGTGATCGGGCAAAGGCCGGCGGTCGCGCCGCTTTGCGCCATTCGCCGCGTTTCATCTTCGGTCATGTGGGTGGCATGGATGAGGCACCAGCGGTCGTCTACCGGCATGTTGTCGAGCAGCCATTCGACCGGTCTCGCCCCCGAGAAGGCAAGGCAGTCCTCAACCTCCTTCACCTGCTCGGCGACATGGATATGCACGGGACCCGCACCGGCAAGCGGCAGCACGGCACGCAACTCTTCCGTCGTTGCAGCCCTCAGACTGTGGGGGGCAATGCCGAGCACCGCGCCGGGAAGCGACGCAACAATGTCCCGGCATCGCTCAATCAGCCGGCCGAAACTCTCAGGCGAATGGATGAACCGCCGCTGGCCATCGATGGGCGGCTGCCCCCCGAAACCCGAATGAGCATAAAAGACCGGCAGCAGGGTCAGGCCGATGCCCGTCTCCGCCGACGCGGCGGCGATACGACTGGCCATCTCCGCGACGTCTCCGTATCGGGCGCCATCCCTGTCATTGTGCAAATAATGGAATTCGCCGACGCGCGAATAACCGGCCTCAAGCATCTCCATGTAGAGCTGCGCAGCAACGGCCTCGACATGATCGGGCGTCATGGACAGCGCAAAGCGATACATGGTCGTACGCCAGCTCCAGAAACTGTCGTCGGACGGGCCGCGAGTTTCCGCCAGTCCCGCCATGGCCCTTTGGAAAGCGTGGCTGTGGAGGTTGGCAAGCGTCGGCACCACGACATCCCGCCGGTCGTCTCCGGGCTGCGCGTCCGCGTCCGGCGTGATCCCGGAAATCATGGACCCCTCGAGGTCGATCCTGACATTGCTGGCCCAACCATCGGTCAGGAAGGCGGACTTTGCGTGGATCGTCATCAAGGGCGTCATCTCCAGTTTGCGCGGACCACTATTGCCGGCACCGCCGCCGATTTCAAATTCGGCCTTGCCAATCGCCCTATTATGTATATACATGTTTTCAACAAATGAAAGGGTCAACGCAAATGACCGGGAACGATACTTCCATATCGGACGACGAACGCCCGGAGCGGGAAACACTCTGGTCCAACGCCCGTATCGCAACGCTCGCTCCCACAGGAACGGGCCTCGGCATCATCGACGACGGCGCGCTGCTGGTTCGCGACGGACGTATCGCCTGGGTCGGAAAGATGGCCGACTTGCCCCCGGAAGCACGGAACGCTGCTTCGCGGCACGACCTGGACGGCCGCTGGATCACTCCGGGCCTGGTCGATTGCCACACCCACATCGTCTATGGCGGCAACCGCGCGCGCGAATTCGAAATGCGTCTTGAAGGAGCGACCTATGAAGAGATTGCCCGGGCCGGCGGCGGCATCGTCTCCTCCGTCCAGGCCACCAATGCGCTCGATGTCGAAGGTCTCGTCAGGACTGCGCTACCGCGTCTGGACACGCTGCTGGCGGAAGGGATGACCACCATCGAGGTCAAATCCGGTTACGGCCTGAACATCGAAGGAGAGCTGAAGATGCTGCGCGCTGCGCGCAGATTTCAGGAAATCCGCCCGGTGCGCGTCATCACCTCCTGGCTGGCGGCCCATGCGACGCCGGCTGAGTACAAGGGCCGTAACGGCGATTACATCGCCGAGATCGTTCTGCCGGGCCTGGAAGCGGCTCACGCCGAGGGTCTCGTCGACGCGGTCGACGGCTTTTGCGAAGGCATCGCCTTTTCGGTGGACGAAATGCGACGCGTATTCGACAAGGCAAAGTCGCTGGGCCTCCCCGTCAAGCTGCATGCCGAGCAGCTCTCCAATCTGGGGGGAGCGAAGATGGCGGCCTCCTACGGGGCACTGTCCTGCGACCATCTCGAATATCTCGATGACGAGGGCGCGAGGGCCATGGCGAAGGCCGGCACCGTCGCCGTATTGTTGCCCGGCGCCTTCTACGCCATCAGAGAGAAGCAGAAGCCTCCGCTCCAGTCCCTCCGCAACGCCGGCGCGCGCATCGCCGTCGCCACCGACAGCAATCCCGGCACCTCTCCGCTGACATCCCTCCTGCTGGCCATGAACATGGCCGCGACACTCTTCGGCCTGACCGTCGAAGAATGCATCTCCGGCGCGACCCGCGAGGGCGCCCGCGCCCTCGGGCTGCTGGAGGAAACGGGCACGCTCGAAGCCGGAAAATCCGCCGATTTCGCGATCTGGAATGTCGAGACCCCCGCCGAGCTTGTCTACCGCATCGGCTTCAACCCGCTTCATGCAAGAGTTTACAAGGGACAAAGGATCAAGGCATGACCATCACGCTCATTCCCGGTCGCGTAACGCTCTCGCAGCTTGCCGCTGTCTATTGGGATGGCGAAGCGGCGATACTCGATCGCGCAGCAGACGACAACATCGCCAGGGGCGCGGCCCGCATCGCCGAGATCGCCAAGGGCAATGCACCCGTTTATGGCATCAATACAGGCTTCGGAAAGCTCGCTTCAATCAAGATCGACAGCGCCGACGTGGCGACACTCCAGCGCAATCTGATCCTCTCCCACTGTTGCGGCATCGGCGCTCCGCTGCCAGAAAACGTCGTTCGCCTGATCTTGGCGCTGAAGCTGGTTTCGCTCGGTCGCGGCGCCTCCGGTGTGCGGCTGGAACTGATCCGCCTCATCGAGGCCATGCTGGAAAAAGGCGTAACACCGGTCATTCCGGAAAAAGGCTCCGTCGGAGCCTCGGGCGACCTTGCTCCACTGGCTCATATGGCCGCCGTGATGATGGGTGAAGGCGAAGCCTTCTTCGGCAGCGAGCGGCTTTCCGGCGCCGCCGCCCTCGAAAGGGCGGGACTGGAGCCGGTCGTACTGGCCGCCAAAGAAGGTCTGGCGCTGATCAACGGCACCCAGACCTCAACCGCGCTGGCGCTTGCCGGCCTCTTCCGGGCGCACCGGGCGGCACAGGCGGCGCTGATTACCGGTGCCATGTCGACCGATGCGGCCATGGGATCTTCCGCACCCTTCCATCCGGACATCCATGCGCTTCGCGGGCATAAGGGACAGATCGATACCGCTGCAACGCTTCGCGCCCTGCTCGATAATTCCGTCATTCGCCGGAGCCATATCGAAGGCGACGAGCGCGTGCAGGATCCCTATTGCATCCGCTGCCAGCCGCAAGTCGACGGCGCCTGCCTCGATCTCCTGCGCTCGGTGGCACGCACGCTGGAAATCGAAGCGAACGCCGTCACCGACAACCCTTTGGTGCTCTCGGACAATTCGGTGGTTTCCGGCGGCAATTTCCACGCCGAGCCGGTGGCTTTTGCCGCCGACCAGATCGCCCTTGCCGTCTGTGAAATCGGCGCGATTGCCCAGCGGCGTGTCGCCCTTCTCGTCGATCCCGCGCTGTCCCATGGCCTACCGGCCTTCCTCGCCAAGAAACCCGGCCTCAACTCCGGCCTGATGATCGCTGAAGTGACTTCGGCAGCGCTGATGAGCGAAAACAAGCAGATGTCACATCCGGCTTCGGTCGACTCCACGCCGACTTCGGCCAATCAGGAAGATCACGTTTCCATGGCCTGCCACGGCGCCCGCCGGCTACTGCAGATGACTGAAAACCTGTTCGGCATTATCGGCATCGAGGCGCTGGCCGCGGCGCAGGGTGTGGAATTTCGGGCCCCGCTTGCAACGAGCCCGGACCTTGAAAAAGCGATCGCCACGATCCGCAAGGCAATTCCGACCCTTGAGCTTGATCGCTATATGGCCGACGATCTCAAGGCGGCGAGCGATCTCGTCGCCACCGGAGCATTGAATGCCTCCGTCTCGGCCGATATCCTCCCGGTCCTGGAGAGTTGATATGGACGTATTTGAGGTCCAGCAACGCAGTTCCCCTGTTATTCTCGGCTTTCCGCATACGGGAACCGAAGTTCCGCCCGACATTTGGGAACGGTTGAACGACAACGGCAGGATTCTTGCCGACACCGATTGGCATATCCACGAACTCTATGCCGGCCTGCTACCCCGGGCAACGACGGTTCGGGCCACATTCCACCGCTATGTCATCGATGCAAACCGCGATCCGGAAGGCGTCAGCCTTTACCCCGGCCAGAACACTACCGGCCTCGTGCCGGAAACGGATTTCGACGGCACGGCGATCTGGAAGGACGGCGAAGCGCCGGATGAAGCCGAGATCGCGAGGCGGCTTGAGCAATTTCATGCGCCTTACCATGCCGCTCTCACGGCCGAGATCGAACGGGTTAAAGCCATTCACGGGGTGGCGATCCTCTATGATTGCCACTCGATCCGCTCGCGCATCCCTTTTCTCTTCGAAGGAAGGCTGCCGGATTTCAACATCGGCACGGACATGGGCCGCACCTGCGCCCCGGAAATCGAGAAGATCGCCGTCGACATCGCCGCAGCGGCAACCGACTACAGCAGCATCCTGAACGGCCGCTTCAAGGGCGGCTGGACCACCCGGCACTACGGCAGGCCGGAGGATGGCGTTCACGCGATCCAGATGGAACTTGCCCAATCGACCCATCTTCAGACCGAGGCGCCGCCCTTCGCTTACGATGCGACAAGGGCGGAACGTCTCCGAACTTACCTCAGAAACATTCTGGTGCGCATGGAAGAGATCGCGCCGGACTTGAAACGATAACCATCATTCGACAGGGGAACCCGCATGACTTCCAACCCACGTCATAACATCCGCGATGTCCGTGCCCCGCGCGGAACGGAGCTGAATGCCAAGAGCTGGATGACCGAAGCACCGCTGCGCATGCTCATGAACAATCTCGATCCGGATGTCGCCGAGCGCCCGCATGAGCTGGTGGTCTATGGCGGCATCGGACGCGCGGCCCGCACCTGGAACGATTTCGACACCATCGTCGCCACGCTGAAGACGCTGGAGGAAGACGAGACGCTGCTGGTGCAGTCCGGCAAGCCGGTCGGCGTATTCCGCACCCACAAAGACGCGCCGCGGGTGCTGATCGCCAATTCCAACCTCGTGCCTCACTGGGCGACCTGGGATCATTTCAACGAGCTCGATAAAAAGGGGCTGGCCATGTACGGCCAGATGACTGCCGGCTCCTGGATCTATATCGGCACCCAGGGCATCGTGCAGGGCACTTACGAGACCTTCGTGGAGGCCGGCCGCCAGCATTATGGGGGCAACCTCAAGGGCAAGTGGATCCTGACCGGCGGCCTCGGCGGCATGGGCGGCGCCCAGCCGCTCGCCGCCGTCATGGCCGGAGCCTGCTGCCTTGCCGTCGAATGCGACGAGACCCGCATCGATTTCCGCCTGCGCACCCGTTACGTCGATGCCAAGGCGCATACGCTGGACGAGGCGCTGGCGCTAATCGACCAGTGGACCAAGGCCGGCGAAGCCAAATCCGTCGGCCTGCTCGGCAATGCCGCAGAGATTTTCCCTGAACTCGTGCGCCGCGGCGTGAAGCCCGATATCGTCACGGACCAGACGTCCGCCCACGACCCGATCCACGGCTATCTGCCGTCCGGCTGGACAGTCGCCGAATGGCGGGCGAAGCAGGAAAGCGACCCGAAGGCGGTGGAAGTGGCGGCGCGTGCCAGCATGAAAGTGCATGTGCAGGCAATGGTCGATTTCTGGAACATGGGCATCCCCACGCTCGACTATGGCAACAATATCCGCCAGGTCGCCAAGGAGGAAGGTTTCGAGAACGCCTTCGCCTTTCCGGGCTTCGTGCCGGCCTATATCCGCCCGCTCTTCTGCCGCGGCATTGGGCCCTTCCGCTGGGCGGCGCTTTCCGGCGATCCGGAGGACATCTATAAGACCGATGCCAAGGTGAAGGAACTTCTTCCCGACAACAAGCACCTGCACAATTGGCTGGACATGGCGCGCGAACGCATCGCCTTCCAGGGCCTGCCCGCCCGCATCTGCTGGGTCGGCCTCGGCGATCGCCACAAGCTGGGTCTCGCCTTCAACGAGATGGTCCGCAACGGCGAGCTCAAGGCGCCGATCGTCATCGGCCGCGACCACCTCGATTCGGGCTCCGTCGCCTCCCCGAACCGGGAGACGGAAGCGATGAAGGACGGCTCCGACGCCGTATCAGACTGGCCGCTGCTCAATGCGCTCTTGAACTGTGCGTCCGGTGCGACCTGGGTCTCGCTGCATCATGGCGGCGGCGTCGGCATGGGCTTTTCTCAGCACTCCGGCATGGTCATCTGCGCCGACGGTACCGATGATGCCGCCCGCCGCCTCGAGCGTGTTCTGTGGAACGACCCGGCAACCGGCGTCATGCGCCATGCCGACGCCGGCTATGACATCGCAGCTGATTGCGCCCGCGAGAAGGGGCTTCGTCTCCCCGGTATTCTCGGAAACTGATGAACCGGCAAAGGCCTTCGTCCCCGGAAGGCCTTCGCCCAACACCGGGAGGTGCAGGTGAGACTTTTACGTTACGACGATCTTCCGGTCACTCCCTGGAAGAATGGCGGCGGATTGACCAGAGAGATAGCCGTCCACCTGGACCGGGAAATCCATCCGGAATTTCTCTGGCGGATCAGCATGGCGACGGTTGCCGGGCCCGGCCCTTTCTCGCAATTCGAAGGCATAGACCGGACGATCGCAGTCTTGCAGGGAAACGGCATCCTCCTGAATTCCAACGGAAGCGAAATAACCCTCGGTCACGACAGCGCGCCCTATTCCTTCTCCGGCGAAACACCGATCGAGGCCACAGTGATCGCCGGCGAAACCACCGACCTCAATGTCATGACCCGACGCGGCTATTTCACGCACATCATGAAAAGGCACGTCATCAGGCAATCGGCGGCAATCGACGTCGAATGCGACGACATGATTCTCGTCTTCGAAGGCCGTGTTATGGCCAGGGTTGGACAAGATCACTTCCCTGCCGCTCCCATGGACACTCTGACGGGAATACGACGCGGAGACCGTGTCGACCTTTCCCCGGAAGAAGAGACAGTCATCTACACCATCGAGCTCTCAGGCATGACCGTGGGAAACGTCCAGCCCCAAGGCGCCTGAACGCTACGCCACCGCCATTCGCTCCAGGTTATGCCGCTGCGAAAGATCCCGCAGCCGGGCTCTTTTGGACCTCAAACACCCTGATCCCCGAAGGCCTCTGCCCATGGCGGCAAGACACGTGGAGGAAATGCCGGTCGGCAATCCGTCGCCTTGTTGGAGAGATTTGGACTGTAGAACGGATCTTCAGCGAGTTTCTCTCCCCATCTTTCCCGCATGGCTGCCTTGTCGAGCTCAAGCCGGGCCCGGCGCGCCCCTCCATCATCTCGCCCGCGAGAAGCAGACTCCAGATGATATAAAAGGGCATGTGGGGCATAAATCACCCTGAGCCCGGCGCTGCGCACACGCAGACAGAAGTCCACATCGTTATATGCAACGGGGAAACGCTCCTCATCCAGTCCACCGAGGCGGTCGTAAACATCACGCCGCGTGACAAGGCACGCCGCGGTGACACATGTCACATCCTGCGTTACCACCACGCGACCCTGATAGCCCTGCTGCCCGGCGGGTAGGCCCTTGTGGATATGGGAAGCCAGACCGCCGATTCCCATCACGACGCCAGCATGCTGAACCGTATCGTTGCCATAGTGCAACAGCGCTCCGACGGCACCGACATCAGGACGCACGGCAAGGCTTGCCATTTCACGCAGCCAGCCGGCTTCCTTGACGGCGAGGTCGTTATTGATGAGGCCGAACAACGTGCCGGTTGAGGCTGCAGCACCAAGATTGTTAAGCCGCGAGAAGTTGAACGGACCATCATCACGCAGCACTTTTACCCGTGGGTCGTTGGCAAGGCTGCCGAGATAGGCAAGGGTTTCTGCCTCGACACTACCATTATCAACAATGAGTATCTCGAGATCAGGCCAGTCGGTACGGTGACGCAGCCCTTCGATGCAGTTCGCGAGCAATTCCACACGATCGCGAGTCGGGACACAAAGGGATACTCGTGGTGCAGGCGACGGCGTAGGCCAGACAACATGACGGAAGCCGGCTCCCCTGTTGTCATTGCTGCGAATTTCAAGGCCATGCTGTCGCACGAAAAGTGAAGTCCGGACTACATCAGCAAAGGCGGCAGGCTCCGTGCGAGGCGCATCGGCCCTTTGATGATAAAGCAGGAACGGCAGATGCCGGATCGAAAGCTCGTCATGTGCAGCAATCCACAGCCAGATCGCATAGGTTACGCTTGTCAACGAGCATGAATCGATGACTTGCGAGACTGCAGCCTCAACCACCTCGCGGTTCAAAGCGCATGACCTTACGGTATAGGCTTGGGCCAACACTAGATCGGGACTCCAGGCGCCCTTGAACCAGGGATCGGTGTGTCGCCCGGCTAAATCGATGCGATCCTCATCTGCGTAGAGCGCGACCGCATGGGGCGTTTCCGCAAATCCAAGCGCGAAAACCGTCAAAGCTGCCGGGGACAACTGATCCCCTGCAGTTACCGGCACGAGAAGGGTACCCGAGGCGATCTCCAGCAACTTTTCAACGACCCCGCTATCGAACCGCTTGGCCGTAAACATCTTGACTTGTACCCCGTCCTTCCGGATTCGGCATTCGGCAGGGAGATTGACGAGGATTGCTTCCCAGCGATCATAGGTTTGCTCACTTATGGAACGCAGGGTCAGCTCGATTTGCTCGGGACCGGCATTCTGCGCGTCGATCAGCACCGACATCAGCGGCGGCCTGACGAGTTTCTGCTGTAGATCAACGAGACGGCGGCGCTCGGAGGAACCGATTGTCGCGTAGCGGCTTACCCAATCGGCATACGTCAACGGGCCTTCAGCATGTGCCTGGGGGGGAGCCTTCGAGCTTTCGCCAAGTCGTCTGCGCAGAGCCGCAAGGAGGCGCCGGGGTAACGTTGGCATATCGGGAACCTTCATCATGCCTTTTGTTCTGACTGCTTCACTTCGCTAACGCGGCCGGCGTCCGCGAGAATTTTATGAAGGATACGACCAACGGCGTCGCCCTCCACAACATGTCGCATGCGAAATTCTTCCAGACGAGACTGCAAATCGATCGACCTGGCGGTAACGTCATCGATGAAACTCAGCCAATTGCCAGTGCCGGTCAAAACCGGCAAAGGTTCATAAACCGGCAGCGCCATTCCATAACCAGCAACCGCGACGGCGCAACCTGCTCGGGCAGCATCGAGAGCGACCGTGGACGGCGTTGTGATAACCGCATCGACAGAGCCGATAATTGCGCTGGCTGTGTAGGCTTCCCAAGGCTGCACCGAAGGATCGGCCAAAACGATGTTGCTCGGGGCATCCGCCAGCAGATGATTGTTTTTGGCAAGGTATTTGCCCGCGTGATGTGGCTTTAAAAGGAACGTTATGGCCGGGCGCGCGGCCGCGACCTCGCAAAGATCCCGGATGAAGGCGCCGCGATAGATATCGGTGTAACGCTCCCAATGCAGGTTCTCGAACACTGCCACGACCATCCCCTGCGACCGAAGAGGCAACTCCACCCTTGTTGCCTGCGGTGGCTTAGGCGTCCCGACAGCCAGACAGCGTACCCGCATCATGGGGTTCATCTCTGCCGGCAGCTTCTCGACTGGCCCCCAGGTCAGAATGGTCGAGGAAGCCATTTCGATCGGACCTTCGTGATCGGGATAAGACTCGAAATAGGTAAGCCCGACATTCTCCAACCCGTGTTGGAGCGTATAAGTCGGAATGCCGCGACTGTTGGCGCGACGCACAACCGCATGGGGTACGCGATGCGCGGGGTGATTGGTTTCACAGGCCGTGACGACAGCATTTATTCGGCCGAGGTCAGGCTCCGACCCCTCGATAGCGTCCTTCTTGGTGATTATCAACGGGATCACAGACCGAGCAAGCAGCTCGCGCGATACCCGCGGGGAAACCTTGTCCAGCCAGTCCGTGACCGCAACCGTCAATGTGAAACGGCGATCCGTCCGCATCCGCTCCACAATCGGCAACAGCACATCAAGATCCTGGATCAGGTCCAGCAAAAATAGGACTTTAACCCGCGGGGCCTGCTTTAGCCCTGTCGCGGCGGTCAGTAGGGCGCGCTCCATAACGTCGATCCATTGCCGCGCACTTGTCGCCGGGTCCACATGCGGCGTGAGTTGACGGCTGGCATCTGCGACGGGCGTGGCCACAACGCCATGGTCCGCTGCCTTCGATGCCGGCTTTGCCTCTACTTCAGATGACGCTTCGAACGCCCGACCAGCGATCAACCCAAATCGCCTCAAAATCCGTCTTGCCACTGCGCTGGGCACGCGCGTCAGCCACCAGGAAAACGGAATCGAGCGCGCCATATTGAACATGCGCCATGGAGCGGCAAGCGAACCTCGCGGCGACAGCCACTGCTGCGGCACCGACGATAAGCGGCTTCGTATCCTTGCTCCGCGAAGCTCACCCCGGAAGACCTCCAACAACCGGGCTTTCCGAATAGCAGCCTCGGATGGATCCGGGATCACCACCGTCTCCACGTCGAAAGGCACAAGGCTGGCAAGGTCTTCCGCCGCTGCAGAAGACCTTGCCGTAATGACCGTTGCCAATGCCAGGCAATCGCGGGTCGTCGCCGAAATTGCGGTCAACCGACTCGCCCCGGAAAGATGCACGGTTTCAGGTAAACCGACATCGATAAGGAGCGCCAAGCCGAGCTTGACTGCCTCGTCGCAACAGTTCAAGTCGTCTGTACGTGAGGGCTCGATCATCACAAGCGCAGCATAATGCTTCAGCCGGGTTCGCGATGGTGGTGTCAGATAAATGTCGACCCGATAGCCGGCGGATTGCCAGGCCGAAGCTGGCCACAACGCTCGCCGAACGAATTGCACACTTGCCCTGTCTATACCCCGAGCCACCACCGCAATGCGCAGTTGCCGAGGTAAACCCTTTGCCACCTTGTCTGCTAACTCAACTCGCCCGTCGTTCTCGGCCACACGAACACTCCCTGAGATTGCGGCTCAGCTACCGTTTGCGCTGGAAATCAGCACCTCGTCAGGTCGTCGACCGGTTTGCGCCGCGTTCCCCGATTTTTCGCGCGGGAACGCCGGCGAAAATAGCCCGCTCCGGCACGCTGGTTGTCACGACGGCTCCTGCCCCGATAACCGCGCCTTTTCCTATCGTCACACCGTCAAGGATACGGGCACCAGCACCAATCCAAACGTCATCTTCGATCGTGACGCCGAGCTTGGTCAATCCCTGGCTTGTGATCGGAGTGTCGGGATCATCGAAAACATGGTTCGCCGGAATTATCACGGTATGCGTGGCGATACGCACATAATTTCCGATTTTAAGACCACCATGGCCGTATAAAACGCAAAACGGATTGACGCTGCAAAAGTCGCCAATCTCAATGGAACCTCCATGCGCGAGGATCATGGCAAACGAGGCGATTGTGGTCTTGCGTCCAATTTTCACGCTGCCGCCGCCCGCATCAATGACAGCGCGTTCGTCAATGCGAGCGGTGGGATCAATAGTCACACTTTCCGACATGCGGCCATGTTTCCTCTGCTACAGCTTTTCGATGTAGCACTTGGTATGGTTGGTACCCTCTGGTCCGAACCGCAGGTGCAGAAGAATTTCAGGTTTATCCTCCAGAAATTTATCGATGGCGTCCTTGGCCATCGGAAAATCGTGAGAGTGATAATCATCAAAGAAGATAATGCCGCCTGGGTTCATCTTCGGATAAAAATATTCGAGGCACTCGATATGCGGCGCGTATAGATCACAGTCAATGTTGACGAAGTCGTAACGGGTTTCCTCGAGCGTCGGCAAAGTATCCACGAAAAAGCCGCGGATCAATTTGGCGTTGCCAGCAAAACCGGCGGATTTGACGAGTTCGCTAACGGCCTCGAACGAGGTGTCATCGAAGAGCACCTTTTTCCGGTAAGGCGCGTTTTCGGGCGCGACCTTCAGGTCCTCTTCGACCAGCGATGGCAAGCCTGCGAAGCTGTCCAGCCCGACAAAATTGACCGGCACGCGCAGATCCCTTGCAATCCGCAGACATGCGACCAGCGAATGCCCGCGGTAAACTCCGCATTCCGCGGCCTGCATCGGCCTCCCGAGGCCAGCCGACCGCGCCAGCTTTCCCAGAATACCCGAACGCGAGCGGTTGTCCCAAGCCAGAGCAGCCTTCTCAAAGACCTGAAGCAAAGGTACTTTCTCGGCATAATAGAGTTCGTAAGGCCGATTGTGGGGAAGTTCCTGTCGGACGCTGTATACCGGCGGCCGCTTCGGGGTCTTGGCGGGATCTTTTGTTGTTGTCATCCAATTGCTACCTGTGACGTACCGTCATTATGCGAAGCGGTGGCCGTAGCCAGCGTTGCGTTGAGATTAACCAGCCCCGAGTTTGTCCCTCTACTTACGACGTCAAAACGGGCGACGTTGTGATGGGTCCCGAGGGTAAGCGTCACGTCACCGACCTGTTCGGCTACACGCGCGCTGATAAAATAGGCTCCTGCGAGCAGGATATTGTCGAACTGCAGCACCAGCGGCAGCCGTTCACCGCTCGAAAGCGGCTTCAGTTGGTTCGCGTCACGCTCGCTGTCGTAGCTGCAGATCACGATCCCTTCCTGGTTGCGGATGCCGAAACTCACGACAGGATTTGCAACATCGGCCTCAGCAAACAGTTCACAGGTCAAAATGCCACGTTTGACACCGTTGTCGCCCGTAACCTCGTTGAAGCGAACATTCTCAAGTCGAAGCTTTGACGCCACGAGATCGGAGCCGTTGACACCCCCCGTGGCAGGCTTTTTCCCGGCCGCAAGATTTTCGCGAATATCCTTATAGGTGTTGAGTCCATCCAGGGGAGAGCCGTCGAACACCTTTCGGCCTTTCTCGATGACAATCGTCCGCGTGCAGAAGTTGGCGATCAGGTTTGGGCTATGGCTGACGAGAAGGAATGTCTGGCCACTATCCTGCATGTGCTTGATACGCTCATAGCATCTGACACGGAAATTGGCATCGCCGACCGCCAAAGTCTCATCAATAATGATAACATCAGCATCGACATGGATCGCACAAGCGAAACCGAGGCGCGCCATCATGCCTGACGAGTAGGTTCTGAGCGGCATGTCGAAGTAGTCTTCAAGATCGGCGAACGCGATAATGGAACTCATGCGCTCGGCGGTTTCTGCGTTGCTCAGACCCATCAGGCTGCAAAAGAGTTCGGCATTCTCACGACCGGTAAACTGTGGATTGAAGCCGGCCCCGACAGCAAGCAGGACGGCGATGCGGCCATGGCGCGTGATGGTGCCGGAAGACGGCTCGATTACGTTACCAAGAATGCCGAGCAACGTGGTCTTGCCCGCGCCGTTGCGGCCCATGATGCCAAGCGTCTCACCCCGACGAACTTCGATGTCCACGTCTTCCAGCACCACATGGTGCGGCTTGTTCGGTCTCCAGCCAAAGACCGCCTCGAAAAATCGCTCGCGAGGAGACAACGACATGGAATATGTCTTGGAGACACCGTGAGCTTGCAGAAGCACATCAGACGACATCGACGATCGGTCCTCTCAGGCGTGAATAAAGCCAAATTCCCGCCCCAAAAAGTGCCACGGAAGAAGCGAACGTCACGACATAAGAAACAGGCGCTGGCGGCAATCCGAAAACGAACGAATTGCGTATAGCTTCGACGAGAACAGTCAAAGGGTTGGCCCACATAAAGCCAGAAAAACGCTCGGGCACCGCGCTAAGGGGATACGTAACCGGCGAAGTATAGAACAGCACGCGCAGAAGAATACGCGAAAGCTCGTCAAGATCCTTGAAAAACGGGCCAAGCAGCGAAAGAAAGAGAGAAAGAGCGCTTGCCGCGACCACCACCAGCAGGAACGCCTGGGGAATCGCCAATAGAGAATTCAGCGACATAAGCCCCGTGAAAAAGGCCATGGCAGCCAGAACCACGAAATTCACCACCGAACCGACAGCAACGCGCATCAGCGTCGAAAGCCACAGCACCCATATGGGAACCGCGGCCCTCCTGACATATTCCCGCTTCATCCTGAAGGTCGACAACGACGACATGACAACGTCATTGATAAGCAGGTAGGTTGCCAAACCAGCAAAAAGCGGCACGATGTAAGGAACCTGCACCCCCGTTGCAGGGTTGAGCCACTTAAG
Organism: Paenirhizobium cremeum; assembly: GCF_047553425.1. Taxonomy (NCBI): domain Bacteria; kingdom Pseudomonadati; phylum Pseudomonadota; class Alphaproteobacteria; order Hyphomicrobiales; family Rhizobiaceae; genus Paenirhizobium; species Paenirhizobium cremeum. The sequence continues at coordinate 3,363,596 of NZ_CP180217.1, forward strand.
TTGCAGGAAATAGCCAAAAACCATCCAGTAAATCCCCGCGAAACTCACGGGGGTGATTACAAGCCACAAAAGACCGCCGATGGAATTGCCATAGCGGCTGGCTATGTCGCGATGCGCAAGATCCCACGCCAGCCGAGCGCTGCGCGAGATCTCGCCAAAGGTTTGCATCATTGCTTTCGCGGCCTTCTCATTGCCTGAATTTAGCTGCGCGCCCGCTACCAGCGGCTTTCCGACCGTCTCAGCTGCCACTGCTGCTGCGAGTTGCATAGATCAGGATACGGGGACCGTTGCGCTGTATCTCGAAATTGGCCACATCGATGGAATCGAAGCCAGCCTCGGCCAAAAGCGCCAGCAAATCGTCCTTGAACAACCACTTGGCGTGATCGAGCATGCCGGCAAACGGCGCTTCACGACCCGCTTCGCGATAGTGATGATATCGGTATGTCCGTCCGCCGGATTCGTAGGTAAGCGCCTTTGCATCTTCTGGCGCGATCTGGGTGTCGAGCATGACCCCCTTGCGCACGTGCGGCAACAACGTCTTCAGATGTCCGACCGGGTCCGTCAGGTGATACAGAACGCCCACATGGTGCAGCACATCACAATCGACCGAAACGCCGGCAGGCAAGGCTTCCTCAGCATCCCAGCGAAAGATGTGCGCAGACGTGCCGTACATGGCACAGCGGACGATGCTCTTGACAACGTTTTCGATGCGACTGTCACAGGCTAGCACACGCCTAGCGTGCATTGCCAGCGCGGAGGTATGAATACCCTCGAAACAGCCGATCTCAAACACGGTCAGATCACGCAACGGAATGCGCCGATCAAGCTCGACGATACGCGGATCAGGCATTGCCTGCGGAACGTTGCGCTTGATCGCGGAATGCGCGACACCGAACTGGCGCCCCTTGCTATCCAGAACAAAAGCCGCCCACGGCAGCAGCTTGTTCAAACGATCGAGTTCGTCATCAGGAAGATTGTCGACGCCAGGGATCGGAACCTCGCCTGCCGGATAAACCGTCTTCTCCTCCACCTTCTGAGGCGCGGCAGGTGCCGGGGCCTCATCCTTGGCGGGCACCTGTACCTCATGGGCGACAGGCATCTCATTCACACGGTTCGCGGAAGAACCGCTGAAAGACTTCAAAATCTTCTTCAAGACATTCATTTCCGTTTCCCTTCGACCGCTCTGTACCGCATGAGGCCTTGTTACTCAAGCCGGTATCCGGACTGGTCCTTGGCTCAGGCGGCTCGAGCGACATCGCATAACAAGTTGCGAAATGCTAAATCCATGACAATCAATCTGTATTCAGCCCGGTGAACGGCCGAGCGTATGGCTTGCTTACGACGCTAAAGGTGCTTAGAGTCCGGCGCTACTCGTGCGCGAGGAATTATTTCAGGCAAGAATGGAGTTCGGCATGACGAACGAAAATGACAGCGACACCGCCTACATATTCGTGGGCTCGGACCGATCACAGCTTCTCGCGGTCCCTGTTCTCGAGCATTCCATCAAGCGCCACACCAGCATGAATATCAAGCTGCGGTCGATGCATGACGTGGTGCTGCCTGATCCCAAGGATATAAGGCAAGGAAAGCGTACCGGCTTTTCCTTCACGCGCTTCGCCATTCCGCAGTTGATGGGATACAAGGGCCGGGCCATCTACCTTGATGCCGACATGCTGGTCTTCCGCGATTTCCGGGAGTTGTGGAACCTGCCCTTCAACGGCGCCAAGGTCATCATCCAAGAGGAACTGCCGGATCAGGCACAGAACCAATCTAAGCCCGGCGCACTCAAGAAGCGCGTCAAACAATGCTCTGTGATGCTGCTCGATTGCGAAGCTCTTTCCGATTGGGATCCGGTAAAGATAATTGCCGGCCTTGATGGGCAATACACCTATCAGGATCTGCTCTACGACATGTGCATTCTGGATGAGTCGGAGATCAACTACGGCGTGCCGTTCGAGTGGAATAGCCTGGAGCACTACGAGCCCAACAAGACCGGCTTGATCCACTGGACGGACATGAACACGCAACCCTGGGTTTTTGCCAACAACCCGACCGGCTATCTCTTCCTCGAAGAAGTTCGCATCATGCTTGAGAATGGCTCGATGAAGTTGAGCCAGATTGAGGAAGAGGTCAATCTGGGCTACATCCGCCCGTCCGTGATCCAGGAGATCAAGGATGCCGGAGCCGGCCCTGTGCGGGCGATCACGCCGGAACAGGTTAAGCGCTATGAGGCCATCGACGCGGCTGCCGGCTTTGTCAAGCATAAAGCGGTCTACGAGGCAGCGCGCGAGCGAGCGGCAGCCGTGAAAGCCTACGAGGCCAAGCTTGCGAAGGAAAAAGGGCCAGCTGCATCCGTTGCCCACGCGGCGAGCAGCGGCATCCTGGGAACCTTGAGTTCGTTGAAACGCCGCATCATGGGCTAAATGCCCCTTTGCACGAGGCGCTGGAGAGCAGCCTTCTTCAGTGCCCCGGCTTTGGAACCCCAGCCTCGCCCGTCTCGATCTTCCCCGCCGTGGCAAACGTGCATGCGTGGCTAAAGCGTGAAATCTTTATATATTTTCCCACCTAAACGACTTCATCGGGTTGCCGTTGGGTCGGGTGAGGCAGATTTGCCTGTGAGGTTCCACGTTTGCGTTAAAGAAGCACCGCGCGGCGGTGTTGGCGAGGAGACCGACACGGGGTATGGACTATAGGGCAGCAGCCCATCCCCTCCTAGAAGCAGAGTATTCGTGTGAATCTATTCGATATCGTCAAACGCAATGATCGATGTGTAGAGATCCTTGACGGGAGCGTCGAGCCCTTTCGCTATGATAAACCACAATGGTTCTGCGGTGTGACCCTACAGCCCGGCGCGCGGTTGAAGTTGAAGCGGATTGACGAGTTCGCTGTGATGGAAACATTCCCGCGCGATTTTGGCTGGAGCCTCGTGGGAGCCGAAAACACCCCCTCGCCTATAAAAATCAATGTCTGTTCCTCCGATGGTCGCCGAGCGGATTCGGTCGCGAGCCTTGATTCGAAAGGCGCCATTTTGCTCACGTGGCCAAGCTGGATCGGCTACACCGATGGATACGATCTCGAGATCGTCAATTCGAGCGATAAGCCTCTCGAATTGAAATCAGGCCCTGTCTTCGACCCGCGTGCGGCGACACGCGGCTATCTCCGGGGCACGGGCATTGAAGTCGGCCCCGGAAGCAATCCCTTCGTGAAGCCGAGTGCCGACGTGGATGTACGCTATCTGGAAGCGCTGCCCATCGACGAATGGCTGCGAAATTACGGTAAACATATTGAAGTTACCCCCGAAAAGCAGGAATTGTGGTCTCGTTACATCCTTGGCGATGCTCAACGCATCGAATGCTGCGAAACGGGAAGTCTCGACTTCATTTTTTCAAACCATGTTTTCGAACACCTCATGAATCCGCTTGGGGTTTTGGAAAACTGGTCGAACAGGCTCAAACCGACAGGTGTTGTCGTGGGCGTCGTACCTGACCTGCGCTACTGTTTCGATTTGCGCCAACCGGCGAGCACACCGACGGACTGGCTCTCGGAGTATGAAGCAGGCGCTTGGGCGCTGACGTCGGCAAAATACGAGAAATGGTGCAAGTATACGGCTCCGTATAACACCCCGGAGGATCTGGCCGCGCGAAATTATTCCATCCACGCGCACTATTACACTCCGAGCGCGTTCCGCCAGTTGGCTATGATCGCAATCGAGAAAGGGCTGTTCTCAAACTTTTTCCTGAGCACATCTCCGAACAACAAGGACTTTGGCTGGATCTTGTGGCGTGATCCCAATATGGGAAGCGAGTGAAATGACCGAGACCGTTCGGCAGAGAAACAGGCATTGCCGCGCCCCGCTTCAAAAGCATCAACGCTCGAATAGAGCGATGGTGCAATTTGATATGCGACCTGAGTGATAAGAGTACCTAGCTATGGCACAGTGGATAGAGGACTCGTTTGCTCGACTGATATCGATGGCCAAGCGACGCTATCGATCATCCAGTTCGGTTGGGCGTTTGCTGGGACCGGAAGATCCCGACAGGGCAAAGCTCCGCTTGCTGGTAGTTGCCGACGCTGCGGGGGCAACCCTTCAGATCAATCTTCTTCGTCCAGCTCAAGCAGCGGTAGCGGCTGGCGATCTGCGAATGGTGGTCGTAACGGAAGAAGACGAACGTCTTGCTGTGAAATCAGGAGGGACGGCTCAACAACTTCTTGCCGACGCCTGGCAGCAAGCGGCCCCACATCTCATATTCGTCAGCCGCTATGGCGGCTCGCTTGCCGAAACGCTTCTGCAAATATGCGCCGATAAGAACGTGCCGCTTGTTTATCATATCGATGACAACCTTTTCGAGGTTCCGCCCGAGGCTGGCGTCGAAAAAGCCAGGAAATACGGCGCTCCGGCGCGCCAACAGGCAATCCGAACCTTGCTCAAGGGGGCAGATACCGCATACCTCTCGACGGCAAGACTGGCTGAACAACTGCGTGAGCATGCACAGATCTCTGCTCGCTTGTTCGTCGGAGAAATTGCTAGCGCAAGCGATCCGATTTCAACGCTTGGCTCCGCTGGCTCGATCAGACCCAGATTTGGTTATATGGCGTCGTCGAGTCACGCCGCCGATCTCCAGCTTGCATTACCTGGCGTTGTCGCAGCCCTTACCAGCAATCCGGATCTGCACTTCACCGTCTTCGGCTCGTTGCAGCCTCCGCCGGAGCTAGGTGCCTTCGGTGCACGCGTCGAGCACTTGCCCGCCGTCGGCGATTATGACGGATTTTTGCGTCAACTTGCCGCCATGCGCTGGGATTGGGGACTGGCCCCGCTGCGCCCCGGCCGGTTCAACGAGGCCAAGACCGATACGAAATGGGTGGAATATTCAGCATCTGGTATCCCGACCATCGTCTCGGATCACCCAATCTATCAAGATTGCAGTCAGAATGGTGCAGCAGTACGGATTGGCGATACGCAATGGACCGAAGAACTTCCGAAAGTTCTTGCTGACCGCGCGCTGGCAGAACGAACACTTGCAAACGCGCGCAAACGGCTCATCAGTCATCACGGGCTCAACCATATGGCCGCTCAGCTTGAGCGCGTATTGAAGCTTGCTGGACTTGCCACGGAGCGCGCCGCAATCATCTCCAGATACCATGACAGGCCGGAGATCAATCAACAGCTCTGAAGCCAGGCCAATTCGCATGTTGGAAGACGCAGACTGGAGCGTGTGGAAATCCGCCTGCCCTATTTTGCTGGAGGCGGAGAAGGCGGCTGCCGGTTAGGGCCGAACCGCTGCCATCTACAGTGTAAAGCGGAAGCGTTGCTCTGGCATCATCTGTCAGCGTTGCTGAAAATAACGTCTTCCGGGAAACGCAGGCAATTTCGTCATAAACATGACAACATCTTGAAACCATTGCGAACCGTACTCAAAAGTTGCGCTATGCTGTTGTATGCGCGCAAGGTCTGTGATTATTGGCTGGTAACTTCCATCAAGTCGAGAGATTTTAATGACAGATCTCCCCCGCGCCAGAGTTGCCTGGGTCAGCCCCCAGCTCAGCTACATGGTGGCGAGCACGCGCTACCGCTGTTATTATCCTGCGCTTGCCTTAGGCGAACTTGACATAGAAAGCGTATTCTACCGCTCCTCGAAAGAGGTAATTCCACACCTTAAAGGGCTCGATGCGATTGTTTTCGTCAAACTTCTCGACAGCGACAGCGTGAAGTTGGCAGGCTTGGCCAAGGATCAGGGCGTCAAGGTACTGATCGATCTGTGCGACAATATCATTGTGGCGAACTACCCCAAAACACCCGATCTGCACCCGGCCCTTCGTTTCGCCGGTATTGGTGCTTTCGCTGATGCAATCGTCGTTCCGAGCCCGGCGCTTTCTGAAGCCTTAAGACCAATGTTGAGACCGGGGGCGCGCTTCGTCGTCATTCCCGATCAGGTTGAGACAAGGACCAGCTTCGCAGCAGCAAAGCGACTTCAGGAGGAGGCGGTAAAACCCGCCGAGAAACGGCCTGCCGCCATCGCGCAACGCGGCTCTCGGTTTGCGGCTCATGCAGCACGCCATCCGGCAGACGCGATGATGATCCTGAGACGCAAAATCTCAACCGCGTTCAGGCTCTTCGGCACGAGGCTTTCCCGACTCGACCGCAGAACCCCTCCTCCGCCGAGCAAAGGCCCTCAGGCTGCAACCGTTGACGAATTAAAGTCTGCATGCGCAAACAACGCCACCCAGGGCCACCTGAAATCCGTCGTGTGGTTCGGAAATTACGGTGCGGCACATAGCGATTTCGGCATGTTGGCTCTTTTGCTTGCAGCTCCGGCTCTTGAAGCCGTGAACAAAGATATTCCGTTGGAACTGACGGTTATCTCAAACAAGAAGGATCTGTTCGATAGCGCAATCGCTCAAATCGACGTCCCAAGGCGTTATATAAATTGGTCCACGGAAGCTGTTTTTGACAGCCTCAAAGAGGCCGACATATGTCTGCTGCCATTCGGCATGGACGCTTTCTCTGTCACGAAGTCTGCGAACCGGGCAGTGCTTGCGCTTGAATATGGCGTGCCAGTGGTGACAACCCGTCTCGCTTCGATGGAGCCCTTGGCGGGAGCCGTGGGCTTCGACGACTGGGAAGCGGGCCTGCGTCGTTTCCTTGGAAAGGATGGAGCAAAAGAACGCGCCGACGCAATCGCCGCTGCTCGGCCAATATTGGCCGCAACCTATTCCCCCAGAGCCATCGGCAAGGCCTGGGCCACCCTCATCGACGATGCGACAACAAAGATTCGCCCAGGTTATGTAAAGACTCCCTGTGCGGGAGAGGTCGCGGTGTTGCTCGATGCCCCGGAGAGTTCCGAACAGCTTTTGTCCATTATCGATGAACTGCGTCACCGAGAGGATGTTCTTTTACGAGTCCTGGTGACGCCGCATGCACTTGCCGGTTCCACACGGCCCCTGATCGAACGCCAGATAATTCCATACGCCCTCGAGGCCGAACCCATCATGGCTGAGGATGATCGCATACTGCGCACCGTAGATTTTCTGCTGACGGCCGGCGATTCCCTAAAGGACCCGGAAAGTCTGACTGCTTCCGTGGTCAGGATTGCCGTCGCGCGCGGGGTGAGGACATTCGGGCTGGTCGCGCCTGGAGATGGAACTGCCATCTCCGCACATTCGTTGCTGCGGAACGACGGATCGCCCATGGTGCTCGGCGCCGCCAATGCACGGGATTTCGTTGAGCAACTACTCGATGGAACTGCAAAAGCCAGGACAAACAAACGACAACTGGCAGAGCCGGTGTCTGGTTAGGATGGCGATGTCCCGGGCAATCATCCGATGCCTCTTGCAAACTGATGCCAGCCAACTAGAACGGACCTGAGGAAAGATGCAGGTACGTGATGAAGATTGAATTTTTGCCTTTGGTCGGCTTGGCCAAGATCACCCCGACGAGATTGGGCGATCATCGCGGATATTTTTCGGAAGTGTTCAAGGACGCCTGGTTTCGCGAAAATGTGGCGGACGTAACATTCGTTCAGGAAAACGAGTCACTTTCCGCGGCGGTGGGTACGGTGCGCGGTTTGCATTTTCAGCTCGATCCGTTCGCGCAGGGCAAGCTGGTTCGCTGCATCGCCGGCAGCATTTTCGATGTTGCCGTCGATATCCGCGTTGGTTCGCCAACCTATGGCAAGTGGTACGGGATCGAGCTTTCCAAGGAAAATGGAGAACAACTGTGGATCCCTGCGGGGTTTGCCCATGGCTTTGCCACACTCGTGCCGGATTGCATAATTTCTTACAAGGTAACAGCGCCCTATAGCGCCGTCAGCGACCGTGGCCTGCTGTGGAACGATCCTGCAATCGGCATCGATTGGCCGCTGCCCCTCGACAATGCGGTTTTGTCGGAGAAGGACAAGGTGCAGCCGAAACTTGCGGACTTACCGCCGTTCTTTTCATTCTGACCATCTGCCTTACGGCTGCAAGCGGAGTAGATCATGCGTATTCTCGTCACCGGCGGAGCAGGTTTTATCGGCTCCGCTCTCGTGCGCCATCTGGTCAAGAACATTGGCGCGGAAGTCCTGAACGTGGATAAGTTGACTTACGCCGGCAATCTGGCTTCGCTTAAGGAGATTGAAGGCGCGTCGAATTACAGTTTCCTACAGGCCGATATCTGCGATTTCCCAAAGATGCGCTCGGCAATAGACACGTTCCAACCCGACCGCATTATGCATCTGGCCGCGGAAAGTCACGTCGATCGTTCCATCAACGGCGCGGGCGAGTTCGTTCAGACCAATGTAGTGGGCACGTTTTCGCTCCTTGAGGCCGCCCGTCACTATTGGAACAGCCTGCCGCCCGCCGGGAAGGAAGCGTTCCGCTTCCTGCATGTGTCTACGGATGAGGTTTATGGTTCACTTGGTGATGAAGGCCTCTTTGAGGAGGTTACGGCTTACGATCCATCCTCGCCCTATTCGGCTTCAAAGGCGGCAAGTGACCATTTGGCAATCGCCTGGTATCGGACTTACGGCTTGCCGGTGATTATATCGAATTGCTCGAATAACTACGGACCTTATCATTTTCCGGAAAAGCTGATCCCGCTAATCATCCTCAACGCGATGGAGGGCAAGCAGCTGCCGGTTTATGGCGAAGGAACCAATATTCGTGATTGGCTCTACGTTGATGACCATGCGCGGGCGCTTGACCTGATCGCATCACGCGGACGTCCCGGCGAAAAATACAACGTCGGCGGCCGCAACGAGCGCCGCAACATCGAGGTGGTACGCCGCATATGCACCTTGATGGACGAATTGCGCCCTCAGTCAAAGCCACACAGCGATCTTATCACATTCGTTACCGACCGGCCCGGTCACGATGCGCGCTACGCAATCGATGCCACCAAGCTGGAAACGGAACTGGGCTGGAAGGCACAGGAGAATTTCGAAAGCGGCATCGAACGGACAGTCCGCTGGTATCTGGAAAACGAATGGTGGTGGCAGCCGTTGAGGAAAGGCGTCTATTCGGGAGAACGCCTGGGTGTGCTGAAAAAGGACTGAGTGATGCGCATTGCCGTAACGGGAACACAAGGGCAGGTCGTCTCGGCTCTTTTGGAACGTGGTCCAGCCGCCGGCGTCGAGATAGTCGCGGTTGGGCGTCCGCAACTGGATCTCACCGATTTGGCCTCGATGCGCACGGTCCTCGCCGGCATCAGACCGGATGCGATCGTTTCCGCAGCCGCCTACACCGCAGTCGATAAGGCAGAGAGCGAAGAGGCTCTTGCCTTCGCAGTCAATGCTGCCGGGCCCACGGCGATCGCTGAAGTTGCCAGGGAACTCGGTATTCCTATCATACACCTTTCTACCGATTATGTATTTCCCGGCGACAAGCAGGGTGTTTATGTCGAGACGGATGCGACTGGTCCGGTTTCGGTCTATGGCCGCTCGAAGTTGGCAGGAGAAATAGGCGTCGCTGCCGCCAATCCCAACCATGCCATCCTGCGCACCGCTTGGGTCTATTCACCTTTTGGCAACAACTTCGTCAAAACCATGCTGCGGCTGGCGGAAACCCGCGATACGCTCAACGTGGTAGCCGATCAGCATGGAGCGCCGACAAGTGCGCTGGATATTGCCGATGCTGTGATTGCCATAGCAAAGCGCCTGCGTGACGATCCTGATCCAAAGCTGCGTGGTGTGTTCCACTTGACTGGCGGTGGCGAAGCGACCTGGGCCGATTTCGCCGAGACGATCTTTGCGGCTCTGCGGGCCAAGAGCGGCAAGTCGGTGTCCGTTGGTCGTATCACGACAACAGACTACCCGACACCGGCAAAGCGCCCGGCCAACTCACGGCTTTCAAACGAAAAACTGAAACAGGCCTATGGAATCGTTCTGCCTGACTGGAAGGAATCCACAAATGTCGTATTGGATCGCCTGCTCTAGGCAAGGGCCTGTTCGAGCTGCCCACACATGGAAGGAAAAGATATGAAGGGTATCATTCTGGCAGGCGGTTCAGGCACACGCCTTTACCCGATCACAAAGGCCGTCTCCAAGCAGTTGATGCCGGTTTACGACAAGCCAATGATCTATTATCCCCTCACAACGTTAATGCTGGCGGGGATAAAGGAAATCCTCATCATCACCACGCCGCATGACAGCGAAGCCTTCAAGCGACTGCTCGGTGACGGCAGCCAATGGGGCATATCCATCGAATACGCGGTTCAACCGAGCCCTGATGGCCTTGCGCAAGCTTTCATCATCGGCGCCGATTTCGTTGGCTCCAATCCCTCAGCATTGATTCTCGGCGACAACATCTATTACGGCCACGGCCTGCCGCAGCTTTTGCATGCTGGTGCCTCCACGGTGAGCGGCGCACGGGTCTTCGCCTATCACGTCAGCGATCCGGAACGCTACGGCGTCGTCGAATTCGACAGCACCATGAAAGCACTATCGATCGAGGAAAAGCCGGCAAAGCCAAAAAGCAGTTGGGCAGTCACCGGTCTTTATTTCTATGACAAACAGGTGGTTGAAATCGCGGCCAACCTCAAGCCATCACCACGCGGTGAGCTGGAGATCACCGACGTCAATCGCATCTACCTTGAGCGAGGCCAACTGACGGTCGAAGTTATGGGGCGAGGTTATGCTTGGTTGGATACCGGTACGCCGGACAGCCTTCTAGAGGCCGCCGACTTCGTCGGCACGCTGGAAAAGCGGCAAGGCTTCAAGATAGCCTGCCCCGAAGAAATAGCCTACCGCATGGGCTATATCGACGAAAGGCAGCTGCAAGATCTCGCGACCGAACTCGGCAAGAGCGCTTATGGACACTATCTGATGAAGATCGCAAAGTCCGAGTTGGACATCCAACTGTGACGCACGCGCTCCCGCAGCTAGAAGACGGCGCAGATTTTCGTTAATCAGAGTGGTCGGCCGATCGCTTTGCACAGTTCGCGATAGACGTCCTGAACCTGTCCCATCACGCGGGCCTCTGTAAATCCCTCCATTACGCGTTCCCGAGCACGGGAACCCGCTGCGACGATGCTCGCCTTATCTCCCGCCAACGCGCAAATCCACTCTGCCAACGCTGCAGCGTCATCCACTGGCGCCAGCCATCCTTCACGATCGTGGCGGACAAAGTCACGGCAGCCCGGCACGTTGGTTGTCAGGATCGGTCGACCGCAGGCCGCCGCTTCCAAGATGGAACGGGGCAGGCCCTCTCCACCGCGTGTCGGCATGCAGCACATATCATGCTCTGCCCAGACCTCCCGCACATCGCTGCTCGAACCTCGCCACTTTATGCCGGGAAGACGAGACCACGCTTCCAGCGCCTCGACAGAAAGCGACCGCGGATTGGATGGGTCGGGAAGACCGAAAAGCGAAAGTGTAACATCGTGACCTCGCTCACGAGCGATTGATACGGCTTCCACCGCCAGATCGACACCTTTCGACCACACCAGCCGACCGACAATCGCAAGCTTGAGGCTGCTGCCGGATGGCATGGGAAGCGGGGTGTAATAATCTGGATTCACGCCAGCGCCGCCCAGAACCGTAACGCCCGGCTCCGCTGCATTCAGCCCGAACGTCTCCGGGTCAGTGACGTTTTCGAACAGAAAGTGGCTTCGCCCACCCATGCGGGTAATTCGGAAAAGGCATCGCAGAGCAAAACGCCCTATGGCTGCCTTCGGGCTTTTATCCGCAGCCAGCAATCCCCCGCCGGTGATCGCAAAGATTCTGCCCTTTACCCCGCCCAGCATCGCCGCAATGCCTCCAGTGACAACACTACGAAGAGCAATGCAGTGGACGAGATCGATTTCTTCGTGCCTAAGCGTCTTCGCAATCCGGACGATTGACGAGCCGATTGACAGAAAACCGAGGTGCCCCCTCTCAATGTCCAGCGGAACGACACTCGCTCCGAGATTCTCGATCAGATGCCGATGCTTGCCGACGCGTGTAATCACAACGACCTCCAGGCCGAGTTCCTTTGCCGCGCGCAGCATTGGCAGAAAATGCGACACGAAGAACCAGTCTTCCGTCACGATGAATGCTATTCGAACCTTGGACAAGGGGTTACCATCCTCGCCCCAGACTTCGACGTAACAGCCGAACCGAACTTTGGGGCAGGTTTGTATAGATCCCGTGCGCCAGTTTCAAAAGGGTGGGGTGACGACGCCAGAAGTCCGCCAAAGGCAGCACAAACGGATTGTCATGCGCCAAGCTATCGTTCACAAGCTGGGTCAGTTCCCGCCGTGACAACGAGGCATCGCGGTGATCTAAGATCGCTCTGACGTTCTCCATTGCGGCCGCAATCATACCTTCCCGCTCAACGGTGACAGCAAACATACGTTCGAAGGCGTGTGCGGCAGTTCCGTCGAGTTGACCACTTTCACGAACGAAAAGATCGGTAAAGTCGATATCCGTTACCGTTTTCATGGCTGTTCGGCGAAACCAGAACATCGCTCCAGCGGAAAAGCGACGACCTTCGACAAGGTCAGGGAAGTCACACTCCCGAGACGCAACTCCGCCTTTCTCCGACGCATGCAAATTCTCAATTCGTTGCAGAATTTGCATCATGGTCTTCTCATTCAGCGCAGTACGCCCACCGAGGGGCAGGAGATGAGCCCTTGGCGCTATCAAACCAATCGCAGGTTCGCAAGCCAGTAACTTCTGGCCTGATAAGCACCCGTCGTCTTCCGTATCGAGCAACGACCCCACCAGAAACTGTCTCCACCCATTTCCATCTCGGCGATGGGGAGACCGCTTGGTATGTATTTTCAAACCGATATCGAAGGATTTGACGGTTGGGTGCTTCAGGGCCGTCAGAAACGGTAGGATATCCCGGCCCCGATTTTCGACCTCAATTTCTGTCACAAAACGAAGATATGCACTCTGCGGTCGCGCCACTGCGCTGGAGCCCGTGGGGCGCGTAATGACGAGGTTAAAAGGCTGTCGGATCACTGCATCCAGGTCACTGACCATTTCCTCCCATGTGTCAGGGTAAAAGACATGGGCAAAGATTGTAAAATCCGCTGGTCGACCTTCGGTCATTTAACCTCTTATACTCTCTTCAGATGCTCCTATTCATCCTCGACTCGCCGGACCCATGGCGTTCAAAGCCATGAAAGGATTCAAGGAGCAATGTTCTCTTTGATACCATTAACCATCAGGGCATTGCTGCAGATTTCTGGCACTGTCCAGCGACCAGACAACCTCGTGCTCAAGGTAGTATGCGGGACCTCGGAAAAATGCAACATCGAGGCTTTCCATCAGTGACAGATCAGTTAGAGCTTCCTTGAAGATGGGAAATTTCTACGGTTCAGGGTCGATATCTTTGTGTGCCCGACCTGAGAGATAGGTGACGTTTTGTACCGGAGACATGGGTAACACTTTTCGCTTTTTGGCGGGAGGTGTTGATGCCGTGGAAAGAGGCTTCGGTGATGGAGGAACGTCTACGATTTGTTGCCCGACTGCTGGAGGGCGAAGGGATGAGCGATGTGTGCCGGTCGTTCGGCATCTCGCGCAAGACCGGCTACAAGATCTTCAATCGCTACAAGGACGACGGCCTGGAGGCGCTGACGGACCGGTCTCGGCGGCCGGTGCGTTATGCCAACCAGTTGCCCGAGCCGGTGGAGGCCATGATCGTGCGGCTCAAAAAGGACAAGCCGCATTGGGGTGCCAGGAAGATCAGGGAGCTTTTGGTGAAACGCCTGGCCGGCGATGTGCGCGTGCCGTCGAAGAGCACGGTGCATGCCGTTCTTGACCGGCACGGGCTGGTCGCCCATGCGCGCAAACGGCAACGCCATCGAGCCGAAGGAACAGCATTGTCTCAGGCATCGCTGCCGAACGAGCTGTGGTGCGCGGACTTCAAGGGCGAGTTCAAGCTCGGCGACGGCCGCTATTGTTACCCACTGACGGTCACCGACCAGGCGTCCCGTTATCTTCTCGCCTGCGAAGCCTTTGAGTCGACGCGAGAGCGGGCTGTCTTCGACGCATTCCGGCGGCTGTTTGCCGAATGCGGCCTGCCGGCCGCGATCCGCAGCGACAACGGCCTGCCGTTCGCCAGCCCCAACGGCCTTTATAATCTCTCGAAGCTGTCCGTCTGGTGGCTGCGGCTCGGGATCGTGCTTGAGCGCATCAAGCCAGGCCATCCGCAAGAGAATGGCCGGCATGAGCGCATGCACCTGACGTTGAAGAAGGAGGCCACTCGCCCGCCCGGCAGAAAAATCCTCCAGCAGCAGAGAACTGGCTCGGGAAATCTGCACAGCTAGGATAAGTGGAATCTCTGCCTGACTTCAGCTTAGATGCCGGGAACAGGAGAAACCATGACGAGACGACCGCGCCGGAACCATAGCCCGGCTTTCAAGGCAAAGGTGGCGCTCGCCGCCATCCGAGGCGAGCAGACGCTGGTGGAATTATCCCAGCAGTTTGACGTGCATGCCAACTAGATCAAACATTGGAAAGACCAGCTCCTTGAGGGGGCGACAGGCGTTTTCGGCGATGAAGGGAAGACGGAGCCGGCGGGGCCAACCGTCGATGTCAAAACGCTGCATGCCAAGATTGGGGAGCTGACGTGACCTGTGACCCCGAGCCGCTGTGAAACCTCCGCAACCGGATAGCCCCGCTCGGTGATCTGGCGCACCGCGTCGCGCTTGAACTCTTCCGTGAAATTGCCTTTGACCATGTAGGCCTCCTTGCCTCAGTTTTAGGGAAGAAGGCGTCTACAAATCTAGGGGCTATTCATCGGCGCAAAGAGCGACTTATGCTGGAATTGGTTGCGGGGGCAGGATTTGAACCTGCGGCCTTCAGGTTATGAGCCTGACGAGCTACCGGGCTGCTCCACCCCGCGTCACCGAGAGAACTGGCCGATTTTGGCCTGTTCGTATGTGCAAGCCTGCTTGGCTTGCGGAGTTTGTCAAACGGATTGGTTTGACGGTTTTTTTCGTCATGATGACGAGAAAGCAAAAAGGCCGCGTTGGATGCGGCCTCGTTATGGGCTTGAGGCCCTTTTTTGTGTCGAGAAGACGGTCTTGATCCTTTTCCCTTGCGGCTTTTTGGACATGTCATGTCCAGTGCATGGGCATGTTGCGTTTTGCAGACCTGGCAGCGACCTACTCTCCCGCGTCTTGAGACGAAGTACCATTGGCGCAGGGGCGTTTCACGGCCGTGTTCGGAATGGGAACGGGTGCAGCCGCCCCGCAATAACCACCAGGTCAGCGAAGCGCAACATTTGAGAAGCTGGCAGGCCTTCGCCTGTTTTCTTTTTAAACACGTCTTGATCTTCTGTCTTTGCGCTGCCGCGATCTTCGATCGCTACGCTGCAGACGGCGCACCAAACTCTTGGCGACGAACTGGCATTCTGTAGCGCTGCCAAACTCGATGTCAAGCAAGGCAGCCATACAGCGCTGAAGCGCGTCGGCATTGTTGGCCGGCCCGTCCGGAGCGCTTTTGCGCACCAGGACAAGAAGATGGCATCATCGAACAAAGTTCGATGAGCATTACCAATGAGAACGATCAAGCCAATCGAGCTATTAGTACCGGTAAGCTTCACACATTGCTGCGCTTCCACACCCGGCCTATCAACGTGGTCGTCTTCCACGGCTCTGATAGGGAATACTCGTTTTCAGGTGGGTTTCCCGCTTAGATGCCTTCAGCGGTTATCCCTTCCATATATAGCTACCCTGCTATGCCGTTGGCACGACAACAGGTCCACCAGAGATATGTCCATCCCGGTCCTCTCGTACTAGGGACAGATCCTGTCAATATTCCTACACCCACGGCAGATAGGGACCGAACTGTCTCACGACGTTCTGAACCCAGCTCACGTACCGCTTTAATTGGCGAACAGCCAAACCCTTGGGACCTGCTCCAGCCCCAGGATGCGATGAGCCGACATCGAGGTGCCAAACAACCCCGTCGATATGGACTCTTGGGGGTCATCAGCCTGTTATCCCCGGCGTACCTTTTATCCGTTGAGCGATGGCCCTTCCACGCGGGACCACCGGATCACTATGACCGACTTTCGTCTCTGCTCGACTTGTCAGTCTCGCAGTCAGGCGGGCTTATGCCATTGCACTCGACGAGCGATTTCCGACCGCTCTGAGCCCACCATCGCGCGCCTCCGTTACTCTTTCGGAGGCGACCGCCCCAGTCAAACTACCCACCATACACTGTCCCGGATCCGGATAACGGACCGCGGTTAGACATCCATGACGATAAGGGTGGTATTTCAAGGATGGCTCCACTCAAACTGGCGTCCGAGCTTCAAAGCCTACCACCTATCCTACACATGCCGACACGAATGCCAGTGTAAAGCTATAGTAAAGGTGCACGGGGTCTTTCCGTCTAACCGCAGGAACCCCGCATCTTCACGGGGAATTCAATTTCACTGAGTCTATGCTGGAGACAGCGGGGAAGTCGTTACGCCATTCGTGCAGGTCGGAACTTAC
>NZ_CP180217.1:3385000-3865000 GCF_047553425.1 Paenirhizobium cremeum
CAAATGGACAAACGGGACCTCGCCCCTTGAACGGACGGATGCCGACCGCATGACGACGGACCGCAACATGCTGCGATCGCTGGGCAGCGAACCGCCCATCCTGGCCGACGGACATCGTGCCCCGGATCGGCGCGAAATCTCCCTGCGCTGGCTCTCCGGCACATTCCTGACCGGCATTACCTCCTGTATCCTGATGGGGGTCGCCCTCTTTGCCGCGCTCGACGGGCGTCAGCAACTTGCAATCCCGGCGGAAGCCTTCGCGGTAACCGGTGGCAGCGACGCCCAGGCGGAAGCGGTGACGCGCGGCGCCCGCCTTTTCGGACCGAAGATTGCCGCCCGCCCGGTCGACAAGGCGATCATCGAGGTATCGACGGTCATCAATGACGGCGAACGCGAGGTCGTTCGCCGGCAACCCTTCGCCCATGTGAAGATGGGGCTCGCGGCCGACTATCAGGTGCAGGAGAACTACCCCCCTTTCGATCCGCTGGCGATTTTCGCGACAAACGAAAAGTCGGCGGCCCCTGCCAGCCGGACCGGCACTCTCTATGGCTCGGATGTGGATTCGGAGGTGAGCCTCAAGACGGTCCCGTTCCCCGCCGGATCGAGCACCCATCCCTTCGCGGGTGAAATGTCCTTCGATGAGGTCGAGGAAAATGTGCGCTCGAACGGTTCGGTGCTGACGGACGGATCGAGCCAGGTGGCGGCACTCTACTATATCGACCCGAGACGCTTCGACGCTGACGAAGATGACGCGATGGACATTGCTTCAGGCCTGACGGCGCGCGTCGTGGAACAGAACATGTCGGTTGCCGCGCCCGAAATGCTGACACCGGAGACGCCGGAATATGCCGATGACGTCCTGCCGGTGCGCCGCAGCCAGGGTATCGACGCCGTGATGACCTCTGCCGGCTATCCGAAGTCGAAGGCAGAGGATGTCGCCCGGGTGCTCGCACCTTTTGCGGGCTCGACGGATCTTCTCGAGGGAGATGTGCTGCGCATCGGCATCATTCAGCGCGGCGAGGAAGCCCGCGTCGTACGCATCAGCCTGTATCGCCAGGGCGGGCACATCGTGACGCTTGCCGTCAACGATGCCGGCCGCCTGGTCCGAGGCGAGGAGCCACCCAAACTCGACGCGGTCGCGACTGCCTTCGATGAACAGGCGCCGGTCGCGCTGACCGGCCGCGATCTGCCGCGGGTCTATGACGGTATCTACCGTGCCGCGCTCTCCTACGGCATGAGCCGTGACATGACCGCGCTGATTATTCGCCTGCTCGCCGCGAACGTCGATTTCCAGGCACAGCTGAAACCGACCGACACCATGGAAGCCTGTTTCTCGGTGGAGGACGACAGCGGCCGTGCGACCGACGAGAGCGAACTTCTCTACGTCCGCGCGCGCTTCGGGGATACGGTCACCTCGTTTTACCGCTTCCAGAACCCGGACGACAATTCCGTCGACTACTACGACGAGAGCGGCAAGAGCATCCGGCAGTTCCTGTTGCGCAACCCGGTCCCGAACGGGCGCCTGACATCGGGTTTCGGCATGCGCCGGCATCCTATCCTCGGCTATTCGCGCATGCACACCGGTACCGACTGGGCCGCTCCCCGCGGCACACCGATCATCGCGTCCGGCAATGGCGTGGTTGAAAAGGCCGGATGGGCATCCGGTTACGGCAACCAGACGATCATCCGCCACGCCAACGGATATGAATCCTCCTACAACCACCAGAGCGCCATCGCCAAGGGCATAACTCCCGGCGCCAAGGTCACACAGGGGCAGGTCATCGGCTGGGTGGGTTCGACCGGATCGTCCACCGGTTCGCACCTGCATTACGAACTGATCGTCAATGGCACCAAGGTCGATGCGATGAAGGTCCGTCTGCCCGGCGGCAAGTCGCTGGAGGGCGAGGCGCTTGCCCGCTTCCAGGACGAACGCAAACGCATCGACACCATGCTCGTCCAGGGCGGCAAGCCGGCCGAAGTCGCAAGCAACTGATCTCCTCTCCCTCCGAAACGCCCCTCCAAAACGCCTGCGGCGAACCACTCGACCGGCAGGATTGCATGCGAGCATAAACGAAAATGGCGGCCGACAGGCCGCCATCGTCAGGTCATGCATCGCTCAGGAATTCAGGCCGCTTCGCTGACCTTTCCCGTCGTAGAGAACAGCAGGCGGTCGGACCCGGCGGCGACCTTGACGGTGGAACCGTCGGCAATCGTGCCCGAAAGGATCTGTTCGGCCATCGGATCCTGGACGAACTTCTGGATCACGCGCTTTAACGGGCGTGCGCCATAGACCGGGTCATAGCCCTTTTCCGCCAGCCACTCGCGCGCATCCGGCTGCAGGTCGATTGTGATCTTCCGCTCAGCCAGAAGCGAGGTCAGGCGCTTCAGCTGGATATCGACGATCGCACCCATTTCGCTCCGGCGCAGCCGGTGGAACAGGATGATTTCATCAACGCGATTGAGGAATTCCGGCCGGAAGGACGCCTTCACCACATTCATGACCTGATCGCGAACCGCTTCGCTGTCCTGGTCGTCTCGCAGACCGGTCAGATATTCCGCGCCGAGGTTCGAGGTCATGATGATGATCGTGTTCTTGAAGTCCACGGTGCGACCCTGGCCATCGGTCAGTCGGCCGTCATCAAGCACCTGCAGGAGCACATTGAAGACGTCCGGATGGGCCTTCTCGATCTCGTCGAACAGGACAACCTGATAGGGCTTGCGACGAACCGATTCCGTCAGCGCGCCGCCCTCTTCGTATCCGACATAGCCCGGAGGCGCCCCGATCAGACGGGCCACGGAGTGTTTCTCCATGTATTCCGACATATCGATCCGAACCATCGCGGTCTCATCGTCGAACAGGAAGCGTGCAAGCGACTTGGTCAGTTCGGTCTTGCCGACGCCCGTGGGGCCGAGGAAGATGAACGAGCCGATCGGCCGGTTAGGATCCTGCAGTCCGGCGCGCGAGCGGCGGACTGCCCTTGAAACCGCCTGTACCGCGTCCCCCTGCCCGACGACCGACTTGGCCAGTTCGTCCTCCATCCTGAGCAGCTTTTCGCGCTCGCCTTCCAGCATCTTGTCGACCGGAATGCCGGTCCAGCGGGAAACGACATGCGCGATACCGTCGGGCGTCACGACTTCCTGAACCATGGAGGACGCGTTGCTATCGCTTGCTTCCGCCTCGGCCAATTCCTTTTCGAGCTTCGGGATCTCGCCATAGGCAAGCTCGCCGGCGCGCTGGAACTCACCCTTGCGCTGTGCAATCGCCAGTTCGTTTCGCGCTTCGTCGAGCCGCTTCTTCAGATCGGCCGCCAGCCCGAGCTTCTGCTTTTCAGACTGCCAGCGGGCCGTCAGCGCATCTGCCTGCTCTTCCAGCGAGGCCAGTTCCGTTTCCAGCCGCTTCAGCCGATCAGCGGAGGCCGGATCGGTTTCCTTTTTCAACGCCTCCCGCTCGATCTTGAGCTGGATGATACGGCGATCGAGTTCATCCAGTTCCTCCGGCTTCGAGTCGACCTGCATCCTGAGCCGCGATGCGGCCTCGTCCATCAGGTCGATGGCCTTATCCGGCAGGAAACGGTCGGTGATATAGCGGTTCGACAGGGTTGCAGCAGCAACGATCGCCGAGTCGGAAATCCGCACCTTGTGGTGCTGCTCGTATTTCTCCTTCAGCCCGCGCAGGATCGAGATCGTGTCCTCGACCGTCGGTTCGTCGACCATGACGGGCTGGAAGCGCCGAGCCAAGGCCGGGTCCTTCTCGACGTGCTTGCGATATTCGTCGAGCGTGGTCGCACCGACGCAATGCAGTTCGCCACGCGCCAGCGCGGGCTTCAACAGGTTGGAGGCATCCATCGCCCCATCGGCCTTACCGGCACCGACCAGCGTATGCATCTCGTCGATGAACAGGATGACATTGCCGTTCTCCGCCTGAATTTCGTTGAGAACGGCTTTCAGTCGTTCTTCGAACTCACCGCGATACTTGGCGCCGGCGATCAGTGCGCCCATGTCGAGCGCCATCAGTTGCTTGTCCTTCAGGCTTTCCGGCACGTCGCCATTGACGATACGCAATGCCAGCCCCTCGGCGATCGCCGTCTTGCCGACGCCCGGTTCACCAATCAGGACGGGATTGTTCTTGGTGCGACGCGACAAAACCTGGATCGTCCGACGAATTTCGTCGTCGCGACCGATGACCGGGTCGAGTTTGCCTTCCCGGGCTTCTGCCGTCAGGTCGCGCGCATATTTCTTCAATGCGTCGAAGCCCTGCTCGGCATTCGCCGTATCAGCAGTGCGGCCCTTGCGCACTTCGTTGATGACCTGATTGAGCCCCTGCGCGGTCACGCCGGCCTTTTTCAGGGTAGCGGAGGTCGAGGCCGAGGATTCGATTGCCAGGGCCAGAAGCAGCCGCTCGACAGTGACGAAACTGTCGCCGGCCTTCTTTGCGGCGTCCTCGGCCGTCGAGAAAACCTTCGCCAGAGGCTGAGATAGGTAAACTTGGCCATTGCCGCCCGAAACCTTCGGCAGTTTGGCGAGTGCGGCGTCATTGGCAATGCGTGCCTCCTTGGGATCGCCGCCGGCGCGTGCGATCAGCGAGGACGCCATGCCCTGATCGTCATCGAGCAGGACCTTCAGGACATGCTCCGGCGCAAATTGCTGATGCCCCTCGGAAAGCGCATGGGTTTGCGCCGACTGCAAGAACCCGCGAACGCGCTCGGAATATTTTTCGATGTTCATAACCGGTCTCCGTTTTCCGCCCTGCCCGGAAAGGCACAGAACGGCGATTGAGGATAGCCCCCTTGAAGGCGGGCTGTGGGGACGATGAATGATCCCTTCGAGCGAGATATGGTAAGCGGTTTTTGCCGTTTAAAGAGGCATTTAAACGAAAAAACTCCGGTCGATGACCGGAGTTTCACAATCGTCAAAACTACAGAACCGAACCTTCCGGTCGTTACTCCGAAGCCGCTTCCGCAAGCACCGGCGCTGCTTCTGTCGACGCAGCGCCGTCTGCGCCTTCGGAAGCTTCCCCTGCGGCGTTGCCGCGGCGCGGCTGGCGGCGCGGACGATTCGAAGCGTTACGTCGGCGCGGCTGGCGCTCACCTGCTCCCTCTGCACCGCTTTCCTCGACGACAGCGGCAACTTCGGCCGGCATCTCCTCGATGACCGGCTGCGGACCGCTTCCGGCGATTTCAACAGGCCGCTGCTGTTGCGGCTGAACCTGAGGCTGATGCTGCGGCTGGGAAACAGCCATGGGCTCGTCCATGCCGTCCATGTCGTCAGCGAAATCGCTGCGATCGTCCCGATCGTCGCGCTGGAACCGTTCCTGCATTTGGGCCTGGGCCGCAGCGATGATCCGATTGTAGTGTTCTGCATGCTGCAGGTAGTTTTCGGCCATGACCCGATCGCCGGCGCCTTGGGCATCGCGTGCGAGAGCGGCATATTTCTCGGCGATGTGCTGGGCCGTACCGCGGATCTTCACGTCCGGACCCGAGCTGTCATAGGTCCTTGTCAGGGGATTGGCGCCCTTGCGGTTGAAATTGTTTCCACCGCCTCCGCCGCCGTTGTTACGCCCCCGACCACGCTTGTTCTGCTGTCCTGGCCTCATCGATGATTCACCTGAATTCTTCTGTTGTGCTGATAAAAGGCAACGCTTCTGGTTCTGGTTGGACCGGACCAAGGCTGCGCCTGCCGCGGGCATACTGCGCCATCGCTTCTTGCCGCTGGTGAAAGTCAAGTTTACTGAGTTACGCACCGGGATTGCTCGCCCCGCGAAGCTCTGTGACGAGCGAAAATCGAAGCAGACCCAGACCCGAACGAATCTTCGTTCATTCCCCGCTGCCCGTTGCGTGCCCGCAAACTATTACGCTTCATTCCGAAAACCAAGCCTTTTCTTTCAAAAGGCAAAATATCCTTAGCACACGCAGCAAAATCGTCACGTCTACCTTGGATAGAACAACAGAACACGGTCGTTGCCACCATAGTCCTGTCGTGCGTCGAGAAGGAAAAAACCTTTTGCCTCAAATATTTGGATGACCGATTGCTTCTGATCGTAACCGATTTCCAGCCCCACTACGCCTCCTTCCGCAAGATGCGACGCCGCGTTTTCCGCGATCGCGCGATAGGCGAAAAGGCCATCCTGGCCGCCGTCGAGCGCCCGTACAGGATCGAATTTCCTGACTTCGGGCTCAAGCGCTTCGACCACTTTTGTGGGTATATAAGGCGGATTTGACACGATGATGTCGAAGGATTGTCCCTCGATCTTCTCGAACCAAGCGCTTTCCCGCGCCTCAAATCTCTCGCCGACATGGTTGAGATAGGCATTGTTTGCGGCGATTGTAAGGGCGCCAGCGGAAATATCTGTCCCGATTGCGCGAGCGGTCTCGCATTCCTTCAAAAGCGCAAGCGCGATTGCGCCGCTGCCGGTGCCCAGATCGAGTATGCTTGCTGCGCCCTTGGCTGCGGCAATTCGCCTCAGGTGCGGCAGCACGGCATCGACCAGTATTTCGGTATCCGGACGCGGCTCCAGCGTCTCGGGTGAAAGCTTGAGGGTGAGTCCGTAAAAATCCCGTTCGCCAAGAATGCGATGCACCGGTTCACGCGCTTCACGCCGGCCGATCGCAGAACGGATGATAGCCGCATGCGCGGCATCCACCGACTGATTGGCTGCGAGCACGAGAGCGGTCGCCGAAAGCCTCAGCAACCCGCTCACCAGTACACGTGCGTCGGTCGCCGGATCAGGAAGATCTGCCTGCGAAAAACGTTTTCTCGCCTCGGCAATCAAACCGCCGACAGTATCCGCAGCCGCGCTTTCGGTCTTTCCGTTCACGGGGCGTCGCCGAGTTGGGCAAGCTGGCCTGCCTGATAGTCTGCGATCAGGGCATCGACCATTTCATCGATCTCGCCCTCCATCATGCGGTCGAGCTTGTAGAGCGTCAGGTTGATGCGGTGATCCGTCACCCGGCCCTGGGGGAAGTTATAGGTGCGGATGCGTTCGGAACGATCGCCGGAACCGACCTGGCTCTTTCGATCGGCCGAACGTTCGCTATCCGCCTTTTGCCGCTCCATATCGTAAAGCCGCGAGCGCAGAACCTGCAGCGCCTTGGCCCGGTTCTGGTGCTGTGACTTCTCCGAGGATGTCACGACGAGGCCCGTCGGCAGATGCGTGATCCGGACCGCGGAATCCGTCGTGTTGACGTGCTGGCCGCCGGCCCCGGAAGACCGCATCGTGTCGATACGGATGTCCTCCGGACGGATTTCGATGTCGATTTCCTCCGCCTCGGGCAGCACGGCAACCGTCGCGGCGGACGTATGAATTCGCCCGCTTGCCTCGGTCTCGGGCACACGCTGCACCCTGTGCACACCAGATTCGAACTTGAGCTTCGAAAAGACGCCACGCCCGGTAATCGTGGCAATAATTTCCTTGTAGCCGCCGGCTTCCCCTTCGCTCGCGGAGAGAACCTCGACCTTCCATCCTTTGGAACCCGCAAAACGCTCGTACATACGGAAGAGATCACCGGCAAAAAGAGCCGCCTCCGAACCGCCCGTGCCGGCGCGGATTTCCAGAATGGCGCTCTTCTCGTCTGCCGCATCCCTCGGCAGGAGCAGGATTTGAATGTCCTTCTCCAACGCTTCGATACGTTCTTCGACCTCCGGCAGTTCCATTTCGGCCAGATCGCGCATGTCGCGTTCGGTGCCCTTGTCCGACAGCATCGCCTTCAGCCCCGCCACTTCGGCAAGGGCGCTCTCATAGTCGCGGATCTTTCGGACCACCGGCTGCAATTCCGCATATTCCGAGGCAAGCTTCACATAGACGTCCGCGGCCGGCCCTGCGGACATGCGTGCCTCTATCTCGCCGAAACGGCGTTCGAGTTCGCGCATTTTCTCGACAGGAAGCTTCGCCACCCTTCGTCACTCCACATTTATCGTTCAAAGAGGAATATTGTTATCCGCTGCAAATTTTGCGAGCAGATCGCGCATCGGCTGATTCGAATGATGGTCGTCGAGAGCGGTTTCGAGCAGTTCCGCCAGCTTGGACACATCAAGCCCGAGCAACATCGCCTTGATCGGGCCGATCGCTGTCGGCGACATCGAAATCGACCGGAAGCCGATCCCGAGCAGCGCCATCGCCGAGAGTGGCTTGCCCGCCATCTCGCCACACAGCGTCACCGGCGTCTGGTAGCGTTCGCCCGCCCGCACGATATCCCGGAGAATCCTGAGGAAGGGCCGGCCGAGCACATCGAAACGATCGGATACCCGGGCATTGCCGCGATCGACAGCCATCGAGAACTGGAACAGGTCGTTCGACCCGACGGAAACGAAATCGACCTCCTCCATCAACTCGTCGAGCTGCCACATCAGTGCTGGAACCTCCAGCATCGCTCCGAACTGCAGCTTCTTGGGCAACGTATGGCCGAATTTGGAGAGGTGCTGCACCTCTTTCTGCATCAGTTCGCGCACCGCCCGGATTTCCGCTACCTCTGTCACCATCGGCAGCATCATCTTGAGTTCGGCGCCTGCCGCAGCCTTGAGCAGCGCCCGCAACTGGGTGCGCAGGAGGCCGGGCCGGTCGAGCGACAGGCGGATCGCCCGCCAACCCAGCGCCGGGTTTTCCTCCTCGTGGCCACGGAAATAGGAAACCACCTTGTCGCCGCCGATATCGAGCGTACGAAAGGTGACCGGCCGGCCGGCAGCCTGTTTCAGGACGCTGCGGTAGAAGCTCTCCTGCTCCTCCCCCTTCGGCATGGTGGAAGCGATCATGAACTGAAGTTCGGTTCGGAAAAGACCGATGCCCTCGGCGCCGGAATCGACAAGCTGCGGCAGATCGACCAGAAGTCCCGCGTTCATCTGCAGCTTGATCCGCTTGCCGTCCTTGGTGACGGGTTCGACATCCCGCAACGCGCGGAACTGCTCCTGCCGCTTGGCACGCAGCCTGACCTTCTCCTCATAGGCCTTCTGCAGGTCGGCCATGGGGCGCACATGCACCTTGCCGTCATCACCGTCGATGATGACCGGATCGCCGTTTTCGGCAAGCGCCACGGCGCCTGCCGCCTGGCCCACCACCGCGATGCCCATGGCGCGAGCCACGATGACCACATGGCTCGTGACCGCGCCCTCTTCCAAGACCAGCCCCCGCAGATTGGCGCGCGGGTAATCCAGCAGTTCCGCAGCCCCCATGGCGCGCGCGAAGATGATCGCGTCCGCCGGGAATCCGTCAGCCACAGTGCGGGGAGAAAAGCCGGTCAACTGACGCAGCAGCCGGTTCGCCAGATCGTCGAAATCGTGCATGCGCTCGCGCAGATAAGGGTCCGTCAGGCGGATCATCCGCGCCTTGGTATCGCTCTGCACCTTCTCGACGGCCGCCTCTGCCGTCAGGCCGTTGTGGATCGCCTCCTCCATGCGGCGCACCCAGCCCTGGTCATGCGCGAACATGCGATAGGTTTCGAGCACCTCGCGATGCTCGCCCTCCATGGAAACCTCGCGGCGAGACAGCATGTCGTCGATGGAAATCCGAAGCGAACCGATCGCATCGGCAAGACGGCGGATTTCCTTCTCGCTGTCTTCGTTGAGGAGATTGGTGACGACGATGCGCGGCTCGTGCAGCACGACATAACCGAGACCGATGCCTTCCGAATAGCTGTCGCCATCGATCGTGACGGCGCGCGTCAGATCGAGTTCGAGACCCGGACGGGTGATCTTTTTCAGTTCGCCGGTCGCAATCATCTCGGCCAGCACCATTGCGGTGGTTTCGAGCGCTTCAAGCTCGTCCTCCCGATAGTTGCGTTGCGCCTTGTTCTGAACGACGAGAACGCCCAAACTGCGGCCGGCGCGAAGAATCGGCACACCGAGGAAGGAGTGATAGATTTCCTCGCCCGTCTCCGGCAGGTATCGGAAAGCGGGATGCGCCTGGGCGTCGGAGAGGTTGAGCGGCTGCGCCGAAGCGGCAATCGTGCCGACAAGACCCTGGCCCATCTTGAGCTGGGCCAAGTGAACGGCCTGCTTGTTGAGGCCTTCGGTTGCGTAGAGCTCCAGAACACCGTCCGCTCTGAGCACGTAGACCGAACAAACTTCCGCAACCATATTGCTCGCGATCTGGCGAACGATCTGGTCAAGCCGCTCCTGCGGCTCAAGCGGTTCCGCCATCAGTTCGCGCAACCGCTTGAGGAGGACGCGTGGACCCGCGGAAAGGTCTCTCATCGCCGGCATGCTCCCGAATACATCGTTGGTCGGGCGGTCTCGCCGCCCGCGGGATCAGACCGGCGAGGATGGCGAATTCCGCTTTATGGAATCAATTCTTATCGAGGCCGTAGCAGGAATGCAAAGTCCGAACTGCGAGTTCGGCATAAGGACCATCGATCAGGATCGAAATCTTGATTTCGGAGGTAGTGATGGCCTTGATGTTGATGCCCTTTTCGGCGAGTGCGCGGAAGGCCGTTGCAGCAACGCCGGCATGGCTGCGCATACCGATGCCGATCACCGAAACCTTGACCAGACCCTTTTCGCTCTGGGCAACGTCGAAGCCGATCTTCTCCTTGTTTTCGGAGAGAACGGCCAGCGCCTTGTCCACATCGCCGGAGGGTACAGTAAAGGTCATGTCGGTCTTCGAACCGTCCTCGGAGATATTCTGGACGATCATGTCGACGTTGATATGCGCCTCGGCCAGCGGTCCGAAGATGGCTGCGGAAACACCCGGTCGATCGGAGAGCCGACGCAGCGAGATCTGCGCTTCATCCTTGGCGTAGGCAATACCGGTGACGACTTCCTGTTCCACGATCTCATCCTCATCGCAAATCAATGTGCCGGGCGGATTCAAAAGATCGCCCATGCCCGGCGCATCGGGATCTTCGAAGCTCGAGCGCACAAAGGTGCGCACCTTGTGGACCATCGCAAGCTCGACCGAGCGCACCTGCAGGACCTTTGCACCAAGCGAGGCCATTTCGAGCATTTCCTCGAACGCCACCTTCTTCAGGCGGCGCGCCTTCGGCTCGATGCGGGGGTCTGTCGTGTAGACGCCATCCACATCGGTGTAGATGTCGCAACGGTCCGCCTTGACGGCCGCCGCAATCGCCACGGCCGAGGTATCGGAACCGCCACGGCCGAGCGTCGCGATGCGATTGTCCGGACCGATGCCCTGGAAGCCGGCGATCACGGCAACCTGACCTTCGCCCATTCGCCGGATGATCTCGGACCCGTCTATCTCCTGGATGCGTGCGGCGCCATGGGCATTGTCGGTCTTGATGGCGATCTGCCAACCCTGCCAGGAGCGTGCATTGATATCCATGGACTGCAGCGCGATCGCCAGCAGACCTGCCGTGACCTGCTCGCCCGAGGCGACAACGGCATCGTATTCACGCGCGTCATAGAAGGGGGAGTTCGCACCGGTGACTTTCGGCATGTTCTGCACCCAGTCGACGAGCTCATTGGTCTTGCCGGACATGGCCGAGACGACGACCGCCACCTCGTGGCCGGCATCGACCTCGCGTTTGACATGTCGGGCAACGTTATAGATGCGTTCGAGATTGGCGACGGATGTTCCGCCGAATTTCATCACGATGCGTGCCATTGCCTTGACCGTATGCCCTTGCCATGCGCCGGAAGTCCGGCAAAAGATGTTGCGCCCCGAAAGGCTCTTGGTTGCGGGGCTTTTAGCGAATAAGCGAAGCTGGCGCAACGCCCCTTTCGAACTGGACGGTACGCCCGCGGCGAACCTCTGGCGAACTTAGGAAGCCTTGCGGCCGCCGCCATAATTTGGCGCAAATTGCAGTGACAAGCATGCGACCCGCAGCCTGTGAACCGGATGAAGAGGGTGGCAGCCGGTTCCAGGGACAACGCCACCGGCCGGAACGAGGACCCATGAGTTCGAGCGCAAGAGACGATAATACAGCCTTCGGACCGGACGAAACCGAGGATGCACTCGACCGGCGCCACGGCCGGCTGGCCCGATATGCGAAGCCTCTGACGGCGGTCCTGACGGTTTTCGTCTTCGCACTGGTCGGCTTCGCCATATACCGGTTGACCGAAGAGGTGAGTTACGACGACGTCGTCCGCGGGCTGGCCGCGACCAGCCCGTCCTCGATCCTTCTTGCCGTGTTCTTCACGGTTCTGAGCTTTGCCACGCTCTGTCTCTACGACTGGAATGCCCTGTCCTTCATTGGCAGGAAGCGTCCTCTCGGCGAAGTGGCCCTTACAGCTTTCAGCGCCTATGCCGTCGGCAACGTCGCAGGCTTTGGCGCGCTCTCGGGCGGCGCGATCCGTTATCGCGCCTATGCACGCGCAGGCCTTGCCCCGGACGAGATCGCCCGCATCATCGCTTTCGTGACGCTGTCGTTTTCGCTCGGTCTGACGATCATCACCGCGGTCGCCCTGATCCCCATGTCACCGGAAATAGCGCCGCTCGTCGGGCTCGATCCGGTCTGGCTCCAGACATTGGCCATTATCATCCTTGCAGGATTGGGACTGGCCTTTGTGATCGCACGCATCGCCCGCAATTCGGCCTTCGGCTCCGTCTTCCGCTTCGTCGATTCCCGTACCCTGTCGCGTCAATTCCTTGTCACCGTCGTCGACATCGCCTTCTCGGCCTCGGTGGTCTATGCATTGCTGCCGGCCGGCGCAGCCATTTCCTGGCCCGCCTTCTTCGCCATCTACGCCGTCGCCATCGGTCTCGGCATTGTCAGCCATGTGCCGGCCGGCATCGGCGTCTTCGAAACCGTGATGGTTGCGGCGCTCGGCGGCCAGGTCGGCACCGACCAGATCCTCGCGGCTCTCATTGCCTACCGGCTGATCTACTATGTCCTGCCGCTGCTGATCGCCATCGTTCTCGTCACCATCACGGAACTGCGTCATGTCGCCGACAAGCAACTTCCCGCCGGCATGGTGCGCACCGCCTCCAGGATCGCTCCTCTGCTTTTGGCTACGCTGACCTTCATTCTGGGGGCCATGCTGATCGTGTCGAGCGTCACGCCGACACCAAGCGACAACCTCGAATTCCTCGCCGGCTTCCTGCCGCTCCCGATCGTGGAAGGAGCGCATTTCCTTGCAAGCCTCACCGGCCTCCTGCTGGTCATCGCAGCCCGCGGTCTATCCCAACGCCTCGATGGAGCCTGGTGGACGACCCTCATTGCAGCCGGCGCGGCACTGGTGCTTTCTCTCCTGAAGGCCGTGGCGATCGTCGAGGCATCCATGCTGGCCGTTCTGATCCTTGGCCTTTTGGCCAGTCGCCGGCTGTTTGTAAGGCCGGCGTCGCTCTTCCGTCAGGCGCTGACCTCTTCATGGCTGCTGGCCATTGCAGTGCTCTGCATCGGCGCCGTGGTGGTCATGCTGTTCGTCTATCGCGATGTAGAATACAGCCATAATCTCTGGTGGCAGTTCGAATTCGAGGCGGATGCACCTCGCTCGTTGCGCGCCATGCTGGGTCTTGCGATCCTGTCTTCCACCCTTGCCCTTTTCGGCCTTCTGCGCCCCGCCTCCCTGCCGGTTGCGCCATCGGACCCGGACGCCATTGCGAAGGCCATCGCCATCGTCGCCACTCAGGATATCGCAGACGCAAATCTTGTGCGCACCGGCGACAAGTCGGTCATGTTCTCCCCGGACGGCGATGCCTTCATCATGTATGGAAAGCAGGGACGCTCTTTCATCGCCTTTCTCGATCCGGTCGGACCGCGCAAGTCCCGCGCGGAGCTCGTCTGGCAGTTCGTGGAAACGGCACGCGCCGCCGGCTGCCGCGCCGTTTTCTATCAGGCTTCTCCTGCCCTTCTGCCCGCCATCGCCGATGCCGGCATGCAGGCTTACAAGCTGGGCGAAAGCGCCCTGGTCGATCTAGAGCGTTTCGACCTGAAAGGCGGACGCTGGGCCACCCTGCGCCAGACAGCGGCGCGCGCTGAACGCGACGGACTGACCTTCGAGATTGTTCCGGTTGAACAGGTATCTGCGATTTTACAGGATCTGCGGACAGTTTCCGACGCCTGGCTGGACGAGCACAACGCGAAGGAGAAGGGATTTTCGCTCGGCACTTTCACCGACGACTACATGCTGATGCAGCCGGTTGCCCTGCTGCGTTTCGAAGGCCGCATCGTCGCCTTCGCCAATATGTTGCTCACCGATACGAAGGAAGAGGCTTCCATCGATCTCATGCGCTTCGCCCCCGATGCACCGAAGGGTGCGATGGACCTGCTTTTCGTAAAACTGCTTACCGAGCTTAGAAACGAGGGGTATCGGCACTTCAACCTCGGCATGGCACCGCTGGCCGGCCTCTCCCGACGCGAGGTGGCGCCCGCATGGGATCGCATTGCCAACACCTTCTTCGAACACGGCGAGCGCTACTACAACTTCAAGGGACTGCGTGCCTTCAAGTCGAAGTTCCATCCCGAATGGCAACCGCGCTATCTTGCAGTGTCTGGCGGACTGAGCCCGATCATCGCGCTGCTTGATGCGACTCTCCTGATCGGCGGCGGATTTAAAGGCGTGGTGAAGAGATGAAGACGAAGCTGATAAAAACCGTTGTCGCGCTTTCGCTCGCGCTCACCCTCTCCGCTCCGGTGTTCGCCGAGGGCTCCCGGTTCGATACCGGCATGATCCCTTCGCCTTTGATCCTGATGCCGGACGACAAGCCCCAGGCTATTGTCTTCCTCCTTTCCGACGCTTCCGGCTGGCAGGACCAGGACCGGCAGGAGGCCGAACGACTGAAAGGTAACGGTGCGATCGTCATCGGCATAGACACGCCGAGATATCTCGCGTCGCTCGCCAAGGACACCGACGACTGTATATACACGGTTTCGGACATTGAATCGCTCAGCCATCAGGTTCAGCGCGAGGCAGGCAACGCTTCCGTCCTGCAGCCGATTGTCGCCGGCCGCGGACTCGGCGGCACCGTGGCGCTGGCCATCCTCGCGCAGACGCCGCAGGCCACGATCGGGCAGACCCTCGCCGTCGATCCCGAGGCCGGCATCCCCCTCACCAAGGAACTCTGCACACCGGCCGAGAAGACGGTGCAG
The DNA here is from genome assembly GCF_047553425.1 of Paenirhizobium cremeum. NCBI lineage: Bacteria > Pseudomonadati > Pseudomonadota > Alphaproteobacteria > Hyphomicrobiales > Rhizobiaceae > Paenirhizobium > Paenirhizobium cremeum. The sequence goes on from NZ_CP180217.1 coordinate 3,399,976, forward strand.
GGCGATCATATGATCTATGGCCTGACGGACGGCGAACTGCCAGACCCGGCGACCGTGATATTCACCCCGGCAGGCCCCTCCGATGGACGCGACCATGTGAGCGCGTTGGTGAGCAAACACCCCGACATCGATGTGAGAGATGGCAAGGACGATGCCATCACGGCCTTGAGCGCGACGCTGGACGAACTCATCGCCGCCGAGAGCCAAACCGAATCGCCGCTCGGCCTGCCGCTCTCGATCCTTGATGCCACGCCGGCACGCGATACCATGGCCATCATCTATTCCGGCGACGGCGGCTGGCGCGACATCGATAGCGAGATCGCGGGCTTTCTGCAGAAAGGCGGCGTTCCGGTCGTTGGCGTCGATTCACTACGCTATTTCTGGTCGGCGCGCACCGCTGTCGAAACATCCGCCGACCTCGAGCGCATCATTCACGCCTACAAGAAGCGCTGGAACGTCCGTCATGTTCTCCTGATCGGCTATTCCTTCGGAGCGGACATCCTGCCCGCAAGCTACAACGGCCTCAGCGACAAGGCGAAGAGCAGCATCATCCAGCTAAGCCTGCTCGGACTTTCCCACGAGATCGACTGGGAAATCTCCGTATCCGGCTGGCTTGGCGCCAGCGGCGGCTCGGGAGCCGGCGATCCGGTGGATGACATCCGTAAGATCGATCCGAAGATCGTTCAGTGCCTTTACGGCGCAGACGACGATGAAGATGCCTGCCCGGCTCTCCAGGGAACCCCTGTCGAGGTTATCCGGCTGGAAGGCGGTCATCATTTCGATGGGGATTACGAGGCTTTGACGAAACTGATCGTCGATGGGCTCGCGCGGCGCCTCGGAGGTTGAAGGCCTTCCCCATTCGCTCTCAAAGGTCCGGCCTCTGAGATTGTAGCCGGACGGCCATCCTCAGGTTCCTGGGGCCGTTATTAAGGAACTCGAAGAGCATGCGATCCCCGTTCTCCCGCAACTGCCGGCCGATGCCGCGTATAAACCTTCCGCACCACGCGCGCTGCGCTGACAGCACATGTACAAAAATGGCGGCCTTGCGGCCGCCATCTGTATAGTTTTTCGAAGACTGATGTCAATCGCTGCCTTCGCGTCCACAGTCCGGTGAACCCGGGATGAGGCATTTGTTCCGGCTCACGCCACGCTGCTCACGGGGCGGACGGGGCTCCTCGGCGCGAGGCGGCTGATTGTCGCGCGCGCCGTCATGCCGCGCCGGTGGCGGGCGATTCCGGTTCTCTTCCTCCCGCCGCGGCGGCCGATTCCAGTTGTTGTCATCATTCCTGTCATAACGCGGTGGCGGACGATCCCAGCGATCAGCGTTGTAATCGGGGTCGTAGCGCGGCGGACGAGGGCGGTTCCAGTCGCCGTCGTCATAACGCGGCGGACGAGGACGATAATCGTCGCGCCACCGGTCCCGATCGCGATAAAAGTCGCGACTGCGATAGTAGCGGTCCCAATAGTTGTCTATCGAGAAGGTGATGATCGGAATACCGAGCGGACGATAGTATTCCGGACCGACATAAACCCGTCGCTGCGAGTAGAGCGCCTGCAGATAGGTACCTGATACCCAGCCCCGGTATCCCGCATAGGAAACGTCGCACCAATTGGCGGTCTGCATGCAGCCCTTGATATCCACGCGGGCGCCGTAGGGGATAACGATGACGGCCGGATAGCGCGTGCTCGGCCCGGACCGCATGTTCACATTGGCGGTCGAATAGGCCGGCGCAGCCTCGGCAACCGCCGGAGCAACGAGTGCCGCCAGCAATCCCGCCGCCAGAATTGACAGTTTTTTCATTCAGGTGACTCCTCGGGTCCCCTTTTCGGGGCTTTTATTTCCTGACGCATCAACGCTCGGACAGTTCACCATGTTCCGCCTTTTCGGCGGCATTGCGGCAAATTGCTCGTGCTTTCAGCCAGCTGCAACTTATGCGGCACCTGTGCCTTTCGGCCCAACAAAGCGTCGCAACCTTGATCTAGGAAATCCCGCATGAATGAATCTTGAACGACTGCCTATAGCGTTGGCGTTTCCCTCGGATGAGTTCGCGGCCCTTGACTTTGCCATCCGATCGTCCGACTTGAAACGCCAGAAATCTGAGGGAGATCCGGTTATGAGCGCTGAGGCCCGCACCACCATCGACCAGTCTGAAGTCGACCGCTTTTCCGCCATGGCGGCGGAATGGTGGGACCCGACGGGCAAGTTCAAGCCGCTGCACAAGATCAATCCGGTGCGCCTCGCCTATATTCGTGACCAGGTATCGGCCCATTTCGGCCGCGACCCAAAGACGCATCGGCCGCTGGAAGGTCTGCGCATTCTCGATATCGGCTGCGGCGGCGGCCTGCTTTCAGAGCCGGTTGCCCGCATGGGCGCTGACGTGCTCGGCGCAGACGCTTCGGAAAAGAACATCAAGATCGCCATGACCCATGCGGGTCAGACCGGCGTCAACGTTGACTATCGCGCGGTAACCGCCGAAGCGCTGGCCGAGGCCGGCGAAACCTTCGATGTCGTGCTCAACATGGAAGTCGTCGAACACGTCGCCGATGTCGACTTCTTCCTGACGACCTGCGCTTCCATGGTCCGTCCCGGCGGTCTCATGCTCGTCTCCACCATAAACCGCACCTTAAAGGCCGCAGCGCTCGCCATCGTGGGAGCCGAATACGTGTTGCAATGGCTGCCGCGCGGCACCCACCAGTATGAGAAACTGGTGCGGCCGGAAGAGATCGAAGCGCCGCTAACGAAAGACGGCATGCAGATCGTGGAAATGAAAGGTGTGTTCTTCAATCCGTTGCAGAACCGATGGAACCTCTCCGCCGACACCGACGTCAACTACATGGTGCTGGCAAGGCGTCCGCCCCCGAACGGCCAGACAGGAGCGCCATGACGAAACCGGACGACATTCTAGCTTTCTGGACCGCGGCCGGACCGGACAAATGGTTCGCCAAGGATGACGCTTTCGATGCTTTCATCAGGAGTGACTATCTGGCCGCGCATTTCGCCGCCTCGCGGGGAGAATACGCCTCCTGGGAGGAAACCGCGGAAGGAGCACTCGCTCTCCTGGTCCTGCTCGATCAGTTTCCGCGCAACCTCTTTCGCGGTAGCGCCCATGCCTTCGCAACAGATGGTTTGGCCCGCGCCGTCGCCCGCCGCGCTCTAGACAAAGGATTCGACGAGATCGTCGATCAATCGCTGGCTATCTTTTTCTATCTGCCATTTGAACATTCCGAAAACCCGTCTGACCAGGAAATCAGCGTTTCGCTGTTCACCCAGCATTTCGAACGGACCGCAGATCGGGTTTCTCTCGACTATGCGATAGAACATCGCGATATCATTGCCCGCTTCCGCCGCTTCCCGCACCGGAACGCAGCCTTGGGCCGAGAGACCACGCCCGAGGAAAAGGTCTATCTCGAAAGCGGCGGCTTCAGCGGCTGACAAGGGCTAGCCAACGGCATGGCGAAACCGCTCAATTGGCGTCCTCCGGAAGCATTGGCAACGGTGCGATTTCGATACCCTCATCCATCAGCGACTTAACCTCGGTTAGTGAAGCCTGCCCGATAATGCCTCTGGCTTCCGCCTCGCCGTAGTGGATCTTGCGGGCCTCCTCGGGAAACCGTTCGCCGACATCCTCACTGTTTGCCCGAATGGAGGCTATGACCTCTTTCAGTTTCGCAACGGCTTCCTTCTGCGCCTCGTGGACCGCCAGTGCGCTGATCTTGTCCTTCTGCCGCGCGGTCGAGACCGAAGGCGCCATCAGCACTTTCGATACATCGAGCGAACCGCAGACGGGACAAGTGAGGAAACCGCTCGCCTTCTGACGATCGAAATCGGCACTCTCCGAAAACCAGCCCTCGAAGTCGTGCGCATTTTCACAGATAAGGGAGTAGCGGATCAAACTGTGACACCCCCTTTCGCAAGCATGGGGGAGAGAACATCGAGTTCGAACTCCCTGGCGTTCTTGAGATTCGGAATCTTTGCCCGCGCTGCTTTCACCGCGGCGGTGTCAATGTCGGCGATGACGACGGCTTCACCCGCGCCGCCGGCCAAGGCAAGCACTTTGCCCCAGGGATCGACGATCATCGAATGGCCGAAGGTCTCGCGTCCATCCTCGTGTAGCCCGGCCTGGGCCGCCGAAATCACGAATGCGCCGTTCTCGATGGCTCGCGCCCGAAGCAGCACTTCCCAATGCGCCTCACCCGTCTGCCGGGTGAATGCGGCTGGCGTCGTCAGAATTTCCGCGCCGGCAAGAGCTTCCGCTCGGAAGAGTTGTGGAAACCGCACATCGTAGCAGACGCCGAAACCGAGCCGCGCAAACGGCAGATCTGCCACCACGGCGCGCGTACCCGGCCGATAGACGGCACTCTCGCGCCAACTCTCGCCATTGTCGAGATCGACGTCGAACATGTGGATCTTGTCATAGCTTGTAATCTTGCGGCCATCCGGCCCGAACAGGAATGCACGATTGGCAATCTTCCCGTCGGCAAGCAGGATCGCGGTCGAACCGACGTGCAGGTGAATTGACAGTTCCCGGGCAAGCTCCGAAGCGGTCCTGACGATGAGGTCGCTATCCTCGTCCCGCAGGATAGTCTGCAGTTCCTTGCGATCCTTCTGCACCGCCCCGGTCATTTCCGGCGTCTGTATGTAGATGGCGCCCAGCCCCGCGGCGTCGCGGACGAGGCGAACCATTGCGGCGGCATTCTTTTCCGGATTGACACCGGAGCACATCTGAATGGCGGCAGCCTTAAAACTCATATCCTTCATTCCTCAACTGGCGAGCAAAGGGTCGAGCTTGCCGGCTCGGTCCAATGCGTAAAGATCGTCGCAACCGCCGACATGGACGTCGCCGATGAAAATCTGCGGAAAAGTCATCCGGCCGTTGGCGCGGGAGATCATTTCCTGCCGCAGTTCCGGCTTGTCTGTCGCGTCATGCTCGACATAGCCAACGCCCTTGGATTCCAACAGGCTTTTTGCGCGGGCGCAATAGCCGCAAAACTGTCGAGTGTAGATGGTCACCGATGCCATGAAATACTCCGGCCGGAAGATACGGGAAGATGCGAGGCTGTCATGATTACGCTCATATAGGACCGGAAAATGCCCTTGCAAAGGTTAAAACTGTGACATCCGTGGCCCCTGCTTTCTTGAGTGCCCGTGTCGCCGAACTGACGGTTGCACCGGTGGTATAGACATCGTCGATGAGCACGATGCGTCGCCCGAAGACGGCTGACGCCCTGCTCTCCGGCACGACGAAAGCCCCCCTGACATTGAGCTCGCGGGCATTGGCGGTCAGCCCGACCTGCTGGCTGGTCCGCTTTCTCCGGACGAGCGCCAACGGTTCGAACGCCTTGCCGGAAAGCCGCGCCGCGTGACGGGCCAGTTCCGCCGACTGGTTGAACATTCGTCCAAACAACCGGCTGCGGTGAAGAGGAACGGGAACGATACAGTCGCAGGCGGAAAGCGCCTCCCCACCTGCACGCACCATCCATTCGGCCATCATCGGTGCAAGATCGGTCCGGTCGCGATATTTGAGATTGTGCACAAGATCGCGGGCAATCCCTTCATGCACAGCGACGGATCGCAAACGGTCGAATACCGGCGGATTGGCGATTGCCTCTGCAGACAGCATGCCGGCACCGGGATCGTATCCGAACGGCGTGCCCAGTATCTCGCAGAAGGGTCGCTCAATGAACCGCAGCTTCGACCAGCAGGCTGGGCATAACGCACCATGCAACTCCGTCCGCACATGGCAATGGGCACAGCCAGGCGGAAAGACGATGTCACGCAGGCCGGTCGCCATCCGCAGCGACAGGCCGGCGATGACCCTCATGGATTTTTGCTCCGTCCGACCCGACATAAGGTTGACATTAGGCGCTCGCGGGCGCCTTTGCCAGACCGTGAATCTCAAGAGGATGTCTTCTGATGGAAAGGCTTTTCGACGACCGGCTGATCGCCGCCAACCGCAGGCGGGCTCTTGCCGCCGGAAATCCCGGCGCCGATTTTCTGCTGGACATCGCAGCCCGCGAGATCGCAGAACGTCTTGCGCTCGTCGAGCGCCATTTCGATGACGCGGTTGAGCTGCATGGCGGGACCGGTATTGCCGCCCGTACCGCCCTCGCGACCGGCAAGATCGGCACGATGGAGCGCGTCGAGGTCGTAAGGGGATTTGCCGGCAGCGACGGGACCGTTCGGGAGGCGGCATGGGAAACGGTGCCGCTGGAGCCCCAATCCGTCAACCTCGTGCTCTCCCCCTTGGCGCTTCATCTCACCAATGATACGCCCGGCATGTTGGTGCAGATCCGCCGTGCCCTCAAGCCCGACGGGCTGTTCCTCGCGGCGATCCCCGGTGCGGGCACACTTGCCGAACTGCGCGACGTGCTCCTCACGGCAGAAGTGGAGCTCTACGGCGGCGCAAGCCCTCGTGTCGTGCCTTTTGCCGATATTCGCGACATCGGTAGCCTGATGCAGCGAGCCGGCTTCACCCTGCCGGTGATCGACGAGGAAAATTACCCAGTCCGCTATGATTCGATCTTTCCGCTGATGCGGGACCTGAAGGCCATGGGTATGGCCAATCCATTGCTTGGTCGCAGCCGCAGGCCGGTGGGAAGATCATTCTTCCTGCGGGCAGCCGAACTCTATGCCGAACGCCATGCCGACCCGGACGGGAGAATTCGCGCTACCTTCTCGTTCATCTATGTGTCCGGATGGGCGGCGCATGAAAGCCAGCAGAAGCCGCTGAAGCCGGGCTCGGCGAAGATGCGCCTTGCGGATGCGCTCGATCCAAACCGCGCAGCAAAAGATTGAGCAAGGAGCTCAGTCGCCGGCTGCGGTGATTTCCTTCTCAATCGTGGATAACACGTCGCCGAGTGCGCCGGTGAACGCGCCATAGCCGCCGATCAGAGCCGCCGCCATGATCGCGACGATCAGCCCATATTCGACAGCGGTCGCCGCTTGCCGATCAGCAAAGAGTTTCCGGACGAGATGCATCTTGTCTCCCATGAACGTCGGCTGGATTGGCGGCGAACCAAGCTTTGAACTGTAGTCTTTTCAGCAGCCGTCGGCGCCGTAGCCGTCGACGATGCACACTGATCCCGGTGTTTCCTGAAGCACGCTGCGGCGGATGGTGTAGCGCTTGCCACTGTCCGACCTGTTGATCGATCCCGTGCTGAGCATGTCGTATTCGTCGGGCTGGAAAGCGAGGCTCTTCTTTTCCGATTTTCCGGCGAGCATCGGGGTCAGCACAAGCGAAAGGGCAATCGCCGCCGTGCCGAACAGCAAGGCGATGTTCAAAACCCCTGTCTTTCCCGACTTTTGCGAAGACCGTTCTCTCGACCGCACGGTCTTCCAGAAATCCTCGTTTGCCATGACACGCTCCACGCACGCTCTAACGCATGAACAGAAGCGAGCTTTGCCTGACGGTGATAAACTTTGCGTTAAGAACGTCCTTAAAGCGTTCGTAAACTGTAGAATATCCTAAAGCAGATCCTGCAAAAAGGGAATGAGGGGCTCATCCGCCGGCGGCATGGGATAGTCCCGCAAGGCTTGCGGGCGTACCCACTTCACCGCCTGGCCCTCGCGGCCCCGGGCGATACCCTCATAGCGGCGGCAGACGTAAAGCGGCATCAAGAGGTGAAATGTCTCGTAAGTATGGCTGGCGAATGTTAGCGGAGCAAGGCACGGGGCCTTGGTCGTGACGCCGATTTCCTCTTCCAGTTCGCGGATAAGGGTTTCCTCGGGTGTCTCGCCCGCTTCAACCTTGCCACCTGGAAATTCCCACAGACCTGCCAGCGACTTGCCCTCCGGCCGCTGGGCCAGCAGGATGCGACCGTCGGCATCGATCAGCGCACAGGCGGCGACGAGCAGGATCGGTTTGCCCTGTGCATTCATGCTCCGGCTTCCTTGCGCCAGTAATGATAATGATAGGCCTCGGTAAAACCGAGCTTCCGGTAGAGAGAAAGCGCCGGCTCGTTGTCCGCGACAACCTGCAGCCATGCGCGCTTGGCGCCGCGCATGCGCGCCCAGCGCAGCGCCGCCGTCAGCACCTCAAGCCCCAGCCCCTTGCGCCGCTGGTCCCCGGCGACGGCCAGCGACATGATGCCGGCGAGATCGTTGTCCTGAACGCAGAGTGTCGCCGCCACCGGCCCGCGCTCCGGGGTCTCTATAAGGAAGAGGCCCGTCGGCGGCTTGATCGCTCCGATGATTTCGGCAAGCGCCGGCTTCAGTGCCGCATCCTCACCCTGCAATTCGAGGCTTGCATCGACGTATCGGCCGACATCATGGGTCGGCAGATGATCGAGCGTATCAGGCAATGTGATTTCCGCCAGGTCACAGGTCATGGTGACCACGTCCTCGAAACATTCCCAGCCTTCTGCGCGCAGATGTCCGATGAGCGGCTTCGGTGCGAGCGGCGTCTGTCGAACGATCAGCGGCCGGCCATAGGCGGCGAACTTTCGGCCGGCCTTCTCCAGTCGGATCGCAATGTCGCGACTATCGGACGGATCGAGCGCGACAACGCAATTCAGCCGCTTGGACGGATGACCGCCGGTCAGCCGGATTTGCCAGCTGCCGTCATACTGCACATTTGCCGCCGGCCAGGCGCGGAAACCCACGGCTTCCAGCCGACGCACCAGCGGCAGATTGTCTTCGGAGGGCACTGCGAGCATTCTGGTCGTCAACTCCGGTAGTCGCCGTTGATCGCGACATATTCCTTCGTGAGGTCGCATGTCCACACGGTCGCCCGGCCATTGCCGAGGCCGATATCGACTTTCACGGCGATATCCTGCTCCTTCATCACCGCTGTCGTCGCGGCTTCCGAATAGGCTGGGTCCCGCTCGCCGTTGACGGCAACGCGGATATCGCCGAACCAGATCGCCAGACGATCCCTGTCGGCCATCTCGCCGGACTTGCCAACCGCCATGACGATGCGGCCCCAATTCGCATCCTCACCTGCAACGGCCGTCTTGACCAGCGGCGAATTGGCGATGGAAAGCGCGATCTTCTTGGCTGCCTGATCCGTCTCAGCGCCGACAACGGTCACCTCGACCATCTTGCGGGCGCCCTCGCCGTCGCGCACCACCTGAAGAGCGAGATCCTTCAGGAGATCGTTCAAGGCTGCCTTGAACCCGAACAGCGCCGGATCATCCGCATTTTCAATCTTCGTCTGACCATCTGCAGCGGCGGCACCGGTGGCAAACAGTAGAAGCGTGTCCGATGTAGAAGTATCGCTATCGACCGTAATCGAATTGAAACTCGGCTCGACGCCGGCGGAAAGAAGAGACTGTAGCGCTGGCGCGGCAATATCGGCATCCGTCACAACGAAGGACAGCATGGTCGCCATGTCAGGCGCGATCATGCCGGCCCCCTTGGCGATGCCGTTGATCGTCACCCTGACGCCGCCGATCTCCGCCGAACGGGTCGCAACCTTCGGATAGGTATCGGTCGTCATGATTGCGCGTGCCGCTTCCAGCCAGAAGTCGCCGGTCGCGCTCTTTGCCATGTCACCCAGTACGCCGGAAAACTTCGTCGCATCGAGCGGCTCGCCGATCACGCCGGTGGAGGCGAGATAGACTTCGTTTTCGGCGCAACCGAGTGCGGCCGCCGCTGACCTCGCGGTAAGCTCCGTTGCCGCCTTGCCCTTGAGGCCGGTGAAGGCGTTCGCATTCCCGGAATTGACGACGACACCTCGCGCCACGCCATGACCGAGGTTGGAACGGCAGAAATCGACCGGTGCCGAGGGGCATTTCGACTTCGTGAAAACGCCGGCGACAGCGGCCGGACGTTCAAAGGCCATCAGCAGCACGTCGGTACGGTTCTTGTACTTGATGCCGGCTGCGGCGGTCGCCATGGAGACGCCACGGATCACCGGCATTTCGACAAAGGATTTCGGAGCAAGGGGAGAAACGTTTGCGGACATCGGCACGACCTGTCACAGGAAGGCCCGCAAAATGCGGGCCTGAGGGTTGAACGGAGGCAGCGATTACTGCTGCGGCTGCTGTTCCTGCTGCTTGTTCACATCCTCGTAGCCCTTGCGCAAGGCCTCGTCGACGATCTCGACCTTCTTTTCGGCCTTCGCCTTTTCGATGATCTCGAGATACTTGTCGCGCATGACAAGCTGACGGACCTGCGGGCCGACCTCTTCCAGGCTCGGCGGAGCAGCGTCGCGCTTGTCCTCGACTTTGATCACATGGAAACCGAACTGCGTCTTGACCGGGGTCTTGGAGTAGGTGCCCTTCTCCATGGCAAAGGCGGCTTCCTCGAATTCCGGAACCATGCGACCCTTGGTGAAATAGCCGAGATCGCCACCTTCCGACTTGTTCGGGTCGGTCGATTTTTCCTTGGCAAGCTCGATGAAATCCTTGCCAGCGTCGAGTTCCTTGATGATCTCCTTGGCCTCTTCCTCGGTCTTGACCAGGATGTGACGGGCGCGAACTTCCTCCTGCTTCGGAAGAGCGGCGATTTCCTTGTCGTAGCGGGCCTTCACGTCGGCGTCGGTGACGGCATCGACGACATGTTTCTTGAAATAGAGATTATGCAGTTCGCGGTCGGCGATGAAGGCCATGCGGCGCTGGTATTCGGGATCGTCCTTCAGGCCTTCGCCCATGGCGTTACCGGCAAGCAGCTTGACATCGATGGCACCGGAAAGCGCGGCCACCTTCTTCTGTTCGTCGGGAAGCTGCGAAAGCTGCGGATCGAGGTTGGCAACGGCCAGATCGAGTTCCGACTGGGTGATCGTCAGGTCGCCGACCTTGGCCACGACGGCATCTTCGGCCAGAACCTGGTTCTGAAAACCGATCAGTGCGACGCAGGCGGCAAGGGCGAGTTTATGAAAGCGAAGCATGTGAAACCTTTCGGATGGGGGAACCGTTTCTTGACCGTTCGAATCGGGCGAAAAATTGTCCAAAGCACGGTAGGCCAAGCGTTTGCGGTCCGTCTGCGCCGTTGACATCATTCGACCCCCCTCTTATCTGTCACGCAACCGCGCGTCCAGAGCCGTTTCCGGGCCCAACCGTGCCTGCGTGCCGATTTTCGGCCGGCGACAAGGATACGCAACGAATATGACGCAGGTCAGAAAGGACCATCGAATGGTCAGTCTCGGTGGGCTCGCCCGCAAACTCTTCGGATCGGCCAATGAGCGCCGTGTTCGCTCCTATCAGCCGAAGGTGGCGGCCATTGCCGCTCTCGAAGACCAGATGAAAGCCCTCTCCGACGAGGCGCTTGCCGGCAAGACGCAGGAATTCCGCAGGCAGCTCGCCGAAGGAAAAAAGCTCGATGATATTCTCGTGCCCGCTTTTGCCGTTGCCCGCGAGGCGTCCCGCCGCGCCCTCGGCATGCGTCCTTTCGACGTGCAGCTGATCGGCGGCATGATCCTCAACGACAATTCCATCGCCGAAATGAAGACCGGTGAAGGCAAGACGCTCGTTGCGACCTTGGCCGTCTACCTGAACGCCCTCGCCGGCAAGGGTGTCCATGTCGTCACGGTCAACGACTATCTCGCCAAGCGCGACGCCACCACCATGGGCAGGCTTTACGGTTTCCTCGGCCTCACCACCGGCGTCATCGTCCATGGCCTGACCGACGAGGAACGCCGCGCGGCCTACGCCTGCGACATCACCTATGCGACCAACAACGAGCTCGGCTTCGACTATCTGCGCGACAACATGAAGTACGAGCGCAGCCAGATGGTTCAGCGCGGCCATGCCTTCGCAATCGTCGACGAAGTGGACTCGATCCTCGTCGATGAAGCCCGCACGCCGCTTATCATCTCCGGCCCGCTAGACGACCGCTCCGATCTCTATAACACCATCGACGCCTTCATTCCGATGCTGTCGGAAGAAGACTACGAGATCGACGAGAAGCAGCGCTCGGCCAACTTCTCCGAAGTCGGTACCGAAAAGCTCGAAAACCTGCTGCGTCAGGCGGGTCTCCTGAAAGGTGAATCGCTCTATGACGTGGAAAACGTCTCGATCGTCCACCACATCAACAACGCGCTGAAGGCTCACAAGCTTTTCCAGCGCGACAAGGACTACATCGTCCGCAACGGCGAAATCGTCATCATCGACGAGTTCACCGGCCGCATGATGCCGGGCCGCCGCTATTCGGAAGGTCAGCACCAAGCGCTGGAAGCCAAGGAAAAGGTGCAGATCCAGCCCGAGAACCAGACGCTCGCCTCGATCACCTTTCAGAATTACTTCCGCATGTACGACAAGCTGGCCGGCATGACCGGCACGGCAGCGACCGAAGCGGAAGAATTCGCCAACATCTACGGCCTCGACGTCATCGAGGTTCCGACCAACCTGCCGATCCAGCGTATCGACGAGGATGACGAGGTCTACCGGACCTTCGACGAAAAGTTCAAGGCGATCATCGCCGAGATCAAGGCCGCGCACGAGCGTAAGCAGCCGGTTCTCGTTGGCACGACGTCCATCGAGAAATCCGAACTGCTGGCCAACCTCTTGAAGAAGTCCGGCTTCGACAAGTTCCAGGTTCTGAACGCCCGCTATCATGAGCAGGAAGCCTATATCGTTTCACAGGCCGGTGTGCCCGGCGCTGTAACCATCGCCACCAACATGGCCGGTCGCGGTACCGATATTCAGCTTGGCGGCAACATCGACATGCGCCTGGAACGTGAACTCGAGGGCATGGAACCGGGTCCCGAACGAGACGCCAGGGAGCAGGCTATCCGCGAGGAAGTGAAAAAGCTCAAGGAAGAGGCGCTCGCTGCCGGCGGTCTCTACGTCATCGCCACCGAGCGTCATGAAAGCCGGCGCATCGACAACCAGTTGCGTGGCCGTTCCGGCCGTCAGGGCGACCCCGGCCGTTCGAAGTTCTACCTGTCGCTCCAGGACGACCTGATGCGCATCTTCGGCTCCGACCGCATGGACGGCATGCTGCAGAAGCTCGGCCTCAAGGAGGGCGAGGCCATCGTCCATCCCTGGATCAACAAGGCACTGGAACGCGCCCAGAAGAAGGTCGAGGCCCGCAACTTCGACATCCGCAAGAACCTGCTGAGATATGACGACGTGCTAAACGACCAGCGCAAGGTCATCTTCGAACAGCGCATCGAGCTGATGGACGCAACCGACGTCTCCGGCACGATCGCCGACATGCGCCACGAAGTCATCGAGACCATGGTCCGTGTCCATATCCCCGAACGGGCCTATGCCGAGCAGTGGGATGTCGAAGGGCTCAAGCAGAAGGTCGCGGCAACCCTCAACCTCGACCTGCCGATCGAGCAGTGGGCAACCGAAGAAGGCATTGCGGAAGACGACATCGTCACCCGCATCACCGAGGCCGCGGATAAGGCTGCTGCGGAAAAGGCGGAGCGTTTCGGCCCGGAGATCACTGCCTATGTCGAGCGTTCGATCGTGCTGCAGACCATCGACAATCTCTGGCGCGAGCACATCGTCAACCTCGACCACCTGCGTTCCGTGGTCGGCTTCCGCGGTTATGCCCAGCGTGACCCCTTGCAGGAATACAAGGCGGAGGCCTTCGAACTTTTCCAGGCCCTGCTCGCAAACCTGCGGGATGCCGTGACCATGCAGATGTCGCGCGTCGAGATCGTTCGCGAAGCGCCGCCGGCGCCGACCCTGCCCGTCATGGAAGGTCATCACCTCGATGCCACCACCGGCGAAGACGATTTCGACGAAAGTGCCGCAAATTACGTCGCTCCGGAAGAGCGTAATCCGCAAGACCCCTCCACCTGGGGACGCATCGGCCGCAACGAACCTTGCCCTTGCGGGTCCGGCAAGAAGTACAAGCATTGCCACGGCGCCTTTGAAAGCGCCTGAAGACCGGAAAAGCGGAATGACGATCAGGGCGGCCTTCGGGCCGCCCTTTTTGTTTCGACCGAAAGGGTAAAGCCGGCGGCACAACCAAGAACTCGCCGAAATCTGGTCTTTTGCGAAGAACACGGCCTGTCAATACAGGTAAACTGACGGCCCGAGGCAAACCGTTTCTTAACCCTGATCTGACAACAGTGCGGCATTGTTGTTTTGCGTTTCCAATAGGCCGTGCGTGTCGATAATGGCGGTTGTCCAGACAGCGGAGAAGATACTGCCGACCGGCCTGCATCCGGTGATGCACAAACTCGTCGCCACCTTCACGAGAACCGACGAAACCGCCCGCGCCCAAAGGATGGCGTTGATCGCCTTCGCCATAAGGGTCGTTTCAGCCGCCATCGCCTTCATCTCACAGATCATCCAGGCCCGGATCATGGGCGAATTCGAATATGGCATCTTCGTCTTCGTCTGGGTGCTGGTCGTTCTTTTCGGCAATCTCTCCTGCCTGGGGTTCCACACGACGGTCATCCGCTTCCTGCCGCAATATGACGCCCGTGACGAACACGACGAAATCCGCGGATTGACCATGACCGCGCGGGTCTTTGCCATGAGTTCGGCAAGCCTGCTTGCCGTCATCGGCTTCGCCGCATTGGCGCTCCTCGGCGACAGGATCGAGAGCTACTACATTCTGCCGCTGTTTCTCGGCCTTTTCGCCCTGCCGATGATCGCGCTCGGCGATGTGCTCGACGGCACTGCGCGCGCCAATAGCTGGCCTGTGGCGGCGCTTAGCCCCACTTATATTATCCGGCCTGTGCTGATCCTCGGTTTCATGGTTGCGGCAGTCCGGGCTGGCGCTCCCCATACCGCGACGACAGCCATGCAGGCGGCATTGGCAGCGACCTATGTCACCACGCTCACACAGTTCCTGACGATCGACCGACGCCTGCAGAAGCGCTTTGTCGCGGGTCCACGCAGGATCGATTTCCTCGCCTGGTTCAAGGTGGCCCTGCCGATCTTCCTGATCGAGGGCTTCGGCTTCCTTCTGACCAATTCGGATGTCGTCGTCGTCGGCCTCTACCTCGATCCCGATCAGGTGGCGATCTATTTCGCTGCGGCAAAGACCATGGCGCTGGTGCAATTCGTCTATTTTGCCGTGAAGGCCGCCGCGGCCCCACGCTTTTCCGCCATGGTCGCCGCCAGCGACCTCCGCCAGCTTGCAGCCTTCGCGGGCCAGACGACCCGCTGGAGCTTCTGGCCGTCGCTTCTCGTCGGGCTTGCGGTGCTGGCCGTCGGTGAATTCCTGCTGGCGCTGTTCGGTCCTGCCTTCACTGCCGGCTACATGCTGATGGCAATCCTGTTTGCCGGCAGCCTCTCCAAGGCGCTCGTCGGTCCGGGCGAGGTGCTGCTGACCATGACGGGCCATCAGAAGCTCTGCGTTTTCCTCTATATCGGCGCGCTCGCCGTCAACATCGGCCTCAACATCACCCTGATACCCCTCTTCGGTTTGACCGGAGCGGCAGCGGCGACGGCCGCCGCCATGATGGCCGAGGCCCTGCTCCTGCATGTGGCGGTCCGCCGCGCGCTGGGCATCGTCCTCTTCGCTTTTGCCGACCCGTTGTCGATTCTGAACAAGACGAAGGCATCCTGACCATGGCGGAACCTCCGGTCCATCGTGAGAGCAACAGCAACGGCGCCCATCGCGCCGCAGGCAGCCTGGCAGGCCTGCAGAACAGCCGTCCCGCCGCCGACCAGACGATAGAGGTTGGCCGCCCCGGGCGCCATCTCACCTTTTATCCGGGCAGGGCCGGTTATGATCTGCAGGAGGAACTCGATTACCTCACCTATCGGGTGATGGAGGCGAACGTCTTCTTCGCGCCCCGTTTCCTTGCACCCGCCATGCCTCGGCTGGAAGATAGGCATATCCATCTTGCCGTTATTCGCGACGAGGACGGGCGTCGCAGCCGTGTTCGCCTGCTGATGCCCTATTCCATCGAAAAGCCGGGCTTCTCCGTCGGTCCGTCGATTCTGCGGGTCTGGTCGAACCCCTTTGGTCCGCTTGGAACGCTGCTGGTGGATGCAGAGGAAGCGGCCGAGACACTGGATAATCTGCTGGAGGCGCTGGCCCGTCCCGACGCGCGCCTGCCGGGCGTCTTCGTATTGCCCGATCTCAGGCTGAACGGCCGTTTCGCTCAGCTCATGAAGGCCATCGCCATCAGCCGCGACCTGCCGCTGACAGTCACCAACACCTTCACGCGGCCGATGCTGGAAAGCCCGGAGGACGGCGAAACCTATCTGCGGCAGGCGGTCTCGAAATCCCACCTGCGCGAGATGCGCCGACAGTTTCGCATGCTCAGCGAACAGGGGGAGGTGACCTACAACGTCGCCCGCCAGCCGCAGGAGATCCGTCTCAGAATGGAGGAGTTCCTGGCGCTCGAAGCCAGCGGCTGGAAAGGCCAGAAACGGTCCGCCATGGTCATGGACCGCCTGCGCTCAGCCTTTGCCCGCGAGGCCATCACCAATCTCGCCGAGGTGGATGCCGTGCGCATCCACACGCTCGACCTCGACGGCAGGGCCATCGCTTCGATGGTGGTCTTCATCATGGCCGGCGAGGCCTATACGTGGAAGACGGCCTATGACGAACGCTACGCCCGCTTTTCACCGGGCAAGCTCTTGATGGCCGACCTCACCGAATGGCATCTCGACGACGCCAATATCCAGCGCACCGACAGTTGCGCCGTACCGGATCACCCGATCATGAGCCGGTTCTGGAGGGAACGCGAGGAGATGGGCACGCTGGTCATCGGTCTTCGGCCCAATGCCGACCGCGACGTACGCCAAGCCGCCGCCCAGCTTCACATGTACCGCAACACGCGCAATATCGCCCGCATCCTGCGCGACAAGATCATATCCCGCCGCCTTAACGACTGACGGAGGGTTTATTCCGGCTAAAGGAAGGCCGAGACCCACGATTGGGTGCCTATTCCGCCGCATGGGCCAGTTCACGGTCACGCAAGAGACGGCGGATAACCTTGCCGCTGGTGGTGAGCGGCAGTTCGTCGATGAATGCCACCTCCCTCGGATATTCGTGCATCGAGAGGCGATGCTTCACCCAGTCGCGGATATCGATGGCAAGCGCGTCACTTGGAGAGAAGCCGTCGGCAAGCACGACGAAAGCCTTGACGATTTCCGTGCGCAAAGGATCGGGCTTGCCGATTACGGCGGCAAGACGCACCGCGGGATGACCGCCAAGGCAGTCCTCTATTTCCGCGGGCCCGATACGATAACCGGAGGATGTGATGACGTCGTCGTCCCGTCCGAAAAACTCCACGTAGCCTTCCCGATCCTGCCGACCGAGATCGCCCGTTTTCATCCAGTCACCGACGAATTTTGCAGCAGTCGGCCGCTCGTCCTGCCAGTAGCCAAGGAACATCACCGGATCGGGTCGGGCAATTGCGATCTGCCCGGTACTGCCTGGAGGAAGCTCCCTGCCTTCGTCATCGATGATCGCGACGCGATGACCCGGCACCGGCCGGCCAATGGCGCCTGCCCGGCTGACGCCTATATGAGCCGCCGACGACAGCACGAAATTGCACTCCGTCTGTCCGTAGAACTCGTTGGGAACAATGCCGAGCGCGGATTTCACCCACTCATAGGTCTCCCGACCCAGAGCCTCCCCCGCCGAACCGATCGATCGCAGCACGAGATCGTATTTCTCCCGCGGACGCTCCACCGACTTCAGCAGTCTCAATGCCGTCGGCGGAATGAAGGCGTTGCGCACCCTCATTTCCGCCATGATCCGGAAGGCCGTATCCGCATCGAATTTCTGCGCCGGCGAGGAAACGACGGGAACACCGAGCAGGAGCGACGGCAGGAGCGCGTTGAGCAGGCCTCCCGCCCAGGCCCAGTCCGACGGCGTCCACATCCTGTCGCCGTCGCGCGGAATGAAATCATGCGCCATCTGGAAGCCGGGCAGATGGCCGGGCAGAACCCGGTGTCCATGCAGCGCACCCTTCGGCGGACCGGTGGTGCCCGAGGTAAAGATCATCAGTGCCGGCGTGTCGGGTCCGGTTTCCGCCACCTCGAAGACGGGGGGGTGCCCCGCCTCAACATCCGAAAAGGCACGCACGCCGGGTGTCGCGGCTCCGATCGTCACGACATCCTGCAGATCGGGCAGGCGCGAGCGGATCTCGTTGAGCCGGGATAGACCGAAATCATTGGTAATGACAATCTTTGCACCGGCGGCGGCAAGGCGGTATTCCAGCGCTTCCGCACCGAACAGCAGCGCCAGCGGCAAAGCGATCGCGCCCATTTTGTAGATCGCCACATGGGCGACGACCGTCTCGAAACACTGCGGCAGGAGAAGCGCGACACGGTCGCCCGGCTCGACCCCGAGCGCCCGCAGCCCATGGGCGAAGGCCGCCGAACGCCGCGAAAGCTCGCCATAGGTCATCGACAGATGATCGCCATCCGGACTGAAATGCTGCAGGCAGATGCGCTCGGGCGAATGAGACGCCCAGTCGTCGCTGACCGCACGGCCGATGTTGAAATCGTCAGGAATAGACCACGAGAAATCGCGGCAAAGCATCTCGTAAGTGCCCCGTTCAGGCAGAAACATGGCGAAAAACCCATATCACATTGGGCTTTTTGCTATCATTCCTCTCGCAGGTGCACAATAGCGGCAAGGGAGCCCCGCTGGACGCATCTCCATTCGCAGATCCCGACCAACAGGATATAGGCATCCTACGATCAGGGTGGAAACGCTGCGGGGACGTGAAAAGAAGAAGTGGTGCCCCATGCCGGAATCGAACCAGCACTCCTTTCGGAACTCGATTTTGAGTCGAGCGCGTCTACCAGTTCCGCCAATGGGGCACGCGGGGTAGTGGAAGGGGCTCTACCATGGGCCTGAGCACCCATGCAAGGGTGAACTTGGGGTGCATGAGGCCTGCAAGCCGACAGCCGGGAAGGCTTTTTGGTGTTCGACTTCACGCAAATGTTTGTTTCGTGCATGCTGCGCCGCAAAAGGGCCCATTTACAGTGAAGGTTGGCTTGCATAAAACCGAGCAACCGAAAGACCGGGAAAGACTGGATGCTGCGTCGCCTCTACGATTGGACCATGTCGCTCGCCGCGCGCAAGTCGGCCGAACGCTGGCTCGCCGTCATTGCCTTCATTGAAAGTTCGATATTTCTGGTGCCGGCCGATGTGCTCTACCTGCCGATGGCGCTCGCCAAGCCGCAGAAGGCCTGGCGCTATGCCATCATAGCGACGGTCGCTTCGGTGCTTGGCGGCATCGCTGGCTGGCTCCTCGGCTACTACGCCTTCGAGGCGGTTGCCCGGCCGATTCTCGAATTCTACGGCAAATACGAAGCCTTCGAACAACTGCGCACTTCGGTTGATTACCAGACTGTTCTGTTGCTGCTGGTCACATCTGGCCTCGCCCACCTGCCGCCGATCAAGGTGGTGACCATCCTTTCGGGCGTCGCCCAAATCAACATCTGGCTCTTCATCGTTTCGGCCATCGTTGCCCGCGGCGCGCGCTTCCTGCTTCTCGCCTGGCTTTTGCAGCGCTATGGCGAGCCGATCCGCGACTTCATCGAAAAGCGGTTGGGTCAGATTGCCTCGGTCGGGGCGGCCGCACTCATCGTGCTATATGTCGCCTATCGCTACTTCATGCACTGAGAACTGGAAGACGTTATGGGCGCATCTGCCTCGTATCTTAAGAACGACACGGCGATAGCCGCGGTCCTGACCCTTGCAATGGCCGTAGTGGTCGGCTCGGCGCTCGGGTTTGAACATATCGGCGGGTATGTTCCCTGCGCACTCTGCCTCATGCAGCGCAATCCCTATTACATCGGCATCGGCGTCGGCATACTCGCGACACTCTCCTCGGTCTTCCGTCTGCCTGTCGCCATCACCCGCGGGCTGATCGCGATCATCGCCATCCTGATGATCGTCAGCATCGGACTTGGCGCCTATCACGCCGGGGTCGAATGGAAGTTCTGGGAAGGACCGACGACCTGTGCCGTGGGAGCAACCGGCGGCGAGGCTCCGGTCAATGTTCTGGAAGCCTTGAACGAGACCAAGGGACCGTCCTGCACGGAAGCGGCGCTCCGCGTGCTCGGTCTCTCCTTTGCGGGCTGGAACGTCATTACCAGCACGGTCCTTGCCGCGGTCGCCGTCTGGGCCGTGTTCCGCAGGCGGAGCTGAGCGAAAACCTGGCTTACGGCTGCAGTTCGGAATCCCAGTAGAGATAGTCGACCCAGCTTTCATGCAGGTAATTTGGCGGGAAAAGCCGGCCGTTGTTGTGCAGGTCCTGCACTGTCGGACAATAGGGCTTCTGGGCAGGAAACATCGATGCCTGCTTCGGAAGCTTGCTGCCCTTCCTGAGATTGCAGGGCGAACAGGCCGCAACGACATTCTCCCACGTGGTTTCGCCGCCATGAGCGCGCGGGATCACGTGATCGAAGGTTAGATCGTCCGCCGAGCCGCAATACTGGCATTCGAACTTGTCACGCAGAAACACGTTGAAGCGGGTAAAAGCCGGGTTGCGGGTGGGCTGAACATAGGTCTTGAGGCTGACGACGCTCGGCAGCCTCATCGAGAAACTCGGCGAGCAGACCGAGTGATCGTATTCGGCGATGATGTTCACACGGTCGAGAAAGACCGCCTTGATCGCGTCCTGCCAGGACCAGAGCGACAAGGGGTAGTAACTTAGAGGCCTGTAGTCGGCATTCAGGACGAGTGCCGGCAAGGACTGGGGTGAGACTGCAATCGTCAAGGCATTCTCCTGAGCGATTCGGCATCTGCCCATGTATATTAGGTCCGTTGTTACAGCATTGTGAAGCCCCTTCTTGCAGTTCAGGGAAGAGCTTGAACATCCACCGGAATCGCCTGCCGGCCGGTGCGCCTTGCATAGTGCGCCCAGAGCAGCCGGGCAGCCACGGAACGCCACGGTTTCCAGGCTTCCGCTATCCGCCTCACCTCCCGGAAATCAGGCCTTTCCCGATAGCCGAACACATCTCCGACGGCGACCCTCAGCGCCACGTCGCCGGCCGGAAAGATATCGGGATGGCCACCGCAGAACATCAGGTACACCTCGGCCGTCCAAAGGCCGATTCCCTTGTAAAAGGTAAGTTCGTCGATGGCCCGTGAGGCCTCGAACCGCGCGGTTCCCGCAAGGTCGAGATGTCCGGAGGCGACGGCTTGGGCGATGGCGAGCAGGGTATCCGCCTTGGCGCGCGAAAGGCCAAATGTGGCGACGACCGTCGGATGAAGCGCTAGATAGGCCTTCGCCGTCGGCGGCTCTCCGGTAGCCGCGACGATCCTCCGCCAGATGGCGTCGGCGCTCGCTTTCGACACCATCTGCGACACGACGATATGGCCGAGGCCGGCGAAGCCCGGCTCCGACAGCCTCAGCGGCAATGGGCCGCAGGCTTCCGCCACGACGACAAGGCGAGGATCGGCAGCCAGAAGCCGGTCGAGGCCGGCATCCAGATCAGCCCGTGTTGCGATCGTCATCCGATGTTCGGCTCCATTGCCGGCTCTTTGTCCAAGACCCCGTTCCCCGCGGCCATTTTCCATGCGAGATAGAGAGCATGATCCCGCCTGCCCGTCAAAAGCCCGTCTTCCGTTTCGCTCCGAGCCCCAACGGACGCCTGCATCTCGGCCACGCCTTGTCGGCCCTGCTCAATGCCGACATGGCGAAGGCGACGGGCGGGCGGCTTCTGTTGCGGATGGAAGACATCGACATTGGCCGCTGCACGCCCGAATTCGAGAGGGCGATCTACGACGATCTTGCCTGGCTCGGCCTGACATGGGAGGAACCGGTGCGCCGGCAGTCGGAACATCTCGATGACTATCGTAGAGCGCTCGACAGGCTGATTGCCGATGGCCTGGCCTACCCGGCCTTCATGACCCGCGGCGAGGTCAAGGCGCGCGCGGCGCAATCGGAAGCCGCTGGCAAAGCATGGCCGCGGGATCCGGATGGAGCCCCGCATTATCCAAACGACGAGCGATACCTTGCCGCTTCGATCCGTCAACAACGCATCGCCGCGGGCGAGCGGCATGTCTGGCGATTGGACATGGAGAGGGCTGTCGCCTCCGTCAATACGGCACTGACCTGGGTCGAGACGGGTGATGGACAAACCGGCGAAATCGTCGCTGATCCCCGAGCGTGGGGCGATGTCGTGCTGTGGCGTTCGGATGCGCCGTCGAGCTACCATCTTTCGGTGACCGTCGACGACGCCGTTCAGGGCATTACCCATGTCGTGCGCGGCCTTGACCTCTTTCATGCAACCTCGGTCCACCGCCTGCTGCAAACGCTTCTCGATCTTCCCGCCCCCAGCTATCGCCACCACCGGCTGATCCTTGGCGCGGACGGGCGCAAGCTTTCCAAGAGCCAGGGCGACACGGCGCTCTTGGAACTCAGGAAAGCAGGCCGGACTTCAGATGCGATCCGCCGGCTCGTCGGTCTTTGACGCGACGGCCCGTGACGGCAATACATTGAATTTCATCAGCGCTGCGTTGAACTCCGCACCGATGATGAAGATGACTCCGACCATATAGAGAAAAACGATCACCACCATGATCGAGGCGAGACCGGCATACATGGCCGCATAGTTGGCAAAACTCGCAAGATAGTAAGCGAAGACCAGCGCACCGATCAGCCAGAGCACAAGCGTCAGCAGAACGCCGGGGATCACGTCGAGCAGGCGCCGGCGACCGGCAGGCAGGCCAAGGTGAAAGATCAGAAGGGCGAGAGCCAGGAGGCCGATGGTCCCGTAGACACGCCAGTTCGATATCGTCGCGAGCCATTCCTTCAGCCAGGGAAACCATTTCTCGGCAAAGGCGAGCGCCACCGGAACGGCAACGAGCAAGGCACTGATGACCATCAGCACGACGACCGCCCCGAGAACGAAGCCAAGGCTGACGAGGCGGGTGACATACCACGGTCGCGTCTCTCCCACGCGATAGGCGCGGTTGAGCGAGACGCGAAGCGCCTCTACCCCATTGGAGGCAAAATAGGCCGCCGCCAGCACCGAGATCGTCAGAAGCCCGCCGCGGGGGATCGTGAGCACCCGGACGATCTGGTCGGATACCGGTTTGGAAATCGATTCGGGCCAGGTATCGAAAATGATGTGGATGGCGGTCTCGGCGAAGCGATCGGCTCCGAGGAAGGTCGCGAGCGCCGTGCCGAAGATCAGAAACGGGAAGACTGCCAGAAGCGCGGACAAGGCCACATGGCTCGCCATGGCCCAGCCATCGTCCTCGGTAAAGTGATAGAAGGCGTCGAACCCGACCCGGTAGATCGTGCGCAGGAAAGCCCGCATCCATTCTCCTCGATCGCGGCGTGCCGATTGTAACCCCACGGCGAATATGGGAAACCGGTGCGGATTTGTACAGGGAACATTCCATGACGAATGCTCGAACCATCATCGTGACCGGCTGTTCCTCCGGCATCGGCGCCTATTGCGCAAGGGCTCTCAAGGCGGACGGCTGGCGCGTCTTCGCAACGGTTCGCCGCAGCGCGGATCTGGCGCCTCTGGAGGATGCGGGGGTCGAGGCCCTGCAGATGGACTACACCGACCATGCGAGCATCGCGGCCCTGGTCGACGAGGTTGCGATGCGCACGAATGGCCGGATCGATGCGCTTTTCAACAACGGCGCCTACGGGCAGCCCGGTGCGGTTGAAGACCTGTCGACCGACGTGCTTCGTCGGCAGTTCGAAACCAATGTCTTCGGCTGGCACGAACTGACACGCCGCGTGATTCCGCTGATGCGGACCCATGCCTCCGGCCGGATCGTCCAGTGCTCGTCGATCCTCGGCCTGTTGCCCTATCGCTACCGGGGCGCCTATACCGCCTCGAAATACGCGCTGGAAGGGCTTTCGGTCACGCTGCGCATGGAACTTGAAGGAAGCGGCATTCAGGTGAGCCTGATCGAGCCCGGGCCCATCGAAAGCCGGTTTACCGCCAACGCACTGAAACAGATTGAGGAAAATATCGATCTGGTCGGCTCCGCTCATGCCAGGGAATATGAACGGCAACTGGCCCGGCTGAACGGCACCGGCCCGGTCAACAAGCACAAGCTCGGCCCTGATGCCGTCTACAAAGTCCTGAAGCACGCCTTGACCGCCGACCGGGCTCGCCCACATTATCTCGTGACGACGCCGGCCCGACAGGGCGCATTCCTGAAACGTCTGCTGCCGGCGGATCTCTTCTATCGATTGATGCGATCGCTAGACTGAGGCAAAGACAAAAGGCCAGAAAGACACCATGTCCGGTTTCACCACAGTTCTCGCCCTGATCGTCATGGGCCTCGTCGTGCTCGTCCTCGTGCGTGGCCTTTTCAACATGCTGAAGGGCGGTAGCGGCAACACCTCCAACAAGCTGATGCAGATGCGCCTCGTCCTGCAGGCGATAGCCGTTGCCCTGATTATGCTGACGCTCTGGCTGACCGGCGGCGGACGATAGGAGAAACGACTATGGTTCGCCTCAACAAGATCTACACGCGCACGGGAGACGACGGCACCACGGCCCTCGTCAGTGGCCCCCGCCGTCTGAAACACGACCTGCGGGTCGACGCCTATGGCACCATCGATGAAGTGAACTCCTCGATCGGGGTTGCCCGGCTGCATACCGAAGGACTGCCGGAACTGCACGCCATGCTGCTGCGCATCCAGAACGACCTCTTCGATCTCGGCGCCGATCTCGCCGCCCCGGACACCGGCGAAGTGCTGAGCTACGAACCTCTTCGCGTGATCGAGGCGCAGGTGACGCGGCTCGAACATGAGATCGACCAGCTCAATGCGGGCCTCAACCCTCTGAAATCCTTCATCCTGCCCGGCGGCACACCGGCCGCCGCACACCTTCATCTGGCCCGGACGATGGCCCGGCGGGCGGAACGCATCATGGTCGAACTCTCGCGTTTCGAGGGGGAAACCATCGATCCGCCGGCGCTCAAATACATCAACCGGCTGTCGGATTTCCTCTTCGTGGCGGCGCGCTTCGCCAATGACGGCGGCAGGGCCGATATTCTCTGGGTTCCCGGCAAGAACCGCTGAACGGCTCCGGGAGGGCGCGATGTTCATTCCCCTGCATGACCGCAACGCCCTACGGCATATCCGCATGCAATATGTCACGATCGGCCTCATCCTGACGAATGCATTGGTTTTTGCATTCACCACCCTTCTGGTCCCCGATTCCGTCATTGAGGCAAGTGTCTACGGGCTGGGCTTCATTCCCGCGGTGGTGTTCGACTATGCGGCTCTCGATCCCGCGCTCACCCTCGTGCCGCCGGATGCCACGTTCATCACCTATGCCTTCCTGCACAGCAATCTGATGCATCTCGGCTCCAACATGCTCTTCCTCTGGGTGTTCGGCGACAATGTCGAGGATGCACTCGGCCATTTTCGTTTCCTGCTGTTCTATCTCGCCTGCGCCGCCGCCGGCGCCCTTTTCCATGGTCTCGTCGGCCCGACGTCGCAAAGTCCGCTGATCGGCGCATCCGGCGCCGTGTCCGGGGTGGTAGCCGCCTATCTGATGCTGCACCCGAAGGTGCGTGTCTGGGTTCTCGTGCTTTTCCGTTTCCCCCTGCCGCTTCCGGCCTTCCTGCCACTTCTCTTCTGGATCGGGCAGCAGTTCGTTATGCTGGCTATCGACGGCGAAGGCGAAGTCTCCTGGGGCGCCCATGTCGGCGGCATCATTGCAGGCGCCCTGCTCGTGATCGTCGTGCGCAGGCGCGGCGTCCCGCTCTTCGACCGGACGATCGTGACCCCGAAAGCGGTGGAGCACATACGGGTACCCCCTGTCGGAACCGCCGTGACGCCGCCTTCCGCACCGCGGCGAAACATTCACTGGGGCCGCTAGATTCCGCAATTCCAGTATATTGACGTAAACGTAAACGTCAATTAATCGTTTTTAAGAGGAATGCCGGGTGTATCGGGCGTTGTAATTGGAAAAAAAATGCGTATCCATGTCGCCCATTGACCATCGGAGGGCCGTCTGAAGGGGCATTTTCAGACAGGGCAATGAAGGAAGGAAGTCATGAAAGTATTGGTGACTGTTAAGCGAGTTGTTGATTACAACGTCAAGATCCGTGTGAAGGCGGACGGGACGGGTGTCGAGCTTGCGAACGTCAAGATGTCGATGAACCCCTTCGATGAAATCTCGGTCGAGGAAGCGCTTCGCCTGAAGGAAGCCGGCAAGGCTGAGGAAGTCGTTGTGGTATCGGTTGGCCCGGCAAAGGCCGAGGAAACCCTGCGTACGGCGCTCGCCATGGGGGCCGACCGCGCCATCCTGGTCGAGACCGAAGAAGCGGTCGAGCCGCTCGCCGTCGCGAAGATCCTGAAAGGCGTGGTGGAAGCGGAACAGCCGGGGCTGGTGATCACCGGTAAGCAGGCGATCGATGACGATTCCAACCAGGTCGGCCAGATGCTTTCGGCCCTTCTCGGCTGGGCGCAGGCAACGTTTGCCTCCAAGCTCGAGATCAAGGACGGCTCCGCCGACGTCACCCGCGAAGTCGATGGCGGCCTGCAGACGATCAACGTCAAGCTGCCGGCCATCGTCACGACGGACCTTCGCCTCAACGAACCGCGCTATGCTTCGCTGCCGAACATCATGAAGGCCAAGAAGAAGCCGCTCGACAAGAAGTCGCCGGCCGACTTCGGCGTCGATATAGCAGCGCGCCTCAAGGTGCTGAAGACTGAAGAACCGGGCGGCCGCAAGGCGGGCATCAAGGTCAAGAGCGTCGCCGAACTGGTCGAGAAGCTCAAGACCGAAGCCGGCGTATTGTAATCGGGACGGGACAAGGAGAACACAAAGATGGCCATTCTTCTTCTGGCAGAACACGACAACGCAACCGTCTCCGACCAGACCGCCAAGACGCTGACGGCTGCTGCCAAGATCGGCAGCGACGTTCATGTGCTGGTCGCAGGTTCGGGCGCCAAGGCAGCAGCAGACGCGGCAGCCAAGCTCTCCGGCGTCTCCAAGGTGCTCGTCGCCGACGACGCAAGCCTCGCCAACAACCTGGCTGAGCCGCTTGCCGCACTGATCGTTTCGCTCGCTCCGTCTTATGACGTCATTATCGCGCCCGCCACCTCGGTCGGCAAGAACGTCATGCCGCGTGTTGCCGCCCTTCTCGACGTGATGCAGGTCTCGGAAATCATTGAAGTGGTTTCCGCCGACACCTTCAAGCGTCCGATCTATGCCGGTAACGCCATCCAGACCGTCCAGTCGACCGATGCGAAGAAGGTAATCACGGTCCGCACGGCATCGTTCGCCGCTGCGGGCGAAGGCGGCTCGGCGTCCGTCGAGACGGTGGCGGCTGCCGCCAACCCGGGTCTTTCCACCTTCGTCTCGGATGCGCTGTCGTCGTCCGAGCGTCCGGAACTGACCTCGGCGAAGATCATCATCTCAGGCGGTCGCGCGCTGGGGTCCTCGGAAAAGTTCAGGGAAGTGATCCTTCCGGTTGCCGACAAGCTGGGCGCCGCCGTCGGCGCATCGCGCGCGGCAGTCGATGCCGGCTACGCCCCGAACGACTGGCAGGTCGGCCAGACCGGCAAGGTGGTCGCGCCACAGCTCTACATCGCCTGCGGCATCTCCGGGGCCATCCAGCATCTCGCCGGCATGAAGGACTCGAAAGTCATCGTCGCCATCAACAAGGACGAGGAAGCCCCGATCTTCCAGGTCGCGGACTACGGCCTCGTCGCAGACCTCTTCGAAGCTCTCCCCGAGCTCGAAAAGGCGCTTTGAGGCATCGCTCTTCGCAACTGCGAAAAGACTGGAAAATCGCCCCGTCCAGGGCTATCAAATTTGCCGGACCAACCGTAACGTTGGCCCGGCATTTTTGTCAGGCGTTGCGGGTTCAGGTGAGGAGAACGGCATGACCACGGTTTTGGACAATGTAGGCGTCGTCGGAGCGGGCCAGATGGGATGTGGCATCGCCCATGTCGCGTCGCTCGCCGGCTACAAGGTCACCATCTACGACCTCGCCAAGGAGCGGATCGAGGCGGGACTGGCCACCATCAATGGAAACCTGGCCCGGCAGGTTTCGAACGGCAAGCTCTCTGACGAGGATCGCAAGGCCGCACTTGGCCGCATCAGCGGCACCACCGACATCAACGACATGGCACCCATGGATCTGGTGATCGAGGCGGCGACCGAAGACGAGACCGTCAAGCGCAAGATCTTCGCGCAGCTCTGCCCCGTGCTCAAGCCCGAGGCGCTACTGGCCACCAACACCTCCTCGCTCTCGATTACGCGCCTCGCCTCGGCCACAGACCGGCCGGAACGCTTCATGGGTATTCATTTCATGAATCCCGTACCCGTGATGAAGCTCGTCGAGTTGGTCCGCGGCATCGCCACCGAGGAAAGCACTTTCGAGACCGCCAAGAACTTCGCCCGCTCGCTTGAAAAGACGATCACGGTCGCAGAGGATTTCCCGGCCTTTATCGTCAACCGCATTCTCCTGCCGATGATCAATGAAGCGATCTATACGCTCTACGAGGGTGTCGGCTCGGTCGAGGCCATCGATACGGCCATGAAGCTCGGCGCAAACCACCCCATGGGACCGTTGCAGTTGGCAGATTTCATCGGCCTGGACACCTGCCTTTCGATCATGCAGGTTCTGCATGACGGGCTGGCCGACAGCAAATATCGCCCATGCCCGTTGCTGGTGAAATACGTGGAAGCAGGCTGGCTGGGGCGTAAATCCGGCCGAGGTTTCTACGACTACCGTGGCGAGCACCCCGTTCCCACCAGATAATGCCGGATACTGCTAAAATTAGCACTTGAATCCGTTCGAGGCAGCTTATTCACTTTAAACGTGAAGAGTCGCACGGATTCCCTCATGACGTTTTTTGACAGCGCAAGGCAACACGGCCTGCACGATCTGCTTTTCAGCCTGGAACAGCAGATCGAGGCAGAAGAGCGTATCGGCAATATTCTGGCGACCGCGCGCAACTGCCTCGGCATGGATATCGGCTTCATCTCCGAATTCGCCGGCAGTCGGCGCTTCCTCCGTTATGTGGATATCGGCTTGCCGGACGAACTGTTGCGCGCCGGCGACTGGCTACCCATGGACGAAGGCTATTGCCAGAGGATCGTCGATGGCGAACTGCCGGAACTTATTCCCGATACGTCTTTGCTACCCGCCGCCCTGGAAATCGAGGCGACCCATTCCTTCCCGATCGGCTCCCATATGAGTGTGCCGATCAGGTTGGGAGACGGGCGCCTTTACGGTACCTTCTGCTGCTTTTCCACCCGACCCGATCCAACGCTCAACGAGCGCGATCTGCAGATTCTACGCTCCTTTGCCCGCTTCGCCGCCTTCGAACTCGACCGCGTGATCGACAAGCGCGTCAGCCAACGGCATGCGGAGGCCCGCATTCTCGATGCGCTGAAGAATGACCGCATAACGATGGTCTATCAGCCTATCCTCAACCTCAACAGCCGCGAAATCGTTGGCTTCGAAGCATTGGCCCGTTTCTCTGCCATGCCTGCGCGAGGCCCGGACACCTGGTTTGCCGAAGCGTTCGAGGTCGGCCACGGCGTCGAACTCGAGCTGAAGGCCCTGCGACTGGTGATCGAGAATCCGCCCTTCCCCCCGGAGAATGGCTATCTGGCGGTGAATGTGTCACCGGCGACCCTGCTCGATCCCCGTTTTGCGGAGTTGGTCGAAGGTCTCCCGCTCGAGCATCTCGTCATAGAGGTGACCGAACACGCGGATATTCACGACTACGACCGACTGGCAGACGCTTTGGCGCCCCTGCGGACGCGGGGACTGCGGCTTGCCGTGGATGACGCCGGAGCCGATTACGCAAGCCTGCGCCACATCCTCAATCTGAGACCGGACATTATCAAGCTCGACGCAGAGCTTTGTCATGAAATCGAGGAAGATGCCGTGCGGCGGGCGCTCGCTGCAGCGCTGGTAAGTTTCACCCGTGACATCGGCTGCACCCTGGTCGCCGAAGGAGTGGAAACCGCCGAAGCGGCCGAGACCTTCCGCATCCTCGGCGTCGACGCCGCCCAGGGGTTTCATCTTGGGCGGCCCATATCCGCCGATGCAATCGCCTTATGGAAAAAGGGAGCCGGGAAAAGCAATCTCGGCACTGCGGCAATACCTGCAGGCTGAAATGACAGGAAGTCACGCACAGCCGCGACGTCCACAGTGACGAATTTTCGATCCACCTTTCGCTACCAGCACGATGCCGTGCGCACCGCTATTGTATGTCGAGCAGTCGCTCGAGATAGCGGCGCTCAAGCTCGGGTCGAGCGACATCGTCCACCGACATCGTATCGAGCTTCTTGCGAATGGCATTGAGAATTTCACGGGCCCGCTGCACCTCGATCTCGTCGGGAACCCTCAGCCGCCCGTCGTCCATCTCTTCACTCGTTCTGGCAGGTTCCCGGCCCAGCGGGTCCCGTCCGCGCTGACCGCCTTGACCGTTGTCGCCATCTCCCGGCTGTCGGCCGGCGCGCATCGCCTGCTGGATCTGCCCCATCATCTCCTGCGCACCTTGCCGCAGCGCTTCCATGGCCTTGCCCTGCCCCTCGACGGCGCGCTCGCCCTGGCTTTCGCCAAGGGCCTCGCCCGCGCCCTTCATCTCGCGTTGCGCCTTGCCCATGCCTTCGCCGGGCTGAAATCCGAGACCCTTCAGCCCCTGTTGAAGTTCTTCGAGCTTCTTGCCGAGCGCCTCTTGCTGGCCGCGCAGGTTCTTCAAGGCTTCGCGGAGCTGTTCGGCAGTCATGCGATCCATTGGCGAACCGCCCTGTTCACCTTGCTCGCCTTGCTGACCCTGCCGCCCGTCTTCCGTCACCGGCGGCTGGTCCTGCAGGAACTCGCCATCCTCACCGTCGCCCGGATCGCCGCGTTGCATGCGGTCCTTCAGCGCCTGGTCGAGACGGAAGGTCTCGTCCATCAGCTTCTGCTGCTCCTGCATGATCTCGCCCAGCTTGTCGATCTGCTGGCGCAGCTCGCTGGTCTGCTGCTGTTGCTGCCCGCCGCGTTGAGGCCGGCCGGCCTGAAGACTGTTCATCATGCGCTGCAGTTCGGATAGCATCTGGCGCGCAGCGTCCCGGTTGCCGGAGCGGGCCAGATTCTCGATCTGGTTCAGCATGTTTTCCAGATCTCTCTGGCGAATCATATTCTGCGCCGATTGCTGGCCGTCGCCCTGCGCATTTTGCTGGCGTTCGGCAACAGCCTTCATGAACTCCTGCATGGCAGCACGGAGTTCGTCCATCAGGCGCTTGATCTCCTGGTCGGAAGCGTTGCGCTCCAGCGCATCGGCAAGCGCCTGCTGCGCATCCCGCAGCTTACGTTCCGCCAGCGAAAGATCCCCGTCATCGATGCCAAGGGCGATCTCCCAGAGATAATCGGCGGTATCTTTGAGGTCATCATTGGATCGGGCAAGCTTCATCCGCGCCTGCGCGGACTGAATAAGCAGGAAATGCGTGGGGTTCGGAATGGTCTCGTCCGCGCGCAGCGAAATGGCTTCGTTGAGAGCGATCGCCTGGTCGATATCGCGGGTATCGAGCGCAAACACCTGCCGCTCCTCGGCAACGGCGGCGGCAAGCGGTTCGACGAAATGACGGGTCGGCAGAACCATCTCATGGGACGGACTGCGGCCGGTCTGGCCGGAACCATCGGTTGCCGTCAGCGTGATCCGAACTTTGCGGCCGGCGAGCGGATGATCCGTGATGTTGCGGCTCGAAACCCCCTTGGCGTCACGCGAGTTATGGCGCGGCAGATCCAGCCTGTAGTCCGGCGGCGGATAAAGCGGGGTGGCGCCAGGCTTCTCGTCCACCGGCACGATCTCCGCCCGAGCGGACTGCAGGCCGTAATCGTCACGCGCTGTAAAGCCGATCTCCAACGCGCCGTTGACCGTCGGTTTCGGCATTCCGTCGAAAGCGATCTCCGGCGGCTTGTCGGCGATGACTTCGATCGCCCAACGCTTCTGGCCGACCAGAAGTTCGCCGTTCTGCTCCAGCTTGAATTCATGGGTGCGACTGGTAACGACCGGAGCAGAGTCGCCCGCGTTGGGTTCGGTTGGCGACGCGCCGGCACTCGCTGCGATATCGACGACCTCACCCCCATCGGCGACCCGGTAGAGCACCTTCTCGTCGTCGCTGCCGCCGCTGATGCGCACAGTCGCCTGCGAATTCTGCGGCACGCGTACGCCACCGGCCTCCTCAGCCTGCGCACCGGCGCCTGAAAGGAAGATCGGAGCGCGACCCGTAAAAGATGGCGGGGTGATCCAGGCATCGACCCGGATCTCCTGGCCCGTACCCCCGCCCGCATTCCAGCGGAAGGCCTCCGCGATGACCCCTGCCCCGTTCGAACTCGAATAGGCAAACGCGGTCACAAGGAGCAGCGCCGGTATGGCGCGCAGGGCATGCCGGTCGAAACGGGCGATATCCGGCTGTGGCAGGCCGGCGTCCAGCGCTGCAATGGTCTCCGCCATGCGTCGCTGATGCTCCTGCCAGAGGGCGCGGGCAAAAGGCGTCTCGAAAGCCGGTTCGTCATCCTGGACCGCCACTGGCTGGTGGGGCAACCCGTTGCGCTCTTCCAACAACCGGTCGGCCTCTTCTGCTTCGGGCCAGCGCAGGCGTGTGAACGGAAGGAGAGACCAGACGAAAGCAAAGGTGAGGGCAAAGACGACAATCAGCCGCAGGACATCCGGCAATTGCCGGAAAACGCCGAACCAGGCCAATGAGACGAAAATCGCGGCAATACCTGCCACCGGCAGAAACAGCGGCAGAAGACGCTCAGCGAAAAGGACAAAGCGCGCCAGCAGGCGTTTGACGGCGACACGACGCGCCAGCACCGGGTCGGTGCGGAATGCGCCCTTTCGCGTACTGCCCGGCTGGGGAGGGGCCATCCGTCGGGTCTCCGTTTCGTCCACTGATCGAAGCGCGCGGCTCATCCATGAGCGCAATCATTCGCTAAAAGATAACATCGTTTGTGGCGAAGACGAGGGCAACAGCGCCATTCGAACCGCTTTTTTGCCCTGGTCGCTGAAAAGTGAACGGCAATCAGTCAAGCCAGGAAGGCACGGAATCGAGTCCGATCAGGTCTTCGTAGCTCGGTCGCGGCCGAATGACATGGAATTCGCCACCCTTCACCAGCACCTCGGGAACCAGCCGCCGGCTGTTATACGTGCCCGACTGCACGGCGCCGTAGGCTCCTGCGGAACCGACGGCGAGCAGATCGCCGGTCTTAGGCATGGCCATTTCCCGGTCGAGAGCCAGATAATCCCCCGTCTCGCAGACGGGACCGACGACATCCGCCCGGATACGCGGGGCGCTGGCCGCCGAAATCACGACCGGACGGATCTCGTGATAGGCCTCGTAAAGCGTCGGCCGGATGAGATCGTTCATGGCCGCATCGACGATCACGAACGTCTTGTCGCCTCCGTCCTTCACAAAGACGACCTCGGTGACAAGAATGCCGGCATTTCCGACGATCAGCCGGCCCGGCTCCGTAACGATCCGGCAATTGAGCCCGGCAAGCTGTTCCTTGACGATATGGGCATAGGCATCGGGTTCCGGTGGCGGGTTGTTGTCGTCCCGATAGGGAATGCCGAGACCTCCGCCGATATCGACATGGTCAATGGCATGGCCGTCGTCGCGCAAGGTCTCCACCAGTTCCCGCAGCAGTCGGAAGGCATCCTCAAACGGCTGCAGTTCGGTAATCTGGCTGCCGATATGCATATCGATGCCGGTCACCTTGATCGACGGCAGGCTCGCCGCCCGCTGATAGACCGCGCGGGCGCGCTCATAGGAAATGCCGAACTTGTTTTCCTTCTTGCCGGTCGAAATCTTCGCGTGGGTGCGCGCATCGACATCGGGATTGATGCGGAAGGAGACGTGCGCCTGCTTGCCGGACTGTGCGGCACGGGCAGCGAGAACCTCGAGTTCCGGCTCGGATTCGACGTTGAAACAGTAGATACCGGCCTCAAGGGCGAGATCCATCTCGGAGACGGTCTTGCCGACACCGGAGAACATGATGCGCTTCGCCGGAATGCCGGCTGCAAGCGCACGGCGAAGCTCGCCCTCGGAAACGACGTCAACGCCAGCGCCGAGCCGGGCCAGCGTTCTCAGCACGGCCTGGTTGGAATTGGCCTTCATCGCATAGCAGACCATCGCGTCGACACCGTCGAATGCCTGGGAAAATACCTTGTAATGCCGCTCCAGCGTCGCCGTGGAATAGCAGTAGAAGGGTGTGCCGACGGCCCGGGCAATTTCGGGCACAGGCACATCCTCGGCATAGAGGACGCCATCGCGATAGTCGAAGTGGTTCACGGGGTGTGGCCTGTCAGAGAAGAGGATCGAGGATGAACGGATCGTCCGGCTTTGCCGGAGCAGCCTGCGGCTTGCCACCGGTCGTGCGTACGTTCTGCTGGTCAGCCGGCATGCTCGGCGGATCGAGATCGGCCTTGCGGCCACAGCCGGAAAGCACGAGAGCAGCCGTTACAAGCAGGCCAGCGGCGACTATTGAGCGTCGTAGCGTTTTCACCATCATCTTATCCACCGGAACATCTTCCTATAGCCTGTAGCGAAAATCTCTGGGCTTGTGCACCCTCAATCTCGTGATACGCCTGCAAACGAATGTGATCAGTTGCGGGCGCGCCACCAGGCGATCTGCTTCTTCACTTCGGATGGAGCCGTGCCGCCATAGCTCTTCCGGCTAGCAACGGAGGCCTCGACCGTCAGGACGTCGAAGATGCCGGCGGTGATGGCCGGGTTGATCGACTGCAGGTCCTCAAGCGAAAGCTCCGCGAGATCGCAACCCTTCTGTTCGGCGAGCGCCACCGCACGACCAGTGACATGATGGGCCTCACGGAAGGGGAGGCCCGCTTCCCGCACCAGCCAGTCGGCAAGATCGGTCGCGGTCGAATAACCGGAGCCGGCGGCGGCCTTCATCCGGTCGGCGCGCACCGTCAGGTCACGGATCATGCCAGTCATCGCGGCGATCGCCAGTTCGAGGCTTTCTGCGGCGTCGAAGACCTGTTCCTTGTCTTCCTGCATGTCCTTGGAATAGGCGAGCGGCAGGCCCTTCATCACCGTCAGGAGCGCGATCAGCGATCCGTTGATGCGGCCGGTCTTGGCACGCACCAGTTCGGCTGCATCCGGATTCTTCTTCTGCGGCATGATCGACGAGCCCGTGGAGAAAGCGTCGGACAGACGTACGAAGCCGAATTGCGGCGTAGACCAGATGACGATCTCCTCGGCAAGCCGGGACAGATGAGTAGCGCAGATCGAGGCGATCGACAGGAATTCGAGCGCGAAGTCCCGATCCGACACGGTGTCGATCGAGTTGCGGGTCGGCTCGCGGAAGCCGAGCGCCTTCGCCGTCATGTGGCGGTCGATGGCAAAGCCGGTGCCGGCAAGAGCCGCGGCCCCGATCGGGCTTTCGTCCATGTGTTCGATGGCATGGCGCACGCGCTGCCGATCCCGTCCAAACATCTCGACATAGGCCATGCAGTGATGGCCGAAGGTCACCGGTTGCGCGGTCTGAAGGTGAGTGAAGCCGGGCATGACCGTGTCGGCATGCTCCTCGGCGCGATCGAGGAAGGCTGCAATGAGCGAGGTCAGGGCGACTTCGACCTTCTGCAGTTCCTCCTTGACCCACATGCGAAAATCGAGCGCCACCTGGTCGTTGCGCGAGCGGGCCGTATGAAGGCGGCCCGCTGCGGGGCCGATCATTTCCGCAAGACGCGCCTCGACATTCATGTGAATGTCCTCGAGCTTACGCGAAAATACGAACTGGCCGGCTTCGATCTCTAACAGGATCGTGTTCAGGCCGTGAACGATCTTGTCTTTGTCGTCCGCCGATATGATGCCTTGATGCGCCAGCATGGTCGCATGCGCGATTGAGCCGCGGATATCCTGGGCATAAAGCTTCTTGTCGAAACCGATGGAGGCATTTATCTCCTCCATGATGGCCGCAGGTCCGGAAGCGAAGCGTCCGCCCCACATCTGGTTGGAGGATTTCGTGTTGTTGGTGTCCTCGGCCATGCGATGCCCATCCTGGAGACTGCAATGACAGAAAAAAGACCGCTCGGACTTCCTTCCGCCAAGCTGGTTGCGATTGCGGCGGTCGCCGGTATTCTCGCCGGCGCGGCAGCGGTATACGTGAAGCAGACCATGTCTGGCAATGGCGAGGTCGCAGCCGAAACCGCGCAGTGCCAGGGCACCGTCCAGAAGGCCGAGGCATTGAAGTCCTTTACGACTGGACAGGTCGCCGCAATGGTGGCGGCAAGCCCCCCCCGCGAGATCGACGGTCTCTCCTTCAAGGATGCATCGGACAAGGACGTGACGCTTGCCGACTTCTCGGGCAAGACGGTGCTGCTCAATCTCTGGGCCACCTGGTGCGTGCCCTGCCGCGAGGAAATGCCGGCACTCGACGCTCTGCAGAAGGCGGAGGGCAACGACAAGTTTCAGGTGCTTGCGATCAACATCGACACAGGAAGTGCTGAAAAACCGAAGAAATTTCTCAGCGAGATCGGCGTGAATGCGCTCGGCCTCTACCGCGACTCCAGCATGGGTGTCTTCAACGAGATGAAGAAGGAAGGCCTGGCATTCGGTCTTCCTGTGACGCTGCTCATTGATGCGAAAGGCTGCCTGCTTGGCTCGATGAACGGCCCCGCGGCCTGGGACAGCGAGGATGCGGCAAAGCTGGTCCGTGCCGCGACGGGCGCATGACCATCGCAGATCGGGCCGGCACAGGAATACCCGTCAGGAAGAAGCGTTCTTCAACTCCGCGAGCCGCTTGAGCGCCGTCGGCGGCAACGGCACATGCGGATTGTCGCGAACTGTTTCCAGCAACAGTTCATCGCTTGCCTTTTCGAGTTGAGCGATCAGCGTTGCAAAGAACGCGTCCGGATCGAGGCCCGGTTCGATCGGCGGCAGGATCCGGACCTTGAAATGACCGGGATAGCGCATGAACTTGCGCCGCGGCCAGAAGATGCCGGGATGCATCGCGACCGGGACTACCGGAACCTGCAGGTCGCGATAGATGCGGGCAATGCCGTATTTGTATAGCGGCTCGGCTCCCGGCGGGCGACGCGTACCCTCCGGATAGATGATGAGCTGGCGGCCGTTGCGCATTTCCTGCTTGGCGCGTTCCATGACCGCAGCCATCACCTTGCCGCGCGCGCCGCGATCAACCGGGATCATCCGCTGTTTCTTCGCGTACCAGCCGAACAGCGGTATCCACATCAGTTCCCGCTTCAAAATGTAGACGGGGTCGTCGAGCCAGGGCAGCAGCGCGAAAGTATCCCAGAAAGACTGGTGCTTCGGTGCGAGGATATAGCCGCCCTTCGGAATGTTCTCCAGCCCCTTGATCTCGAAGGTCGTGCCGACGATCCTCTCCATCAGCCAATGGCAGGAAAGCGCCCAGTTCTTCGGAATGGAGAAGGCTTTCTTGCGCGGCATCAGGAAATAGACCGGCGACAGCACGATCATGCGCAGAATGAGGTTGGCATAGAAAACCGTGTTGAAGAAGATCGAACGCAGGGTGGTCATGGGGCGTTATCCGTGGGCGGGCTCGCACGTCCCTATCTCAAAATCCCGGAAAGCAAAAGCCGAACGCTGACCTTTCACGGAAGATCATTCCACCTTGGCAAGATGCCCCTTCGACCGCAGCCCCTCACCCACACCCCAGCCGATGACGCCGCGGGCATAGGCGACAAGCGTCTTGCCGTATTCGGAAAGCAGCGTTCTCAGCAGATTGGGTTCCGCATACCAGGCCGTCGTCTTCAGGTCCGAAATCACGACGGGATAGGGAATGAAGGTGGTCGACGGATCGATGCGGCGCAGTTCCATCAAGCTGCGCGGCATATGATAATTGCTAGTGACGACAAGCACGGACGAATAACCGCGATCGTGGATCCACCGCGATGTCTCGTTGGCGTTGCCGATGGTGTCCATCGCCTCATAGCCGACATCGATGCAGCATTCGAAAAGGTCGGGCGAACTCTGGGTCACCTTGCGGATCTGTGCGGGTGTGGTCGTCGGATGCACACCGGAAATCAGAAGCCGCCTTCCCATGCCCTTGCGAAGCAATTCGATCGCCTGGTCTATCCGCTGGTAGCCTCCCGTCAGCACGACGATCGCGTCCGCCTTCGCATCGAGCGGCGGCGTGAACGTGGTTACGGCATCGGCAAAACGCAGAAAACCCGCCAGCACGAGCGCGCAGGCAAAGATCAGCACCAGTCCGGCATAGTGGAGAAAACGGCGCAAACGCCCATGACGCGAGAGAATGCCGCCCGCCGGACGCAGCGACAACTCTTCTCTGGACGCTTTCTTCCGTATCATTCGGTCCATCGACATGGGTTTGTGAATAGCGCGCTTTTCACACACGGAACAGGCGGCTTTGTGGCAATTCAACAGGCTTTCGGCTCAAGCGCTCAAGCCTTGAGCAGGCCGTCCGTGCGCGCAGGATCCGACCTGACAAGATCGATTTCGTAAATGGTTCTCATAACGGTTATGCGCGCTGTCACGGTCGTCAGAAGCGCGATCACGATCATCGTGGCAAAAATACCGAGATAGCCGAGATAGCCGATCGAAAACGTGCCGAACAATGCGGTCGCCTGATCGCTTTCGGGCGTGGCAAGCGAGCGGCTCTGCCAGAAGCCGGCAGCCGCAAACAGCGCGGCGGCGAGAATGCCGCCGGCAGCTGCCCCCTTGAGGCTGATCTTGAGGAAATGCTTCTGGAACTCCTGGGCAACGAACGAGCCTTCCGCGCCGACGAAATGCAGCACCTCGATGATATGCCTGTTTCCGGAAAGCGCTCCACGGGTGGCAAAGACCACGGTCAGGACCATGGCGGTAAACACAAGGACGAGAATGCCCGAACCGATCAGCACAGTGGTGCGCGCCATCTGCACGAGCCTGTCGACCCAGGTACGATGATCGTCGAGGAAGGCCTGCGGCACCTCGGCCTTCAGGAGATCCCGCATGGCCGCGAAATCGGGCGGATGAGTCTCGTCGATGGTAATGATGATGAGGCGCGGCACCGGCAGTTCGTTGATGTCCAGACCCGTGCCGAGCCAGGGCTCCAGGAGCCGCGCAGTCGCTGCATCGTCCATGATCCGGCCATCCTTGGTGCCGACGAAGGTGAGCGCCAGGTCACGCGCCCTTGCCAGCGTCTTCTCCATGTCGAGATTGTCGTCCGGCTTGATCTGGATGGTGATTTCCCGTGAGATCTGGCTCTGCCAGCCTGCGGCGGTCGCGCGCACCATGCTGACCGCGCCGAGCGTCAGGCAGGCGAGGAAGGCCATGATCGCGATCACCACCATCAAGGCATTGCCCTGGATATTGGAGGGCGGCAGGATGGGCGCGGTCGGGCGCACGCTCATCTCGATGCGGCGCGGAGTCTGGCCCCCATTCTTCCGGCGGGAAGGCTGATCGATATCACTCATAGATGTCGAGCCGCCCGTCGGTAAGGATCATCCGCCGCGCATCCACCTGATCCATCAGCGCCAAGTCATGGGTGGCGATGACAACGGCGGTTCCGAGACGGTTGAGTTCGAGGAAAAGGCTGAGCAATCGACGCGCCATCGGCGGATCGACATTGCCGGTCGGTTCGTCGGCAAGCAGGATTTCCGGCCGGTCGATCAGCGCCCTGGCGATCGCCACACGCTGCTTCTCGCCACCGGACAGAACCGGCGGCAAGACGTTGATGCGCTCGCCGAGTCCTACCCATTTCAGGAGTTCCAGTACGTCCTTGCGGTAACTGTTCTCATCCTTGCCTCGCACGCGAAGCGGCAGCGCCACGTTCTCATAGGTCGTCAGGTGGTCGAGAAGCTGGAAATCCTGGAACACGATTCCCACCCGCCGGCGCAACATCGGCAACTCACTGCGTGGAATCCGGGTGATGTCCCGGCCAAAGCTGCGGATCAGTCCGCGCGTCGGCTGAAGCGACATGAAAAGCAGGCGCAACAGGGTCGTCTTGCCCGCCCCGGAAGGGCCGGTGAGGAACTGAAACGAGCGCTTCGGAATGTCGAAGGTCAGGTCGCGGAGGATCTCCGGTCCCATTCCGTAGCGCAAACCGACATTTTCGAAATGGATCAACCGACGGGCCCAGTCTGACGGATCTAACGACCGGCCACATGTTAACGCCACACGTTAACGGCCGGTAAACACGGGTCAAAGAACGGCTCTCTCCGCCGGATCTTTTCGAAGCATTAACCATTTAAATTTACGACTGGGGATAAATTGTTTCAATGCCCCAGTTTTGTCCACCCCCAGACGCTTTGAGGAGAGGCTCCTGGAAGGGCGGTTCAAGGAAGGCTCCGGTCCATGAGCGCAGCGAGATCCCGACGAGTTCCCGACGAGCCGGTCATCGACCTTTTGCCGCCCGAACGCCGCCGCCACCAGCACGCTTGGCCGATCCGCGTCGATGAGGACATTGTCGATGCCCATTTCGTGGTCGTCCGCGAGGCCGTCTCCCGGTCGCCAGGCACGAACGGGGGCAACAACAGCCACCGTTCAATCCATCGCTTCACCTCCGCGCCCCCTCTCAACCACTGGACAAACGTCCTTGCCGCCCCTCTGCACTGGAGCGAACAGGCGCTGCAGCGGCTCTCCGAGAAAACCTTCGCGGTTGTCGTTTCCGCGTCCTTCGCCCTGATGTTTGCCGCTGCCAGCGTCTTTGCCGGCGGCACTGCGAAGAATGCGGCGCCGCCTTCCGGCCCACTGGACATCACCCATATCAGCCTGACGCCGCAGGACGCCAACGGCATGCGTGTTCTGCTCGTCAATGCGATCGTCGAGAATCGGAGTGGAGACCGCACGCTCGTCCCGAAGCTGCGTGCGGATCTCATCTCCGGCGGCCAGGTGATTGCCAGCACCTATATCGACAGTCCGGTGAATGAACTTGACGCCGGACATAGCCGCGGAATCTCGGCACGGCTGCAGCATCCCGGTGGAAAATTGCCGGAATTGCGGCTTTCCTTCGAAGAAGCGGATGCCTCACGCTCCTGACTGTGCTATCCGCCAACCTTCCCGCGGCCGCCAGCAGCATGAGGCCGCTGTGCTGAAGGAGTGCATCCATGCCCGTCGTCCGCGGAAAGAATATCGAACCGCTCTATACTGCAGAGCAGATCGCCGAGCGCAACCATGCGCTGGCCGCCGAGATTGCCAGCGGCCCCTGCGATGATCTCCTCGTCATTTCGGTCCTCAAGGGCTCCTTCATTTTCGCCGCCGACCTGATCCGCGCCCTGCACGACGTCGGCCTCGCTCCAGAAGTCGAATTCATCACCTTGTCGAGCTACGGCACCGGCACGGTGTCCCAGGGCGTGAAGATCATCAAGGACATCGACAGCGATGTCAGCGGTCGCAACGTCCTCCTGATCGACGACATCCTGGAATCCGGACGCACGCTGCTCTTCGCCAAGAACCTGATGTATGAACGCGGCGCGAAAAGCGTGACCATAGCCGTACTGCTCGACAAGAAAGTCAAGCGCAAGGAAGTCTTCGAGGCCGACTATGTGGGCTTCGAATGCCCAGACTATTTCGTCGTGGGTTATGGCATGGACGTAGCCTACGCCTTCCGCGAGTTGCCCTTCGTGGGTGTCGTCACCGGTGACGCTTAGGGCCTTTCAGGGTTCGGAGCATCGGCGGGAGGCCAACTCTTGCCGGATGACAAAGAGCACTTGTTAACCATGGGCACGGCCGCTGCCTGCGGTGTTTACCGATCGAAAAGGAAAGCATGATGATTTGCCTCCCGGGGCGCACAGACAAGACGGGAGCGCAAGTTCGATCATGGCGAGAATCCTGATTACCGAAGATGAAGATTCGCTGCGGTCCTTCGTGGCCCGGGCGTTGCGCCTCGACGGCCACGAAACCTATGAGGCGGCCGATGGCGCCGAAGGCCTGGAGCGCCTCTCGGAAAAATCCTTCGATCTCCTGCTTTCAGATATCCGCATGCCCGTCATGGACGGGATAGAACTGGCGCACCGTGCTGCTTCATCCTTCCCTGACCTCAAAATCCTGCTGATGACCGGCTATGCCGAGCAGCGCGAACGCGCCGACGACCTCGCCGCAAAGATCATCGACGTCGTCTCCAAGCCCTTCGCCCTGCCGGATATTCGCGCGGCCGTCGCACGCGCCCTGGCAGGCTGAAGCGTTTCACAACACCTATTCCACGCCGACACCCTCAAGCTTTGCAATCTCCGCGACCACGGCCTCAAGCCAATGGTCGCGGATACCCATCTCTCTCAGATGAGCGACCGTATTGGCGACATAAACGGGATTGGGTCCGGATTGACCGACAGCCGCGTTGACGATCCGAGCAGCCTCGCCGACCGTGACGCCGCCGCCGTACTGATGATGCGCCCGGTCTACGACATAGGTCACAGCCTTGACGATGCGGCCGTCATCGAGTTTCAGCGGCAGAAGCCGCTCGATATAGACGTGCGTGACGAGTTCGCGCTGCCTGAGATAGTCGAGAGTCTCGTCCCGGTTGGCATCGGAAACCTTGAAGGCCACACCCCTGCACGATCCGCCCCGGTCAAGGCCGAGCACCAGTCCCGGCTGCTGTTCGGTACCCCGATGCACCCATGAACGCACGCAGAGCGAGCGGCGATATCCCATCAGCCGCGCCTGAACCCGCTCTTCAAAGGGAAAGCCCGGATTCCACATCAACGATCCGTAGCCAAACACCCAAAATTCGTCCATATCGCAAGTCATTCCCGTTTGCCGAACAACCATTTTACGATCGGAGCGCCGGATGGCAACGAACAAGCCCGGGACAAGTGCCATAAGCCGCAAGATTATGCGTCTCGGCATCCTCATCCTGCTCGCCATCGCCGTCTATTGCGGGGCGTGGTTCTTCGCGGCCAATTCGCTGCAGAAGAGCCTTCTCGCCTTCTTCGGCGGCGAAAATCCGGCGGAAGTCAACATCAGTTGCGATGACACGGCTGTTCGCGGCTTTCCCTTCCGCATCGGACTTTTCTGCTCCCGGGTGGGTCTGGACGACCGCTTCCATGGCCTTTCGGCCTCGTTCGGCGCGTTGCGTTCGGCTGCCCAGATCTACGCGCCGGGCCATGTCGTCTGGGAGCTCGACGGTCCGGGCGAGGTGCGTTCCGCCCTCGGCTTCTCCGCCGCGCTGCAATGGCAGGCCCTGCGATCAAGCGTCGACTCCGGTCTGTCGGGAGTCGATCGCACCTCGCTGGAAGCAACAGGCGCAAAAGCGACCCTGACCGCGATGACCACCGGCCAGACTTTCGATACCGCTTCCGAACATCTCGAAGCCCATGCCCGCCGCAACGGCGACGACCTCGATATCGCTCTCCTCGTCCGCAACGGGATTTTCCGCTTGGCAGGCGGAGCGCCGGTCATGCCGCCGGTTTCGACGACTGTGGACCTGACCCTCGCCGGCAAGGCGAAATATCTCGACATGCAGGGCGACCGGGGAGAGGGATTGTACGGCAGCAGCGGCGAGGTCCGCCGCATCGCCATCGATCTCGGTGAGGGCCGCGTCCTGACCGCGAACGGGCCTTTTTCGGTCGGCACGGACGGTCAGATTTCCGGCAAGCTCCGCCTCGAGATGGAAGGAATAGACGGCTGGAAAGATACCCTTGTCACAGCTTTTCCCGATGCCGCTGACAACATCAAAAGTGGCACGAAGATCCTGAAGGCGCTGTTCTCCGGCAAGCAGAACGGCGGTGTCGACCTGAAGATCGAAAACGGCGTCATCATACTCGGTGGCTTTATCCCGATCGGCGTCCTGCCGCCGATCTGAGGGTCCGCAAATCAGGGTTTCTTGTCGAGGGCGTGACGACCGAAATCCGGAACGTCGACGTCCTGGCCGGCCTCGATGATCGAACGGCGAACCGCGCGTGTGCGGGTGAAGAGTTCGAACAACTTGTCACCCTCGCCCCAGCGGATCGCCCGCTGCAGATAGGCGAGGTCCTCCGAAAACCGAGCCAGCATTTCAAGGATGGCGTCCTTGTTGTGCAGGCAGACGTCGCGCCACATGGTCGGATCGGAAGCGGCAAGGCGGGTGAAATCGCGGAAGCCCGAGGCCGAATATTTGATGACTTCCGATTCCGTCACCGTTTCGAGATCATCGGCAGTGCCGACGATGTTGTAGGCGATGATGTGCGGCAAATGGGAAACGATAGCCAGCACCTTGTCGTGGTGTTGAGGGTCCATCTCGTCCACCCGGGAGCCGAGCGCTTCCCAGAAAG
Source organism: Paenirhizobium cremeum (assembly GCF_047553425.1). Classification (NCBI taxonomy): domain Bacteria; kingdom Pseudomonadati; phylum Pseudomonadota; class Alphaproteobacteria; order Hyphomicrobiales; family Rhizobiaceae; genus Paenirhizobium; species Paenirhizobium cremeum. Next base: position 3,443,940 of record NZ_CP180217.1, read on the forward strand.
CCTTGAGCTGCGACAGAGCTTCGGCATCCGTCCCCGGCAGCGGTGTGAAGATGCACCAGCGACCCTTGAAGAGGCCGATGAAACCGGCATCGGGACCGGATTTTTCCGTACCTGCCAGCGGATGGCCGGGAATGAAATGCACGTTTTCCGGCATATGCGGCGCCATCTGAGCGATGACGGAAGCCTTGGTGGAGCCGACGTCGGTGATGATCGCGCCCGGCTTCAGGCGCGGAGCAATCTGTTTCGCCACAGCCTCGGAAGCTCCGACAGGCACGGAAACGATCACCAGATCGGCGCCCTCGACGGCGTCCGCAGCCGACGGTGAATAGGATGTGCCGAGTTCCAGTTCCTCGGCCCGCTTCAGCGTATCGGCGCTGCGCGTCGAGACCACCACCTCGCGAGCCAATCCGAGTTCCTTTACATCACGGGCGATTGAAGAGCCGATAAGGCCGATACCGATCAGCGCGATACGGTCGAACATGGGTTCCGGCATCACGCGCGTCCCATGAATTCGGTAAGCGTCTCGATCACGCCGAGATTGGCCTCGGCACTGCCGATCGTCATGCGAAGCGAGTTGGCGAAGCCATAGCCGCGCACCGCCCGCAGGATGTAACCGCGGCTGGTCAGGAACTCATCGGCCTCCGGCGCGCGCTTGCCGTCGACATCGGGAAAATGCACTAAAACGAAGTTGGCAACGGAAGGAGTGACCTTCAGACCGAGCCCGATCAGCGCTTCGGTGACCTTTTCGATCCAGACGAGATTGTGCTCGACGGCCTTGCCGACGAATTCCTGGTCGCGGATGGCGGCGGCACCGGCAGCGATGGCAGGCGCGTTGAGGTTGAAGGGACCGCGCACGCGATTGAGGGCATCGAGAATTTCGGACGGCCCGTAGACCCAGCCGATACGCAGCGCAGCCAGACCGTAGACCTTGGAAAAGGTCCGGGTCATGACGACGTTGCGATTGCTCGATACCAGTTCGACGCCGGCCTCGTAATCGTTACGACGCACATATTCGGCATAGGCGGCATCGAGCACGAGAATGACATTGCCCGGCAGTCCGGCATGCAGACGGCGGATTTCGCTTGCCGGCACGTAAGTGCCCGTCGGATTGCCCGGATTGGCCAGGAAGACGATCTTCGTCTTCTCGGTGACGGCCGCAAGGATCGCATCGACGTCGACGGTGCAATCCTTCTCCTTCACCACGACGGGGGTGGCACCCGCGGCCATGATCTGGATCTTGTAGACTAGGAAGCCGTGCTCGGTGATGATGCCCTCGTCGCCGGCGCCAAGGTAGACGTGGCAGAGCAAGCCCAGAAGCTCATCGGAACCGTTGCCGCACAGAATATTGTGCATGTTGAGGCCGTGGACATCGGCAATCGCCTCGCGGAGCGCCAGCGCCTGTCCGTCGGGATACATTTCGAGATGGCCTGCACTCTGCTGGAAAGCGCCGATCGCCTTGGGGCTCGGGCCAAGCGGCGACTCGTTGGACGACAGCTTGAAGACGCGGGCGACACCCGGTGCATGCTCCTTGCCCGGCACATAGGCAGCAATGTCGAGAATACCCGGGCGCGGTGTCGGCTTCATCACTTCGATGCTCATCAAACTGGCTTTCTGTCTCGAAAAATCCGGGTGAAGACCCGGTCATGTCGGCGAAAGCCAATAAAGCGGAACACCGGATTTGTCGAGACTTCGGGCAGAAAACCGACGGCTCTCAGCGCCTGACCGCCTGCCGCGTGGTCGGCACGCCATGCGGCGCGATAACCGGCACGAAAACCCGGCGAGAAGCGCGGGCCGCGACCGGCAGCCCCTGATAGAGACGTTTCTGGGCCTCGACCACGATAACACCGGAAAAGGCCGGCCAGAGCATGCGCCCGATCCGCTCGAATCCGCTCCTGAGCCTCAGCACCGCCCGGATCTTCGACGGCGGGAAGAACAATGCCTCTGCGCTTGCGCCCGGCGTGAAATTGGTTTCCCTGAGCAGGGTGGTGAGCTGCCCGCGCGAATACGGCCGCCCGGAGCCGAAGGGCGTATGCTCCATCCGCGCCCAGACGCCACGCCGGTTGGGCACCACGATCACCAGCCGGCCACCGGGTGCAAGGATGCGCCAGATCTCCTTCAGCGTCTCACGCGGGTTTTCCGTAAATTCCAGCGAATGCACCATCAGCACCCGGTCGATCGAGGCATCTGGCAGCGGCAATTCCTCTTCGAACACCAGCGCCGTGGCAGAGGGTTCTCCGACCGGCCAGTTCACCGCCCCCTGCCCCGCGGGCATGAAGGCGAAGGTCCGCTCGGTATCGGCCCTGAAGCGGTCGAGAAAAGGAACGGCATAGCCGAGACCGACCAACCGCTCCTCCGGCATACGCGCCCAGAGCGATGAAAGAGCCATGGCAATCGAATGCTCCGCCACGCGCCCCAGCATGGAATGGTAGAACTGGCGAAGATCGACGATATCGACGTGCATGCCTCATTGATAGCAGCCAGCGATTGGACTTCAAGACCGAACACGCTACATTCCGGCGAACCATCAGGAAGGAACTGAGGTCTGATGAAACCCCTCGACATCGAAGTCTTTCTCTGCCGGAGCGACAATTTCGGCGTTCTTATCCATTGCGAGGAATCCGGCGTCACCGCCTCGATCGACGCGCCGGAACTGGAGCCTATTCTTGCCGCGGCAAAGCGGCGCGGCTGGTCGATCACCCACATCTTCATCACGCATCATCACGGCGATCACGTCGAGGCGAATCTGGCGCTGAAAGAGCATTTCGGCTGCGAGATCATCGGCCCCCGCAACGAGGCAATAGCCATACCGGGGCTCGATCGCGCCGTCGGCGACGGCGACAGCTTCACCTTCGGATCAAGGACGGTTCGAGTGATCGAAACGCCCGGTCACACCGCCGGCCACATCTGTTACCACCTGCCTGACAGCAAGATCCTGTTTGCCGCCGATACGCTGTTTGCGCTCGGTTGCGGACGTCTTTTCGAACGGCCCGCGTCCGACATGTGGCATTCGCTGCAGAAACTGGCGGCGTTGCCGGACGAAACCGCCGTATATTTCGGGCACGAATATACGCTCTCCAACGCCCGCTTCGCCCTGACCATCGATCCGGACAATGCGCGACTGGTGAGCCGCGCCGCCGAAATCGAGGAGAAACGGCAGAAGGGCGAGTTCACCATACCGACCACCATCGGCCTCGAGAAGGAAACCAACCCCTTCCTGCGGGCGGAAGACCCGGCCATTCGCCGGAACCTGCTGATGGAAGGACGAACCAACGAGGAAGTCTTCGCCGAGATCCGCAAGCGCAAGGACAATTTCTGATGCGGGCGGAAGAAATCATTGAAACGCTCGGCATGCAGCGCCATCCGGAAGGCGGCTGGTTCGTCGAGACCTTTCGCGATCCCGCAGGCGCGCCGCGCGGACACTCCACCGCCATCTACTATCTGCTCCAGGAGGGCGAGCGGTCCCACTGGCATCGCGTGAAGGACGCCGTCGAGATCTGGCACTATTATGCCGGCGCGCCGCTGGCACTGCATTGCTCGCCGGATGGTAGCACCGTTGAAACCCTCGTGCTTGGGCCGGACCTTGCCGGCGGCGCCAGACCACAGGCCGTTATACCAGCCGGCGGCTGGCAGGCCGCCGAAAGCCTCGGCGACTTCACGCTTGTCGGCTGCACCGTCGCGCCGGGATTCGAATACGCATCCTTCGAGATGGCTCCGCCAGGCTGGAAACCGACAGGCATCTGATCGACTAGAGATACACCAGCGAGAGGGTCAGGATGCACTGGGCGAGAAAATAAAACGCCCAGACAGCATAGCTTGCTATCTTCTTCTGGCCCTCATCTTTCAACAGGAAAGTCTCGAGCGCGATCAGGGCATCCGAAATCAGGAACGCCACAGCCCCGATGAAGACGAAGGGCGACGGCATGGTCAAGGACATCAGGCCCATCGCCAGCATCGCGGCGATATAGGAGGCAATGGCAGGTGCCAATGGTCCCGTCGGCTTCCAGAGAATGCGCAGCAGGAAAATTCCGGCAACCAGCAAAGCGGCGGCCCCGGTCCACCGCCACGGAGCGGCCATAAAGATATCGGCATCGCCTGCCTGATAGAAAACCGTGGCATAGATCAAGAGAACGATGAGGAAGGCCCAGAGACCGAGCTTGAAGGCAAGCTCACCGCTGCGGGAAATCAGGGCGTCGCCAACGGCGCTCAACGCCAACGCGGCAACGACAAGCGCCCATGCGCCGGAAAGAGCCGCAAAAACACAAAGAAAAACGATCGGCAGGGTTTTCGCCACCGTCCGGAAATGGCTTTCCGGGCGCGGCAATATCGCGAAATAGGCAATGCCCAATAATACGGCGAGGTAAAATATCGTCATGCCGGCACTTTGGCATGCGGCGCAGAACCGTCAAGCCTCCACTTCCACTTCAGGCTGACGCCGACGGATCATATCCCGGGCGGCGAGCATGGCTCCGCCCGTAATCAACAGGCAGGCAAGGCCGATCCTGAGGCTCGGCTCCGCAAAACCGAAGAGCGTGAGGATCAGCGTCGAGAGCAGCGGTGCCGCGTAGGAAGACGCTCCGAGGATCTGGATATCGCCGTTTTTCACGCCGTAATCCCAGGCGTAGAAGGCAAGACCGACGGGGAAGAGGCCGAGGCCGACCACGGCGATCCATTGAGAAGCCGATTCCGGCCACACGGTCGTCTCCAACCCCAGATGGCAGACGAGCGAAAGGAGCGAGGTCGCGAGGCAGAAGCCCGTGACGACATCCGTCGAAGCGGCTTCGAAACGCCGCGTCATCAGCGAATAGGCCGACCAGGTGAAAGCGCAGAGAAAAGCGGCAAAATAACCGAAGCCATACGCAGCGTCGAAGGAGATGCCGTTCTTAGCAACGATCAGCACCGTGCCGGCAAGACCGGCCATCGCGCCGAGGACGTGATACCAGCGCAGCTTTTCACCCGGCAGCAGCGCTGAACCCACAACGATCAGCAGCGGCCATAGATAGGCGATCAGCCCGGCCTCGACGGCCGGAGCGTTTCTGAGCGCGGTGAAATAAAGGAAATGGTAGCCGAAAAGCCCGATCACGCCGGTGAGCCAGACCCTGGCGGGTTGCCGTAGCTCCCGGATCCGCTCGGGCCGGAGGATGAAGGTTATGATGCCAGGCAGGCTGCCGATCGCAAAGGTGACCGCCGAAAGCTGGAAGGGCGGCATCTTGCCCGAGGCGGCCGTCAGCAGCGCCAGAAACGACCACATGAGAATGGCCGTGAACCCGATAAGCGTCGACCTGATCTTCACCTTTATCCCCCATTGCGGGAATAGAGGCGTTCCCGCGTCGTCAGCCGTCGAACTTGACGGCGGTTACATACAGAGTGCCCATGCGCGTCGGCACGCGCGCGTAGACCGGAGCGTATACCTTCAGCTGTGCCGTCTTGGCAAACCAGATTTCCATGCCGGTCACGCTGCGAAGATATTCGATATCCTTGCGTCCCTTGCGAAAGCCGGACTTCGGGACATACCGAATACCGCAGACGACAGCCTCTCCTTCCACGTCTCCGGCGGTAAAGCTGCGCGTCCCCTTCGGCGTCATGATGAGATCCATCCGGCTCTCGCCGTCATAGATCGGCAGCGTCCGCGGGCAGACGGCTTCGCCATCGGGAACAATAAGCCCAGTGATCGGATCGAATACCGATTTGAGGTCTTCGTCGGTCACGGCGATCCAGCTTGCAGAACGTGGCTTGGGCGGCGGTTCGACCACGGTCTTCGTAACATTGCCGTTCTGGTAGCTGACGTCATAGACGCTGGTCTTCTTACCCGTCTGATAGACCAGCCGATAATGCTGCGCCTGCATGCGCTGGCCGCTCAGGAGACCGGAAACGGTGCTCTCTGCGGAAATCCGGGAAATGATGTCAATGAGCCCGGACGAGCGGAAATTGGCCGAAATCTTGTAGTTCTCGTTGTTCACCTCCGTCAGGAACGAAGCCCTGGCGATCGGCAGCGCACCGAGCGAAACGCTGTAGTCCGTCCGGTAGCGAATATCCTGCCCGGCCGCAGATGTGGCAACCGACACCGCAACAGCAAAAGCAAGGCTGGAGAAACGCAAGATTGGGACCCCCGGGTTCGAAAAAGCGCATTCGGCAAATCGCTTCGAGCTTTATCCTTCAACCGGACTGTGGCAAGAACATAGCGGAAATGGCCCGCGCGTGAAGGAAAATCCAAGCTTTGGCTTGACGTGGCCGGCCAGTCTGACTATAGAACCGCAACTTTCCAATCAAGCGCCGTTGGATTGCTTGACCGGCTGTTGTCCGGAAGCAGTGCATTGGCAAAGAAAAATAGGTGTACCATGTCCCGCAGTTGCGAATTGACCGGCAAGGGCGTCCAGTCGGGCAACAATGTGAGCCACGCGAACAACAAGACCAAGCGCAAGTTCCTGCCGAACCTGTGTGACGTCACGCTGATCTCGGATGCACTTGGCCAGCGTTTCCGCCTGCGCGTTTCCGCTGCCGCCCTCCGCTCCGTCGAGCATCGCGGTGGCCTTGATGCCTTCCTGCTGAAGGCGAACGAAAACGAACTGTCGATGCGCGCGCGCCTTCTGCGCCGCCAGATCGTCAAGAAGACCGCAGAAGCCGCATAAGCTTCTGCACCACATCGCTATCAAAGGCATGAAGGCTTGACCGGGTTCATCGGCAGGCCTTTTCCTTTGTCCCTCCAACTGGTGGCATCACCCAGGATAAAAAAATGCAGATGACACGTGCTATTTTCGTTTACAGCCTGCTGATGACGGCCGTGGTGGTCGCATCCAACATTCTCGTCCAGTATCCGCTTTCTGGCGAATTCGCAGGCATCAATCTCGGCGATCTCCTGACCTACGGTGCCTTCACCTATCCGATCGCCTTCCTGATTACAGATCTGACCAACCGCCAGTTCGGCCCCTCGACCGCTCGCAAGGTGGTTTTCATGGGCTTTGTGGTGGGCGTCGTCCTCTCCTTCGTCACCTCGCAGCCCCGCATCGCGATTGCATCCGGCTCCGCCTATCTGGCCGGCCAGCTGCTCGACATCTCCGTGTTCAATCGCCTGCGCCGGCTTGACTGGTGGAAGGCGCCGCTGATGGGCTCGCTCATCGGCTCGGCCCTGGACACCGCGATCTTCTTTTCGCTGTCCTTTGCTCCCATTTTCTCGATGATCGGCCCCAACGACGATTTTGCCATCGCATCGGCTCCGATCCTCGGTATCTTCTCCACCGAGGCTCCGCGCTGGATCTCCTGGGCGCTGGGTGACCTGTGCGTGAAGATACTTGTCGGCCTCTTCATGCTTCTGCCTTATGGAGCCCTGATGAACGTGCTGAAGCCCATGGCTCCGGCCCGCTCCGCCTGATTTCTCCATCGATTGTTCCGGCTCGTCAGTCCACGAGCCGGAATTCCAGCATCACCGTCCGCTGCAGGATCGAATGATTGTCGTCCGAAACCAGGATGACATGGGTGGATCCGTCTGCAGCGACAAAGGTGTCCAACCCCTCCATATTATCGATCTCTGCGGAACCGTTGGCCTCGAGAATGATCTCGCCGTCAACGACGGCACCGGGCTTGAGGCTTGCGGCCTCGATCCGGCGCAAGCGCATTGCAACGCCCGTGGCAATGGTGAACCGGCGTTCCAGCAGCAGCATGTCGCCATCGGGCAGAAAATCCCCGTCGGTCACGTCGAAGCCATCGTGAGGCACCACGCGAAAACCGCCTTTCAGGGGACCGTCGAGAATACCGGCAAAGAGGTTGCCGTCGCTGTCGACGCTCTTCTCGGCAATTGCCACGAGACCGCCCTTCAGCGGCCCGTCCTGGGAGGCGACAGCCAGCGTCTCGATCCCACCGTTGCCGCGCAATCTGCCTGCCGGAAATGGCAAGGGCAGTGCCCGCAGGAACGGCCGCGCGGTCTCAATGGTCGAAAGCGGAGAATAGCCCGTGACGCGATGCACCTGCTCGAAACCCACGAAGGCTTCATCGCCGCGCAGGGCAAGGCTCTCCGCATCGACAGTGCGCTTCGGCGCCGAACTGCGGCCGGCGGCATCCAGCATCGGCGCAATCGTCACATCATCCAGACCAGCGAGACGACCGGATGGGTCTCGCTTGATCGAACCCGTCAGCCAGTGACCGGTATCGAGAACACCGATGAATTTCCGCCCGTCATCGGTCAACCTGATCGACGACCATGCCCCGAAGAGCCGTTCGGAGGAGGAAAGCTCGAGCCCGCCCAAAAATTCAAACGCACCGAAACGGGTGTCGCCGGAGCCAGGCAGGAAAGAGGTGATCGGCCGGGCGTCCATGGGTGCGGCAACAATCTCGCCCGCAGCGCCCACATCACCCCACGCAACGGAAATACCGATCAGCGCAGCCGCAAGCAGCCGTCCAGACCGCAATCCTCCAGCCCCCACGCGGTCAGCCAGCACGGCGCGTGCGACCGCCGCGCTTGCCGCCGCTCTCGCTCTGGTCCTCGAAAAGTGCAGCAAGCTGTTCGGTCATCGCACCCGCCAACTCGTCTGCGTCGACGATGGTCACAGCCTTGCGATAGTAGCGCGTCACATCGTGCCCGATCCCGATGGCAAGCAGTTCGATCGGCGAACGCGTCTCGATCTGTTCGATCACGGCGCGCAGGTGGCGCTCCAGATAATTGCCCGGATTGACCGACAGCGTCGAATCGTCGACCGGCGCGCCATCCGAGATCATCATCAGGATCTTGCGCTGCTCCTGCCGCGCCATCAGCCTGCCGTGCGCCCACATCAAGGCCTCGCCGTCTATGTTCTCCTTGAGCAGACCCTCGCGCATCATCAGACCGAGATTGCGGCGGGCGCGCCGCCACGGAGCATCGGCGGACTTGTAGACGATATGGCGCAGGTCGTTGAGGCGACCGGGCGTCGCGGGCTTGCCGCTCGCCAGCCACTTCTCCCTCGACTGACCGCCCTTCCAGGCCTTTGTCGTGAAGCCGAGGATCTCGACCTTGACGCCGCAACGCTCAAGCGTGCGGGCAAGAATATCGGCGCAGGTGGCCGCAACCGTGATCGGCCGGCCGCGCATCGAACCGGAATTGTCGATCACCAGCGTCACGACCGTGTCGCGGAACTTGGTGTCGCGCTCCCGCTTGAAGGACAGAGGCTGCATCGGATCGATCACCAGACGGGTCAGGCGGGCGGTATCGAGATAGCCTTCTTCCAGGTCGAAGTCCCAGGAACGGTTCTGCTGCGCCATCAGACGACGCTGAAGCCTGTTCGCCAGGCGTCCCACGGCACCCTGCAGATGTGCGAGCTGCTTGTCGAGGAAGGATCGGAGACGATCAAGTTCGGCTTCGTCGCAAAGCTCTTCCGCCGTGATGACCTCGTCGAATTCCTGGGTGTAGATCCGGTAATCGACCTTCTCGTTGAAATCGTCGAAGGGACTGGCCGGCCGGCGCATTTCGCCGGGCGTTTCGGAATCGTCATCGCCCTCGTCCGACATGTCGTCGTCGGAGATTTCGGCGCCGTCCATCTCGCCGTCTTCCATCTGCTCCTGCGAGGCTTCGCTTTCCTCGGCGGGAGCGGATTCCGAACCGGCCTCTTCTTCGGCGTTTTCCTGTTCTTCTTCGTTGCTGCGCGGTTGATCCTCGTCGGTCGACTGGTCTTCGTCGCCTTCCTCTTGGTCCTCGCCGACATCCTCCGCCATTTCCATGGCCGAGAGCATATGTCTGATAACCTTGGCGAAGGCCTGCTGATCGTCGATCGCGTCTTTCAGTTCATTGAGGCTGGAGCCCGCCTTCTCCATGATGAAAGGACGCCATAGATCAAGCACCTTGCCGGCGCTGGCCGGGGGCTTTTCTCCCGTGAGCTGCTCGCGGACCAGCATCGCGACGGCCTCCTGGATCGGAGCATCCTCCTGCCGGCTGATGCCGGAGAAATTCGCCTTGGCGTATTTTTCCGAATTCATCGCGCTCATATTGGCGGCCATACCGCTCATTCTGAGCGCTCCGATCGATTCAACCCGCGCCTGCTCCACCGCATCGAAAACGGCGCGGGCATCCGCACCCTGCGGCGCCAGGGCGGCATGCACCTTCTGGTCATGGCAGGCAATGCGAAGCGCCATGGAATCGCCGAGACCGCGGGTCACGGCAAGCTCATGAGCCGTCGGTCGCTTGGAAAGCTCCGGCAGGCGCACGCGCTCGCCGGCAAGGCCGGGCCGCTCATTGGCGAACACCACTTCAACCTCGGGACTGCCGGCAACCGACCGCACGCAGCCAGTTATCGCCCTCCGCATCGGCTCGGTATCGACGCCCGCACCGGGCTTCGCGTTCACATTGTCGCCGCGACCTGCCATTTCGATCGCCTTCTTATGCGCCTACAACGATATTGGCGGCGCTCTCCTTGAGTTCGACACCGAAGGCGCGCTGGTACTGCTCGGCCACCAGCGTACGCTCGAGTTCGTCGCACTTATTGAGGAAGGTCACGCGGAAGGCGAAGGCGACATCGCCGAAGATCTCGGCATTCTCGGCCCAGGTGATGACGGTACGCGGGCTCATGACCGTCGAAAGGTCGCCGTTCATGAAGGCTGCGCGCGTCAGATCCGCCAGACGGACCATGCGCGAAACGGTGTCACGGCCGGCATCGTTGCCCGCAAAGCTCTTCACCTTGGCGAGAACGATATCGACTTCCTTGTCGTGCGGCAGATAGTTCAGCGTGGTCACGATCGACCAGCGGTCCATTTGCGCCTGGTTAATCTGCTGCGTGCCGTGATAGAGGCCGGTGGTGTCGCCGAGACCGACGGTGTTGGCGGTCGCGAACAGGCGGAAGGCCGGATGAGGCCGGATGACGCGGCTCTGGTCGAGAAGCGTCAGGCGTCCGGACGATTCCAGCACGCGCTGGATCACGAACATCACGTCCGGACGTCCGGCATCGTATTCGTCGAACACGAGCGCAACATTGTGCTGATAGGCCCAGGGCAGGATGCCGTCCTTGAACTCGGTGATCTGCTTGCCGTCCTTGAGAACGATGGCGTCCTTGCCGACGAGGTCGATACGGCTGACATGGCTGTCGAGGTTGACGCGCACGCACGGCCAGTTCAGACGGGCGGCAACCTGTTCGATATGGGTAGACTTACCGGTTCCGTGGAAACCGGAAACCATCACGCGGCGATTATGGGCGAAGCCGGCAAGAATGGCGAGCGTGGTTTCGCGGTCGAACAGATAATCGGGGTCGAGATCCGGCACATAGGCATCTCCCTTGCTGTAGGCCGGCACGCGCAGGTCGGTGTCGATGCCAAAAACCTCGCGAACCGACACAGTCGTGTCGGGGAGATTGGAAATATCAAGTTCAATTTTGCTCATCGTCTCTCCATGCCGGACGCCCCGGAGCCGGCCGCATAAAATGAAGCTTCTTGCCCAAGCTTCGGATTAACAGAAACCAACCTGCTTTAACAATTGATACGCTTGAATAACAGCGCGAAAGCGCTCTTCCGAGCCTCGGTCTCCGCCATTTGCGTCAGGATGGTGTTTTTTTACAAGCTCCTTGTAACGGCTCTTGATCTCCGCGGCAGAAGAATTGCCGGAAAGCCCCAGCGTGTCGAAGGCCTTGGCCTCCAGACTCTTCAGTTTCCGCAGCTGCGGTTGGAAGCGCGGCCCATTGCCGCGGCTCTGCTGCACGAAACCGAAAGGGTCCTTCAGGCGTGCCTGGGAGGCCGCGGAACCCGACCGCGCGGTCGAGTGAAGCGGGCTCGAACGCGCAGCCTTGTTGACGCCAACCGTCCAGGTCGGACGATGACCGGTAATCGCTTCCTTCTGGTAGCGCGCGATCTCGCCGTCGGAGAGGCCGGAGAAATAATTATAGCCCTTATTGTATTCCTTCACATGCTCGAAGCAGAACAGAAAAAACTGCCCCTCGGCGTTGCGACCAACCGGCGCGCGATGCACGCCCGGCTTGTCGCAACCGTCCCACTGACAGGTCGCAGGTGCCGACTCGGCTTCCGGCGCCTTTTTACGACGCGTCCGGATCCGATCGAAATATTTTGAATCGAGTTTCATCCGGTGATTATGGTGCCTCCGGCAAATGACGACAAGAATTGACAAACGCGAATGTTGGGAGCTTTCTGGGGGCTTTTTCGGGGGCTGCCGAAGCAGGGCGGGAAAGCATGTCCATACGCACCACAATTGAGGCGAAACTGCGCGCGGCCTTTTCGCCTGAGCGGCTTCTCGTGATTGATGAAAGCGCCCATCACGCCGGTCACCAGCCGGACATCACAGGCACGGGCGAAACCCACATGCGGGTCAGGATCGTGGCGGCCGCTTTCAGTGGCATGCCGAGGCTCGCCCGCCACCGGGCGATCACCGCGCTGCTTCAGCCGGAACTCGACGCCGGCCTGCATGCGCTGGCGATAGAGCCCGCCGCACCGGGCGAGGAAACCCGCTGGTAGCCGCAAGGCGATCCGTCGTCGTGGGAACTACTCTCAGATGGTTCCCGGACGAGGGGATTTCAAGCGTTATTCCGATCTCGCCACATCGTCGACCGGACGGATCCTGAGCTTGGTCAGGCGGTTCTTCTCGCGCTTCATCACAATGAACCGCTTGCCGTGGAACGTGAACGCTTGGCGCTCCTCGGGTATGGATTTCGATTCGTGGATGACAAGACCGGCAATCGTCGTAGCTTCCTCGTCCGGCAGGCTCCAGTCGAGCGCCCGGTTGAGGTCGCGGATCGGCACGGAGCCATCCACCACTATGGAGCCATCCGCTTCCTGACGCACACCCTGAATTTCGAGATCGTGCTCATCGGCGATATCGCCGACGATCTCCTCAAGAATATCCTCAAGGGTCACGATGCCCTGGACCTCGCCATACTCGTCGACGACCACGGCGAAATGCACTTTGCGCCGCAGGAAGGCACCGAGCTGATCCCGAAGGCTAGTGGTGTCAGGCACGAACCAGGGCTTCTGCGCAACCTTGGTAATATCGAGCTTTTCCGGCTCGACGCCGGGCTCGGCGAGCGCCCGCAACAGATCCTTGGCATGCACCACGCCGACAATGTTTTCGGCGGACCCCTTCCAGAGAGGCATGCGCGTATAAGGGCTTTCCAGCACCGCCCGAACCGCCACCTCTGGCGGATCATCGACATTGACGCCCCGCATCGCGGTGCGATGCCGCATGACGTCTGAAATCTCGAGCTCATCCAGTTCGAAAAGGCCGCTCAGCCGGTCGCGATCCTGCTTGTCTGTGGAGGCCTCGCGCTGCATGAGTTGGAGCGCCACATGCAGCGTGTTGGAATTGGCGAGCGCCAGCGTTTCCCCGCCAAGACGCACGCCCGTGATGCGCAACAGGCTGCGGATCAAGGCATTGACAGCGCGCGACAGCAAGCCATCCCCGGATGTCATTTTTCCCGCTTTTCCTCCAGGAAGCTGAACACTTCGGAGGCCGGCACGTCGTCGGCGACGAAGGACTGGCCGATGCCGCGGGTCAGGATGAAGGTAAGCTTTCCACTCTTGACCTTCTTGTCCTGGGCGATGGCATCCATCAGGAATTCGGTCGACGGCAGTTCACCGGAAATTTCGTCGATCCGGGTCGGCAACCCGACGGCCTTCAGATGAGCCTCGACCCGCCCCGCATCGTCCGGGCTTGCCAGATTGAGGCGGGCGGAAAACTGGTGCGCCAGCACCATGCCGATCGAGACCCCCTCTCCATGAACGAGACGACGACTGTCATATTCGGTCGCGGCTTCCAGGGCATGGCCGAAGGTATGGCCGAGGTTCAGGAGGGCGCGACGGCCATGTTCGCGCTCGTCCGCCGCCACCACGTCCGCCTTCGCCTGACAGCTCGTGGCGATCGCCTCGATGCGGGCTTCGCCACCGGAAAACACGTCTTTCCAGTTGCGTTCGAGCCATTCGAAGAAATCCGGCTTGTCGATAAGTCCGTATTTTGCGACTTCGGCATAGCCCGCACGGAATTCGCGCTCGCTCAGCGTGTTCAGCACGTCGGTATCAGCAAGAACGAGATCGGGCTGGTTGAAGATGCCGACGAGGTTCTTGCCGTGCCGGGTGTTGATGCCGGTCTTGCCCCCGACGGAGCTGTCGACCTGCGACAGGAGCGACGTCGGGATCTGCACGAAACGGACCCCGCGGCGGACGATCCCGGCCGCAAAACCGGTGAGATCCCCGATCACGCCGCCGCCGAGCGCGATGACGGTGTCGTTTCTCTCGATCCGCGCCTCGAGCAGCACGTCGCAAACCTTGGTCAGGCAATCGAAGCTCTTGGTCTTTTCTCCCGGCGGCAGGCTGAGCGACACGGCCTCGATGCCATCGGTCTGCAGGCTGTCCATCAGCGGGTCGAGATAGAGCGTGCCGACATGCTCGTCGGTGATGATCGCTGCCTTGCGACCCTTGATCCGCGTGGAAATTTCTCCGCCCGCCCGGCCGATCAGGCCGGGTCCGATCAGAATATCATACGAGCGCTCGCCCAGCGGGACATGCACCAGCCGTTCGGTATTGTCTGATCTACTCATTCTTGCTTGCTGCCTTTGCCGTGTAATCGATGATCGCCGCCAGAACCTCATTGGCGATGACCTCCTTGCGCACGTCGCGCGACAGGACGGTGATATCCGCCAGCGCATAGATCGGGTAGCGCTTCTGCATCAGGTCTTCCAGCGTCTTCTTGGGATTTTCCGTCTTGAGAAGAGGCCGGTGATCGCGCTTGTTGACCCGCTCCCAGAGCACGTCGAGATCGGCATTGAGCCACAGCGAAATGCCGCCCCTCTCGATCTGCTTGCGTGTTCTCTCGTTGATGAAGGCTCCACCGCCGGTGGAAACCACCCGTGGACCGGACTTGAGCAGGCGCTTGATGACGCGCGTCTCAAGCGCGCGGAACTCGTCCTCGCCATAAGCCGCAAACAGCTCACTGATCGTCATGCGCGAGACACGTTCGATTTCCATGTCGGTATCGACGAACGGCAGACCGAGCTGCCCCGCGACCATCCTGCCGATCGCGGATTTTCCCGCGCCCATCAATCCGACGAAAACGAGATTGCGGCGCCCTAGCGCGGCCCGGGCGCGTTCGCCCAAAGTCGGGACATCGGGAAAAATCGTATCGGTCATCGGCCTGTTCGCAAGTGTTTTAACACGGTATTTACAAATGAAGGGCAAGCGTCAAGCCATACGCATGAAGGAAAGCGATGGCCGCGTGCCTTGCAATGCGCAGGATACGTCGTCATATCAGCTTTCGGCCTGACCCGAGGACGATGCCATGCCAACCTTGTTCCGTTTCCTTTTCTTTTGCGCCACTGCCGTTGCGATCGTTTACGGCATCATGTGGTCGCTGGTGGTTTTCGTGGAGCCGCGGGAACGGGAAGTCACCGTTCGCATTCCATCTGAGCGCGTCAATCCGCCAGCGCAATAATCAGCGGAGGCCACCTTGTCCGATCTGAGCCGGGCCCGCGTGGAGGCCTTTCTGGAGATGATGAGCGCTGAACGCGGCGCCGCGGCCAACACGCTTTCATCCTATGAACGCGATCTGGACGATCTCCACGAGTTCCTGTCCTCCCGCCGCATTAGCCTGTACGCGGCCGACCGGCAGGCCCTTTCCGCCTATCTGTCGGACCTCGCCAGGCGAGGATACGAGCCGACCTCGCAGGCGCGGCGCCTCTCCACTATGCGGCAGTTCTACAAGTTTCTCTATGCCGAGGGCTTGAGAGGCGACGATCCGACGGCGATCCTCGATTCCCCGAAAAAAGCGCACGCCTTGCCCAAGACGCTCTCGATGGAGGACGTGAACCGACTGCTCTCGCTGGCCGCAGAGGAAGCGGCCCTGCCGGACCCAGGGCAATTATCCCGGCTGCGCATGCTGGCCCTGCTGGAACTGCTTTATGCGACAGGCATGCGCGTCAGCGAACTGGTGGCGCTGCCGGTCAAGGTTCTGGCCCAGGAAGGGCGTTTCCTGATGATCCGCGGCAAGGGAAACAAGGAAAGGCTGGTGCCTCTCTCCCGTGCGGCGATCGCGGCAGTTGCCCACTACGGTCAAAGGCTGGCCGCGGATACGGGCGGCGAGACCGGCCCTTTCCTTTTCCCCGCCGCCAGCAAGGAAGGTTATTTGCCCCGGCAGGTTTTCGCCCGCGACCTTAAGGATCTTGCAATCCGAGCCGGCTTGAAGGCGTCAGCCATTTCTCCGCATGTGTTGCGCCATGCCTTTGCCAGCCACCTCCTGCAGAACGGCGCGGATCTGCGCGTTGTGCAGGAATTGCTGGGCCACAGCGACATTTCCACGACCCAAATCTATACACATGTGCTGGATGAAAGGCTCCAGAAGCTGGTCCAGACACATCACCCCCTTGCAAAACAGGCCAAAAACCACGATTAGAGCCTCGGCTCTCCAGACTGGCAATGCCAGCGCCATGTTTAAGAATGGCCCAGGGCAGAAAGATCGGAACGGATTTCATGCACAATTATCTCGACTTCGAAAAGCCCATCTCCGACCTCGAGGCAAAGATCCACGAGTTGAAGAAACTTGCCGAGGAAGACCAGAGCATCGACACGTCCGAGGAAATCGGTCGACTGGAAGCCAGGGTCGGCGAGGCCATGGTGGAGATCTATTCCAAGCTCAACGCCTGGCAAAAGACGCAGGTCGCGCGCCATCCGCAGCGTCCGCATTTCGTTGACTACGCAGCCAGGCTGTTTACGGATTTCACGCCGCTTGCAGGCGACCGCAAATTCTCCGAGGACGCCGCGATCCAGGCCGGCCTCGCCCGGTTCCGCGGCCAGGCGGTCGCCGTCATCGGGCAGGAAAAGGGCAACGACACCAAGTCGCGTCTCAAGCACAATTTCGGAAGCCCCCGTCCGGAGGGCTATCGCAAGGCCATCCGCATCATGGAAATGGCCGACCGCTTTGGCCTGCCGGTCGTCAGCCTGATCGACACAGCCGGCGCTTATCCCGGCGTCGGCGCCGAAGAACGCGGCCAGGCGGAAGCGATCGCCCGTTCGACGGAAATGTGTCTTTCGCTGCACGTTCCGATCATCTCGGTCGTTATCGGTGAAGGCGGCTCCGGGGGCGCCATCGCGATCGCAACCGGTAACCGCGTCTATATGCTGGAACACGCGATCTATTCGGTTATTTCGCCGGAAGGTGCCGCGTCCATCCTCTGGCGCGATTCCACCCGCGCCAAGGAGGCAGCCACCAACATGAAGATCACTGCCGACGACCTCAAGGGACTCGGCGTTATCGACGGTATCATCCCCGAGCCGGTCGGCGGCGCCCACCGTGATCCGGAGCGCGTGATCGATACCGCTGGCGATGTCATCGCGGGCGCCCTTGCAGAGCTTTCTGGCCAGCCGGGCGAAAAGCTGCGCAACGACCGCCGCCAGAAATTCCTCAATATCGGGCGCAATCTCTGAGGCTTGCAGTGCAAAGCGGCCACAATCCTGCTGCTTTGCAGCGTTAGGGGCGGCACTATACTGGTCGGGCAAGCGCCTTTGGTTTATGGTTTGTAAAGATTGAAATCATAAACTGGCAACATGGCGCTTTCCGACGAAAGCACTTGTATCTTCTTCGAGATGAGCCGTCCCGAATGCGTTGGAAATCGTCAGTCCTCGTTTTGACCCTCGCCACAGTCCTGGCCGGTTGCACAGTCAACGAAACGCTCGAAACCGTCGATCTTTCCCAGGTTAGGGACAAGGACGATCATCCCCTTTCGCCGAAGATCCTCGCGGACATGCAGGCCAAGGGCATGGATCGCAACTCGCCGATCGCCATCCGCATCTTCAAGGAAGAAGGCGTTCTGGAGATCTGGAAAGCCAAGACGGACAACCGTTTCGAAAAGATCAAGGAATACGCGATCTGCGCCTGGTCCGGCCGCCTCGGCCCGAAGATGAAGGAAGGGGACCGGCAGGCACCGGAAGGCTTCTATCCCCTCTCGCCCCAGCATCTCAATCCGAATTCCAAATATTACCTGGCGATCAACACCGGCTTCCCGAACCGTTACGATGTTGCGAACGGCCGCAACGGCACGAACCTGATGATCCATGGCGCTTGCTCGTCGGCCGGTTGCTATTCGATGACCGACGAACAGATTCTCGAGATCTACGCCTTTGCCCGCGACGCTTTCAAGGGTGGACAGCAGACCATTCAGTTGCAGGCCTTCCCCTTCCGCATGACGGCGGAAAACATGGCGCGCCATCGCAACAGCCCGCATTTCGAATTCTGGCAGATGCTGAAGGTGGGTTATGACAATTTCGAGGTGACCAAGCGGCCGCCCGAAGTCGGCATATGCGGCAAGAAATATGTCTTCAACCAGCAGGTGGAAGGCGGCAAGGCCATGAGTGCGGGCGCAGCCTGCCCGCCCATGTCGACCCCGCCGGCGCTGGAAATGGCGTTGAATTCCTATAACAAGACCTACCAGATGGCCTATGAAAAGGCCTTGAAGAAGCTTGGCGACAAGGTCTGGTACGATCCGACCGAAGCCGAGCGCAAGGCGATCGTCGCTGATCAGCGCAAGGGTCACGATCTCGCTTATGCGCCGACCGGTTCCGCCCTGAAGGCCGGCAAGCTTGTCTCGGTGGAGGACGCCGAGAAAATGCAGCTTGCTCAGACCGCTGCGCCGACCTCGGCTCCGGCCGCGATTGCCCGCATGGCCGCTGCAAAACCGAACCAGAGCACGCCCGCGCCGGCAACCGCACAGCTTCCGCAGCAGACCGCTGCGGCTCTGTCCGCGACCACCGCGCCGCAGGGCACGCCGGCCGCCGTTCCCGTACCGCAGCCCAATCCGCTGACGGCGACCGCGAACGCCGCCACCGCACCGGCACAGGAAACCGCTCAGGCCGAAAAGAAACCGTTCTGGAAGTTCTGGTAGTCGCCATGAGCGAGCCTGCGGTCTATGACCTCAAGGGACTGAAATGCCCCCTGCCGGTCCTCAAGACCCGCCGCCGACTGGCCGGCATGGTCGCCGGGGCCGAACTCAGGGTCGAAACCACCGATCCACTTGCTGTGATCGACATCCCGCATTTTTGCCGCGAAGACGGCCACGATCTCCTGGAGGCGACCAGGACCGACGACGGTCATCGTTTCCTCATCCGCAAGGGGCCGGATCGTTAGAGCCCGCTGTCCGCAAACCGGCAGCGGTTACGCGATGACGGCATGCGCCATGACACCAAATCTCGGCGCCTCATATCTTCAAGCCAGGAATGGCGAGAGGATTGTCTTCGAGCGCAGCCCTGTCCGGCCGGTCAATTCCGGGACGTCCGGTAAAGGCGTCGAACAGTTCGCGCACATAGCTTTCCGACAGATCCCTAGTAATCAACACCAGACGCGTGCGCCGATCCGATGGATCCGGCCAGCCCGGCAGGCGAACCGGCGGATGAAAGATGGACTGTACCCCGTGCAACACCACCGGCCAGTCCGGCCGGTCGGTCAGCCCCACCACGGCCTTCATGCGCAGCAGTTTATCTCCGTGGGTGGAGCGAAGAATATCGAGAAACATCTCCAGCGCCATCGGATCGATCGGCGCGTCATGGATGATCGAATAGGAACGGATGTCATCCCCGTGCCTGTTCACGTCATGATGGTGATGATGCCCATGGCTGTGGTGCCCGTGGTCATCATGATGGCCGTGACGATGTTCCTCCGCGATCTCGTCCTTTAGCCAACGGTCGACGTCGGCGATCTTCGTCGCCGGATCGTAAAGCCCGTTGACAAGAACGGCGGCCTTTCCGGCTTCCTCGCTGTCGCCATCGGTGACGACGGCACGCGGATTGAGCTCTCTGAGCCTCGCCACGAGCGCATCGATCCCTGCGGCATCGGCGAGGGTCTTCTTTGTCAGGATCAGCCGGTCGGCTACCGCGACCTGCCGTACCGCCTCAATGAAGCTGTCCAGCGTCTTCATGCCGTTGACGGCATCGACGACGGTTACCACGCCATCGAGATCGAAATGCTGGGCGATGGCCGGATGCCCCATCACCGATTGCATGACCGGCGCCGGATCGGCAAGTCCCGTCGTCTCGATCACGACCCGCGAGATCGGCTTCAACCTTCCGGTCTGCATGCCGTCGACCAGCATGGCCAACGTCTCGACCAGTTCGCCGCGAACCGTACAGCACAGGCAACCGTCCGCAAGCTCGATGACGGAGTCGTTCGATGCCTCCACCAACATGTGGTCGATTCCGACTTCTCCGAACTCGTTGATGATGACGGCGGCATCCTTCATCGCCGCATCCTTGAGGATACGGTTGAGAAGTGTCGACTTTCCGGCACCGAGGAAACCGGTGATGATCGAAACCGGAATCCGGCTTTTTACAGGCGACATGATATCTCTCGAAGTCAGAATGTGGGCCGTGGCCTCGGAATCGGCACGTTGGCGATCTCGGCGACATCGGCGCTACCCGGCTTCTTCGCGGGAGCTTCCGTACCGGGGATCAGACCCGCAAAGACCGTGCGTGGCGGCCGCCCCATTTCATGGATATAGGGCGAGCGCAGCTTCATGCGGCCGGCCTCGTCGCGCCCTTCGCTGCGAACTTCACGCGCCTTCGGATTGCAGACCTCGGCGCTAATATCGGTCACCTCGCCATAGGCGTCTCCATAGGGTTGCAGCGTATCGAGACGCGGGCCGGAATTGCCCGATGTCGTCAACGCCTTCTGCAGCAGTTCGGCGGAAATATCGGCGCGTCCGCCGAGACTGTCCGCACCGAGCACGACGGACACGACCGTGCGGCCGTTGCGCGTCGCCGAGGAAACCTGATTGAAGCCGGACGCACAGATATAACCAGTCTTCATGCCATCGGCGCCGTCGAAACGACCGATGAGCAGATTGTAATTGGGATATTCCTTTTTGCCGGTATTGATCCCTTCCAGCGAGAAATAACCGGCATATTCCGGAAACTGGCGCCGCAACGCGACCGCGAGGATCGCGAGATCACGAGCGGTTGTGTACTGGCCCTTGCCCGGAAGGCCATTGGGATTGATGAAATGCGAAGAGGTCATGCCGAGGCTCCTTGCATCCGCATTCATGCGCGCAACGAAGTTGTCGACCGACCCGCTGACCCGCTCGCCGATAGCGACAGCAATGTCGTTGGCCGATTTGACCAGCAGGATCTTGAGTGCGCTGTCGAGTGTCAACTGGGCGCCCGGCTTGTAGTACATCTTGCTCGCCGGCTGATCCGCTGCGTTTTTGCTCATCGTCACCACGCTTTCGAGCGAGACCTCGCCCGCACGGATCGCCTTGAAGGTCGAATAGGCGGTCATCATCTTGGTGAGCGATGCCGGATACCATTTGCGGAACGCATCTTCATGTTCGATCACCCGGCCCGACCCGACATCCACGACCATCTTGGGATTGGCATGGGAGAGCGTCGGAAACGCGAGAGTCAGGGCGCAGACGAAAGCTGCCAGTCCCCGACCGGTCTTCTGCGTTTTCTGCACGGCGGAATACTTCGTCGACACGATCAGTCCTCTTCGGATGCGGATGAGTCTCGCAAATGGCAATTATTTGCCCTATGACTTCAAGCAATGGCAAAGCCCATTGAATACGTCAATCTTGAGGCGCACATTCCCGCGCCGTCCCAAGCAATACTCTGAAATCGTCGAGCAGGAAAGCAACATGCCGATATTGAACCGCGCTGCCGAACTCCAGGCGGAGGTCAGCGAATGGCGTCGCCATCTTCATGCCAATCCGGAAATTCTCTACGATGTCGAGAACACCGCGGCCTTCGTCGCAGACAAGCTCAAGGAATTCGGCGTTGACGAAATCGTGACCGGCATCGGGAGAACCGGGGTCGTGGGCGTAATCAACGGACGTGGCGAGAGCCGTCGCTCCATCGGCCTGCGCGCCGACATGGATGCGCTGCCGATCGAGGAGATCAGCGGCAAGCCATGGGCCTCGAAAATCGCCGGTAGGATGCATGCCTGCGGCCATGACGGACATACCGCCATGCTGCTGGGTGCGGCAAAATACCTCGCAGAAACCCGCAACTTCAACGGCAGGGTCATCGTCATCTTCCAGCCGGCGGAAGAAGGCGGCGCAGGAGCGCTCGCCATGGTCCAGGACGGGCTGATGGAACGTTTCGGCATCGAGGAAGTCTATGGCATGCACAACATGCCAGGCCAGCCGGTCGGCACCTTCTCGATCCGCAAGGGCGGCATCATGGCTGCTCCGGACAAGTTTTTCATCACCGTCAAAGGCCGCGGCGGCCACGCGGCCGAACCGCATAATACGGTAGACCCGATCGCCATCGGCGCCCAGATCGTCACCAACCTGCAGCTGATCGCCGCGCGAAACGCCAACCCGCTGCGCTCCGTCGTGGTTTCCGTCACCCGCTTCAACGCCGGAACGACCCATAACATCATTCCGGAAGAGGCTTCGCTGACCGGCACCGTCCGTTCGCTCGACGAAAACGTTCGCGACCTCGCCGAAAAGCGTATCTATGACATTGCCCACGGCCTTGCCGCCGCCAACGGCGCGGAAGCGGAAGTCGTCTACGAACGTGCCTGCCCGGTCACGGTCAATCATCCGGAAGAAACCGAACATGCCGCCCGCGCCGCCATGGACGTCGCCGGCAAGGACAAGGTCAACACCGAGATCGATCCCTCGATGGCCGGGGAGGATTTCGCCTTCATGCTGCAGTCGAGACCCGGCGCCTATATCATGATCGGCCACGGCGACACCCCCGGACTGCACAATCCGTCCTACGACTTCAACGACGAGGTTCTTGCCTATGGCATATCCTATTGGGTGCGCCTCGCCGAACAGCGACTGACCGATTGATGCCACACCCTGCAGCCGCAAAAGGGCTTGGCTTCCCGCCCGGCCTTTTGTATGGATGCGTCGAGTGGTCCCGTAGCTCAGCAGGATAGAGCATCAGATTCCTAATCTGGGGGTCGCGCGTTCGAATCGCGCCGGGATCACCATTCCTTCCTGCTGCGGGTCGAGCGGGCAATCGCACCGGGAATATTTACCAGTCTTTCAGATTCCCCCTCGTGAATAGCGCTTCACATCTTGATCGCGAATGCTGCATTCGACGATATTGGGCGCGTCATCATTGCTGCGGGGGCGCAATGCAGAACGAAATCAGCATCACCGGTCTCGAAATCCGCACGCTGCAGGAGATGGGATGGCCGTTATGGCTTTTCGCCATAGTGGCTTTCGTGGGCGTGTTTGCCATACTGCGGCGGGCTGCATCGAGACCGCAGAACATCGAAACCACTTTCCGCAAGACATTCTCCCTGACGGACGACGAGATGATGGAGGCCATCATCCGGCATTACATGGGAAAGCACGCCTGCGACCGGCAGGATGCGATGCGGCAGCTTCTGCGGGAAGTGGACCCCGAACTGGTACGGCCCTGACGGTTCTTCGCCCCAAGGGGCATTCACCCGGCGACGAAGCAGCGATCTTTCGGCCGTTTCAAAGACCCGGCGCTCAATAGCACTTGGTGCCTTCGGCACTTCCGATGCTGGCGGTAAGCTGGCCGTCGAGATGCGGCCTGTCGTCCCCGAGGGCCCACACACCGACGCCGATCAATCCCGCCCACATGGCGAGTGAAATGTTAGTCGCGACAATGAGGGCTTTCATCCTCGTGGTCATGGCGGGTTGCTCCTGGATCAGTCTGGAGCAGAATGGCAGAGAGGTTTTTGAGTCCGCTTAAGCCGATCGCTAAAATTCGATCTATCTCTTCGATTTTCGCGTCGTCCAGCCGGACTGACGCTTTTGATCGATGGCGCGCTGAAGCGCGAAGGCGGCCTCGATCAGGCGGTTTGGAACCGGCTCTCCTTCGATGGCGCCATGCAGCAAGTCCAGCTTGCGGCGAACCAGCCGGCTGTCAGCCTTCGTATCCTGCGCATTGCTGCCTGGATCGTTCCCCATGCCCACCTCCAGCGGTCCGAAAGGCCCGTCTCCGTCATCTTTCTCCGGGGCGCAGCCCTGTTTCGCGGCGATATGCCTACCCTTCGCCAGTTCTTCGTCCTGTCATTCCAACCGTTCGCGGCTCCGGATGTTCCTGCGCAAACGCGATACCCCGTTGGCGCCGGCCGGAACCACAGCAGGCGGGCGGCGTTAAATAGCATATCTCCCGTCCGTATTGTTCGCCATAGAGGAAGACGACATTGGCAGCCCAGAGAGCCAGGCGCGATGCGCAGATGGAGGTGGTCGAACTCATTCCGGCGCTCCGGGCTTTTGCCCGAACCTTTTGCAGCAAGGCCGAGGATGCCGACGATCTCGTTCAGGAAACCCTGACCAAGGCGCTTGGCAATCTCGACAAGTTCGAGCCGGGCACCCGCCTGAAGTCATGGCTGTTCACCATCATGCGCAACAGCTTTTTCACGAACATCCGGCGGCGGGGTCGCGAAAATGTCGGCCTGCCCGACGACATAGCCGAATATCTGACGGTGGAAGCCAGCCAGGAATGGTCGGTAGAGGTCGAAGACGTTCGCCGCGCGCTCTGGAGGCTACCTGAGCACCATCGCGAGATGCTGATATTGATCGTCATGCTGGGAGAACGCTACGAGGACGCGGCCGCCATATGCGGCTGTCCCATGGGGACGGTGAAGAGCCGTTTGAACCGCGCAAGGCGACAATTGCTCAGGGAATTGGGAGAAGCGCCACAAGAAACAGACGACCGAGAACCGGGCGGATCCATTCGGTCGAACCTGCGGCGCGTTTGACCTGTGTATTCATTTCTCGGAATTGGGAAGGACGGGTCCCGGCAAATCGCGGGACCCGCTATCGCGACGCAATCAGGCCGCCTTCTTCCGCGCTGCGACATTGACGGCGCTTTCGGCAAGCTTGGTCAACGCGTCATCCGTCGCGCTTTCTTCTTCCAAGGTGGCATCCAGCAAGGCGACTGCCTTGGAATGGCCGAGCTGCTTGGCCCAGGCCCGCAGCGTGCCATAACGGCTGATTTCGTAATGTTCGACCGCCTGTGCCGCCGCCAGCAGCCCGGCATCGAGTGCGGGCGTTCCCTTGAACTCCTCGAGGATCTCCTCGCCTTCCTCGATAATCCCGTCGATCGCCGGACACGTCTTGCCCCGAGCCCGCTTGCCGATGATCTCGAAAACCTGCTGCAGACGCTCGACCTGTCCCTCGGTTTCCTCCTTATGCTTCTCGAATGCCATCTTCAGCTTGGAATCCTGTGCGCCGCGCGCCATCTTCGGCAGAGCTTTCAGGATCTTGCGCTCGGCGTAATAGATGTCCTTGAGGGTTTCAAGAAACAGGTCATCAAGAGTCTTCTGTGTCATTACCGCTGTCTCCTCATCATGCTGAATTGCACAGGATGAGAACCAAGCACGGGCGGCTTTGTTCCGGAAAATTCGAGCGCCCTGCGGTCAGCCGCGCAACGCACGCAGGGCATTCAGGATTACCGCCACGTCGATCACTTCCTGCAACAGTGCGCCTTGGACGGGCGGGAGATATCCGCCCGCGGCAAAGATCATCGCCCCGACAGAAAGAGCCAGCCCCGCGACAACGCTTTGGCGGGCGATACGCCGCGTCCTGCGGGCAATCGCCAGAGCCTGCGGGAGGCGCTCCAGCATGTCGACCAAGAGTACCACGTCGGCGGTTTCGGAGGATGCAGCAGCGCCGCGCGCGCCCATGGCCACGCCCAGGTCGGCCGCGGCCAGGGCCGGCGCGTCGTTGACACCGTCTCCAATCATCATCACCGGACCATTGCGGCGTTCGCCCAGAACTACCTCCACCTTTTCTCCGGGCAGCAAGCCTCCCCGAATCTCGTCGACTCCCAGCATCCTGCCGGCAGCATCCACCACGTCGGCGCGATCCCCCGATGCGAGCACGAAGCGCCGGATGCCCTGTGCCCGGAACGCATCGATTGCCGCACCCGCGTCTGGGCGCAGCCGATCCGCCAGCAGGATGATACCCGCCACCTTGCCGTCGATGCCGAGGGCGACGACTGCAGTGCCGGGCGGCAGATCGGTGCCCAGAGCGCGAGGATCGCCGGACGAGCATCTGCCACGCACGAAATCGCTGCCGCCCACCACCACCGCGTGGCCGTCTATCCGGCCTTCCAGACCGGTACCCGGCGTTTCGACGACCTCCACAGGCGTGGAAAGAACCATGCCTCGCGTCTTTGCTTCGCACACCAGCGCTTCCGCGCTGACATGGTTGGAAGCCTGGTCGAGCGAAGCGGCAAGGCGCAAGACTTCGTCCTCCGGCACGGCACCGGAAGACCGGATCGCAACGACCCCCGCCTGTCCGCCGGTCAACGTACCGGTCTTGTCGAGCACCGCGACACGGATCGTCGCAAGCGTTTCGAGCGCTCCGCCGCTTTTCACCAGCACGCCGCGGGATGCAGCCCTTGAGAGGCCGGAGATGATCGCGACCGGAACCGCAAGGATAAGAGGACACGGCGTGGCAACGACGAGAACGGCAAGCGCTCGAGTGCTGTCTCCGCTCGCCCACCATGCGCTGCCGGCGAGCGCAAGCGTCAGCAACAGGAACCAGAGAGCATAGCGATCGGCAAGACGCATCATCGGCGCGCGGCTTTGCTGGGCCGTTTCCACCAGTCGCACGATGCCGGCATACGTGCTTTCCTCCGAACGCCGTAGTACCTCGAGATCAAAGGCGCTGCCCACCACGGTGCCACCGCTCGCCACCTCGTCCTGCCGTGAAAGCCGCACAGGGAGCGATTCACCGGTCAACGCCGACATGTCGACATCCGCCCGGTCGGACAGAAGTCGCCCATCGACAGGTACGACCTCGCCGCGCCGCATCAGGATACGTTCGCCGGGACAGAGACTTTCGATCGGCACTTCCTCCAAGTGGCCATCGACATAGCGCATGGCGGTACGGGCCACGCGACCAAGGAGCGCGGTCATTTCCCGCCTCGCTCGCCCTTCGGCGAAATTTTCGAGTTGCTGTCCTCCGGCATACATCAGCGCCACGATGGCGCCTGCAAGCGGTTCCCCGAAAGCCAGCGCCGCCGACATGGAAAGCCCGGCGATCACATCGACGCCGAGATGCCCCCTCGCAAGCGACTGCAGGATTTCCACTGCAAGTGCAGCGAGGACAACCCCCGTTCCGCCGAACCACGCAAGCATTGCAAGATCGGGACGAGCGAGGAAAAAGGCAAGACCGCCACCGCCGAGCGCTGCGAGCGCGAGAACGGCGAGAAATACCGATCCATAGTCGCGCGCGAACACCGATATGGACCTCATAGCTTCCTCACCCCGCCACCACCAATCGCCGTCGAGCCGAACGAGCATTTATAAGCAATGCTTGCCGCCCGCCGCTTTCCCTTGTAGACGGATCGGCGAATGAAGCAATCTCCGGACAAACCCATATGACGACGGACACCGGAAGGCCGCGACGCCTCACAATCCTCGGTTCCACCGGTTCGATCGGCGTCAATACACTCGATGTCGTACGGCAACTTGGCGGACGCGACACCTTCGAGGTTATGGCACTGACGGGCAACGGCAATATCGAGCTTCTGGCACAGCAGGCGCGCGAGACGGGTGCGAAGCTGGCGGTGACCGCGGACGAAAGCCAGTATATCGCCTTGAAGGACGCGCTTTCCGGCAGCGGTGTCGACGTTGCGGCAGGCGTGTCGGGGCTCGACGAGGCGGCAAGCCTTGAGGCCGAATGGGTCATGGCGGCAATCGTCGGTACGGCGGGGCTTGCCCCCACGCTGAAAGCCGCAAGCCGCGGCGCTGACATCGCACTCGCAAACAAGGAATGTCTGGTGTCGGCAGGTGAACTCTTCGTCGAGGCCGTCCGTGCCGGCGGCGGGAGGCTTATCCCGGTCGATAGCGAGCACAGCGCGATCTTCCAGTGTCTCGACAATCAACAGCGGCACGCTTTGGAGCGGATCATCCTTACCGCGTCCGGTGGCCCTTTCCGCACCTTCACACGCGACCAGATGGCGGGCGTCACCGTTGAGACGGCAAGAACCCATCCCAACTGGTCGATGGGCCTGAAGATTTCTGTCGGCAGCGCCTCGATGTTCAACAAAGCGCTGGAAATGGTCGAAGCCAAGCATCTCTTCAGTCTGCGCCCCGATCAGGTCGAGGTGATCGTCCATCCTCAGTCGATCGTTCATTCGATGGTCGGCTACAGCGACGGTTCGGTCATCGCCCAGCTCGGCACACCTGACATGCGCACCGCCATCGGCTATGCGCTGACTTATCCGAGGCGCCCGAAGCTGGATGTGGAAAGGCTCGATTTCGCCAAACTGGCCCGGCTCGATTTCGAAGCACCCGACGAGGCTCGGTTTCCGGCACTGCGGCTCGCACGCATCGCGCTGGAACGCGGCGGGGTACAGGCTGCGATAATGAATGCCGCGGAGGAAACCGCCTTCAACGCTTTTGTGGAACGGCGGATCGGCTTCCTCGACATGGCCGAGGTCGTTGAGGCCGTGATGGACCGGCTTGTCTCATGCCCGCCTGCGTCGACGATCGCCGACGTCTTCGCCGCAGATGCCGAGGCAAGGCGGACCGCCGCTCAGATCATTACCATCCGAGAACAGGCTGCCTGAAATCCCACTCCCGCCGCGCAAGCTGTTCAGCGGCGGCCATAGACCGCACGTCGCAGCATCTCGGGATAAAAACCCATGCAACCCTCAAGGGCCGTGTTCGTCATGCTGACGACCGTCAGACCTTCGGCCGGATCGATGAACCATGTGTTGCCGTAGACGCCGCCCCATTGGACCGCTCCGGGCGGCAGCGCGGTTCCTGCCTCGCGGGGATCGGTAATCACCGCGCCAAAGAACCCGAAGCGTGAGCCGGGCTCACCCTCGATATTCCCGATCTGGTTGGAAAGGCCGGCTATGGCGGTTTCGGGTTTCAGGATCGGCGCACCGCCGGTGCGAAGCGTTTCCAGAAGCTTGAGAAGGTCGTCCGCCGTGCCCGCCATGCCGGCCCCGCCTGACTGGAAAGCCTTGGGATTGAAGATCCGTGAAGGGGAAAAGACGGCCCTCCAGCCTGCATCTTCTCCGGCAACCCAGGGATCGGACATGCGGACAGGCCGCGACGGGCCGTCTCCGTAAGCCACGGTGAGACGGCCGGGATCGGTCACGTGAAAGCGCGCATCGTGCATCCCGAGAGGACCGGCGACATAGTGAACCACGGCTGCTTCGAGGCTGCCGCCATGCACGGCGGCGACCACACCGCCGAGAATGTCCGTCGCGAAGGAATAAGCCCAGCGTTCGCCAGGCGCAAAGGCGAGCGGAATATCGTTGTGGCGCGCGAAATTTTCCTCCAGCCCGAGCTCCGTATCGGATATCCCAAGCGTAATCGCCCGGTCGGCGGGCAAGAGTTCCAGCCCCGGATTATAAACGAGACCGGATGTGTGGGTGAGAAGATGACGAACGGTGATCGCCGCCTCGGCCCCATCGGCGGTTTTCGGCCGAAACCATGGCAGGTATTCCGAAACCCGGTCGTCTAACCCGAACAGGCCCGCATCGACCATCGCCAGCGCCGTTGTCGCCACGATCGGCTTGGTGATGGAAGAATAGCGGAAGATGCTGTCGATCTGCATGGGGATACCGGCTTCGCGGTCCGAAAAACCAGCCGCGCGCCGCAGCAGAGGTTCGCCGTTCCGATAGACCAGCACCACGGCGCCGGTGATGCGCTCCTGTTCGACAGCATGATCGATCATCCGGTCGACACGATCTGCAACAGTCATTCCTGAAAATCCATGAAACGAAAAATGCGGACCATGTTTCCATGGTCCGCATCGAAATGACAGCGATCGAATAAAGGATCAAGCAACAGCCCGGGCAAGCGCGCAACGCGACCACAACTGATGCAGCGCACCGACCAGATGATCGATATCGGCATCCGAATGCAGCGGTGTCGGGGTAATGCGCAGGCGCTCCGTCTTCTTCGGCACGGTCGGATAGTTGATCGGCTGCACGTAGATGTTGAAGTTGTCGAGCAGGATGTCGGAGATCCACTTGCACTTGGCCGCATCGCCGACCATCACCGGAACGATGTGGCTCGGGTTCGGCATGTGCGGAATGCCACGGGCATCGAGCATGGAACGCAGGCGCCGCACCCGTTCCTGATGAGCGAAACGCTCGATCTGGCTCGACTTCAGATGACGGATCGAAGCGACCGCGCCGGCAGCCAGCGACGGCGGCAGCGCTGTCGTGAAGATGAATCCGGATGCAAAGGAACGGATAAAATCGCAAAGCGCATTAGAAGCCGCGATGTAACCGCCCATCACGCCGAAGGCCTTGCCGAGCGTGCCTTCGATGATCGTCAGGCGATCCATCAGGCCTTCGCGTTCGGCAACACCGCCACCGCGCGGACCGTACATGCCGACAGCATGCACCTCGTCGAGATAGGTCATCGCGCCGTACTTGTCGGCGAGATCGCAGATTTCCTTGATCGGGGCGATATCGCCATCCATCGAGTAGACCGATTCGAAGGCGATGAGCTTCGGCGCCCTGGGGTCGGCCGCCGCCAGCTTGGCTTCGAGGTCCTTGAGATCGTTATGTTTCCAGATCACCCGCTCGCACTTCGCATAGCGGATACCTTCGATCATCGATGCGTGGTTGAGCGCATCGGAGAAGATGATGAGTCCGGGGATCTTCTGGCCAAGCGTACCGAGCGTCGCCCAGTTGGAAATATAGCCGGAGGTGAAGATCAGCGCGGATTCCTTGCCGTGCAAGTCGGCGAGTTCACGCTCCAGAAGGACGTGGTAATGATTGGTGCCAGAAATATTCCGGGTGCCTCCCGCACCCGCGCCACAGTGATCGATGGCCGACTTCATCGCCTCGATCACGGCCGGGTTCTGGCCCATGCCCAGATAGTCGTTGGAACACCAGACGGTAACGTCGTGCTGACCGTCCTGGGTATAGCGCGTGGCGCGGGGGAAATTGCCCTGCTGCCGCTCAAGATCCGCAAAAACCCGGTAACGCCCTTCTTCGTGAAGGCCTTCCAGTTGGCTCTTGAAAAACGCCTCGAAATCCATCGTCAAAAACTCCAGCCTGCTATTTCCCTTTTGGGATCCAACGCGTCGGCGGTCAACCCCGGCTTTGTAAATTCATTCTAAACTGCGACAA
Organism: Paenirhizobium cremeum; assembly: GCF_047553425.1. Classification (NCBI taxonomy): domain Bacteria; kingdom Pseudomonadati; phylum Pseudomonadota; class Alphaproteobacteria; order Hyphomicrobiales; family Rhizobiaceae; genus Paenirhizobium; species Paenirhizobium cremeum. The sequence goes on from NZ_CP180217.1 coordinate 3,474,912, forward strand.
AAGGCGCGGCTTTGAGAATCTTTCCAGAGAAGTGCTAATCGATCGTCTCCATTTCAAACTTGATCTGCGTCAAGCAGGAGAAAAAAGGGCGGCCGCGGCCGCCCTTTCCTGCAGTGGCCCGTTTCAGGCGACATCACGAGGCCCCGACCGCGCGTTTGGCCATCACTTTCACGAGATTGGCGCGATACTCGGCCGTGCAATGCAGGTCCGACATCAGATCCGACGAATCAATTACGACATCGGCAATCGCGCCCGGTGACCAGTCGCGCGCAAGCGCCTCCTCCAGCCCCGCATGTCGGAACACGCCGTTCGAACCCGCGCCGGTCACGGCAAGCCGCACGCCGGCCGGGCCTTTCGCGACGAAAACCCCGGTCATGGCAAACCGGGAAGCCGGGTTAGAAAACTTGGCATAGGCCGCCCGTTCCGGCGCCGTGAACCGGACGGCCGTAATGATCTCGCCCTCCTGCAACGCCGTCTCGAAGAGATCGACAAAGAAGTCGTCCGCCCCGATCTCACGGCGATCGGTAACGATGGTTGCGCCGAGCCCGAGCATCGCCGCCGGATAATCGGCCGCCGGGTCGTCATTGGCGATCGATCCGCCGATCGTGCCGAGATGACGGACGTGCGGATCACCGATCAATGAGGCGAGATGGCATAGGGCCGGACAGACCGAGCGGATAAGACTCGATTCCGCCACCTCGGCATGAGTGACGCCGGCGCCGATGGTGACCGACCGTCCATCGACGGAAATTCCCTTGAGCACGGGAATATGCCGAAGATCGATCAGGTCGGACGGTTGCGCGAGCCGCTGCTTCAGCGTCGCGATCAGCGTCTGACCGCCGGCGATGTACTTGCCGTCATCGGCTCCGGAAAGAAGCCGGCCCGCTTCCTCCAGGGAAGAGGCGCGATGATAGCTGGTTGGATAAAGCTGCATGAAACGTCCTCCCTCTTATTCCGCGGCCTGCAGCGCTGACCAGACCGCATTCGGCGTGGCGGGCATGTTGAGCCTGTTGTTCCCGATGGCATCCGTGATGGCGTTGATGAGCGCTGGCGGAGAACCGATGGCGCCGGCCTCGCCACAGCCCTTGATACCGAGCGGATTGCCCGGACATGGAGTGTTCTGGTGCGACACCACAAAGGAGGGCAGATCGTCGGCACGGGGCATGGCATAGTCCATGTAGCTTGCCGTCAGGAGCTGCCCGTTCGACGGATCGTAGTGAACGCCTTCGAGCAGCGCCTGCCCGATGCCCTGAGCAATACCGCCGTGCACCTGTCCCTCGACGATCATCGGATTGATGATATTTCCGAAATCGTCGGCCGCGACGAACTTCTCAATCGTGGTCTTGCCCGTTTCCGGGTCCACCTCGACCTCGCAGATGTAACAGCCGGCCGGGAAGGTGAAGTTGGAAGGATCGTAGAACGCTCCTTCTTTCAATCCGGGCTCCATGCCTGCCGGCAGATTGTGCGCGGTATAGGCGGCGAGCGCCACCTGGAACCACGGCAGCGTCTTGTCGGTGCCGGCCACCTTCAGTTCGCCGTTTTCGATGACGATATCGCGTTCGTCTGCTTCCATCAGATGGGCGGCAATCTTCTTGGCCTTGGCCTCGACCTTGTCGAGCGCCTTGACGATCGCGGACATGCCAACCGCCCCGGAGCGGGAACCATAGGTTCCCATGCCCATCTGTACCTTGTCGGTATCGCCGTGAACAATGGAAACATTGTCGATCGGCACTCCGAGCCGGTCGGAAACGAGCTGCGCAAAAGTCGTCTCGTGCCCCTGGCCGTGACTGTGCGACCCGGTCAGCACTTCAACAGTTCCGACGGCATTGACCCTCACTTCAGCCGATTCCCAAAGGCCGACGCCAGCGCCGAGCGAACCCACCGCCTGGGACGGTGCGATACCGCAGGCCTCGATGTAGCAGCTCATGCCGATGCCGCGCCTCTTGCCACGCGCGGCCGCCTCCGCCCGCCGTGCAGGGAAACCTGCCCAGTCGGCCGCAGCCATCGCCGCCTCCAGCGAAGCATCGTAGTCGCCAGCGTCATAATTCATGATGACAGGCGTCTGGTGCGGGAAGGTGCGGACGAAATTCTGCCGCCGCAGTTCGGCTGGAGAAACACCGAGTTCGCGCGCGGCCGTTTCCATCGTCCGCTCCAGGAGGTAGGTCGCCTCCGGCCGGCCCGCGCCGCGATAAGCATCGACCGGCGCCGTATTGGTATAGACGGTCCGGACATTAGCGTGGATCGTCGGGATCGCATATTGGCCCGAAAGCAGCGTCGCATAGAGATAGGTCGGCACCGCCGACGAAAAGAGCGACATGTAGGCGCCGAGATTGGCGATGGTGTCGACCTTGAGGCCAATGATCCGGTTGTCCTTGTCGAAGGCCATCTTGACCTTGGACACGTGGTCACGGCCATGAGCGTCCGTCAGGAAGGCCTCCGTGCGATCGGAGGTCCACTTGACCGGCACGCCGGTCTTCTTCGATGCCCAGAGACAGACGATCTCCTCAGGATAGATATAGATTTTCGAGCCGAAGCCACCGCCGACATCGGGAGCGATGACGCGCAACTTGTGTTCCGGCGCGACGTTGTAGAAGGCGCTCATCACCAGACGCGCAACATGCGGGTTCTGGCTCGTCGTATAGCAGGTATAGTGATCTTCGGCCGCATCATAGATGCCGAGTGCCGCGCGCGGCTCCATCGGATTGGGCGAAAGGCGGTTGTTGTGGATCTCGATCTCGGTGACGTGCGCCGCGGAAGCAATGGCCTGGTCCGTTGCGGCGCTGTCGCCGATTTCCCAGTCGAAGATCAGATTGCCGGGCGCCTCCGGATGCAGTTGCGGCGCACCAGGCTTCAGGGCTTCGGGCGCCTCGGTCACGACAGGCAATTCTTCGTAATCGACCACCACCGCTTCCGCGGCATCATGGGCTTCCGCGGCGCTATCGGCCACCACGACCGCGACGGCATCGCCGACATAGCGCACCGTCTCGTGCGCCAACGGCCGCCAGGCGCCCATCTTCATCGGCGATCCATCCTTGGAATGGATCATCCAGCCGCAGATCAGGTTGCCGATGCCGTCCGCCAGCAGTTGCCTGCCGTCCAGAACGTCGATCACGCCGGGCATCGCCTTGGCGGCGGATGCGTCCACGCCCTTGATCCTGGCATGGGCATAGGGTGAACGCACGAAGTACGCATATTTCATTCCCGGCACGACCATGTCGTCCGTATACCGGCCCTTGCCTGTCAGGAAGCGCTTGTCTTCCTTGCGCGCCACGCGCGCACCAATTCCCTCAACACCCATGATTTCCTCCCGATGGCGTTCCCGGCCCGAAAATCCCTTCGTCGCGGCTCCTCAACCACGACGTCCGGCCGGAGGATGAAACGATTATTCGGCAGCCTGCCGTCTGCCATGCATTTCCGCATTGGCTGCCAGCACCGCCTTGACGATGTTGTGGTAGCCGGTGCAACGACAGATATTGCCTTCGAGTTCGTGGCGAACCGTCGCTTCGTCGAGGTGGCCGCCATGGCGGTTAATCATGTCCACGGCCGTCATCACCATGCCCGGCGTGCAGAAACCGCATTGCAGACCATGATGTTCCTTGAAGGCCGCCTGAACCGGATGAAGATCGCCACCGCTCGCCAATCCCTCGATGGTGGTGATGGTCGAGCCGGATGCCTGTACCGCCAGGATCGAACAGCTCTTCACCGATCTGCCATCCATATGCACCACGCAGGTGCCGCACTGGGTCGTGTCGCAACCGACATGGGTTCCGGTCAGGCCGAGCTTTTCACGAATGAAATGCACGAGCAGCGTTCGATCCTCGCACTCACCGCTCACCGAACGGCCGTTCACCGTCAGCGTTACTTTTGCCATATTGTTCCTCCTCGTGTCTCTCCCGGACACGAGGAGCATCATTTGACTTTTTCACATCATCTTCAACCTGTACTTTAATGCATGTCCGAAAATTATATTTCGCGGCGCAACAAAAGCGGCCCACATTATTGAAACCCCAAGCATGTCCTGGACTGGAGCCGCGTCCTCGACTTTGATCTCCATGGACTTTCCCGATTTGACGGCTATTCTGCAGGCACGGTCGTCATGACAATGCCTGCGAAACGGGCACGACCGATGCAGGGGCCGGTTTTTCCGGACGCGTAACCAGTGGAGAAGAAACGCATGAAAAAAGCTCTTGTGCTCGTACTGCTCGGCCTTTCGGTCGCAGGCTGCACGCAGACCGAAAAGGGCGCTGCCATCGGCGCGGCTTCGGGCGCAATCATCGGCGGAGCAATTACCGGCGACGTCCGGGGTGCAGCCGTAGGTGCCGCCATTGGTGGCGTGTCCGGCGCCGTCATCGGCAATGTGGCAGACCAGCCCGGCCAGTGCTACTACCGCGACCGCTACGGTCGCCGCTACATCGACTCGTGCCCGCGCGGCGGCTACTGAGGTCCGATATAGGGAGGGTCCGGCATTGTCCGGCCCCTCTCCTTGATTCGTTTTTCTCTAAAAAGTATGTCCCATCCGGTCATTTGCGTCTAAACTGGAGAGGGTTGAGCGGAATTGTCCGTACGGCCGATCCCGTTTTTGAGCAAAGTAGTGCATGCCGAGTAGATTGAGACCACCGATAGGACGTATCGCGTTTCGGACGGCTGGCACTGCATTCACGCTTGCTGCAATCCTCTGCTTTTCGCTGGTCTTTGCCGACGAAGCCTACGCATTCAAGATTTTTGGCATTACCATCTTCGGTGACGACGAAGCGGAGGTCACAGTCCTCGATCCCGTCCGCTATACCGTCTCTTTCGATACCGACAGTTCCGACAAGGAACTCGCCGACGCACTGAACCGCACTTCGCTCCTCGTCAGCGACGAGAAAAAACCGGTTTCCGGAGATCTCGGCGTGGTCATCAAGGCGCGCGACGACCGGGACCGGCTGATCGCAACTCTTTACGAAAATGCCCGTTACGGCGGAGTTGTCACAGTCACCGTCGCGGGTCAGAATCTCGACCTGCTGCCGCCGAATCCGTCCTTCGATCGCTCGGCTCCGGTTCCGGTCTCCGTCAGAATCGACCCCGGCCCTCTCTTCACACTCGGCGACGTCAGGCTGGAGGGGGATGCCGCGCGGCTCGACCCGACCGCATACGATCTTCGCACCGGCGGTCCGGCCGGCTCGCTGGTGATTCTGAAAGCCGGCAACAAGATCGTGGACGACCTGAAGGCAGAAGGCAGGCCGCTGGCGGAGCTGACGAAACGCGAGGTGGTCGCCGATCACGAGACGAACACCATCGACGTCGTACTTGCCGCCGAGGCCGGTCCCGTGGCGCCGCTTGGACCGATTGTCGTCAAGGGTGCCCGCAAGGTCGACGAGGCCTTCATCCGCCGATATTCGCGGCTCCAGCCGGGCCAGCAATATTCGCCCGAGCAGTTGCGCAAGGCCGGCGAGCGGCTCCGCGTGCTCGGCGTATTCTCCAGCGTGACCATCGAGCAAGCCGACAAGCTCGCGAGCGATGGCACGCTGCCGCTCGGAATTATCGTATCGGAAGGCAAGCACCGCTATTTCGGTTTCGGCGCCAGCATGTCCTCGATCGACGGCCTCGGTCTGCAGGGCTATTGGGGCCATCGCAACCTCTTCGGCCAGGCGGAATCGCTGCGGCTGGAAGGAACGGTCAGTGGCCTCGGCGACGGAAACATCATCGACGACCTCGACTATTCCGCCGGCATAACCTTCATAAAGCCCGGTGCCTTCTTCCCGTCCGCGACGCTGGAAGCCAGCATCAAGGGTACGACGCTCACCACGGATTCCTACGACGCGAATTCCATTGCCGGAAAGGTCACCCTCGCCTACGAGATCAGTGACTACGATACCGTCAGCGGCGGTCTTTCGCTGACCTATGACGACATCGACGACGCCTTCGGCAATAACAGCTACCTGACATTCGGGCTCCCCATCGGCTATATTCGCGATACGCGAGACAACAAGCTCAACCCGACCGAGGGCTACTATGCATCGCTGACTGCGATCCCGAGCTACGAGATCACCGGGAGCACCTTCTTTTCGTCCTTCGAAGGCTCGGTCTCCGGCTATTACGGCATCGGTGCGGAAGATCACGTGGTTCTTGCCGCGAAACTGTCGGCCGGAACCCTGCTCGGCGCCGGCGACCTGAAAGCCATTCCGGCGACGCGCCGCTTTTTTGCCGGAGGCGGAGGCTCGGTGCGGGGTTACGCCTACCAGGAGATTTCTCCCTATAACGACAATGACGACGCAACGGGCGGTCGTTCTTATGCCCTTGGCTCCTTCGAGGCGCGGGTGAACATCACGGAGAGGATCGGAATCGTGCCTTTTCTCGACATCGGCAGCGTCTCGACGGCGAATTTTCCGGATTTCTCCGATCTGCGCATGGGAGCGGGCATAGGCCTGCGCTATATGACGCCATTCGGACCATTGAGACTTGATGTCGCCATGCCGCTCGACCGCTATGACGGCGGCAGCCAATACGGCATTTATGCCGGGATCGGGCAGAGTTTCTGATGGACCGTCACGACAGGAAGACGAAACCCGGATGCTGAAGCGCCTGATCATATGGATCCGTCGATTGTTCGCCTATACGGCAGGCGGAACGCTTGCGCTCGCCATCGTCGCGATCCTGTTCGGCGGCTTCACGACGGCCGGCGCCGGCATGGTCACCAACTGGCTCTCGGCCATGCTTTCGACACCCGAGCGACGCATCACCATCGACGGTGCCGGGCCACTGCTGACAGGCGCACTGCGCGTCGAGCACCTGGCGATCGCCGATGGCGAGGGCGTCTATGCGGAGATCGACAATCTGGCGCTCGACTGGACCCCGCTGGATCTTCTATCGGGCACCTTCCGGGCCCTGCGCCTGGCCGCAGACAGGGTGAAGATCGACCGCCCGCCTGTCGTATCCGCCGGACAGACCCAAAACGACGGCGGATTTTCCCTGCCGGTCGCGATTGCCATCAAGAAACTGGAGCTGCCGGCGATCGATATCGGTGCCGCGCTTGCAAGTCGGGACGTCCGTCTCTCTCTCACCGGTTCCGGCAGGGCTTCCGGCGACACGATAACCGCGCACATCGAGGCACAGCGTCCCGGCTCACCTGAAACAAGCCTGCGTGCCGATTTCGTTTACGCACCCGCAAAGAACCGTCTGCAGGTCGCCGCCAATCTCGCGGAACCTTCCGGCGGGCTCCTCGCCAACCTGCTGAAGTTGCCGGGCGCACCCGCTGTCGATCTGACCGTCGACGGTGACGGACCGCTGTCCGACTGGCAAGGAAAGATTGCTGCAAAGCTCGATGGACGGCCTACCCTCGCCGTCCAGGCGACCCACCGACAATCAACCGATGGCACCCGCCGCATTCTGGTCGAGGGCGGCGGCCGGTTCGATGCCATACTCCCACCGGGATTGCGGCCGCCCTTTGCCGACGAAACGACAATCGATCTCGATGCGAGCCTCACCCGCAATGGCGCAATCCAGATCGACCGTGGCGCCTTGTCGACCGGAGCGCTCTCCCTTTCCGCATCAGGGCGTTATGATCCCGAAGGAGAAAATGATCTTTCGGCCGAGCTCACTGGACTGAAAGGCCCCGTCGATTTCAGCTATGAAAGCAATGGAGAAGCCGTCACTGCAGCCATCCGGGAAGCGAGCCTCTCGCTGCGCGGCCGTGCCGACGCCGCCCTCTTCGAAATGTCCGCCAAGCTGGACAAGGTGAAGGCCGCCCAAGGCGAATTCGCCGGGCTTGCCCTGGAGGCGAAGAGCAGGGCCTTCAACCTGACGAACATGACCGGCCGCATCGAAACGATGGTGACCCTGACCGGCATGCAGTTTGTCAACGCCGAACTCAACCGTCTCCTGCAGGCGCCGATGACGTTGAAGGCGCCGATCGTACTTGCCGCAACCGCGGTCGGGCTGGAGGCCGCCACCATCGAGAGCGCCAGCATAGGGGGCACCGTGGTCGGTCAATATGCGCTTGAGGACAAGCGCCTGACCGGCCGCTTCGAACTCTTCGGCATTCCCGGCATTCTTCCGGATGCCGTCGCCGCCAAGCTGCGCGACACCATCCGCGTCTCTGGCAACCTCAACTACAATCTTCCGCAGGATATCAGGCTGAACAACCTGAAGATCACCACCAATCTTGGGGAAGCCACGGGCAATATCGAACTCGACGCGGAAAAAAAGCTGACCGCCGATCTCGCCGGCCGCATTGCCGATATCGGCGCGATCGTAGAAAACACCACCGGGCCCTCCGATTTCTCGCTCGCCGCAAGCGGACCTTTGGAGGCGCTGATTGCCCGTCTTTCGCTCCGAAGCGACGCTGCAACGGTCGCGGGCCGCAAGCTTGAGGGCTTCACGGTCGATGTCGAGGGCACGGCGGACAAGACAGCTCCGAAGGGAACCCTGCGGATGGCCGGCCGTATCGACGAACAGCAGGTACAGGGCACGGCGGATCTCGTTGCCGAAAATGGCCGCTCCGCCATTCCGGCCCTGAACATCACCGTCGGCAGCAACAGGCTGGACGGCGCAATCGCCTTTTCACCCGCTTTCCTGCCGTCGGGGAACCTGACATTCGATTTTCCTGACATCGGCCTGCTCGCTGCCTTCGCCGGACAGACGGCGGCCGGTGATCTCAAGGGCACGATCGCCCTGCAGGAAAATAACGGAAAGCTGGCCGCGCAGATCGCCGCTTCCGGCTCAAATCTCAAGCGGGACACCCTTGCGGTAGCCAAGCCCGACCTGCGGCTGAATATCTCCGATCTCGCCGCTTTCGCGGTCGAGGGAACAATCTCCGCGGCCGAGGTCAAGAGCGGGACGAACCGGGTCGAGAATCCCAATCTTTCCTTCAACCGTCAGGGCAGCCGTACCGCTTTCGATCTGAACGCCCGCTACGATGCGAGTCCTCTTGTCGTGACAGGCAGCGTCGAGCAGCAGGAGGGCGGGATGGCTATCGCTCTCGACAAGGCGTCCGCGACACCCAGTGGCATCTCCCTGAAACTCGCGCGGCCGGCCGCACTGCGCCTGAGCGAAGGAACCTTGACCATCAGGACGGCCACGATCGTCGCCGGCAGTGGCTCGGTCGACATCAAGGGCAGCGCCGGTCACGAGCTTGATCTGACCGTAACGCTTGACCGGCTACCGGCCTCGCTGGCGGCAAAGGCAGCACCGAACCTATCGCCGGAGGGCGTCATATCCGGCACGTTGACGGTCAAGGGTCCGACCGCCGCCCCCGCTCTCGCCTATCGTCTCGACTGGGCAAATGCCGGTATCGCGCAAACCAGGTCGTCCGGCATCGGCACTTTCTCCGTCTCCGCGAACGGCGAGTTCAAGGATCAGAATCTTTCCCTCGACACCAGGGTCACCGGCCAGCAGGGGTTGGCCTTTGCCGGCGGGGGAACGTTGGGGCTGGCCGGAAGCCGGCCGATCAACATGAAATTCACCGGCAACCTGTCCTTCGCAGCCCTGGGAAGCATCCTCTCCGGCCAAGGCCTGGTGCTCGAGGGCAATGCCACAGCCGATGTGGCCATTACCGGCAATGCCGGCGCGCCCGAAATCAACGGTACGGCGAGAACCGCCGGCGCTAGACTGATCGATGTCCGCCGCAACCTTGCGCTCGAACAGCTGGCCGCCACAGTCAGCCTTCGCGGCGACCGGGCGGACATCACCGAACTCACCGGCAAACTGGCAAGCGGCGGTCGCATTTCCGGCAGCGGCACAATCGACATCCGTGCACCGGGGCTGCCGGCCGATATCGCCATCACGCTGGACAAAGCCGTCTATGTCGACGGAACGATGGTCGCCAGCACGGCCGACGGCAAACTTGCCCTCAAGGGACCGCTGCTCAACAATCCCGTGCTTTCTGGAACCATTTCACTTTCCAGGACCGCGATCACCATCCCTGAGAAATTGCCCGCCAGTCTTTCCCAGCTCGATATCCGGCACAAGAACGCGCCGGCTGCCGTCAGGAGCCAGATGGCCAAGGTCACCAAGAGCGAAGAGCACGGCTCCTCCTCCACCATTGCGCTGGATCTCACCGTTTCGTCGCCGACGCAGATCTTTGTGCGCGGGCGCGGGATCGATGCAGAACTCGGTGGTACGGTGCGGGTCACCGGAACGGCGGCAGCGCCAAATGTCTCCGGCGCCTTCGATCTGAGGCGCGGCCGCATGTCTATCCTGACCAAGCGGCTGGAATTCACCGAAGGCACGATCACCTTCGGCGGCGGTCTCATTCCGATCCTCGACATGGAAGCCAGCACGACATCGGGCACCACCACGATCACCATCAAGATAGCCGGTTTCGCCAACGATCCAGCGGTTTCCTTCTCCTCCTCTCCCGCATTGCCACAGGACGAAATTCTGGCACAGCTGATCTTCGGCCAGTCGATGTCACGCCTCTCCGCTCTGCAGATCGCCCAGCTCGCCGACGCGGCAAGCCAGCTCGCCGGCGGCCGCTCGACCTCGCTTTTCCAGAGCCTGCGCTCCACACTCGGTGTGGACGACCTCGATATTTCCACCGACGAGACCGGCCAGACCAATGTCAGCGCCGGCAAATACCTGAATAACCGCACCTATATCGAGCTGCAGCAAAGCGGCTCGGGTCAGAGCAAGGCCGTCATCAACCTCGACGTCGGCCGCGGCGTGAAGCTGAAGGGCGAAGCGGGAGCGGAAGGCGCGGGTGGCGGTATCTTTTACGAAAAAGAATATTGATCGGGACGACGTCGATCGGGAGAGCATCGTTCGATCGCTGTCCCCGCCCTCGTCTCAACCGACCTTGCTGGACTTCAGCAGAATACTCGATTCCGTCGTATTTATACCCTCGATCAGGCGTATGCGCCGCAGGGTCTCGTCGAACGAAGCAAGGTCGCGATCCTCCAGTTCGGCGATGAAATCCCATCGGCCATTGGTGCTGTGGAGCGCCCTGACCTGCGGCAGACCCCGCAGCTGATGGGCCACCCGATCGGCAAACTTGCCGATGACTTCGATCATCGCAATCGCCCTGACGCCGGCCGGCCTGATCTCGCTGCCGGTCCGGATCGTGAAGGCCGCGATCGTGCCATCCGCCACCATCCGCTCGATGCGCGCAGCCACCGTCGCACGCGATGCGCCCGTCATCGCCGCCAGAGACGAGGCGGAAATCCTTGCATTGTGGCGCAAAGCGCCGAGGATATCGCGATCGAGATCATCCATACGTACATTCTGTCAATCAAGTTCTGCACTTTGCGCAATTTAACTGACTTTCCGACGATTTTCCATCTTTTTGCCAACGGCGACCTCGGCAAGAATTCCGGCTTTCAGCGCCAGTTCCGAAGGAGATGCGGATGACAGAAAAGAAGGCGGCAACACTCATTGGCGTTCCCCTTGAAGAAGGCTCCGGTCGTGGTGGTTGCGCCATGGGGCCGGCTGCGCTGCGCATCGCCGGCATCGGCCACGCACTCGGCGAACTCGGCTATGCCGTCACCGATATCGGCGACCTGCGTCCGGCGCCTGCGACGGACCTCCCTCGCCATCAAAACGCCCGGCATCTGCCCGTCGTCGCCGCCTTCACGCGCGCGCTGGACGAGCACACCTACCAGGCGGCCCGTGCCGGAACCGTTCCCATCCTTCTCGGCGGCGATCACAGCCTTTCGATGGGCAGCGTTTCGGGCATGGCGCGCCATGCCGCGGAACTCGGCCGTCCGCTCTATGTGCTGTGGTTGGACGCCCACGCCGATTTCAATTCTCCTGAGACCTCGCCTTCCGGCAACATGCACGGCATGCCGGTCGCATTCTTCTGCGGCAAGGCCGAGTTCGCGCCCATCCTGCCAGGCGGCCGTCCTCTCGTCGATCCGAAGCACGTCTACCAGGTCGGCATCCGGTCCGTCGATGACGAGGAACGGGTGGCGATCATGAAAAACGGCGTCAAGGTTTTCGACATGCGCGCCATCGACGAGGAGGGCATAGGAGCGATCGTGCGCCGCATCATCGCCGAGGTCTCCGACGCCAACGGCCTGCTGCATGTCAGCCTTGACGTGGATTTCCTCGATCCGGATGTTGCGCCGGGCGTCGGCACCACCGTGCCGGGAGGAGCCACCTTCCGCGAGGCCCACCTCGTCATGGAAACGCTGCACGACAGCGGGCTCGTCTCCTCCCTCGATCTGGTTGAACTCAATCCCTTTCTTGATGATCGGGGCAAGAGTGCCCGTGTGATGGTCGAACTGGCGGCGAGTCTTTTCGGCCGCCGCGTCCTGGACCGCCCCACCCGTGCCGCCTGACCGGCCAGGAGATCCCGGACATCCCCATCGTCCGGGATCGGATACCCCAGCACCACGAAGACAAACCGCCAGATTTCGCACTGACGTAACGACATGTATGTCAGGGATCAAAGGGGATGTCAGTGAAACCCGATCGGGGTCTTGATCGAGCCGATCGAGCGGGATACGGCGCCTGCACCCTTTTCAGCCACCTGGGCGATTATCGAAAAATTATGCGCGCTAAGGATGAAATATTAACGCGAGCAGTGAATTAAATTTATACCTGAAAAAATATATAAGAGAGTATTTCATCTAAATATTACCGAGGGTTGATTTGATAATATTCATCAACCATCGGTAATTAAAAGCATAAAACTACAGTTGGACCGTGGCTACCGAAAACCCACAACGATATTTTAACTAAAATACATATAAAAATGCTTCGAATATGAAACAACTCCCAGGGTAAATCTCGGGAGCGTGCGCCAGCTAGATTTGTCATTTGCAAACTCCAATCTGCTGACGCGATTGAAACGGAACCTCGAAGCAAAGGCGTTGATATGACCTTCCTGATGCCCTTCGGTTCGGATGCAAAGGCCATCCTCGCCGCGATGACGAAATCGCTCGCAATCATCGAATTTGATTTGCAGGGCAACATTCTCGATGCCAACGAGAATTTCTGTAGGGCGCTGGGCTACGAACTCGCCGAAATCAAAGGCAAGCATCATCGTATATTCTGTGAGCCCGCTTATGTAAGCTCTCCGGAATACAAAGATTTCTGGGCCAAGCTTGCTAAGGGCGAATTCGATGCGCGTGAATATAAGCGCATCGCGAAATCCGGAAAGGAAGTCTGGATCCAGGCGTCATACAATCCGGTCTTCTCCGGCGGCAAACCTTACAAGGTCGTGAAGTTCGCAACCGATATCACGGCGGCGAAGCTGAAGGCAGCCGAGGATGCCGGCAAGCTGGATGCGATCTCCCGGGCCCAGGCGATCATCGAATTCACGCCGGAAGGCGAAGTATTGAGCGCCAACGACAATTTTCTCACCACCCTCGGCTATACTCTGCCCGAGATCAGGGGCAAGCATCATTCGATGTTCTGCGAACCCTCCTATGTCCAGAGCAGCGACTACAAGCTCTTCTGGAAGAAACTCGCAAACGGCGATTTCGTCGCGGAAGAATTCAAACGCATCGGCAAGGGAGGCAAGATCGTCTGGATCCAGGCGTCCTACAATCCGATCTTCGACATGAACGGCAGGGTCTTCAAGGTCGTCAAGTTTGCGACAGACATCACCGAACGCGTGCGCGCCGTGGACGATCTGGCCGCCGGCCTGACCGCGCTGGCCAATGGCGACCTGACGGCAAGGATAGAGAAACCGTTCATTCCGACCCTCGAAAAGGTTCGACTGGACTTCAACGCGTCGATCGAGAAACTGCAGGCAGCCATGCGCACTGTCGGAGAAAATGCAGAGGGTATCGCCGCCGGTTCGGCGGAGATTCGTTCGGCGTCCGACAGCCTCGCAACGAGAACACAGCAGCAGGCGGCAGCCGTCGAGGAAACCGCCGCCGCCCTGGAAGAGATCACGCAGACCGTTGCCGACAGCTCGAAACGCGCCGGCGAGGCGGGACAACTGGTCGCCCGCACCAAGGCCGCCGCCGAGAAATCCGGCGCGGTGGTCAAGAACGCAATCGGCGCCATGGGTCAGATCGAAAACTCGTCCCATGAAATCTCCAATATTATCGGCGTGATCGACGACATCGCCTTCCAGACGAACCTTCTGGCGCTCAACGCTGGCGTCGAAGCCGCGCGCGCCGGCGAAGCCGGGAAGGGCTTTGCGGTCGTTGCCCAGGAAGTCCGCGAACTCGCCCAACGCTCCGCCAATGCGGCAAAGGAGATCAAGACGCTGATCAATACCTCCGGCGACCACGTCAAGAACGGAGTCTCGCTGGTCGGCGAGACCGGGAAGGCACTCGACCAGATCGTTGCGGAGGTCCAGGAAATCGATCGCAACGTGATGGCGATCGTCGAGGCGTCTCGCGAGCAATCGACGGCGCTTCAGGAGATCAACAAGGCCGTCAACGGCATGGACCAGAATACCCAGCAGAACGCAGGCATGGTCGAGGAAACGACCGCAGCAAGCCACAGTCTTGCGCGGGAGGCCGAAACGCTCCGCAATCTCCTGGCACAGTTTAGATTTGGGCAACACTCTTCCGTTACAGTCAAGGTAGCGCGTCCTGATGCCTCGCCCGTCGCATCCCCGGCACGCACTCTAATCGCAAAGGCAGCCCGCGCCACCGGCGGCGCGGCCGCTTCTGCCCAGGCACAGGAAAGTTGGGAAGAATTCTGATGGCAACGACGATCAACTCCACGACCTTCGGCGGGGAAACCCTCGAAATCATCGCCTTCCGCCTGCATGACCAGGAATTCTGCGTGAAGACGACCACCATCCGCGAAATCCGCGGCTGGGCTCCGTCGACACCGATCCCGCATGCCCCGGCCGACGTTATCGGCGTCATGAACCTGCGCGGTTCGGTGATCCCGATCATCGACCTCGCTTACAAGCTTGGCATGAAGAGCACCGTCGCCAACGAGCGGTCGGCCATCGTCGTTGCCGAAGTACACAACATGGTCATCGGCATGCTGGTCGATCGGGTTTCCGATATCCTCACCATCTCGTCGAGCCAGGTGCAGCCGGTTCCGGAAATCTCGGCCTCCTTCGACAAATCCTTCTCCGAAGGCATCATCGCCAACGAGAACGGCATGATCTGCTTCCTGAACCTTTCCAAAATGTTCAAGGGCAACGAAGCGGACGACCTCGCGGCCTGAGACGGCAAAAGAGACGGATTTCAAAGACCGGAAGGTCCCGCATTGCGGGACCTTCTGTTTTTTGGAACAGCCCTTTCCGAAAAGGATAAATCCAATCGGAGCATATCTTGCCGGACCAGTCAGGCAACGACCGGACGCTTGATCGCCTTGGAAGCTTGGATCACCAGCGGCAGCAGTCCCTCGCCGCCATGATCGATATGTTCAAACAGCTGGCGACGCATGCGCGGCTCCCAGAACCTGTTGATGTGGTTCGCAACTCCTTCTACCCGCACGCCTTCCGGCTGGGAGAGGAAGAAGGTGGCGATCTGGTTCGCCATGCGAACGAGTTTTTCCGATGTATCATGCGACATTGCTGGCAACTCCGGCGACGATGCGTTCTGGTCCGGTGAAAACTTCAAAATCCTGGCCGCGCGCAATTCCGATCATGGTCATGCCCGCCTCCTCCGCCGTGCGGATGGCAAGCGCCGTCGGCGCCGAAATGGCAACAAGCACCGACGCGCCAAGGATCGCGGCCTTTTGCACCATCTCCACGGAAAGCCGGCTTGTGACGACCACGGCGCCCTCTTCCCCCTTTCGGCCCGCACGCAGCACCGCTCCGATGAGCTTGTCCAGCGCATTGTGGCGGCCGACATCCTCACGCAGCGCAATCAGACCCTCGCCGGGCACGAAGAAACCGGCTCCGTGTACGGCATGGGTTTCGCGATTGAGCAACTGCGCGCGACCAAGCGCCGCCATGGCCTCCTCGATATCCGAAGGCGTTATTAACCCGAAGCCCGAGGCAGCCACACGCGGCACGGGACGGCTCGCCTGCTCGATCGATTCGATACCGCAAAGACCGCATCCGACCGGGCCTGCCATTCGCCGCCGGCGCGCCGTCAACGCTTCCGCCGTCACGTCCCGCAATGTCACCTGAACATCGATCCCCGCCCCGGCTTCGATCGGTTCGACGGCGATGATGTCATCCGGCGAAACGATAATTCCTTCCGCCAGCGAAAACCCGAAGGCGAAATCCTCAAGATCGGCAGGCGTCGCCATCATGACCGCATGGGTGGAACCGCGATAGGAAAAAGCGATCGGCATCTCCTCCGGCACGACGCGCGAGCCGGAACGGACGACACCATTGCGACTGGCGATTTCCGGAACCGTCGCGGTGGTCTTCAATGCGCTCACGGGTCCGCTCCCCTGCCCTGCGGAATGCTTCTCACTCGGCCGCCTCCAGCTTGCCGGCGATGCGCCGCGAACGGCGCGACAGCTCTTCATAATCCTGCTGCCATTCCGTCGGACCGTTGGACGGCGACACCTGCACCGCCGTCACCTTGTATTCCGGGCAGTTAGTCGCCCAGTCGGAATAGTCCGTGGTGATGACATTCGCCTGCGTGTCCGGATGGTGGAAGGTGGTGTAGACCACGCCCGGAGCCACGCGCTCGGTAATCAGCACACGAAGCGTTGTATCGCCGGAACGGCTGGCAAGCTTGACCCAGTCGCCGTCCTTGATGCCCCGCTGCTCGGCGTCGTGCGGATGGATTTCCAGCCGGTCCTCCGCGTGCCAGGTGACATTGTCCGTCCTGCGGGTCTGCGCCCCGACATTGTACTGCGACAGGATACGGCCGGTCGTCAGAAGCAACGGGAAACGCGGCCCGGTCCGTTCGTCGGTCGCGACATATTCGGTCCGGATGAACTTGCCCTTGCCGCGCACGAAGCCGTCGACATGCATGATCGGCGATCCTTCGGGGAACTTCTCGTTGCACGGCCACTGAACGGAGCCGACCTTCTCCAGATAGTCGTAGGAAACGCTGGCGAAGCTCGGCGTCGTCGCGGCGATCTCGTCCATGATTTCGGACGGATGCTTGTAGTTCCAGTTGAGACCCATGGCCTGGGCGAGCTTCTGGGTGATCTCCCAGTCGCCATAGCCGTTCTTCGGCGTCATCACCTTGCGCACGCGGTTGATACGCCGCTCGGCATTGGTGAAGGTGCCGTCCTTTTCGAGGAAGGTCGAGCCCGGGAGGAAGACATGGGCATAATTGGCCGTCTCGTTGAGGAAAAGATCCTGCACCACCACGCACTCCATCGCGGCAAGCCCGGCAGAGACATGCTTGGTATCCGGATCGGACTGGAGGATGTCTTCACCCTGGATATAGATACCCTTGAAAGTGCCGTCGACGGCTGCGTCCAGCATATTCGGAATGCGCAGGCCCGGCTCATTGTCGAGCTTGACGCCCCAGAGTTTTTCGAAGGTCTCCCGCGTCGCATCGTCGGAGATGTGGCGATAACCCGGAAGCTCGTGCGGGAAGGAACCCATGTCACAGGAACCCTGCACGTTGTTCTGACCGCGCAGCGGATTAACGCCGACACCCGGCCGGCCGATATTGCCGGTCGCCATCGCAAGATTGGCGATCGCCATGACCGTGGTGGAACCCTGGCTGTGTTCGGTCACGCCCAGGCCGTAATAGATGGCGCCATTGCCGCCGGTAGCAAAGAGCCTTGCGGCGCCGCGCACGAGATCGGCCGGAACGCCGGTAAATTGCTCGGTCTCTTCGGGGCTGTGCTGCGGCTCGGCGACAAACGCCGCCCAGTCCTCGAATTCCGACCAGTCGCAACGCTCACGAATGAACGTCTCGTCGCACAGGCCTTCCGTGACGATGACATGGGCGAGCGCCGTCATCACCGCGACATTGGTGCCGGGCTTCAGCGGCAGATGGTAGGCAGCCTCGACATGCGGGCTGCGCACGATATCCGTGCGGCGAGGATCTACGACAATCAGCTTGGCGCCTTGGCGCAACCGCTTCTTCAGCCGCGAACCGAATACCGGATGGCCGTCCGTAGGATTGGCACCGATGACCATGACGACATCGGAATGCTCGACGGAATCGAAATCCTGCGTACCGGCCGAGGTGCCGAAAGCCTGACCGAGACCGTAACCCGTCGGCGAATGGCAGACGCGGGCGCAGGTATCGACATTGTTGTTGCCGAAGCCGGCGCGGATCAGCTTCTGGACGAGGAAGGTCTCTTCATTGGTGCAACGAGACGAGGTGATGCCGCCGATCGAATCCTTTCCATACTGATACTG
Source organism: Paenirhizobium cremeum (assembly GCF_047553425.1). NCBI lineage: Bacteria > Pseudomonadati > Pseudomonadota > Alphaproteobacteria > Hyphomicrobiales > Rhizobiaceae > Paenirhizobium > Paenirhizobium cremeum. The sequence goes on from NZ_CP180217.1 coordinate 3,493,039, forward strand.
GATGCGGCGGAATTCGCTCGCCACATGGGCATAAGCCTCTTCCCAGGTGACCTCGCGCCAGGGGTCGCTGATCTTTTCACGGATCATCGGACTGAGGATGCGGTCCTTGTGGCTGGCATAGCCATAGGCAAAACGGCCCTTGACGCAGGAATGGCCGCGATTGGCCTTGCCGTCCTTCCACGGCACCATGCGCACCAGTTCCTCACCGCGCATTTCGGCCTTGAACGAGCAGCCAACGCCGCAATAGGCACAAGTGGTGACCGCCGAATGCTCCGGCTGGCCGATGGCTATCACCGATTTTTCCGTCAGCGTGGCGGTCGGGCAGGCCTGCACGCAGGCGCCGCAGGAGACGCATTCGGAATCGAGGAAATGCTCGTGCATGCCCGGCGATACGCGACTATCGAAGCCGCGGCCCTCGATTGTCAGGGCAAACGTGCCCTGCACTTCCTCGCAAGCACGCACACACCGCGAGCAGACGATGCATTTCGACGGATCGTAAGTGAAATAGGGGTTCGATTCATCCTTCGCCATCCAGCGCGCATTCACCTCGCCGAGGCCGTCGCGCGCCTTGACGTGATTGTTGCCATCATAACCATAGCGCACGTCGCGAAGGCCAACGGCGCCTGCCATGTCCTGCAATTCGCAATCGCCGTTGGCAGCGCAGGTCAGACAGTCGAGCGGATGATCGGAGATATAGAGTTCCATCACCCCCTTGCGGATCTGCTTCAGGCGATCCGTCTGCGTATGCACGACCATTCCCGGCGCGCAGGGCGTGGTGCAGGAGGCCGGGGTGCCGTTGCGCCCCTCGACCTCGACGAGACAGAGGCGGCACGAGCCGAAGGCTTCGACCATATCGGTAGCGCAGAGTTTCGGCACCTGGATGCCCGCCTCCATGGAGGCGCGCATGATTGAAGTGCCCGCAGCCACCGTCACCTGCCGGCCGTCGATTGTCAGCGTCACCGTCTCTGTGGATTTCGATGCTGGCGTGCCGTAGTCGATTTCATGAATGAGAGACATGGCTTTACTCCGCTGCTTCAACGAGTGGGGTTGGCGCGAAATCCTCGGGGAAATGCGTCATGGCGCTCATCACCGGATAGGGCGTAAATCCGCCGAGTGCACAGAGCGAACCGAATTTCATCGTGTTGCAAAGGTCGGCGAGTAGAGCCCTGTTCTTTTCCGGCTCGATGCCGCGCGCAATCCTGTCCACCGTCTCGACGCCACGGGTCGAACCGATGCGGCAGGGCGTGCATTTTCCGCAGCTTTCGACCGCACAGAATTCCATGGCGAACCGCGCCTGCTTCATCATGTCCGCCGTGTCGTCGAACACCACGATACCCGCATGACCGATCAGGCCGTCTTTCGCCGCGAAAGCCTCATAGTCGAAGATCGTATCGAACAGGGAGGGTGGGAAATAGGCGCCGAGAGGCCCGCCGACCTGCACCGCCTTCACCGGACGACCGTTCGCCGTACCGCCGCCGATGTCATAGACAAGTTCGCCAAGCGTCAGACCGAAAGCCGTTTCATAGAGACCGCCATGCTTGACATTGCCGGCTAGCTGGATCGGGATCGTGCCGTGCGAGCGGCCGACGCCGTAGTCGCGATAGAAGGCGGCGCCCCGGTCCATGATGACCGGCACCGAGGCCAGCGATATGACGTTGTTGACGACCGTGGGACAGCCGAACAGTCCCTGCAGCGCCGGCAGCGGCGGCTTGGCCCGAACGATGCCGCGCTTGCCCTCAAGCGAGTTGAGCAGCGAGGTCTCTTCGCCGCAGACATAGGCGCCCGCGCCCATGCGCACTTCCATATCGAAAGTGTGGCCCGATCCCATGACCGAAGGACCGAGGATTCCGGCTTCCCGCGCGATCTCGATCGCCGCAGTCATCATGCGGATCGCATGCGGATATTCCGAACGGGTATAGACATAGCCCTTGGTCGCTCCGGTCGCGAGGCCGGCAATGGCCATACCCTCGATCAGAACGAAGGGGTCGCCCTCCATAACCATCCGGTCGGAAAATGTGCCGCTGTCGCCCTCATCCGCATTGCAGACGATGTACTTGCGATCACCCGGCGCATCGAGAACCGTCTTCCACTTGATGCCGGTCGGGAAACCCGCACCGCCACGGCCACGCAGGCCGCTGTCGGTCACCTGCTTGACGATATCGGCAGGCGCCATGGCAATCGCCTTTTCCAGCCCTTTCAGGCCCTGATAGCGACGGTAATCCTCCAGTGAAAGCGGATCGGTCACGCCGCAGCGCGAAAAAGTAAGGCGTGTCTGGCGCGCAAGAAAGGGAATATCCCTAGTCTGCCCCTGGAAGAGCGGGTGAACGCCGCCCTCAAGGAAATTCGCATCGAAGAGGCCGGGCACGTCCGCGGCTCTGACAGGGCCGTAGGCGATCCTGTGATGATCGACACGGACCTCGACAAGCGGTTCCAGCCATAGAAGACCGCGCGAACCGTTGCGCACCACATGCACATCGAGACTGCGTGTCTTTGCCTCGCGTTCGATCGCGGCGGCAACCTTGTCGGCACCGACGGCAAGTGCGGCAGAATCTCCGGGAACGAAAACGGTCACGGTCATCGGCGTGCCTCCGCAACAAGTTCGCCAAGACAGTCTTCATCGAGACGCCCACGCAACTCGCCATCCAGCATGGCGCTGGGCGCGCAGGCGCAGAGCCCGAGACAGAAGACCGGCTCGAGCGTCACGGCCCCGTCGGATGTGGTCTCGTGAAAGTCGATACCTAGAAGCGATTTGACCCGCTCGGCCAGTCCATCTCCGCCCATCGACTGACAGGCTTCGGCGCGACAGAGCTTCAGCACATGGCGACCGGCAGGGTGGGAGCGGAAATCATGATAGAAAGAAACGACGCCATGCACCTCCGCGCGGGAGAGATTGAGCGCCTGCGCGATCAACGGCTTGGCCTCTTCCGGCACGTAGCCGAACGTATCCTGTACGGCATGCAGGATCGGCAGCAGCGGGCCTTCCGTGCCCCGAAACTCGGAAATGATCGCAGACGTGCGAGACAGAACATCATCCGAAGACGATCTCACATTCATGTTCAGCCCTCCCAAACCGACACGAACATCACCAGCAGGCTGACTTTCGAAACCGGGCGCCGTCGTCGGATAAACTGGTCGTAACGTTGACGAAGACCGGAACTTGTCATTCCCAGCCGACCTTTACGGAGAATGAGCCTCCCCACCCGGCATGGTCAATAAAGCAGTCGTGTGGATTGATAGAAAAAATCTATCAAAACGCCTGCGCATTCGCCAGCCGGCCGGCTTCGTGGAGCAGCGCCGACACAAGCGGCGTGAAGGGTTCACGATACTGCGCAACCAGACCGACGGAGTGCTCAGCCTCCGGCTCGCCTATCGGGATCATCCGGATCTCCTCTGAAAAGCCAAAGGATTCCGCAACGTTGCGTGGCATGATGGAAGCCCAGCGACCCGTGCGGATATGGGAGAACAGCACGATCATCGAATTGGATTCGAGTGTCGGATGCGGCGTGACGCCAGCCTCTGCCATATGCTGGTTGATGATACGCCTGTTCTGCATGTCTGCGGTCAATAGGCAAAGTCGAAGATCGGCCATATCCCGCCACGTCACTTTTTCGCGATCCGACAGGGGCGTTCCCGCCGCCGTAATCAGGTGATAGCGCTCGGAATAAAGCGGCACCATGCTAACCCGCCCAAGGGGTTCGTTGTCGAGATAGGTGATGCCGGCGTCGATCTCAAGATTTTCAAGGAGGCTGAGAACCTGCAGCGAGGTGCGCGACAGGATGGAAAAGGTCACGTCTGGATGCTTGGCCTGGAAGGGCTCCGTGATGCGCGGCACCATCGAAAGCGCGGTGGGGACGACGGCGATGCGGATATGACCGGCAAGACCCCGGCGCGCAGCGCGCATTTCTTCCCGCATGGTGCGCGCATCGCCGACGATGCGCCGCGCCCATTCCAGAACCCGCTGCCCTTCCGGGGTGAGCCCCTGATAGCGGGAACCACGCTGCACCAGCATGACGCCAAGCTGGTCCTCCAACTGCCTGATCGCGGCCGAGAGGGTCGGCTGGGTAATGCCGCATTCCTCGGCCGCCCGGCCGAAATGTTCCGCCCTTGCGAGCGCGATGAAGAATTCAAGCTTGTCGATCAACGCCGCCCTCCCGTGCGTGCATCGTCGGGAGGAAGAAGTTCGCTACAACGTTGCAGCTTTCAGGCGTCCTCGCGCGCATCATCGGCAGCATGCGCCTTTTCGCCCGGCTCGCAATACATCTTGTAGAGCACAGACACGAGTTCGTTGAGTGCCGGGTCGGCGATGCGATAATATATCATTCGCCCATCGCGCCGGGTGCGTACGAGATGTTCTCCGCGCAGGCGCGCAAGCTGCTGGGAAACGACGGCCTGCTGCAGTCCGAGAATGGCTTCGATTTCGCCCACCGTTTTCTCGCCCCGGCTGAGAATGCACAGCATCAGCAAACGGGTCTCATGCGACAATGCCTTCAGCAACGCGCTGGCCGCCCGAGCTTTCGACATAAAATCGTCGAGCTGGTCCAGTTTCAAATCAGGACTGAACGTCGGAACACTCATCAAACCATCCGGGCGCGAGGGTAAGCATCGCTCGTGCGATATATATAACGCAATGCAGCGAAACCCCAAATAGACGACTGTCACTCTCAGGAAAAGAGCCCGCCCAACCCACAGAAATTGACGAAAATCAAAGCGCGATTGATTCGACCCTTTCCTTGAGAAGGGCCGCACTCCTGCCAAGCGCGGCATATTCGCCGACATCCAGTTCCGGAATGAGGTCAGCGATCACACCTTCCGCACCAACGATTCGGGGAACGGACAAAGCGACATCCGTCACATCCACGATATGCGGCGTGACGATCGACACCGAAAGCACGTCACGCTGATCCTGGGCGATTGCCTTGACGATGCGCGCAAGGCCGGCGCCGATGCCGTAATAGGTCGCGCCCTTGCCATTGATGATCTTGTAGGCGGCGTTGCGCACACCGTCATCGATCGACTGGCGCACATGGTCCGTCAGAGGCGAGCCGATCTGCTCGGCAAAGGATCTGAGCGAAACCGATCCAGCCCGCGCATTCGACCAGCCCAGGACTTCGCTGTCGCCATGCTCCCCGAGAACATAGGCATGAACGGACTGCGGGGATATGCCGAGATGGCAGCCAATCAGGCTGCGGAACCGGGCCGAATCGAGGATCGTTCCCGAGCCGATCACCCGTTGCGGCGGCAAGCCGCAAAGACGAGTGGCCACCTGGGTCATGATATCGACGGGGTTGGTGGCAATCAGCAGGATCGCGTCCGGCGCAACCCGCAGCACTTCGCCTACGACCTCGCGAAAGACGGCGGCATTGCGCTCCAGCAATTCGAGCCGGCTTTCGCCGGGTTTCTGGCTGACGCCGGCGGCAAGAATAACAACGCCTGCGCCCGCAAGATCGGCATAGTCGCCAGCCAGAACGCTGGTGGCCGACATGAACGGTACGGCATGCGAGATATCCTCCGCCTGCGCGATCGCCAGCGCCGCATTGCGATCGACCAGCACGATATCGCTGACGATGCCCATCAGGGCGAGCGCATAGCCAGCCGAGCTTCCCACCATGCCTGCTCCGACGATACCGACTTTCATGACTGTCTTCCCCTGTGACGAACGGCTGGTGGACTATCTCATCGCTACCGGCCGCGTTTCAATTGCCTCGCTTTGCCAGGATCGAAAAACATCCGGCATAAACCGGATGACGTCGTTACGATGGTTCTGTTTTAATGACGTGACAGCAGGCCGCAATCGGCGGCGGAGACGGGACTATCATGCGAAAACTGCCGGCGCTTTCCGCCATGAAGATCTTCGAGGTCGTGGGACAGACCCGCAGCTTCACCCGCGCTGCCGACAGACTGAACCTGACCCAGAGCGCCGTGAGCCGGCAGGTGCGCAATCTCGAGGAACAGCTCGGCGAGAAGCTGGTCATACGCCGCCATCATCATCTCGACCTGACGCCCTCGGGCATCGAATTGCTCGAAGCGCTGCAGCGCGCGTTCCACGACGTGGAACTGACGGTTCGCAACATCATGGAGAAAAGCAACCAGCATCGCCTGCGCGTCAACGTGCCGCCGACCTTCGCTAAGCGCTGGTTGATGCCCCGGCTCGGCAGCCTGCGACGCTTTCTTCCCGAGATCGAGATCAGCATCACCACCGAATTGCAGGACAGCCTGACCGAACGCAGCATCCTCGACTGCGCGATTCGCTTCGGCGATGGCGAGTGGCCCATGCTACAATCTCAGTTGTTGATGACCGAACGCCACATCGCCGTCGGCGCGCCTCAACTGCTTGCCGGTCGCACGAGAAGCGGACCGCTCGACCTTTCCGGCCTAACCTTCCTCCATGTTCTCGCCTCCACCGACCGGCGTTACCTCACCTGGCAGCACTGGCTGGTTGCAGCGGGCCTGAGCCACACCGATACGCGAGGCGGACTGGAATTCGACCTCCTCGATATGGCGATCGAAGCCGCCTGCAACGGCCTTGGAGTAACTGTCGCCGACCGCTTCATGGTAGCGTCGCTGATGAAGGAGGGTCGACTGATGCAAGTGCTGGACGTCGAGGTGGAAGGCCACGAATCCTACTGGTTGGTGACGCGGGCCGAACAAGCGGAGCCGGTGAACGTGAAAGCCTTCCGGCAATGGCTGCATCTGGAGCTCTCCAGAGATCCGGAACCCGCTGGCGGCAAGGAAATCGCCAGCAAGGCCGGCGCAGTCTGAAACATTCGATTTTTGAATGATGACCCCGAGAATAACTCGCTTGCACGAACAGGCGGGACGGCTCCTACTTGATGGAAAATACGCGGGAAGAGCAGGAGCCCATGACGGACTATCGCAATTTCATCGACGGCCATTTCGTCTCGCCAGGCGAGACCCCCGCGATCGACGTCGTAAACCCTGCCACCGGTGAAATCTTTGCGAGCGTCCCAGCGGCGTCGGAAGCCGATGCCATCAGGGCCGTCCAGGCAGCGGCCCGCGCCCAGAAGGTCTGGGGCCGGCTTCCCGCGATCAAGCGAGGGGATGCGTTGCGCCGGCTCGCCGACGCGGTGGAACGCCGCTCCGAAACGATCGGGGAGGCTCTTGCCCGGGAGTCCGGCAAGAGCATTGCGGATGCGACCGCCGAGACGATCTACGCCGCCATTCTTATGCGTTATCACGCAGAATGGGCAAGGCGCATCGAGGGAGAGGTGATCGAGAGCGACATGCCGGACGAAACGCTGATGCTGAAACGCACCCCGATCGGCGTTGTCGCCTGCCTCATCCCCTTCAATTTTCCGATCTATACGCTCGTGCGCAAGATCGCTCCGGCTCTGATCGCTGGCAACGCGGTCGTCGTGCGCCCGAGCAACAACACGCCCACCTCCGCCTTCGTCTTTGCCGAAGCGATGGAGGAAGCTGTTTTGCCGGCCGGGCTCGTCAACATCATGACGATGACCCATGACGTCGCCGGAACCCTTTGCACCCGGCCCGAAGTGGGCATGATAACACTCACCGGCAGTGTGGCAGCCGGCCGCACCGTTCTCGAATACTGCAAGGCGAACATCGCCAAACCATCCCTGGAACTCGGCGGCAAGACGCCGGTGATCGTCGAGCCCGACGCGGATCTCGATGCAGTTGCGCGCCTGGTGCTCGCAGCCAAGACCGCCCATTGCGGACAGGTCTGCACCTCGGTCGAACGTCTCTATGTGCACGAAACCGTCCACGACACCCTGCTCGACAAGCTCCGCGCCGCATTTTCCTCCCGCCGCTTTGGCGACCGCTCAAAGGACCCCGACCTGATGGGGCCTCTCGCCAACGCGGTTGCCCGTTCGCGCATCCATGCCATGGTCGAACGCGCCACGGCGGAAGGCGCAAAAGTCGAGGCAGGCGGCGTCATCCCTCAGGGCGACGGCTTCTTCTATCCGCCGACGCTTCTTTCCAACTGCCGGCAGGACATGGAGATCGTTCGCGAGGAGGTCTTCGGTCCCGTACTTGCGGTCATCCCCTACGGAAATTTCGACGAGGCGCTAACAATGGCCAGCGACCACCAATACGGCCTCGCCTCCGTCGTCTTCTCGGAAAACTATCGCAAGGTGATGAAGGCCGCCAACGAGATCGAGGCCGGCGAACTCTACGTCAACCGTTTCCCGGCCGATCCCTATCAGGGCTACCATGCCGGCTGGAAACGTTCTGGCCTCGGCGGAGACGACGGCAAGCACGGCATGCTGGAGTTCACCCAGACCCGGCTGGTCATCCTGAAGCACTGACGGGACAGCCACCGGCCTGCAAGCTCACGAAATACGATCGAACGATACGCCCGGGGGAACCGCCATGAAGATCGCATCGCTCAAGACCTATGTCGTCGCCGTCCCGCCGCCCCATATCGGCGGCATGTACTGGATCTTCGTCGAACTCGAGACGGCCTGCGGCATCAGGGGTATCGGCGAAATCTACGATACCGCCTTCCACCCGTCCGGGCTCGTGCCTCTGATCGAGGATGTCTTCCAGCGATACCTGCTGGATCACGACCCCCATCGGATCGAACGCTTCTGGCGGGCGGCCTATTCCAGCGGCTTCACCCAGCGCCCCGACCCGACGATGATGGGCATCGTTTCCGGTCTGGAGATCGCCTGCTGGGACATCATTGGCAAGGCGGCGAACCGGCCGGTGTCCGATCTGCTCGGCGGAACCGTCCACGAAAAGCTGCGCGCCTACACCTATCTCTATCCGAAAAACGCCGCCGGCGAATACGACTACAACGATCCCGATCTCGCCGCCGAAGAGGCGGTCCGAATGGTGGAAATGGGTTTCACCGCGGTCAAGTTCGACCCGGCTGGCCCCTACACAAACTATTCCGGCCACCAGCTTTCGCTCGGCGTCATGGATCGCTGCGAAGAATTCTGCCGCAAGATCCGCGATGCCGTCGGCAGCCGCGCCGACATCCTCTTCGGCACCCATGGCCAGATGGTTCCTTCCTCCGCGATCCGGCTGGCAAAACGGCTGGAGAAATACGATCCCCTCTGGTTCGAGGAGCCCGTACCGCCCGGCCAGGAGGCCGCCATGGCAGAGGTGGCCCGCGCAACCTCGATCCCCGTCTCGACCGGCGAGCGGCTCACCACGAAATACGAATTCCAGCGCGTTCTCCAGCTCGGCGCGGCCTCCATCCTGCAGATGAACGTCGCCCGCGTCGGCGGTCTTCTCGAGGCAAAGAAGATCGCCGGAATGGCCGAAGCCTTCTATGCCCAGGTCGCGCCGCATCTCTACAACGGCCCGGTGGGTGCCGCCGCATCCATCCAGCTTTCCGCGGCAACCCCGAACTTCCTGATCCACGAGGCGATCAGGGACTTCAGCGACTTCCACGGACGCATCCTCAAGAACAAGCTCGCCTTCGACGACGGTTATCTCATTCCCTCTCGCGAACCGGGACTCGGGATCGAACTCGACATGGCCGTCGTGGAGCAGCACACGCCATATATGGGCGAGCGGCTGCATCTGCAGATGGGCGCGGAACCAGCCGACGTCAAAGCCTTCGCTCCGGCCAAGGGCTGAACGGCAAGCCATGACTTACGATTTCATCATTGTCGGCGCCGGCTCCGCCGGCTGCATTCTCGCAAGCCGGCTGAGCGAGGACGGTCGCTATAGCGTTCTGCTCGTCGAAGCCGGTGGCAAGGACGACAGCTTCTGGTTCAAGATCCCGGTCGGCTACGCCCGCAGCTATTACAACCCGGCAGTCAACTGGATGTATTCCACCGAGCCGGAGCCCGAACTCGGCAACCGCCGCATCTACGCCCCCCGCGGCAAGGTGCAGGGTGGATCGGGATCGATCAACGCCATGATCTTCGTACGGGGCGCCGCATCCGACTTTGACGACTGGGAAACCGCCGGCAATCCCGGCTGGGGCGCAAGCGACGTATTGCCCTTTTTCCGCAAACTTGAGACCCATGCCGGAGGTACTTCGCAATGGCATGGCGGCAATGGCCCCATCCATGTCACGCCGATGCGCGATGATATTCATCCCGTTTCCCACGCCTTCCTCTCGGCCTGCGAAGAGCGCGGACTTCCGGTCAACACAGACTTCAACGGAGCCTCGATCGAAGGAGCCGGCGTCTACGACATCAACACGCGCTGCGGCCAGCGCTCCCACTCCAGTGCCGAATATCTGCGGCCAGCATTGAAACGGTCCAATCTTGCCATCGAACGTAATGCGGTCGCCCAGCGCCTCCTCTTCGCAGAAGATGGCAAGGCGGATGGCGTCGAGGTGATGCAGCATGGCCGGCTGCGTTCCTTCAGGTCGCGCAGGGAAGTGATCCTCGCGGCCGGCGCCGTCGATACGCCAAAACTGCTCCAGCTCTCTGGCATCGGCGATGGAACGGCTTTACAGCATCTCGGAGTAGAGACACGCCACCACCTGCCCGCCGTCGGCAAGAACCTCCAGGATCATCTCTGCGCCAGCTTCTACTATCGCGCCACCCGGCCCACGCTGAATGGCAGCTTCGGCAGCATTTTCGGGCAGGCGGCATTGGGTCTGCGATATCTTCTGACCCGCAAAGGTCCCTTCGCGATGAGCGTCAACCAGGCCGGCGGTTTCTTCCGCGGCACCGCTGATGCGCCTCGCCCGAACATCCAGCTTTATTTCAACCCACTCTCCTACCGTATCCCGGACAATCCGAAAGCAGGATTGAAGCCGGAGCCCTATCCTGGCTTTCTGATAGCATTCAATGCCTGCCGGCCGACCAGCCGCGGCGAGATCGCCATCGCCTCTTCCGATCCGCATCGCGCGCCGCTGATCCGTCCCAACTATCTCTCCACGGATCATGACATCGATGAGGTGTTGCAGGGCAGCCATCTGGTCCGCCGCATCGCGACCGCCCCGTCCCTGTCCGCGATCATCGCGAATGAAGTATCCCCCTCGCCTGCCGCCGATACTGACGAGAAACTGCTCGACTATTTCCGGCTGAACAGCGGTTCGATCTATCACCTCTGCGGAAGCTGCGCGATGGGTCCGGACGATCGCCAGGCCGTTGTCGACGCACGCCTGCGGCTACATGGCTTGCGCGGACTCCGCATTGTCGATGCTTCCGTCTTCCCGAATGTCACGGCCGGCAACATCAACGCGCCGACCATGATGGTGGCTGAAAAAGGCTCCGCCATGATTCTGGAAGATGCCCGCTAAGAACCGCAGTATCGACGAGCACGACTGCGAAAACAAAAAAGCCGGCGCACAAGGCCCGGCTTTCTTTCATTCCGAAGTCCCGGTCTATCCGTCGTAGCGGCTTACGCAGCGATCAGTATACCGTTCAGATGGGTGAGCTCGGCGAGGTATTGCTCGAGCCGGGTCTTGTGCTCGTGGTTGTCGGCCGCGTTCAGTTCCGCGCGAGCAGCCTCAATCCGCTTGGTCAGCGTTTCGCGGTTGAGCTCGGTCATCGCCACAGCCGACTCGGCCAGCAGCGTGCAGCCGGTCGGAACGATGTCTGCGAAACCACCGAAAACGACATACTTGCTGACCTGTCCGGAAGCGAGCTTGACCGAGACCACGCCCGGCTTGATGGTGGTCATGGTCGGCGCATGATTGGCCATGACGGTCATTTCGCCTTCGGTTGCCGGAATGACAACTTCGCTCACCTTTTCGGAAAGCAGCAGGCGCTCAGGCGAAACGAGTTCAAAATTGAAATTGTCGGCCATGATGGTTCACTTCTCTCGTGGATGAAGGACCGGCACGCGAAACCTTTGTTCCGCGTGCCGCAGATCCATTATCAGGCAGCTTCGGCGGCCAGCTTCTTGGCCTTCTCGATAGCTTCGTCCATGGAGCCGACCATGTAGAAGGCAGCTTCCGGCAGGTGGTCGTATTCGCCGTTGACGAGACCCTTGAAGCCCTTGATCGTGTCTTCGAGAGCAACGAGCTTGCCCGGCGAACCGGTGAAGACTTCGGCCACGAAGAACGGCTGGGACAGGAAGCGCTCGATCTTACGGGCGCGGGCAACGGCCAGACGGTCGTCTTCCGACAGTTCATCCATACCCAGGATGGCGATGATGTCCTGCAGGGCCTTGTAGCGCTGCAGCGTCGACTGAACCTTACGGGCGACTTCGTAGTGCTCTTCGCCGACGATCAGCGGGTCGAGCATGCGCGAGGTGCTATCGAGCGGGTCAACGGCCGGGTAGATGCCCTTTTCGGCGATCGAACGCGACAGAACGGTCGTTGCGTCCAAGTGGGCGAACGAGGTGGCCGGAGCCGGGTCGGTCAAGTCGTCGGCCGGAACGTAAATGGCCTGAACCGAGGTGATCGAACCCTTGGTCGTGGTGGTGATGCGTTCCTGCATGGCGCCCATGTCGGTTGCCAACGTCGGCTGATAACCCACGGCCGAAGGAATACGGCCGAGCAGAGCCGACACTTCGGAACCTGCCTGAGTGAAGCGGAAGATGTTGTCGACGAAGAAGAGAACGTCCTGACCTTCGTCACGGAACTGTTCAGCGATCGTCAGACCGGTCAGGGCGACGCGAGCGCGGGCGCCCGGCGGTTCGTTCATCTGGCCGTATACGAGCGCAGCCTTCGAGCCTTCGCCGCCGCCGTGCTTGTTAACTCCGGACTCGATCATTTCGTGATAGAGGTCGTTGCCCTCGCGGGTACGCTCGCCAACGCCGGCGAATACCGAGTAACCGCCGTGTGCCTTTGCAACGTTGTTGATGAGTTCCATGATGAGAACGGTCTTGCCGACGCCCGCACCACCGAACAGGCCGATCTTACCGCCCTTGGCGTAAGGAGCGAGAAGGTCGACGACCTTGATGCCAGTGACGAGGATCTGCGCTTCCGTGGACTGCTCGACATAAGCCGGAGCTTCCTGGTGGATGGCGCGCTTGGCTTCCGTGTTCAACGGACCGGCTTCGTCAACCGGTTCGCCGATGACGTTCATGATGCGGCCGAGGGTCTCCTTGCCGACCGGAACCGAGATCGGAGCGCCGGTATCGGTGACCGGCTGGCCGCGGACCAGACCTTCGGTCGAGTCCATGGCGATCGTACGAACCTGGTTTTCGCCGAGGTGCTGGGCAACTTCGAGAACCAGGCGGTTGCCCTGGTTGTCGGTTTCCAGCGCGTTCAGGATCGCGGGCAGCTCGCCGTCGAAAGCGACGTCAACAACAGCGCCGATGACCTGGGTAACCCGGCCGACAGAGCCGGTTGCGGACTTCGCCGCGGTAGATTTCGGGGTAGCTGCCTTAGCCATGTTTCTTACCCTCTTTCCTTAACCTCAGAGCGCTTCCGCGCCCGAAATGATTTCAATGAGTTCCTTGGTGATCTGCGCCTGACGCTGACGATTGTAGGAAAGCGTCAGCTTGTTAATCATCTCACCTGCATTGCGCGTCGCATTGTCCATGGCGCTCATCTTTGCGCCCATTTCGCCGGCGACGTTTTCGAGCAGCGCCCTGAAGACCTGAACCGAGATGTTGCGCGGAATGAGATCCGTCAGGATCGCGCCTGCATCCGGCTCGTATTCATAGACGGCGGTTGCGCCGTTCGCCGGGGCTGCTTCGCCGGCGGAAGCCGGGATGAGCTGCTGCGCGGTCGGAACCTGGCTGATGACCGACTTGAACTCCGAATAGAACAGAGTGCAGACGTCGAACTCACCCTTGTCGAACATCGCAATGACCTTGCGACCGATCGCATCGGCGTTTTCGAAGCCGATTTTCTTGACTTCCCGCAGGTCCGTGCGCTCGACGATCAGGCCGCCGAACTCACGACGAAGGCTGTCGTAGCCCTTCTTGCCGACGCAGAAGATCTTGACGGTCTTGCCGGCCGCCAGGAGCTTGCGGGCATGATCGCGGGCAAAGCGCGAGATCTGCGAGTTGAAGCCGCCGCAAAGACCGCGCTCGGCCGTGCAGACGACGAGCAGATGCACGTCGTCCTTGCCGGTGCCCGTCATCAGCCGCGGCGCGCTGTCATCACCACCCACCGCCTGGGCGATATTGGCAAGGACGGCGCTCATCCGCTGCGAATAGGGCCGGGCGGCCTCGGCCGCCTCCTGCGCGCGACGCAGCTTCGCCGCGGCGACCATCTTCATCGCCTTGGTGATCTTCTGCGTCGCCTTGACGGAGGCGATCCGGTTTTTCAGATCCTTAAGTGAAGGCATCCGTTATCCGTCCTTGGCTTGAGCCCCGATTACGCGAAAGACTTGGCGAAGGCGTCAAGAGCAGCCTTGAGCTTGCCCTTGGTGTCGTCGCTGATGGCCTTTTCCGTACGGATGGTGTCGAGGATAGCCTTGCCTTCCGACCGCAGGTAGGAGAGCAGGCCCTGTTCGAACTTGCCGACCTGGTTGACGGCGATCTTGTCGAGGTAACCGTTCACACCGGCGAAGATCACGGCAACCTGTTCTTCCGTCTTGAGCGGCGAGAACTGCGGCTGCTTCAGAAGTTCGGTCAGGCGCGCACCGCGGTTCAGCAGGCGCTGCGTTGCAGCGTCAAGGTCAGAACCGAACTGGGCGAAGGCGGCCATTTCGCGATACTGGGCAAGTTCGCCCTTGATCGAGCCGGCAACCTGCTTCATCGCCTTGATCTGGGCCGACGAACCAACGCGGGAAACCGACAGACCGACGTTAACGGCCGGACGAATGCCCTGGTAGAACAGGTCGGTTTCAAGGAAGATCTGGCCATCGGTGATCGAGATCACGTTGGTCGGAATGAACGCCGAAACGTCGTTACCCTGGGTTTCGATAACCGGCAGAGCGGTCAGCGAGCCGGCGCCACGCTCATCCGAAAGCTTGGCGGCACGCTCCAGAAGGCGGGAGTGCAGGTAGAAAACGTCACCCGGATAAGCTTCGCGGCCCGGCGGGCGGCGCAGCAGCAGCGACATCTGGCGGTACGCCACGGCCTGCTTGGAAAGGTCGTCGTAACCGATCAGCGCGTGCTGGCCGTTATCACGGAAATATTCGCCCATGGCGCAGCCGGCGAACGGAGCAAGATACTGCATCGGCGCCGGATCGGACGCGGTCGCGGCAACGACGATCGAGTACTTGAGAGCGCCGCGCTCTTCGAGAACCTTCACGAACTGGGCAACGGTCGAACGCTTCTGGCCGATAGCGACGTAGACGCAGAACAGCTTGTCCTGATCCGGGCCGTTGTCGTGGATCGGCTTCTGGTTCAGGAAGGTGTCGAGGATGATGGCGGTCTTGCCGGTCTGACGGTCACCGATGACCAGCTCGCGCTGGCCGCGACCGACCGGGATCAGGGCGTCGATAGCCTTGAGGCCGGTCGACATCGGCTCATGAACCGACTTGCGCGGAATGATGCCGGGAGCCTTGACGTCGACGCGGGCGCGGCGGGCAGCGTTGATCGGGCCCTTGCCGTCGATCGGGTTGCCGAGCGCATCGACGACGCGGCCGAGCAGTTCCGGACCAACCGGAACGTCCACGATGGCGCCGGTCCGCTTGACGGTGTCGCCTTCCTTGATGTCGCGGTCGGAACCGAAGATAACCACACCGACGTTGTCGGCTTCGAGGTTCAGCGCCATGCCGCGGATGCCGCCGGGGAACTCGACCATTTCGCCGGCCTGAACGTTATCGAGGCCATAAACGCGGGCGATACCGTCACCAACGGAGAGAACCTGGCCGACTTCCGAGACTTCCGCCTCTTTGCCGAAATTTTTGATTTGATCTTTCAGAATTGCGGAAATTTCCGCGGCGCGGATATCCATCAGCCAACCTCTTTCAGTGCAAGCTTAAGGGTGGAAAGTTTGGTGCGAAGAGACGTGTCGATCTGGCGCGAGCCGACCTTGACGATCAGACCACCGAGAATGGACGGATCGATCGAGACTGCGACCGAAACATCCTTGCCGGTGACGCTCTTCAGCGCCGCCTTCAATTCATCTTCCTGTTCGGAAGTCAGTGCATGGGCAGACACCACCTCGGCGGTGACTTCGCCACGATGGCGGGCGGCGATCTGCCGGAATGCGGCAACCATGCCCGACACGGCAAAAAGCCGCCGGTTGCCGGCGACAACCTTCAGGAAGTTCGCGACGAGGCCGCTGATACCGGCCTTCTCGCACAGCGCCGCGACAGCCTTCGACTGATCCTCGGCGGAAAACACCGGAGAAAGCACCAGTCGCTTCAGGTCGTCGCTTTCATCGATCATCGTCTGGAAACGGTTGAGATCGGCGGCGACGGCATCAATGGAACCGGCTTCGAGAGCAAGCTCGAAAAGCGAGGACGCATAGCGCTCCGCCACACCTGAAATGACTTGGGATGTGTCTGCCACGGGCAAAATATTCCCTGATTTTCATCCAGAATCCCCACGCCTTTGGAAGGCGATGCACATGATCCTGAAATCGT
The DNA here is from genome assembly GCF_047553425.1 of Paenirhizobium cremeum. Lineage (NCBI taxonomy): Bacteria > Pseudomonadati > Pseudomonadota > Alphaproteobacteria > Hyphomicrobiales > Rhizobiaceae > Paenirhizobium > Paenirhizobium cremeum. The sequence continues at coordinate 3,509,370 of NZ_CP180217.1, forward strand.
TACGTTTTCCCCCGAAAACACAAGGAAAGGCCGCTTGCGTTTTCCGAATTTCGCGGTCCGTCTAGCATAGGAACTCTGGACTCGCAACACGCGTATTAACGGAATGAGTCTTTAGGACAAGGCCTTGGCAGCAATTTTCCGCGAATCTGCGTCAAATTGGCAAAAGCCGCCGATGCCGGATCGACCGGCCCGTTCACACGAGACCGAAGACGTAGATGATCGGCAAAGCAGCCAGAGCGATTTCCACAATCAAAAGTAGAAAATTCAGAGCCGTCGCGCCCCTGTCCGACATGATGGAAAGAACCCGGCCGAATGCCGCGAGAACAACGGCGAAGCCAAGCGCGAGATAGACCATCGGCTGCGCCACGAGAAGCGCGGTCCCGGCAAAACCGACAATCAGACCGCCCGCCGAACGCGTTGCACCATACCCTTCCGGCCGACCGTCCCGAGGCTGGACACCAAAAAATCCCATGGCAAGACCCGGCGCGAACATCACGAAAGCGCCGATCAGGACCATTGCGGCAGCCGATCCGAAGGCCAGCTGCTCGCCGAACTCCGTCGGAAGGTAGAACTCCATTTGTCATCCCCGTCTTGGAAAATCACTCAGGCGAGGCTTATCGCACAAACGGCGGGATCGCGGTATATCTCGGAAACCTCCGATGTGGGGGATTTCGGTGGATTACAGGAAGCTTTGCGGGTCGACATCGACCTGGACCTGGATCGACCGCCGCTCCTTCGGTCCATTGGCAATCATGGTCCGCACAAAGCCCTGCATGTCGCTGGTCCGGCGACCGTGGACGAGCAGCCGGAAGCGATGGCGCCCACGGATCAACGCAAGCGGCGCCTCGGCCGGCCCAAGCACCGCGACCCCGGGCTCGGCGGGCGCCGCCTGCCTGAGCTGCCGTGCGTGGGTCTCGGCATCGATACGGTTATCCGCCGAAACGATGATCGACACCAGCCGGCCGAAGGGCGGCAGGCCGGCACGCTCCCGTTCGAGGATCTCACGATCGTAGAAGGCTTCGGCATCGCCGGAGACGATCGCCTGCATCACCGGATGCATCGGCTGGAAGGTCTGCAGCAGACCGTGGCTCTTGCGTCCCGTTCTGCCGGCGCGACCGGTCACCTGCGAAAGGAGTTGGAAGGTGCGTTCGGCCGCGCGCGGGTCGCCGTTGGCAAGGCCGATATCGGCATCCACGATCCCCACAAGCGTCATCAGCGGGAAATTATGTCCTTTCGCGACGAGCTGGGTGCCGATGACGATATCCGCTTCCCCATTGGCGATGGCCTCGAGTTCGAGGCGCAGCCGCTTCACGCCGCCAAGGTCGGAGGAAAGCACCAGCGTCCGGGCGTCGGGGAAGTGTTTCTCGACTTCCTCCGCAATGCGTTCGACGCCGGGTCCGCAGGCGATCAGATGATCGAGCGTCCCGCATTCCGGGCAGGCCTGCGGCGTCGGTTCGGCATAGCCGCATTGATGGCACTGGATTTGCCCGCGAAACCGGTGCTCCACCAGCCAGCTCGAACATTGCGGGCACTGGAAACGATGGCCGCAGACACGGCAGAGCGTCAGCGGCGCATAGCCGCGACGGTTGAGGAACAGAAGCGCCTGCTCATTGCGCTCCACCGTCTTACCGACGGCCTTGAGCAGAAGCGGTGAAAGAAACCCCCCTCGTTCCGGCGGATGCCGGCGCATGTCGATCAGATGCAGATCCGGCAGCGCCGCCCCGGCAAAACGGGTCGGCAGATGAATGCGCCTGTAGCGCCCGTTCATGCAATTGACCTGGCTTTCGACCGAGGGCGTCGCCGATACCAGTACGACCGGGAAGCCGGATATCCGGGCGCGCACCACCGCCATGTCGCGGGCATTGTAGAAGACCCGATCTTCCTGCTTGAAGGCGGGATCATGCTCTTCATCGACGACGATGAGACCGAGATCCTCGAAGGGCAGGAAGAGAGCTGAGCGCGCACCGGCCACCACGCGGATATCGCCGGTGGCGCACTGCCGCCAGACCTTTTCACGGGTCTTCGTGGCAAGATCCGAATGCCATTCACCGGGTTTCGCGCCGAAACGATCCTGGAAGCGTTCGAGGAAATTGGCGGTCAAGGCGATTTCCGGCAGGAGGATCAGAACCTGCTTTCCCTGCCGCAACGTCTCCGCAATCGCCTCGAAATAGACTTCCGTCTTGCCGGACCCCGTCACGCCGTCGATAAGCGCGACCGAAAAGCCACCGGCGCGAACGCCTTCGAGGATTTCGTCGGCCGCTTCCTTCTGCGGTCCGGCCAGTCGGGATTCGGCATACTCGGGGTCGGGCTTTGCCACCAGCGGTGGCGGCGGCAGGAAGACGGTCTCGAACACCCCCTGCTTCACCAGCCCGTCGATCACGCTCGAAGAAACTCCGGAAGCGTGGGCAAGGCCGCTCTTGGTCCACGAAAGACCGTCCGCCGCGAGATCGAGAACCTTGCGCCGCGCGGGCGTCAGTTTCTCCGGCTCGATGCCGGAAAAACGGAAGCCTTCTACCATCGGCTCGGGATCGAAGGCAGCGGGCGCGCGAAGCGCCATGCGCGCCACATAACCCGGCGGCGACAGGGTGTAGGATGCCACCCAGTCGAGAAAAGTGCGCATGTTCAGGTCAAGCGGCGGGCAATCGAAGACCTTGGTTACAGCGCGCAGCTTCTTCGGATCGACGGCGCCTTCGTCCGGCCCGTCCCACACGACACCGATGACCTGACGCGGCCCGAGCGGCACCTGAACGATCGAGCCCGGCTCAGCGGCCATGCCCTCGGGCACGGCATAGCTGTAGGCGGTCGGCGCCGGCATCGGCACCAGAACGGGCACGACGCGAGGGCGTGGCGGCAAACCGAACAGTCCGGGCGAATCGTCTTTCATGGGTCGCCAACTTGCATCCAAGGACCCGGAAAGAAAACTGCTAATGCGGGACGGAAAGCGGATGGCCCGCGGAAAACCGCGGGTCATCCCGTTCGAAATCACCGGCTGACAATGCGCCGTCCGGATCAGCCGTAGGTAGCGTAACGCTGCACCGGCGAAGCGGCCATGGCACCGGCGGTTCGACGAAGCTGAGAAACGGCGTCAGACGAAATCCCGTCCAGCCGGAACTGGGCAATCAGGTCGCGAAGCCTTTGCGATTCCATGGCGAGCGTCGCGCTGGCAGCATTCGCCTCTTCGACCATGGCCGCATTCTTCTGCGTCACCTGGTCCATCTGGTTGACGGCCGTGTTGACCTCCGAAAGCCCCACCGACTGCTCACGGGCGGAGGTCGCGATCGCATCCATGTGCTGGTTGACGGTGACGATATAGGCCTCGATCGTCTTCAGCGCCTCGCCAGTGTCCTTCACCAGCTTTACTCCGCTTTCAACCTCGGTGCTGGAATTGCGGATGAGATCCTTGATCTCCTTTGCTGCCTGCGCCGACCGCTGGGCAAGCTCGCGAACCTCCTGCGCCACCACCGCGAACCCCTTTCCGGCCTCTCCGGCGCGCGCTGCTTCGACGCCTGCATTCAGCGCCAGAAGGTTGGTCTGGAAGGCGATCTCATCGATCACGCCGATGATGTTCGCAATCTGGTTGGACGATTGTTCGATGCGCTGCATGGCGTTGACGGCATCGGCCACCACGGCGCCGGAATGGACGGCGCTGGTATTGGCCTGCACCGCAACGATCCTCGCCTCCTCGGCGCGTTTCGATGAATTCGTGACATTGACGGTGATTTCATCGAGAGCCGCCGCGGTCTCCTCAAGCGATGCAGCCTGCTGTTCCGTGCGCTTCGAAAGATCGTCTGCGCTCTGGCTGATCTCCTGCGTACCTGAATCGATGGAACGGGACGCGGCAGCGACGGCGGCCATCGTCCGGCTGAGCTGTGACACCGCTGAATTGAAGTCGCTGCGCAGGCTTTCGAACTCCTGGGCGAAGGGTTCGCCGAGATGGAAGGAAAGATTGCCGGATGCGAGTTGCTTCAGACCGTCGGCAAGGCCGGCCGTGGCCTGCGTCATGGCCTCGGTGCGAATGCGCTCGATATCCAGGTTGCGCCGGCGTTCACGTTCCGCCGTTTCCTGCGCGGCTGCGGCCTCTTCCTCCAGTCGCCGGTTGGCGATGGCATTGTTGCGAAAGATCTCCACCGCTGCGGCCATGGCACCGATCTCGTCGGGAAGGCCGACGCCCGGAATGTCGCATGTCGTGTCGCCATCGGCCAGCCGACGCATGCTGGCCGTCATGTTGCGGATCGGGCCGGCGATGCTGCGCGCCACAAGCCACATGGCTGCGACGCCACCCATTGCGATGACGGCGGCCACAATGACCTGCAAAACACCGTCGCTGCCGTTACGCTCGGTCAGATCCCGGTCGAGTTTCGTCGCTTCGGCCATGGCGACGGCGCGCGGGACGTCGATCATCACGGACCAGGGTGTTGCCGTCCTGCCGATGACGATTGGAGCAAACGCCTTGAACGCATCGCCGCTGGCGTGGACCTCCTCCTTACCGGACTGGATAAGCGCCAGATATTGCGAAAGCGCGCTATCGCCCTGGTCGAAGGGCTGGCCGATGCTTTCAGGCTTCTCGCTCGAGGCGACAATCAGCCCCTTGTGGCTCACGATCGAAACCGAGGCCTTGCCGTCATAGATCGACGCCTTCACCTGTTCGGCAAGCTTCTGGACGAAGGAGAGATCGAAATCCGCGCCGGCCACGCCGGCGAACTTGCCGCCGATGGTGATCGGAACCGACATTGTCGCCAGATAGACATTCTTGCCCTGAACGATATAGGGCAGCGGATCGAGGATGCTCTCGCCATGGCCCGTCTGCGGCCCGATATACCAGCCTCCCTTCATCACGCCGTTCGGATGAAGCTCTGAACTGTCGTACTCAACGAGCGGCTGGAGCGCGATCTTGCCAGCAGCATCCCGAGTCCAATAGGGAAGGAACCGCCCCGTCACATCCGATCCCATGTCCCGGCGGTCGCGAAACTCGGCATCGGCCCCGTCCAGCGCATTCGGTTCCCATGCACTATAGGTTCCGTTGAAGCGCGGATTGTCCTTGAGCACGTTCAAAAGAAGGGCATTGAGCTGCGCACGACGAGTTGCCGCAGGAGTGGTTGCGTCCCCGCCGGCAAGCGTCTCGAAGCTGCGCGCCATTACGCGGGCGGCATCGAAGGCACCGTCAAGCGAAGAGCGGATGATCCCCGCCTGTGTCGATGCAAGCGTCTGAAGGCTCTGCTTCGTCTTCACATCCGTGAGGCTCGTCACCTGCGTGGCAACGAACTCCCGCGTACTGGCCGCTGAAATGATGCCGTACCCCACCAGGGCCGCTGTGGCCGCCAGCACACAGACCCCCGACAAGACTGCAATTTTTAACTGTATGGATTTGAAGCGCATTCCCCGGTCCCCCTATGGCGCACACTGATCGGGGAGCTGAATGCTCCCTGAGACGGACGCTAGCTTGGGGGTCGGCGTGGTTAACGAATACCCACTAAAAACCGGGAGGAAAAACGAATCCTAATTAAGCAATTTCGAAAACTGTAGCGATTTCGCGACACCACGCCACCGAGGGGAAGACCAGGCGAAGAAACGCAACCTTGGATATATTTTTCCCGGCTGCGCGCCATCTCCGGCACCGCATACAACCGGCCGAAAGCAGATCACGGCGCAGCGTCCCGCAGATCGCCCGGCGATCGTACTCAGTCAGCACCGGCAGCCGTCGACTACGGGCTAAAGGATGCGTTGCCGTCTGCCGCAAGGGCATGCACGGTATGATGTTCGAGCGCGGCAGTGACATCATTCAGATCGCCTTCGAGCCGTGCGGGCGAGATCAGGTCACCGATGACGAAATCGAACCGGTCGCCCCTTTTGTTCAGGAGTTCGTGGAACACCGTCATGTCCCTGAGCTCGGTCGACCACTTGGCGAACCAGTAGAACAGGCCCGAGTTGCGCGCCGTCATGTGTACCGGCAAAATAGGCAGATCGTATTTGCGGGCGAGACCGACAGCCGACGTCTTCCACGGCCGCTCATTCAGTCGCCCGTTCGCCCAATAGGCGATGCGGCCGGAGGGGAAGAGCACGGTCGCCTTCTGCTCCTCGATCGCCCGGTTGGTGAGCTTCAGCGTCTCGCGGGCCTTGAGCTTGCTCTTGTGTTCCTCCCGCCACTCGACGGGAATGATGATTTCGGCGAAGCGCGGATTGACCCTGATGGCATCGCGATTGGCGAAGAACATCATGTCCGGCCGCCGGCGCTTCAGAAGATCGAAAACCGCCACGCCGTCGGCAATGCCGGTCGGGTGGTTGCTCACCATGATGAAACCACCCTTCTCGGGTATCCGTTCGCCATTGATGACGTTGATGTCGAGGCGCAGGATATTGCTGAGATATTCGAAGGCCTGGAAACCCGGCATGTTCGCGATGTCGTCAGCGAATTCGACCGCCTTTGCATAGCGCAACAACGTATAGAGAAATGGTCGCATCACCGGCCACAGGGGATGATGCACGATCCTCTGACCACGTTCGGCGATCAGTGTGTCGACGATGTGCCCCGGTTGGCCTTGCGAGACCAGAGCAACCGCCTCGGCGAATTGCCCGAACATCGTCATCGAATCACGGCGCGCCATAGAAAACCCCGACTGTACCGATCAGCCTCTATCGCAGCCCAATGTGATCGAAGCATGACACCGGATGCGGCATTTTAGGCATTCCCTAACATCTGAAGATCATGTTGGCTTAGCAGATTCTCAATGTAAAGGCAGCGCCGATGAACGACCTGCTGGTCTTCGCCGATACCGATCTTCTCGCCGAGCGCGCCGCATGGCTGCAGGGTCTTGCCGCAGAAAGAAGGCTTTCGGAAAACACCTTGGACGCCTATGAGCGTGATACCCGACAATTCCTGACATTCCTGACCGGCCATCTCGGCGGACCCGCGCGCATTCGCGATATAAAGGAATTGCGACCGGCGGATCTTCGCGCCTTTCTCGCCTATCGCCGCAAGCAGGGCTCCGGTTCCCGCTCGCTCGGGCGCCATCTCGCAGGCCTTCGCTCCTTCCTGCGTCACCTTGAAAGACGGGGGCTGGTCAACGCGGCCGGCGCCGGCGCCGTCCGTTCGCCGAAGCAACCGAAATCCCTTCCGAAACCCTTGTCCGACAGCCAGGCGCTGGCTGTCGTCAGCCGCGACGCGCAAATGCATGAGGAACCCTGGGTCGCCGCACGCGACGCCGCGGTGCTGACCCTGCTTTATGGTTGCGGTCTGCGCATCTCCGAAGCGCTGGCGCTGATGCCTGCCGACTTCGGCGAAAGAACCACCGCTCTCAGGATCACCGGCAAGGGCAACAAGACCCGTCTCGTCCCGCTTCTCCCGGCTGTGACAGAAGCTGTCGCAACCTACATCAAGCTCTGCCCTTATCATCTGGCGCCATACGAACCGATCTTTCGCGGCGCGAGAGGTGGCAAACTGCAGCCGGCAATCATTCAGCGGGAAATGCAACGCCTGCGCTCCGCCCTCGGCCTGCCGGACACAGCAACACCCCATGCGCTACGCCATTCCTTCGCCACCCACCTGCTCGGCGGCGGAGGGGATCTTCGCACCATCCAAGAACTCCTCGGCCATGCCAGCCTGTCGACGACCCAGGTCTATACCGGAGTCGATGCCGCCCGCCTGCTGGATGTCTATGACCGCGCGCATCCCCGCGCCTGACGGAAGGACCGTTAACCAAAACCGTTAAGGAAAATTGAGGGCCGCGGGACTAGAAGGAACATGTCCTTACAATCCGGGCCGACCCGCCACCAACGGACAAACCATGATCGCGCATTCCATAGACCGCATCCGAAACCGTCTCTCGCTATCCGTTCTGGGAGACGCCGCGCTATGGCTGGCTGCGGCCTTCCATCTCGCGCTGCTTGCGGCCTTCCTCTTCGTGCTGCTGACGCTGAAACCCGCTCACGCGCAGGAGGAACCAACCTGCGGCGGAAAGGATCTGCTGGCAGCTTTGCAGACGGATGAACCGGCGACCTACGCGAAGCTTCGCGCCGAGGCGGATGCGATCCCGAACGGCAGGGGCATCTTCTGGAAGATAGAGAAGCCGGGCCTCGCCCCCTCCTGGCTGCTCGGCACCATGCATGTCACCGATCCCCGCGTCCTGACGATGCCGGCGGCAGCGCGGACCGCCGCCGCAGAGGCATCGACCATCATCATCGAATCCGACGAAATCCTCGATGAAAAAAAGGCGGCTGCCGCGATGCTCATGCATCCGGAACTCACCATGTTCACAGACGGCAAGACCATCCGCGACCATCTGAGCCCCGACCAGGCCACCCGCCTTGAGGACGGATTGAAAAAGCGCGGGCTGGCGCTCGCCGCCGTCCAGCGGATGCAACCCTGGATAATTTCGAGCTTCGTTGCCCTGCCCGCCTGCGAGACGGCACGCAAATCGAAAGGCGCGTCCTTTCTCGATAAACATATCGCCGAGGATGCGATAAAGGCCGGCAAGAACGTCGCGGGGCTGGAGACGCTGGCTGAACAATTGCGCGCCATGGCGGATCTTCCGACGGAATTCCACCTTCAGGCGCTGATCGAAACGCTGGAACTTGGCGACAAGATGGACGACGTCATCGAAACCATGACGACGCTTTATCTTTCCGGCGACATCGGCATGACCATGCCCATGCTGGAAATCGTCACGCCGGCCCAGACCGGCAAGGACGAAAGCAGTTATGCCGCCTTCGAAAAGCGGATCGTCACCGACCGGAACCATGTCATGGCGGAACGGGCTGGTCCCATGCTGGCCAAGGGCGGTGTTTTCATCGCCGTCGGCGCGCTTCACCTTCCAGGCGAGGAAGGCCTTGTCGAGCTTTTGAAGAAGCAGGGTTTCACCCTGACGCCCGCCGGCGGCTGAGCCCTGTCAGCCTCGAACGAGGCGCCCGAGCATCGTCCTGACGATCAGTCTGTGGAACGGCGTGACCACCGCGATGTAGAAACGCCCGAACGCATTGTGGCGACGCACCAGCGTCGTCACCGACACCTTGCCTTCGGCTTCCCCCAACGGCTCAACGTCGACCACGATCCTGAAATCGAGGTGGCTGTCATTGAAACCGAGCACGACCTGTTCGTCCCGCTCGGAAACAACCGGGAATGCGGCGACGGTATTGGCATCCGCCACCTTCAGACCGGCAACCTTCAACCCGAACAGAGAGACGATCCGGTTGCGTAGCGCCATCAGCATCCGGACCCATCCTGGGGAGCGGCCGAGCAACAGCTTCGCGGCATCCAGCGCCACGAGTTGGGGGGCGGCGCTGGCGACAGCATAGCAGTCTGCCCAATCCGCCTCAGGCAAGGCGGGATGCGGCAATTTCACAGGTTCCGGCACGATGTTCGCCATGCGCATTCCTTCGGGGACGACACGACCGGTACGGCCGTTATTCTCAGCCCTTGGTCATACGCTGCGCGACCGGCGTTTTCCAATAGAACTGGTGAACCAGAACTGCGGCAATATGCACCACGATCAGGAGCCACATCAGCAGCTTCAGGGGTCCGCCATGCAATGAACCCACGGCTTCCACCCCGAAGTAATAGGCGGCAGCGCCACTGATCGGCAGGAGGAAGAACAACAGATAGAACGTTCCGTGCGCCAGCTTGGAGGCAATTAGAAAGACAGGCGGTTCCTCAGCCGGGGCGTCGGGTGCACCATGCGCCAGGCGCAGGACAAGACGGACCACCGAAAGACAGAGGATGGCGATGCCGACATAGGCATGCACATTGGCGGAAGCGATGTCTTCAGGTGTTGCGGTTTCGCCGCGGCTCACCAGCCGGTTCCAGTTTTCCATGCCCTCCGTGAAGAGCAGATTGAAAAAGATCAAAGCCGCCATCAGCCAGTGAATGAGCTTCTGCGACAGAGAATAGCCGAGTACAGGATTCGTCGTCATGGCGCTTGCCTTTTGTCAAAATATGAAAAACACGACAAGACCATGATAAAAGCCGCGACCTGAATAACAAGCCGCGGCCTCAATTCTTACAAAAATATAATACTTTACCGGATTAGTCTTATTATCCGGAAAATCTCTTACATGTGGATCGGCTTGAAGAAAGCGGCAAGGGCTGCTTCCTTGACCGCTTCCGACATGGTCGGATGCGCATGGCAGGTGCGGCCCAGATCTTCCGCCGAACCGCCGAATTCCATCAGTACGGCAATCTCGTGGATCATCTCGCCGGCGCCAAAGCCGACGATATGGCCACCGAGGACGCGATCGGTTTCCTTGTCCGAGAGGATCTTGACGAAACCATCGGTCGCCAGCATGGCGCGGGCGCGGCCGTTCGCAGTGAACGGGAACTTGCCGACCTTGTAGGCGACACCCGCAGCCTTCAGTTCTTCCTCGGTCTTGCCGACGGAAGCGACTTCCGGCTGGGTGTAGACGACACCCGGAATGACGTCGTAATTCACATGGCCATGCTGGCCGGCGAGGATTTCGGCGAGCGCCACACCCTCGTCCTCGGCCTTGTGAGCAAGCATCGGACCGCGCACGACGTCGCCGATCGCATAGATGCCGGCGACATTGGTGCGGAAATGGCCGTCAATCTCGACGCGGCCGCGATTGTCGAGCACGACGCCTGCGGCTTCGAGGCCGAGGCCTGCCGTGTAGGGCTTGCGGCCGGTGGCAACGAGGACGACATCGGCTTCCAGGACCTGCGCCTCACCACCCTTGACCGGCTCGAACGTGACCTTCGCGCCCTTGCCGGACTTTTCGACACCGGTGACCTTGGCGCCGAGGTTGAATTCGATGCCCTGCTTGGCCAGCATGCGCTGGAACTGCTTGGAAACTTCGCCGTCCATGCCGCCGAGGATGCTGTCGAGATATTCGACGACGGTGACCTTGGCGCCGAGACGCGACCAGACCGAACCGAGTTCGAGGCCGATGACGCCGCCGCCGACGACAACCAGCTTGCCCGGAACCTTGTCGAGCGCGATGCCACCGGTAGATGATACAATTACCTTCTCGTCGATCTCGACGGCAACGCCCGGAATGCCGGCAACGTCGGAACCGGTGGCGATGACGATGTTCTTGGTCTCGAGAACCTGCTCCTCGCCCTTGTCATTGGTGACGGAAACCTTGCCGGCCGAAACGATCTTGCCGGTGCCCTGGAAGCCGTCGATCTTGTTCTTCTTGAACAGGAAGGAAACGCCTTCGACGTTCGCCTTCACGACGCTGTCCTTGTGGGCCATCATCTTGCCGAGGTTCAGCTTCGGCGCGGCAACCTCGACGCCGAGAGCGTCCATGCCATGGGCAACATGGTTGAACATCTCGGAGGCATGCAGCAGGGCCTTGGACGGAATGCAGCCGATATTGAGGCAGGTGCCGCCATAGGTCGCCCGCTTTTCGACGACGGCAACCTTCAGACCGAGCTGGGCTGCCTTGACTGCACATACGTAACCACCGGGGCCGCTGCCGATTACCACTACATCATAAGCCATTTTCGTCGTTCCTCTGTGTGTTCCTTTGCCGCCGTTCCGGTCTCCGCTTACGGCGCGCATTCCCTGAATGAAAATCCGTCCCACGGCATGGCCTCGACCTTGCCGCCGACGGCGGACAGCTTGAAAGCCGCTCCGAAACCCGGAAGAAGCAACGTCTTCGGCGCTTCGGCGCCCTCCGGGGGCAGAAGGTCGACATTGCCCTGCCCGTCCACCGCATAGACGATACCCTGCCAGACGGTGCAGGCATCAAGATCCGCGCCGGTCACGTCGCCCTCCGGGCAATTGTTCATAGCCATACCCACCGGCCGGGCGATTTCCTCGTCGTACATCACATGCCCGTCGAGCGTGAGGCCGGCCTTTGCCGCCCGAACCTCGAACTTGTGGGAGACCGGCGTGTTCTCGCCGCTCCCTGGCCTGAAGCGCAGTTCCAGACCCGTTTCGCCTTCCGCATAGACGGCATGCTCGACACGGCACGCACCGGCCATCGCCGGGGCTTGGAACCCCGCAACGGCAAAGGCGAGCGACGCGACGAGCGACCGCCTCATCTCAGCTCGCCTTCGTCGCCGCAAGTTTCAGGCCGAAAGCGATGAACACCATGCCTGACGCGCGATTGATCCACTTGCTTGCTCGGGAGAAGGCAGCCCGCATGCGCGGCGTCGTCATGAAAAACGATACGCCGACGAACCATGCGATGAGGCAGGTCGCCATCACCAGACCGTATCCGAACTTCACCATGCCGGGCGTGGAGGCGGCGACCAGAGCCGAGAAGATCGACAGAAAGAAAAGGACAGGCTTCGGGTTCAGCGCGTTGGCGAGGAAGCCGAGGCCAAAGGCTCGCAGAGCACTCTGCCGGGCAGGCTCGGCGCCATCGGCAACCGGATTGAGGTCGCTCTTGCCCGCCCGCAGCGCCATGACACCCATATAGATCAGATAGGCGGCGCCCGCCCATTTGATGATGCTGAACAGGAGCAGCGACTTCGAGATAATCAGGCCGAGGCCGAGAATGGTGTAGGTCACGTGGAACATCAGCGACGTGCCGATGCCGAAGCTCGTGAGGATCGCCTCACGCCGCCCGTGAACCATGGCCTGACGCATGACCATCGCGGTATCGGCGCCGGGGGAAACGATCGCGAAGGAAAACACCGCCATCAGCGATGCGAGTTCCAGAAGATAGGCGTGCATGATGCCTCCATGCCGGCAATGCCGCTCGTGCGGTTGCGCTTACCGGAAAACAGGACGGCGGGAGGCCGAAAGCCGGTCTCCCGCCAGAACGATCAGAGATCGAGAACCAGGCGTTCCGGATCTTCCAGGCTTTCCTTCACTCGGACGAGGAAGGTCACGGCTTCCTTGCCGTCGACGATGCGGTGGTCGTAGGACAGAGCCAGATACATCATCGGACGAATGACGACCTGACCGCCAATGGCGACCGGACGCTCCTGGATCTTGTGCATGCCGAGAATGCCCGATTGCGGCGCGTTCAGGATCGGCGAGGACATCAGCGAGCCGTAGACACCGCCATTGGTGATGGTGAAGGTGCCGCCCTGCATGTCGGCCATGCCGAGCGCGCCGTCACGGGCGGCCTTGGCAAGACGCCCGAGTTCCTTCTCGACGCCAGCGATCGACATCTGGTCGGCATCGCGGATAACAGGAACGACAAGACCCTTGTCGGTTCCGACCGCCATGCCGATGTGGCAGAAGTTCTTGTAGATGATGTCGGTGCCGTCGATCTCGGCGTTGATCGAGGGGATTTCCTTCAGCGCATGGGTAACGGCCTTGGTGAAGAAGCCCATGAAGCCGAGCTTTACGCCGTGCTTCTTCTCGAAGATGTCCTTGTAGCGGTTACGCAGGTCCATAACGGCCGACATGTCCACCTCATTGTAGGTGGTCAGCATGGCGGCGGTGTTCTGGGCGTCCTTTAGGCGTTTCGCGATGGTCTGGCGCAGGCGGGTCATCTTGACGCGTTCTTCGCGAACCGCGTCATCGGCGCTCGAAGCCGGACGGGGAGCAGCAGCCGGAGCCGGAGCAGCGACGGCGGTCGCACCCTTGGCAATGGCGGCGATCACGTCGCCCTTCAGGACCTGGCCCCGCTTGCCGGAACCGTCGACCTGATCGGCCGAAAGATTGTTTTCAGCAAGCATCTTGGCCGCGGCCGGAGCGGCCGGCATGGCCGATGCTGCCGGTGCAGCGGCGGCAGGTGCTGCGACTGCGGGCGCTGCGGCCGGAGCCGGGGCAGCAGCAGGAGCCGGTGCCGAAGCCGTGGCGCCGGCGCCTTCGGCAATCTGGCCGAGCAGTGCGCCGAGGCCAACGGTCTCGCCATTGGCGGCAACGATCTCGGTCAGCACGCCGGAAGCCGGAGCCGGCACTTCGACGGTCACCTTGTCGGTTTCGAGTTCGACGAGCGGTTCGTCGGCCTTGACGGTGTCGCCGACCTTCTTGAACCAGGTGCCGACGGTGGCTTCGCTTACGGATTCCCCGAGGGTCGGGACGCGGATTTCAGTAGCCATTGGTGTATGTCCTGACTGTTGTTTCGTTTATTCGGCAGCCGCGGCACCGCCCGCGGAAGTCCTGATTATGATGGATGGCATGGGCGAGGTTTCGAAGCGGAAACCGAGCTCCGCCTTGATGACCGGATCGTTGTCCGCAAGAGCCTGAGCGGCTGCGGCATCGGCCGCCTCCACGACGGCGATCCCGAAGGCACCGCTCTCGGCAAAAACAGGACCCACCGCGATGGCCGGCCCCTGTTCCGCCAGAGCGTGCCAATATCCTCCATGGGCCTGCATCGCCGTCATCTCTTCCGGCGTTGCATCATGCGGGAAGCTCGACCGCGGCGGTATGAGCTTGAGGAAAAAATAGGCCATTCGACCCGTCTCCTTAGCCGCCGAGCGCGTCCTCGAGGAAAGCTTCCAGCTGGGCGAGATGCTTCGACATCAGGCCGGTAGCTGGCGATGCTGCGGCCGGACGACCGGTGTAGCGAACCCGCTGGTACTTGGCGTCAATGTGAGCCAGGACCCACTCCAGATAAGGATCGATGAACGACCATGCGCCCATGTTCTTCGGCTCTTCCTGGCACCAGACCATCTCCGCATTGCGGAAGCGGGAAAGCTCGTTGATGAGCGCCTTGGCCGGGAACGGATAGAGCTGTTCGACGCGCAGCAGGTAGATGTCGTCGATGCCGCGCTTTTCGCGCTCTTCCAGAAGATCGTAATAGACCTTGCCGGTGCACATGACGACGCGGCGGATCTTGTTGTCCTTCTGCAGCTTGATCGGACCGTCCTTCGTGACCTCCGCATCGTCCCAAAGCAGGCGGTGGAACGAGCTCTCGCCGGCCATTTCGGACAGGCTGGAAACAGCCCGCTTGTGGCGCAGCAGGGACTTCGGCGTCATCAGGATGAGCGGTTTGCGGAAGTCGCGCTTCACCTGGCGGCGCAGGATGTGGAAGTAGTTGGCCGGCGTCGTGACGTTCGCGACCTGCATGTTGTCTTCCGCGCAGAGCTGGAGGAAACGCTCCAGACGGGCGGAGGAGTGTTCCGGGCCCTGGCCTTCATAACCGTGCGGCAGAAGGCAAACGAGACCGGACATGCGCAGCCATTTGCGTTCGCCCGACGAGATGAACTGGTCGAAGACAACCTGCGCACCGTTGGCAAAATCGCCGAACTGGGCTTCCCAGAGCGTCAGCGCGTTCGGGCGGGCCAACGAGTAACCGTACTCGAAGCCCAGAACCGCCTCTTCCGAAAGCATCGAGTTGATGACCTCGTAGCGCGCCTGGTTCGGAGCGAGATTGGCGAGCGGGATGTAGCGCTCTTCGGTCTCCTGGTCATAGAGAACCGAGTGACGTTGCGAGAAGGTACCGCGTTCGCAATCCTGACCCGAGAGGCGAATCTTGTGACCCTCTACAGCCAGCGAACCGAAAGCGAGCGCCTCGCCCATGGCCCAGTCGATGCCCTCGCCGGTTTCCACCATCTGGGCGCGGTTGTCCATGAAGCGCTGGATCGTCCGATGCGCCTTGAAGCCCTCGGGAATGGTCGAGAGCTTACGGCCGATCTCCTTCAGCGACTTCATCGGCACGGCGGTCTTGCCGCGACGCTGTTCATCGGCATTGTCGGCGGCACGCAGGCCCGACCACACGCCGTCCAGCCAGTCGGCCTTGTTCGGCTTGTAGGACTGGCCGGCCTCGAATTCCTGTTCGAGGTGCGCGCGCCAGTCGGCCTTCATCTTCTCGAATTCGCCTTCGGTAATCAGGCCCTCGGCGATCAGGCGTTCTGCATAGAGCTGAACGACGGTCTTGTGGGCGCGGATCGCCTTGTACATCTTCGGCTGGGTGAACGCGGGCTCATCACCCTCGTTGTGGCCGAATCGGCGATAGCAGAACATGTCGATGACGACCGGCTTGTGGAACTTCATCCGGTATTCGGTCGCGATCTTCGCGGCATAAACGACCGCTTCCGGATCGTCGCCATTGACGTGGAAAATCGGCGCTTCGATCATCTTGGCGACGTCGGACGGATAAGGCGACGAACGCGAGAAGGCCGGATTGGTGGTGAAGCCGATCTGGTTGTTGATGATGAAGTGCATCGTGCCGGCAACGCGGTGGCCGCGCAGACCGGAAAGCCCCAGGATCTCGGCAACGACGCCCTGGCCGGCGAAGGCCGCATCACCGTGCAGAAGCAGCGGCAGAACCTTGGCGCGTTCACGAAGCGGAATGATATCGCCTTCCCAGACCTTGGCGAGCTGGTCCTGCTTGGCGCGCGCCTTGCCCATGACGACAGGATTGACGATTTCCAGGTGCGAGGGATTGGCGGTCAACGACAGGTGAACCTTGTTGCCGTCGAACTCGCGGTCGGAGGAAGCACCGAGATGGTACTTCACGTCGCCGGAGCCCTCGACTTCGTCAGGCTTGAACGAACCGCCCTTGAACTCGTGGAACACGGCGCGATGCGGCTTAGCCATGACGTTGGTCAGAACGTTCAGGCGACCCCGGTGGGCCATGCCGAATACGATTTCCTCAAGACCTTCCTGGCCACCGCGCTTGATGATCTGCTCGAGCGCCGGGATCAGGGATTCGCCGCCGTCGAGACCGAAGCGCTTGGTGCCCTTGTACTTGACGTCGATGAACTGTTCGAAGCCTTCGGCCTCGATCAGCTTCGACAGGATCGCCTTCTTGCCGTTCGGCGTGAAATCGACGCCCTTGTCCGGACCTTCGATGCGTTCCTGGATCCAGTGCTTCTCATCCGGATTGGACATGTGCATGAACTCGACGCCGATGGTCGAGCAATAAGTCCGCTTCAGGATATCGAGCATTTCCGGAATGGTCGCGTATTCGAGACCAAGCACGTTGTCGATGAAGATCTTGCGGCCGAAGTCGGCTTCGGTGAAGCCGTAGGCTACCGGCGAAAGCTCGTTATAGTCCTCGACCGGAGCAGCAAGCCCGAGCGGATCGAGATTGGCATGCAGGTGGCCGCGCATGCGATAGGCGCGGATCATCATGATGGCCCGGACGGAATCGCGGGTCGCCTGCAGAACCTCGGCTTCGCTCGCCGGCTTGCCGGTTGCGGCGGCGGTCGCCTCGGCCTTGGCCTTGACCTTTGTCTCGATGGCCTTTTCGATCACGCCCCAGTTGCCGTCGAGCGCGGAGACCAGTTCGCCCTGCGCAGCGATCGGCCAGTTCTTGCGCTGCCAGGAAGCACCGGCGGCTGCCTTCTTCACATCGGCCGGATTGTCGGCCAGCGCGCGGAAGAAAGCCTGCCATTCGGCCGAAACCGAGGAAGGATCATCCTCATAGCGCGCATAGAGCTGCTCGATATAGGCCGCATTCGATCCGTCGAGGAAGGACGTGATCAGAAATTGCTCGTTGGCTTCTTGCCTACCCATTGTGTTCTGCGAACGTCTCCGTTCGCCTCCCGACTTTAAGATGATGGCCGGATGCCCGACCTGCCGCTTTCATCAACCCGAACGCAAGCTGTATTCAGGGACTCTAAAATGCCAAATCCAGGCAAGAGGATCACTATCGGATCCACCTTGCCTGGCGCATGCTTGTGCGATCTCAGCCCTTGAGGACTTCGACCAGCGTCTTTCCGAGACGCGCCGGCGAAGGAGAAACCTTGATGCCGGCGGCCTCCATGGCTGCGATCTTCGATTCCGCATCGCCCTTGCCGCCCGAAACCACGGCGCCGGCATGGCCCATCGTGCGGCCCTTCGGAGCCGTACGACCTGCGATGAAGCCCGCCATCGGCTTCTTGCGACCCTTCTTGGCTTCGTCGATGAGGAACTGCGCTGCATCCTCTTCGGCCGAACCGCCAATTTCGCCGATCATGATGATCGAGGTTGTGGCGTCGTCGGCCAGGAACATTTCCAGGACGTCGATGAACTCCGTGCCCTTGACCGGGTCGCCGCCGATGCCGACTGCGGTGGTCTGGCCGAGGCCTTCGTTCGAGGTCTGGAACACGGCTTCATAGGTAAGCGTGCCGGAGCGCGAAACAATACCGACCGAACCCTTGCGGAAGATGGAGCCCGGCATGATGCCGATCTTGCACTCTTCCGGCGTGAGGATGCCCGGGCAGTTAGGACCCAGCAGGCGCGACTTGGACTTGTCGAGCTTGGCCTTGACCCGCACCATGTCCATGACCGGGATACCCTCGGTGATGCAGGTGATGAACGGAATCTCGGCTTCGATCGCCTCAATGATCGCGTCGGCAGCACCTGCCGGCGGAACGTAGATCACGGTGGCGTCGGCGCCGGTCTTTTCCTTGCCTTCGGCAACGGAAGCGAAGATCGGCAGGGTTTCGCCCTTGGAGCCGGTCCAGGTTTCACCGCCCTTCTTCGGGTGGATGCCGCCTACCATCTGCGTACCGTAATAGGCAAGCGCCTGTTCGGTGTGGAAGGTGCCGGTCTTGCCGGTCAGGCCCTGAACGAGGACCTTGGTGTTCTTATTGACGAGAATCGACATTGGTTCAGGTCCCTCAATTAGCCGTTGATCGCGGCTACGATCTTCTTCGCAGCGTCGTCCAAATCGTCGGCTGCGGTGATCGCCAGACCCGATTCGTTCAGGATCTTCTTGCCGAGTTCGACATTGGTGCCCTCGAGACGAACGACGAGCGGAACCTTCAGGCCGACTTCCTGAACCGCAGCGACGACGCCTTCGGCAATCACGTCGCACTTCATGATGCCGCCGAAGATATTGACGAGGATGCCCTCGACCTTCGGGTCAGCCGTGATGATCTTGAAGGCAGCCGCAACCTTTTCCTTGCCGGCGCCACCGCCAACGTCGCAGAAGTTTGCCGGCTCCTTGCCGTAGAGCTTGATGATGTCCATCGTCGCCATGGCAAGGCCTGCGCCGTTGACCATGCAGCCGATGTTGCCGTCGAGAGCCACGTAAGCGAGATCCCACTTGGAGGCCTCGATTTCTTTGGCGTCTTCTTCGGTTTCGTCACGCAGCGCGCGAACGTCGTCGTGACGGAACAGCGCATTGCCGTCGAACGAGACCTTGGCGTCGAGAACGCGCAGGTGACCGTTCTGCATGACGATCAGCGGGTTGATTTCGAGAAGGGACATGTCCTTCTCGTTGAACGCCTTGTAAAGGATCGGGAAGAGCGACTTGGCATCTTCGGCGGCAGCACCGGTCAGTTCGAGCGCCTTGACGATCTTCGCAACGTCGTCGGCGGTCACGCCGGTTTCCGGATCGATCGCAATGGTATGGATCTTCTCCGGCGTGTCATGGGCGACAGCCTCGATGTCCATGCCACCTTCGGTCGAGACGACGAAGGCAACGCGACCGACCGAGCGGTCGACCAGCAGTGAGCAGTAGAGTTCGCGGGCGATGTCGGCGCCATCTTCGATGTAGAGGCGGTTGACCTGCTTGCCGGCTTCGCCGGTCTGCGCGGTCACCAGAGTGTTGCCGAGCATGTCCTTGACGTTGGCAACGACTTCGTCGATCGACTTCGCCAGGCGAACACCGCCCTTGGCGTCAGGGCCGAGTTCCTTGAACTTGCCCTTGCCGCGACCGCCGGCATGGATCTGGCTCTTGACCACGTAGAGCGGGCCCGGAAGAGACTTGGCAGCCGCTTCCGCCTCTTCCGCCTTGAGGATCGCGACACCTTCCGCGACCGGTGCGCCGTAACCCTTCAGGAGGGCCTTGGCCTGGTATTCATGAATATTCATCGTCTTGTCCCTGTATTGGGCCTGTCAGGCGGATTACTTGAGGGCGGGGGCGATATTGATGCAGGCTTCGCAAAGACCGGCGACAGCGCCGACGGACTTCTGGAAGGCTTCTTCTTCGGCCTTGTTGAATTCGACTTCGATGATGCGCTCGACACCGCCGGCGCCGATGATCGTCGGCACGCCGACATACATGTCCTTCACGCCGTACTGGCCGGAAAGGTAGGCGGCGCAGGGCAGGACGCGCTTCTTGTCCTTGAGGTAGGATTCAGCCATCTCGATGGCGGAGGCGGCCGGAGCGTAGTAAGCCGAACCGGTCTTGAGCAGGCCGACGATTTCGGCGCCGCCGTCACGGGTGCGCTGAATGATTTCCTCGAGGCGCTCCTTGGTGACCCAGCCCATCTTGACGAGGTCGGTCAGCGGAATGCCGGCAACGGTGGAGTAGCGGGCGAGCGGCACCATCGTATCGCCATGACCGCCGAGAACGAATGCGGTGACGTCCTGAACGGAAACCTTGAACTCTTCGGAAAGGAAGAGGCGGAAGCGGGCGCTATCGAGAACGCCGGCCATGCCGACGACCTTGTTGGTCGGAAGGCCCGAGAACTTCTGGAGAGCCCATACCATCGCGTCGAGCGGATTGGTGATGCAGATGACGAAAGCGTTCGGGGCGTACTTCTTGATGCCGGCGCCAACCTGCTCCATGACCTTCAGGTTGATGCCGAGCAGATCGTCGCGGCTCATGCCCGGCTTGCGCGCTACACCTGCGGTGACGATGCAGACGTCAGCGCCTTCGATGGCCGAATAGTCGCTGGCGCCGGTCAGCTTGGCGTTGAAGCCCTCAACGGGGGACGACTGGGCGATATCCAGGCCCTTACCCTGCGGGATGCCGTCGGCAATGTCGAACAGGACGATATCGCCCAGTTCCTTGAGGCCGGCGAGATGCGCCAGCGTACCACCAATCATTCCAGAACCGATAAGAGCGATCTTATTGCGCGCCATTGAAGTGCTTCCTTTTAGATCCAAAACCAAGGCTGACAGGGATTGGCTGCCGTCCCTTGTGGAAAATCGCATATCCCCACTGGGATGAAACTGCAACCGATTATTTTCAGCACAGCATTTTCAATCGGTTAGATGGATTTTTTCTTACGTAAACGTCAAAATTTGTGACGCAAAACTGTCAAACTTCAACACGTTTCGTTTGATGAAGGGCAAGATAGTCGGCGCTGCGCATCTCGAAGAGCCGCGAAATCGTGCGATCGAACTCGAAGCCCTCGGTGCCCTTCTTCTCGGTCAACAGAGCTTCCGGCATCGCCGCAGCCGAGGCAAAAAGCCGGACGGATGCATCGTAGAGCGCATCGATCAGGATGATGAACCGCTTGGTCTCGTTACGCCTCTGTGGACCGAGCAGAGGAATGTGATCGACGAACACCACATCGAACCGTCGGGCAATCTCAAGATAGTCGGCCGCACCGAGCGGCTGCTCGCAGAGTTCGGAAAAGGAGAACCGCGCGGCCGGACCGACAGACCGCCGGACCGGGACGCTCCGCCCCTTCATCGAGATCTCTGTCGGGCTCTCTTTCCCTCCTTCGGTGATCCTCTGCCAAGCGATATCCATGACCCTGTCGGCTTCGCTTGATAGAGGCGCCACGTAGACCGGCAAGCTTTCAAGCTTTTCCAGGCGATAATCGACCGGAGAATCGAGCGTCGTCACTTCGACATACCGCTTCAGCAGATCGATAAAGGGCAGGAAGAGACCGCGGTTCAGACCGTCACGATAGAGATTTTCGGGTTCGACATTGGACGTCGCGACCAGTGTGCAGCCGCGCGCGAAGAGTTCGGTAAAAAGCCGGGCAAGGATCATGGCGTCGGCGATATCCGTCACCGTGAACTCGTCGAAGCAGAGAAGTTCCGCCTCCTCGCGCAGCGCCGCCGCCACCGGCGGCACGGGATCGGCCTGGCGGGTTTCCCCGCTTTTCAGCTTCTGGCGATGCGCATGGATACGTCCGTGCACATCGGCCATGAATTCATGAAAATGCGCCCGACGCTTCTTTTCCACCGGCGCCATCCGGAAGAAGAGGTCCATCAGCATGGTCTTGCCACGCCCGACGCTGCCATGCACGTAAAGGCCGCGAACCGACTGTTGCGGCTTGCGCTTCTGAGCGAACATCCAGCCGAGCGCGCTTTTTTTGGCGGCAGGGCGACGCTGCTTCAGGTCGTGCAGGATGCGGTCGAGGTGGCCTGCCACCTCCATCTGCGCCTTGTCCGCCTTGAGCGTACCGGCCTCGGTCATCGACCTGAGCTGCTCGGCAACGCTCGCGGCGTAATCGGGAATGGGCTGCATGCGGAACGCTCCGCCGGAGCGGGCGCCGCCTCGGCATTGGCCCGCACGGCACGAAGGAAGGAGAAATCTTAGCGGCTGAGACTGATCGGCTGGCCGCTTGCGGTCGTACCATCGAAGCGGGCGTCGGCGCTCTTGTAGAGACGACCGATCGCATTACCGTTGCGATCCTTCAGGACCACCTGCTTGCCGGCCACTTCCCAGGAACCCATCTGCGTGAGTTCGCCGGCGCAGCCGCGCGTTCCGCCCCGCGAACCGCTGCCGAGATTGGTGAGCGTCAGGAACATGTCGCAGGAGGCGCCCCCGTTCGTGACCTTCCAGTTGCCGACCATGGATTCCTTCGTCACGTCGAGCGCGGTCGCCGGCGCGACGTCGCCGGTCAGCGGACCCGGTGTCGCAGCAGCGGGCGCCGCGGGAAACTGGTTGGCGCCGGCGCCGGGAGGCGGCAACTGGCCTGACTGGACGGAAGGAACCGGCTGAGCCTGCAGCGGCGGAAGAGCACTCCCCTGATCGAGGCCGCTATAGGAGGTCCGCTGGCAGCCAGCAAGCGAAAGAACGATCGCGACCCCCGTCGCCGCATACTTCAACTTCATCATAACACTCCCGGTTAACCGCTTCTTGCCGGTTTCTCACCCGAAAACACGGCGGAATTATCGCAAACGACCTGGACGAATCAAGGCAATACGCCTTGCGAACTCCGCGTACTGTCCTTCACCAAGACTGAATCGCATTACGATATGGTAAATGGGCTACACCGGTCAAAATGCAACCCATTCCCGAAAGCGGTCGCAAGAGCTCCGGATCAGACCCGGCGTTCCACCATCATCTTCTTGATCTCGGCGATGGCCTTGGCCGGGTTTAGCCCCTTCGGGCAGGTCTGCGCACAGTTCATGATGGTGTGGCAACGATAGAGCCGGAAGGGGTCTTCCAGATTGTCGAGGCGCTCGCCCTTGGCTTCGTCGCGGCTGTCGATGAGCCAGCGATAGGCCTGGAGAAGCACGGCGGGACCGAGGTAACGATCTCCGTTCCACCAGTAGCTCGGACAGGAGGTCGAGCAGCAGGCGCAGAGAATGCACTCGTAGAGGCCGTCAAGCTTCAGGCGGTCTTCGTGGCTCTGCTTCCATTCCTTGGCGGGCGGCGGCGAAACCGTCTTCAGCCATGGCTCGATCGAGCGGTGCTGGGCATAGAAGTTGGTCAGATCCGGAACGAGGTCCTTGACCACCGGCATGTGCGGCAGCGGATAGACCTTAACCGTGCCGTTGATCTCGTCCATGCCCTTGGTGCAGGCGAGCGTGTTCGTGCCGTCAATGTTCATCGCGCACGAGCCGCAAATGCCTTCGCGGCAGGAGCGGCGCAGCGTCAGCGTCGGGTCGATATTGTTCTTGATGTACAAGAGACCATCGAGAACCATCGGGCCGCAGTCATCGATGTCGATATAATAGGTATCGATGCGCGGGTTCTGGCCATCGTCGGGATTCCAGCGATAGATCCGGTATTCGCGAACATTCTTGGCGCCGGCCGGCTTCGGCCATACCTTGCCTTCGGTGATCTGGGAGTTCTTGGGGAGAGCGAGTTCAACCATGGTAAAATCCTAGTTTGCCGACAGGAAGTCTGTCTTCACATAGCCCTTGCAACCGCCCAGCATGGAATTGCTAGCTCGAACCAACGCAACAGTACCCGAGCGTTCGAGCACTTCTGCCTTGGCACCCGGGCGCACAATGCAGGCAAGGTCCTCCGACATGAACTGGTTCCCGATAACCAGCGATCCATGCGCAGACTTCGCAGCCCTTGCCGTTTTCCAAACGCCAACCTCGTTGCTAGTCGCCGCCGTAACACCACCCGGCGCACGCAGTTTGTAGCGTTCGGCGGACATGGCATGAGACGACACCAGCAAGGCACTCGTGATAACAGCCAGGAAGAGCGGTTTCGTCATGTCAGTACACGCGGGCCTTCGGCGCGATCTTCTTGGGATCGATGCCGTCGGCGATCAGGTCGGTATGAACAGGACGATAGTCGAGCTTCACATCGCCAGCTTCCGAAACCCAGGCCAGCGTGTGCTTGCGCCAGTTGACGTCGTCGCGGCCTGCGAACGGACCGTCGACATAGTCTTCGCGGGCATGACTGCCGCGACTTTCCTTGCGCGCTTCGGCGCCATAGACCGTGGTGATCGCGTTGGCCATCAGGTTATGCAGTTCGAGCGTTTCGACGAGATCCGAATTCCAGATCAGCGAACGGTCGGTGACCTTAACGTCAGGCAGTTCCTTCCAGATCGCCGAGAGGCGGCGGCAGCCGCTTTCGAGCGATTCCTGGGTGCGGAACACGGCGGCGTCTTCCTGCATGGCGCGCTGCATCTTGTCGCGCAGCACGGCGGTTGGCGTCTGGCCGGAAGCGTGACGCAGACCGTCGAAGCGGTCCATGATCCTGTCGCAGGCGGCAACGTCGAGCGCCGGAACCGGCTCAGACTTGTTGATGACCTGGGCGGCACGGATTGCGGCGGCACGGCCGAAGACCACGAGATCGATCAGGGAGTTCGAACCGAGGCGGTTTGCACCATGCACCGAGGCGCACCCGGCTTCGCCCACGGCCATCAGGCCGGGCGCGATGCGTTCCGGGTTCTGTGCATCGGCGTTCAGAACTTCACCCCAGTAATTGGTCGGAATGCCGCCCATGTTGTAGTGAACGGTCGGCAGAACCGGAATCGGTTCGCGGGTCACGTCGACGCCGGCGAAGATCTTGGCGCTTTCCGAGATGCCCGGCAGGCGCTCGTGCAGCACCGCCGGATCGAGGTGGTCGAGATGGAGGAAGATGTGATCCTTGTTCTTGCCGACGCCGCGGCCTTCACGGATTTCCATCGTCATGCAACGCGAAACGACGTCGCGCGAGGCGAGGTCCTTGGCCGACGGGGCGTAGCGCTCCATGAAGCGCTCGCCTTCGGAGTTGACGAGATAACCGCCCT
Organism: Paenirhizobium cremeum; assembly: GCF_047553425.1. Lineage (NCBI taxonomy): Bacteria > Pseudomonadati > Pseudomonadota > Alphaproteobacteria > Hyphomicrobiales > Rhizobiaceae > Paenirhizobium > Paenirhizobium cremeum. The sequence continues at coordinate 3,534,262 of NZ_CP180217.1, forward strand.
CACCGCGCGCACCTTCGGTAATGAGGCAGCCTGCGCCATAGATGCCGGTCGGATGGAACTGCACGAATTCCATGTCCTGCAGCGGCAGGCCCGCACGGGCAATCATGCCGCCGCCGTCGCCGGTGCAGGTATGAGCCGAGGTTGCGGAGAAGTAGGCGCGGCCGTAACCGCCGGTCGCCAGAACCACCATCTTGGCGGCAAAGCGATGGATCGTGCCGTCGTCCAGGCACCAGGCGACGACGCCGGTGCAGCGGCCATCGGCCGACATGATGAGGTCGAGCGCGAAATACTCAATGAAGAATTCGGCGTTGTTGCGCAAAGACTGGCCATAAAGCGTGTGCAGGATGGCATGACCGGTACGGTCGGCGGCGGCGCAGGTACGCTGCACCGGCGGGCCTTCGCCATAGTTCTGCATGTGGCCGCCGAACGGGCGCTGATAGATCTTGCCTTCTTCGTTGCGCGAGAAGGGAACGCCGTAATGCTCGAGCTCATAGACGGCCTTCGGCGCTTCCATGGCGAGATACTGCATGGCGTCGACGTCGCCGAGCCAGTCGGACCCCTTGACGGTATCGTAAAGGTGCCACTGCCAGCAGTCGGGCGTCATGTTGGTGAGCGAGGCGGCAATGCCGCCCTGCGCTGCAACGGTGTGGGAGCGGGTCGGGAAAACCTTGGTAATGCAGGCTGTCTTGAAGCCCTGTTCGGCCATGCCGAGCGTGGCGCGCAGACCGGCGCCGCCGGCGCCTACGACGACAACGTCATAGGAATGGTCGACATACTTGTAGGCCTTGCCGTTCTGGGCGGGAGAACTGTTCGATGCCATGTTGAATTATCCTACGAATGCGATCTTCAAGATGGCGAAAAGACAGAGACCGCCAATGAGAACCGCGAAGAACGTGTTGAGCATCAGGAGGACGAGCTTGGCCACTTCCGCATGGACGTAGTCCTCGATAATCACCTGCATGCCGAGCTTCATGTGGATGAGCGCCGAGATCACCACGAGGCCCATGACCACGGCGACAACCGGGCTCGAAAGCGCGCCGACGACTTCGGCATAGGGAGCGCCGCCGTAGAGAACCACGAAGCCGACGAAGAAGATGATAAGCGGAATGTTGGCGACGGCCGTCACACGCTGGCGCCAGAAATGATCGGTCCCGTCCTTTGCCGAGCCGAGGCCGCGGACCTTGCCGAGCGGAGTACGCATATCCATGGAAATTACCTCAAGCGCGAACGATGTAGGCGATCACCCAGATCACCACGGTCAGGACAACGGACCCGACGATGTTGGCCTTGGCGAGCTTGGTCGAGAAATGCTTGTCGAAGCCGTGGCCGAGATCCCACATCAGGTGGCGCAGGCCGCCCAGCATGTGGTGGACCAGAGCCCAGGTGTAGCCGAACAGGATCAGTCGGCCGATGAACGAGCCCATGAACCAGCTGACCCACTCGAAATAGGCGGCTCCCGTAGAAGCGGCGATCAGCCACCAGGCGACCAGCAGCGTCCCGAAATAAAGCGCACCGCCGGTAATTCGATGCAGGATCGACATCACCATAGTCGGGATCGGCTTGTAGATTTGCAAATGCGGCGACAAGGGCCGGTTATTTGTCACATTCGCCATCAGAACCTCGCGGCGTTTCAATGCGTTCCGAAATGTCGGACATCCCCCGTGGCAATGCCCAAAAAAGGAGCTTGGTGCATTGCATCAACGGCGACGTTTAATCCCCCAAATGTCGCGCGACAAGCACTATTGCTTGATGATTTCAATTTAATCGATTCGGATGGATAGAACTTTATGCCAACCCCTGCCTTGATCCGGCTGGCGGAAAATCGCCTGGGCGGGGTGACTTTGGGGCTAAAATCCGGCAAAGTGGCGTTAATTTTCCGTTAACGGCGCCACAATTGCGAGGGACTTGCCCATGGTTTTGTCTGCTGGATCGAAAGGGCTTTTCGTCCTTGCAGCGACCTGTGCCGTTCTTGCATCGGCACCGCTTCAGGCCGGAAACGACCGGCTCTACAACTCGTCCCGCCATCTCCCGCCTCGTCATGACGGCGGCGCCGTCATCGGCGGAAACGGCCTGCCCTCCGTCATTCCTGGGCTTGGCACCTTTGCCGGTTCGCTCTCTGCCGTGCGCGTGAAGGGCACAGGAATTTACATGGCGATCGAGAACTGGCCGGTGGATCGCAGCAGGACCTACCAGCCGCCGAAAGCCAAGATCATCGAAATCAATGCGGAAACCAGCGACGCCGCGTGCGCCTATGAGGCAGGCGTCTGCGTCATCCGCCCGCACTGAGCTTACGCGGGTCCGTCAGCGGAACTTCCAGACGGTGGTTTTCTTGATCTCGCTGTCCTCCAGAACGCGCGTGACGGGCACCTGATACGTCGCCAGCGGTTCCAGCCGTTCGGTCGGGCGATAGCTGCGCCCGGGGTCCCCCGCCAGAACTGTGAGACCGTCTGCCGTGAGGCTCGTAAACCATTCCACAAGCGCTGCGGCAAAATCCCTGTCGTAGAAGACGTCTCCCGCAAGAACCAGATCCGCATCGAGCGAATGCCCGATCAGGTCGTCACTTGAAAAGCGGACCGCCACACCGTTTGCCTCGGCATTCAGCCGCACCGCGGTTGCCGCCCAGGGGTCGATATCGACGGCAAGCACGCTATCTGCCCCGGCAAGCGCAGCCGCAATTGCCACGAGACCCGAGCCGCTGGCGAAATCGAGGACCCGCTTGCCGGCCACGGTTTCCGGATGATCCAGTATGTAGCGGGCAAGCCCCTGCCCGCCGGCCCAGGCAAAGGCCCAGAACGGCGGCGGCAGGCCGATTTCCTGAAGATCCTCCTCGGTCTTCAACCAGAGATCATGCACCTCGCTTGCAAGCCGCAGCCGGATTTCCGGCACATGCGGCGGCGCCATCAAGCTGGTATTGGCAAGGATGAACGTCTCCGGATCGGTGACCAATGACGAACCTCAGACCGGCGGATTTTCAAGGCCACCCATGCGGCATACCTCGAAATACTCCTCCTCCGTCACCGGCTGAACGGAAAGGCGCATCGAAGTGACGAGCGACATCTTGGCGAGTTTCTCATTCGCCTTGATGTCTTTCAACGAAACCGGCTTCGGCATGTCCATCACGGCACGGATGTCGACACAGTCCCATCGTGCATCGCCTTCGGCGGTCGAATCGGGATGAGACAGAGCGCAGACCTCGGTGATCCCGACGATCTCCAACCCCTCGTTGGAGTGGTAGAAAAACCCCTTGTCGCCGATCTTCATGGCCCGCATGTTGTTGCGGGCGAGATAGTTGCGCACTCCAGTCCATTCGGTGCCGGCTTCGCCCGCATCCTTCTGCATCTGCCAGGACCATTTGAAGGGTTCCGACTTGTAGAGCCAGAAAGCCATTCCGCTCATGCCTCCGGATTGTTGAAGACCCAGTTGTAGGGCTTCACATCCACGCTTTCGAAGAGGCCGGCCTTGGCGTAGGGATCGGCTTCCGCCAGTGCCCTGGCGGCATCGATATCGGCGGCGTCCACGATCACCAGGCTTCCATTCGGCTTGCCTTCCGCATCAAGGAAGGGGCCTGCGATCTTCAGGGTACCCTCGGCGTTGAGCTTGTTCAGATGTTCGAGATGCGCTGGGCGCGTTTCCATCCGCACGTTGAGATGTCCGGGTTTGTCCTTGCAGATAAAGGCAAACAGCATCGCATTTCTCCTGTTGCAATCGGTTTCGTCATTCGGTGGTGATCGGCCGCGACATCAACTGTTCGATGGCGGTCGGAATATCCAGGCTGCCGTCGATCACCTGCGCAACAGCATCGGTGATCGGCATGCGCACCCCGAGGCCTTCCGCCAGACGCGACGCGACGGCTGCCGCAAAGGCGCCTTCGACGAGTTGGCCACGGGAAAAATCGATCGGCTCTCCGCGCCCCAACGAAATCCCGAAACGCAGATTGCGCGACTGGTGACTGGTGGCGGTCAGCACAAGGTCGCCGAGACCGGAAAGCCCGGAGACCGTTTCCGCCTTGCCGCCCATTGCCTCGACGAGACGGGACATTTCGGCAAGACCTCTGGCGATCAGCGCCGCGCGCGCGGAATCTCCAAGCCCCATGCCTTCGACGATGCCGCAGGCAATCGCCAGCACGTTCTTCAGCGCGCCGCCGAGCTGCACGCCGATCCGGTCAATCGATGCATAGAGCCGGAAGGTCCGCCCCGAAATCGCATGCGCCAACCTCTCCGCGACGACATGGTCGCTTGCGGCAACGGCCATGGCCGTCGGCAGGCCGCGGGCGATATCGGCAGCGAAGCCCGGCCCGGAGAGCACCGCGATGGCATGGCGCGGCAGTGCCTCCTCCAGTACATCCGTCAAGAGACGCGCCGAACTGCGGTCGATCCCTTTCGCACAGGTAACGACGATGGCATCGTCGGCGAGAAAGGGGCCGTACCGCTGCGCGGCTTCCACCTGCGCCTGCGACGGCATGGCGAAGAGCACGATACCGGCTTCCGAAATCACTAAAGGGTCGGCGGAGAACGAAAGATTATCCGGCAGCGCGATGCCCGGAAGAGCGGCGTCATGGCGGCGGCTTGACGCGAGATCCGCCATCAGCGTCTCATCGCGCCCGACAAGCGTCACCTGCGCCCGCCCCTCAATGGCGATGACGGCGGCCAACGCCGTGCCGAAGGCGCCCGCGCCGATCACGGCGATACGTTCCGAAACGCTCATGCCTTGGCTCCCCGCTTGCCGCAACCGATCACGGCCTTGGCTTCGGCATCGAGCGGCCAGCGCGAACGCGGCTGCACATCGAGATCGTCGGGAGCGGCCCCGCTCACCATACGCTCCAGCCCGGCCCAGGCGATCATCACGGCATTGTCGGTGCAAAGCTGCATCGGCGGCGCGACGAAGCGGAAACCGTTTTGATCGCAAAGCGCCTGCAGCGTACGCCTGAGTTCCTGATTGGCGGCGACCCCACCGGCGACCACGAGAGCCGGAACGCCGTCGACTTCCGGAAACTCGGCAAGGAAGCGTTGCAAACCGCGCCCGATCCGGTCTTCCAGCGTGCGCGAAATGGCCCGCTGGAAGGACGCGCATATATCGGAAATATCCTGATCGCTGACGGGGGCGATGCTTTCGGCCGCCTGCCGAACCGCCGTCTTCAGCCCGGAAAAGGAAAAGTCGAGACGTTCCTCCCCCTTGAGCGGCCGCGGGAAATTGAAACGCTTCGGATTGCCCTTCGCGGCCGCCTTTTCCACCGCAGGTCCGCCGGGATAGGGCAGACCGAGCAGTTTGGCGGTCTTGTCGAAAGCCTCGCCCAGCGCGTCGTCGATCGTCGTGCCCCAGCGTTCGTACTCGCCGACGCCGCGGATCAGGACGAGCTGGGTATGGCCGCCGGAAACGAGCAGCATCAGATAGGGAAAAGTAAGATTGTCGGTCAGCCGCGCTGTCAGCGCATGGCCTTCGAGATGATTGACCGCATAAAGCGGTTTGCCGACAGCCCGCGCGATTGCCTTGCCGGTCATCAGCCCGACGATCAGTCCGCCGATCAGCCCGGGACCGGATGTCGCAGCCACCGCATCGATCTCGCGTAGCGTGACACCGGCGCGCTGCAGCGCCTCCTCGATCAGGCTGTCCAGCGCCTCGACATGAGCACGCGCGGCGATCTCGGGAACCACGCCGCCATAGGCGCTATGCTCGTCGAGTTGGCTCAGGACAACGTCGCCTTCGATGATGCCGGTGCCGTCCTCGAGGCGTGTGACGACGGCCGCGGCCGTTTCGTCACAGCTCGTCTCGATGCCGAGAATACGAAGTCTGGATGTCATTTGCCTGTGTTCGTTGATTGCGATCACCCGGAAACCGGTCTACGAGGACTGTCGGTAACAACGGATCAGATCGGATGCAAACAAAACCTTTTCGCATCGGCACGCGCGGCAGCCCGTTGGCGCTCGCTCAGGCTTATGAGACCCGCAGTCGGCTGATGGCGGCCCACGGCCTGCCGGAAGAGATGTTCGAAGTGGTCCCGTTGACGACCAAGGGCGACCGCATCACCGACCGTTCGCTCGCCGAAATCGGCGGCAAGGGACTTTTCACCGCCGAACTGGAGGAACAGCTTGCTTCCGGCGAGCTCGATTTCGCCGTCCATTCCTCGAAGGACATGCCGACCGTCCTGCCGGACGGACTTTTCCTTTCGGCCTTCCTGCCGCGCGAGGACGTGCGCGATGCGTTCGTCGGCGCGACCGCTCCGCGCCTTATCGAACTTCCCGAAGGCGCGACCGTCGGCTCATCCTCCCTCCGCCGCCAGGCGCTGATCCGGCGCCTGCGTCCGGATCTGAACGTCATCACCTTCCGTGGTCTCGTCGATACTCGCCTGCGCAAGCTGGCCGAGGGCCAGGTAGACGCGACGCTGCTTGCCTTTGCCGGACTGAAACGTCTCGGAAAGCAGGACGTACCGACCGAACTGCTCGACCCCAGGGATTTCCCGCCTGCCCCTGCACAGGGCGCCATCTGCGTCGAAAGCCGCATCGGCGACGCACGGATCAATGCCCTGCTGGAGGCGGTCAACGACCGCACGACCCATGATGCCGTGACCTGCGAGCGGGCCTTTCTCGGTGCGCTCGACGGTTCGTGCCGCACACCGATTGCCGGCCACGCAGTTTCGGAAGGCGGAAAGATCCGCTTCTACGGCATGATCCTGACGCCGGACGGCAGCCGTTTCCATGAGATTTCGTCCGAAGGAAATGCCAGCAATGCCGAGCGGATCGGGCGAGACGCCGGCGAGGCCGTGCGGTCAAAGGCCGGCCCCGGCTTTTTCGAAAGCTGGAGCTGAAACCGTGCGCGTTCTCGTGACGCGCCCGGAGCCTTCGGCCACACGCACGGCCGAAAGACTGCGCCGCCTCGGACATGTGCCGGTGGTCCTGCCCCTCGCACGGGCAGTGCACGACGTGCAGGCGGTGGGTGCCGCCCTTGCCTCACCCCATGTGGCAATCGCCGTCACCAGCGCCGAAGCCGTGCGCGCGCTGGAGGAAATGGGGAGCGACGCCATTTCGCCGTATCGCGAAGACCTGTTCTTCGCCGTCGGCAACGCAAGCGCCGAGGCCGCGAGACAACTGGGCTTCCGGCGGATCTTGGCAGGAGACGGCGATGGTGCGGCTTTGGCGGCAATCATCGCCGGAAATATTGGAGGTGGAATTTCCACCGAGCGGCCGCTGCTTTATCTGGCCGGCAAACCACGTGCATCCGGTCTTGAGGATGCACTGCAGGAACGGAGCATTCCGGCAAGCGTCTGCGAATGCTATCGCATGGAAGATACCCTCATCGCAGAACAAGCCTTGCGGGCATGTCTCGTGGAGCAGCCGATCGATGCCATTCTCTTCTACTCCCCGGAAAGCGTGCGGCGCTTTTTCGCTTTGCCGTTCATAAACGCCCACCGTGAGGCGCTCGCACCGATGAAATTCCTTTGTCTCAGTGAGAAAATCCGTAGCGCGCTCCCCCCCGAATTGCAGCGGAAAGCCTGCGCCGCCGAGGCTCCGGCGGAGTCCTCACTCCTTGCTCTACTCTAAGGTCGATGGCCCAAATTTGATCTTCGGCCTTCCCTTCCTCTGTTTCACTGACTAGTTTTACTGCACCGCAGGGAAATGAAGAGGTTGCCATGGTTTCCGGAAAGCCGCCCCGTCGATCGAAGTCGCCGCACGATCCGGTCACCATCGACCTGACAGCAGAGGAAGCGAAGCCAGCCGACGGCGAGGCCACGCAGCAGAGGGAAAGCGCGGAAATATCCGCAGAAGCCCGGATGCCGCATGCCGATACCAGTCCGATCGACGCGCCGGTCAAGGACGTTGAAATCGCCGCGCCGACGGAAGAGACTGCCACGACTGAGGCTGCGGAAACCAGGCCGAAAGAAGACATCTTTTCCGAAACGGAGACAGCCTCGGAGGCAACCTCCGCTGAGGTGCCTCCGTCCGATCCGGCATCCCCCTCCGCTCCGGCGCCTCGTCCCGCTCCCGCGACGTCTTCACTGGTCGCCGCCGGCATTCTCGGCGGACTGATCGCGCTCGCGGCGGCCGGCAGCATGCAATATGCCGGATTCCTGCCGAGCGCCTCTCCGCAGGAGGGGTCCGCCTCCGATACATCCGCCCTGTCTGCCGATATCGCAACGCTCAGGTCGCAGATCGCCAGCCTTCCCGCCGCCGGAACGGCTGCAACAGACCCGGCCTTGGCGGACCGCGTCACGGCTCTCGAAGCCGCCGCGGCCAACCGACCGGAAACGACAGTCGATCCCGCAGCGATCGAAGAACTCCGACTGAAACTTGCACAGAATGAAGAGGCGCTCGCAGCGCTTCGCAGTGCGATCGCCAGCAACAGCGAAGCCCTTTCCGAGAGCGAGCGCCGCCTTGCGGAAGCGGAAAAGAAAATCGAGGAGCCGCGAACGGATGTTCAGATGGCGCGTGCCATTGCGGTGACGGCCCTGAAGTCGGCAATCGACCGTGGCGGCCCCTATCTTGCGGAACTCGATGCGCTCGCCAGCATCGCGCCCGATGATCCCGCGGTTGAGGGACTGCGCCCGCATGCGGCAACCGGTGTGCCGTCGCGAACCGATCTCGTTCGTCGTTTTTCGCAAAGCGCCGATGCCGCCCTTGCCGCCATCCACCAGCCGGATCCCAACGAAGGGATCGCCCAAAGGCTTCTCTCCAGTGCGCTGTCCGTGGTGAAGGTCCGCCCCGTCGGCAACGTCGAGGGAGAAACGCCCGAAGCGATCATGGCCCGCATTGAGGACAAGCTGCGGAATGGCGACCTCAAGGGCGCATCGCTCGAATGGGATACCCTGCCCGACGCGGCCAAGGCGGCCTCCTCCGGTTTCAATGATCTGCTGAAGACCCGCATCGATGTGGAAGCACTGATCGGTGCGGCCATGGCCACCGCAGTTGCCGGCACGCCGGGCTGAGGAAAAGAACCCATGCTCAGAATCCTGTCTTACGTCGTCCTCGTCCTTTTTCTCGGTATCGGCTTTGCATGGCTTGCCGAACGTCCCGGTTCGCTGTCGATCGTCTGGCAGGGCCAGTTGATCGAGATGAGCCTGATGGTCGCCGCGGCCATGCTGGTGTCGATCGTGGCGCTCGTGATGTTCGGCTGGTGGTTCATCCGCACACTCTGGACCTCACCACACTCCGTGCGCCGCTATTTTCGCGCCCGCACCCGCGACCGGGGTTATCAGGCGCTCTCCACCGGCTTGATCGCGGCCGGCGCTGGCAATGCCGCACTCGCCCGCAAGATGAGCGCCCGCGCTCGTGGGCTGTTGCGCGCCGATCAGGAGCCGCTGATCCTCGTGCTCGATGCGCAAGCCGCCGTGATCGAGGGCCGTTTCGATGAAGCCCGCCGCCTGTTCCAGCAGATGTCGGAGGATCCGGAAACCCGCGAACTCGGTCTGCGAGGACTTCACGTCGAGGCAACCCGGCTCGGCGCCCACGAGGCCGCTCGCCAATATGCGGAAACGGCAGCCGAGACTGCGCCTTACCTGCCCTGGGCCGCGAAGTCGACGCTGGAATACCGCTGTCGAGCCGGCCACTGGGACGATGCAATCCGGCTGCTCGACCAGCAGCGTGTCGCCCATGTCCTACAGCGTGCCGAGGCCGACCGCCTGAAGGCCGTGTTGCTGACCGCCAAGGCCGAAGACCGGCTGGAAAGCGACCCGTCTGTTGCCCGCGACAATGCCGTGCAGGCTTTGAAGCTTGCCAAGGATCTGGTGCCGGCGGCCATCGTCGCCGCGAAGGGTTATCTTCGGGAGGACAACCTGCGGAAAGCCACGAGTGTGCTGGAGCAGGTCTGGAAGCTTTCGCCGCATCCGGATATCGCCCGCACCTATCTCAGGGCGCGCAGCGGTGACAGTGCCGTCGACCGGCTGAAGAAGGCGGAGCGTCTGGAGCACCTTCGCCCCAACAATATCGAATCGCTTCTGATCGTCGCCGAGGCCGCGCTTGACGCCCAGGACTTCGCCAAGGCGCGCAGCAAGGCGGAAGCCGCGGCCCTCATGGCAGCCAGCGAGCGCGTCTATCTGCTCCTCGCCGATATCGAGGAGGCGGAGACCGGTGACCAGGGCCGCATCCGCTACTGGATGGGCGAGGCACTGAAGGCCGGTCGCGACCCCGCCTGGGTTGCCGATGGCTATATATCGGAAAAGTGGTTGCCGCTTTCCCCCGTCACCGGCAAGCTGGATGCCTTCGAATGGAAGGTGCCGTTCGACCAGATCGAGGGCGCCATCGAGGACGGCACCGTCAATCGCGGTGAGCAGGCGCTAAGCGCGCTGCCGCCCCTGCAGACGAGGCCGTCAGGGCCTGCCACGCCCGAAGGCGAAGAGATGCAGCCGATGATCGAGGCCGAACCGTCTGCCGCCGTGCCAGCTCCCGCCAGCGGACAAGAGAAGGAGACGCCGAAAGTGAAGGAGGCTGCTTCGGCAACGGTTCCCGAACCCTTCTTCGGCCGCCCGCCCGACGATCCAGGCGTGCGCGATCCCGCGCGTAACACCGAAGACAGCAAGACCCGCCTCCGGCTTTTCTGACAGGGAGACCCAATGCTGGAACGCCTGCAATCCTTCTTCCAGACCCTGACCCACAACCGGGAGAGAAAGGCCTTGGCGCCCGACGATCCAAGGATCGCGGTCGCGGCCCTCTGCTTTCAGGTAATGGAGGCAGATGGCTCCGTCCATAAGGCCGAGCGCGACAAGCTGCGGCAATTGCTGAACGAACAATACGGCCTCGAAGGCGCACAGCTCGAGGAGCTTATCGATGCCGGCCAGAAGGCCGAAAGCGAGGCGGTCGACTATTACCGTTTCACATCCGACCTGAAACGCCACCTGGACGAAGCCGAGCGCCAGCAGTTCGTCGGCATTCTCTGGGATATCGTCTATGCGGACGGCGCCAGAAGCGAGATGGAAGATCATGTGATATGGCGGATCGCCGACCTGCTCGGCGTTTCCGCCCGCGATCGCGTCATCGAGCGCCGTGACGCCGTTACCCGCGCCGGGCTGGAGACTGACAGCGATGCTTGACAAGCCGGTTCGCAACCGGGGGAACAAGGCGCCTGTGCTGATCGTCCTGCACCAGGAACGCTCCAGCGCTGGCCGCGTCGGACAATTGCTGCTCGAAAAAGGCTACCCGCTCGACATTCGCCGGCCCGTGCTCGGCGATGCGCTGCCTGAAACACTGGCCGGTCACGCCGGCGCCGTCGTCTTTGGCGGTCCGATGAGCGCCAACGATCCGGACGATTTCGTAAAGACCGAGATCAACTGGCTCGACGTCCCCCTCAAGGAAAACAAGCCCTATCTCGGCATATGCCTCGGTGCCCAGATGCTGGTACGCCATCTCGGCGGCAAGGTGGAGGCCGAACCGCATGGCCGTGTCGAAATCGGCTGGTATCCCATCCGCCCGACCGAACACGGCCGCCTGCTGATGCGCTGGCCGCAAATGGTCTATCATTTTCACCGGGAGGGTTTCGATCTTCCCCATGGATGCCAGCTTCTCGCGGAAGGCGATGTCTATCGCAATCAGGCCATCCGCTACGGCGAAAACGCCTGGGGCATCCAGTTCCATGCGGAGCTGACCCGCGCAATGATGCATCGTTGGGTGGTGCATGGCGCAAGCCGTTTCGTCATGCCGAATGCCCAGCAGGGACGGGATCATCTCGAAGGGCGCATGATCTTCGATGCGCCGCTGAAAGCCTGGCTGTCCGAGTTCCTGGACCTCGTCTTTGAAAAGAACCGCTGCCCGATCTGATCCGTCGTGCCTTGCAGTTCTTAGGACCGCTTCTGCGAGCCCGGTGCATCGAGGCTGTCGATACGCCTCAGCTGCGGAAAACCGAGGGACCAGAGGATTGCAACGGCAAGCGTGCCGAACCCGCCGATCACCACCGCCGGAACAGGTCCCACCAGATGCGCCATGGTACCGGCGCGGAATTCACCGAGTTCGTTCGATGCCCCGATGAAGACCATGTTGACGGCATTCACGCGGCCACGCACTTCGTCCGGCGTCCAAAGCGCGATCAGCGTCTCGCGCACATAGACCGACGCCATATCGGCAGCCCCCATCAGCATGAGCGCGAGAATGGAGATCCACGCCGTCTGGGAAAGACCGAATGCCACGGTGGTCGCCCCGAAGAGGGCAACGCCGACGAACATGAAGACACCGGCATTGTGGCGGATGGGGAAACTTGCGAGGACCACGGCCACCGCAATCGCGCCGATTCCGGGCGCCGAGCGCAGGAGACCGAGGCCCCAGGGGCCGAGGGTCAACACATCGCTGGCAAAGACCGGCATCAGTGCAACGGCACCGCCGAGCAGGACAGCGAACAGGTCGAGCGAAATTGCGCCCAGCACCACCTTCTCGCCGAAGATGAAACGGAAACCCGCAAGGATCGTATCCCAGGTGACCGTCTTCGACGACGTGCGCTGCGCCGGCTTCTTGACCATGAAGACCAGAATGGCTGCGCCGGCAAAGAAGACGAAGGAAACGGCATAGGCGAGAATGGGACTGACGCCGTAAAGCAGGCCGCCGGCCACCGGCCCGATGATCGAGGCGGTCTGCCACGAGGAGGAATTCCACGCCACGGCATTCGGAAGGTCCTCCGCCGGCACGAGATTGGGAGCGAGCGACTGCACGGCCGGCGCATTGAAGGCACGTTCAATGCCGAAGATGGTCAGGATGATGAAGACGATGACCGGCTCGAAGGCGCCGACAGCGGTGATGACCAGCATGGCGCCGCCGCAAAGGGCGCTGACGATCATGCAGATCGCGACGATCGCACGGCGATTGTAACGATCGACGACCGAACCGGTGACGAGGATCAGAAGGAGCGCGGGCAGAAACTGCACCAGCCCGATCAAGCCCAGATAGAACGCGTTTTTAGTTTCCTCATACATCTGCCAGCCGACGGAGACGCTGAGAATCTGCGTGGCGAAGGCGCCCAGGAAACGGGCGAGGAAGAAGCGCAGATAGGAAACGTGCCGAAAGGCTGCGAAACGGTCCCCGGCACTGGAAGCATGCATGAAAAGGACTTTCCAATCTGGCGGGCGGCACGGAGAAACCGGCGCACCGTTAAACATGTTTTGTTTTCCGGCAGACTGCAGGACTTGCCCGCTTAGTCGCCAATGTCTACATGTCTGTCAACCGAGAAATGGAGACCCGCATGCTTGCGCTGTTTCAGACGATCGATCTGGCATTGAACCTTTATACCTGGGTGCTGATCGCCAGTGCCATTTTTTCCTGGCTCTATGCGTTCAACGTGATCAACTCGAGCAACAGTTTCGTCAACTCGCTGGGGACTTTCTTCTACAATGTGACCGAGCCCGTTCTGCGCCCCGTCCGCAGGGTCCTGCCGGATCTCGGCGGCATCGACATCTCGCCGATCGTCGTCCTGCTCATCATCTTCTTTATCCGCTCCCTGATGTGGAACAGCGTCTATCCGCTCTTCGCGTGAGGCGGCCCTACAAGCGTCAGGAAGATCATCTGCGCCTCGCGATCCGGTTGACGCCGAATGCGGGGCGCGATGCATTGGAGGGGCTGGAGGAAAATGCGGATGGCGAGGTCTATCTGCGCGCCCGGGTCACCAGCGTTCCCGAAAAGGGCAAGGCCAACAAGGCGCTGATCGCCCTGCTCGCCAAGACGCTCGGCGTTTCCAAATCCTCTATCTCCATCGTATCAGGAGAAACCGCCAGACAAAAAATCCTCCGGATCGATGGCGACCCGGAGGACCTGGAAAAGAGAATAGACGGCCTCTCAGCCGGCTGAAATCAATTCTGCGCCTTGTAGCGCTCGATGGCTTCGACGATCAGCTTCTTGGCCACGCCGACATCCTGCCAGCCACCGATCTTCACCCACTTGCCGGGCTCGAGATCCTTGTAGTGCTCGAAGAAGTGCTCGATCTGCTTCAGCGTGATCTCGGGCATGTCGGTGTAGTTGATGATCTTGTCGTAGCGCTGGGTCAGCTTCTGCGACGGCACGGCAATGATCTTCTCGTCCTTGCCGGAATTGTCTTCCATAATCATCACGCCGATCGGGCGCACGTTGATGACACAGCCCGGCAGCAACGGACGGGTGTTGCAGATGAGAACGTCGATCGGGTCGCCGTCGTCGGAAAGAGTGTGCGGAACGAAGCCGTAATTGCCGGGATAGGTCATCGGCGTATAGAGGAAGCGGTCGACGACCAGAGCGCCGGCGTCCTTGTCCATCTCGTACTTGATCGGGTGTCCCCCGACCGGTACTTCAACGATGACATTGATGTCTTCCGGCGGATTCTTGCCAATGGCGATTGCATCGATACGCATTTTCGTCCCCATGGGAATGTTGAAATCCCGGATTTCCTAAAGGGAATCATAACGCAATGCAACACGGCTTTGGACGGACAGACCGGCAATTGCGGGCAAGGTTACCGGCCAGATTTGCATGTTTTTCCCTCTCGTCCCTTGCAACCGCCCCGCCCTCGTCTGGTATAAGACCCCGAATACGGAGGGGATCGACTATGAAGAGCTTTTCTTTCGCGCCGCTGGCAATACTGGTTGCATTGTGTGCACTTCCGCAAGGTGCACTGGCAAACGACAGCACCTATACCGATCTTGATCTCGACAAATGCAAGACGGTCGCCTCCGACGACATGGGCGCCATCATGCTCTGTCGCGGCTATCGCAATTATGACATCCATTTTGCCGAAGGAGACCTGCGCCAGAGCGTTTTCTACGGCCCGCTCGACAAGAAGCTGCAGGAAGAGGCTTTCGAATCCTTCGAGCCTTTCAACCACATCGGCACCAAGATCGAATGGCGGCTCGACGGTTCAGGCAAGCCTTTCGCCGCAATCCTGCGATGGTTTATCGAGAATGTCGGCCCGGAGGGCGTACCGACAGAGGCCAGCACCGGCCAGGTGCTCGTGGTCAGCCGTGTCGCACAACGGGCGGACGGCCTGGGCTGCGTCGTGGGCTATGTGGATGCCCTGTCCAATCCAAACGCCAACGAACTGGCGCGCAAGCTCGCCGACGCTGAGGCCAAGGACTTCGCCTGCGGTTACCAGGAGGCGAGATGGGAGGGAAAGCGTGGCGACAAGGCCGCCGACCCGACCCATGTCTGGCCGGAAGGCTTCGCCAAGGAATAGGAAGGACGGGATCAACTCCAGATGAAGCCGAGCTTCTTGAGCTGAATGTCGTCGAAATCTTCCATCCCCTCGACGGCATCGATCCCGCCATTCGAACGGAAGAAATCGACCGCGTGATGGCTCTCTTCCAGGCACCACACGACGGTGCCGCGGCAGCCGAGCGACTTCAGCAACCGACGGGCTTCGCCGAAAAGCGTGTAGCCGAGGCCGATGCCCTGATATTCCGGGCGCATATAGATCTCGTAGACTTCGCCTTCCTGCGGCAGGGCTCGGGCGCGATTGAGGCCGACGGTCGTATAGCCCGCAATCGTCCCTGCGACATCAGCGACGAGAACGGTCGCCGGACCGGCAGTCGCCTTGCGCCACCATGTTTCGCTGCGGCGCTCGATCATCTTCGTCAGGGCGCGATAAGGAATGAGGCCCGCATAGGCGTGCTGCCAGGACGAGCGGTGCGCCTCCGCTATGGCAGCCGCATCCTGCCGCTCGGCAGGGCGAACATCAATCGACAACGTCTTCATAACGTCACTTTCGTCCCGCTGCGCCTCAGCCACCACCGGCAATCACCGGAAAAGCAGAAGAACCCACAGACTTTTCATCAGGGCAACGACGAAAATTTAACGCTTTTTTAACCTTGGCCGCAAGCCCGGCCACCGCCAAACCACAAACAAAAACCCCGGCTCGGGGAGCCGGGGTTGGAAGAAAGACCTTGAAGAAACGATCAGGCCTGAGCGGCGCGGGCCTTTTCCATACGCTTGCGGTCGTTCGGGTCGAGATACATCTTGCGAAGACGGATCGACTTCGGGGTCACCTCAACCAGTTCGTCGTCCTGAATCCACGACAGGGCGCGCTCCAGCGTGAACTTGATCGGCGGGGTGAGCTTGACCGCTTCATCTTTGCCGGCAGCGCGGATGTTGGTGAGCTTCTTGCCTTTGAGAACGTTGACCTCGAGATCGTTGTCACGGCTGTGGATGCCGATAATCATGCCGGCATAGACCTTCTCGCCGGCATCGATAATCATCGGACCGCGGTCTTCGAGGTTGAACAGTGCGTAGGCAACGGCTTCGCCGGCCTCGTTGGCGAGCAGCACGCCATTGACGCGACCGCCGATCTCGCCCTTGTAAGGCTGGTAGTCGTGGAACAGGCGATTCATCACGGCGGTGCCGCGGGTGTCTGTCAGAAGTTCCGACTGATAGCCGATAAGGCCGCGGGTCGGCGCGAAGAACACCAGGCGGACGCGGTTGCCGCCCGACGGACGAAGCTCGACCATCTCGGCCTTGCGCTCGGACATCTTCTGGACGACGACGCCGGAATGCTCCTCGTCCACGTCGATCACGACTTCCTCTATCGGCTCCATCATCTGGCCGGTCGTTTCGTCCTTGTGCATGACGACACGCGGACGCGACACGGCAAGTTCGAAGCCTTCGCGGCGCATGTTTTCGATCAGAACCGCAAGCTGAAGTTCGCCGCGACCGGATACGAAGAACGAATCCTTGTCGGCCGATTCCTCGATCTTGAGAGCGACGTTACCTTCCGCTTCCTTGAACAGGCGGTCGCGAATGACGCGGCTCGTCACCTTGTCGCCTTCGGTGCCGGCAAGCGGGCTGTCGTTGACGATGAAGGACATGGTGACCGTCGGCGGGTCGATCGGCTGGGCCGTCATTGCCTCGTTGACCGAGGGATCGCAGAACGTGTCCGCGACAGTGCCCTTGGACAGGCCTGCAATGGCGACGATGTCGCCCGCCTGGGCCTCTTCGATCGGAGTGCGCTCGATACCGCGGAAAGCGAGGATCTTCGAAATACGGCCGGTTTCGATGAGCTTGCCGTCCTGGCCGAGAACCTTGACCGCCTGGTTCGGCTTGATAGAGCCGGATGCGATGCGCCCGGTGATGATGCGACCGAGGAAATTGTTGGCCTCCAGGATCGTGCCGATCATCCGGAACGGGCCTTCCTCGACCTTCGGCGCGGGGACATGCTTGACGACGAGGTCGAGCAGCGGCGCGAGGCCTTCTTCCTGCGGACCTTCCGGCGAATGGTTCATCCAGCCGTTACGGCCCGAACCGTACATGATCGGGAAGTCGAGCTGTTCGTCGGTGGCGTCGAGCGCCGCGAACAGGTCGAAGACTTCGTTGATGACTTCTTCAGCGCGGGCGTCCGGACGGTCGATCTTGTTGATGGCGACGATCGGGCGAAGACCGACCTTCAGCGCCTTGCCGACCACGAACTTGGTCTGCGGCATCGGGCCTTCGGCAGCATCGACGAGAACGATGGCGCCATCCACCATCGACAGGATACGCTCGACTTCACCGCCGAAGTCGGCGTGGCCGGGCGTATCGACGATGTTGATGCGGGTGTCCTTCCACTCGATCGACGTCGCCTTGGCGAGAATGGTGATGCCGCGTTCCTTTTCGATGTCGTTCGAGTCCATCACGCGTTCCATGACGCGCTGGTTTTCGCGGAACGAACCGGACTGCTTGAGGAGCTCGTCGACGAGGGTCGTTTTCCCATGGTCAACGTGCGCAATGATCGCGATATTGCGAAGGTTCATGAACAGATCTCTGATGGCTGGGGCGCGAAACGGGGTGCGGCGCCTTGTTTCTTTGGCGCGCTCATAGCCTGTTTTTTGCAATTGCGAAAGGGGAAAGAGCCTGCGGAGCGGCAGAAGGGGCTTTCGCAAGGCTATGAGCCTACCTAAATCCAGTCTCGAAAGAGCCCTTTGCGGAGAGGAAAACCGACATGGCCGGCCCGATGATGACACCTGCTGACCTGCAGGCCTATCTGCATGACCATATTCCGCTTTCCGCAGCGATGCATGTCCGTGTCCTGTCGACGGAGGAGGACAGCATCACACTTCAGGCACCGCTTGCTCCGAACATCAATCACCGCGAAACGGTCTTCGGCGGTAGCGCCTCGGCTGTTGCCATCCTCGCCGCCTGGTCGCTCGTCCACCTGCGGCTGAAATCCGAGGGACTGGAAAGCCGGGTGGTCATCCAGCACAACAGCATGGACTACCTTTCCCCGATCGACGATGACTTCACCGCGCGTTCCTATCTGGTCGATCGGGATGTATGGGCTTCATTTGCACGGTTGCTGGCTCGACGGGGACGGGCACGCATATCGGTTGGTGCTGTTCTAGAGACGGGCGGCGTCATCGCAGGCCGTCTCGAAGGACAATTCGTAGCCTTTTCCAACGCCGGGTTACGCTAGGCGTACCCGGCGTTGATTGGAAGATCGTGCGCCGTCAGGCCGCCAATCCCTTCTGCTTCAGCATGGCGTCGGGGCTCGGCAACCGGCCGCGGAAAGCCTTATAAGCCTCTTCCGGATCGACGGAGCCGCCGACGGAATAGATGTTCGCCTTCAGCCGCTCGGCCATGACGGGATCGAAGGCGTCACCCGTCTCCTCGAAGGCCGCAAAGGCATCCGCATCCAGCACCTCCGACCACATGTAGGAATAATAACCGGCGGAATAGCCATCTCCGGCGAAGACATGCTGGAAATGAGGCGTCGCATGACGCATCACCAGCGAGCGCGGCAAGCCGATCTTCGCCAGCACTTCCGCTTGAACCGCCATCGGATCCTCGACCGGACCGCGGGTATGGAAAGCCATGTCGACCAGCGCCGACGAGGTGAATTCCACTGCAGCGAAACCGGCATTGAAGGTGCGGGCTGCCAGAACCTTGTCGAGAAGGGCCTGCGGCATCGACTGTCCCGTCTCGTAATGGACGGCATAGGTCTTGAGGATGTCCGGCACCGTCAGCCAGTGCTCGTAAAGCTGCGACGGCAGTTCGACGAAATCGCGGGAAACCCCGGTGCCCGATACGGAGGGATAGGTCACATCCGACAGCATGCCATGGGCCGCATGGCCGAACTCGTGGAACAGGGTGCGCGCATCGTCGAGCGACAGCAGCGCTGGCTTACCTTCCTCCGGCTTGGCGAAATTGCAGACATTGTAAATGATCGGGATCTCGCCGACGGTACCGTTCTTCAAGGGCAGCTTGTGCTGCGACTGGAAGGAACTCATCCAGGCACCGGAACGCTTGGATGGCCGGGCGAAATAATCGCCGAGAAACATGGCGACGAGCTTGTCGTCACGGTCGCGGATTTCGAAGACCCGGACATCCGGATGATAGCCGGCGACATCCTTGAGCGGCACCGCCTTGATGCCGAACAGGCGCCCGGCGACGTCGAAGCAGGCCTCGATGATCTTTTCGAGCTGGAGGTAGGGCTTGAGCTCGGCCTCCGAGAAGTCGAATTTGCGGGCGCGCAACTTCTCGGCATAGTGACGCCAGTCCCAGGGCATAACCTCGTGGTTCTTGCCCTCCTCGGCGATCAGGCCGGCAAGCTCTTCCTCCTCGGACTTCGCCTGCACCACCGCCTTGTTCCACACCTTCATCAGCAGTTCGTTCACCGCTTCCGGAGTCTTGGCCATGGTGTCGTCGAGCTTATAGCTGGCGAAATCCTTGTAACCGAGCAGTCCTGCCTTCTCCGACCTCAGCGCCAGCGTTTCCTTGACGATGTCGCGGTTGTCGGTCTCACCGCCATTGACGCCGCGGGAAATCCAGGCGTTGAAGGCCTGTTCGCGCAGATCCCGGCGCGTGGAAAAAGTGAGGAACGGCTCGATGATGGAACGCGACAGCGTCACCACATAGGCCTCGCCCTTGCCGCGGGCCTGCGCAGCCGCAGCCATGGAATCCTTCAGGAAATCGGGAATGCCGGCAAGGTCGGCATCGCCATCAAGCGGCAGCGCCCAGGATTTCTCGTCCGACAGCACATTCTGCCCGAAGCAGGCGCCAAGTCCCGCCAGCTTTTCATTGATCGCGGCGAGCCGCTCCTGCTTCGCCTTTTCGAGCTTGGCGCCGGATTTCACGAAACCCTTCCAGTGACGTTCGAGAACGCGCAGCTCCTCCGTTGTCAGGCCAAGATCATCGCGTCTTTCCCACAGCGCATCGATGCGGTGGAAGAGGTCCGCATTCATGCCGATCTTCGAATAGTGACGCGACATCTTCGGCGCGATCTCGCGTTCCAGCGCCTGGATCGCGTCGTTGGTATGCGCGCCGGCGCGGTTCCAAAACAGCGAGGATACGCGCGAAAGATTGTCTCCTGCCATTTCCAGGGCAACGACGGTATTGGCGAAGGTCGGAGCCTCGGGATTGGTCGCGATGGCGTCGATCTCCGCGTCATGCTCGGCAAGCGCTGCGTCAAAAGCCGGCGCGAAATCGTCATCCGAAACGGCTTCGAAGCGCGGCAACCCGTTGGGGCCATTCCATTCGAAGACGGCGGGACTGAATGACGACGTTTTGCTCATGACGATTTTCCCCTGGACGATCTTTGCTCAGATGCCCGCGAAGCAGACACCTCAAGCGATATGGTATCCCGATCATTTGCTTGGCAAGCGCACAAACGATGATGGAGACAAAATTTCTGGGCCTCCGATGCAGGAGACCTGTCGCGGAGTTGGTATATTTCGCCTCTCGCCAAGAACGTCTTCCGATCGTAAAAGGTGGCGAAGTCCCTTTCCGACCCGGGCCGCGTGACCGCGGCGCCCGGACCATCATAACGAACGGAAGAGCATGACCCAGGCTCGCATGAGCGAGCGCCGCACTTCGCTGATCGGCGCACTGCTGACCACCATCGGCCCCATTTCCATGGCAATCTATACCCCCGCCATGCCGGAACTGGTAAAGGCCTTCGGGACCACCGACAGCGCAATCAAGCTCAGCCTCTCGGTCTATTTCGGCGGCTTTGCCTGCGCGCAGCTTCTCTCGGGACCAATGTCGGACGCCTTCGGTCGGCGAAAGGCGACGCTCGCCTTCCTTGCCATCTATATCGCCGGAAGCCTCACGGCGGCCTTCGCGCCTTCGGTCGAGTGGCTTCTTGTCGGTCGCCTAATTCAGGGTATCGGCGCCTCGGTCGGCGTCACCGTTTCCCGCGCGATCGTCCGAGACCAATTCACCGGTCCGGAGGCAGCCCGCATCCTCAACATGATGGGCATCATGCTGGCCATCGGTCCGGCGGCGGGACCGACGCTCGGTGGCCTTGCGCTCTCCCTGTCAGGCTGGCAGGCGATCTTCCATCTGATGGTCGGCTTCGGCATGTTCAGCGGTTTGGCCGTCAGCTTCCTGATGGCGGAAACGACGATCCCGGACAGGTCGCGCATTCGGCCGGTCCGTCTGCTGACCGCCTATGCCACACTGATCAGCGATCTCAGAGTGTTGTTCTGCGCCCTCGTGCTGGGCGGCTGCGTCGGTGCGCTTTATGCCCAGTCGACCATGCTGCCCTTCGTGCTAATCAATCGGGTGGGGCTTACGCCCAGCCAGTTCGGTCTCGGCATGTTGATGCAGTCAGGCTTCTACTTCGCGGGCTCCGTTGCGCTGCGTTTCCTCAGCCGTCGGCTGGGCGAAAAAGGTTCCTTGCGCACCGGCCTTGCCCTTGTCGGTATCGGCGGAGTGATGATCGCACTTTCCGTCCGGCTGATCGAGCCGACCTTCCTGTCGATCATGGGCCCGGTTGCCGTCTGCTCCTTCGGCATTGCCTTCGTGATCCCCTACATCACCACGGCCGGTCTCCAGCCACATCCGGAGATAGCCGGTTCCGCAGCCGCCCTTCTCGGCTTCGTGCAGATGGGCTCGGGTTTCCTCGGCGGCCTCGCCGCAGCGACGCTCGGCGATCCGCTCACGGCCTTCGGCACCATCATCCCCGTCATGGAGTTCACGGCAATCTTTGCCTATCTTGGCCTGCTGGCCGCCCGCCGACGCATGGCCTGAGCAAATCCGCAATAAAAAAACCGCCGGAGCCCAGACCTCGGCGGTTTTGCGATTTCAATCCCGGAGGCTGCTTTCAGCCCTTGAGATTGCGCTTGGCGAGCGTGCGCAGGCGCAACGCATTGAGCTTGATGAAACCGGCGGCATCCTTCTGGTCATAGGCGCCCTGGTCGTCCTCGAAGGTCACCAGCTTGTCGGAATAGAGCGACTTCGGCGATTCGCGGCCAATCACCATCACATTGCCCTTGTAGAGCTTGAGGGTGACTTCGCCTTCGACATGGCGCTGGCTTAGGTCGATCGCGGCCTGCAGCATCTCGCGTTCCGGCGAGAACCAGAAGCCGTAGTAGATCAGTTCGGCATAGCGCGGCATCAACTCGTCCTTGAGGTGAGCGGCACCGCGATCGAGCGTGATCGACTCGATCGCGCGATGCGCTGCGAGCAGGATTGTGCCGCCGGGGGTCTCATAGACGCCACGGGACTTCATGCCGACGAAGCGGTTCTCGACGAGGTCGAGGCGCCCGATGCCGTTGTCGCGACCATAGTCGTTGAGCTTGGCAAGAAGGGTCGCCGGGCTCAGCCGAACGCCGTCGATCGATACGGCATCACCCTTTTCAAAACCGATCTTGATGATCGTGGCCTTGTCCGGCGCAGATTCCGGCGAAATCGTGCGCATATGCACATATTCGGGCGCTTCCTGCGACGGATCTTCCAGAACCTTGCCCTCGGAAGAAGAGTGCAGCAGGTTTGCGTCGACGGAGAAGGGAGCCTCACCCTTCTTGTCCTTGGCAACCGGGATCTGGTTCTTCTCGGCGAATTCGAGGAGGTCCGTGCGGCTCTTGAACGCCCAGTCACGCCAGGGGGCGATGATCTTGATGTCGGGGTTCAGCGCATAGGCCGAAAGCTCGAAGCGCACCTGGTCGTTGCCCTTGCCGGTCGCCCCGTGGGCAATCGCATCGGCGCCGGTCTTCCTGGCAATCTCGATCAGGTGCTTGGAGATCAGCGGACGCGCAATGGACGTGCCGAGTAGGTAGACGCCTTCATAGACGGCGTTGGCGCGGAACATCGGGAAGACGAAGTCGCGGACGAACTCTTCGCGCACGTCCTCGATGAAGATCTCCTTGATGCCAAGCATCTCGGCCTTCTTGCGTGCCGGCTCGAGTTCCTCGCCCTGGCCGAGATCGGCGGTAAAGGTCACGACTTCGGCGCCGAGTTCGGTCTGAAGCCATTTCAGGATGATCGAGGTGTCGAGGCCGCCGGAATAGGCGAGCACGACCTTCTTCACGTCTTTATGCGATGCCATGATGAGAAGTCCGTTCGTGAGCGTGAGCAGCCAAGGGCATACGAACCCTTGGTTTGCGGGCACTTTTAGCGAGATTATCGCGCTGCGCAAGAGGAACGGCCCGCAGCGGAAAGAAGGACGGGACGTCCGTCATGAAGGCTTCGTGTTTGACCGGTTGGATCGAAGCCCCATATCACATGCGCTATCGTCATCAGAAGAGGGCTCCATATGCAGCAACAGGCAATCTCAAAAGGCAATGTCGCCGTCGTCACCGGTGCTGCGTCCGGCATCGGTCTCGCAGCCGCAAAAGCCTTTGCCCGCAAGGGCATGTGCGTCGTTCTTGCCGATCTCGGCGGCGATCCCCTGGCGGATGCATGCCGGCAGGTCGCAGAACTCTCCCCGAACCCCGATACGGATATCGTGGCGATCGAGACCGACGTCGGCAGGCTTGCCGATCTGGAAGCGCTCGAACGGGCTGTCATCCAGCGTTTCGGCCGCGTTCACCTTCTCATGAACAATGCGGGCATCCAGCCGGGCAGCAGCATTTTCGGTTCGCAGGCCAATTGGGAAAACGTTCTCACGGTCAACCTGATGGGTGTCGTCAACGGCACACGGGTTTTCGGGCCGAACATGATGGCCCATGGCGAACCCGGCCTCATCATCAACACCGGCTCGAAACAGGGCATCACCACTCCACCAGGCGATCCGGCCTACAACGTGTCGAAGGCGGGTGTGAAGGCCTTTACCGAGGCCCTGCAGCACGAACTGCGCACCACCGAGGGATGCCGGGTATCGGCTCACCTGCTGATCCCCGGCTGGGTCTTTACCAGGCTGACACAGGGAGACGCCAAGACAAAGCCCGAAGGCGCCTGGACGCCGGAAGAGACAATAGCCTTCATGCTGGAGAGCATAGAGAGGGGCGATTTCTATATCCTGTGCCCCGACAACGACGTGGACCGTGCGACCGATGAAAAGCGCATCCTCTGGGCCGCCGGGGACATTGTAGAGAACCGGCCGCCATTGTCCCGCTGGCACCCGGACTATGCACAGAAGTTCAGGGCCTTCCTGAACGGTCAATAAGGCCGATTGGCAATCCGCCCGCAGCCCGGTATGGATGGCGCATATAGCGTCGCCCATACCGGGCTTCTCTCTGTTGCGGACCTGCCTCCATGGAATTCATCCCGAGCCTTCCCACCCTCCTCGCCTTCAGCTTGGCCATTTTTCTGCTCGCCATCACGCCCGGACCGGATATGACGCTCTGGATCAGCCGCTCCCTGCGCGACGGCCGGGCAACAGGGCTTATGACCCTTGCAGGCACTAGTTTCGGGATTTCGATTCACACCATGCTGGTGGCCTTCGGCATTTCGGCGCTGATCGTTGCTTCGCCCACTGCCTTCACCATCCTGAAGACCGGTGGCGCCGGCTATCTGCTGTGGCTCGCCATCCAGGCGGTGCGTCACGGCTCGAACTTCGTCGTGCGCGCCGACGGCCAGCGCCAGTCGCAGCCGGTTCAGGCTTTCCTGAACGGGCTCTGGGTCAATCTGCTGAACCCGAAGGTCATCATCTTCTTCATGACCTTCCTGCCGCAATTCGTCAGCGCCAGCGATCCGCATGTCACCGGCAAGCTGCTCTTTCTCGGCATCTGGTCGATTTTCCTGTCGCTGCCGATTGGTCTCGGCATCATCTACATGGCCGACGTCCTGTCGAGTTGGCTGCAGGCGAACCGCAAGGTTCTCCGCGCCGTCGACTACACTTTCGCTGGTGTTTTCTCGATTTTCGCCGTGAAGATCCTCTTCACCCAGGCCCGCTGAACATGAAACAAAAAGGCGCCCGGGGTCGAAACCGGACGCCGTTCAAGAACGCGCCTTACCGGCTCAGCCGATCAGCAACTCGTCGTCATCAAGCGTCTGGCCACGAATGCGTCGGAACATGTTTATCAGGTCTTCCACCTCGAGGTCCTTGCGGCTGTCGCCGGCAACGTCGAGAACGATCTCGCCGGCATGCAGCATGATGGTGCGGGCACCGAAATCCAGCGCCTGACGCATGGAATGCGTCACCATCAGGGTTGTCAGCTTGCGCTCCGATACGATGGACTGCGTGAGGTTCATGATGAACTCGGCCATGCCCGGGTCGAGCGCCGCCGTATGTTCGTCAAGCAACAGCACATCGGAACCGCTGAGTGTCGCCATCACCAGCGAGACCGCCTGACGCTGCCCCCCGGACAAAAGGTCCATCCGGTCGGCCATGCGATTTTCCAACCCGAGATTGAGCGCCGCCACGCGATCGCGAAATTCCCCGCGGCGATTGCCGCCAAGCGCCGCCGAAAGACCCCGACGCTTGCCGCGCATGGCCGCAAGCGCGAGGTTCTCCTCGATGGAGAGCGCACCGCAACTGCCGGCGAGCGGATCCTGGAAGACGCGGGCCACGAGCCCGGCACGGCTGGCGGTCGGCCTGCGAGACACATCCGCATTGCCGATGTTGACGTGGCCGGAGGTCGGCAAAACATCGCCGGCAAGCACGCCGAGCAACGTCGACTTGCCCGCGCCGTTGGAGCCAATTACGGTGACGAAGGACCCCGTCTCGATGGTGAGACTGACATTTTTCAGCGCTTGTTTTTGCAGCGGCGTGCCGCGGCCGAAGACGACATCGATGTTTTCGAGCGAAATCATGCCGAAGCTCCTCCCCGGCGTAGTCTGGGAAGCACGAGCGCGACAGCAACCAGCACCGCCGTCACGAAGTTCAGATCGGAGGCCTTGAGGCCGAGCACGTCGCTGGACAGCGCAAGCTGGATGGCAAGGCGATAGGCAATCGAGCCGACGACGCAGCCGATAAGGGCAACAAGCAGGCCGCGTTTGCCGAACAGTGTCTCACCGATGATGACGGCCGCAAGACCGACGACAATGGTGCCGACGCCGGAGGTAACGTCGGCAAAGCCGTTCGTCTGGGCAAACAATGCGCCGCCAAGCGCTACCAGCGCATTGGAAAGCGCGATGCCGAGATAGATCTGGTTATCCGTCTGCACGCCCTGCGCGCGGGCCATGCGCGCATTGGCGCCGGTCGCGCGCATGGCAAGACCGGCATCGCTTTCGAGAAAACGCCAAACGAGGAAGATCGCGATGGCGACCAGGGCAAAGAGGAAGAGTGGGCGCACGTAATATTCGGGAATCCCGTGACCGTAGAACGGCGTCAGCATGGTGTCCTGATTGAGCAGCGCCACGTTCGGTTTGCCCATCACCCTGAGGTTCACGGAGAAAAGCGCAATCATCGTTAGAATCGAGGCCAACAGGTTGAGAATGCGAAAACGCACGTTCAACAGCGCGGTCACGAGACCGGCCGCCGATCCGGCCACCATGGCGACGGCAGTCGCCACCCATGCGTTCAATCCCGCAATGATGAGGACTGCGGCAACCGCGGCCCCAAGAGGAAAAGAACCATCGACGGTCAGGTCGGGAAAATCGAGGACACGGAAGGCAAGATAAACGCCAATCGCCACGAAGGCGAAGACCAGACCCAGCTCAACGGCACCCCAGAAGGCGATTTGGCTCACGGCAGAAGTCCTTCAAGCTTGCGGCGAACGTCACGACGTGCCCGCCTGCAGCCCGGCAAGAGCAAGGGCCGCGACCGCGGCCCCGCTGTCCGATTTGTTATTCGATCGTTTTGGTCGCGCGGTTGGTGACGCTTTCCGGGAAGGTGACGCCCATCTTGGCGGCCGCGGCCTTGTTAATCACGAGATCGGTGCCGGCTGCAACGCGAACCGCGATGTCGCCGGGCTTTTCGCCCTTCAGGACACGAGCGACGACTTCGCCGGTCTGTTTGCCCACGTCGAAATAGTTGAAGCCGAGGGCTGCGAGCGCGCCGCGAGAAACGGAATCCGTGTCGCCTGCATAAAGCGGAATCTTCGCTTCCTCAGCAACGCCGACGGCGGCTTCGAAGGCAGAAACGATCGTGTTGTCGGTCGGAATGTAGATTACATCAGCACGGCCGACGAGTGCACGTGTCGCACCCTGTACTTCCGCCGACTTGGTGGCGACGGATTCGACGACCGTCAGGCCGGCCTTCTCGGCTTCAGCCTTGAGAGCTGCAAGCGTCGAGACGGAGTTGGCTTCGGCGGAGTTGTAGATGAAGCCGATCGACTTGGCGTTCGGCGTGATTTCCTTGATGAGCGCGACATGGTCGGCAACCGGCGACATGTCCGAAAGGCCGGTAACGTTTCCGCCGGGCTTTTCCATGTCCTTGACGAGCTGCGCGCCGAGCGGATCGGAAACGGCGGTAAAGACAACCGGAATGTCGCGGGTGGCAGCGACCACGGCCTGGGCGGACGGCGTGGAGATCGGCACGATAACAGTCGGGGCGTCGCCCACGAACTGGCGTGCGATCTGCGCGGCCGTGCCCGGATTGCCCTGGGCCGACTCGTAGACGAATTTCAGGTTTTCGCCGTCCTTGTAGCCGGCTTCGGCAAGCGCCTCCTTGATACCATCGCGCGCCGCATCGAGAGCGGGATGTTCGACGATTGCGGTAACCGCAACGGTCACGTCCTCGGCCTTGGCAGGCAGGACGATCGCAGTGGCTGCAAACAGGGCGAGCAGAATTGCACGCATGGGGTAACCTCCGGGATTTTGTTTTATCCGGTCTTCTTATGGAAGCGACCGGTCAAAATCAATCGCGCAGGCCGAAGACACGTCAGACCTTAGTCGTCCTCGCCGTGGCCCACGATCATCATCGCCTCGAAAGCGAGGCGCTCGGTCTTGCGCATGCGCTCGGACTCCGACTTCAGCTGGCCGCAAGCAGCAAGGATATCGCGACCGCGCGGAGTGCGGATCGGCGAGGCATAGCCGGCCTGGTTAACGAAGTCCGCGAACTTCTCGATCTGCGCCCAGTCGGAACACTGGTAGTTGGTGCCGGGCCACGGATTGAACGGTATGAGATTGATCTTCGCAGGAACCCCCTTGAGGAGCTGCACCAGCGCCTTGGCGTCCTCAAGACTGTCGTTCACGTCCTTCAGCATCACATATTCGAAGGTGATGCGGCGGGCATTCGAAAGGCCGGGATACTTCCGGCAGGCGTCGATCAGTTCTTTCAGCGGATACTTCTTGTTGATCGGCACCAGCATGTCGCGCAACTCGTCGCGCACGGCGTGCAGAGAGATTGCCAGCATGCAGCCGATCTCCTCTCCGGTACGGAAGATTTCGGGCACGACGCCGGATGTGGAAAGCGTGATACGCCGCTTCGAAAGTGACAGGCCGTCGCCATCCGAGGCGATCAGCAAGGCCTGCTTGACGTTCTCAAAATTGTAGAGCGGCTCGCCCATGCCCATCATGACGATGTTGGTGATCTTGCGATCGCTGGAAGGCACCATGGCACCGACAGGCACGTCGCGATCGGGGAAATCGCCCAGACGGTCGCGGGCGAGCAGAAGCTGCGAAAGAATTTCCTCCGCCGTCAGGTTGCGCACCAGCCGCTGCGTGCCGGTGTGGCAGAAGGAACAGGTGAGCGAACAGCCGACCTGGCTGGAAATGCAAAGCGTTCCACGGCCTTCCTCGGGGATGTAGACGGTCTCGACCTCGACGGGCCGGCCGGCCCCGCGCGCGGGATAGCGCAGCAGCCACTTGCGGGTGCCATCGTTGGAGACCTGTTCCTCGACGATCTCCGGGCGGGCAATGGTGAAATGCGTCTTCAGCATTTCACGCATGTCCTTGGCGACATTGGTCATCGCGTCGAAGTCGGAAACGCCGCGCACGTAGAGCCAGTTCCACAGCTGGCTGACGCGCATCTTGACCTGCCGTTCCGCCACACCCTTTTCGCGCAGGGCTGCCGCCATGTCCTCCCGGCTGAGGCCGATCAGGGACGGTTTCTCGGACAGCCTTGCCGGCCCGGGCGCCGCCGGTGCAACATCACGTGCGATCACATTTTCCATGACGGCCATGCCGCTCAACCTTCCTGACCCAATGCGCCGATCAAGCGACCGCCTTAAAAGCGGGCGCTTTCGATCGCTTCGATGCACCTAAGGCATGTCGGGCAAACGTGTCGATCGGTTTTGCAATCACGACATGCGAAAAACACGAAACCGAAGCGCAGGATGCTATCCGCAGGATCGCGACACGCTTCAGAAAAATCCGCAGGCGCGCAAATTTGTGCGGACCTTCCGGCTCGGGTCGCGCCTTTAGCAGTTTTTTTGCCCTGCGTCACGCCGAATATGAGGCTTCCCCGAAACGCGAAAAGCCGGCTTCCGCCGGCCCTTCGTGCACAGCCCTTGTCGGGCCGGACTTACTTGCAGCCTTCGATCTTTTTCAGCGCAGCCGAAATACCCGAAAGCGAATAGGTATAGGCAGTTCCGGTTCCACGGGCCGAGGTCGCCTTGACCGTCATCGAATGACCCGTCTTCATCGCCGCAACCAGCGCCGGTTCCTCGGCGGCATTTTCCACCCAGGCCGAAGTGTCCTTCACAAACATCACGAAATTCTTGTTGTCGACCGTGACGTTAACCTTCGAGTTCTCTTTCAACGGATAGCCCATCATGGCCTGAGGCTCATAGGAAATGTTCTGGCCGGGGCGCTGGGATATGACAAAAAAGATATCCCCATGATTGACGGCAGGCGGCTGCTTGTCGGTCGGCACCGACAATACATAGCAGACCGTTCCGCTATTCGACTTGTAAGAATAGGCACCCCAGGCCTTGAACTGCTCGATGCGAGTGGGCGACTGGGCAGCAGCGATGCCGCCGCTTGCCAGGATGATTGCCACTGCGGTTACGGTACTTCTTGCGAACATGTCTTCCTGCCGGTTGTGTTTCCATCCATCGCCCGATCGGGGAGATCGGGATATTTTTCGTCGAAACCTGATTCAGTTTGACTTAATTTAGGTTACCAAACCGTCAACGCCGCGATGTTTCTTGTCGCAGGTCGCTGCACAGTCTTGGTTTCCGTATATGACCGGGCCATGGGGAGATGTTTACCGCACCATCCCTCCCGATGATTTGATCTAGATTCAAGAAATCGGGCAAGAGTTGGGCTGCATGCGTCTTTGTTCGCCGACCTTCGCAGTCCGGATTTTTCATCCGGCCCGTTTCAGTCGCTCAGGCGGCGTCCTGCGCCGAGGGATTGTCCGCGAGCATCCGGTCCGCCGCCATGTAATGCCGTTCATTGATATGCCCGCTGATCAGCGCAATCGCCGTCGTCAGCACCGCGATATCGTCGGTGAATCCGATAAGGGCGAACATGTCCGGGATCGTGTCGAGCGGCAACACGAAATAACCGAGCGCGGCAAGGAGGATGCCACGCACCCGCAAGGGCGTTTCCCGGTCGGTCGCACAATAGAACGAAGCGACGACGTCACGCGAGAACGGGATCTGTCGCAACGCCCTCTTCAGCGTCGGCCAGAATTTCGCGCGGACATTCTCCTCCTGCCTCGCCTGCGTTTCCTCGTCACCGGGCAGCAGGATCTCGCCGATTTTGATATCGTCCATGCCTTCATGATCCTCGTGTTTAGACACGATCAAAATATGGTGAATGGCGAGATGAAATCAATCGGCCGGCAACAGACGGTCGATCGCCTCCGCCATTTTGAAGTCCAGCGCACTCAGGCCCGAGACGGCATGGGTGGAAAGAATGATGTCGACGCGGTTATAGACGTTGAACCATTCCGGATGGTGATCGATCTTTTCCGCAAGCAGGGCGCAGCGGGTCATGAAGGCGAAGGCTTCGCTGAAGTCCCTGAAGCGGAAGCTGCGGCTGATTGCGGCCCCATCCCGTCCGAGTTCCCACCCCCGTCGTTCCGCAAGCATCGTATCGATTGCAGCTGGGTCCAGTTTTTCGTATTTCATGGCAGCGATACCTCCTCGATCAGGGCCTGGATGACTGCGTTCCCAATCCTTTTCGTCTGCCTCGGCAATATCTGCCGCTCGCCTTTGGCCGAAGGCATCTTTCGCCATCTGGCCGGGCAGCGCGGCCTCGCCTCTTCCTATCCGGCCGATTCAGCCGGAACGGGCGGCTGGCACATCGGCCAACCGCCGGACCATCGTTCCATGAAAGTGGCCCTCGGTCACGGGATAGATATTTCCGACCTTCGCGCGCGGCGCGTCGACCCATCAGATTTCAAGCGGTCCGGCCTGATTCTGGCTATGGACAAGAACAATCTCGCCCATCTGCGAAAGATGGCACCATCCGGATGCCAAAGCGATATCGCACTGTTCGGCGACTATGGGTTCGCGGACGGAACGGAGATCCCAGACCCCTATTACGGCGGTCTTGCGGACTTCGAACGGGTCTACAGCATGCTCTTGACCGGCTGCAGTTCCATTTTGGAAAAACTGGAAGCGGCCCGGGCCTCGTGAAGAGGGAAGACCTCTTCCGTCAGGTAAGGACCGCCGCCGACCGATTCCTTCGACGACAGCAGCACGAAGCGCGTGACGGTAAAGGGAGCCGTATGGAAATCGCCGCGGCCGGCGAGGTAATGCACGACATCGTCGACACGCGCCGACTTGAGGCGCGCGAGCGTCACATGCGGCGTGAACTTTCGCGGATCCGGCGGCAGGCCTATGCGCTGGCAGATTCGTTCGATTTCCGCCTGCAAGGCATACATCTCCGGAGCGGGAGACACGCCGGCCCAGACCGAATGCGGTTTCTTCGATCCGAAAGAACCGATGCCATTGAGACTGAGCTGGAATTCGGGACGGTCGATACGGTCGAGTCGGTCGACGATCTCGTCGGCGGTGCGACCATCCACATCGCCGATGAAGCGAAGAGTGATGTGGTAATTCTCCACATCGATCCATCGGGCACCGGGAAGACCACCGCGCAGAAGGGAGAGGCTTAATGCCGCATTGCGCGGAATTTCGAGGGCAGTAAATAATCTCGGCATAGCGAGCTCCCCGAATCTTTTTGCAGATGCTCATAGCGAATCACGCAATGGGCATGCGTGCAAGCTATTATTTCGGCTTGTCCTTAATCGTTTTGAGGAAGCTCTCCGTGACCGGCAGCATGCGCTCGACCATGGTCGCCACACCCTTTGCATTCGGATGCATTCCGTCCTCCAATTGCAGTGCCGCCTGAGCGGCAACGCCATCGAGAACAAAGGGATAGAAGGCAAGCGCGTATTTTTCCGCAAGCCTCGGATAGATGCGGTTGAAACGCTGGGCATAGTCCTCGCCCATGTTGGGGGGCGCAAGCATCCCGACCAGCAACACCGGAATGCCGCGCCCTTTAAGCCGGCTAATGATTGCCTCGAGATTTCGTTCCGTCTCTTCCGGAGCGACACCGCGCAGGGCATCGTTTGCACCAAGTTCCAGGATCACACCGCTCGTACCATCGGGTACGGACCAGTCGACGCGGGAAAGCCCCGCCGAGGTCGTGTCACCCGAGACACCCGCATTGGCGATGACGACGTCATGCCCCCGCGCGACCAGCGCCGCCTCGAGACGGGCCGGCAACGCATCCTCCTGCGGCAATTGATAGCCCGCCATCAGGCTGTCGCCGAAGCCGACAAGCTGCAGGGACTCGGCCGACGCGAAAGACGCGAGCGGGAACATCCCGCCCAGGATCACGGCTAAATGAAGAAGAGCGGCTTTAAATCTCATTGTGCCTTTCCTAAATTGGCGGGGCCGATGACGGTGCGCGGCGGCCTCTTCGCGCCAATCTATATAAGGCGGGCAAGCGTGAGAAAAACCATCATCGAACTCAAGAAGGCCGATCTGACGCTCGGAAGCGCCGCAGCCTCGGTGCATGTGCTGAAGAATATAGACCTTGCCATCTCCCAGGGTGAATCGGTTGGCATCGTCGGTCCCTCGGGTTCGGGAAAGTCCACCCTGTTGATGGTGCTCGCCGGACTGGAACGGCTCGACAGCGGCGAAATCAACGTCAACGGCGAACCGCTGCATCGCCTTGGGGAAGATGCGCTCGCCGATTTCCGCGGAAGGAACATCGGCATCGTTTTTCAGTCCTTTCACCTGATCGCCAACATGACCGCGCTTGAGAACGTGGCGGTTCCGCTGGAACTTGCGAACACGCGGAATCCCTTCGATATCGCGCGGAAGGAACTTCAGGCCGTTGGCCTCGGCGAACGCCTGGATCACTATCCCGGGCAGCTTTCGGGCGGCGAACAGCAGCGCGTCGCCATAGCACGCGCCCTTGCCCCTTCGCCGGCCGTGCTGATCGCGGATGAACCGACGGGAAATCTCGACGTGGAAACCGGCCGCCAGATTGCCGATCTCCTGTTTGCCAAGCAGGCAGAACGCGGCATGACGCTGGTGCTGGTCACCCACGATCCGGCGCTCGCCGACCGCTGCTCCCGCCAAGTGCGCGTCGCCTCCGGGCGCATCGCCGCCGATCTCGTGGGTGACAAAAGACAGCCGGAACGGCAGCCGGCATGAAGGACTTTACATCACGGCTCGGCATCGCCTTTCGAATAGCACTTCGGGAACTGCGCGGCGGCTTGAAAGGCTTTTACATCTTCCTCGCCTGCATCGCGCTCGGCACCGGGGCCATCGCGGCGGTAAATTCCGTCTCCACCGCGATTACCGATTCCATTTCCTCCGAAGGCCGCACCCTCCTTGCCGGAGACGTCCGCTTCGAACTGACCAATCGCGAGGCGAACGGCGAAGAGATGCGCTTCCTGGAAGGCCTGGGAAAGGTATCCGCTTCGACGGTGCTGCGTTCGATGGCCCGCCTGCCGGACGGATCGGATCAGTCGCTGGTTGAGGTCAAGGCCGTCGATGAGGCCTATCCCCTCTATGGCGCCCTCGTCACCGAGCCGCCCCTATCGATACTCGACCTCCTTGCCTTGAAAGACGGAGCCTATGGCGCCGTCGCAGCACCCCTGCTTCTGGAAAGGCTCGGCCTGTCGGTCGGCCAGGAGATCCTTGTCGGAAAAGCCCGCTTCAGGATCACCGGCGCCATCGTCAACGAACCGGATTCCATTTCCGACGGCTTCGGCTTCGCCCCGCGTCTCCTGACCAGCCGGGATGCGCTCAGGGCAACCGGCCTTATCGAAACCGGCAGCCTCGTCGAACACGCCTACAAAGTCCGCTATAACGACCCGGCACCCGGACCGGAGGACGTGCGTCAAAGAGCGCAGAAGGAATTGCCGAATGCCGGCTGGTCTATCCGCACCAGCGACCGCGCCGCTCCGTCGCTCACGGAGAATATAGACCGTTTCTCGCAGTTCCTGACGCTGGTCGGCCTGACGGCCTTGGTGGTCGGCGGCGTCGGCGTCGCCAATGCCGTGCGTGCCTTCCTCGATTGCAAGCGCACGGTGATCGCAACGCTGAAATGCCTCGGCGCCCCGGCCTCGGTGGTGGTGATGGTCTATCTCTTCCAGATCGCCATCGTCGCCGCGATCGGTATCGGCATCGGTCTCCTGCTCGGCGCCATCGCCCCGATCATTGCCGCAAGCTATCTGGCCGGCATCCTGCCGATCTCTCCGGACCCCCGGCTTTATCCCGGAGCCCTGCTGCTTGCGGCCGTATTCGGCATGCTGGTGACACTCGCCTTCGCGATCCTGCCGCTGGGTCACGCCCGCAAGGTCCCGGCGACGGCACTTTTCCGGGAACAGGGCTTTGAGGCACGCGGGCTTCCGGCATGGCCTTACGTCGCAGCGACCGCGCTGGCGCTGGCCGCGTTGGCGGCGCTTGCGATTTTCACGTCCGACGACCGTCGCATTGCAGCAATCTTTCTCGTGGCGATGGCCGCCGGTTTCCTCCTCCTAAGGCTTGTCGCGCTGCTGATCGCCTTCCTCGCCCGGCGCAGCCCGCATATGCCGTCCCCGGCGCTCCGGCTCGCCGTTGGAAACATACACCGGCCCGGCGCATTGACGCCGGCAGTGACGCTTTCGCTCGGGCTTGGTCTCAGCCTGCTTGTGGCGCTTGCTCTGATCGACGGCAACCTGCGCAAGGAACTAACCGGAAACCTGCCGGAAAGGGCGCCCAACTTTTTCTTCGTCGATATCCAGAAGGCCGACCTCGACGGTTTCCGCTCGATCCTGCAGCAGCGGGCGCCGAAGGGAAATATCGTCGAAGTTCCTATGCTCAGGGGTCGCATCCTCGCCTTCAACGGCACCGACGTTACCAAAATGCAGGTCCCTCCGGAGGGGCGCTGGGTGCTGCGCGGCGACCGTGGAATCACCTATTCCGCCGATCTGCCGGAGAACGCCTCCGTTACGGAAGGAAGCTGGTGGCCGGCCGGTTATACCGGGGAACCGCTTGTATCCTTCTCCGCCGAGGAAGCGCGAGAACTCGGCCTGAAACTCGGCGACACCGTTACAGTCAACGTGCTGGGACGAAACATCACCGCCAGAATTGCCAATTTCCGCAAGGTGGAATGGGAGTCGCTGTCGATCAACTTCGTCATGGTCTTTTCTCCCCACACCTTTGCCGGTGCGCCGCATGCCTGGCTGGCGACATTGACCGATCCGGGCGCCACGACCTCGGACGAGGCGGCAATCCTGAAAGCCGTCACGCAGACCTATCCGACCATTACCAGCGTTCGGGTCAAGGATGCGCTTGACGTCGTCGACCGGCTGGTCGGACAGCTCGCAACCGCGATCCGGGCCGCGGCAGCGATTGCGTTGATCGCTTCGGTCCTGGTGCTCTCCGGCGCGCTCGCCGCCGGCAATCGCGCCCGCACCCACGATGCAGTCGTGCTGAAGACGCTTGGGGCAACGCGGGCGATGCTGATCCGGGCATTTACCTACGAATACCTGCTGCTCGGCGCTGCGACCGCTATCTTCGCACTCATTGCCGGCGGCGTCGTCGCCTGGTTCGTCCTCGCCAGGATCATGAAACTGCCCTCCTCCTTCCTGCCCGATGTCGCGCTCATGACACTGGTGATCGCCCTGGCGACGACGATCGGCATCGGCCTTGCCGGCACCTGGCGCATACTCGGGCAGAAGGCCGCACCCGTGCTGCGTGAACTCTGAGGCAGGCCGTTTACCAAGGCGCGTAATGATTACGCCTTTTTAACCTGGGCGGGACTTGTCGCGGGCCACGATAAATCTCATATTATCCACAGGCATGCTGAGCTCCGCAGCGGCGCCCGGGCGTATTGCCCGACACCGTAACATCCATCGGAGCTTGAAAAGAGGAAACAATGTCTGAACTCCGCAACTACCAGAGTCGCGTGGGCCAGAATGGCGCCCAGTCGGCCGCGATGATCGATGAAGGCCTTCGCGCCTACATGCTGAAGGTCTACAACCTGATGGCTCTCGGTCTCGCGATCACCGGTATTGCTGCATTCGTCACCTTCCAGATGGCGGTCGGCAGCGACGGCCAGTTGACCGCCTTCGGCCAGGCGATCTATTTCAGCGCCCTGAAATGGGTGGTGATCTTTGCCCCTGTCGCGCTCGTGTTCTTCATGAGCTTCAGGATTAACTCGATGAGCGTTCCCGCCGCCCAGACAACCTTCTGGGTTTATGCTGCGCTGATGGGTCTCTCGCTATCGTCGATTTTCCTGGTCTATACCGGTTCCAGCATCGTCCAGACCTTCTTCGTGACGGCCGCGTCCTTCGGCGCCCTGTCGCTCTATGGTTACACAACCAAGCGTGACCTCTCGGCCATGGGTTCGTTCCTGATCATGGGTCTGTTCGGCCTGATCATCGCTTCGCTGGTGAATATCTTCCTGGCCTCCTCGGCCCTGGAATTCGCCATCTCTGTGATCGGCGTCCTGATCTTCGCAGGCCTGACGGCCTACGACACCCAGAGCATCAAGGAATCCTATTATGAGGCCGATGGGGCGGAAATGGCCGGCCGCAAGGCGATCATGGGCGCTTTGCAGCTCTACCTCGACTTCATCAACCTCTTCCTGTTCCTCCTCCGTTTCCTCGGCAACCGCGAGTAACGGACGGAACATCGAACAGCGTCACATTCGGCGCCGTTTCGCTCAGTTTGAAGAAGCCCCGCCAATCGGCGGGGCTTTTTGTTGAGATTAGTGCCCTCGGCGTCTCCCGGGGATGTCCGACGGGCATCGGAAAAGTTTGGAGAGCGAGCCTGAAAGGTCGCGATGCACTTCAGGAGCCCAAAAAAAAGCCTCCGGCGCAAACCGGAGGCTTTTCAAAGATTAAGGGCTGGCGATCCGAAATCGCCGCACGCAAGGCAAGCTTTACGCCGCCTCTTCTTCCGGTGCGTCGTCTTCCTCGATCGTCTTGCCGCGCTTGGGACCCTTGGCAAGGTTCACTTCGACGAGACGGACAGCTTCGGTTTCCGACATCTTGTTCACGGCCGCGATTTCGCGAGCCATGCGATCGAGAGCGGCTTCGTAGAGCT
The DNA here is from genome assembly GCF_047553425.1 of Paenirhizobium cremeum. Lineage (NCBI taxonomy): Bacteria > Pseudomonadati > Pseudomonadota > Alphaproteobacteria > Hyphomicrobiales > Rhizobiaceae > Paenirhizobium > Paenirhizobium cremeum. Next base: position 3,571,652 of record NZ_CP180217.1, read on the forward strand.
GACGCTCGGAATAGGACTGCTCCGGCTGGTTTTCGGCGCGATAAAGATCGCGAACCACTTCGGCGATCGAGATCAGGTCGCCGGAATTGATCTTCGCATCATATTCCTGGGCGCGACGCGACCACATCGTGCGCTTCACGCGCGCCTTGCCTTGAACGACCTTCAGGGCGCGATCGACGAAATCGGTTTCGGACAGCTTGCGCATGCCGATGCTCACAGCTTTCGCGACCGGAACCTTCAGCCGCATCTTGTCCTTTTCGAAGTCGATCACGAAAAGCTCAAGCTTCATGCCTGCTACTTCTTGCTCTTCGATGGCGGTAATGGTACCGACACCATGTGCCGGGTAGACGATCGACTCGCCGGTCTTGAAGCCGTGGCGAGTCGGAGATTTCTTCTGCTGGGTCGTCATTCGTTTCAAAAACTCCCTGTTATGCTCCCGGCAAGATGCCGGCGCCGGGTCGGTCAGGCCCGGATGAGACGGGGGAAACCGTCGGGTCACTCCATCCTGATCCAGCCCGTCACACGCAAACACAACCTTCTTCGCGACAGCGACCCGACAGTCAAATGTCGTTAATGTCACGGAACCCGCGGAGGATGATGAGTTTGCTTTCGTGATGGTTCAGGGCATGCTAATGCCGCAAAGTGGAACAGTTCCGACAATCTATCACAAAAAACTGAGGAAATCAATATTTTACTGCCACGTCGCCTTAAATGCCGCGACGCAGACTTGACCCGGCCCTAAATGCGGCGAATCACCGACGAAGGGGAGTATCAGGCGAGCGCTCCCCGATCCGCTCCCTCAGTCTCCCTGCCCTGGCTTGGGCGAGAAGTACATCTCGTACTTTCCTTCGACGCCATCCATCTCCTTGGCTTCCGGCAATGGATCGCGCTTGACCGTGATGTTCGGCCAGATCTTGGCATATTCGGTATTGATCTGCAGCCACTTGTCGAGACCCGGCTCGGTATCCGGCTTGATCGCCTCAGCAGGACATTCGGGCTCGCAGACGCCGCAATCGATGCATTCATCGGGATGAATGACGAGGAAGTTCTCGCCCTCATAGAAACAGTCGACCGGGCAGACCTCCACGCAATCGGTGTATTTGCAGCGGATGCAATTGTCGGTGACAATATAGGTCATTGCGGCACTCCAAAAGCTCGTTTTCCGCGCGAGGACGGTGACGACCGCGTGCCCGCGCAAATTTGGGTTCAGACCACGGCTGAACGCACTCGTTTAACCAATGGGAGGATCGGTCGGACGGCTTGTCAGCTACTGCGTTATTGGCGCTATAGCAAGGATAAACAATCCTGAAAATAGCCACAGACACACACAGTTTTCTAATGGGAGACTTCAAGGTTCGTCCGGTCGCAGCCGGTCGATTGCCCGTCGCTCCTTTTTGGTGGGGCGGCCGCTTCCGGAAGAACGCACCGCCTGCTCCAGCGCGCTGATGCGTTCCGGTTCCGGTGGCGTCTGGTCCTCATAGAGTTGGCGGGCCTCTTCGTAGGGCCCGCGCCGCTCGCCCGGCTTCAAGACCACCACAACGAGATCGCGCCGCTCCAGCGCGATCTCAAGGCGATCTCCGGGCTTCAGGAGGTGGCTGGGCTGGCGCACGCTCACGCCATTGACCTTGACATGCCCGGCAGACACCCGCTCCTGCGCCAGCGTCCGAGACTTGAGTATCCGCGCAAAGAACAGCCACTTGTCGATACGCTGGCGCGAACCGGAAGGTGGCTGTTGATCGGCGGACGTCACTTCTTCATCTGCTCCTTCAGAGCAGCGAGCTTCGCAAAGGGCGAATCCGGATCGATCGGCTTTTCCTTTCGCGGAGGCTTGGCCTCAAAACGGGCAGGCTGCGACTTGTTGTCGCGTTCGGGCCGGTTGGGCCGGTCCTTGCGCTCGCCCCGATCCGGACGACCGCCGTCCGACTTCTGGCCGAAACCGCCGCGTCCGCCCTCCTTGCCCTTGGGTTTTCCGCCATGGCGTTCGTCGTCGCGGCGACGGTCGTCACGGCGGGCTTCGCCGCGGCCTTCGGCCGGTGCGCGATTGCCGCCATGCCCGCGCCGGTCGCCACCGGGACGCGCGCCACGCTGATTGTCGTTACGACCGCCCGGACGCCACAGGAGAACCGGCTTCGGCTCTGCAGGCGCAGCCTCGTCGGCGGAAGTTGATGCCTCGACGGCGATAGCGGTTTCCGCTTCGCCGGCAGACGTGGCAATCGCCTCGTCCGTGCTTGCCGTCTCATCCTGCGTCGCATCGGCACTCTGCTCGTCCCCGGAGGAAATCTCTTCCGGAGCCGCCTCGCCATCCGCGACGACTTCACCTGCCGGCGCGGCATCCGCTGGAGACTGGGCTGCAAGGAAGGCAGCCGCTTCTTCCGCGGTCACGCTGTCGGCGCGATAGCCAAGGCCCTTCAGGATTTCTTCCATGTCGTCAGGCGTCGCACCGAGAATCGACAGCATGGCGGTGGTGGTCGTAAAACGGCGGCCGTCATAGGCGCCGTCCGGACGCGGGGTCGCGCCGGGCTTCCACTGCAGCAGCGGCCGGATGAGATCGGCCAGACGCTCGAGAATGTCGATCCGCACGGCCCGCTTCCCGAGGAAGCGGAAGCCGGCGAGCTTGTAGAACATCCGCTCGAAGCTCGCATCGGTCACCACGGACGTACGGCCGGCGGCAAGAACCGGAATCAAGTCGCCGTAGCCGGGCTTGTCGAGGCCGTCATTCTTCAGCGCCCAGAGAAGGGTGATGAGCTCCGCCGGAGCCGGCTTCAAAAGCGCCGGCATGAAGATGTGGTAGGCGCCGAAACGCACCCCATAGCGGCGCATCGAGGCGCGCGCATCCTGGTCGAGCGACTTCACGTCGTCGGAAACGTCGCGGCGGAACAGCACGCCGAGGTTTTCGACGAGCTGGAAAGCCAGTCCCTTGGCGAGCCCCTGAAGATCCTCGGCGCGCGAAAGATCGTCGAGAGGCTTCAGAACCGTCGAGATGTGATGATTAACGAAGCGCTCGATGCGGGCAACCACATGATCGCGCGCATTGCCGGTCAACTGCTCGTCTGCAAGCAGAATGACACGCGGATGCAGGATGTGGTCGCTGCCCGTCAGCCGCGCGACGGGATCCCCGAGCCAGCGAACCAGACCTTCCGAACTGATCGCAAGATCGTTGTTGCCGGAAGCATGCAGCCTTGCCGCCCTTGCCTCGAATTCGAGACCAAGCGCCCTCTGCGCCGCGGCCTGCACGGCCTTGGCGTCCGGCCCCTCGGTTCCCGAAATGGGCGTGAACCGAAAACCGGCGAGCTGCCCCATGTGATGTCCCTCCACGAAGACATCGCCGTTCACACTGATTTCAGCTTCCAACATCGCATTCTCTCTCAAGCGCTTCATGAGCACAGATGTCCTGCGATCAACAAAGCGTTTCGTCAACCGTTCATGTAGCGCATCGGACAATCGGTCTTCGATTTCCCGCGTCTTTTCTTGCCAGTGTGTCGGATCGGCAAGCCAGCCGGGCCTGTTCGACACATAGGTCCATGTCCTGATCTGGGCGATTCGCGCGGAAAGCGTGTCGATTTCACCATCGGTGCGATCGGCGCGTTTCACCTGTTCGGCCAGGAAATCCTCGTTCACCGTGCCATGCCTGACGAGATCCGAAAAGAGGCTTTGGATCAGATCTGCATGCTGCGCCGGCGTGATTCGGCGATAATCCGGCAGCGCACAGGCCTCCCAGAGCTTTTCGACCCGCGCCGGCGTGTTCGCGAGATCGATGACTTCCGGATAGCGGGCAAGGAAATCCAGCGCCTGCTGATCGATAGCCGGCAATGCACGTGTCAGTCCCTCGATGCGGGGCGCCGCTTCCAGGCTGCGCTGTAACGCCGTGATCGAGGAAAAATCGAAGGCGGCGGTGCGCCACTGCAAAACCTTCACAGTATCGAATTCATGTCCTTCGAGGCGCTCAACGAGTTCGTCGTCGAAGGGATCGACCCGTCCCGTCACCCCGAAAGTACCGTCCTTGAGATGCCGGCCGGCACGTCCCGCAATCTGCCCGAGTTCCGTGGGATTGAGATTGCGGAACTGGTAACCATCGAACTTGCGGTCCTGAGCGAAGGCAACGTGGTCGACGTCGAGATTGAGACCCATGCCGATGGCGTCGGTCGCGACGAGATATTCGACGTCGCCCGCCTGATAGAGCCCTACCTGTGCATTGCGGGTACGTGGGCTGAGCGCCCCGAGCACCACGGCGGCACCGCCCCGCTGGCGCCGGATGAGTTCGGCGATGGCGTAGACCTCGTCTGCCGAGAAGGCGACAATGGCGGTCCGCTGCGGCAGGCGGGTGATTTTCTTCTGCCCAGCATAGAAAAGCTGCGACAGACGCGGCCTCTCGATGACGGTAATGCCCGGCAGCAATTGCAGGAGAATCGGCTTCATCGTACCGGAGCCGAGAAGCAGCGTCTCGTCGCGCCCGCGAAGATGCAGCAGTCGGTCGGTGAAGATGTGCCCGCGCTCGAGATCGCCGGCAAGCTGGATCTCGTCGATCGCCACGAAGGAGGCCTTGGTCTCCCGCGGCATCGCCTCAACCGTGCAGACGGAAAAACGGGCATTCGGCGGCGCGATCTTTTCTTCGCCCGTCACCAGCGCGACATGCTGGGCACCGACGCGCTCGACAAGCCGCGTATAGACTTCACGGGCGAGCAGCCGCAGCGGCAGGCCGATGATCCCGGAACCATGGGCGACCATGCGGTCGATGGCGAAATGGGTCTTGCCGGTATTGGTCGGCCCCAGCACAGCAGTGACGCCGCGGCCGCTCAGGATCATGGGTTGCGAATTCAATTACCGCTCCGGACTGCAAATGGCCGCCGGCAGGAACGAAAATCCGACCCGCAAACCTCGCCCACACATGGCGACGAACGCCGCCAAAGGCAAGGCCGATCATCGCCAAACTCCGAAAAGCGATGTGTTTTGGAAGACAAAAGCGCGCATTTTTCCGATTCCGGAACAGGCTGCGAACGAATCGGCGACGAATCGACGACTCCAGCGGATTCAGTATTTGTTCACGGCTACATATCGTCGGACTCTTGCCGGACTCCCACGAAATGCTGAATCAAATCATGAAGTTCCTGCTTTAAGGCAATCAGTTTGCTGGCAAAGCGGAGAATCGGAGAACTTCCGTCTGTCAATAGCGTTTCTGCCGGCGAGGTTGACACGAAATAAAACTTCCCCGCCACCGGCAGAATGGATCAGCAGAAGGAACGGCTATAACTTCGTTCTGCTCTACGTCATCGTCATGGCTCCCGTCTTCTGGCAGGTCTTTGGTCCCGACATCTGCTGGCAAGGAAGGACGGTAGCCTGTCCGTTGCCGGGCCATCATCCCTGGAAGCTGGCCCTTGCCGGCCAGTTTCTTTCGGCTGAAACCGTCGTCGCCTGCACGCCGAACACCTGCATATGCCGGAAATTCCCCTGGTTTGCCGCACTGTTGCAAGGGAAACGGCGCGATGGAACAAACTTGCCCACGCCGCGTTGAAGGCCCAGGCAGAACCGAGCTTTGCATCTGAATGGGGAGGGCCGCCATGCTGAGTACTATTCTCGTCGTTATCATCATTCTGCTCCTGATCGGCGCGCTGCCGAACTGGGGTTATAGCCGCAGCTGGGGCTATGGCCCTTCCGGTGGATTGGGCCTTGTGCTGCTCATCCTTGTCATTCTCTTGCTCATGGGCCGGATTTGAGCCCACGTTCCATCGAAAGGAAAAGACGATGAAAAAAACTCTTCTTGCTCTGGCATTGATCGCTCCTCTCGCATCCTGCACGGCAACGGAAAAAGGCGCGAGCATCGGCGCGGCTACCGGCGCCGTAGTCGGCGGCGTTGCAACGAATTCTTGGGGCGGAGCGGCGGTCGGCGCAGCGGTCGGCGGTGTTGCCGGCGCCCTGATCGGGCAGTCCCAGGAACGACCGGGCTATTGCATCTATCGCGACAGGTATGGTCGCCGATATGAGGCGCGCTGCCGATAAACGCACGAGGAGGATTGCGGTTCCGGAACGGACCGCAGCCGCTTGATCGGCGAAACCAGCGCTTCCGAAAAGCCACCGGCCCCACCGCCGGTGGCTTTTTGCCGACCGTTTTCAGCACCCGCGTTAAGACTTCGACCAAAGCCGGAACGAATCGGCGACGAATCGCTTACGCAGCGGGTTTCCCGCTTTGTTCACCGCTATATATTGTTGAATAACAAACGGTTAACCATAGAGAACGGTGGATATTAAGGGATTTCCCTTAGCCACCGGATCGGATCGTTAACGTATGCGCAAAAGGCATGAGGCCGGCACGAAGGCCGGCCTCATATCATGACAGGCGGATTTTCTCAGACGAAAAACTGTCCGCCATTGGCCGAAATCGTTGAACCGGTAATAAACCCTGCATCGTCTGACGCAAGAAACACCACGATGCGCGCGACCTCTTCCGGTTCGCCGAGGCGACCAACCGGGATTTGCGGAATGATGCGTTCGTTCAGCACCTTTTCCGGGATGGCGCGGACCATCTCCGTACCGATGTAGCCGGGGCAGATGGCATTGACGGTGATGCCCTTGGCGGCCCCTTCCTGGGCGAGTGCCTTGGTGAAACCGAGATCGCCGGCCTTGGCGGCGGAATAGTTGGCCTGTCCCATCTGCCCCTTCTGTCCGTTGATCGAGGAAATGGTAATGACGCGCCCGAAATTGCGGTCCCTCATGCCGGACCAGATGGGGTGGGTCATGTTGAAGACACCGTTGAGATTGGTGTTGATGACCTCGCTCCATTGCTCCGGCGTCATCTTGTGGAACATCGCATCCCGGGTGATACCGGCATTGTTGACGAGCACGTCGACCGGACCCAGTTCCGCCTCCACACTGGCAATCCCTTCGACGCAGGCGCTGTAGCTGGAAACGTCCCATTTGAAGATCGGGATACCCGTCTCCTGCTTGAAGGCCTGCGCCTTCTCGTCGTTGCCGGCATAATTTGCCGCCACCGAATAGCCGGCGTCCTTGAGCGCGACCGAGATCGCCGCTCCGATGCCCCGCGTTCCACCCGTCACCAATGCCACTCTGCCCATGAGCTGTCACTCCCTCTCTGTAAAGCTTCGCCGGCCACCGACTTTTCTTCCGAAGCCGTTGTTAGGATAGTTTTATGACACTTGATCAGACCCGCCCGGCGGCGTTTCCCACCCCGCCGGCTCCCGCAGGTCTTCGTTCCTCCCTTAAAGAGCCTCGAGGCACATGGCGATGCCCATGCCGCCGCCGATGCAAAGCGTGGCAAGTCCCTTTTTCGCACCGCGGCGCTTCATCTCGAACAGCAACGTATTGAGAATGCGCGCGCCGGAAGCGCCGACCGGATGCCCGATTGCGATGGCGCCACCATTGACGTTCACGATGGAAGTATCCCAGCCGAGGTCCTTGTTGACCGCGCAGGCCTGCGCCGCAAAGGCCTCATTTGCCTCGACCAGATCGAGATCCGCGACGTTCCAGCCGGCCTTCTTCAGCGCCTTGCGCGAGGCCGGGATCGGCCCTGTGCCCATGACCTGCGGGTCCACACCTGCGGTTGCCCAGGACGCAATGCGGGCAAGCGGCGCGATACCGCGTCGGCCGGCCTCCTCCTCGGTCATCAGCAGTGCCGCTGCCGCACCGTCATTGATGCCGGACGCATTGGCCGCGGTGACCGTGCCTTCCTTGTCGAAGGCAGGCTTGAGCTTGGCCATGCTGTCGAGCGTCGCGCCGAAGCGGATATATTCGTCGGCATCGACCGTGATGTCGCCCTTGCGGCTGGGCACGACCACTGACACGATTTCGTCCTTGAAACGGCCGGCAACCTGCGCCGCCTCAGCCTTGTTCTGCGAGGAAACGGCGAAGGCATCTTGCTCATCGCGCGAAAGCTGCCACTGGCGGGCGACGTTTTCGGCGGTGATGCCCATGTGATAGCCGTAGAAAGCGTCGGTCAGCCCGTCCTTGATCATGCTGTCGATCATCTTCAGGTCACCCATCTTGGTGCCGCCGCGAAGATGCGCGACATGGGGCGCCATGGACATCGATTCCTGGCCGCCGGCAACGATGATTGCAGCATCGCCCGTCGCGATCTGTTGCATGCCCAGCGCAACGGCGCGCAGACCCGAACCGCAGAGCTGGTTCATGCCCCATGCCGTCGCTTCCTGCGGAATGCCGGCCTTCATCGCGGCCTGCCGCGCCGGATTCTGCCCCTGTCCCGCTGTGAGAATCTGACCGAGGATGACCTCATCGACTTCCTTGGCGTCGACGCCCGCCCGCTCCAGAACGCCCTTGATCGCAACCGCGCCGAGTTCGTGAGCCGGCACATTGGCGAAGGCGCCGTTGAAAGATCCAACCGGGGTGCGCGCCGCGCTGGCGATGACAATGGATGCACTGCTCATGGGTGGTCTCCTCGCGTTTATCAGTCGTTGACGATGAAACTGGCAAAGCTTTCACCCGGTGTCAAACAGGAAGAAAGCAGACCCGTTTCATTCCTTGGTTGTACCCTCTTGAATTTCGTCAAATGCGGGTCCCGCAATGCACAAAGAGATTGTCACCGCGCTTCGTTTGCGTTTACATTCATGGAGGGAAGAGCAAAAATTCACAATAACAACGGGGTTAGGAGGCACGAATGGCCAAGACAGAGGGCGAGATTGTCATAAAAAAATATGCCAACCGCCGGCTCTACAACACAGGCACCAGCACTTACGTCACGCTGGAGGACCTGGCCAAGATGGTGAAGAAGGGAGAGGAATTCGTCGTACAGGATGCCAAGACCGGTGAGGACATCACCCATTCCGTCCTGACGCAGATCATTTTCGAGCAGGAGTCGAAGACAGGCAATACGCTACTGCCGATCTCCTTCCTGCGCCAGCTCATCGGCTATTACGGCGACCAGATGCAGATGGTCGTACCGAGCTTTCTCGAACACTCGATGAAGGCCTTCACCGAACAGCAGACCCAGATGCGGGAACAGATCACCAAGGCGTTCGGCGAAACGCCGCTGACCAAGAATCTGCAGATGCCCATACAGCTCATGGAAGAGCAGGTGAAGCGCAATACCGAAATGTTCCACCAGGCGATGCAGATGTTCTCGCCCTTCCTCGGCAGCCAGCCTCCGAAGGAAAGCCGCAAGGCGGAGGCCAAGGACATCGATGAACTCAAGGAACAGCTTCGCACGCTGCAGAACAAGCTCGACAGCCTCTGAGCCAACTACAGAGAGGTACGCGACACGAAGGGCGGAAGCATGGCTTCCGCTTTTTTTTGTGGGCCGAGAACAAGCCTGCAATCAGAGACCGATCGAAACGTCCCGGCCGGCCGAGCGGATGGAAACCGCAAAGCCTCCGACGACGTCGATGAAGGCGATCGTCATCAGGATGAAGAAATTCTGCGTCGCCGCATCCCGCACCAGCAGGAACTCGACCAGAAACGCGATGAAGACCAGCATCGACAGCATATGATTGAGAAGCGAACCGGATCCGTTCCGGGTGGCCTTCAGGATCTCGACGAACAGCACGACGAGGCCGACGAGAATGAACACGTCGCCGACCGACAGGGTCCAGATCGCGCCTGAGAGCATCAACAGCGACATCACTTCGTGCTGCAGCGCCCCGATCCCGCCGGCTCCGAAAACGCCGAGCATGGCGAGATTGTAGAGCACGAACGGCACGATCATCAGCGGGATGGCGGCAACCATGAGAAAGTCCTTCAGCCGGCGGGAAACGAACTCCCTGTCTCATTTCGGGACGATTAATTGCCGGCTGGCCGGAAAAAGTAAAGGCCGGCGCAAAGGCCGGCCCTTGAAAGATCTCTGCGTAAGCAGGACTTATGCGCTTTCCTTCGGCGTCAGCACCTGACGGCCACGATACATACCGGTCTTCAGATCGATATGGTGCGGGCGGCGCAGTTCGCCGGAGTTCTTGTCCTCGACATAAGCCGGGGCCTTCAGACCGTCAGCAGAACGGCGCATACCGCGCTTGGACGGGCTTGTTTTTCTTTTCGGTACAGCCATTTCAGTTACTCCACATGACGGGCAAAACAGATTCCGCGGCCCGGTGAGGCCGAACAGCATCTGTCTCGATCTCGGAATTTTGCGGGCTTATACATGCCCGGCAGGGCTTTGACCAGTCCCTGGCGCATTTTTTTCGCCCGGCCCTGACAAAAATGGCGTCATGCCTCGTCCTCGGGCACGATCCAGGTTTCCTGAAGGGCCGCGTCCCGCCAGGCAACCCATGCCGGGTGAGCCTGCATCGCCGACATGTACTCCAGCGTATCCTCGCTGGAAACCAGATCGTAGACATCAAACCGATTGACCACCGGTGCATACATGGCATCGGCCGCAGAGAACCCTCCGAAAAGGAAGGGCCCGCCCGAGCGCCGGCGCACCTCCCGCCAGATGTTCTCGATCCGCTGGACGTCGGCCGTGACGCCTTCCGGCAGGTCGATCGCCCGCTTCTCCCGCCGGATGTTCATTGGGCAGGCGCTGCGCAGCGCGCGGAAGCCGGAGAGCATTTCCATCGAGATCGAGCGCGCCATCGCCCGGTCACCGACATCCTCGGGCCAGATTCCCGCATCGGGAAAGAGTTCACCGGCATATTCGATGATCGAGAGCGACTCCCAGACCCGCAATGCGCCGTGATGCAGCACCGGCACCCGCCCGGTCGGGGAGATATCCCGGAAGCGAGGATTGCCCGCCTCGAAGTCGAACGGGATCAATTGCTCCTCGAAGGGGATACCGGCCGCCGTCAGCGCGATCCAGGGCCGGAACGACCATGAGGAATAATTCTTGTTGCCGATATAGAGAACGAGCCCGTCCATTGCCTTCCCCCTGCTGCTTACGCCATTTTCGAGCTTAGGGCCGCCCACGGTTCAGCACCAACAAATCTTTTGAAAGTCAGTCATAAAGGCAAGTGATATAGTCGCCTGAACGCTTGGCGCGCCGGTCGACGACGCCGGCCAGACGCTTCATGCCGTTGCCCGGCTTGCTGGCCACCCGGGTGATCGGATTGGGTAGCGAAACGGCAAGCAGCGCCGCCTGCCGCGCATTGAGCTTTGCCGCCGGGATCTTGAAATGGTGCTGGGCCGCAGCCTCGACGCCATAAATGCCCGGTCCCCATTCCGCGACATTAAGGTAAATTTCCATCGTCCGCTGTTTGGACCAGACGGCGTCGGCGACAATTGCCAGCGGCAACTCCATTGCCTTGCGCAGCATCGACCGACCATTCCAGAGATAGAGGTTCTTCACCGTCTGCATCGGAATTGTACTTGCGCCGCGGGTGGCCTCTCCGGCAAGCGCGTCATCGATCACGCTTTTCATCTCGCCCCAGTCGACACCGTGATGAGAACAGAATTGCCCGTCCTCCGACATCATCACGGCGCGCACGAGGTTCGGCGAAATGTCTTCGAAATCGACCCAGCGGCGGTCATAGCCCTGAAACGTCGCGAGATCGGCGAACATGAGCGTCGAGACCGGATGGATGAAATCGAGACGGTAGAGAACGATCAGGGCATAGGGCAGCAGGAGAAGTGCGGCCACCACACCCGCGATCCGCCTTGCCGTCTGCGGTATTCGCCGCGTTGGCACCGGCTCCTCCTCCGGGCCTGCATACCCGATATCGCTGTCCTCAGCCAATGAAACCCTGTCCGATGTTAGACTTTCCGTTTCTCTTAGCCGCCCTTGGCGGCCAACGCCAGACCGCTTTCGCCTATGGCTCGCCAAGCCCCCAGATTCCCGTTGCCTGCGCTTGAAGAGCATGCCAAATAGCCGCCCATGAGCGCGATGACAAAGAGCCCGACGACACCTTCCTTCGAAAGCCGCCTGCTGACAACCGCTTCGAGGGTCGAGGCGCTTCTGGACAAACTCCTCTCGTCTGGCTGCCTGCATGACGAACTCGTCCGGCCGCAACGGCTGCTTGATGCCATGCGCCACGGGACGCTCAACGGCGGAAAGCGCATCCGCCCCTTCCTCGTGGTCGAAAGCACCGCCCTCTTCGGCGGCAACGCCGGGGCGGCATTGCGCATCGGCTGCGCGCTTGAATGTCTTCACAGCTATTCGCTGGTGCATGACGACCTGCCGGCGATGGACGACGACGACCTGCGTCGTGGCAAGCCGACGGTTCATGTCGCCTACGACGAGGCGACCGCCATTCTCGCCGGCGACAGCCTTTTGACCTACGCCTTCGACGTGATTGCGGCACCGGAAACCGCGCTTTCCGATCGCGCCCGGATCGAACTGGTACTGGCGCTTGCCCGCGCAGCCGGCATCGGCGGCATGGCCGGCGGTCAGGCCCTCGACCTTGCGGCCGAGAAGCAGGCGCCGGACGAGGCCGGCATCGTGCTTCTGCAGTCGATGAAAACCGGCGCCCTCCTGCGCTTTGCCTGTGAGGCAGGCGCCATCATCGCCGAGGCGCCGGCTGAAGATCGTGCCCGCCTCAGGCGTTTCGGCGAGGTAATCGGCCGTGCGTTCCAGCTTGCCGACGACCTGCTCGACCTCACCTCCAACGCCGCCACGCTCGGCAAGGCCGCCGGTAAGGACGCCGCTCGCGGCAAGGGAACGCTGGTGGCGCTCAAGGGGCAGGAATGGGCGGAGGCCGAACTCGACCGGCTGGTGGCGGAGGCGGAAAGCCTGATCGGCGCCTATGGCGAGAAGGCAACAACCCTCATTGAAGCCGCCCGTTTCGTCGCCAACCGAAAGCACTGACATGAGCAAGTTCTGGTCGCCTATCGTCACCGCGCTCGAACCCTATGTCGCCGGAGAACAGCCGGCGATCGCGAACCTCGTGAAGCTGAACACCAACGAGAACCCCTGGGGACCCTCACCGAAGGTGCTGGAGGCGATCCACGCCGCGACCAATGACGACCTGCGCCGCTATCCCGACCCTTCAGCAAGGGCGCTGAAGGAGGCTATAGCCCGTTATCATGGCGTAGCATCGGAACAGGTCTTCGTCGGCAACGGCTCGGATGAGGTTCTGGCCTTCATCTTCGCAAGCCTGCTGAAGCACGATGCGCCGTTGCTCTATCCGGACATCACCTACAGCTTCTACCCGACCTATAGCCGTCTCTTCGACATCGAGACGCGCTCGATCCCGCTCGACGCGGATTACCGCATCCGCCCGGAAGACTATAACGCCCCCTGCGGCGCGATCATCCTGCCCAATCCGAACGCACCGACAGGCGTCGGCCTGCCGCTTGGCGATATCGAACGGCTTGCCACAGCCCATTCCGATCAGGTCGTGGCGGTTGATGAAGCCTATGTCGACTTCGGTGGCGAGACGGCGATCCCTCTGATCGCCGACCATGAAAATGTCATCGTCATCCGCACCTTCTCGAAGTCGCGCTCGCTCGCCGGCCTCAGGGTCGGTTACGCCATCGCCCAGCGCCCGCTGATCGAGGCGCTGGAGCGGATGAAGGACAGCTTCAATTCCTATCCGCTGGATCGCATCGCTCAGGTTGCCGCGGTCGCCTCGATCGAGGATGATGCCTGGTTTACCGCCCACCGGGACGAACTGATCGAAAACCGCAGACAATTGACGGAAGAACTTGAAAACCGCGGCTTCGTGGTGCTGCCGTCGCAGGCGAATTTCGTCTTCGCCCGCAAGCCGGGCTTCGAAGGAAAAGAGCTTGCCGCAGCGCTGCGGCAGCGGGCCGTCTTGGTACGCCACTTCAACAAGCCGCGCATTACCGACTTCCTGCGCATTTCCATCGGTACGCAAGCCGAATGCCGCCGCCTTATCGAAGCGATGGATGACATTCTCTAAGGCTCGCCCAGGCAAAGCGCAGTCGATGCAGCGCACTTCATTGAACCGGACACGCTGCAGCAGGCCGCCGATAACAAACAAGGCCGGAGCATCTTGTCCGATGCTCCGGCCTCTTGATAGGTGAGGCTGCGGGCGCCGAAGACCGCCCGCCTTTTCACGCGGTGATGGCGTCAGGCCCGAGGTTATTCCGCTTCGTCAGCGGAAGCGGCGTTGAGCTGGCCGTATTTTTCCTCGCCGATCTTCGAAAGCAGTTCGAGCTGGGTCTCGAGGAAGTCGATATGACCCTCCTCGTCCGCCAGAAGGGTCTCGAACAGTTTCATAGAGACATAGTCACCGGCCTCATAACAGATGTCGCGGGACTTTTTATAGGAGGTGCGAGCGTCATATTCGCCGGCGAGATCGGCTTCCAGAACTTCCTTGACGTTCTGGCCGATGCGCAGCGGTGCGACCGTTTGCAGGTTCGGATGACCTTCGAGGAAGATAATGCGGGCAACCAGCTTGTCGGCATGCTGCATTTCCTCGATGGACTCAGCACGTTCCTTCTTCGCAAGCTTCAGATAGCCCCAGTCTTCCAGCAGGCGATAGTGCAGCCAGTACTGGTTGACCGCGCCAAGTTCGAGGAACAATGCCTCGTTCAATCTTTCGATGACTTTCTTATCGCCCTTCATGGTGGTGATATCCTCTACCTGTGTTGCAATAACTGACATAAACCCTGCATCCAGTGTCATGTCAAACTTTTAGAATGATTCTAATCCAAACTACTGTGTATGCTGCACCGGCCATCCTAGAACATCAACGCGTTCTTGAAAACGGGCCGACCGACGGCCGGTTCCTTGCCGGACATGGAAATGAAACGGGATTCAATGGAAGGCGGCGCGGGACATATGCGCGCCTGAAGTCATCGGATATCAGGCGACCTTGCCGAGGTTTCGGCGGCGCTCAAGATTGGCAAGTCGCTGTTCCTCATGGAAACGGCGCAGGCGTTCCATGAAGTCGCAGACCTTCACGCCGTCCGTCTTGTGTGTAGCGTGATACTCTTCCGTCGTTTTGATGATGATATCGACGACGTTGGGGAAGCAGCCGCAACACCGCCCGCGCTTGCCCATGGCATGGTAAACCTTGGCGGGCACGATAAGCTGCCAACAGTCCTCATCAAGGAGTTCGTTGATAACCTCCCTGATTTCTTTGTCGGTAATAAAGTTGCAGCTACAAACCAGCATGGTTTCGTTGCCCGGGAAACATGACTTTCAGCCACTTCTTTCTGCAAAACCCGATGACCGTTGTCAAGAAAAGAATCCGCTAAAGGACACATGGTAGCCATGCGCGGTGGCGTCCCGAACATCCCATCTGGCCGGGACATCGCTAACGAGGCAACGCAATCCGAAATCCCCCAAGATTTCATCGGCGCCGATGAGCGTCGCGAAGGAGCCTGTCGTTACTGGCTTTGCGTATCGGAAAGCAGGCCGCTGGTGCGCAGCAGCGAAGCGAAACGGCCGCCCCTTGCGCTCAGTTCGTCATAACCGCCCATTTCGATGATCCGGCCCTGGTCGAGAAACAGCACGAGGTCGGCTTCGCGCACGGTCGACAGGCGATGGGCGATGATGAAGGTGGTGCGGTCCTTGCGCAGCCTGTCGATGGCGTCCTTGACGCGGGCTTCGGTTTCAACGTCCAGTGCGCTCGTTGCTTCGTCGAGCACGAGGATCGGGGCATTCTTCAGGATTGCACGGGCAATCGCGATGCGCTGGCGCTCGCCGCCCGAAAGCCGGTTGCCGCGTTCGCCGACCACTGTGGTATAACCCGTCAGGCGGCTCTCGATGAAATCGGTGGCGGCGGCAGCCTCTGCCGCCTTCATGACCTCTTCCTCGGTCGCATCCTCGCGGCCAAGGCGGATGTTTTCCTGGATCGAGCGGTTGAGCAGGCCCGCATCCTGGAACACGGTCGCGATCGAATGACGCAGCGATTTCCGGGTGACGGTGGAGATATCGACGCCGTCGATCAGGATCTTGCCCTTCCGGGGCTCGTAGACACGCTGCAAGAGATTGATGAGCGTGGTCTTGCCGGCACCCGTCGGCCCGACGATCGCGATCGTCTGGCCGGCCTTTACCGAAAAGGACACGTCGTGGACGCCCTGTCCGGTATTGGCGAAGTCGAAGGAAATGTCGCGGAATTCCACGTCGCCCTTGACGTTCCGCAGTTCGACGGCGCCGGCCGGCTCCTCGCGTTCTTGCACCGCATCCTCCAGCTTGTAGAAGTCCTCGAGCTTCGAGCGAGCCTCGAATATCTGGGTCGCGAACTGCCGCATCTGGTCGAGACGGCCGATCAGAAGGGTGGCAAAACCGGTGAATGCGATGACGTCGCCGACCTTGAGGTCGCCTCTCTGGACGAGCAGGGTGCCGATGACCAGAATAATGAGCATCGACAGGGTCGAGGCGATGCGGTTCAGCGCGCTGGCGATGGCCCACCAGTCGAGTACGGGATACTGTGCGGCGAGAAGCTGCTCGGCATAGCGTTTTAGCGCGCGCGTCTCGGCTTCGATGCGGTTATAGCTATGCAGCACCGACACGTTGCTGATCGAGTCGCTGACGTGGGAAAAAACGGTATGGTAATGGCTCTCGACGGATGCCTGCCCTTCCTTGGTGCGGGTCATCACCGTCTTGCCGATCAGAACGTAGAAGATGCTGAGCACGACCAGGACGGCGGTAAGGCGGACATCCATGGAAAACGCGGTCGGAACCAGAAGCGCAATCGCAACAGCGGTTGAAAGATGCGTGCGCATGAACTCGAGCCAGAGGCCGAAGAGCGTTTCGCTGGCGCGCAGCAACGTGTGGAGGGCATTCGAGGTGCCGCGCTTCTGGTGCCAGCTGAGCGGCATGGAAATGATGCGGCCGAAAGCCTCGGTCAGCAGGTCGGCCCGCCGGCCGTGCGCGAGACGGTCAGCCTCGCGTGCGACAAGAACGAAGGCGAAAGTATTGAAGACGCCGAAACAGCCCCAGGCGATGAGGATCATCTTCGGATCGCGCTTTTCGGAGATCGCGTCGATGATGCGACCGAAGAGAATGGGTTCGGCAATGGTGATGACAGCGAGAATGATGTTGGCGAACACCACCAGCGCCACCCGGAACCTGTAGGTCGCGAGGTATTTGAGCGCCTTGATATAGACTTGAAACAGGGACAATTGCGTTCTCTCGTCGGTCAACCGCTATCCGTTCAAAGCTTCAAGCGCTTTTCGCGTAGGAAGGCAAGAGTGAGGCGGGAAACCGGGGCATATGGTTGTTGTGCAGCTCAAGCCACGCGCTGGATAAAAAGAACACTGCAACCGGGACGGGCGGCGGATTTCGATTGGTTGTTCCGGCGGCAATGGCTAGATTTCGGATGTCGAATTTAAACGCCTCCTAACCGAATATGGTAGCAAATGATTTACATCGTGCCGGACGGGCACAAGACAAACGCGACGGCTATGGCTTTTTCGTGGTGTTGCCGCTTCGGCGGCCTTGGGGGTTTAAGTGAGTGTCAATCAGATAATCCAGTTCCTTGTGGTTGCCGACGAATGCAGGTCGCCGGAAGAGGTCGTCGTCGAGCTGGAAAAGCTCCTTCGCGCCTATCGCTTTGATTATTATGGAATTCTGCGGCATCCGAAACCGCACGAAAATCCCATGAAGCTGGTGCTTGTCGGCCGTTGGCCGGAGCGCTGGCCCGAAACCTACATTTCCAAGAAATTCGTGCTGATCGATCCGACCATCCGCTATCTTGCACAGGCCCAGAAGGGATTCCGCTGGCGCGACACGATTGTCGCATTCCGCAACGATCCGCACCGCAAGCGCATGGAACGCATGATGGGCGAATCGATACGCTTCGGCCTTGAGGACGGTTACATCTTCCCGGTTCACGGACGACAGGGGCTGCTGGGCAACATGACACTCGGCGGCAAGCCCGTTGACCTGTCGCCCGTGGAAATCACGCTGTTCGACGCCGTGGCCAAGAAGGCCTTCTGGCGTCTTCTGGAGTTGAAACAGGAGACCGGCGAGCTTGAGGCTGCTGCCACGGTCGACACGAAAATGACGCGACGCGAGATGGAGGTTCTGAACTATCTCGCCGACGGCATGACGTCCAACGAGATCAGCAAGGTGCTGCAGATCTCCAACCACACCGTGGATTGGTACATGAACGGCATCCAGGACAAGTTGAAGGCAAAGAACCGCCAGCATGTCGTGGCGCTGGCGCTCCGGCTCGGGCTCATCACCTGACGGCATCGGCGTGGGCTAAAATTTCCAAGAAACGACGCAGATGGGGCTTGCCCCGGACACCAGGTTATGAAGATATTTCGCAGTTGCAAAAATACCCTGGCCTGTCGTTTGAGGAGACCGATTTGCCCATTTCCAAGATACTTGTCGCCAACCGATCCGAAATTGCCATTCGCGTCTTTCGCGCCGCCAACGAACTCGGCCTGAAAACAGTCGCGATATGGGCGGAGGAAGACAAGCTTTCGCTGCATCGCTTCAAGGCTGACGAAAGTTACCAGATCGGCCGCGGCCCGCATCTTTCCCGCGAACTCGGACCGATCGAAAGCTATCTTTCGATCGAGGAGATCATTCGGGTTGCGAAGCTTTCCGGCGCCGATGCTATCCATCCAGGCTACGGTCTCCTGTCGGAGAGTCCCGAGTTCGTCGACGCCTGCAACGTTGCAGGTATCACTTTCATCGGTCCTCGCGCCGAAACCATGCGGCAATTGGGCAACAAGGTCGCTGCCCGCAATCTGGCGATTTCGGTCGGTGTGCCCGTCGTCCCCGCGACCGATCCGCTGCCGGACGATCCGGCGGAAATTCATCGGCTGGCGGAGGAGATCGGCTATCCCGTGATGCTGAAAGCGTCCTGGGGCGGGGGCGGGCGCGGCATGCGCGCAATCCGTGACCCGAAGGACTTGATCCGCGAGGTGACGGAAGCCAGACGCGAGGCGAAAGCTGCATTCGGCAAGGACGAGGTCTATCTGGAGAAACTCGTCGAGCGGGCGCGGCACGTGGAGAGCCAGGTCCTCGGCGATACTCACGGCAATGTCGTGCATCTGTTCGAGCGCGACTGTTCCATCCAGCGGCGCAATCAGAAGGTCGTCGAGCGCGCACCGGCTCCGTATCTTTCGGAGGCGCAGCGCCAGGAACTGGCCGCCTATTCGCTGAAGATCGCCAAGGCGACGAACTATGTCGGCGCCGGCACCGTCGAGTATCTGATGGATGCGGATACCGGCAAGTTCTACTTCATCGAGGTCAATCCGCGCATTCAGGTCGAGCACACCGTCACCGAAGTGGTGACCGGCATCGACATCGTGAAGGCGCAGATCCACATCCTCGATGGCCACGCGATCGGCACGCCGGGATCGGGCGTACCGAAGCAGGAAGACATCCGGCTGAACGGCCATGCGCTCCAGTGCCGTATCACAACCGAGGATCCGGAGCAGAACTTCATTCCGGACTATGGCCGGATCACAGGCTACCGCTCGGCTTCGGGCTTCGGTATCCGTCTCGACGGCGGCACCGCCTATCCGGGCGCGGTCATTACCCGGTTCTACGATCCGTTGCTGGTCAAGGTGACGGCCTGGGCACCCGATCCGCTCGAAGCCATCCAGCGCATGGACCGCGCGCTTCGTGAGTTCCGTATTCGCGGGGTTGCCACCAACCTCACCTTCCTCGAAGCGATCATCACGCATCCGAAGTTCCGCGACAACAGCTACACCACCCGCTTCATCGACACGACGCCGGAGCTGTTCCAGCAGGTCAAGCGCCAGGACCGCGCCACGAAGCTGCTCACCTATCTTGCGGACGTGACCGTCAATGGCCATCCGGAAGCCAAGGGACGACCGAAACCTCCCGCGGATATCGCAGCACCGGTAGTGCCCTTCATCGAAGGAGATATCCCGGCCGGCACGAAGCAGAAACTCGACGAACTCGGACCCAAAAAATTCGCCGAATGGGTTCGCGCCCAGAAACAGGTGCTGGTCACCGATACCACCATGCGCGACGGTCACCAGTCGCTTCTGGCGACGCGCATGCGCACCTACGATATCGCCCGGGTCGCCGGCACCTATGCCCGGGCGCTTCCGCAGCTCTTCTCCCTGGAATGCTGGGGCGGCGCGACCTTCGACGTTTCCATGCGCTTCCTGACCGAGGACCCCTGGGACCGCCTTGCCCGGATTCGTGAAGATGCTCCGAACCTGCTTTTGCAGATGCTGCTGCGCGGCGCAAACGGCGTCGGCTACAAGAACTATCCCGACAATGTCGTGAAGTATTTTGTACGACAGGCGGCGAAGGGTGGTATCGACGTGTTCCGCGTGTTCGACTGCCTCAACTGGGTCGAGAACATGCGTGTCTCGATGGATGCCATCGCGGAGGAAAACAGGATCTGCGAAGCAGCGATCTGCTATACCGGCGACATTCTGAATTCCGCCCGGCCGAAATACGACCTCAAATACTACACCGCCCTCGCCGCAGAACTGGAACGGGCCGGCGCCCATATGATCGCGGTGAAGGACATGGCGGGCCTGCTGAAGCCCGCCGCTGCCCGTGTGCTCTTCAAGGCCTTGCGCGAGGCGACCGACCTGCCGATCCACTTCCATACGCACGACACCTCCGGCATTGCGGCCGCGACCGTGCTGGCAGCGGTTGAAACGGGTGTCGACGTGGTGGATGCGGCGATGGATGCCCTGTCCGGCAACACCTCGCAGCCCTGCCTCGGCTCCATCGTGGAAGCGCTCAAGGGTTCGGAGCGCGATCCGGGCCTCGATCCGCAATGGATCCGCCGGATCTCCTTCTATTGGGAAGCCGTCCGTAACCAGTATGCGGCCTTCGAAAGCGACCTCAAGGGACCGGCTTCCGAGGTCTACCTGCACGAAATGCCCGGTGGCCAGTTCACCAATCTCAAGGAACAGGCCCGTTCGCTGGGGCTGGAAACGCGCTGGCATCAGGTCGCACAGGCCTATGCCGATGCCAACCAGATGTTCGGCGATATCGTGAAGGTGACGCCGTCCTCCAAGGTGGTCGGCGACATGGCGCTGATGATGGTCAGCCAGGATCTCTCCGTGGCCGACGTCGAAAATCCGGACAAGGACATCGCTTTCCCGGATTCGGTGGTTTCCATGCTGAAGGGTGACCTCGGTCAGCCTCCGGGCGGCTGGCCGGAGGCCCTGCAGAAGAAAGCGCTCAAGGGTGAGAAGCCCTATACGGCAGTTCCGGGCTCGCTGTTGCCGCCGGCCGATCTCGATGCGGAGCGCAAGGCGATCGAGACCAAGCTGGAACGCGCGGTTTCGGACTTTGAATTCGCCTCCTATCTGATGTATCCCAAGGTCTTCACCGACTACGCGCTGGTCGCCGAGACCTATGGCCCGGTGGGCGTTCTGCCGACGCCTGCCTATTTCTACGGGCTGGCGCCGGGCGAGGAACTGCAGCCCGAGATCGAGCGGGGCAAGTCGCTGGTCATTCTGCATCAGGCCAAGAGCGAGCCGGACGAGCAGGCTATGGTGAAGGTGTTCTTCGAGCTGAACGGCCAGCCACGCCTGATCAAGGTCCCGGACCGCAACCGCGCCGCCACCTCGCTAGTACGCCGCAAGGCCGATGTGACCAACGCCGCCCATCTTGGCGCGCCGATGCCGGGTGTCGTATCGACAGTGGCTGTCTCTGCTGGTCAGGCGGTCAAGGTCGGCGACGTGCTGCTTTCCATCGAGGCGATGAAGATGGAAACCGCACTCCATGCGGACCGCGACGGAACCATCTCCGAAGTCCTCGTCAAGGCCGGCGACCAGATCGATGCAAAGGACCTGCTGGTGGTTTTTGCCGGCTGACAGCCGGGCGCAGACACCGTCCTTCAACAAAGAAGAAGCCCGGCTCGTCGAGCCGGGCTTTTGTTTTGTCGAACCTCGAAGTCGGGTTACTTCGTCTTTGCGAGCTTGAAGCCCTTTTCCGGATCGGCAACCTTCTTGCCGTTGATCGTCACGGCATAGGCCGCATCGCCTCTGCGCTCGACCACGATTGCGTAAGCCGTTTCGTCGATCGTTACCGTCGCTTCGAAGGTCTTCCATTCCGGCGGCAGGACCGGACGGACGAACAGGAAATTGCCCTTGCGGCTGATGCCGAGCAGCCCTTCGACAGCGAAACGGTAGAGCCAGCCGGCCGAGCCGGTATACCAGGTCCAGCCACCGCGGCCGAGATAGGCCTCCCCGCCATAGACATCGGCTGCGACGACATAGGGCTCGACGCGGTAGCGCTCGGCGGCCTCCGCATCCCGGGCGTGATTGACCGGGTTGAGGATTTCGAAGCAGCGCCAGGCGTCTGACGCCCGGCCGGCCCTGGCGAGCGCCAGACCGAGCCAGATCGCGGCATGGGTATACTGGCCACCATTTTCGCGCACACCCGGCGGATAGGCCTTGATGTAGCCGGGATCGAGCGGCGACTTGGCAAAGGGCGGCGTGAACAGGCGAACGATGCCCGCTTCTTCATCGACCAGTTCGGAAACGGCCGCGTCGAGCGCCTTGACAGTACGCTCAGGCTTGCCCTGACCGGAAAGCACGCTCCAGGACTGTGCAATCGAGTCGATCCGGCATTCCTGCGAGTCCTTCGAACCGAGCGGCGTGCCGTCGTCGAAGTAGCCGCGACGATAGTAGTCGCCATCCCAGCCGGCAGTCTCCAGAGCTTCGGAAAGCGTTGCAAGATGGGCCGTCCAGCGCGAGACGCGGTCCTTGTCTTCCCGCTCCTCGGCATAGATGAGGAAGGATTTCAGCGTTGCTGCAAGGAACCAGCCGAGCCAGACGCTTTCGCCCTGCCCCTTGGCGCCGACGCGGTTCATGCCATCGTTCCAGTCTCCACCGAGGATCAGCGGCAGGCCGTGCGGACCGGTGCGGGCAACCGCAAGGTCGAGCGCCCGGGCTGCATGTTCGTAGAGATTCGCTTCCTGTTCCGACACGGTTGGCTGGAAGAACGAGTCGTGCTGGTTCACGTCAAGCAGCGGTCCTTCGAGGAAAGCGAGCTTCTCGTCGAGGAAGCTCTTGTCGCCGGTTGCCGTGATGTACTCGTCCACCGCATGGGCAAGCCACACCACGTCGTCAGAGATGTGGGTACGCACGCCAGCGCCCGTCTGGGGCAACCACCAGTGCTGGACATCGCCTTCGAGGAACTGGCGTGCCGCCGCGTTGAGGATCTGGCGGCGGGCAAGTGCGGGCTGGTGCAGCAGGAATGCGAGCGTATCTTGCAGCTGGTCGCGGAAGCCATAGGCACCACTGGCCTGATAGAAGCCGGCGCGGGCGAAGATGCGGCAGGCGAGCGCCTGATAGGGCAGCCAGCGGTTGACGAGGTTGTCGAAGGACTGGTCACCCGTCCTGACCTGCAGCTTGCCGGTGAAGTCGGTCCAGAAGGACTTTGTTGTCGACAGGATCGACTGGAAGTCCTCCTTCCTGATGTCGCCGATCAGCGCGCGGGCGGCGTCCGCCGTTGCTGTCTCGCCGAGCAGGAAGGTCACATCCTTTTCCGCTCCCGCCGGCACTTCGATGTCGAAGGCGATGGCCGCGCAGGGATCGCCCTCGGTATCGATAGAACCAGAGAGGCGCGACTGGCGGGCGAGCGCCTGCGGCATCCGGATCGTGCCATGGCGTCCGATGAACTCCCTCCGGCTCGCGGTGAAGCCGGTCGGCGTTTCAACGCCGGCGAGGAAAGCGATACGGCCAGGATAGTTGATGTCATACGGATTGGTGGCGAAGAGTGCGCCCGTTTCCTCGTCATGGGAGGCGAGAACGAAGGGAGCCGTCTTCTGGGCGTTGTTGCCCAGCACCCATTCCGCATAGCCGTAGACCCGGTAGGTGCGGGCTTCGCTGCCGGTGTTCTTCAGCACCAGACGTGAAAGCTTGACCGGGCGGTTCCTGTCGACCGTCTGGGTCAGTTCCAGTTCGAGACCGTCGTGACGACTGGTGAAGACCGAATAGCCGAGGCCGTGGCGTGTCTCGAAACGGGCGCTGTCGCTGAGGTTCAGCGACTGGAACGGTACATAGGTGTTGCGGCTTTCAAGATCGACCACATAGAAGGCCTCGCCGGGACGGTTCGTCACCGGATCGTTCGACCATGGCGTGACCTGATAGTCGCGCGAGTTCTGGCTCCAGGTGAAGCCGGCGCCTTCGGCGGAGACGTGGAAGCCGAACTGTTCGTTGGCGATCACGTTGATCCACGGCTGCGGCGTGGAGGTCGAGGCGTCGAGGCGCACGACATATTCCGTACCGTCCTTGGTGAAACCGCCGAAGCCGTTCCACATGTCGAGGTCATCGGCCGTTGCGGGTGTCGTTGCGACCGGGGCCGAAGCCGGCGTTGCCGGCAGAAGACCGGCCCATTCGCCTTCGGATCCGTCAGGAATGCGCGGCGTGGCAAACAGCGAGACCGCGCGGTTGATCTGGTCGACGATCTTGCCGTTGCGGGCATGGAAGACGACGCGCGCGGCGGCAAGAAGGGCCTGGGATCCGTTCTCGTCCATAAGGTCATGGCGGACCGTGAAGACGTGCTGGCGGCCTGACACATCCTGCAGGCGGTTGCGCATGTTCTCCGCAATGCGATCCAGCGCATGCTGCATGTCCTGGATGTAGGAGGTCGCACGCTCGTTGACGATGGCGAGGTCGGCGGTGACGCCTCGGCGACGCAGGTATTCGAGACCGCTCAGCGCTTCGCGGGCGATGTCGATATCCATGTCGTCGTTGATGCGCAGCGCAAAGATCGGGAAGTCGCCCGAGATCGCCATCGGCCAGAGCGCCGATTGCGAACGCAGGCCGTTGCGGACCGTTTCCGGGTCTGCACGCAGATGCGGGTCGGGATAGACGAGGTAGCGGCCGAGATGCTGGAAGGCCGCGGCCTGTTGCGAGGTGATGCCGATGTGGCGCAGTTCCACTTGGGCGCGGGTCCAGGCGTGAATGAGTTCGTGGGCGAAGGCATCCGGGTGCCGGTAGCGCTCGATGGCCTTGTCCACCTCTTCGCGACTCGGCGTGGCGATGGTCCAGAAGATCACGCTGACTTTCTTGCCCGAGGGTACGCGCACGACGCGGCGCAGGCTGAGCACCGGATCGAGCGTGAAGCCCTCTGTGCCGGAAAGCGTTGCACCCGGATCGAAGGCGGCCGCCTCCGCGAGGCTGCGGCCGCGGCCGAGGAAACGACGGCGATCCGTCTCGAATTCGGTCGGACGGCCGGGGCCAGCATTGTCGACCACCAGATGGGCGACACAGATGTCCGGATCGCTGGGGCTGCGCTTGTTGCGCTCGGCGCGGATGACGTCGCGACGGCGGCCGAACTCGGTCTTGACGAACATGCGCGAGAACAGCGGATGGGCGTTGTCGGCGTCGTCGAAGCCCAGCACCGGTTCCAGATATGAGGTCACTTCGATGAAGCGGTCTTCCGGGCCGGTGTTGAGGATGGTCAGGCGGCGGCCTTCCGCATCGTGCTCGGTGGCGACGATGCACTCGACGCTCGTCTGGATATCGCCGACCGTCTTGAAGAATTCGGCCTTGTCGTCGCCGAAGATGACCTTGGTCTTTTCGTCCTCGGCGCGGCGCGGCGCGGCGGTCGCTGACCACCACTGGCCGCTTGCCGTGTCGCGCAGGAAGATGAAGGTGCCCCAGCGGTCTTCGGTCGGGTCGGCCTTCCAGCGGGAAACCGACTGGCCGTTCCAGCGAGAATAGCCGGAGCCGGTTGCCGTCAGCATCACCGAGTAATGTCCGTTCGACAGGAAGGCGACTTCACGTTCCTTGTTGGCCGGATCTGTGATGGTGCGGATTTCCGGACGCAACAGGTCGGCCTGTCCCTTGCCGGGGGTCTGGGGCTCGTACTTGGCGCTCATCACCGGGATTTCGCGCGGCGGCTTTTCCTGCAGAAGGAGTTCGGCGGCTTCGATCACCGGATCGGAGTGGAAGAGTTCGCGCAGGCGACCGTTGAAGGCGACGTTGGCGATCGCCGCGATCGACATGCCGTGGTGGTGGGCATAGTAGTTGTAGACCACCGCGCAGGTCTTGCCATCCGGAATACGGGTGGGCGTGAAGTCGACGGCATCGTGGAAGCCGTAGGCGCCGAGCGCGCCGAGCTTGCGCAGGCGTTCCAGGTTCCTGAGGGACTCCTCCGGATAATACTGGCTGGCAAGGATCGAGGCATAGGGCGCAATGACGGCATTCTGCCCGAGGCCGCGCTTGAGGCCGAGCGTCGGTACGCCGAAGTTGGTGTACTGGTAGTTCATCTCGTGGTCGCGGGCATTGAAGGCCGCTTCCGAGATACCCCAGGGGATGTTGAGCCGGCGACCATGGTTCATCTGTTCGACGACAACCAGATTATTGGTCTGGTTCAGAATACCTCCCTGACGCTCCTGCATGACGAGCGGCGGCATCAGATATTCGAACATCGAGCCAGACCAGGAGATCAGCGCCGCACGGGCGCCGATCGGCACCACCTGACGGCCGAGCTTGTACCAGTGTTCGGTCGGAAGGTCGCCCTTCGCCACCGCGAACAGGCTGGTCAGGCGGCATTCGGATGCGAGCAGGTCGTAGCAGGCCTCATCGAGCTCGCGGCTTTCGACGCGGTAGCCGATCGACAGCAGGCGGCGCTCCGGCCGGTAGAGGAAGCTGAAGTCCATCGAGAAGGCGAGGTCACGGGCACGGTCTCGCAGAACGCAGAGACGCTGGCGCAGCGGGTCGATGTTCGACAGGTCGAAAGACGAGTCGGCGATATGCGCCTCGCAGACGCCGACCAGCGATTCCGTCCAGCGGGTGACTTCGGCACTCTGTTCCGAGCGGACCTCGTGATGCAGGTTGGCGGCAAGCTTCTGGATGTCGCGGGCGAGCACGGCGAGATTGGCGATGCGGATCGAGGCAAATTCCCGTTCGCGCTTGATCGAGGCAAGGCCGGTCTTGAAGCCGAGGATACGTTCTTCCAGGCGTCGGCGCAGCGGACGCACCGTCTTGCGGTCGTCAGGCAGTTCCTTCAGCGTCTCATAGAGGATGCCGCAGACATCGCCGATGCCGTCCAGATTGCCCTGCAGATGGGCGGAAGGGGCTTCGCCCCATTCGCGGCAGGCCGACGAAATCGCGATCAGGTGGCCGGCGAGGTTACCGCTGTCGACGGCGGAGATGTAGCGCGGACCGAGCGTCTTCAGCGTATCGGTGTGATACCAGTTGAAGAGATGGCCACGGAACTTGTCCATCCGCTCCACCGTCGAAATCGTCTGTTCGAGACGCTCGATGGTCTGCTCGAAGCTCAGCCAGCCGAAGTGCCGCGCCGACACCGTGGAAAGCAGATAGACGCCGATATTCGTCGGTGAGGTGCGGTGCGCGACGATCGGCTCCGGCTCCTCCTGGTAGTTGTCCGGCGGCAGGTAGTTGTCTCCGGCGGTCACGAAGGTCTCGTAGAAACGCCAGGTGCGGCGGGCGATCTTGCGCAGTTCGACGGTGACCTGTTCGGGAACTTCCAGGCTGTCTTCGGTTTCCGCCGACTGGCTGACATACCAGGCGACGAGCGGAGAAAAGACCCAGAGCACGACGAAGGGCAGGCCGGTCAGGTAGCCGTAGTCGCCCGACAGCGATGCGGCGAGAACCGCCAGCACGGCCAGAACCGGCGCGTGCCGCATCGAGCGGTAATAGGAAGCGATATCACCCTGGGCGACCGACTGCACGCTTGCGGCGGTCCGCCATTCCAAAAGCAGCCTGCGGCTCACCAGCATGCGGTAGAGCGACCGGATGATGGCGTCGGCCATCATGTAGGCGGTATCGGCAATGAAGACGATACGCAGCGCGACCTGGGCGTTGACCGAGCGGACTTCGGACCACAGGGTCTGGAAGTGCGCAGCCGGCACGATGTCGGTCTGGCGCGGGATGAGGCCGGAAAGCAGCGAAATGGTGGGAGCGACGAAAAGGCTGAAGATCAGCACCAGCTGCCAGACCATGGCACCCATCGGCCCCATGGTGGCCCAACCGAGCACGGAGGCGATGAACCAGGCGATCGGGGTTAGCGAGCGGCGCAGGTTGTCGACCATCTTCCAGCGGCCGAGCGCCGTGATGCCGCGGGCAGGATCGAGGATATAAGGCAGAAGCTGCCAGTCGCCACGACCCCAGCGATGCTGACGTGAGATTTCCACCTCGTATCGGGTCGGAAAATCCTCCACCAGCTCCACATCGGTCACCAGCGCGCAACGGGCGAAGGAGCCTTCCAGAAGGTCGTGGCTGAGAACGGTGTTTTCGTCGATACGTCCCTTGATCGACGTCTCGAAGGCATCGACGTCGTAGAGGCCCTTTCCGGTAAAGGTGCCTTCGCCGGTGATGTCCTGATAGACGTCCGAAACGGTGAAGACGTAGGGATCGAGGCCGCGGTTGATCGAGAAGATTCGCTGGAAGACCGAGGCGTCCTCACCGGTAGTGAGCGAAGGCGTTACGCGCGGCTGAAGGAGGCCATAGCCGCTGACGACCCGACCGCTCTTCGGATCGTGGACCGGGCGGTTAATCGGATGATGCAGCTTGCCGACCAGCTTGGTGACGGCGTCGCGCATCAGGCGCGTGTCGGCATCGAGCGTCATCACGTATTTCACGTCTTCGGGCACCATGTTGGCGCCCGGCAGATAGGATGTGTCGCGATCGCCGCGCAGCAGCAGGTTCATCTCGTGCAGTTTGCCGCGCTTGCGTTCCCAGCCCATCCAGCAGCCTTCGGCCGGATTGTAGAGCCGGCGGCGATGCAGCAGATAAAACAGCGTCCTTCCCACATGGGCATAGCGGGCGTTCAGCTCCGCCACTTCCTGCTTGGCATATTCGAGGACCTCTAGGTCTGCGGGGCTTTCCTCCACGGGACTGTCCCGCCAGTCGCTCAGCAGTGCGAAATAGATCTCGCCATGCGGATTGGTGAGGTAGTGGACCTCGAGATTGCGGATGAGTTCGTCGACATCGTCGCGCTTGGCGATCAGGCAGGGCACCGCGACAAGAGTACGCGCATCGGCTGGAATTCCAGCCTTGAACTCGTAGCCGGTAAGCCGCGACGGCTTGACCATCAGGGTCACAAGCGTGTTGAACAGGCCGGTAGCGCCCTCGGAGGCCGGAAGCGAGAACATCGCCAGCAGGATGAGGATGAGCGGCGTGGACAGGCCCGCCTGAGCGAGGAAATAGCCGACAAGCGCCAGCGCTGCGATCGTCAGGCCGATGACGGGCACGGCAATGGCAAGCCAGTTCAGCCGCTTGATGCCGTCGGCGAGACGGCGCCACAGCGGCACGCGATAGTCGATCGCCTGTTCGAGCAATGGACGCCGGGTGCCGACGAGATAGCTGCCGACATCGGGAGCGGCGCCGGCTTCGCCCGAGCGCGTAGCGGCAAGCGCGAGATCGATCGCCACCTGGGCGATTTCGATTTCCGACTTTTCGGAACGGCGGGCAAGCTTTTCGATGGTGTTGCGATAGGCGTTGCGCGAACCGAAGTCGAGCTGACGGTAGTCTGTGTGCTGGCTGAGAACCTTGTCGACCAGACAGACGTCTTCCACCCAGACCGACCATTCCTTGTCGTCGATCTCCCGCAGTCCCTTGACGATATTGCCGGTGGTCACGTTACCGGAGGACAGGCGGTTCTGCTCGGCGGTCATCGCCTCTTCGGCGCTGCGACCCGCCTGTTCCAGTCGCTGCTCCTGCCAGCTGACGGCAAAGCTCGTGTCCTGGGAACCGTTGCGCAGACGGTAGAGGAACTGCGTGGCGAAGGTATTGTCTTCTGCCAGCTGCTCGATCTGCTTCAGGATGTCCGCCGAGGCGTCGGCGTCGTTGATGCGAATGATCTCGTCGGCGACCTCGTTGGCCTTGCGGCGCATGCGCCGCGAGCGGTCGACGCGGGTGGAGATACGCCGCAGGTTTTCGATCAGCACGAAACGAACGATGGAGGGCAGCGCCCAGAGTTCGCCGATTTCCAGCACCTGATGCTTCTGGAAGCCTTCGACGAGCGCCGTCATGCTTTCCATCGACACGGTCGAATGGGTATGGGCGACATAGAGCCAGGCCAGCGCCATGGTGCGCGGGATCTCGCGGTTGCCGATTTTCATCGTCGGAAGCTGGCGGTAGAAACGCCGCGGGAAGTCACGCCGGACTTCCTGGATCGCCTCCTCGATGATGTAGTGATTGTCGAGCAGCCATTCGGCAGCAGGCGTGATGGTTGCGCCGGCCTCGACATCCGCCGCCGTCGCGCGATAGACGCGCAGGATTTCCCGTTCGTTTTCCTTGTGCCGGGCAAAGAAATCGAAATCGATCAGGCCCGGTAACTCGCTTGCGCCATCCCGCGCGAGCGCTTCGGCGCTTTCACGCAGCTCGTCGATCGTGAAATAGGCGGCCCGGATCGAGTCATTGTGATCGATCTGTCTGGATTCAAAGTCGCGCGACGGAACATGCGGAGTCATGGGAAGACTTAATTTCTCGGGTTCTGGGTTTAGAAGGCGTTCGTCAGGGTTTGTCTCGACCACTGCCGTCCTTCGGCGCCTCGCTTTGCACAAATCCGGCCGGTCGTTCAATCATCCGAACTCAAAAAGCCGGTTTGCGCAGCGATGCCGATCAGAAAACTGGTCTAGGCGGAAATCTTTCGTGCCTTCGCTGGGAAAATTGGCTTTTTTATGCCGTATTTCAAAGCCGTAGCCAAGGGGTATTACATCGAGAGCCTTGGCCCGGCCCATGGGACGCGACGCCGGAAAGCGTCACGGATTTTCAGGACGGTCGGGATAGCAGATGATCGACAGGAAGCGGATCGGCAGGCGTACCAGCACTTCCGGCCCGTGGCGGGCATCGGCGTCGAAGAACAGGCTGTCGCCGGGAAGCATAGTGTAGAGCCTGTCGCCGTGACGGTATTTCACCTCGCCTTCCAGCATGTAGATAAATTCCATGCCGGCGTGCTGGAAAGCGGGGAAAACGTCGGAATCTGCGGTCAGGGTGATGAGATAGGGCTCCACCTGCACGCCGTTGCCACTCGTCGGGATGTGACCGAGCAGGTTGTACTGATGGCCGGCACGGGTGCCGCGGCGCTCGATCTCCACGCCTTCACCCGCCTTGACGAAGACGGCATTGCGCGGCTCCTCGAAACGGCGGAAGAAGGTGGTGACCGGCACTCCGAGTGCCCGCGCCAGCGATTGCAGCGTGGTGAGCGAGGGCGAGGTATTGCCGTTTTCGATCTTCGACAGCATGCCGAGCGATATGCCGGTCGCGGCGGCCAGGTCGGAGCCGGTGATACCGAGCTTCTTGCGGAAGGCCCTGACCTCGTGACCGATCGCGATTTCCAGATTGTTTTCCTTGGGATCGCGCACGGCATGCGGGTCCTGCCGCAGCGGCGCCCGCAAAGGCTCGTTATCCGCCTCGGTCTTGTGCTGTCTCTTCCGTTCCGGTGTTCTGTCGGTCATCGTCTTCTCCCCACCGGCCGACTGATAGTCTCTGGGCAGGGGCCATGGCAATCAGACATTTTGCTGATCGCCGCCGATAGTCGCCATGCGGGTATCAATCGAGCATGCCGGCGGTCTTCCGTTCATGAATTTCTATCAGCGCAAGGCCGCCATTGTCCCGGGCTTTGCGCAGAGCCGCAGGAAGATCATCGACATGCCCGAGCCGTTCCGCGGAGATACCGTAGGCCTCCGCGATCTTCGGGAAATCCGGCGCCGAAGGTTTCACGCCTTCCGGCACGATACCCTGCTCGATCATATAGGTCTCAATCTCCCGGTAGCCGTCATTGTTCCAGACAAGAAAGATGACACGGACGCCGGCATCCCTGGCGGAGCCGAGTTCGGCAAGCGAAAACTGCAGGCCGCCGTCGCCCGTCAGGCAGACGATCTGCGTTTCCGGTTCGGCGAGACTTGCACCGACCGATGCCGGCGCGGCATAGCCAAGCGCGCCGTAGCCGGTCGCCGAATTGAACCAGCCATGCGGGCGGCCCGCTTCGAAATAGAGATTGCCGGCATAGACGGCCTGGGTGGAATCGCCGACGATGATCGCGCCCTGAAGCGTATCCCGGATGGTCTCCAGGATGGAGATTTCGGCGCGCATTTTGTCCGTCAGTTCGGCATGGGCCGCGGTTCTCGCAGCGGCGGCACGCCCTCTTCCGCCGGAAGATGTCTTCTCCTCGCCGATCTCCGTCAGAAGATCCTCGACCAGCGTGCCGACGTCCGACAGGATCGACAGGACGGCCCGTGGGCCCCGTGCGAGCTGCATGGCGTCGATATCGACGCGAACGAGATTGTCGAGTTCCGGAAAACCGTCATCGGCAAACATGCCGTAGTCGGTCTGCCCCATCTGGGTGCCGAGCGCCAGCACGAGGTCAGCCTCGGCGACAAGCTTTCTCATGGCCTTGAGGCTCGGGCTTGCCGGCACCGACAGGGGATGCCCCGAAAGCATGCCGCGGGCGTTCACGGTGCTAACAACAGGCGCATCGAGCCGTTCGGCAAGCGTTGCGACCGCCTTTGCCGCATCAACCGCGCCGCCGCCCAGAAGAATGACCGGATTTCGGGCGCGTTCGCAGCGTTCCGCCAGATCGAGCACGCTGGCAAGATCGGCGCGGGGCAAGAAGGCCGGACTTTGAAGAAGCCTCGGCAGAGGGATCTCCATCGACATGACGTCGATCGGGATTTCGATATGAACCGGTCCCGGGCGGCCGGAACGCAGGATGGTGAAGGCTCTCGCCATCACCGCAGGCAGATCGGCCGGATCGAGAAGGGTGTGACTCATCAGCGTGAAGGAAGCCATCATCGCATGCTGGTCAGGCAGTTCATGCAGCCGGCCGCGTCCGTGGCCGAGGCTCGACCGCGCATTGACGCCGGAGATAACGAGGAGCGGCACGGAATCCTGCTGGGCCTGCGCCATGGCGGTTATCGCATTGGTAAGGCCGGGGCCGGTAATCAGCAGACAGACGCCCGGTTTTCCGCTGACGCGGGCATAGCCGTCAGCCATGAAACCTGCACCCTGTTCGTGGCGAGGGGTGATATGGCGGATGTTGGAAGCGGCAAGCCCGCGATAGAGTTCGACGGTGTGGACGCCCGGAATGCCGAAGACGGTATCGACGCCATTGGCTTCCAGAATATCGATCAGCGCTTCTCCGACTGTCTTCATTTCGCCGCCCATTTCTGTTCATCCTCCCGCTCGATCAGTTCCGTCGCCAGTTCGGCCATGCGTCCGGTGGCTTCCTCGAGCTTTTCGTCATCGACGGTGAGCGACACCCGGATGAAACCTTCCGCCTGCTTGCCGAAGGAGCCGCCCGGCATGACGGCGACGTTCTTCTCGTCCAGGAGGCGGTGAGCAAACTCTAGGCCAGTGAGCCCGGTCGCGCTGACGTCGATCACGATGAACATTCCGCCTTCTGGCATCATCGGCTGCAGCGGTCCGTTGCCGGCAAGGCCTTCGGCCACAAGTCGCGCGCGGCGTGCATAATTGCCTCGCATGACGGCGGAGGTGTCGAAGGGTTCGGAGAGCGCCATTGCCGTCATGTCGGCGATGAAGGGCTGGACGCCGAACAGCATGGTTTCCGAAACCGGCAGCAGGCGATCACAGAATTCGACGGGACCGGCGGCCCACCCGCTGCGGAAACCGGGGGCTGCGTGGGACTTGGAGATCGAGGAGACGACGACGGTCCGTTCCGCCAGATCCGGCTGGTCGAAGGGCGAGGCGAAGGGTTTGTCGAAGATCAGTTCTTCGTAAACCTCGTCGCAGACGATCCAGAGATCGTGATCGCGACAGACCTTGCCGATGGCGGCGATCTCGTCCGCCGACAGAACGGCGCCGGTCGGATTGTGCGGCGTATTGAGAAGCAACACGCGCGAGCGGGGCGTAATCGCCCGGCCAAGATCGTCCGGCTGCAGATGGAAGTGGTGTTCCGGCCGAAGCGGAACGGGCGCCATGCGCGCGCCGCTTGAGGCGATGACGCCTTCGTACGTTGCGTAAAAGGGGTCGCCGACCAGCACCTCGTCGCCCGGTTCGAGCAGACCGAGCATGACCGTGAAGAGAGCGGTCTGGGTGCCCGGGAAGCAGAGAATGTTGCGCTCGGTAACTTCAGGACGGCGTTTTGCGTATTTTCCCGCCAGTGCCTTCACCACGCTCGGCTCGCCGCGACCGTTCGAATAGCGGGTGCGG
This sequence comes from Paenirhizobium cremeum, assembly GCF_047553425.1. Taxonomy (NCBI): domain Bacteria; kingdom Pseudomonadati; phylum Pseudomonadota; class Alphaproteobacteria; order Hyphomicrobiales; family Rhizobiaceae; genus Paenirhizobium; species Paenirhizobium cremeum. The sequence goes on from NZ_CP180217.1 coordinate 3,605,504, forward strand.
CCCGCATACATGGCGCGGGCACATTCGGCGAGCAGGGCCGGATCTGGTGCCACGTCCGGCTCGCCGATCGTCAGTTCGATGACGGGAATGCCCTTCGCGGCCTTGCGACGGGCCTCGATATGAACGGCCCATTTTCCCGAACCAAGGTGAGCAAGCCGCTCGGTGATGGAGGCGTAACGCATGGGTGTTCCGATCATTTTTCGTTGGTGCCGGCATCTGGCCCGGTAAGGCGCAGGCCACCGAGCAAGGCCTCGACCGATTCCAGAGCGATACGCGGCAGAGCATGGTCGTCAAAAAGATCCTGGGCAAGCGAACCCTCGAGCCAGAGACCGTCGATCAGGCCGTTGATGGCAATGGCCAGCTTGCGGCTTTCGCCCGATGCCGGCGTGCGGCCGCATTCGGCGAGAAAGTCGGAGATAAGTTCTTCCAGCGCATCGCGGAAGATCAGGTAGTTCTCGCGGTGGATGCGGGCGAATTCCGAATCGACGCGGATGTGGCTGATGAACCCGGCCCAAAGCGAGAGCGTGCGCGGATCGGTGACCGGCGGACTGACATTGGCGATGATGAAATCATGCAGTCTGAGGCGCGCGCTCTTCACGTTGCCGCCATCCTCGGCCCCGGCTGCGCTGATCGCCGTCGTGGTCATCGATGCCATGGTCTCGCGATAGGCGGCCTGCAGCATCTGATCCTTGCTGGCGAAGTAATGGCGGATCAGGCCGCCAGTGACGCCGGCGCGGGCCGCGATCTCGCGTACGGTCGCGCCCTCCAGTCCCTTCTCCGAAATGCAGTCCAGCGTTGCCCTAATCAGGTCCTGCCGCCGCTCCGCCTCCCCGGCGCGATGGAAGACCCGCCGGCTCATGACGCCAGTCTCAATATCGGCCGGGTCAGGCAGGTGGGACCGCCTTCGCAGGCGATGCAGAGCGCGTCGGCGGCAAAGGTCTGTACCTCGCAGCCGGCTGCCTCCATGGCGGCGCGGGTTCCGGGGAAACCTTCCACCATGATGACCTTGCGCGGCGAGGTCGGCAGGACGTTGAGGTTCAGGCCGTTGCTGGCGGCAAACTCCTCTTCTGGGGCAAGGACAAGCCGGATGCCCTTTTCCTTCAAGAGGAAATAGAAGGCGGCCGGCAGCAGCGGCGCATGGACGAGCGCCAGATCCTTGGCGAGCGGGCTGATGACCGACATGAGGTGCAGGCAGGCTTCCTCGCCCTGCCAGAGCGGCAGGTCGAAGCCGAGAACCGTGATACCATGAGGTGCCAGCATCGCCGTCATCTGCTCGATGCCGGCCTGGTTGGAGCGCACACCGCGGCCGATCGCAAGCGTTGTTGCGTCCACCCAGACACAGTCGCCCCCTTCGATCGTGCCGGGGGCTTCGATGCGTCCGAGAATCGGAATGCCGGCCTTGCTATAGACTGCCTCGTGCAGTTCCGGTTCGCGCTGGCGCAGCGGCTTGCCCATGTTGAGGATGATGGCGCCGTGATCTGTCATCAGCGAGGGATCGTGGGTGAACATGGCGTCCGCCAAACCGTCGCCGCGGTCCTCTAGCCACAGGATTTCAGCCCCGGCGCCTGCCACCAGATCGGCAAAATGCCCGTATTGCTGGACGGCTCTCGCGCCGTCGAAGGTCGGCCCGTAATGCCAGACGGAGGGATCGGCATCCCTGAGGCTCGCACCCGGCCGGCGCATCACCACCCTCAAGAGTTTCCCCGACATGTCCTGAGAGCCGTAATTCTTCATGCGCCCTTCCCGATCCCACGGCCTGGCATGTCTGACCGCACTGCAAACTGATTTACTTATACGCTTGAATAATTACTGCACAAGTGCAAAACTCCCGGGCAATCCACCGGGCGGGATCCAGCGTCGCACCGGGCAGACAAGAAGCTGGCGGGAACAGTGGCAACCATCTTGCCGGGGCTTTGCCTCCGGGCATTGGCGGTATTCATGACGGTATCGGCGCAAGCCATTGACGTGCAGGATCTGCACAAGCGGTTCGGTCCGCTCGAGGTCCTGAAGGGTGTTTCGCTATCGGCAAGGCAGGGCGACGTGATCGCCATCATCGGCGGCAGCGGCTCGGGAAAATCCACCTTCCTCAGATGCATCAACATGCTGGAACTGCCGAGCGCGGGCTCGGTGACGATCCATGGCGAGACGATCGCCATGAAGAAGGACGGTCATGGCGGCCTGATGCCGGCGGACCGCAGGCAGGTGCAGCGCATCCGCAGCCGGCTCGGCATGGTGTTCCAGAACTTCAATCTCTGGCAGCACATGACGGTGCTGCAGAATGTCATCGAGGTGCCGGTGCATGTCCTGGGCATGCGCAAGGACGAAGCGGTCGCCATCGCCGAAACGCTGCTCAGGCGGGTCGGTCTTTACGAGAAGCGGGACGCCTATCCGGCCTTCCTTTCCGGCGGGCAGCAGCAGCGTGCCGCTATCGCCCGGGCGCTGGCCATCCAACCGCTAGTCATGCTGTTCGACGAGCCGACCTCGGCGCTCGATCCGGAGCTTGTCGGCGAGGTTCTCTCCGTCATCGGCGATCTCGCCCGGGAAAAGCGCACGATGATCCTCGTCACCCATGAAATGAAGTTCGCCCGCGAGGTTTCCAACCATGTGGTCTTTCTCGCCAACGGCGTGATCGAGGAACAGGGACCGCCGGAACAGCTGTTCGGCGCACCGAAATCCGAACGGCTCAAGAAATTCATCAGCTCAATCCATTGAGACTTCATCAAACCTAAAAACAACAGGGGAACATAATGAAGAATGCAATGAAGATCGCCCTTATCGCACTGGCCATCGGCGGAGCGGCCTTTGGCAACGCGGCCGCCGAACAGGTCAAGGTCGGCTTCGCCGCCGAGCCCTATCCGCCCTTCGCATCGCCGGATGCTGCCGGCAAATGGGTCGGCTGGGAGGTCGATTTCATGGAGGCCATCTGCGCCGAGGCCAAGCTCGACTGCGTCATCACTCCGGTCGCCTGGGACGGCATCATTCCGGCATTGACCTCGAAGAAGATCGATATGATCGTCGGCTCGATGTCGATCACGGAGGAACGCCTGAAGACCATCGACTTCTCCGACAAATACTACAACACGCCGACCGGCATTGTCGGGCCGAAGAGCGAAAAGTTCGAAGCGACGCCCGAAGGGCTTGCCGGCAAGATCCTCGGTGTACAGGTTTCGACCGTCCACGCCGATTACGCTCACAAGTATTTCGGCGACAAGGCATCGGAAATCAAGGAATACCAGACCCAGGACGAGGCAAACCAGGACCTCGCCGCCGGCCGTCTCGATGCCGTTCAGGCCGATGCCATCGCGCTCGACGCCTTCCTGAAGTCCGAAGCCGGCGCTACCTGCTGTGAGCTCAAGGGCAATGTGAAGGACGATCCGGCCATCCTCGGAGCGGGCGTTGGCGTCGGCCTGCGCAAGGGCGAAACCGAGCTGAAGGACAAGGTCAACGCTGCGATCAAGGCGATCCGTGCCAACGGCACCTACGACACCTTCTCGAAGAAGTATTTCGACTTCGACATCTACGGCGGTTGACCGTTTCCCCGGACATGCGGCGGGCTCCGTCGCATGCCCTCTCTGGCCTTCTGACAATCGAGGCGTTTCAAGATGGCGGCAGCGTCCGGCAGCCTTTTCGACTTGGGTCTTCTGGCGCTTTCGCCGCCGGGCTGGGGTGGCGTGCTTCTGCAAGGCTTCGCACAATCACTGCAACTTGCGATGGGTGGCTACGGGCTTGGCATCCTGATCGGGATCGGCGGAGCCTTCGGCAAGCTTTATGGCGGGCCTATCCTTCGTGACCTCCTGGAGGTCTATACCACCGTCATTAGGGCCGTACCGGAACTGGTCCTGATCCTTCTCCTCTATTATGCCGGTACGGACGCGGTGAACGCGCTGCTTTCGCTGGCCGGTCTGCCGACGGTCGATATCAGCGGACTTGTTGCCGGTATCTTCGTCATCGGCGTGGTGCAGGGGGCCTATTCGACCGAGGTGCTGCGCGGCGCGATCAAGGCCGTGCCGCCGGGCCAGATCGAGGCGGCGCGGGCCTATGGCATGTCGCCGATCAAGGTGATGACCCGCGTCACGCTTCCCGCCATGCTGCCCTTTGCCATTCCAGGGCTTGCCAACCTCTGGCTGATCGCCACCAAGGACACGGCTCTGCTCGCTGTCGTCGGCTTCAGCGAGCTGACGCTGGTGACGCGGCAGGCGGCCGGGACAACCAAGGCCTACATGCTGTTCTTCTGCGCGGCCGGCGTTCTCTACCTGCTGCTGACGCTGGTCTCCAACGTAGTGATCGGGATCATCGAGCGCCGGGCGCGGCGCGGAATTGCGGAGCCGGTGTAACCACATGACCGAGACCGTCTCCGAAATGCCCGCCTACCAGCCGCCACGAGCACGGCACCTGTTCGAGCCGCACCGGCTATTCATGATGGCGGTTTTTGCGGCAATCGTCCTTTGCGCCGCTTGGTTCATGCGCTGGGACTGGTTGCCGAAATACCAGTGGCGTCTTGTCGCCGGCGTCTGGCAGACATTGCTGCTGCTGGTTTCGACCGCCTTTTTCGGATTTCTGCTGGCGGTTCCGATCGGGCTCGTGCAGGTCACGGGTCCGAAACTGCTGGCCTGGCCGGCCAAAATATTCTGCACGATCATTCGCGGCACGCCGCTGCTGCTGCAGCTCTGGCTGCTCTATTACGGTCTCGGCTCGCTCTTCGCCCAGTATCCCGAGATCCGTTCGTCCTTTCTCTGGCCCTATCTCCGGCAGGCATGGCCCTATGGTTTTGCGGCGCTGATGCTGTCCTTTGCGGCCTACGAGGGCGAGGTGATGCGCGGCGCGTTTGCCGGGGTTCCGAAGGGTGAGCTCGAAGCAGCGCGTGCCTTCGGCATGAGCCGGCTAACGATGTTTCGCCGAATCTGGCTGCCACGGGCGATCCATCGGGCGCTTCCCACCCTGACCGGCGAAACCGTGCTGCAGCTCAAATCCACACCGCTTGTCGCCACCATCACGGTGGTCGATGTCTATGCCGTGATATCGAAAGTCAGGCAGGAGACTTATCTCACCTACGAACCGCTGCTATTGCTGGCGCTGATCTACCTCTGCCTGACCGGTCTTCTGGTCATGGCATTCCGCTTTCTCGAAAACCGCATTCCAAACCGTGGTGCATGACGATGACGATACAATTCTCGAACTACATGGCCGATGTGCTGGCGACCCGTCACCATCTCCACCAGTATCCGGAGATCGGCCTTTCCGAGTTCGATACATCGGATTACGTGGCAAAGCAGCTCGAGGCGCTTGGTTACGAGGTGCATCGCGGGCTGGCGAAAACCGGCGTCGTGGCGACCCTCAGAAACGGGACGAGCACGAAGAGCATCGGCATCCGCGCGGATTTCGATGCCCTGCCGATCCTCGAGGAGACGGGCGCGGCCTATGCCAGCAAGAACCCCGGTGTCATGCATGCCTGCGGTCACGACGGACATACCGCCATGCTGCTCGGCGCCGCGCGCATCCTTGCCGAGCGCCGCAATTTCGATGGCGTCGTGCATCTGATCTTCCAGCCGGCCGAGGAGAATTTCGGCGGCGCCAGGATCATGATGGAGGACGGCCTGTTCGAGAAATTTCCCTGCGATGCCGTATTCGCGCTGCATAACGACCCGACCATTCCCTTCGGCAAGTTCGCCCTGCGCGAAGGGCCGATCATGGCGGCGGTCGACGAATGCGTCATCACGGTCAACGGCCGCGGCGGCCATGGCGCGGAGCCACAGGATACCGCCGACCCGATTGTCTGCGGCGCCTCGATCATCATGGCTTTACAGACCGTCGTCTCGCGCAACATCCACCCCATCGATCCGAGCGTCATTACGGTCGGGGCCTTTCATGCGGGTGCGGCGAGCAACGTCATTCCCGAACGGGCGGAAATGAAGCTTTCCATCCGCTCCTTCGACCCTAAGGTGCGCGACCAACTCGAGGAGCGCATCCGCACCATTGCCGAGGGACAGGCCGCCAGCTACGGCATGAGCGTCACGCTCGACTACCAACGCGGCTACAACGCCACGATCAATCACAAGGCGGAAACCGACTTCATCCGCGCGCTCGCCATCGATTTTGCCGGCGCCGACAAGGTCTACGACATGGACCGGCCGACCATGGGCAGCGAGGATTTCGCCTACATGCTGGAGAAGCGGCCGGGCTGCTATTTCTTCCTCGGCACGCAGCGCACGCCCAACGACCCGCCGCTGCACCATCCACGTTACGACTTCAACGACGACATCCTGCCGGTCGGCACCAGCTTCTGGGTCGAACTGACGGAGAAGTGGCTGGCTGCGAAGTAGCGGCAAAAGGCCCCTCCCCAACCCCTGGAGGGGCTCGATCACCACCTGCCTCAATGCAGCAAGGACCGTTGCACCATCTTGCTTGCCGGTCGCTCCTGCAGAAGCCTGACGAAGCATTGCCACGAATGGTCTCCCCCTTGTGGGGAGATGGCCGGCAGGCCATAGGGGTTGTCATCCGATCTTGCGGAATCGGATGCACACAAGATCCGCTTTCAAGTCCGCAACACCCGGTAGATCGCCGGGATCACCAGCACGGTCAGAAGCGTCGAGGAGGCGAGGCCAAAGAGCAGCGAGATTGCCAACCCCTGGAAAATGGGGTCGGTCAGGATCACCGCGGCACCGATCATGGCGGCGAGCGCCGTCAGCAGGATTGGCTTGAAGCGTATGGAGCCGGCTTCGATCAGGACCTCTGTTAGCGGGCGTTCGGGCGAAGCGGCATGGCGGATGAAATCCACCAGCAGGATCGAATTGCGCACGATAATGCCTGCCAGCGCGATGAAACCGATCATCGAGGTCGCGGTGAAGGGCGCATGGAACAGCCAGTGACCGCCGAGGATGCCGATGAAGGTCAGCGGGATCGGCGTCAGGATGACCAAAGGCAGTTTGAACGAGCCGAACTGGGCGACCACGAGGATGTAGATCCCGAGCAGCGCCACCATGAAGGCCGCCCCCATGTCGCGGAAGGTGACCCAGGTCACTTCCCACTCGCCGTCCCACAGAAGCACGGACTTGCTTTCATCTGCCGGCTGGCCATGAAGAGCGACGTCCGGCTTTTCGAGGCCGGTCCAATCCTGCTTGTCCAGCGCATCCTGAACGGCGAGCATGCCATAAAGCGGTGCCTCGAAATCGCCGGCCAGCTCGGCTGTGACCATCTCGGCATAGCGGCCGTTGTGGCGGAAGATCGGGAATGACGCCTTTTCCTCCGTGACGCGGATGACGTCGCCGAGTTCGACGACCGAGCGCGAACCCGGCAGCAGATTGGCAGGAATCGGCGTCGAGAGGAACTTTTCGTCGAGCACTTTCGCGCCCTTCGGCCGGCTGATGACGATCGGGATCGGCGCGCGGCCCTCCCCACGATGGGAATAGCCGATGGTCGTGGTGCCGTTCAGGATCGACAACGTGTCGAAGACATCGTCTTCCGATACGCCGAAGAAATCGAGGTCGTCGGTCGAGATCGTCGCGCGCAGACGCGGGGAGGGCGTTCCGTAGCTATCGTCGACATCGACGATGAAGGGCACGGACTGGAAGGCTTCCTTCACCTTGCCGGCGGTCGCACGGCGAGTGTCGGCGTCGGGGCCGTAGATCTCCGCCAGCAGTGTCGCCATGACAGGCGGTCCGGGCGGCGGTTCCACCACCTTCAGCACGGTTCCTTCCGGCATGGCAACCTCCGCCAGAAGCCGCTTGCGCAGGTCGAGCGCGATGTCATGGCTCGAACGGTCACGCTCGCCCTTCGGCGTCAGGTTGAGCTGCACGTCACCCATATAGGCGCTCGAACGCAGATAGGCGTGACGCACCAGTCCGTTGAAGTTGAAGGGTGAGGCCGTTGCCGCGTGGGTCTGGACGCTGACGACCTCCGGCGTGGCGAGCGCGACCCTCGCCACACCTTGGGCCACCGCATCGGTTGCCTCGACGGACGAACCTTCCGGCAGGTCGATCTGGACCTGCAGTTCCGATTTGTTGTCGAAGGGCAGGAGCTTCACCGTGACATGCTTCGTGTAGAAGAGCGACAGGGAGCCGAGGGTTGCGACGCCGACGAGAAGGAGGAAAACCCAGCTTGCCCTTTTGGAGGCGAGGACCGGGCGGGCGACCGCGGCATAGCCATCGCCGAGCCTGCCGCCGGTGCCGTGAGCGGCGTCATGATGCAGCTTCGCTTTTCCGGCAATCTTCAACATCAGCCAGGGCGTGACCACGACGGCGACGAAGAAGGAGAAGATCATCGCGGCCGAGGCGTTTGCCGGGATCGGGCTCATATACGGACCCATCATGCCGGAAACGAACATCATCGGCAGAAGGGCGGCAACCACGGTGAGCGTGGCGACGATGGTCGGATTGCCGACTTCGGCAACGGCATCGATTGCCGCTTGACGGCGATCCTTGCCGTCGTTGAAACCCCAGTGCCTCGCGATGTTTTCGATGACGACGATGGCGTCGTCGACGAGAATACCGATCGAGAAGATCAGGGCAAAGAGCGAGACGCGGTTCAGCGTGTAGCCCATCAGGTTCGCGGCAAAGAGGGTAAGCAGGATCGTCATCGGGATGACGATCGCCACAACGACGGCCTCGCGGCGACCGATGGCGACCCAAACGAGCGCGATAATGGAAAGCGTCGCCAGTCCGAGATGAAAGAGCAGTTCGTTGGCCTTCTCGTTGGCGGTTTCGCCGTAATTGCGGGTGACCTCGACCGACATGCTGTCCGGGATCAGCTTGCCCTTCAGTTCCTCGACACGGTGGAGGATCTCTTCGGAAACGACGACGGCGTTGGCGCCGGCGCGCTTGGCAAGCGCCAACGTGACGGCCGGCACACACTTCATGTCGCCGCTCTCGCCCCGCGTAACGGTCGAGGTGCGGGCTTCTTCCGTATCGGTGACGAAAGAAACGTCCGCGACATCGCGTACATAAACGGGGCGGTTGTCACGGGTGGTCAGCAACAGGTTGCCGATCTCGGTGGGCGTAGAGAGGGTTTCTCCTGCAACGACGTTGATCTGCCGGCCGTCGTTCCTGATCTCTCCGGTCGGGAAGGCGCGGTTGGCCGCCGTGACCTTTGAGGAAAGCTGCTGCAGCGTTACCCCGTTGAGCGCCAGTTTTTCGGGATCAGGCGCGATACGAATGGCGTCGCCCGTCTCCCCGACGAGGTAACTGAGGCCGACGTCGTCGATCTTTGCCATTTCGACGCGCAGTTCGCGGGCGATGCGGGTGATCGCGGTGTCATCGACGCCGGCACCCTTGTCTTCGGAGGGCGTCAGCGTCAGCGAAACGATCGCCACATCGTCGATGGTGCGCCCGACGACCAGCGGTTCGGGAATGCCGACCGGGATCGAGCCCATATTGGCGCGGATCTTGTCGTGGACGCGCAAAACCGCGCTGTCTCCGGAGGTTCCGACGATGAAGCGCGCGGTGACCACTGCCTTGTCATCATAGGTCGTGCTGTAAACGTGTTCGACGTCATTGATACCCTTGACGATAGTCTCCAGTGGCTCGGTGACGAGCTTGACCGCGTCTTCCGCCTTCAGTCCGTCGGCCTGCACGATGATATCGACCATCGGCACGGAGATTTGCGGCTCCTCCTCGCGCGGCAGCGTCATCAGCGCGACAAGGCCGAGCGCCAGCGCGGCAAGCAGAAAAAGCGGGGTAAGCGGCGAGGTGATGAAGCTTTTCGTCAGGCCGCCGGCAATACCAAGACCGGGAATCTTCATGGCAATACGATCTCGTCGCCGGCGGAAAGGCCGGTCAGGATTTCAGTCATCGGCTGGCCGTCGATCCGGATCGGTTTCGCGGTCACGACAGCGCGCTCGGCCGTCCCCTCGCCGGCCCTGATGGTGACATAGTCGACGCCGTAGCGGTTCTTCAGCGCGGTTTGCGGCAGGAAGAGCGCGTTGCGTTCGCCAACCGGCACCCGCACGAGGACACGCTTGTTGACGAAGGAGGTCGGCAGATCGCTGACTTCGACATCGGCGATGACCCGGCCGTTGTCGATCTCCGGATAGATCTTGGCCAGGCGCCCCTTGTTTTCATGGCCGTTGCCGCTGTCGATCTCGATCGAAGCGCCTTCCTCAAGAAGGTCGGCATGGCGTTCGGGGATGGCGAGGCGCAGGTAAAAGCCGCCGCCGCCGATCGTGGCAACGGTCTCGCCGGCCATGACGACGGCATCCTTGGTGACGGGAACGGTCAGGACCTTGCCGGCGGTCGGAGCGAGCACGTCGCCCTCTTTGCCCTGCTCTATGTAGACAGACCGCTGCGCTTCGGCGGCTGCGATTTGGTTGCGCACGACATCGACCTGCGTGCGCAGGGCATCAAGGCGCTGGGCAGTGGTCACCCCACGCTTGATAAGTTCCTCGCCGCGGCTCAGTTCCGACTGGGCGTTGTCCAGCGACGCCTTCAACCCAAGGAGCTGGGCATCGATCGCGGCGATCTGGAAGTCGATCTTGTCGTCCTTGACCGTGGCGATCACGTCACCCGTGCCGACGCTGTCGCCCTCCGTTACCTTGAGGTCGACAACGGTTCCGCCGATGCGCGCGCGGGCAGGTACGCTGTTGCGGGCCTCCACGCGGCCATAGACCGCCTTCCATTCCGGGACCGGCATCGGCTTGAGATAAAGGGTTTCGGCGTGCGGCGCGCTGGTCGCCATGAGCGCAAGGGTGAACGCCGTAAGGCGGGCAAGCGGCTGGACAGTCATGGTGCCGTTCCTCGTGGCAGGTGAATTCAGAATGCCGTTCCCGGGCGGATGCCGAGCTTCTTGAAGATCGTCGCGGCCGGGCAGAAGCCGGTAAAGGCGGATTGCAGCAGGTTGGCGCCGATAAAAACGGTAAACCAGACGAACAGCGGATGCACGAAGACCGTCAGGACGACGGAAAGAAGGACCATCACACCGGCAAAAGCCAGAACCATGCGATCGAGAGACATTTCAACCTCCGGGAAAATACATACATATATTCGTATATATGATGATTTATATTCTATCAAGTGCTATTTCGCGAAGGGAGGTCGGCGGAGAAGAGGAGGGGTTTCTAGCTTCTGGCCGTCAGCCGCTCGCTGAAAACGATAATCAGGCCAGCGCTGCAGATCAGCGCGGCGCCGATGAAGACGTTGGCGGCGGGGATATCGCCCCAGATTGCATAGCCCAGCACGAAGGCCCAGACGAGCGAGGTATATTCGAACGGCGCGAGAACGGAGATCGGAGCACGTCGCATACCTTCGAAAAAGGCGAGTTGGGCAGCGCCGCCGATGATGCCGGTCGCCAGCGAGAGCGCAAGCTCGCCGGTAGTCGGCGTGTGCCAGACCTGCATCAGCATCCCTCCGGTCAGGACCAGGAAGAAGCTGTTCGTCACCGTCATCTGCACCAGCGAGCGGGCGCCCATCGCGGTGCGCCGCAGCAGGACGGTCGAAAACGCCCAGAGGCAGGCGGCCTGAAGGGCGAGATAGACCGGAAACGTGATCTTCATGCCGATGGGATTGCTGGCGATCAGAACACCGAGAAAGCCGACGATGACCGCGATCCAGCGCGGTGGTGTAACCCGTTCCTTGAGGATCGGGACTGCAAGCAGGGTCGCAACCACCGGAGCGGCATAGTAGAGCGTCTGCAAGGCCGCAAGCTGCATGCTCTTTGCCGCGTTGTAATAGGAGAGCCAGGCGGTCAGAAGCAGCACACTGCGGATCATCATCGGCTTCACGACCGGAGACGACAAAGTTTCGCGAACGAGGGAAGGGCCGCCGAAAATCAGGCAGCCGACGAGGATTGTGGCACTGCGGAAGAAGAGGATCTGCCAGACCGCCGTGGTTTCCACGAGGATCTTGATGGTGCCATCGTGCAGGGTGAACAGGAAATAGGAAAGGCTGGTCAGCAGGATGCCGATGCCGACGGAGGTTTTCACTCTTGCACCTGTGGCGGATCTTTAAGGAAACGACGGGCGCGGGCGCGCCGTCCGGAAGAAGCGATCCACATCTTTCCGGTTCCGAACTGCGTGTCAATCGGGATGAATTCGTCCATGTCGCAAAGACACAAATCGTGAAAAGAAGAGGCCAATTCGGCCGTTGTGAATTCAATCGATTTAAATAGAGTCGCGCCGAGGCGAAGGGAGACCGCTATGGTGGAGATTGTCAAAGAAGCTGCCGCACCGGATGCAGGTGGACGCATGATTACCCGCTCTCGGGCGGCGGTTTCGGCGCTGTTCTTTCTCAACGGGCTGATGATGGGTGCCTGGGCGCCGAAGATCCCCATCTTCGCATCGGCGTTGCAGCTCAGCGAGGCGGGCCTCGGCATCATGCTGTTCGTTTTCGGTATCGGCTCTCTTCTTCTCATGCCGATTGCCGGCGTGCAGATCGCCCGGTACGGCTCGAGCCGCGTCGTTCAGGTTGTCGCGTTCTTCTTCCTGCCGACAATCGTCGGGCTGACGCTCGTTCATTCCGTCTGGGCGGGAGCCATTGCCATTTTCCTCTTCGGGGGCATCGGCGGTGCGATGGATGTTGCGATGAACGCAAACGCGGTCGAGGTCGAGCGGTCGATGCGCCGCTCCATCATGTCGTCCTGCCATGCGTTTTGGAGCCTGGGATGCCTAGTCGGTTCGGCAACCGGCGGGATTCTCATCGCGGTTCTGGGGCCTCTGGGCCACGCTCTGATCGTCGCGGGCGTCGGAATGGCTCTCTTCTTAATCATCCGGCCGATGATCTTCGCCGACACTCCGCATCCCTCGGAACAGCGGGAGCGCGCCCGCTTTCCGCTTTCGCCGCTGCCTTGGCTGATCGGCATCGTCGCACTGTTTTCGATGATTCCGGAAGGCTCCATTCTAGACTGGGGCGCGCTCTACCTGCGAGACGAACTCAACGCGCCGACCGCACTGTCCGGCCTCGCCTTTGCCGCTTTTTCTCTCGCCATGGCGGCAATGCGGTTTGCCGGCGATCTGGTACGCGACCGGCTGGGTGCCGTCAGAACGCTGCGGATCTGTGCCGCCATATCCTTCGTCGGCCTCGTTATCGCCGGGCAGGCACCCGATGTGACGGTCGCACTGATCGGCTTCGGCATTGCAGGCATCGGCATTTCCAACATGGTGCCGATCGCCTTTTCGGCCGGCGGCAATATTCCCGGACTTGCGCCAGGGATCGGGCTTTCGGTTGTCACCTCGCTCGGTTATTCGGGTATCCTGTTTGCGCCGTCGGTGATCGGCTTCATCGCCGAATACACATCGCTTTCGACCGTCTATACCGGAGCATCCCTGCTGACCCTTGTGGTATTGGCATTATCGGGCCTCGCCCGGCATGCCGACAGCGTTCGGGGACACTGACGGCCTCGACCGGTCAGGCAAATTCGATTTCGTTTGCAAAAGGCAGGCGGCGGAGCCGCTTGCCGGTCAGTGCGAAGATCGCATTGCCGAGCGCCGGCATCGACGGCGGAGTGCCGGGCTCGCCCGCGCCGCCCATGTGCGTCGAGTTTTCCAGAAGCTCGACCTCGATCCTCGGACATCTGTCGATGCGCAATGCATCGTGATCGTGGAAATTGGCTTGCTCGACCACGCCGTCTGCAAAGGTGATCTGCTGGCCGATGGCCGCCGACAGGCCGAAAACGATGCCCGACATCATCTGGGCCTTGAAGTTGAGCGGATCGAGCACGAGACCCGGATCTGCAGCGCACCAGACATTCTCGATGTGGATCGCACCATTCCGGTCCGACACTTCCACCACCTCGGCAACCCATGTGCCGAAGGAGAGCGAGAAGGCGAGGCCCCGGGCATGGCCGGGCCGGGCGGGCGTTCCCCAGCCGGCCATGTCGGCCGCTTTCTCGACGACGGTGCGGGCGACGGGAAAATCCGCCATCAGGTCTCTGCGGAGATCGAGCGGATCTCGGCCGCCGGCATGAGCAATCTCGTCGATGAAGCTTTCATGCATGAAGACGTTGTAGGTGTTGCCGACCGAACGCCAGAAGCCGACCGGAACCGCCAGCGGCACCTTGCGACCGTCGATGCGATAGTTCTCGATACCATAGGGCTGGTTGAAGGCGCCGTCGATAAGGGCGTTGTCAGGTCCTCCCATGGGTATGTCAGGATAATAGCGACCGATGGCGCTCTCTATCACCGAAGGCGAGGCAACTGACCCTGCAAGCGCACGGGGGACGCCCTTTTCGCCGAGAACCGCCTTGTAGCGCGCCTTGGCCACCGGACGATAGGGACCATGGGTCATGTCCTCCTCGCGGGTCCAGGTCACCTTGACCGGCCTCCCCTCTGCTTCGAGAGCAAGCCGGATCGCGTAATCGGAAAAATCCGGTTCGATACGGCGCCCGAAACCGCCGCCGAGAAAGGTGGTATGGACCCTGATCTTTTCCTTCGGCAGGCCTGTGATGCGGGAACCCGCCGTATCGATCAGCGTCGGTCCCTGGTTTGGCGCCCAGACATCGAGAAGGCCATCCTTTAGCCTTGCGGTGGCGTTCATCGGTTCCATGGCGGCATGGGAGAGGAAGGGCGCGTCGTATTCCGCCTCGACGATGCTGTCATGGGGAGCCTCGGCGAAGACGAGGTCCGGATCGCCGAGCGTACGTAGGCTGAAGGAATCCGATCGCTGCAGGGATTGCGTGAGCAGGGTCTCCATTTCGGCGGAGGTGGCCGGTATCGGCCCCTTTTCCCATTCGATGGTGACGGCTTCCGCCGCCTTGAAAGCACGCCAGGTATTGTCAGCGATTACGCCGATGCCATGGCCATAGGGGCTGTCTATCGCGACGACCTTCTTCACGCCTGGCATGGCGAGCGCTGCGGCGGCATCGAAGGTTTTCATCCTGCCGCCGGGACTCGGGTTCATCCTGACCGTACCGTAAAGTATGTCGGGCAGGTCGACGTCGACGCCGTAGATCGGCGCGCCGGTAACCTTGGCCAGCATGTCCTTGCGCGGCTGCGACTTGCCGAGGAGCTTCCAGTCCTTTCGCTCACGCAAGGCAATGTCGGACGGTGGCACCAGTTCCGCGGCTTCCAGCGCCACCTCCCCGTAAGAGAGCGCCCTGCCGGACGCAGGATCGGTAATGACGCCGTCTTTCGTCGTCAGCGATCCCGCCTCCACTCCGAGCCGGCGGCCGGCCGCCTGCTTCAGGGTCTCGCGCGCGGCGGCACCTGCCTGACGCATCCTGTCGAAACCGTCGATCATCGAGGTCGAGCCGCCGGTGAACTGCAAGGCGACGAATTTCGCGACGACGCCCATGGTGCCGCGCAGGCTCTCGGCCAGGAAGCTTTCGTCGAAACGCGGAAACGGCGCGCCTTCACGCATGGCCGCCGCATTGTAATAGGCAGGTGCCGACGGTCCGTGTTCGATGACCACCTGATCCAGCGAAACGTCGAGTTCCTCGCAGACAAGGGCGGCAAGCGTCGTGTAGCTGCCCTGCCCCATCTCGGCCCGCGGGGCGATGATGGTGACACGGTTGTCGGAACCGATCTTGATATAGGGATTGAAGGTCGCCTCGCCTTCGGCGAGTTCATCCTTCAACGGGTTGGCGAAGGGCTTCCTGTAGCTGTAGTAGCCGAAGGCGACGCCACCCGCGACCGCGGCCGTGCCGAGAAGAAAGGTGCGCCGCGCGATCTTGCCGATGCTCGCCATGGTCATGCCCCCGCCATTTGCACGGCTGCCCTGTGTATCGCGGCGCGGATGCGCGGATATGTGCCGCAGCGACAGAGATTGCCGGCCATGGCGGCGTCGATCTCCTCATCCGTGGGAGAGGGATTGTTCTCCAGCAGCGCTACGGCGCTCATGATCTGGCCGGCCTGGCAATAGCCGCACTGCGCCACCTGTTCGTCGATCCATGCCTGCTGGACCGCATGAAGCGCATCCCCGGAGGCAAGCCCGTCGATGGTGCGGACGGGCGAGGTGACGTCTGCTGCCGCGATCTGGCACGAGCGCACCGCCTCGCCGTCGATGATGACCGTGCAGGCCCCGCACAGGCCCGCGCCGCAGCCGAATTTCGGCCCCTTTATGTTGAGCGCATCGCGCAGCGCCCAAAGGAGCGGCATGTCCGGTTCCACCTCGACGGCGCGTGCCGTACCATTGACGATCAGGTTCACTTCGAAGCCCTCCTGCTTTAGGGTCGTCCGGGATTATCGTCGTGACAAAATAACAAAATATGTCAGAATGTCAAATATGGCTGATTTGAAAACCGATCACAAACGGACGGCAGCGCTGGCGGCGGCGCTCGCCACCTTCATAACCTACGGCTATAAGCGCACGACGATGGACGACATCGCCAGGGCCGCAGGGCTTTCCCGCCCCGCGCTCTATCTTCTATACCGCAACAAGGCGGACATCTTCGGCGCCTGCGTTGAAATGAAGATGGAGGAAATGCGGGAGAAGGTCGCCGGATGCTTCGACGGGCGAAGATCTGTCAGCGAAGAGGTCGAGGCTGCGCTGATCGAGGGCATCCTGCGTCCGCACCAGGAGATTGCCGAAACGCCGCATGGCGCGGAAATTTTCGACGTGAAGCACGAATTTGCCGGCGACCTGTTCCTCGCCTGGATGAGGACCGTTGAAACGGAGATTGCCAGGGGATTGCTGTCAGCCTCCAAGGCGGGTCGGATCGGCACCGCGGCGGGCGACATTTCCCTGGAGGAGATCGCATCAATTCTTCTTGATGCCGTCGAGGGCATGAAGATGCGGACACGGGACATAGAGGCGCTCTCCCGCAAGCTTCCGGTGCTGGTGCGTCTGCTTGTGACCCCGCTCGAGACATGAAGGTTTTTTAGCCTGCGGTTGACAAGCGACCCCGTTTGATCCACCTCAGTCGTGCAGTTTTCTGCCGTTCGAGAGACTCCGATGGCTTCAGCAGACGAATTTGATCCCAAACCGCGCCGTGCAACCGTGGCTGTCGACGTCGGCGGCGTGATCGTCGGCGGCGGCGCGCCCGTCGCCGTGCAATCGATGACCAACACAGATACGGCCGATGTCGATGCGACGGTCGCCCAGGTGGCGGCGCTGTTCAAGGCAGGGTCCGAGATCGTGCGCATCACGGTCGACCGTGACGAGAGCGCGGCCGCCGTGCCGAAGATCCGCGAGCGGCTGCTGCGGCTCGGCATGGATGTGCCGCTCGTCGGCGATTTCCACTATATCGGCCACAAGCTTCTGGCCGATCATCCGGCCTGTGCCGAGGCCTTGGCGAAATACCGCATCAATCCCGGCAACGTCGGCTTCAAGGACAAGAAGGACAAGCAGTTCGCCGATATCGTCGAAATGGCGATCCGCTACGACAAGCCTGTCCGCATCGGCGTCAACTGGGGTTCGCTCGACCAGGAGCTTCTGACCCGGCTGATGGACAAGAACCAGGAGGAAGGCTTCCCGCTTTCCGCCCGGCAGGTGACGCGCGAGGCGATCGTGCAATCGGCGCTTCTGTCCGCCGAACTTGCCGAAGAGATCGGCCTGCCGCGCAACCGTATCATCCTCTCGGCCAAGGTCTCCCAGGTGCAGGACCTCATCGCCGTCTATTCCATGCTGGCCGAGCGCTCCAACCATGCGCTGCATCTCGGCCTAACCGAGGCAGGGATGGGCTCGAAGGGCATTGTCGCATCGTCCGCCGCCATGGGTTACGTTCTGCAACACGGGATAGGCGATACGATCCGCGTTTCGCTGACGCCCGAGCCGAACGGCGACCGCACCCGCGAAGTTCAGGTGGCCCAGGAACTGCTGCAGGTGATGGGCTTTCGCCAGTTCGTGCCGGTGGTCGCCGCCTGTCCCGGCTGCGGACGCACCACCTCGACGGTGTTCCAGGAACTCGCCCAGCGTATTCAGAACGACATCCGCAAGAACATGCCGATCTGGCGCGAGCGCTATCCCGGCGTCGAGGGGCTCAATGTTGCGGTGATGGGCTGCATCGTCAACGGACCGGGCGAGAGCAAGCATGCCGATATCGGCATCTCGCTTCCCGGAACGGGCGAAAGCCCGGCTGCCCCCGTCTTCATCGACGGACAGAAGGCGATGACGCTGCGTGGCCCCAATATCGCGTCAGATTTCGAAGCGCTGGTGATCGACTACATCGAAAAGCGCTATGGCAGAAAGAGCGCCGCCGAGTAAGATCGCCGGCCTCGCAACTTCATATTGCCGCAATTTGGCTGTTGAGGCCTTCCGAGTTCCACTGGGAGTGATTCCGACGATGATCAAGAAGCTTTCGATCCTCGCGCTCGCCGCGATTTATCTTTCCTCCTGCACCACGACCGATCCCTATACCGGTCAGCAGAAGGTTTCCAATACCGCAGGCGGCGCAGTGCTCGGTGCGGCTCTCGGTGCAGTCGGCGGCGCGGTCGTCGGCGGTGGCGGGCGCTCAAGCCGCAATGCCGCCCTGATCGGCGCCGGTATCGGCGCGCTGGCCGGCGGCGCGATCGGCAACTACATGGACCAGCAGGAAGCCGAACTGCGCGCCCAGCTGCAGGGAACCGGCATTTCGGTCACCCGCGTCGGCGACCGAATCATCCTCAACATGCCGTCCAACATCACCTTCGCCACCGACCAGTATGCGGTCATGCCGCAGTTCTATCCGACGCTGAACTCGGTCGCGATCGTGCTCAACAAGTTCAACCGCACGCTGGTCGACGTCAACGGCCATACCGATTCGACCGGCAGCCTGCAGCATAACCAGCAGCTGTCGCAGAACCGCGCCGACTCGGTCGCCAACTACCTGTTTGGCCAGGGTGTGGACCAGCGTCGCGTTTCCTCCGTCGGCTTCGGTCCGAGCCAGCCGATCGCATCCAACGCGACGCCGGACGGACGCGCGCAGAACCGCCGCGTGGAAATCCAGATCGCGCCGATCACGCAAGGCTGAACGCCAGATTGTTGATGGGATCTTTGAAGGCGTCGTCTCCGGTCGACGCCTTTTTCTCAGCCGTTCTGCGGGCAGGTTCAATTAGGCCGGAACGCCCGCCAGATGCGAGAATTCCGCGACAACCTCGTCATAGACCTTGCGCTTGAACGGAACGATCAGCTCCGGAAGTTCGGCCATCGGTTTCCACGCCCAGGCATCGAACTCGGCGATATGTCCGCCCGGCGGCGGCGAAATGGCTATCTCGTCCTCGTTGCCCTCGAAACGAAAGGCGAACCAGCGTTGCGTCTGCCCTCGATACTTACCCTTCAACCCGATGCCGATGAGCTCGGGGGGAAGATCGTAATTGATCCAGCGTCCGGCCTCTGCGAGGAGCGACACGCTCTTCATGCCGGTTTCCTCGTAGAGCTCCCGGACGGCCGCGCCCAGCGGCTCCTCGCCGCTGTCTATTCCACCCTGCGGCATCTGCCAGAGCATGGGCGAGCCGTCATATTCCGAATTGCCCTCGGGTATCCGCCGGCCGGCCCAGACAAGACCCTCACGGTTCAGTACCATGACGCCGACGCAGGGACGGTAAGGCAGGTCTTCGGCTCTGATCTTCGGCTCGCTCATGGCTCTCGTTTCATCCTTTCATTGTTCCGAATCGGTCGCAAATGCGGAGACGCCGACGATTTCGATACCACGGCCGGAGGCATCCTTGGCCCAATCGCGGATCGCCAGGATCGTCTCGTCGAAGGCCGATGCCGTGCCGATCGCCCCGCCGCTGCGACGCGCTATGCGCTCCAGCTCATCCAGCTTGTCGAGAATGGCGCGCCGGTCGAGCTGGCCGTCGAGCAACAGATTGCCATAGGCGTGCGGCATGCCGATCGCCTTGGCGAAATCGCCGCTGAGCGAACGGGCCGTGGACCCATCATCGAGAAAGAGCAGGCCCCGTTCGCCGATATCGCGCATCACCGGCTCCAGGGCCTCGCCATCGGCAAGAAACCGGCCGCCCATATAGTTCATGATACCGGTGTAATTGGTCATCCGCGCCATCGCCTCATGCAGGCTTTTCAGATTGTCGGCAGCGGATCGGCTCGTCAGAAGCGTGCCGCGGCCCGGATCATTAGCCGGATAATCTATCGGCTCGAATGGCACCTGCAACAGCACTTCATGGCCTTTGCGGCGTGCCTCCTGCATCCAGCGGGTCAGGCTGTTGCCGGTCGAGGCGAAGGCAAGCGT
The DNA here is from genome assembly GCF_047553425.1 of Paenirhizobium cremeum. Lineage (NCBI taxonomy): Bacteria > Pseudomonadati > Pseudomonadota > Alphaproteobacteria > Hyphomicrobiales > Rhizobiaceae > Paenirhizobium > Paenirhizobium cremeum. The sequence continues at coordinate 3,625,529 of NZ_CP180217.1, forward strand.
GATATCCGCGGGCAATTCCCGCACGGCCTTCTGGCTTCCCGTCTGGCTGAGCCCGATACCACCCACAACGATGGCGACGCGCGTGCCGCGCGCGCCGGACCATGGCCGGGCATAAAGGTCGACGGAGCGCAGACCGTCGGGCCCCACGACCGGAATGCGCCCTTCCGGCGTATCCTCCAACAGATCATCGTCCGGAAAGGCAGCCATGCGCGGATCCTGGCCGATATCCTGGGCGCCGATCAGCACGGGACCTTTTCCGTCCCGTTGCCTGGGCGAATATTTCGTCACCACCGAACCATCCTCGGTCACGGTGCGCTCGACATTGGCCCCTGACCTCGGTCGGCTGGCCTGAAGCCCCTGTTCCGCATCCGGTTTCAACACGTCAGCGTCCGCCGAAGCCACAACTTCCGGCAGATCCGTCGGCTGCAGCGTTGTGAGCGGCAGCGGCGCGAATGTCGAATAGAAGGAAAGCCCGAGGAGGCCGAGAACAAAAAAACCACCTGCGAGAGCGCCTGGGGAAGGAACGCGGCGGCGCGCGCCACCGGTCTTGCGGCTCTGACCGAGCGGTGCGTGGAGATCGGCGCTCAAGGTTCTATCCGCTCCCGGGTCGCAAATGCGTTGGGGCGCCGGATTACGCCGGCGCCCTTGTTTTTACTTCGAAACCACGGCCTTCTGCGGGTCCGGCGGGAAGGAAGGATCCGTCTTCACCCCGCGCAGCAGATCGAGCGCGTAGTTGAGCTGGAGGTCGTCCTTGGCCTCCGGCGGAACATAAGCTGAAGAGCCGGAGCCTTCCTCGTTCTCGTTCTGGCCCTTGATGTGGCCCGGCAGCGCGGATTCGCCCTCGGCGCGAACCTTGCCTTGAAGTTCCGGCGGCAGCGGCTGTTCGACCTTGACGTCCGGTTCGATGCCGGTGCCCTGGATCGACTTGCCGGACGGCGTGTAATAAAGCGCCGTCGTCAGCCGCAGCGCGCCCTTGTCACCCATCGGAATGATCGTCTGCACGGAACCCTTGCCGAACGAACGCGTACCGACGACGGTCGCTCGCTTCAGATCCTGCAGCGCACCGGCCACGATTTCCGAGGCCGAGGCGGAACCGCCATTGACCAACACGATGACCGGCTTGCCGTCGGTCAGATCGCCGGCACTGGCATTGAAGCGGCGGGTATCCTCCGGATCGCGCGAACGGGTGGAAACGACTTCGCCACGCTCGAGGAAAGCGTCCGAAACATAGATCGCCTGATCGAGCAGACCGCCCGGGTTGAGGCGAAGGTCGAGGACATAGCCCTTCAGCTTGTCAGCCGGGACTTCCTTCTTGATCTTGGCGATGGCGGCTTCGAGATCGTCGTAGGTCTTCTCGGTGAACGAGATCACCCTGAGATAGCCGACATCGCCCTCGACACGCGACTTCACAGCCCGGATCGGAATGATTTCGCGCACGACGCTAAGCTCGATTGGCTTGTCCGCGCCCTTACGCAGGATGGTGAGCTTGATCGGCGTATTGACCGGACCGCGCATCTTGTCGACGGCGTCTTCCAGCTTCAAGCCGCGAACGGATTCGCCGTTGATCTCGGAGATGAAGTCGCCGGCGAGAATGCCGGCCTTGGCGCCGGGCGTGTCGTCGATCGGGGTGATGACCTTGACCAGTTCGTCTTCCATCGTCACTTCGATGCCGATGCCGCCGAACTCGCCCTTGGTCTGGGTCTGCATGTCCGCCGCATCCTTGGCGTTCATGTAGACCGAATGAGGATCGAGCGAGGTCAGCATGCCGTTGATGGCATTTTCGACCAGTTTTTCCTCATCCGGCGGCGTAACGTACTGGGCTCGCACCCGTTCGAAGACATCGCCGAAAATCGACAGCTCCTTGTAGGTCGAGGCTCCCGCTGCCTGGGCAGGAATTCCGGCCGAATAAAGAACGCTCATCGCAGTCGCACCCATCAGTGCACCGACGAGAACAAGAGAGACCCTACGTACCATTCTCAGCCTTTCCAGAATCGTTCCCTGTCCACCACGGACGGGAATCAACCGGTTTTCCATCTTTGCGAAACTCAATGTAAAGGGTCGGACGATCGGTTTCCAGCGCCAAACCCGTCGCGCTCGCCACTCTTTTTTCTCCCATCACCGCCAGCGGTTCGCCCGAAAGCACGAACTTGCCCTGGCTGGTGCTGATCCTGTCCATGCCTGAGAGAACGACATGATAACCGTCACCGGTATTCAGGATCACCATCTGTCCGTAACTGCGAAATTCCCCCGCGAAAACCACCCAGGCATCGGCCGGCGCCGTTACCAGCGCACCGGCTGACGCGGCGATCACCATGCCCTTCGCCGCATGTCCCGTGCCGTCCGGATCGCCGAACTGACGTAGGATATCGCCCGCCACGGGCAGTTCCAGTTTCTTCTTCAGCTCCGAGAAGGGATATGCGGGCGCAATGCGGTTTTTATCGGGCAATGTCGAGAGCGCCAGCTCCCTTGCTTTCTGCTTTTGTTCCTCTGTCTGCTGACGCCGTTTCTCTTCTTCCGCACGCGCCGCTTCGGCCGCCTCCCGCACCGAGGAGATCTCACTTTCCAGCGAGGCGATCAGTCCCTCCATGGTTGAGGCGCGCTCCGCAAGTTCTTTGGAACGACGTCTTTCCGTCTCCAGTTCCTCGGCATTGCGCTTCGAAAGGCGGTCGTTTTCGACAAGCAGCAGATCCATGCGCCGCTCTTCCTCCTGCCGGCTCTGCATGGTCGCAACAAGACTGGCCATTTCCTTCTGCCCTTCGTCGCGCAGCCTCAAGAGTTCCTGCAGATCGGCGGCAAGCCGGTCCGTCTCCTTGCGGATGCCGGGAACCACGGCGCCAAGCAGAATGGCCGTTCTCACCGAGGCAAGCGCATCGTCCGGGCTGACCAGAAGTGCCGGCGGCGGGTTGCGGCCCATGCGTTGGAGCGCGGCCAGCACCTCCGCGAGAACCGCACGTCGTTCCTTGAAGGAATGCCGTATCTTGTCTTCCCGGATACCGAGATCGGCAAGTTTGCGCTCGCTCCCGGCCATCTTTCGTTCCAACTCCTTGCGTCGCGCAGCGGATTCGATCAGCGCCGATTTCAGGCTTTCCGAAGTCTTGGCGATCGCGGCGATGCTCTGCTGCAGGTTCTCGGTCTTCTCCTGGGAAAGCTGCATGCTTCGGGAAAGCTCCTGCAGTTCGCGCCCGATCTGATCCCGCTTCTGGCGCAGGGCCTGCGCCGCGTCCTCCGCACCAGATTCGGGAGACGGGGCTGCGGCCTGCCCGCCACCTGGCGTAACCGTGGAAGCGGCCGGAGTTGCGGGCTCAATCGGTTCCTGTGCCCTCGCGGGCGTCAGGACATGTCCGGCCATGACCGCAGCAAGCATCGTCAGCGCGCCGCCCGCGCCGGCGCGCAGGATGCGGCGCCCGGAGGCCGTGAATGCTTTTTGCATGGTTGGTCGTTTGTCTTGTCGCAAGGGGCTTTCCCGGTTCGCCGCCGAAATTACGCTGATTTGCCGTCGGCGCAAAGCGCCATGCGACACCAACATGGATCAGACCCGGTGATAGGGATGGCCGGAAAGAATGGTGACGGCGCGGTAAAGCTGTTCGGCGATCAGGATCCGAACCAGTTGATGCGGCCATGTCAGCCTTCCGAGGTTGAGAACGACCTTCGCCCGCTCCCGAAAGTCCGGATCGACGCCATCGGCGCCTCCGATCACGATTGCGAGATCGCGCTGGCCGCGGTCGCGATGTTCGCCGAGCAGCGCAGCAAACTCCTCGCTGTCGAGCGCCTTGCCACGCTCGTCAAGCACAACGATCATAGCGCCGTCCGGCATGCTTTTCAGCAGCTCGGCGGCTTCCTCACGCTTGCGCGTCTGCGCGTTTCCCGCGCGGCTTTCGGGGAGTTCGACCATGCGGGAAAGCTCAAGGCCGCTCGGCGGTCCCGCCTTGGCAAATCGGTCCAGATAGCGGGACGCAAGTTCCTTCTCCGGCCCGGATTTCAGCCGGCCCACGGCATAGATGCCAATTCGCATGTCGCACTCCATCCATTTCGACCGCAAAACCTGATCGGCAGCGATAGCCTGGATCGCTGCATCGCTCGGCTTCCTTCACTGCCGGATGAGCGGCAGCCGGCCGACAGTCGATGGTCTAGTGCAGTCGCCCTTCCTCGATATCCGGAGCCGCCCACATCTTTTCGATGTTGTAGAACTCGCGGATTTCGGGACGGAACACATGCACGATCACGTCACCGGTGTCTATCAGGACCCAGTCGCCCGTTTCCAGTCCCTCGACACGGGCAGAGCCGAAGCCCTCTTCCTTGAGGTCGGAAATCAGGTGCTCGCTGATCGCGGTCACATGCCGATTCGAGCGCCCGGAGACAACGACCATGTAGTCGCCCAGCGCGGATTTTCCGGCAATGTTGATGGTGACGATATCTTCTGCCTTGGAGTCCTCGAGGCTTGCAAGGACCAGCTCAAGCGCGCGGGCTGCGGCATCGGCGCCACGTTCCGGGCTTTTGGGAAGGACGACAGGCATCTTTCCCTTGGTGTGTACTGTTGTCAGAGTTTTTCCTTTCCTTGGCATAACAGAACAGCACGTCGGCGATTCCCTCGTTCGGTAATCGCTCATAGAAGGTGGCATCGTTCCGTTAATCTTTCAAGAGAGCCCGAATTGGCTATGTGGACAGCACGGGAAGCATCATTCGGCAGCCTCCCTGAGCGCAGTGGAGCTCAGCGGCGAGCGCGGCCCGTGGATGAAGGTCCAGGCAGGGGCCTTTTTCTTCCAGAGGACGCCGGCATCGTCCTCGTCGATGCGGGCATAATCGAAGGTCCGCGCCATTTTCGACGAGAGATAGGACAGTGTCGAACCCGGCCTGTCGATCACCGCGATGGGGAAAGTCGTCGCGATCCGCCGCCATTGCTGCCACTTGTGGAACGATTTGAGATTGTCGGCGCCCATGATCCAGATGAAGCGCGCATGCGGATTGCGCGCCTTCACATAATCCAGTGTCCTTGCCGTATAGCTGGTGCCGAGCGTCTGCTCGAAGGCCGTCACCTTGATGCGGGGGTCCGTGGCAAATTCCTCGCATTTTGCCAGCCGTTCGGAAAGGGGAGCGAGATTGCTGTGGCTCTTCAAGGGATTGCCAGGCGTCACGATCCACCAGAGCTGGTCGAGGCCGAGTCGCCTGATCGCGATCTCGGCCACCAGCGCGTGCCCTTCATGCGGCGGATTGAAGGACCCGCCGAACAGGCCGATCACCATGCCGCGCTCGGCATGCGGCATGAAACGGTATCGGTGGGCAATCGGGTCCTTGGCCGTCACGTCAGGGCCGCACCTGTCCGGTGCCACGCACCCGGTACTTGAAGGATGTCAGTTGTTCGACACCCACAGGACCGCGCGCATGCATCTTGCCGGTGGCAATTCCGATTTCCGCCCCCATGCCGAACTCGCCGCCATCGGCAAACTGGGTGGAGGCATTATGCAGCAGGATCGCGGAATCGATCTCGTTGAAGAAGCGCTCGACGACGTCAGGATCTTCCGCCAGCACCGCTTCCGTATGGTTCGACGAATAGCGGTTGATATGGTCAATCGCGCCGGAAACACCATCCACGATCGCGACCGCGATGATGGCATCGAGATATTCGGTGCGCCAGTCTTCCTCCGTCGCCGGCTTGAATCCCGGATGGACCTTCAGCACCGTCGCCGAGGCGCGGATTTCGCAGCCCGCTTCCGTCAGCGCCTCGAGAATCGGCATCAGATGGGTGCCGATCGCCGCGCTGTCCACGAGCAGGGTTTCGGCCGCGCCGCAGATGCCGGTGCGGCGCATCTTGGAATTGACCACAATCTTCTTCGCCATTTCGAGATCGGCCGAAGCATCCACATAGATATGGCAGAGGCCTTCGAGGTGGGCGAAGACCGGCACGCGCGCCTCCGACTGGACGCGGGCGACAAGGCTCTTGCCGCCGCGCGGCACGATGACGTCGATCGTGCCCTCGAGGCCGGTCAGCATGGCGCCGACCGCGGCACGATCCGTGACGGGAACGAGCTGGATCGCATCCGCAGGCAGGCCCGCCTTTTCGAGCCCCTTCACGAGGCAGGCATGGATCGCACGCGAGGAATGAACCGAATCCGAACCGCCGCGCAGGATGACAGCATTACCGGCCTTCAGGCAAAGCGCACCGGCATCCGCCGTCACGTTCGGACGGCTCTCGTAGATGACGCCGATTACACCGAGCGGCGTGCGCACACGCTCGATCCGGAGACCGTTCGGGCGCTCCCAGGCGGCCATGATTTCGCCGACGGGGTCCTTCAGTTCAGCGACTTCACGAATGCCCTTTGCGATGGCGGCAACCCGGTTGGAATCGAGCGTCAGGCGGTCCATGAAGGAGCCCGTCAAACCCGAGGCCTTGCCGTTTTCGACATCGATGGCATTGGCCGCAAGGATCGCTTCCTCGCCGGCCAGGATCGCATCGGCCATGGCGATGAGCGCCGCATTCTTCTGCTCGGTTGGGGCAATCGCCAACGGTCGGGCGGCGGCGCGTGCACTGCGGCCGATATCGAGCATCAGGGCATCGATGTCCGTCTGGTTGGCGTTTGCCGTGTCAAGCATGGGCTTCGTCCTTGTTTTCGGCACTCGCAATATGCTCGTGCTTATGTGCCGGATCGGTCATCACCAGATCGTCCCGGTGGATCATGGCCGAGCGGCCGGCATAACCGAGGATCTCCTCGATCTCGCCGGACTTGCGTCCGGCGATCTTGCGGGCATCGTCGGCATCGTAGCCGGCGAGTCCCCGGGCAATCTCGCGGCCTTCGGTTCCGATGACCGAAACGGTATCGCCGCGGCTGAACTGGCCGGCAACCGTGCGCACACCGGCCGGCAGCAGGCTCTTGCCCGCCTTGAGCGCAACCTGCGCGCCGGCATCGATATGCAGTTCGCCCGCCGGCTGGAGCTGGCCGGCGATCCAGGTCTTGCGTGCGGTGACAGGTGCCGCAGACGGTGCAAACCACGAATGACGAGCGCCATCGACGATGCTCTTCAGCGGATGGTCGGCCTTGCCCGAAGCAATAATCATCGCACAGCCAGCCCCGGTCGCGATCTTGCCGGCGTCGATCTTGGTCCGCATGCCGCCGCGCGAAAGTTCGGACGCGGCCCCGCCGGCCATCGCCTCGATCTCCGGTGTGATCTCGGCAACGGTATCGAGGAACCTCGCCTGCGGATCGAGATGCGGCGGCGCCGTGTAGAGACCGTCGATATCCGACAAAAGCACCAGCAGGTCGGCGCCGGCCATGGTGGCGACGCGGGCGGCAAGCCGGTCGTTGTCGCCGTAGCGAATCTCGGTCGTGGCGACGGTGTCGTTCTCGTTGATGATCGGGACAGCCCCGATCTTCAGAAGCTGTTTCAGCGTAGCGCGCGCATTGAGATAGCGCCGGCGCTCCTCGGTATCGCCGAGCGTCAGGAGGATCTGGCCGGCGACGATGGAGGAGCGTGACAGGCTTTCCGACCAGTGACGCGCAAGCGCAATCTGCCCGACCGCAGCCGCCGCCTGGCTCTCCTCCAGTTTCAACGCCCCGGAGGGAAGGTCGAGTACCGTTCTTCCGAGCGCAATCGCACCCGAGGAAACGACCAGCACATCGATGCCGCGAGCCTTGAGCTCAGCGATATCGTCGCAGATGGCATCGAGCCAGGCTTTCTTCAGACCGCTGCCGCGATCGACCAGCAGCGCCGAACCGATCTTGATGACGATGCGCTTATAGCGAGTCAGCGATTTGCGTGCGGCGGTCATGCTATTCGTCGCTTTCCGTATCCAGATCGCGCTTGCGGTTCTTGTCCCGCTTTTCCGGAAGATCCACGTCGCCGTTCTCGGCGACGATGACGTCCCGGAGCGCGCGGAGCGCCTCGGTCATGCCCTTGCCGGTGATGGCGGAAAGAAGCAGCGGCACCTTGCCGGACGCCTTCTTCAGCTCCTGCGCCTTCTTCTTCAGGCTCGCTTCGTCAAGCACGTCGATCTGCGACAACGCGACGATCTCCGGCTTGTCCTCGAGCCCTCCACCATAGGCTTCCAGCTCATGCTTCACGGTCTTGTATGCCTTGCCGACATTTTCCTCCTGTGCGGAAACGAGATGCAGCAGCACGCGCGTGCGCTCGACATGACCAAGGAAGCGGTCGCCGATGCCCACACCTTCATGAGCGCCTTCGATCAGGCCGGGAATGTCGGCGAGAATGAATTCCCGCTCGTCTATGGTCGCGACGCCGAGGTTCGGATGCAGTGTCGTGAAGGGATAGTTGGCGATCTTCGGCCGGGCGCGGGTCACCGATGCGAGGAAAGTCGACTTGCCGGCATTCGGCAGACCGACGAGGCCGGCATCGGCAATCAGTTTCAGCCTCAGCCAGATCGTCTTCTCCTCACCCTCGAGACCGGGATTGGCCCAGTTCGGCGCCTGGTTGGTGGACGACTTGAAATGGGCGTTGCCAAAGCCGCCATTGCCGCCCTTGGCAAGCCGGAAACGCTGGCCTTCGACGGTCATGTCGACAATCAGCGTCTCGTTGTCTTCCTCGAAGATCTGCGTGCCAACAGGCACTTTCAGCGTCACGTCGTCGCCGTTCGCGCCGGTCCGGTTGCGGCCCATGCCATGCATGCCGACCTTGGCCTTGAAGTGCTGTTGGAAGCGGAAGTCGATCAGCGTGTTGAGACCGTTGACGGCCTCCACCCACACGTCGCCGCCGCGCCCGCCATCACCGCCGTCCGGGCCGCCGAACTCGATGAATTTTTCGCGACGGAACGAGACGCTTCCGGCGCCCCCGTCGCCTGAGCGGATATAAACCTTTGCCTCGTCGAGAAATTTCATGCTTCAGCCATTGATAACGTGTCGGGATGTACGGAATTTATGCGGCCATCGATATAGCCGGTTGAAGCGGAGGTCAAAGAGTATCGTGAAGTTCGTCAGCTACAACATCCAGTTCGGCATGGGTCTGGATGACAAATTCGACCCCGTGCGGATCGCCGACAGCATCCGGGACGCCGATGTCATCGCCCTGCAGGAAGTAACCCGCGGTTTTCATCGCAACGGCCATGCCGATCTCGTCGAAACTTTCGCCGGGCTCTTCCCGGAATACTCTTGCTCCTTCGGTGCGGCTTGCGACGTTCTGGTCGACCACCAGGTCATCGGCGGCCGCCGCAACGAACGTCGCTTCCAGTTCGGCAACATGGTCTTGTCGCGCTACCCGATCCTTGCGACCCGGCATCTGCTGCTGCCGCGCAGCCGAACCTATGACAAGCTCAACCTGCAACGCGGCGCAGTCGAAGCCGTTATAGACGCGCCAGACGGCCCGCTGCGTGTCTATTCCCTCCATCTCGATCACGTTTCGCCCGGCGAACGGATCGCCCAGATCCGCTTCATCAAGGAACGTGTCGCAAACTTCGCCCACGAAGGCGGGGCTCTGACGGGAGCCTGCGAATTCGGGCTTAAGGATCTGCCGCTCCCCTCCGGCTACCTCGTCATGGGCGATTTCAACATGGAACCGGAATCGCCCGAATATATCGAGATGGTCGGCCTCGATGACGCCTTCTACGGCCGCGTGCCGCGCGCCGACCTGCCGCTCGATGCACTGGCGCATTGCCGCGCCCATAGCCCGGAAGGCTACAGCTGGATGAGTCCCGATCGCACCGTGCGCAAGCATCTCGACTACTGTTTCCTCAGTGGTGATCTCGCCTCTCGCCTGAAAAACGCAAGCGTCGACGTTTCCGCCCCGGGTTCGGATCATTTCCCGGTCTGGGTGGAGCTCGCCTGACACTGACAAGCGCCGCCCCCCCGGCGATGCCGGGCAGCATCAACCTGCCCGGCATCCCGTTTTCATGCGCCCGGACGGAAATCCGCCTGCGTCACCCGCGTCTCGATATGCGGCGCAACCGCATTGCGGGAACGTGAGTAGAGATCGCCGCTGCGGGTGACCGCAAAGCCGAGCTTTTCCTGAATGCGCAACGAGGCGGCATTGTCGGCGAAAGCACCGGAATGCAGCACCTCCTCCGGCATGCGGCGGAAGAAGCGCTCGACCGCCGCGGCAGCCGCCTCGGACATGATGCCCTTGCCCCAGTAGTAGCGGTCCAGCCAGTAGCCGAGATTCCACCGACCATGCCGAAGCTCGATGGCTACGGCGCCGATATGCACGTCGTCCCCCGAGGCGGTGATTGCGAACGACCAGTCCGGCGTCAGGCCGGACGTCGCCCGGCTCAGCCAGTCGGTGGCGTCCTGACGGTCGTAGGGAACAGGCACCCGCGCCAGCATCCGCACCACCTGATAGTCGGAGAGAGACTGAGCGATCGCATCGGCATCGCCCATGCGCTGCGGCCGGAGCACCAGCCGCTTCGTCTCGATGACGGGGCAAGGTCCGGGCGGTCGCGTTCCGGGACGCTGGAGGAGAGCGTTCATCTCATCTCCCCCCAGCTCTTGAGCGACATCCAGGTCTTGCGGTCGAGCCTGTACCATTCGACGGGCATCATGCCGCCGGTCGCAAGGTTGCCGACCATGCCGGAACCCTGGAACTGGAAGCCGCACTTCTGGATCACCCGCCGCGATGCGATGTTGGTGACCCTGCAACGGGCATCGATCCGCTCGATGTCGCGGGTACGGAAAGCCATGTCGATCAGCGCATGCGCAGCCTCCGTGCCATAGCCCCGGTTCCAGTAGGGTTCGCCGAGCCAGTATCCGATCTCCAGCGTCTCGTCGTCGCTGGGATGCGGTTCGAGCCCGCAGCAACCGAGAAACTCTCCGTTTACGGCTTTTGTGATGGCATAGACGCACTTGCCAATCTCGCCGATATTCGTGCGTCGCACGAAATCGGCAGCGTCTTTAGCCGTATACGGGTGCGGCATGCGCGACACCATGGTCGCGATCGCGGCGTTGTTGGCGAGATGGGCAAGGGCGTCGATGTCTTCTTCGTGGGGGGCCCGCATGACGAGCCGCTGCGATAACAAGACGGGGCAATCGCTCCGCTGCCGATCCGGCCTGAGCCGGTCCTGGGGTGACCGGGATTGGTCGACCCTCAACAATTCGCTTTGCATGGTTCAGTCTCCTTCTGGTTGAAAAGGCACAAGAAAAAGGGGAGTTGGGTGGCGCCCCATCTCCCCTGTTTTCTAGACTGAACCTGTTACGGACAGCCGGGTCGATGAGACGCCGGCTGTTTAGAGCGTTACCGGCTTATTCCGCTGCTTCCGCCGTTTTCGGCATTACGGACACGTATACTCGGCCGTTGGCCTTCGTACGGTACGCGACATTGCCGGCGGAAAGTGCAAAGAGGGTATGGTCCTTGCCCATGCCGACGTTCGCGCCCGGATGCCACTGGGTGCCGCGCTGACGCACGATAATGTTGCCTGCAACGACGACTTCGCCGCCGAACTTCTTCACGCCAAGGCGCTTGGACTCGGAATCGCGACCGTTACGCGAGGAACCGCCAGCTTTTTTGTGTGCCATTGGAGTTCTCCTTTAAACCTTGTTCTCGTTTGAGCGCGATTAAGCGGCTACGATGTCGGTGATGCGCACCACGGTGTGGTGCTGGCGATGGCCGCGCGAACGCTTGGAGTTCTGGCGACGACGCTTCTTGAATGCGATCACCTTCTTGCCGCGGGTCTGCTCGACGACTTCGGCCTTGACGGAAGCACCGGCGACGAAAGGCGCGCCGATCTTCGCATCGGCACCTTCGCCGACAACGAGGACTTCGGTGAATTCTACGGTTGCACCAGCTTCGGCTTCCAGCTTCTCGATGGAGACCACGTCGTTGGTGTTGACGCGGTACTGCTTACCGCCGGTCTTGATGACTGCGAACATTTTTTATCCTTTCATGTTCGTTCCAGCTCTGCCCGGCTTGCCGGACGGCTGTCTTTTTGTCAGTCGGTATAGCGGATGCCCTCGGCTCTATTTGAACCCGAAACACCCGCCGGTGGCTCCCCGCATCGAAGCGGGGGAAAACGAGACACAGTACGCCCATGTCTAATTCCCCGGTCGCATACGTGAGGCGCAAAAAACTGTCAAGATAAAAGCTTAGGCTGACGCGATATTCGCGCTTGCCAGCCTTTGAAACACCCGCTATGAGACAGCCCGCGCTGACCAACGCGTCATCATGCTCAAGCGGAGAGGTGGCTGAGTGGTCGAAAGCACCGCACTCGAAATGCGGCATACGGGCAACCGTATCGTGGGTTCGAATCCCACCCTCTCCGCCATTTTTAACCCACTCCCCGCCACATACCCACGTAAAGCCTTGGATTTCCGCATAAAGTCTCCGGTTGCCTGCGGCCTTACCGGGAGCAGAAAACATGCGGGTATCGCGCCGGGTACAGTCCGGGGTATCGCTGGACCCCTCGAATGAGACCCCTGAAATCTCGAGTCGGGCAACGGTGGCCATTCGTGGTCCGGGACCCTATCTCGTCAGATCAGGGTCCATTTACATCTTCCAGATAAAGATGCCGAAGAACTTGGGAGGCGGGCGTGCTCCTCCTCCGGTTCGACTCAGTCTGGGTGCGTGTTCCCATCGGCGGGCAAGGTTGTTGGCCGATCTGCTGGCGGCGCGGGCAAGGCTGTTGTTCGACACAATGAGGATGCGACACATGAGCGAAACGGGAGACGGCGGAACGAATGCCGATCGGGAGACGATTCGGGAGGCTGCCGCCTACGCTCTTGTGGAAGTGCGTGGCGAACTGAAAGCCTATCTCAGGATGATTGATCGACCTGACCCGCCAATCACCCCGGACGACCTGCAAAAGACTGCCGGAATACGCGACCTGGTCGGCCTGCATAGGGAACTTCGGAAGCGGGAAGACGGCGAGCCATACAACGACCTGATCGTCAGCAACGCCGAATTGCTGGAGCAGACAGCCCTTGCCAAGCTCGGCGAGACCGCACGCTCACCTGTTTCCCTCGCTGCCATCGTCCATGAACCTGCTGCCACTCCTTTGCAGCCCGCCATCGAAACGCCGCTGCAACCGCCGCGTGACGAGAACGGCAGGCTGATCCCGGCCTTCAAGCTGGATCGCAGGACAGTGGTACGGAGGATGTCAACTCTGCCTCGCCTCAGTGAGGCCATGGAAGAGTATTTCGAAAAGCGGAGACTGAAGAGCGGACCGAAAGGCGCCAAGGATATCAAGACAGCTCGTGCGCGTCTCAATATCTTTATTGAACTGATCGGTGATCACCCCGTCGATACCTATAATCTCACCGATCTCCAGGCCTACATCGACCTCATGCAGTATTGGCCGGGAGACAATAACATCCGTGATTCCTCCCTGTCGGCGATGCAGATCATCGACGGCAATCGCGACCTTCATCTGCAACCGTTGACCCGCAAGTCGCTACAGGAAGGCTATGTCGCCGTCGTGAAGGCTGCCATTCGGTCTTTGATGACCGCCGGAGATTATCCTGATCCCTTTGCAGGGCCGAGGCTCGTCTTTCCATCCACTGCTGCGGGCGCGGTCAAATCCGAACCGCTTGCAACTCACAAAATCAGTCAGGTATTCCGCACCGGGGTGGCTTCCGGGCTCATGGAGGACATTATGTTGCCGCTGCTCGGCCACCTGACGGGTCGCCGTATCGGTCTGCTCATCCATCTGACTGGCAACGATTTTCGGGAGAAGTTCACGGGTGTCTGGGTGGCGCAACTTGCGAGCGTCAAGAGGATCGACAAGGTCTGGGTTTCCACTCCGCACAAGACCGATGCAAGCACAACCTATTTCGTTCTGCATGAATTCCTGAGTGAAATCGGGTTTGTCGAATGGGCAGTCCGGCAAAAAGGAAACTTCCTATTCCCCAATCTGATGCGGCTTGCCGATCCCAGCAAAAGCGCGTCGTCCTACATGAACCGCCTGTTCGAGCGTGCAGGGATCAAGCAGAAGAAAAAGAAGGATGAGGATGAAGAAGGTGTCGGCAGGGAAGTTTTCCATTCACTGCGCGGCGGCAACATCGAAGACATGCGCGATGCGAAGATCGAGGGGCGCGACCGACGCTTGCAGTCCGGTCATCAGGTCGGGAATGACGAACACGACAACTATGGGTTCATGAATCTGGGTGAACGGCAGGCACGGGAAATCGCCAAGCTCCCCCTTGATCCCAACATCGATTTCTCGGTATTCCGGGGGCTGGATTTCGACCAGATCGCACGGAAGAAACGGTTGTCTGGTCCGAAGGCCCGGAAGACTTAGCTCGGATCGCTTGACCCATGCACGCCGACGGTCGACCATGAAAAAGACCGCCATCAATGGGGCTGGAACCCCTCCGGCGGTCTTTCATGGTGTGTTCGAAAATGTTGAACGTTGGCGCTGAAATTGTAAAGACCCATAGAACGGGTCAGTGAGCCGGGGGCTGGTTGATAGACCAGCCCGGACGTCAGAATTTCACACCCCACAGCGTCAACAAATTTGGCCGGGAGATCGGGACAGGCTGCTGTGCCTCGACTGGTCGGTCGAGGCCGATGAAATCCGCCAGCACGTTCCCATGCCTGCCGCACGGTCGGCGAAGGCCGCGCACGTCCAGGCCGCCATCGTCGCCGATGCCATCATGTCAGCACGTCGTGAACCGCTTCGCCGCATCTCCTACTCACGCCGCAAAGGGTGGTGGACGGAGAGCAGCCGATACCGGGGCCGTGAATTCACGTATGACACCGTCGTGCCTGCCGTGGATGCTCTCCTCCACGCCGGAATCCTTGTTGATCATGATCTTCAGCCAGCGGGACGGGCGACCGGAATTCAATCGAGCTATCGGCCCGCAGCCTGGCTTGCGGGTATCAGCACGCCGAGGCTTTGGCGGAAGCCGGGCGAGCTGATCCGGCTGAAGGATTCGGCGGGTTCCCTTGTCTCCTACCAAGACACTGAGCGGACGCACCGGGAGCGGAAGCTGGTGGAGAAGGTCAATCGTCTGATCGCAGATACGGAGATCTCGCTGAACGCACCTGATGCCCATTTCGATGGCGACGTGATTCGATTCGGGGAGCATTCGGTGTATCCGGACATGCTGTCCCTCTACCGGGTCTTCAACGGCGGCTGGACCCTCGGTGGTCGTTTCTATGGCGGTTGGTGGCAGTCAGTGAAATCGAAGGATCGGCAACATTTCACGCTCGATGGCCAGTGCACGGCAGAAGTCGATTACGAGCAACTTCACCCGAGGCTGCTGTATGCTCTCGCTGGGAAGCATCTGGATGGCGATGCCTACACGCTTCCCGGTTGGGACAGGAAGTTGTGCAAGATCGCCTTCAATGTGCTCCTGAATGCGTCTGGCTATCATCAGGCACATGGTGCGCTACTTCCGTATCTTGATGGCTGCGAGGTCTCCGCCCGCGACCTGATCCACGACATCAAGGCCCGGCATCCGAAGGTCGCGGGGTATTTCCATAGCGGCGTCGGGTTGCGGTTACAGAACGTGGATTCGGAAATGTGCCGCTTCGTCTTGGCGGACATGTCCGTGAAGAAGGGAATTGTCGTACTCCCAGTTCATGACAGCTTCATCGTGCCTGAAACGGCAAAGGATGAACTGGTGGCGACGATGAAGAAGGCATTCGAACGAGCAACGGCGCATATCGGAGATAATTGAGCCATTTCAATTACATGACGCGGACGTGGACTACAAATGCAAGCCGTCCGGGCCGTGTGTGTGGACCTGCTGGGCGTGTGCTCCGGCCCTGCACCTGCTGGTCGTCGGTGTGCCCGACCGCTCCTTGCCATTCCCCACGTCGTGGTCCGGCTGAAGGCCTCCTCGAAGAGCTGACGCTTTGACTGGAGACCCCGAAGAGGTTGGAAAGGAAAAGCATTAGTCGGTCACTAAACCTTTTTCTCCCGTTGCGCCGGCTGATTTTTGAAGCGACCATTTTCTGAGTTCCCCGACCACAAGGAGGTTTTCCATGGAACACGAAATGGAAGTTGAACTGACACTCACAACGAAGTCGCTCGGCGACCTGTTGTCCGCCACAGCCGACGCAATACGACACATAGAAGCCGAGCTCCGGGGATGCCGCCCTGATGCGCAGGAGCATCGTGAATTTCTGGAGGAACGCTTGGAGGCGCATTGCCGCTTGAATCGAACTGTTAGTGCGACGCATTGGAGCGTGCAAAGGCAACTCGGTAACGAAGCGCCGAGTTTTTCGAACGCCTGACGACATATGGCTTTTCAGTTCGTCCACCTCGAATCCTACAGTCGCAAGCCGGACCCCAAGGGCCGCTCAGTGGGATTCGTGCTGGCCGAAGCTCGCCGCGATCCGGCGGCGTCTATCCACGTTCCGTTTCCGGGAACGCCGATCGTCGTGGACGGGGTTAATCCGGAACAGGTCGAATCTTTGCACGACGCGGCAGCCGAAGCTGCGCGCACAACGCCGAAAGGCGGAAAGCCTCGCAAGGTTCGCGTCGATCAGCACACTCTTCTAACCGTCGTCGCCAGCCACCCCTACACCGTCGATGAAGTCCATGTCGATCCTCGGAAGCGAGCCGAAGTCGATCGCTGGGAGGAACTGACGATTGCCTGGCTCCGGGAGCTCTATGGCGATGCCCTCGTCTCTGTCGTGCGGCACGAGGATGAAAGCCACTGGCACCTGCACGCCTACATCCTGCCGCCTTCGCAGGACATGAAGGCAGCGGCACTGCATCCGGGGCAGATGGCAAAGGCCGAAGTCATGGCGGCCGGCCCCGGCGCAGACGAGGATTCGAAGACCCTGAACCGACGGGGCGACAAAGCTTATCGCGCCGCCATGCGCGCCTGGCAGGATTCGTACTTCGAAGTCGTAGGGGTTAAGTGCGGGTTGACGCGCCTCGGTCCCGCGCGACGTCGCCTGACGCGCGCCGAGTGGCAGGCGGAACAGACGCAGGCAAATGCGCTGCGGGCTTCCCTCGATCGGGCGGAGCACGTCCAGCGGAAGGCCGAATCCTTCATCGCCCGGACAAAGACGGAGACTGAAAACCTAGTGGCGAGCGCCGGGGCGGAGGCCGCCAAGCTCCGCGAGGAAGCGGACGCCGCGAAGGCCGAATCCTTGTGTCAGATGGAGGCCGCCAAGGCGGCGACCGCCGCCGCGCTGGCCGCGCAAGATCGGGCCGTTGCCGAACAACGGCGGGCAAGGTCGATGATGGCGCGCGTCCGGTCGGAAGCCGAACGGGTCCAGAAAGCGGCGGCAAGGATACAGCGGCTGCCCGGCCTGCTCCGCTCGCTGTGGGACGGTTTCCGGAAGTCGAAGATTCAGGATCGAGTCCGGCAGTCGGTGGATGCCGAGATGTCCCGGCTCCGGGAACAAGCAAAGGCGGCAGCCGAACGTGCGAGCTCCGCCGAAGTGGCGCGTAGAGCGGCGGAAGAGAAGCGCCGGAGCATGGAACACAGCCTTGCCGAAGTCGGCATCCAGCGCGACGCCGCATGGCGGGAGCTGGCGAAGCTGAGGCCCCCGGAGACGCGGCCAGCGCTTTCAGGTCAACCGCGCCCGAGACCGTGATTTCTGCCAAAATCGGCCCGTGCCCACAAATTGAAGGCCGGATTCAGGGCTGTACAGCGCGTCTGGCAGGTGCTGCCGTATCCAAACCCATCCCGAAACGGTCAAGGGTTCTGGCACTGACGGCAAGGCAACTGCCGAGGCTTGAGGCTTGAGGCAGCAGGCACGTTCTCCCGACAAGGATTCACCCCTTCCTCTCGACCGGAGCGCCCGCCAGGCGCCCAGATCGTTCCGGGACCCAGACAAGATGAGCATATCGGAGCGGTCAGCATCGCGCCGCCCTTGCGGGACCGCGGGAATTCGCGCACGCGGCAATCGGTCCCCGGTGGCAGCCATAGGAGCGTCAGCGAGGCGCCGCCCCGGCGGGACGCGGGACTGACTGCCCCCGACGCCGCGTTCCGTAGCTCCTCCCGGAAGGTAACCATGACTATGTCTGCAATAGACACTCTCGGGGCGTTATGCCGGCGCGATCTCGACTTCTTCGAATGGCTCCCGTGAAGTCGCGGCGTCGAACGCTTCGATATCCTCCTTTGACATCGGGGCAAGCCAGATATTTGCGGCAGTACCGAAAAGGTTCTGGCCACGTTGCCTTATTGTTTCTTCGTTCCACTCTTCATAGGAATGCAGCTCACGATTCAGCGTCAAAGCAGCGTGTGCCTTAACCGCAGGCAATTTCACCGAAAAGGCTCCGTTGGATACCTTCGCGTTCAGTTTATGGGTCAGGAGCGTCAGGTTCCCCATTTTGTTGATCGACTGTTGGCGCTGAAGTTCCCGTGCGGTTTTGTCCAAGTCGAACTCGCCGTCGGGTACATGGTCGAACCCCGGTACAGGCCAGTTTTCGTGCCACTTCTGCGGCATGATATGCTCGATTGTCAGGTCGCTTTTGATTGCGATAATCTCGCCGTCGTTGGCCCGTTTTGAGTGCTCGATGGCTTCGAAAATATGCCGCAGACGCGCTTGGCGATTCGACTTGTACTGGTCACTCCCCATCCAGGCCGCTTTCCAGTCTGTATCGCTTGGCCAACGCATGGCGTCCGCTTGGCTTGCTGACAGCAATCTACGGAGCCTTGCGAGCGGATCGCCCTTTCCAGCACGCATTTTTGCAACGACGTCCACGAAGAAGCGATTGTAATTGCCCGTGGGCAGCGCACAAATATCCCGTCGCACGATGTAAGATTCGATAAACTGGAGTGCTTGATCAAGCCTTGAACCAGGGAAGTCGCCGCACGTCGCGAGATACAAGACGAGCGGCATCGCGGTCGAGACGTCGAATGCTTTGGCGAACTGTCCGAACTTGCCAAGTGCAGTCTGATCGGATTGCTCAGCGATCAGTCGGAAGACGTCGGCGCTATTCTTTATCGACTTCAGCTCATTCTCGACGGTATCAAAAGGCTCATCCTCCAGGATCCACTTCCGATACGCTTCGAAGAGATGCTCCACAGAAACCACATCAGCCTGCATCATGGCGAGGTGGTCTACCAATAGCCAATCTAGGCGCGTTTTCGTCTGCCGGCCCCTGGTGTCGCCTTCGCGCCAGAACCAACGATCCAATGGTAGCCAGTATTGCTCGTAGAGCTTGTCGACGTTCAGAGATCCCTCAGTCTGCCCCAGGCCCTTGGCACGCTGGAAGATGAAGTTCCTCATCAGATCGCCCGCGGTGAGATCGACACCGCGGCTGTTCAGCGTTTCAAAGATGGTCTGGGCATCATCCCCGCCTTCCAGCTCGATCGAGACGACGGCTAGTCCCTGACGTAGTGCTTCGAACAGTTTCTCCAGCTTGAACGGATCGAACTCCCCGTTGACCCGGACATGTTCAAGGATTTTTTCCCGGAAGAACGCATGGGCCGCCGTTGCGGGACGAACTACTCCCTGCTCGTCCTCCGGGAGCGGTGTCGCTTTCGGTAACTCTCCCTCGGGGTCTGCTAGCGAAATGAACGAACGCCGGTCCGTGAGGGATGGCCAGAGCTTGTACTTCTCGACCTCGACATGCTCCATCACCCCGTCATTGAAGAGGTACTTCATGATTTCGTTCGAATATTCCGTCGACAGGGACGTTGCCACGTCCCGGAATGCTGCCAACAGCAACTGGAACGTCGTCAGGCGCTGTTGACCGTCAATCACCTCGAATGCTTGGACCTGGCGCCCAAAGGTTTGGATCTGGGAAATGACAATTGCACCCATGAAGTGAGGGGACGGTAGCTGTCCGCCTTGCTCAAATCGGCGCGCAACACGCTCAATGTCTTCCCACAAAAGCTCAAGCTGAGGGCTGACCTTCCAGGCATATTGCCGCTGATAGAGGGGAATGAGATAGCGGCGTTTTCCGTCGAATAGCTCAATGATGGTGCGCGTAAATGGTCTCATTGTTCCCCCCGTTTAGTATGCAATCAAGGTTGTGACACCTGATCCTCAGATGAGTTCAGCGGCCTGCGCATACGCGGCCACCAGTGACGCCAACGTCGCGCTAGGCTTCACCGCGTCATGCGGCACGAGCACATAGGTCCATGGCTTCTCGCAAGTTTCCTTTGCGTGGTTGTTGGCATGGTGAATCCACTTTCGTGCAGCCTTCGCTTTGGCCTGAACGACCGGATCGGCCACCTCGTTCTTCGCCTTGATCTCGACGATGAACTTTTCCTTGTCTGTCTCGACGACGAAGTCCGGTTCGTAAGATTGCCCGGCCGAGTATTCGATCCGGAACTGGCCTACGCCCGGCTTCATCCACCGCTGCACCGATGTCTCGCTACCTGCTTCAATGATGACCGCGAATTCCCGCTCCTGGTCAGACTGAAATTTCTGGTATGGATAGCAGCACTTGGCGAAGCCTTCGAACACGTATTTCGGCGTGTCCTTCAAAGGATTGACGGGCATTCGGAAATTCCGAATGAATGCACTGCTCGGCACGTTGTAGGCCTGCGGCTTCAGCATGACGAACCCGCGCGATACGCTAGCCCGGTAGTCCGTCGGGCTTTCCCAGTAGTGCCCCTTCATCTGCTCGAATATGAAGCGCGCCAAGTCCTTTCCATGTCCGATCAGCACGTTCTCGACATCTTCTGGGGTCGACAGATAGGCTTCCAGGCGCTTCACCATCTGCCCCGCCAGCTTGAAGAGAAGCTCGCTCTGGGTGTCGTAGTCGATCTGCGGCAGGTCCATGAGGTGTCGGACGAGATAGTTCTCTAGCCGTTCTTCCTTGGCGCTATCGACTGTGCGGGCAAGGAAGGCACGGGATTCATCCCGAAGCTTCTGGACCATGATCTGATCCGAGAGTGGCTGCCGAGCAATCGTTTCCAGATTCGAAAGATCGAAATCGTTGAAGCCGAAGTTGACCTCACTGGTCGGCAGCACGACAATTTCGGGAATCGAAATGGTGTGCATGACGAGCTGTTTCGTCACCTTGGCAACGGTCGCTGCGACGTCAGCCTTTTGTTCGAAAGTTTCGAACGTTCCCTGCTCCGGAGACATAACCTCCTTCACGATCCGGGTGATTTCAGCCTGAACCTCTGGCGTTTCGAGCTTGTCGATACCTGTCTTGATCTTGCGTTCGAACTCGCGCTCGATCACTTCCCAGGTGACGCGGGCGACCTCTCGTTCTTCGGGAGTTTCGAACACATATGGCTTCTGTTCGGATTCTTCGAATGAACCTGAGCGGCCCGTCAGCATCGTTTCGACATTGGAAGGAGCTGTAACGATCTGGGCGCCGACATCAGAAACGTCTCCATTGCCGCCGACAATGACCGTTTTGCGGATCGAGATCAGCGAGGCGGGGTCGCGCGCTGCCTTGATGACATCATCGAAACGGTCATGAGCAATCACGGTCAGGCGATCGACGGCTTCAACACCGGTCCGTTGACCATAGGGCAAGCGCAGTCCGCGCCCTAACGTCTGTTCGGTAAGAATATCAGACGCGGAGGCGCGCAGGGGCACGATCGTGTAGAGATTGGTGACGTCCCAGCCTTCCTTGAGCTTGTTGACGTGTATGACGATGTCCGTCTGCGCATCGTGTTCCAGGGCAATAAGCTTCGAGGTTGCCTCTTCCGTCTCTTCGCCTTTTGTTCCGGAGTGAACCTCGATGACGCGTCCCTTGTAGCGCCCTTGGAAGAACTCGTCGGATTCGACGAACTTCCGAATCTCTCCGGCATGGGTCGTATCCTGAGCCACGACGAGCATGAACGGATGAACGAGCTTGCGTCCCGTCTGCTGCGCGTAGATGGCAAGCTCAGCCTTAGTGTGTTCGTGGCAGTGGATGCCGTCTTCAAGCTTCATACGCTCTAGCTGCTCGGGGGTAACAGTATCAGCGCGGAATCCTTCGCGGGTGGCAACAGCCGGATCCTTGACGTAGCCGTCCTCCATCGCCTGACCGAGGGGATAGTCATAAACGACGTTCTTGAATGGGACGGATTTGGCGCCCACCGATCGCGGCGTAGCGGTCAGTTCCAGACCGATCACAGGCCTGAGTTCAGCAATCGCGGACAGTCCTGCTTTCGCACGATAGCGGTGAGCCTCGTCCATTAGCAAAACGAGATCCGGGAGCGCGGAGAGATACTCGAAATAGGATTCGCCGATATATTCGTGGAGCTTGCGAATGCGCCCCTGTTCCTTGTTGATCTTGTCGACGTTGAAGATGAACACGATCGCCGTTTGACCGAGAAGGTCGCCACGCACCGCGTAGCCGCGTTCCCAGTTATCCCCTGTCTCCACGATCGGCGGAAGCTGCGCGAACTCGGCGATGCCCCGGAATACGTATTTCGGGGAGTTCTGCTGGCTGAAGTCGGCAACCAGCTTGTTATAGATGGTCGTGTTCGGCGCCAGGATAAAGAAATGCTTAGAGCGCCCCGTGAGGTACAGGTAGGCGATGAAGGCGCCCATGAGCCTTGTTTTGCCGACGCCCGTCGCTAGGGCAAAGCACAGTGACGGGAAGTCACGCTCGAAGTCCGTCACGCTGGGATAGGTGGTCTTGATCGCTTCTAAAGCAGCAACCGGATCCGCGCTCTTCGAGAACTCGAAGGTGTCGAGGACGTCGGCCAGGATGTCGAGGGCTTCCGACTGCGGCGTCCGAAGGGAGAGGCGCGCCTTGATCTGATGAATCTGCCGCTGCAACATCAATCGTCTCCCATGCTGCCAAACAGCGGCAGCGCGGCCGCCGGCTTGTTGGCCTTCTTGGCGGTTTCGTTGCTGGCGACGTCGGCGGTCGCTTCCGTGACTGGTGCTTGCGGCAGGTTCGCAATTCGAAGTGAATAGTCGTCCCGACCCCACTCGCATTTCGAAAGGATGGAATGAGGGATCTTCTTCACGGTGAGGTTTGGGAAGCTGTCTTCCTGGGCATTGTATGCCTTGCAGCATACCAGGAGTGTGCGCTTCGGCCCGACCTCCTCGGAAAGCTTCTTGAGTGCGTCATACGTCAGCGACTGGGTGGTGACATAGATGAAGTCCGTCTCGGTCGAATGGCCGTGCCGCCAGTAGTCGGCAGGGTCTTGGCTAGGCGCGTAAATGAAGCCTTGATGCTTACAGAGCGCCTCGGCTAGCATCGCACCATTGTATTCTTTCGAGATCACCCAGTTTCCGAAGCGGTCTTTCTCAAGCAGGGACGGCGCAAGACGGTAATAACGGAAGCCACCGCCGCCTTGCCATCCTGTGAGTTCCGTCACACCTCCACTGTCATCGCCGTCGATCACCTTCTTCAGTCGGGGTACGATGTGAGTCACAGCATGATCGCCAAGCTCTACCATGATCCAGCGACGGCCCATTTTGTGAGCGACTGCGCCTGTTGTTCCAGAACCCGCGAATGAGTCCAATACGATATCGCCCTGATCGGTCGCGATCTGTAGAATGCGCTGAAGTAAGCGTTCAGGTTTCGGGGTGGCGAAAACATCCTGCTGATTGAACTCTTTAACCTCGTTCTTCGCCTCATGATTGTGGCCAGTTTCGGAACTTAACCAGACTGTCAACGGAGGAGTTCCGGTGTTTGTCAGCTCTGATAAGAACGTTTTACGTGAAGGGGAGGCCTTCCCATCCCGGCCGAACCAGATTTCATTCCCTTCGTCCAATTTGCGAAGTGTCTCTTCGGAAAAGCGGGGATAGGTTCCGGCCGGCGGCCTCCAAGTCACCCCGTTCCTAAAGGTGTAAGAAAAGCTGGCAGATTTCGTGCTTCCGCTTTTCGCGTGGAGAGGTGTTGCTTTCCAGGGTCCTTTAGGATGCAAGTCGGGATTAGAATATCGAGCGTTCATTTCCTCTGATCGAGCAAGTCGGTTCGGCCTCCAAAGCTCGCGATCTTTCGCATAAACCAAGATGTGGTCATGGTTATCGCTAAAATATTTCGCATCGTTCGCGACAGTATATTTTTTTTGCCAAACAACGTTGGCAATGAAATTCTTGCGTCCAAAAATTTCATCAAGCATTATTTTAAGATAATGCGACTCGTTATCGTCAATTGTGACCCACAGCGATCCGTCATCCTTAAGTAATTTGTAAAGAATCCTGAGCCGTTCGTTCATCATGCCGAGCCATACTGAATGCTCAACGCCATCATCATAGTGTGAAAAGGCTGATCCTGTATTATACGGCGGATCTATAAACACGCATTTTACGCTTCCCGCGAAATCATTTTCGAGAGATTTCAGGGCTAGTAAGTTGTCACCCTGGATCAGCATGTTGTCGTACATCGCATTCGGAAAGTTTGCTCTCGCGATGTGCGATAGTTGATCATCTTCCACTCGAATGCGTGGCTCGATCTTCGGACTATGACCTTTACCGACCCAATTTAGTTCAAGACGTCGTCCGAATTCCATTTCTCTCATCTTTCTACACCCAGCCGTACTCTCTGGCGCTTGTTCGGCCGATCGCTCCCCGTAGGGCGCAAGTTTTCTTCAAGTTCCTGAACTCCTGGGAGTTAAGTTCGATAAATCGGACGTCGTACCTGCCGGGCACACCAGTTCTTGCGAACACGGCGACGTAAGGCGATCTTCCCAAGGTTCCGTCGTTGAGAAGTGGACGGAGCCCATCCTTCACCTCTGGAACCTCATCATTGAGCTGTAGGCGCCACATATGGTTACCCTGAAACTTCATCCGAAGCTTGGCGACGTTTCCAGCGGACGTCACAAACTCGAAGCGCTGATCAGCGGCTCCCTGGGGGTGAAGCCCAAAGAAGAGTGCTTGTTCGGCCTTGAACTCAAGCTCACGACCCATCAAGGTAATAAAGCCACATTCAATCCAGCAAATCGTAGCTTCCGAAGGCTCAATCTCCGTGTCGTCGGATTTCAAGGCGACTTTGTGTTTGGCAGGTGGACCATCTGAAGCTGTTATTTGCTCGATCCTAGCTCGAAGCTGTCTGGCTTTCCTGTAAGTTCGGACATAGTCCGACAAAGCCTCATCTGATAGCACCGCGCCGACACGCCACAACCTCTTCCAAATCTCGAAGAATTGAACCCTGTATGCCTGATCTCCTGGGACAATCGAATTGACTTCACAGTTTGTGTTCAAAGCGGCATAGGTCAGATTTGATGAACCCGATATGCAGAGGTCAAATTCGTGTCCCCGCGTTGATCTGAAATAATACGCCTTTGGATGAAATCGCGCCCCTTTCTCCTGCAAGGATGCTACCCGAAGCGTTGCGCCAGGAAAACTCCTCATCGACTTTAAGGCTTCGGGCTGAGTGATATGATCATCAATTCCGATCAGAAAATTTATCTCTGCCGGATCTGTCAGTCGTATAAGGTCAAGTATCAATCTCGTGCCCGAAACGGTAGCATAGGCAGCCGCTATCCAAAGACCACTGCACTCATTTTCCGCCGACCAGTCTCGGATTGCCGAATAGACAGTGCTTCCGTCTCCGCTCAATTGATGTTGTAGCATTTCCCCTCCAAGGCTATGCGCCTATCTCCCACCGAATCGTCATCACCGGCGTCACATTCGGGGTGATCGCTAGCTTGGCAGCCACTTCGTCAAGTTTGTCGTTCACTTCCTTCCGGATTTCCTTGAGGGTCTTGAACGTGGAGAGTTTCAGCTCATCTCGTTCCTCTTCAAGCTTCTTGATCCGGCGCTCTTCGTTAAGCTTCTCCGCCAGAGGGATGGACTGGTTACCCCGCAACGCCTTCCGGGCTGCGCGCGCTTCGGTGTCCAACTCCTTCACACGCAGATCATTGGCACGCTCCAGGTCCTCGGCATACGCCTCTAGCTTGATCGTCTCTTCATCGAGCCATTTGACGTTCTCGTTTTCCGCAGCCTCCTGGGCGGCTTTCAGCGCGGCCTCATCGATGCTCGCCATCGCGCTTGTCGGATACTCTGCATCAACTGCGTCAACGTCGGCTGGCAGTTGAAAGAAGCGTTCTGCCGTTTCGGACGCCAGTACGGTCCCGTCATCGGTGATTGCCGCGAGGACGAGCCTGTCCCTCGATCCAATGGCCGTCTCGGCACGCATTAACGAAACGCGCATCCATCCGCGCTTGCCCACGTGCGCCTCAACGTCAGACAGCTTCGGTTGTCCTTCGTTGCGGTAGGACTGGTAGTCGAAGCGAAGTTTCGCATCTGACAATGGGCGGGAAAGACTCGTTTGCACGAGGCTGTCGGCGAGAGTGCCATCACCCAGACGGAAGAACTGCCACCCCCGGTAATCCGCCTCGGGCCACACTGTTGACCATGTTTTGCCAGCATGCTGGAACGATGGGATACCCTCGTTGCTGAATGTCGCCTCCGGGAGTTCTGCGCGGGCGAGGAGCCATAGACGTCGTTCGAACTCGGACATGGTCCTCTCGATCTCTCCGCCGCGCTGGCGCAGCATATCGACGATCGAGGCGTCGAAGAGATCGAAGAGCTGCTGACGGGTCTCCGCCATATCCGCCTTGATCTGATCCTCAAGCTCCGCTTCGAGCTTCTGGAAGGCTTCATTGACCTGTGCTTCGGTCCGGCAGGCTTGCACGACTGCAAGCACTTTCTTCTCGAAGTCGATACCGGATTCAATAACCCCGAGAACCTGATCACTGGCTCCGAA
The DNA here is from genome assembly GCF_047553425.1 of Paenirhizobium cremeum. Taxonomy (NCBI): domain Bacteria; kingdom Pseudomonadati; phylum Pseudomonadota; class Alphaproteobacteria; order Hyphomicrobiales; family Rhizobiaceae; genus Paenirhizobium; species Paenirhizobium cremeum. The sequence goes on from NZ_CP180217.1 coordinate 3,651,927, forward strand.
TAGCCCCTCGAAGAGCCGGAACTTATTGCTGAGAAGCTCGTAAATTCGTCGCTCTGCCTGGTTCTTGCGGTTCAGCATGTTGACGACGGTGACGTCGATCTTCTGCCCGTATCGGTGACATCTACCGATACGCTGCTCAACGCGCTGCGGATTCCAGGGCAGGTCGAAGTTGATCAGCAATGAGCAGAACTGAAGATTTATGCCTTCGGCGCCGGACTCGGTCGCGATCAGGATGCACTTCTCATCGGACTTGAACGCGCTGACGATCGCGCTCTTCATATCGGCAGATTTCGACCCGGAAATTGCGTCCGTTCCCTGCTTCTCCTTGAGCCATTCCTTGTAGATCTTCTGGCTCTCCGGATCGCTGTTGGATCCATTCATGAGCGCAATCTGTCCAGCGTAACCGTTTTGGGAGAGGATTTCATAGAGGTAGTTCTGCGTACGGACGGACTCGGTAAATATGACCGCCTTACGCTGGCCGCCACGTGCCACGACTTCATCAAGAACATCTGGGAGCCTGCTGATGAGCTTTTCTCCCTTGGAGTTCGTTCCGATCGACCTTGCCAGCGACAGATACCCTTCTAGTTCGGCAATCTCCGCCGCAAGCTTATTCGAGTCGATGGCGGGCCGACCATCTTCCGAGGCATCGTCGCTAGACCCGTCTGCCGCGTCAGACAGCGTCGCGTCGTCAGCGATCTCCTCCCCGACCTCTGCCGTATCATCGATGTCCTCGACCACTTCCTCCGTGACGACCTGACTACGCTTCAATCGAGCAATCACGTTCTCGAGGAACAGCGCGATCGCGGCGATGGATGAACCCAGCGTTTTGCGGGCGCCGATGAGAACGAGCTGGTTAGGCTTTGATCCGAAGGCGATGGAGTCAGTCTTTTGCAGATAACTTGAAACCCCTTCGTAGAGTTGCTCCTCCAGGCTATGGGGCTCGAAGTCGAAGGTGACGGCGAGACGTTGAGTGTAGTTGACGTGGCCGGCTGCCTGTACGTCACGCCGCAGGTGACGCTTGTAGAGTGGGGCCATCCGACGTCGCAAAGAAATCAGGGACTGCTTGTCCGTACCGCGTCCGTACATCACCCGGAAGGATTGTTCGTCGCCGAAGAAGTTGTCGTCGATCATGGATACGAGCCCGAAGAGCTCCATCAACGAATTCTGCAAGGGGGTTGCCGTTAGCAGAACCTTGAAGCGAGAAGACAGGGCCTCTTTCAGCTTCTTTGCCTGTGCCGACGTGTTCTTCTTATAAACGTTTCTCAGGCGATGGGCCTCGTCGATGATGACAAGGTCCCAGCCGACGCGATGGATCTGCTCAGCGTTGGCGGCCGCATACTGGTAGGAGGTGATGACAATGGCGGAAGTGTTATCAAAGGGGGTGCGCTGGCCGTTCTTGACGGCGTCGCGGTATGTCTTGGAGTCCAGGATAACGCTCGGCAGAGAGAACTTCTCCTGCAATTCCTGTTGCCATTGAGTGCGAAGCGATGCCGGGGTGATGAGCAGGATGTTGCGGCGACGCTCTGCCCACTTCTGCGCAATCACGAGACAAGCTTCAATGGTCTTTCCCAAGCCCACCTCATCAGCGAGGATGACGCCCTTTGACAGAGGCGAATGCAGCGCGAACCTGGCGGCTTCGACCTGATGCGGTTTCATATCCACTCTTGCAGTGGACAGAGACTTTGCGAATGCCTCGTCGCTGCGTCCTTCGAGCATAATCCTGTGCGCGAAAAACTTGCTGTGGAAGGGAGCATAAACAGACATGAAGACCTCATTTCGAATCGAATGGATAAGACCAAATGAGGCGTTGAATCACAAGTCAGACCTGTAGGATTTCAAGTGGTTTGCAACTTTTACTAACAGAGGGCACGCCGTTACTGTTCTCCACTCTCCTCTCGTACGAGCTCCCCAAAAAACGCAATTTCTGCCAGAAGCTGAGGGCCGCGACGTGCCACAAACTTGCCCGCCCCAGTCGGCTCCTTCCGTTGCGGTCCGCCGAACAATTTCGCCCGGAAGAACTCCTCCGTTCGTCTCACTCGGTCAGTGATCACTGATTTTTGGATAGAGTGGCGGGCTGCCACACGATCCCTGGCGCCATCCACATTTGAATTCGCCTCAACCAACAGCTCGATCGTAGTTTCCAGGTCTGTCAGTCGCATTGCTTCCTATCCCTTATGCCTTGCGCGCCAGAGATTTGCGCCGGTCCCTCCCTAGCCGCATCCTGTCCAGAGGTTTGGAGAAATATCTATGGATCGAGCGTTAAAGAAACGGGAACAGCGTCGAACTTGCGTGGATTGGATGCGCCGGAATATTGCCAGACGGCAGCGACGCGATCCGGCTGCGAAAACCATGCTCCAACTGCTCGGACTGTTGTCTTCGGTGCTGGCGCTGTTTCCGGAGATGAATGCTTTCGCGCTTCCGCGACGCGGAAACTATTTCCGCAGTGATCGCCGGATGCCTCCACCAGATTATGAGCTTGGCGCTGAAGCATGGGCCCGAGAGCGCGGACTTGAACCGAGTTGGTATCCTGTCAATCGACCGAAGCCGCAGCCTTCCTGGAATCGTCTGGTCAAGGACCTGAACCGCCGGACGACAAAGGATCGCGCGCGGATCATGATTGAGGAACGCGTTCCTCCTGAGGCGTTCGAGTGGCTACGGGAGATGATCAAGACCGAGGACTGGATCGCCTTGCGCATCGTCGGCCATGACCGCACGGAAGAGGAAATCCGGGGCAGGGCAGCTATGGCAGCGATGCGGTGGGAAATCGAGCGTCAGACGGCTGAGGCCACACCTCCGGACTCGACTGATCCTGCAGGCGCCGCCGCGCCGCCGCCAGCGCTTAGACCGCGATTTTAGAATGGGGCGTCTCTTGTCGTTCACGCTACCGCTCCGAATGGTTCCAATGCCCGGAGGCCGCGATTCTGGACGTCGCGGGCTAGGGCCTGTCCAGTGCCAGCAATTCGGGTCCTCTGAACGAGACGCTGCGCACCAGTCTTTCGGTGCCTGACGTAGATCATCGCAAGATAGAAGAGCGTTTCGACGGCATTGGCGTGCATCGCCTCGACAACAATCACATCCATCGCCAGTCCACGAATCAGGGTCGTTTTTGTCTCCATCGAAATGCTCCATAACCCATTGAAAACATGTATTTTATAATGGATTTCGGGAGTCGAGCCCAGGCTTCCGGAAGCGATTTCTGGGATCGGCGATCGGATGGCGATCGGATCGTTAACGTCAGTCAGAACGGCACGACGATCAGGCAGGGGTTGACTGTGGCATGGGTCGCCATGGTCGGAAAAGGCATGCCCCCAAGGGGGATGCCGCAGGCCGCAGGCCGTTTCTGAGCGGCACATGCGATTGTCACCGAAGCGCGGGGTCTCGTGACTATGCGTGATGCCCGGTCGCCGCAGGCGAGCGACACCAGACCCGTGGCTTGTGTCGCAGGGGTGGAGCATCGTCGTGGGGCATGCTGAGGGGAACCCGCCGGGCTTAAGATTGTGCGTCATATCGGCCTCGGAACTCGGCCCTTGCCATCGGGGTATCGCTTGGGGTACACCGCCCAGTATCGCAATTTCCGTAGCGCAGTCGGGGCTTTATCCAAGACCTTGGAAGCGCGGGTATCGCGCGGCTATCTGGGGGAGTGTCCCACCCTCTCCGCCATTTCATTACCCGATGCATGGGGGTGACAGCATCAACGCAGCGTACGTGCATGATATCCCATAAAAACTGCGCGTTCTTCTTCGCCTTGCGTGAATGAGTTGTCTTTGAGCAAAGCTTTGCACCGATAGGCCGTCGCCTTTGACCAGCGGGTTCGTTCCCCGGGCGCTTTCTTACACTTGCCCGCGCCCGAGGATCTTCGTGAAAGCGGACCGTCTGCAATTGGCAGCCCCCCGATTTCCTAATGCAGGCCGAACAGCCCGAGCAATTCTTCGCGCTGGCGCACAAAGCCGGGGGTGCTGCGATCGCGCGGGCGCGGAAGGTCGATGTCGATCAGCCTTGGCTCCCCGCCTTTTTCGCGCGGCAGGATCAGGATGCGGTCAGCCAGGAAGATCGCCTCCTCGAGATCGTGAGTAACGAGCACCGTCGTCACGTCCTCCTCCTTCCAGATGCGCGCCAACTCCTGCTGCATGCCGATCTTGGTCATGGCGTCGAGCGCACCCAGGGGTTCGTCGAGCAGAAGGATCTCCGGCTGGACGGCAAGCGCGCGGGCGATGCCCACCCTCTGCGCCATGCCGCCCGAGAGCTGACGGGGATAGGCGGTCTCGAAGCCCTTGAGGCCGACGAGATCGACATATCTCTGGGAGGCGAGCCGAGCCTCCTCGCGGGATAGGCCACGCGTCTCCAGGCCGAAACCGATATTGTCGATAACCGTCAACCAGGGCAGAAGGCGTGGCTCCTGGAAGATGACCGCCCGCTCGGTGCCGACGCCGCGGACCTGTCGGCCATCGATCAGCACATCGCCGCCATCGGCCTCTTCGAGACCTGCAAGAATTCTGAGAAGCGTCGTCTTGCCGGAGCCGCTGGCCCCCACGATCGCCAGGCTCTCGCCCGAGCGGATCATAAGGTTCAGGTCATGCAGAACCGGCAAGGGTTTGCCGTTGAGGATGAAGGACTTGGAAAGGTGACGAACCGCCACCTCTCCGCGAATCGTGCCTGAAGGAGCCATCGTCACGCCTCAATTGCTCGCCGTCTCGGGAGTGTAGAGAAGGTCCCTTGCGGCCAGTTGCCCTTCCCTGAGCTTGCCTTCGCGCACAAGGACGTCGATCCAGAACTGAAGATCGCGCTCGACCGCCTTGCCGCCCGGCCGCACGCCATAACCCCTGAAATAGCGGGCGATGTCCGGATTTTCGCCGCGTTCGGCGAGCGCCTTGGCAAAAATCGCCCTGGTCTCCTCGGGATGTTCGCGGGCGTAATCCAGGGCGCGCTGCGATTGTTCGACGAAAACCCTGGCGGCTTGCGGATGCTTCTCGATGAAGTCGCGGCGCAGAACAACGAAGCCGCCGGCGATTTCTCCGAGCACGTCGGTATCGTCGAAGATCGCGCGCAGTCCGCCATTTTGCCTGGCCGCGCCTTCGAAGGTGGTCTGCCAGTAGCCGAAAGCCGAAACGTCGACCTGACCCGACCTGAGGACCTGCTCCAGCTGCGGCCCCGGAACGACGATCTGATTGGCGGCATCGGAGGGCAGGCCGACCGAATGGAGCGCCTCGCGGATCGTATAGTCAAGATGAGCTCCGAGCGTGTTCACCGCGATGCTCTTACCAACTATGTCTTTGATATCCTTTATTGGACTGTCTTCGAGCACATAGAAGATCGATTGCACATCGTCATTGATGCCGTTCGACGGATAGGCGGCGACGAAATCGTTTCCGCCCACGATCGAATTCAGCACGGCAGAGGTCGCGGCGCTGCCGATTTCCACGTCGCCCGAGGCAAGCGCGACCAGCGAGGCCGGACCACCCGTGGCATAGCCGACATTTTCAATGGTAATACCGGTGGCGTCGAAATAGCCGAGTTCGGCGGCAAGTTCATGGGCCGACAATCCGCCCTGGCTGGCGAGATAGCGGAGCTTGACCTCCTCCGCGGCATAGGCGGTGCCTGCCAGAAAAAGCGCGATGATTGCGGAGAGGAACAGCTTGCGGGAATGGGGTGTCATGGGAATTTTCCTTTCAATCACGAGATAACGGGCACGAGATAACGGGAAGGTGCCGGTCCGGGCGTTCAGGCCCATCGGCAGAGGCGTCGCTGCAGGAAGACCAGCGCAGCATTGGCGGCGAGGCCGAGAAGCGCCAGAAGCAGGATCGCGGCGAACATCAACGGGATCTGGAAATTGTACTGGGCATTCATCACCTGGAAGCCGATGCCTTTGTTGGCGCCGATCATTTCGGCCGCGATAAGGAGTAACAGTGCGGTGGTCGCCGAAAGCCTCAGACCGACAAAGATGGCGGGAACGGATGCCGGCAAGACCACCCGGCGGAAGATCTGGAGCGGTCCGGCGCCGTAAGTGCGTGCCATTTCGATCAGTTTCCGATCCACTTCCTTCACCCCGCCGATGGTGGACAGAAGGATCGGAAAGAGCGTCGCCCAGAAAATGACGAAGACCTTGGACGCTTCCCCCAACCCGAGCAGCAGAATGAAGACGGGATAAAGGGCGAGAGCCGACGTCTGGCGAAAGAATTGCAGCAGTGGATCGAGCACCTGCTCGATTGCGCGGACCTGGCCCATTAGGAGACCAAGCGGGATACCGAGCCCGACCGCTGCGGCGAATGCGATGCCCGATCGCTGCAGGCTGATCGCGATGTCATCCACGAGGGCACCGGAAGCGATACCCTTCCAGAGCGCAGCGATAATCTGGTCGAGGGGCGGGAATACCGAAGCGTTCACGAGGCCGAACTTGACCGATGCCTGCCAGAACACCAGAAACCCGATGACCAGGCCATAGCGGGAGAGGACCGGTGTCACGGCTGCCGCCGTCTGTATCAGCCATTTCGGCGTGCGGCCTTCCGTTCCGGAGAGGCCGAGACCATAGGCGCTGTCATGCCGAAGATCTTCATAGGACATGGCTGACCCTCACTCTGCGGCCTGGATGACCGCGTGCTTGCCGGCATGACGGTTTACCGGAAATGGCAGGCCGAGGTTCTCGCGCAGTGTCCGACCCTCGTAGGCGGTCCGGAACAGCCCGCGACGCTGCAGTTCAGGGATCACCAGGTCGACGAAGTCGTTGAGGCCGGTCGGCAGCCATGGCGGCAGAATGTTGAAGCCGTCGGCAGCCTCGTTCTCGAACCATTCCTGCAGCGTGTCGGCGATCTGCCCGGGCGTTCCGACGATCGTGAAGTGACCACGCGCCGAAGCGACCCACTGGTAGAGTTGACGGATCGAGAAGTTGTTTTCGTCGGCGATCTGACGGATCAGCGCCTGCCGGCTCTTCATGCCCTCGGTTGGCGGAGCCGGCGGCAGAGGACCGTCGAGATCGTAACCCCGCAGGTCGAGCGTTCCGCCTGTCAGGCCGTTGAGGAGACCGACGCCGTCCTCTTCGAGAATGAGCGAGGTGAGGCGATCGTATTTCTCGCGCGCCTCCTCTTCCGTGCGGCCAACGAAAGGCGACACGCCGGGCATGATTAAAATGTGGTCGGGATTGCGCCCGAGACCGCGTGCGCGGTTCTTGATGTCGCGATAGAATTCCCGCGCCGTCTCGATGTGCTGGTGCGCGGTGAAGATCACTTCGGCCGTCGCCGCAGCAAGACCGCGACCGTCGTCCGACTGACCGGCCTGGACGATGACCGGATGGCCCTGGCGCGAACGCGAGACGTTCAGCGGGCCCTTGACCCTGAAGTGCTCGCCCTTGTGGTCAGCATCGTGAAGCTTGGCGGGATCGAAGAAGACGCCGGTCTCCTTGTCGCGGATGAAGGCATCATCCTCGAAACTGTCCCAGAGTTTCCTGACGACCTCTACATGCTCGGCGGCGCGCCTGTAACGATCGGCATGCGGCAACTGCGTATCACGATTGAAGTTCTGCGCCGTGGCATCGCCGGTTGTGGTCACGACGTTCCAGCCCGCACGCCCGTCAGAGATCAAATCGAGCGATGCAAATTTGCGCGCCGTATTGTAGGGCTCTTCATAGGTCGTCGAGGCGGTTGCGATGAAGCCGAGATGGGTGGTGAAGGGTGCGAGGGCTGCGAAAAGCGTGACGGGTTCGAAGCCCGCAACGCGGGCATTGCCGCCTTCCCGAGCGCCGCCGAAACCCACCGCGAGACCGTCCGCCAGAAAATAGGCGTCGAACAGGCCGCGCTCCGCGGTTAAGGCTAACTGTTTGTGGAACTCGAAACTGACCGCTCCGTCGACGGGTTGGTCGGGATGCCGCCATGAGGCGATATGCTGTCCGCCACCGGGCAGAAATGCTCCAAGTCTGATCTTGCGTGTCATGGACTCGTCCTCTCTTGGTCAGATAATCGAATGGGAGCAGCCTACATTGTCTATATTTTATATAGAGAAATAGAATTGCGAATATTCCGCTCCTTCGCGAATTGATTTTCCGCCGAAAGCGCACTCACGAACGGACTGACGCGGGACCCGGAAAAGAAGGAGGACCTAGAGAGCGCCCCCAGGACGCGGCTTGCACACGTGATTTGGGAATCCCGCGTATTTTCGCGAAGCCCGCAGCCATGGCTCACGAGCGGAACCTCTGCACCGCACGCTGACAAAAAGGCAGATTTGGCTGAAAGCGCTGGTCGACCTTGCGCTGTCGAGGCCGCCGACGGAACCGCTATCGAAGAGATCGCTCCGCTCGGGACGGGTCGTCTTGTACCCATCCGTTCCGCCGGCTGCGCCGCGTTCGAAGCCTGTGAGACTGCCGCGATCCCCGCGAGCCTTATCGACCGCGAACCGTCGCACCACCTGAACGGCGGCGCGCTGCTTCCAAGGCCTGACGGAGGCGTAGAATGCGGGCGACATCGAGTTGGGACTGGTCCACTTGTATGATGTCGATAACCGACGCCACCTTCAGGATCATGGCATCCAGAAGCTCGAATTCGACCGACAGATTGTCCGGCATGCCGCTTCCGGATGCGTCGTCATATTCACCGCGGAGGATCGCCCCGTCCAGAAAAGTCTCCATGAACTCGGCTAGCAGCGATGCTTCAGGAGCCATTTCGAGAACATGGTCGGGAGAGACGGAAGTCGCGGCGGATGGCACGGCTTCATCGTCTTCCGCCTGCCAGTGCGTCCCCGGCAGTATTGCCGCAACCTCAACGGTGCCGGGCCCCAGTCCCGCCACCACGCGCCAGTCTGCTTCGGAAGCCGGACCCGGTGCAGGGGCCGGCTCCACGGTGAAGGATAGACCTTGGCGGACCAGTCGCGGGACGGGATCGCCCGGTAGAATGGAAAGGCGCTCGAACGTCTCCCCAAGGACCACTCGGGTATAGAGGGCCTTGCGCTGTTCGATTGAGCCGCTAGTGCGAAGGAGTTCGAGCGCCACCAAGTGTCTCGCAAAGTGAATGGCCAGATCCTTGCTGGAAACGGCCAGTCGGCTCACGGCTTCGGCGACGATCGTGTTCGAGATGTCCGCGCCCCCGAAGGCCGCGGGTATGGAAATCGCGAGAAGCCCGGTCCTCGACAGCGCCGACATTCCGTCACGCCCCTGCGGAAGTGGCGCCCGTAAAAAGGCCTCGACGGCGGCGATGACATGCCCCTCGGTCGGAAGCGTCGCGGGAACGGGACGCAATCGATCTGGAGCCGATGTCATCATTCAATGCCTCCGCCTGAGAGATGGACCGCCATCCGTGACGCCCATCGCGATCCTCCGGATTCGCTCCGCACGCTTTAAGGCTTTGTTTTATAGCACGCCGTCACCACAAAACCGCTCGACACTTTTGCGCGCCCCGTTTCAGATCGAATGGTACCGTCCGTTCTGATACAGCAACGATTGTCCCTGCCCGAGACGTATAGCCAGAACCTTGCCGATCACGATCACGTGGCTATGCCGCTCGATGGCCTCCTCGACCTCACAATCGAGCGCCGCCACGGCATCTTCCAGCACCGGCGCTCCGCTTGCAAGCCTCGTCCATTCGGCGCCGGCATATCGCTCAGGCCCCCGCAACCCCCCTATCCCGGCGAAACGGTTCGCGATGCTCCTGTGGTCGACCCCGATCACATTCACCGCGAAATGGCGAAAGCGCTCGACGACGGGCCACGTCGAGGAGGATCTGTTCAGGGATACCAGCATGCGCGGAGGCTCGACGGACAGCGCCGTTGCGGAGGTAACGGTCGCGCCGGACCGCTCTTCGCCTTCGCCTGCGGTGATAACGCTGACGCCCCCGCCGAGGGTTCTCAGCGCCTCCTTCAAGCTTCCGGCATCCGCCGGTCGATCGAAGACAGGGCGAATGGCGGACTCTGCAAACTCGGTCGCAATGAAGGTGCTCATGCTTTCTCTCCGCTCATGGTGTCGGAAGCAAGAGATAGCAGCGGGGGAACCGTCCCTGTAGACAAGCGTTTTTAAACTACATATATTTTATAGAAAATATGTCCAGATGTACCGCCGCGAACCGCAAGGAAGTCTGCCATGTTGAAAATCAGAGTGTCCTCGGTGCGATCCTGCCCCACCGCGCATAGATCGAGTTCACGAATCGCCATTATCGGAGGAGGCTACACCGGCGCCCTGATCGCCAAGCTTCTTGTCGAGCGCGGCCCACGAGACCTGGAGGAAGTGACGGTCTTCGAGCCGCGTGACAGGCTGGGCGCCGGTCTTGCTTACGATGTCGAAGACGCAGATCTTCGTCTCAACGTCGCAGCACACCGCATGCGGGCCATTCCGGGCGCGCCTGCGGCCTTTCTGGACTGGCTGCAGACGAGTGGAACCCTCACCGTAGATCCCCAGGCAGTAACGCCGGAGGGCGTGTTCGCCCGGCGCCGCGACTTCGGACGGTTCATGGAGACGCAGCTGTCACCCTTGCTCGAGCGAGGCGCAATCCGCCACGTTCGGGAAAACGTGCGGTCCGTCTCCCGAATGGAGGAACAATGGCGCGTGACGAGTGCGGGAGGCATGTCTGTCGCAGCCGACGTCCTGATTCTGGCGACCGGTCATCCGGCTGTGTCGAGACCGCCGGTGTTGGATACGCTTGACCGCCGCGCCGCAGGCGGCGTTATCGATGCATTCGCGCCGAACGCCTTTGAAAATATCGATCCGGCCGCGCCGATCCTGATTGTCGGCTCCGGTCTCACCGCCCTGGATGCCGTTGTTCGTCTCGAGGCTCTGGGGCACTTCGGGCAGGTCACTCTTCTGTCCCGGTCCGGCCTTCTGCCGAGGCCCCATGCCGGCGCAGGCTTTGCCCCGTTCGGTGAGTTCCTGGATGAAAAACCGACGTCCACCCGCCAGCTTCTGACCAGAGTTCGCGCGACCATCTCGCAGGCGCAGGCGCAAGGCATCCCGTGGCAATCCGTTTTCGATGCGCTGCGTCAGCAATCCCAATCTCTCTGGCAGAACCTGCCTTCGGCGGAAAGACAAAAGTTTCTCCGCCGGTTGCGACGCTGGTACGACGTTCATCGCTACCGCATGCCTCCCCAGGTTTCAGCCGCGCTTGAGCGTGGCCTTGCCTCCCGGCGGATGGATATCCTCGCCGGCCATATCTGCTCCGTGCGGGGCGACAGGCATGACCTGGCGACGACGATCCGGACACGAAGCGGCATGACCGAACGCCACTGCAATCGCATTCTGCTCGCGACAGGGCGCGATTTTCGTGACTACTGTTCGCACCAGCGTTTTCTGCTCGCAATGCACCGGGACGGTTTTATTCAATCCGATCCGCTGGGACTGGGCTTGGTCTGCGACGACGCCGGCCGCGCAATTGCCACAGACGGCACTCCTAACACCAGCCTTTTCGTTGCGGGCCCTCCCGCTCGCCCCGCCTTCGGCGAGCTGACGGGTGTGCCGGAGATCGCTGCCCAGGCTGCCGATCTGGTGGACAACCTCATTCGATCGCCCGCCCGCGAGACCAGGACGATTGTTATCAGGCGGCTGGGTTGAGGAGAGGACATTGGTGTCCGCTTTTTTGGGAGGCTATCCTTATCGGGCCCGCCGGCTCGGATAAGGAGCGACTGTTTCCTGGCGCGTGAATATAGAGCCCATCGCGATCTTCAGATACGCTCGGCACGTTCTACGCCCCTGTTTTAACGCATATCGTTTTGCCGCAAAACCGCTGAACACTCTTGCTCGATATATGGAAGAGCACTGCATCCATAAGCGGCCGGCCTTCGGCGGGCGAAACTGGAGCGCTGACGGTAGCGGCGCCAAGGGGCGGGATCCGCCCCGCGATTCGAGGAGCGGCTCGGCAGAGGCGCTGAAGGGCCACCGGTCGGAAAGAGGACAACAAGCGGAACGGCGATGGAAACCGCAAGTCCGTATCCGGCGTCGATCCGGCTGGCGTCGGTGAGCGCATGCCGCAGGACCTCGCCGGATGACCAGGGATGGCAAGCCAATGCCGGACCTCGACCGGCAAGGAAGAAGGGAAGCGTTGCCCGGTCCAGCGGATGCAGCGATCCACCGGAATGCAAGGCAGCGGGCGAAGATGAGACATATCGTGAAGGCGGCATGGACGGATATCCGGCCGGCCGGCGTCCAGGAACTGCAATCCCCTTAATGAAAATTGCGTCCCTTCGGCATGACCTCCGTCACATCGTTCCGCCGGTCCGGCAGGGATATCGGCCCATCTCCATGCCGACCGGCGTCGGTTGATCCGCGATGGCGACCGGCCGTGCCGCCATACGCCGTTTCGCCGCCGACGGGAGCGCCAAAACGGTTCGCCCTCTCCTTGAGCAGGCCGAGTTTTTCCGTGGAATCCTCGATATGCTCGGCCACGATATGGATGACGCCGCTTGCCTTTTGCAGTCGGCCATGGACGGTCACCAGCCGCGCGCCCATCACGATCGGGCGATAACGCTCGAAAGTCTTCTTCCAGACGATGATATTGGCGATGCCGGTCTCATCCTCGACGGTCATGAAGATGACCCCCTTCGCCGAACCAGGCCGCTGCCGCACCAGAACGAGCCCGGCGACCTTCACGAAGCGGCCGGCAGCAATATTTTCCAGTTCGGCGGATCGGACGATGCCGCGGCGCGCAAGATCGGTGCGCAGGAAGGAAAGCGGATGCGCCTTCAGCGAGAGCGCCAGAACCCGATAATCCTGGATCACCGCCTCACCTGCCGGGATCGGCTGCAATGCCATCGGCTCCTCCACCTGCAGATCGCTATCGGATACTCTTTCGAAGAGCGGCAGGCTTTCGACGACGGCCTCCTTGTCGAGGGCACGCGCCGCCCAAAGCGCATCCCGCCGGTCAAGTCCGAGCGAGGTGAAAGCGTCGGCATCGGCAAGCAGCTCGATCGTCGATCGCGGCAGGCCGGTCCTCAGCCAGAGATCCCGGATCGAGACATAGCCTGTCCCTCGCCGCTCGACCAGCAGTCTCATATCCGCTTCCGACAACCCCTTGACCATACGGAAACCCAGCCGGATCGCCTTCCTGCTGAGAATGACCGTTCGCATCGACGCATGCCGCTGTGCGATGCGCCGGGCGCCAAAGTCATCCTCTTCCAGTTCTGCATCCCAGACTGAAAAATTGATATCGACCGGCCGCACATTGATCCCGTGCTCGCGGGCATCGCGTATGAGTTGCGCCGGCGCATAGAAACCCATGGGTTGGGAATTGAGCATGGCCGCACAGAAGACGTCGGGATAATAGGCCTTCATCCAGGCGGATGCATAAACCAACAGGGCAAAGGAAGCCGCGTGGCTTTCGGGAAACCCATATTCGCCGAAACCCTCGATCTGGCTGAAGCATTGCTTGGCAAAATCCCCGTCATAACCCCTGGCCATCATGCCCTTGATGAAACGCTGCCTGAAATCGGCAACCTGTCCCGTTCGGCGGAACGTCGCCATGGCGCGCCGCAACTGGTCGGCCTCGGCCGGCGTGAAACCGGCAGCCGTGATCGCGATCTGCATGGCCTGTTCCTGGAAGAGCGGCACCCCAAGCGTCCGCTCAAGAACGGTCTTCAATTCAGGCTTCGGATATATGACCTCCTGGCCCCGCGAGACATTTTCGCGGTTCTTCAGATAGGGATGCACCATGTTTCCCTGGATCGGGCCCGGCCGGACGATCGCCACCTCGATCACCAGATCGTAGAACCGCCTGGGCTTCAGCCGCGGCAGCATGCTCATCTGCGCCCGGCTCTCGATCTGGAAGACGCCGAGCGTATCGGCCCGGCAGATCATGTCGTAAACGTCGTCCTGTTGATCCTTGAAAAGAGTGGCAAGCGTCTCCTCTCGCCCATAGTCGCAGGCGAGCAGCTTCATCGCCTTGGCAAGGCAGGTGAGCATGCCGAGTGCGAGAACGTCGACCTTGAGGATCTTCAGCGTATCGAGATCGTCCTTGTTCCACTCCACCATGTAACGGCCATCGGCAGTGTTCATGATCGGAACCACCTCGTCGAGCCGGTCCCGGGTGATCACGAAACCGCCGACATGCTGGGAAAGATGCCGGGGAAACCCGATCAGTTCCGACGCGTAACCGAGGACGCTGCGGGTTGTCGGATCGGCAAGTTCGAGCCCTGCCGCCCGCGCCTCGCGTTCCGAGATTTCGGATGTGGACCAGCCCCATATCGACCCCGCAAGCGCCGATTGCACATCCTCCGAAAGACCGAAAACCTTGGCAGTCTCACGGCCGGCCGAACGGGCCCGGTAACTGATGACGGCCGCCGTCAGCGCCGCATGCTCGCGCCCGTATGTGTCGTAGATGAACTGGATGACCTTCTGGCGCCGGGCATGTTCGAAATCGACATCGATATCTGGCGGCTCCTCGCGTTCGGTCGAAATGAAGCGGTCGAAGAGCAGCGTCGTCGCCGACGGATCCACCTCGGTAATGCCGAGGCAGTAGCACACCGCGGAATTGGCGGCCGATCCGCGTCCCTGGCAGAGAATGTCCTGACTGCGAGCATAGGTGATGATGCGGTGGACGGTCAGGAAATAAGGTTCGTAACGCTTGTCCGCGATCAGCTTCAGTTCGTATTCGAGGAGGTCTGCGACCTTGGGCGGAACGCCTTCCTGGAAGCGCCGGGCAGCCCCCTCATAGGTCAGCCGGCGCAAGGCCCTGTCCGCCGGCTCGCCATCGACCGTTTCATCGGGATATTGATGACTGAGCTCATCGAGGGAGAAATCGAGCCGGCCGAAGAAATCGGCGGTCGCCTCGATGGCGTCGGGATAAAGACGGAAAAGCCGCGCCATTTCACCGGGCGGCTTCAGATGCCGCTCGGCATTGGCAGCGAGACGGAAGCCGGCTTCAGCAAGCGTCACATGGTCGCGAATGGCCGTGACGATATCGGCAAGCGGCTTGCGTTCGGGCACGTGATAAAAGGGCGCATTGCTGGCAATGAGGGGGATGGAAAGCCGTTCGCCCATCGCCTGCAGCCGGGCGAAGGTTAGCCGGTCGAGGCCGTTATAACGCGGTACCAGCGCCAGATAGAGCTGATCCGTCAGATATGCGGCAAGAACTGCCAGGCGTCCGCAAAACGCTTCCGCCTGTTCGGGGTTGGCGAATGCCGGCGCCATGGCCACAAACATGAGATCTTCGGACCATTCGAGAAGATCGGCCTCATAGAGTGTGCAAATGCCCTTCTCCGATCGCAGGTTTCCCGCACTCAGCATCCGGCAGAGATGTCCCCAGCCGCGCCGGTTCATCGGATAGGCCAGAAGCTCCGGCGTGCCATCGGCAAAAACGAGCCGGGCACCGGGCCTGATGGCGTAACCCGTGACTTTCGCTGCGGCATGCATGCGCACCACGCCCGCAACTGTGTTGCGATCGGCAAGTCCGAGCCCTGCGATGCCAAGCGCATTGGCCGTCGCAACCATCTCCTCGGGATGCGCGGCACCTTCGAGGAAGGAGAAGTTGCTCGCCGCCCCGATCTCGAAGAAAACAGGCGTGCTCATGCGAAGAGCCCTTGCATGAACCAACCGGGATCGGTAGCGCCGCGTTCGTAAAGTCCCTGACGATAAAGCCAGAACCGATGGCCGGCGCTGTCCTCAATGCGGAAGTAATCCCGTGGGGGCGTATCCTCGCCGTCAACCCACCATTCCGCGCTCAGCCGTTCCGGTCCCTCGGCCCGGGCGACCCGGTGCAGGGCGCGACGCCAGCGAAATCCGACCGGAGCGCCGTCCGGCACCTCGGCCATGACCTCGATCGGTTCGGGATGGGCAAGAAGCCGGATCGGCCGTTCATTGCGGACCGGTCGCGCCACATCCGCCGCAGCCGATCGCGCCATGTCGGCAAGCGGAGCAAGGCTCGATGCCCGCTCCGGCCAATGGCTGGCATGAAGCACGGGCTGCCTGAGAAAATCCCGCCCGAAGCGCGCCGCCACCCGGTCGATGAAATCAGGGGATTGATCGGAACCGGACAGCCGGGAACCGAACATCGCCTGTTTCTGATCGAGAGGTTCCGATTGCAAGACATTGAGCCTGATGATTTCGAAACCGAAGCCGGCATCCAGATCGTCATGAAGCACGGCCATGCGCTCGTTGAACAAGGCCTTGATCCGAGAAGCATCGCGCAAGGGGCTTGCCGCTCCGATCTCGATGCGGAAGACGCGTCCGTCCACGCGAAACAGCAGGAGTTCGAAGAGGCGCCCGCCTTCGCCACGTCCTTCCAGCCCGGATTTCAGCCCCGCCGCCAGCCGCCCGACGAGATCGAGGATCGCCTCCTCGTCGCGCACCGGTTCAGCCAGACGCCGCTCGACCGAAAGAAGGGCGACCGGCCGACGCGGCACGATCGGTTCGCCCTCCCGCCCAAGCGCCTGGTCGAGCCTGAGCAGAAGTTCCGGCCCGAAACGCCGCGTCAACGGTCCGCGCGGCGCAGCCAGGAGATCGCCCACCTGTTTCAGGCCGACCCGGGCGAGCGTCAACGACATATCGGTGTCGATGCGCAGCGCCCGCATCGGCAGGGCCGAAAGGACCGCAACCATCGCCTCGTCGGCAATCACCCGCCTGTCCGAAAACCGCACCGCCGCCCAGGAAAGGCCAGTGGTCGAGGAAATCGCCCCCCGCACGTCAAGGCCGAGTTGCAGAAGACGCCGCAGAATATCGTCGATCAGGCCCTGCTCTCCGCCAAAGAGATGAGCGCAGCCGGTAATGTCGAGCAGAAGCCCGTCGAGCCCGTCGATCGCCACCAATGGCGTATAGCGATCACACCAGTCGGCAATCGCCTCGAGAAAATGCCGATCCGCATGCTGGTCGGCTTCCACGACCTCGAGCGTGGGGCAGATTGCCCGCGCTTCCGCAAGTCCCTGTCCCACCCTCAGGCCGATTGCCTCGGCCGCCTCGTCGAGCGCCGTCAGCCGCATGCTGTTTTGCATCCGGCCGGCGCAGACAACCGGCGGATGTTCAGGACGCCCTTTCGAACGCCATGACAGGCCCCAGCGCCGTCGCGCCAGCCTGTCGGTCGAAAGCCGGGGAAACCAGAGCGCCAGAATGCGCCGGACGGAAGGGGAGTGCCCCGCTGGAAGAAGGGGAAGTTGCGGGGTAAAACAGACGGTCATGGGGGTTCCACTCCAGGGTAAGGTCGGGGGGAGCCGCAAGCCGGCTCTTTTCCGGAACAAGGTGAAAGACGGGGTTGCCGATGCTGCCGCCAAGCATCGTCCCGCCGGACAAGGACCGCGCCGCTGCCGGCGCGGGTTCGATGCGCAGGCGCAGGGAAGCGCTGCTTGTTTCCTCTTCGCCCGCCTGCCGCAGAAGAAGCAGGAAGCCGCCACTTCCTTTGGCCTTCAGGCTGAGCCGCCGGCTCTCGGTCAGGCCGAAGCCGCGCGGATTGCCCTGAACCTCCAGCATCACGGCGGAAAAGGCGCTGCAGGAAAGCGCCGCATCCGCCAGCCACAGCGCATCTTCGAGCTTCCTCGGCATGGCATGCAGCAATTCGCCCGGCCGGAAGCCGTAATCGGCAAGGCCCGCCGCATGAGGTAGACCCGCCTCCCGGGCGACGGACCGTTCGCCGATCCAGAGGATCCGCCTGTCCGGCCGGTGGGGTCGGCACGCCAGGCAGAGCCCGAGACCGAAGCCGCTGACTGCCGCCGCATCCCGCATCGTCACACCGCGCACCTCGATCATCGACCCGGCCGGAAAGCCCTCGGGAAGAAGGTCTCCGAGACCGTCCATCCTCCCACCGGAACCGTCGGAAGTCCGGGCAGCCATATCGCCAGCGACCGGCATCAACCCGTCCGCGACAGGTTTGCCTTCGATCTTCGCAATCGCCTTGCGCAAGGCAAAAAGCTTTTCCTGCGCCAGAGCGTTCCCGCCCATGACGTTTCTCCCGTCAATTTGTTCTCTATATGTTCCTATGGATTCCAGAGCTTTTGCAAAGAGTCAACCACATTTGCTGTGAATTTATTCCTTGACGGGATTCCCACTCGAAAAGCGACGGCAAAGATCCTATATGAAGGGCTCGACAAGGAGCTACGATGGCCCGCATTGACCAGACCGAAGATTGGCGTGACAGGCACGCACCGACGATCAGCGCATTCGAATCGTTGGCGATCGAGGCTTATGGCCATTTGCCGGAGGAGTTTCGTGCGCTGACCGGCAACCTGATTATCGAGATCGCCGATTTTCCGACGGACGAGGTCTTCGAGGACATGGCGCTCGAAACGCCTTTCGATTTGCTCGGCCTGTTCGAGGGACGTGGCATTTCCGAGCGCTTCACCATGGAAACCGGCGAAATGCCGAACCGCATTACCCTCTATCGCCGTCCGATTCTCGATTACTGGGCGGAGAACGAAGAGACGCTCGGCGACATCATCACCCATGTGCTGATCCATGAGATCGGCCATCATTTCGGCCTTTCCGATGACGACATGGAACGCATCGAGGAAAGCGCCGAGGACGCCGCTGCGGATCGCTAGGAGCAACTCCAGCAAAAGCGGCTTCCACTTTCGCCGGAAATGCTTCAGGCCGAATTCCGCAGGCGCAGGCAATTCCGGCCGAGATCCGCAGGCTTGAGCCGGCCACGCAGGAAACGGGTGGCGGCTGCATTGTCACGCCCCTATCCCTTGGCCTCCATTTCAAGGAGGTCCTCATGTCGGTTCTGAAAAACAAAGTCGCCATCATTACCGGTGCATCGTCGGGCATCGGCCGTGCAACGGCCATGCTGCTTGCCGCCGAAGGCGCATCCGTCGTCCTGAACGCTCGCGGCCGCAGGGCGTTGGACGAGGTTGCCGACGCCATCCGGCAGGAAGGCGGAACGGCCCTCGCCGTCGCAGGCGACGTCGGCTTGGACGAAACCCACGCGGAACTGGTGTCTGCCGCCACAGGCCGGTTCGGCAGGCTCGATATCGCGATCAACAATGCCGGCACGGTCGGCCCGATCAGGCCGCTTGCGGAAATTGCCCCGAAGGAATGGCAGGACACGCTTGCCGCCAACCTGACATCGGCCTTTCTCGGCGCCCGTCGCCAGATCCCGGCCATGCTGGAAAGCGGCGCGGGCGCCCTCGTCTTCGTTTCGAGTTTCGTCGGCACCAGCGTAGGTCTGCCCGGCATGGCGGCCTACGGGGCCGCGAAGGCAGGGCTCATGGGGCTGGTGAAGGGAATTACCGCGGACTATGGAAGCCGGAACATCCGCGCAAACGCGCTTCTGCCCGGCGGCACGGACACGGCCATGGCCGGAGATGAGGCCCAGAAGGACTGGGCCGCAGGCCTGCATGCATTGAAGCGAATCGCAAGACCGGAGGAGATCGCCCAGGCAGCGCTTTTCCTCGCAAGCCCGCTGTCGAGCTTCGTCGCCGGTTCGGCGCTTTATGCCGATGGCGGCAACGCCGCCGTCAAATGAGACCCGAATGATCGCGAAGGTCCGCCGGAACGGCGGACCTTTATCCGGCTCACTGCTCGCCGAGCTTCATCGACGGATCGTAGTCCTTGCCATGCACGGTCTTCACCACGGCCTGGCCGCAATACATCTGGTTGGTCGCGGCGTTGAAGGAAAGGCTCGGCGCGCCGTGCAATTCCCAGCCCTTGTTGAGAGCGTCGGTGACCCGATGACAGAAGGATGCGTCATCCGGGCCTGTGAGGAAACGATAGACTTTCACGATATCTTGCCTTCTCTCTGTTCTATGATCGCGATTTTCGCGAGAAGTTTCTCAGCCTCATCGAGATGCAGCCGCTCGATCATGCGGCCCTCGACATTGATGACGTTGAGCGCAGCCGCTGCCGGATCGGCAAAGGCCGCAACGATCGCCCTGGCCTCGGCGACCGCCTCCGGGGAAAAACCGAAATGCCGGTTGGCGCCCTCGATCTGCGCCGGATGGATCAGCATCTTGCCGTCGAAGCCCATGGAGCGGCCCTGCAGGCACTCGCGGCCGAAAGCCTCCAGATCGCGGAAATCGTTCGAAACGCTGTCGATGGCGTCGAGTCCATAGGCGCGCGCTGCAAGGATCACCTGCATCAGGAAGGGTACGAGATAGATGCGTTCCGGCTCCGGTGCCACGCCCGTCGCCTTTCTCAAGTCGTTCAGGCCGACGACGAAACAGTCGAGCCGACCGCCGGCGGTACGGCCGGAAGCGGCGATCTGGCCCGCATTCAGCACGCCGAGTGGCGTCTCGATCATCGCCCATATCCTGAGACCTTCTGACACATCGGCCTCCGACAGGAGATCCGCGACCGCACGAACGGCATCGGGTCCATCGACCTTGGGAAGCAGGACGGCATCGGGCCGGCATGCAATCACAGCCGCCATGTCCTCTGCGAAATAATCGCTGCCGATCTCGTTCACGCGGATAACGGCTTCGCGGCCGCGAAGCGGCGTTTCGGCGAAGAAACGGCAAAGATTGTCGCGCGCCTCGGCCTTTTTATCCGGAAAGACCGAGTCCTCCAGATCGAAGATGACGGCGTCGCAGGCGAGACCATGGGTCTTTTCGAGCGCGCGAACGTTGACGGCAGGCACGCTCAGGACGGAACGGCGCAATCTGGAAGGGTGGTCGTCGGCAAAGGAAGTCATGCCAGCGTTCTGCCAATCTTTGCCCCCTCGCGCAAGCCGACATTTGCTCGAAAGCCCTTGCATTCCCGATGAAGAAGGACCACCTTGATGAACGAGAAAGGATTTCGAACATGCAGAATCTTCGTTCCGTCGCTCTGGGTCTTGCCGGCATCGTCGTGATTGCCGCAGCCGCTGCCTTCACCGTCTCGCTGACGCTGATCGCCGGTGCCGTGCTGACGCTTTCGCTCGCCTACCGCATGCTGACCGCGCGGACCAAGGCAGCCCCCGTCTATGCCAAGGCAGGCAAGAAATCCGGTGAGCGCGAGATGCGCATCTGGAACGACGGACGCGGCACGATCATCGATCTCTGAGGCCTGGACCCTGTTGGAGCGGCGGAAGCTGGCGGCAAAAACGGCCGCGGACGGCGATAGCGTACACTTTCGGGCAATAAAGACCTTCAAATCCGCACAATTTTCCTCTAAGGGCTGCGGAAATTCCTGAATTGCATTCCGAGGGCAGGGTCTGATGGAAAAGTTCGAAAAGCTCACCGGCGTCGCCGCGCCGCTTCCGGTCGTCAATATCGACACGGACATGATCATCCCGAAGGACTATCTGAAGACCATC
The DNA here is from genome assembly GCF_047553425.1 of Paenirhizobium cremeum. Classification (NCBI taxonomy): domain Bacteria; kingdom Pseudomonadati; phylum Pseudomonadota; class Alphaproteobacteria; order Hyphomicrobiales; family Rhizobiaceae; genus Paenirhizobium; species Paenirhizobium cremeum. The sequence goes on from NZ_CP180217.1 coordinate 3,673,037, forward strand.
AAGCGTACCGGTCTCGGAAAAGGCCTCTTCGCCGAAGCCCGCTACAAGGAAGACGGCACGCTCAACGAGGATTTCGTCCTCAACAAGCCTGCCTACCAGAACGCCAAGATACTGGTCGCCGGTGACAATTTCGGCTGCGGTTCGTCCCGCGAACATGCACCGTGGGCGCTGCTCGACTTCGGCATCCGCTGCGTGATCTCCACGAGCTTTGCCGATATTTTCTACAACAACTGCTTCAAGAACGGCATCCTGCCGATCGTCGTCAGCCAGGAAGAACTCGACAAGCTGATGGACGACGCAGGTCGCGGCTCCAACGCCGTGCTGACGGTCGATCTGGAAGCCCAGGAAATCACTGGCCCGGATGGCGGCCGCATCAAGTTCGAGATCGACGCCTTCAAGCGCCATTGTCTGCTGAACGGCCTCGACGACATCGGCCTGACGCTGGAAAAGGCCGGCGCCATTGCCTCCTTCGAAAAGACGAACGCCGTCAACCATCCCTGGGCCTGACGCTTCTCGAATATGACCTCGGAAAACGATACCGGCGCGGCGGCCTGAGCCCTCGCGCCGGGATGCCCAGGGCTACGGCTCCTCCCACCGTACCGTTCTGCTGTTGAGCGTCCTTGAAACGCAGGGCTTTGCCCGATAGAAGGCGGCAACTCTTTCAAAGCCAGGGAGGCTTCCCCATGACACAGCGCAATCTCTTCCTTCTGCCCGGCGATGGCATCGGCCAGGAAACCATGGCCGAAGTGCGCAAGATCATCGACTACATGAATGCCGAACAGGGCGCAGGCTTCACCACCGACGAAGGCCTCGTCGGCGGTTCCGCCTATGACGCCCATGGCGTCGCGATTACCGATGCCGACATGGAGAAGGCGCTCGCCGCAGACGCCGTGCTGTTCGGCGCGGTCGGCGGCCCGAAGTGGGACGCAGTGCCCTACGAGGTACGTCCGGAAGCAGGCCTTCTGCGCCTGCGTAAGGATCTCGAGCTCTTCGCCAACCTGCGTCCGGCGATCTGCTATCCGGCCCTCGCCGAAGCCTCTTCCCTGAAGCCGGAACTGGTCGAAGGCCTCGACATCCTGATCGTGCGCGAACTGACCGGCGGCGTCTATTTCGGCGAGCCGAAGACCATCACGGACCTCGGCAACGGCCAGAAGCGCGCCATCGACACCCAGGTCTACGACACCTACGAGATCGAACGCATCGCCTCCGTCGCCTTCGAGCTGGCTCGCACCCGCAAGAACGCCGTCTGCTCGATGGAAAAGCGCAACGTCATGAAATCCGGCGTGCTCTGGAACCAGGTGGTCACCGAGACCCACAAGACCAAGTATCCGGACGTGAAGCTCGAACACATGCTGGCCGATGCCGGCGGCATGCAGCTCGTGCGCGCGCCGAAGCAGTTCGACGTCATCGTCACCGACAACCTGTTCGGCGACATGCTCTCCGACGTGGCAGCCATGCTCACCGGCTCGCTCGGCATGCTGCCGTCTGCATCGCTCGGTGCACCGGATGCCAAGACCGGCAAGCGCAAGGCCATGTACGAGCCCGTGCACGGCTCGGCGCCCGATATCGCCGGCAAGGGCATTGCCAACCCGATCGCCATGATCGCCTCCTTCGCCATGTGCCTGCGTTACTCCTTCAACATGGTCAAGGAAGCCGACAACCTCGAAAAGGCGATCGCCAACGTGCTCGACAAGGGCATCCGCACCGGCGACATCATGGCCGAAGGCGCAACCCGCGTCGGCACCGCCGAAATGGGCGATGCGATCCTCGCCGAATTCAAGGCGCTTTCCGCCGCCGCATGATCGTGGAAATCGGAGAGATTTCCGGAAAGACATAGGGTCGTCGAAGGCATTCCCGGACCAAACCGAACCGGATCGGTGGCCGGCGACGCAATCGCCCTTGCAATTCGCTGCCGCGGCAACCATCTTGCCGCGGCGGCATGCCATGTGGATGCCCGGCATCCATGAATGGCGGAACGGGAATAAGCGGAAGGCATACGTGAAGGGCATCGAAACCACCTGGGCCTGGCTCAAGAAGCGACGGGACGCGAACCGCCACCCTCCGGCACCCCATTACTGGCAGATCTTCGCGATCGTCGCCGCCAATCTGGTGCTTCTGTCCTTCCTCGTCTTCGACACGGCGGTCGGTGCGGTGCGGCCGGCCGGCCCCTTCACCCATTCGCTCGGCGAGCTCATCACCGATTTCGGCAGTTCGGGCTGGATCCTGATCGCCTCGGCCATCCTGTTCTTCGAAGGGCTCTCCTCCTTCCGCCTGTCCCGCAGCGTGAAGCGCGGCTTTCGCGCCCTCTATGCCGCCCAGATCGGCGCTTATTTCTTCCTTGCCGTCGCTCTTTCCGGGCTTTCGGCCAACCTGCTGAAGCGGATCATCGGCCGCGCTCGGCCGAGCCAGTTCGACGAGTGGGGCTCGTTCGGCTTTTCCTCCTTCAGCGGCTCGAAATTCGAAAGCTTCCCCTCGGGCCATGCCACGACGGTCGGCGCCATCTTCATGGTGCTGATCCTGCTCGTGCCCCGCTACCGGCTGGCCTTCATCCTGCTGGCACTCTGGATGGGCTTCAGCCGCGTCATGGTCTCCGCCCATTATCCGAGCGACGTAATCGCGGGCCTCTCCTACGGAGGCTGGTTCTCGTTGTTGCTCGCCAATGTCTTCGCCCGCTACAGGCTGGTCTTCATGCCGGACGCCAAGGGCTGGCCGGTACCGAGGCTTTCCCTTATTCCCGTGCATCGGCTGCCGCCCGACCTCCTGGGAAAGCCTTTCGGCAACGGCAACTGAGCCGGGCCGCCTTCTCCCATCGCTTTACGACCAAAAAAATACTGCCGGAATCGCTTTTCCCGCGATTACGACAAAACCACGCGCCATCCTGATGCGTAGAATAGGGCGACGACTGGAAGATCCCGTCCGGCGGCTCGCTGAAAAAAGCCCCGTCCGCCATGGAACCGGAGCGTCCCTCGTCCGTTGAAACTTCGTTCCGGCGGGATAGTCCCGCAGCGTTGCGCATTCCATGGAGACGACGATGAAATCCATGTCCGCCGACAGACATATCATCCGGTTTGCTATGGCCCAGCCCTATCTCGACAGGGAGGAAGAGCTGGATCTCGCGATCCGCTGGAAGGACGAAAACGACCAGCAGGCCCGCAACCGCATCGCCCAGGCCCATATGCGCCTGGTGATCGCCATGGCCTCGAAATTTCGTGGCTTCGGCCTGCCGTTGAGCGACATGATACAGGAAGGCTATATCGGGCTTCTGGAAGCCGCCGCCCGCTTCGATCCTGCGCGCGAGGTGCGCTTCTCCACCTATGCCGGCTGGTGGATCCGGGCTTCCATGCAGGACTATATCCTGCGCAACTGGTCGATCGTCCGGGGCGGTACGAGCTCCTCCCAGAAGGCGTTGTTCTTCAACCTGCGGCGCTTGCGCGCCAAGCTCGCCCGTGGGGATAACCGCCTGAGCGAACAGGCCATCCACCAGGAAATCGCCTCCGCTCTCGGCGTCAGCCTCGCCGACGTCCAGTCCATGGATGCACGGCTTTCCGGCAACGATGCCTCCCTGCAGGCTCCGGTCGCCGGCCGGCATGGCGAGGGTACGGAACAGCTCGATATGCTGGAAAGCGACGAGCCCCCGCCGGACGAGCAGGTCAGCGGCATCATCGACGGCGAGCGTTGGAGCGCATGGCTGCGCGCAGCCATGACCGGCCTTAACGAAAGAGAAAGCCACATCATCAAGGCACGGCGGCTGACGGAAGACGCCGTCACGCTGGAGGAGCTCGGCGTCGAACTCGGCATTTCCAAGGAGCGCGTGCGCCAGATCGAGACCCGCGCCATGGAAAAGCTGAAGACGGCGCTTGCCGGCGTCGCCCCCCGGACGGGAGAAAAGCTCGAAATGTCCTTCTGATCGGCGCCGGTTACTCGGAAATGATCTTGACCCGGCTTCCCTGCTGAATGGTGGAAGTCGGCGTCAGTGCGTTTATAAGCCGGAACAGTTCCAACTTCCTGTCCGTTCCCATCATCCGCGCCGAAAGCGAGCCAATCGTCTCGCCCGCCCCGACGGTGACGACACGCACGCGCAGAGGCTTCAGCGAGGCGGCCTCCTGCGGCGTGATCCGACGGAAGCTCGAGCGCAGCTTTTCGGCCGTGGGATCGAGCATGGCGCTGCCCTTCGGCACCGCGGTCAGGAACCGGAAGATCTGCGACCCGATACGGATCACGGTGATGTCGAAATCCCAGCGGTCGGCGGTCGCTCTCGCTGTCGCGGCTTCGAGCCCGTTGACTGTGATCGGCTTGATCGTCTCGGGCAGAAGCCCTGTCACCCAGCCGCTCGAAATGTAGTTTTCCAGACTGCGCTTCTGGTTGTCCGCCACGCCGTCGAAGCGGATCGCCACGTCGCCGGGGCCAGTCGCCAGCACCGCCTCCACCTTGTTGTCGATCTGGAAGCCTTCCGGCACGTCGAAGCGGATGCCGAGACTTCCGTGCAGGAAGGTCTGTCCACGGACATAACCCTCCTGCGGGCTGTCCCCGTAAAGCAGCCCATCGATGCCGTTGAGATAATAATCGCGGCCGGTCTCGCCATGCGTGCCCTCCGGCCCGAAGGCGCGCGCATGCCGGCGGGCAAGCTCGACGCGCTGCGGCGCGTTCGGATGGCTCGACAGGAAGTCGAGGCTCTGGTCCGCATCCGGATCGACAGACGTGAAATGACTGTAGGCCGCCATGGAATCGAGGAAGCGAGCTGCGGCATAAGGATCGTATCCGGCCTCGCCGAGTGTGCGCACACCGATCACGTCGGCCTGCAGCTCCTGTTGGCGGGAAAAGGCCGCAAGCCTCAGCTTGCCGCGCGCCAGCGCCTGCTTGCCGGCAATATCGCTCGACAGCACTTCCGCGACGACGCGGCTCGCGATCACCTCGGCCTCCTCGCGGCGCTGCCGCTCGATGCCGTGATTGGCGGTCACGTGCGCCATCTCGTGAGACAGTACGGCTGCGACTTCGGAAGCGTCGTTGGCAAGCGCCAGCAGTCCGCGCGTCACGTAGAGATAGCCGCCGGGAAGCGCAAAAGCGTTGATCGCCGGCGAATTGAGAATGGTGATGCGATAGGATTGCGCCGGGTTTTCCGAGACCGCCGTCAAGGCGCCGGCGATGCGCGCCACCAGCTTCTCGGTCTTTTCGTCGTGATATTCCCCGCCATAGCTTGCAACGATGCGCGGATGCTCGCGCGCACCCATCTGAGCGCGCGGATCGTTCTTCTGCACCTCGTCGACGATCTGCGGATTGCTGGAGGGGCTGACCGTCGGCACATAGGCCTGCTCGAACAGCGACTGGCAGGAAGTCAGCATGAGCGCGGCCGAAAGCGTTGCGACGAGCCCGCGCCGCAAGCCAGGCGATCGGCGCCGCCGAACGCGAGCGACCGGCGCTGTGCTCTTATCGGCGATTACCTGCATCCTGCCCCACTACCATCCTACCGCGATCCGGACCGATGGCGTCCGGGAAAAAATTGCCGTTGCGACCTGCGAGAATCGATCCTTCGGCACCATCCATTTAACATCATTCATCGGATATGGATAAATTTGCATAAGGGAAAAGATGCGCAGGTGGGCGCAAAAAGACTAGGACGACAAAAGAAAACCACCCATTCCTTAAGCGCATGCCACCGGTGAACGTCCAAATTAAGGCGAACCGACCGGGAATGGCACACTCAGCCGCCCGAATGGCCGAGAAACCGCCCGATCGCCTCGATATCGACCGTCTCCGCAAACATGTCATGCGGCCCGTCGAAAACGATCCGGCCCCGGTCGAGGAACAGGACGTCTCCCGCAAGCCGGGCCACTTCGTCCGGATCGTGGCTGACGATGACGATCGTCGCACCCGTCTCTCGGTGCAGATCGATGAGCAGATCCGCCATTGACGACCTCAGCCCCGGATCGAGCGCGGCAAACGGTTCGTCGAGCAGCATGACCGGCTTGCGTCGCACCAGCGCCCTTGCAAAGGCCGCTCTCTGACGCTCTCCGCCCGAAAGCGTCGCCGGGCTGCGTTTGTCATAGCCCGCAAGCCCGACGCGAGACAGGGCCATGGAGACGGCCTCCCGGTCCGCAGCGGAAAGCCGCATCCCCGGATCGATGCCGAGCCCGACATTGGTGAAGACATCGAGATGGGAAAAGAGGTTGTTGTCCTGGAAGACCAGCGAGACCGGCCGCCTGCCGGGCGCAAGCCCGCTCACATCCTCGCCCGCGATCAGCACCCGGCCCCGGTCGGGTCGCTCGAAACCGGCGATCAGGTTGAGGAGTGTCGACTTGCCCGAGCCCGATGGACCGGCAATGGCGGTGATACGCCCGGCGCCGATGCGGCAGTCGAAATCGAACACGGCTTCGCCGAGGCGAAGCTTTACGCCGTCCAGCACGATGTCACCCGTCGCGTTACCCGACATCGGCACGCCCCTCTCCTGATGCGGTTCCCCACGTTCCGGCCAGCGCCAGTATCAGGCAGACGAGACCGAGCAGGAAGGCGAAACCGTCGGCATCGTCGCTGCGATAGCTGCCCATCCGGCTATAGATCAGATAGGGCAGGGTCGTCAGGTTTTCCGAACCGAACAGCGCCACAGCGCCAAGATCGCCGAGCGACAATGCCATCGAAAAGGAAAATCCGGTCAGTATCGGCCGATGCAGCACCGGCCAGTCGACGAATTTCAGACGGGCAAGGCCATGCATGCCGAGGCTTGCGGCAAGCCGCGCCGTTCTCGCCCGGTGTTCGGCAAAGGCAGGCGCCAGCACGCGCATGGTAAAGGGCAGCGACATCAGGGCATTGATGCACACCACGACCAGCGGCGCGAAGGCAGAAGTATTGCCGTAGGCCCTGAGCACCATGAACCACCCGGTCGCCAGCACCGTCGTCGGCACCAGCAGCACCAGCGAGGACGAGGCTGCAAGCAGTCCGGAAAACACCATTGCCGGCTGAGATCGCCGCTTGCCGGCGGGCAACGCCGCCCGTGCCTCGATGATCGCGACACTCGCCGCAACGGAAATGACTGCCGCCGAGGCCGCAATGGCGAGACTGGTCAGCGCCGCATCCTGGAAGGCCTTCTCGCCTGTCAGCTTGAGGAGATCGGCCCTCAGGCCGGATATCGCCACCTGCCCGAGCGGCAGCCCGAGAAAGAGCGCGGCGGCGAGGATCGCTATGCCGTCAAGCACCCGCGTGACCGGAGCGCGTCCATCGAAACGCCTGACGGCAGCACCGGCCGACGCGCCCGGATCGGACGGCGTTCCGGCAAGCGACAACAAGCCGAGAATGACACCGGTTACCGCGATCTGCAGGAGCGCCAGCGATATCGCGCGCGGCGGATCGAAATCGAGCCGCAGCGCCTGATAGATCGCCACCTCGATCGTGCTTGCCGCCGGCCCCCCGCCGAGCAGCAGTACGAGCGTGAAACTGGTGATACAGAGCATGAAGATCAGCCCGGCGATCCCCGGCAGGATGCGCCGGATGACAGGCCATTCGATGAAGCGGAAATTGGAAAGCGACCCCATGCCGAGACCGGCGCTGGTGCGCCAGTACTCCGCCGGAATACGTTCGAGAGCGGCAAGGACCAGCCGCGCCGCAAGCGGCATGTTGAAGAAGACGTGGGCAAGCAGGATGCCGCCGAGCCCATAGATGCTGAAACGCTGGCCCGCACCGAGCAGGACGAGCATGTCGTTGACGAGGCCCTGTCGCCCCCAGATGCCGAGCAGGCCGAGTGCTCCGATCAGCACCGGCAGACCCATCGGCACCGCCATCAGCCGGATCAGCCAGACACGTCCGGGAAATCGCGGTTGCCGCGCAAGCGCCCGCGCAACCGGTATAGCAAACGCGACCGAAAGCAGCATCGACAACACCGCCTGAAACAGCGTGAAACGCAACACGGCGCCGACCACCGGATCGGTGGCCACGGACAGCAGCGCGCCTTCCCCGCCGAATTGAAGGAGCGAAACGACAGCAATGCCGATAAAGGCCGCAATCGCCGAAAATGCGACGAGGCCACCGGTAAGCGCCGGCAGCCTCTCGCGAAGATCCATGAACTGGAAAACCGTCCCGCTCAATTCAGGGTCATGGCGGCGAGCCATTCGTCGATCCATGCCTTGCGGTTGGCGGCAACCTCGTCCGGGCTCATCAGGAAGGTGTCCTTCGGCGAGACCAGCTTGCCGAAGGCGTCCGGCAACGCTTCCGAGGTCGGACCGACCGGCATCATCCAGTTATTGGTCGGTATGGCGTCCTGAAAGCCGGGGCTGACCATGAACTGCAAGAATTCCTTGGCCAGTTCCTTCTGCGGCGCCTTCTTGAGAAGTCCGGCAACCTCGATCTGGATGTAGTGCCCCTCGGAGAATTCTGCAGCCTGGTAACGGTCGGTGTTCTCAGCCACCATGTGATAGGCCGGAGACGTCGTATAGGACAGCACCATCGGTGCCTCCCCCTTGGTGAACAGGCCATAGGCCTCCGACCAGCCGGGAGTGACCGTCAGCACACGGCCCTTGAGTTTGCCCCAGGCGTCCGCGGCCTTGTCGCCATAGACCGACTTCACCCAGAGCAAAAGGCCGAGACCGGGCGTCGAGGTGCGCGGATCCTCGATCACGATCTTCTCTTCGGGGTTGCCTTCCACCAGCTCCTTCAGGCTCTTCGGCGGATTTTTCAACGTCTCGGTATCGTATACCACGGCGAAATGGCCATAGTCGTAGGGAACGAAACTGTCGTCGGAAAAACCGCCGGGAACGGAAACCTTGGAAACATCGACGCCGTGAGTGTCGAACAGGCCGGTCTGCTTCGCTTCCGCGACGAGGTTGGTGTCGAGGCCGAGCACCACGTCGGCCTTGGTCGCTTCTCCTTCGAGCTTGAGGCGGGTGAGCAGCGCCACGCCATCGGCAACGCCGACGAAATCGACGGTGCAGCCGCACGTCTTCTCGAAGGCTTCCTTGACCTTCGGCCCAGGTCCCCATTCGGAGATGAAGCTTTCATAAGTGTAGACCGTCAGGGTCTTGTCCGCAGCCATCGCGGAGAGCGCAGGCAGCAACGAAAAGACCGTGGCCGCAACAAGCCCGCGGCTCAAAAACGAAAAAGATTTGGTCGGCATATCGCCCCTCCATACAAGTAGGATTTCGGGATAGGGCGTCTTTGTCTTACGCGTCTAATCCCTCCGCCGGTGTTAGCCGGATCAGGTTCCGCGGGTTGGCTTTTGACCTCTCAGCTCCACGTCCGGAAAGGACATGAGGCACCCCGTTAGAGCAGGAGGAGACATAGCGCGGTGGTCTGCTGGAGGCAAGAGCATTGCGAAAAGTGCCTGAAACGGCCGATGTTGCGCGGCCTCAACGCTTTTCCAACCTATTTCTGCCATTCTGTCGCAGGAAGGCTGGTATTGTGTCCGGGTACGGGTGCACAGCGCCTTTGTGATGATATAAGAAAAAGCCGATACGGCGAGACAGTGATATATGGTCAGTTCGGATCCGGAAAAAGCTGCAAACGGGCGCCCCACGGCTGCGACGGTCGAACTTAGTTTTTCGCGGCAAGTGCGGATCGCCGCCGATTCCTTCTGGGCATCCTCGGTGCGCAACCGGGTCTTCGTGGTCGCCGGCGCGCTGCTTGCCGTCATCCTCCTGACCACCTACGGCCAGGTCCTGATAAACCGCTGGAACGTGCCCTTCTACAATTCCCTGGAACGGCGCGACATCGATGCCTTCATCCGGGAGCTCGGCAATTTCGGCCTGATCGCCGGTTTTCTGCTGCTGCTCAACGTCGTCCAGACCTGGCTCAACCAGATGACCGCGCTCTACATGCGCGAGGGCCTGTCGCGCGATGTCGTCGACCAGTGGTTGAAGGACCGTCGCGCCTACCGGCTCTCGATGTCGAGCCCGCTCGGCGTCAATCCGGACCAGCGCCTGCACGAGGATGCCCGCAAGCTCGCGGAAATGACCACCTCGCTGTCGATCGGACTTGTCCAGGCAACGATCCTGCTCGTCAGCTTCATCGGCGTTCTCTGGCAGATGTCGAGCGGCTTCGTCTTTCATGTCGGCGACTACAGTTTCTCCATTCCCGGCTATATGGTCTGGGGAGCGCTGATCTATGCCGCCGCCGCGTCGCTGCTCAGTAAAGTGGTCGGCTGGCGGCTCACCCGGCTCAATGCCGAACGCTATGCGCGCGAAGCCGACCTGCGCTTCTCGCTGATGCGCGCCAACGAGAACCTCGAGGCCATCGCGCTCGCCGGCGGCGAGGAAACCGAGCGCCGCCACATTCACGAGGCGATCGATTCCGTTCTTGCCGTCATCCGCCAGCTTGCCATGGCGCTGACCAATCTCACCTGGGTCACGGCCGGCTTCGGCTGGCTCGCCATGATCGTGCCGATCCTGATCGCGTCTCCGGCCTACTTCGCCGGCACCATGACCTTCGGCGAACTCATGGCCGCGGCCGCTGCCTTCAACCAGGTCTATTCGGCCTTGCGCTGGTATGTCGACAATTACGGTGCCATCGCCGACTGGCAGGCCGCCCTTCTCCGGGTGACGGTCTTCCGCGCCGCGCTGATGGAAATCGAGGATATCAAGCCGAAGGACGGCGGTATCGCTATCGAGGTCGGCCCGCCCGGCAAGCTCAGCTTCGAGGACCTTGCGATCTGCCCGCAGATCGATGGCGAGATCAGCCGTACCGGCTTCAGGATCAGGGAACAGAACCCGGAAATCGCCGCCGGCGAGCGCATCATGGTCAATGGCGATCAGGGCGTGAACCGCCGGCTGCTGTTCAATGCGATTGCCGGGCTGTGGCCCTATGGCAAGGGTACGATCCGCCTGCCGCAGGAAGACAACATCCTCTTCGTGCCGCAGCTCGAATATCTGCCGGAAGGCAAGTTGAAGAGCGTGCTGGCCTATCCGCTTGCCTCGGCCGGCATCCCGGAAGAGGCGATGGTCGCCGCCCTGAAGCGGGTCGGCCTGGAACGCATTGCCGACAAGCTGGACGAGCGCGCCCGCTGGGACCGCCTGCTGGATAAGGACGAACAGATGGCGCTGGCCTTTGCCGGCCTTCTCCTGCGCAAGCCCCGCTGGATCGTCTTCAACGATGTTCTGGAAGGACTGGAATCAGACACGGTCGCGACCCTATCGAGCGTCATGTCAGAATTCACCGACGCGACGCTGATCTATATCGGCCGCTCCGGCGCCTTCTACGACGCCACCTCGCCGCGCCTGTTACATCTGGAACGGCTCAGCCCGGAACCGCCCCGTCCGCGGGAAACGACGGAAGCCGCCTGAGGCAGGAAGCCGCCGCGGGCGGTACGCGCTGTTTTGAGGCCTTGGGCCCTGGGCCTCAGCCCTCCAGCTCCTCGCGCAGCATTTCCAGTTCCAGCCATTCCTCTTCCATGCGGGTGAGATCGGCGCGCAGCTTTTCCATTTCGGCAGCAAGCCTGTTGAAGGTCGCAGGGTCCTTGGCGAAGAGGTTCGGGTCGGCCATCTTCACCTCGCGGGCGGCGATTTCCTTCTCCGTCTTCTCCATTTCCTTCGGCAGGTTTTCGAGAGCGAATTTCTGCTTGTAGGAAAGCTTGCCCTTGCCCTTCGAACCTTGATCCGCAACAGGCTTGTCCGCGCTGCCGGACGCCTTCGCCTTCTCCGCTTTCTCCACCCGCTTGCGCTCGTCCTCGGCGCCCTTGCGCTGGGCGAGCATGTCGGAATAGCCCCCGGCATATTCGATCCAGCGGCCATCGGGATGTTCCGGATCGACCGGCGCGATAGTGGACGTCACGGTCCGGTCGAGGAAGTCGCGGTCGTGGCTAACGAGGATGACGGTTCCCGAATAGCCGGCAACGATCTCCTGCAGAAGATCGAGCGTCTCGATGTCGAGATCGTTGGTCGGCTCGTCGAGGATGAGCAGGTTCGAGGACTTCGCCATGATCCGGGCGAGTATCAGCCGGGCGCGCTCGCCGCCGGAAAGGTTGCGGATCGGCGTGCGGGCTTGTTCCGGCTGAAACAGGAAGTCCTTCATGTAGCCGGTCACATGCTTCTGCTCGCCATTGACGAGCAGGTTTTCGCCGCGCCCGTCCGTCAGGTAATGGGCGAGCGTATCGTCGGGGTTCAGCCCTTCGCGTTTCTGGTCCAGCACCGCGATTTCGAGATTGGTGCCAAGCTTCACCGAACCGCTGTCCGGTTCGAGCTGACCGGTCAGCATCTTGAGGAGCGTCGTCTTGCCGGCCCCGTTCGGGCCGATCAGGCCGATACAGTCGCCGCGATGAACCCGGATAGAAAACGGCGCGACGATCGTGCGCTCGCCATAGGCCTTGGTGATCTTTTCCGCCTCGATCACCAGCTTGCCGCTCTCGCGGCCCTCGGTGACATTGGCCTGGATTGTGCCCTGCGGCCCCTTGTGACCGCGATATTCCGCCCGCATCGTCTGAAGCTGGCCGAGGCGGCGCATGTTGCGCTTGCGCCGAGCGGTCACGCCGTAGCGCAGCCAGTGCTCCTCGCGTTCGATCGCCTTGCCGAGTTTGTGCTGCTCGATTTCTTCCTCCTCGAGCACCTTGTCGCGCCATTCCTCGAAGTGGGCGAAGCCCCGGTTGAGCCGGCGCGAAAGACCGCGGTCGAGCCAGACGGTCGCGGTGGAAACCTTTTCCAAAAAACGCCGGTCGTGACTGATCAGAACGAGCGCGCTACGGCTCTTGGCAAGCTCGCTTTCCAGCCATTCGATGGTCGGAAGGTCGAGATGGTTGGTCGGCTCGTCGAGCATCAGGATATCGGGTTCCGGCGCCAGCACCCGCGCCAGCGCCGCCCGGCGGGCCTCGCCGCCGGAAAGGCTCTTCGGGTTCTCATGGCCCGTCAGCCCCAGATGCTCGAGCAGATAGGTGACGCGGTAGGGATCGTCGCCCGGTCCGAGCCCTGCCTCGGCATAGGCCTGCACGGTCGAGAAACCGGCGAAATCGGGAGCCTGTTCCAGATAACGGATGGTCGCAGCCGGATGACGGAAGACCTCGCCCGACTGCGCCTCGACCAGCCCGGCCGCGATCTTCATCAGCGTCGACTTTCCCGAACCGTTACGGCCGACGAGGCAGATCCGGTCTCCTGGTTCCACCTGCAGGCTGGCACCGGCAAGCAGCGGCGTGCCGCCGAAGGAAAGGAAGATATCGTCGAGTTTCAGGATGGGAGGCGCCAAGGCTTCAGGCTCCGGTCATGTCATAGGGGCGGGCAAGCAGGATCGCGTCTCCGCTCTTCAGCGATAGCGCAATCGGGCCTTCCGCCACATTGGAAATGGTGCGCGACGAACCGAACGGCAGTTGGAAATCGTCGAGCGGATAACGGACATTGCGGATCGAAAGCCCTATAAGTGGCGAAAATCCGAGAATGGAAAAAAGCGACCCCTTCGGCAGGTCGATGGCGCTTTCCCCGGGAAGCAGCGGATAGACTTCCTCCTCACCCGAGGTGAGAAGAATGTGGCGGCCCTCCTTGGCAAGGCTCACGGCCTGCAGCATGTGCATCAGCGCATGATCGGACCGCTCACCGCCGAGCCCGCCTGCAAGGATCAGGCTTTCGGCACCCCGCGCCAGCGCCTCGCCGATGGCGATCGCCCCGTCGGTCTCGGCCTTCTGCGCCGGATAGGGCATTTTCGGCACATCGGGGAAATCCCTGGACAGGTCTTCCGGCGAGGAATCGAAATCGCCCACCCAGAGTTCGGGCTTAAGGCCGAGCGCCGCCGCATGACGCATGCCGCCGTCGGCCGCGATCACCCGGCTTCCGGCGATCGCCGTCATCAGGCGTTCGGTTCCGGTGAGCGGCCCTCCGAGCAGGATGGTGAAGCTGTTTTTCCTCATGGCCCTGCCCATAGCGCATCTTTGCGTCAAAGGGAAAGCGCTTCGACAAGGCAGTCCGTCGACCGGCCCATTGCGAGGACTGCCCCTCACCCTGACCATCTCCCGCAAGCGGGGAGGGGGTGGCGACAGCCGGATGAGGGGCCGCGATCCACACGCAACGTCCACCAACGTCCACCTTGCACCGCAACTCCTCGCCCATTACCTTCCCGCCGACTAAAAACGGAAAGAAAACCATGCAATTCACCGGCACCGCCGACTACGTCGCCGACAAGGACCTCATGGTCGCCGTCAACGCGGCGATCGCGCTTGAGCGTCCGCTTCTCGTCAAGGGCGAACCCGGCACCGGCAAGACCGAGCTTGCCCGACAGGTGGCCGCGGCCCTCGGCCTCGACATGATCGAATGGAACGTCAAGTCGACCACCAAGGCGCAGCAGGGGCTCTACGAATACGATGCCGTCTCGCGCCTGCGCGACAGCCAGCTCGGCGACGAGCGCGTCAACGACGTGAAGAACTACATCCGCAAGGGCAAACTCTGGCAGGCCTTCGCCGCGGACACGAAGACCGTGCTCCTGATCGACGAGGTCGACAAGGCCGATATCGAGTTCCCGAACGACCTTTTGCAGGAACTCGACCGCATGGAATTCCATGTCTACGAGACCGGCGAGACCGTGAAGGCGAAGATCCGGCCGATCGTCATCATCACGTCGAACAACGAGAAGGAATTGCCGGACGCCTTCCTGCGCCGCTGCTTCTTCCACTATATCCGCTTTCCCGATGCAGATACGCTGGCACGGATCGTCGAGGTCCACTATCCCGGCCTGAAGCAGAACCTGATCCGCGCGGCACTCACCCAGTTCTACGAGATCCGCGAGACGCCGGGCCTGCGCAAGAAACCGTCGACCTCGGAGGCGCTCGACTGGATTCGCCTTCTGTTCGCCGAGGACGTCGATCCCGCCGACCTTCGCGTCGACCCGAAGCAGGCGCTGCCAAAGCTCCACGGCGCGCTCCTGAAGAACGAACAGGACGTCCATCTCTTCGAACGCCTCGCCTTCATGGCAAGACGGGAGGGACGATGACACGCGATGCTATGCCACACGGGACACCCAATGCATTCAAGGTTCTGATCTACGCCACCTGGCGCGATCGCCTTCTCGTTTTCGACGAACCGGACTTTCCCGAAATCGCGTTGCAGGTTCCGGGCGGCACTGTGGAGCATCCGGAAACCGTCGAACGCGCTGCCCTCAGGGAATTTGCCGAGGAAACCGGGCTCGAGCCGAAGGCACCGTTCCGGCTGATCGAGACATGCAACCACCGCTTCGAGCAAAAGGGATCGCTCATCACCCACCGGCGCTCCTATTTTCATGTGGCGCTGCCGGAAAAGCCTGCCGAAACATGGGTTCACTGGGAAACAATGCCTTTCGGCGGCGGCGAGCCGATCCGTTTCCGTTTCTTCTGGCTCGGGCTGGACGAGGCCCGTCAAAGGCTCGGATACGGCATGGCGGAAGCGCTTGCCTGTCTCGGCGGGGAGACGATGACACCCGCGCTGCACCGCGAAAACCTTTTCCGTTGATTCACGCCGCCGACAGGCGTAAAGGACTGGCCTCGTGGTGATTTGGCCGGCCGGCTTGCAGCCACGTTAAATAAGTCGCTAAAGGGCCGAGGCGAGTTCGAGAAACTTTCCGAGGACCGGTAGCGATATGGGAAGCTGCCGGTTTTTTTGTATGTGCGCGGTGCCGGGCCTGTCCGGACCGCCATGACACGGAAAGTCGAGTTCGAACATGCCGATCAAGATACCCGATACCCTGCCCGCCTTTGAGACCCTCGTGCATGAGGGCGTGCGGGTCATGACCGAAACGGCCGCTATCCGTCAGGATATCCGCCCGCTGCAGATCGGGCTGCTCAATCTCATGCCGAACAAGATCAAGACGGAGGTACAGTTTGCCCGTCTGATCGGTGCCTCGCCGCTACAGGTCGAACTAACCCTCGTGCGCATCGGCGGCCACAAGGCCAAGAACACGCCGGAGGAGCACCTTCTTTCCTTCTACCAGACCTGGGAGGAAGTGAAGGACCGCAAGTTCGACGGTTTCATCATCACCGGCGCGCCGGTCGAAACGCTGCCCTACGAGGAAGTCACATACTGGCCGGAGATGGAAAAGATCCTCGACTGGACGGAAACCAACGTCCATTCGACGATGAACGTCTGCTGGGGCGCAATGGCGGCGATCTATCACTTCCACGAGGTGCCGAAGCACACGCTGAAGGAAAAGGCCTTCGGCGTCTATCGCCACCGCAATCTTGCGCCCTCCTCCATCTACCTCAATGGTTTCTCGGATGATTTCCAGGTGCCGGTCTCCCGCTGGACCGAGGTCCGCCGCGAGGACATCAGCGTGGTCCCGGGACTGGAGATCCTGATGGAATCGGATGAAATGGGGGTCTGCCTCGTGCATGAGAAGCGCGGCAACCGGCTCTACATGTTCAACCACGTCGAATACGACTCGACCTCGCTCGGAGAAGAGTATTTCCGCGACGTCAATTCCGGCGTGCCGATCAAGATGCCGCACGACTATTTCCCGCACAACGATCCGGAGATCACCCCCTTGAACCGCTGGCGCGGCCATGCCCATCTGCTGTTCGGAAACTGGATCAACGAGATCTACCAGACGACACCCTACGATCTGGAAGTCATCGGCAGCGGCAAGGAGACCTGAGCCCATGGCGGGAACCGCCGAGATCCGTCCGCTCGCCAAAGCGGACGAGGCGGAATGGCGGCGCTTGTGGAAGGCCTATCTGGCCTTCTACGAGACCGAACTGCCCGAGGAAATCTATGCGACGACCTTCGCCCGGCTGACCGGTTCGGCACCGGGCGAATATCGCGGTCTCCTTGCGCTGGTCGACGGCCGCCCCGCCGGCCTTGCGCACTATCTCTTCCATCGTTCCTGCTGGCATATCGACAATGTGTGCTATCTTCAGGATCTCTATGCCGACCCTGAGGTCCGCGGCACCGGCATCGGCCGCGCGCTGATCGAGGCCGTCTACGAGAAGGCGAGAGCGGAAGGCTCGAAGGAGGTCTACTGGATGACGCAGGAATTCAACGCCACTGCGCGCCGGCTCTACGACCGGATCGCGGAAAAGACCCCCTTCCTCGTCTATCAGAAGAATTTCTGAGGCCCGATGTTCATCCCTTTCTTCCTGAAACTGAAGGAAGCGAGTATCCCGGTGACGCTACGGGAGTTCCTGGCGCTTCTCGAAGGCATGGAAGCAGGGCTTGCCGATTTCGACACGGAAGCCTTCTATTTCCTCGCCCGCACCGCGCTGGTGAAGGACGAAAGGCATATCGATCGCTTCGACCGCATCTTCTCCGAGATCTTTGGTGGACTGGAAACCGTCACGGGTGCCGATGGTGTGGAGACCGTGCCGATCCCCGAGGAATGGCTGCGCCGGCTGGCTGAAAAGCATCTCTCGGAAGAAGACAAGAAACTGGTCGAGGCTCTCGGCGGCTTCGACAAGCTGATGGAAACGCTGCGCCAGCGGCTTTCCGAGCAGAAGGGCCGCCATCAGGGCGGTTCCAAATGGATCGGCACCGCCGGCACCTCTCCCTTCGGCGCCTATGGCTACAATCCCGAAGGCATTCGCATTGGCCAGGATACATCGCGTCATCGTCGGGCGGTGAAGGTCTGGGACAAACGCGAATTCCGCAATCTCGACGACGGGGTTGAGCTGGGCACCCGCAACATCAAGGTAGCGCTGAGACGGCTCCGCCGGTTCATCCGCGAAGGTGCGGCCGATGAATTCGACCTTGCCGGCACCATCCGCTCCACCGCCGAACACGGCTATCTCGACGTGAAGACGCGGCCGGAACGGCGCAACACCGTCAAGCTATTGATGCTCTTCGATATCGGTGGCTCCATGGACGATCACATCCACACCGTCGAAGAACTCTTCTCCGCCGCCCGCTCCGAATTCCGGCACATGGACTACTTCTATTTCCACAACTGCCCCTATGAACGGGTATGGAAGGACAATCGCCGCCGGCATTCCGAAGTGATGGCGACCGAGGACGTGATTCGAATCTATGGCCCCGATTACCGCCTGATCTTCGTCGGAGACGCCTCGATGAGCCCCTACGAGATCACCCATCCCGGCGGTTCCGTTGAACACTGGAACACGGAGGCTGGCGCGGTCTGGATCGACCGGCTGACGGGCCATTTCCGGAAGAGCCTCTGGCTCAACCCGTTGCAGGAGGACCGCTGGGGCTATACGACATCGGTCAGCCTCATCCGCCGGCTGATGGGCGACCGCATGTTTCCGCTGACGCTCGGCGGGCTCGAAACCGCGGCGAGAGAGCTTTCCCGCTGATTTTCATCTCCTCAACATTTCCCAAGCCAGGATCACGCCATGCAGAAAGAGATTTTCGGACAGACCGCAAGCGGCGAGACAGTCGAACGCGTCACGCTTTCGGCCGGCGGCCTGACGGCCCGCATCATGACCTATGGCGCGTCGATCCAGGACCTGCGTCTCGACGGCCATGTTGCACCCTTGGTGCTCGGTTTCGACCGGCTGGAGGACTATGAGCGCCATTCGCCTTATTTCGGCGCGACCCCCGGCCGCTGCTCCAACCGTATCGCCAGCGGCGCATTCACGCTCGACGGCAAGCCGTATCGGCTCGAACGCAACGAGAAAGACGTCAATCATCTGCATGGCGGCTCGGACGGCATCGCGAAACGGAACTGGCAGATCATCGGCTTATCCTCCGACAGCGTCACGCTGGCGATGACCGATCCGGATGGCCGCGCCGGCTATCCCGGCAATTGCCGGATCACCGCCACTTACCAGCTCAGGGACGAAGGCGTGCTGTCGGTCGTCTATGAAAGCGAGACGGATCAGCCGACGCTCGCCAATATCTGCCAGCACGCCTATTTCAATCTCGACGGCGGCGCCGATATTCTCGGCCACGACCTGATGATCGCCGCCGATCACTACCTGCCTGTCGATGACGTGCTGATCCCGACCGGCGAGATTCGGCCGGTGGACGGAACCCCCTTCGATTTCCGCGAGATGCGGCCTATCCGCCGTCAGGTGGACGGCACACAGGTGCCCTACGACCACAACTTCTGCCTCTCCCCGACCCGCATGCAAAAGCGCAGCGTGGCGCTGGCCCGTAGCATCAATTCCGGCGTCACCATGGAAGTGCGCACCACCGAACCCGGCGTGCAATTCTATGCCGGCGTCTACGTGAACGTGCCGGTTCCAGGGCTCGAGGGGAAGACTTACGGCCCCTATGCCGGTTTCTGCCTCGAAACCCAGGTCTGGCCGGACGCGATCAACCACGCCGCCTTCCCGAGCCCGGTGCTGAGGCCCGGCCAAGTGCTGAGGCAGAAAACCGACTACGTGTTTTCGCGGATCTGAACCGGCCTCCGGCTGGCGATGCCCGCGATGGTCTTCAGATGGCGGTGAAGCCGTTATCGACGAAGAGATGCGCGCCGTTGACGAAATTCGATTCGTCGCTGGCCAGATAGAGCGCGGCGCGCGCCACGTCTTCCGGCTCACCGATACGGCCCTGCTGGACGGCAATGGCTGCGTCGGAGACGTCGACGCCATGCGCGGAAAGCTCAGCCACTTCCCGAAGTCCGTGCGGCGTGCGGATGAAGCCGGGGCAGACGGCGTTGCAACGGATGTTCCGGTCGCGAAACTCGACGCCGATCGCGCGGGCAAACATGTGTACGGCGCCCTTCGTCGTGTCGTAGAGCACTTCCATCGGCGTTGCCGCCACAGCCGATATCGACGAGGTGCAGACGATCGAACCGCCGCCGGCCCCGATCATGCCCGGCAGCACGGCCTTGGTCATCAGGAACATCGAACGGACATTGACGGCATGCAGCCAGTCCCATTCCTCGGTCGTGGTCTCGAGGAACGGCTTGATGACGATCGTGCCCGCATGATTGAAAAGGACGGTCACCGGACCGAAATGCGCTTCGACGCCCCGCACGGCGTCATTGACGGCTTTCTCATTGGAAACATCGGCGACCCAATGTTCCGCCACACCGCCCGCCTCGCGGATGTCAGCCGCGGTTCGGGCAGCCTCGTCGCCATTGCGATCGATGATGGCGACCTTCGCACCCTCCGCCGCGAACAGCCTGGAAGCCGCGCCGCCCATGCCGGTCGCGCCGCCTGAAATGATTGCAATCTTGCCCCTCAACCTGTCGGCCATGCCGTCCCCCTTCGATGCGGATCGGAGGACTATAGGGCGCGAAACAGCGCCTGTCTGCCGGATTGAAACGGCGCAACGTCTAAGACGCTTTGCATTTTCTGTTATTTTCGGGAGAAAACTGGAGCGGGTGAGGCGATTCGAACGCCCGACCCCAACCTTGGCAAGGTTGTGCTCTACCCCTGAGCTACACCCGCTCATATCGACGATCCGGGGGTAGTCGGTGGATCGAAGGTCGTCTGCGTTGCGGCGACGGGCGCTATATGGCCCAATCATTTTTCAAATGCAACAGGGAAATGACGAAATTTCCGAGAAAAAATCACGCGCCTTTCGAAAGCCCGGAAAACCGGGGTTTGCATGGGATGACCGCGATTGCCAAGCCCGGCAAGCGGACGTATCACTCTCCCCCGACAGCAAAACGGCCTCCTCTTTTCATCCGCAGTCCCGAAAGCCCTCCATGACAAACGACCCCCAGACCGCCTCCCCAAAGACCGCCGAAGACCTCTTTCGTTTTCTCGACGACCTGAAGATCGAGCATAGGACGGCCCGTCACGAGCCGGTCTTCACGGTCGCCGAATCGGTGGCGCTGCGCGACGAGATCCCCGGCGGCCACACCAAGAATCTCTTCGTGAAGGATAAAAAGGACCGGTTCTTCCTGCTCACCGTCGAGGAAAATGCCGTTGTCGACCTGAAGACGGTACACACGTTGATCGGCGCGGCCAGCAAGGTTTCCTTCGGAAAGCCGGAAAAGCTGATGGAATATCTCGGCGTCATCCCCGGCTCCGTCACCGTTTTCGGCGCGATCAACGATACCGGCCACAACGTCACCTTCATCCTAGATGCGGACCTGATGGAACACGAGATCATCAATGGCCATCCGCTTTCCAACGATGCGACGACCTCGATCGGCCGGGATGACCTCCTGCGCTTTCTTGAGGCGACGGGCCACACGCCGCTTGTCTTGAAAGTCACGGCCTGACATACGATCTTACTGGCAAACTCGGCCCCCGAAGAGGCCCCAAGGTGCGGGAGAGATTTCGATGAGCGACAACAGCAATCCCTATGGCGGTTTCGGCGGCCAGATGACGGGCCAGGCCCATTTCGGCGGCGCGTCCGCCGCCCCGGCTGCAGCCGCCAGCGGTGCAGCCATCAAGGACACCACCACGGCCGGCTTCACCAAGGATGTCATCGAAGAATCCCGCAACCAGCCGGTTCTCGTCGATTTCTGGGCACCCTGGTGCGGCCCCTGCAAGCAACTGACCCCGGTGATCGAGAAGGTGGTCAACGAAGCCGGCGGTCGCGTCAAGCTGGTCAAGATGAACATCGATGACCACCCGGCCATTCCGGGCCAGCTCGGCATCCAGTCGATCCCCGCCGTCATCGCCTTCGTCAACGGCCGCCCGGTGGATGGTTTCATGGGTGCGCTCCCGGAAAGCCAGGTCCGCCAGTTCATCGACAAGGTCGCAGGCCCCGCCGGCGCCGATCAGGCAGCGGAGATCGAGGCAGCGCTGGAGGAGGCGGCGACACTGCTTGCCTCGGGCAATATCCAGGAGGCTGCCCAGCTCTTCGGCGCCATCATGCAAGCCGAACCCGAAAATCCCAAGGCGATCGCCGGCATGGCCGAATGCATGCTGGCCGCAGGCCAGCAGGACCGCGCCCGCCAATTGCTAGAGGGCCTGCCGGAAGAGGTTAAGAAGGCCGCCGAAATCCAGGCGCTTCTCAAGAAGTTCGAACAGATCGACGAGGCCCGCAAGCTGGGCGACCCGGTGGCGCTCGAACATGCGCTGGCGCTCAATCCGGACGATCACGAAGCACGGATGAAACTCGCCAAGATCCGCAATGTCGAGGGACGGCGCGAGGAAGCGGCCGAACATCTGCTGCTCATCATGAAGCGTGACCGTGAATTCGATGACGACGGCGCGCGCCGCCAGCTGCTGCAGTTCTTCGAGGTCTGGGGCCCGAAGGACCCGGCCACGATCATGGCGCGGCGCAAACTCTCGTCGATCCTGTTCTCCTGAGCGGAGAAATGCGCTTCCGCCCTTGAGATTCCCCTTGCCGCAACCACATTATGGAGATGGTTGCGGCCGGGAACGGCCGGAATGGGTTTATCTTCATGCATGTCGGCAATGCCAGATATCTGACCGAAAACGACCTACCGGAAATTCTGCCCGTTTTTCCGGTGTCGGGTGTGTTGTTGTTGCCCGGCGGCCAGTTGCCCCTCAACGTCTTCGAACCGCGTTATCTCGCCATGTTGGACCATGCACTGGCCGGCAATCGCCTGATCGGCATGATCCAACCGGCCCTCGGCGAGGTTCCCGAGGCTGACATCCTGCCCGAACGCCCGCCGCTCGCCCAGGTCGGTTGCATCGGCCGCGTCACGTCTTTCACCGAAACCGGCGACGGTCGCTATATCGTGTCGCTCGGCGGCGTCTGCCGTTTCCGCCTGATGGAGGAAGTTCCCGGTTCCAAGCCCTACCGCAATTTCCGCATAGCGCCCTTCATGACCGACCTAGCCACCGGCGCCGAAGAGGAAGCGCAGGTCGACCGCACTGCCCTGCTTGCCGCCTTCCGCGCCTACCTCGACGCCAACAAGCTGGAAGCGGACTGGGAGAGCGTCGAACGAGCCAGCAATCTCACCCTGGTCAATTCGCTGTCGATGATGTCGCCCTTCGGCCCTGCCGAAAAGCAGGCGCTGCTCGAAGCCCCCGACTTGAAGACCCGCGCCGAAACGCTCGTTGCCATCACCGAGATTGTGCTCGCCCGCACCTTCGGCGACGCGGACTCTGTTCTGCAATAGAGCAATTCGAGCAAAGCTGTGCGGCGGCTTTGCCTCCGGAATGGCATCGAAACGAACGGAAGAGCATCGAAGGCGATTAAGGTATCGCCGGAAATGCGGGAGAACCCTGCCGGGAAATCGCTTGGAAAGTCGATCATGGAAAACCGCATGAGCACCGTCGACCCGAAACTCCTCGAGCTTCTGGTCTGTCCATTGACGCAAGGAGGGCTGACCTTCGACCGGGAGAAGGGCGAACTCGTCTCCGAGCGTGCCGGTCTTGCCTATCCGATTCGCGACGGCATTCCGATCATGCTGGTTTCCGAGGCCCGCAAGCTGGAAACCTGAGGGGACAAAAGCCGGTCGCACCGTCGCAATTTTCGGTGAAGGGCTCGATACCCCGTCAGATCGCCTCGCCCGCCAGGAGCTTCGGTGCGCCGCCATTGGCCGTGCCGGCCGCTTCCCGGATGAAGAAGGATTTGAGAGACGGCATCCGGTCGACCACACCAAGCCCGAAATCCCTGAGCACCCGGATCGGCGTCACGTCGTTGGAGAAGAGCCGGTTCAGCACGTCGGTGGTCACCCCCATGCGGAAGGTGTCGAACCGCCGCCAGGTCTGGTAGCGCTCCAGAACATTGAGGTCGCCGATATCGAGGCCGAGCCGGTCTGCCTCGACGATGGTCTCGGCGAGAGCTGCCACGTCCTTGAAGCCGAGATTGAGGCCCTGGCCGGAAATCGGGTGGATGCCGTGAGCGGCGTCACCGGCCAGCGCCAGCCGCGGCGCGACGAATTCGCGGGCGAGCGTCAGCCCCAGCGGAAAGGCACGGCGATCGGAGGTCGCGCGGATCGTGCCGAGCTTGTGACCGAAACGGCGCTCCAGTTCCTCTTCGAACACGAGATCGTCGGATGCCACCAGCCGCTCGGCATCGCTTGTGCGCTCAGTCCAGACCAGCGAGGAACGATTGCCCTTGAGCGGCAGGATGGCGAAGGGACCGGCCGGCAGGAAATGCTCCTCGGCTGAGCCTTCATGCGGCCGCTCGTGCTCGACCGTTGTGACGATGCCTGACTGGCCGTAGTCCCAGGTGACGGTCTTGATGCCAGCCATGTCGCGCAACTTCGAGCGCACGCCATCGCAGGCGACCACCAGCCGCGCCGAAACAACGCTTCCATCGGAGAGCGCGAGCTCGGCCGAAGGCCCGGTATTGCGAAAACCCGTGGCCGTCGCGCCATGGCGGATCCGGACACCGGCTGCAGCGCACGCCTCGCGCAGCGCGCCGACCATCGCGACATTGGGGATCATGTGGGCGAAGGGCCGACCATCCTCGACCTCGCCGTCAAAGGTAAGGAACACCGGCCGCACAGGATCGGAGGTCTTCGAATCGGTGACGATCATCCTGGTGATCGGCTGCGCCTCGGGCTCGATCCGCTCCCAGATGCCGAAGACCTCCAGCATCTTCGTGGCCGCCGCGATGATCGCCGAGGCGCGCGGGTCCTTCTTCCAGGCGTCTTCCGGCGCCGCCTCGATTACCTCGACGGCGAGATGCGGCGCTGCCTGCTTGACCGCGACTGCGACCGCCAGACCGACATAACCACCACCGACGACCAGAACATCCATCATGGCGAACTTCCTTTATCCCGACACCCCGGGCAGCGCGTTGCCCGTGTTTGCCCTTGTGCATATCACCGGCCGCTATATAGATCAGCCTTGAACGATTTCCTACAATCGGGGGCACTATACTATGTCGCAGTCGGAAGAGAAAACGCGCATCATGGAAAAGCTGATTGCGACGCTCGACCTCGAAAAGCTGGAGGAAGACCTCTTCCGCGGCAAGAGCCCCCAGAACGGCTGGCAGCGGGTTTTCGGCGGCCAGGTCATCGCCCAAGCGCTCATGGCCGCCCAGCGCTGCGTCGAGGCGGACCGTTTCGTCCACTCGCTGCATGCCTATTTCATGCGCCCCGGCGATCCTGCGGTGCCGATCATCTATCAGGTCGAGCGCATCCGCGACGGCGCGAGCTTCACCACCCGTCGCGTCGTCGCCATCCAGCATGGCAAGGCGATCTTCTCCATGTCGGCCTCCTTCCAGCTCGACGAGCCGGGCTTCGATCATCAGGTCGAAATGCCGGACGTGCCGGCGCCGGAAAGCCTGATGGGCGAAAAGGAGTTTCGCGATGTCTTCCTCGCCCAGGCGCCCGACACCGTGCGGCGCTACTGGGGTCGCGAGCGGCCGATCGAGATCCGGCCCGTCTCGCTGGTGCATTACATCTCCAAGGAAAAGCTGGAGCCGAAGGCCCATATCTGGGTGCGCACCAGCGCCGCCCCACCGGACGACAGGCATTATCAGGCTGCAATCCTCGCCTATCTCTCGGACATGACCCTGCTCGACACATCGCTCTATGCCCACGGAACCTCGATCTTCGATCCGTCGCTGCAAGCCGCGAGCCTCGATCACGCCATGTGGTTTCACCGCCCCACCCGCCTCGACGATTGGCTGCTCTATACGCAGGACAGCCCGAGCGCCTCAGGCGCACGCGGCATGACCCGTGGCAGCATTTACAGCCGCGACGGGGTTCTCATTGCCTCCGTTGCGCAGGAAGGGCTGATTCGGAAAAGAGCAGATGACTAAAAGAAGGGCAAATCGGCATTTTTGCACATAATTTGTGCGCACATGAGCCGTTCAATTGCCTGTTTATTAGCTTCGTTTATTATAATCTTTAGATTTCAATAACTTATTAGTCTTCACGAATCTGGCACATACTTTGAATGTCTGACCGCAGTCGCTGGGCGCTTTGGGGCTGGCGGCAAGGAGAGTCGGCTCCGCGCCGAGGACAAGCAAAGGATGGGAAACCAGATGAAGATTGTGATGGCCATCATCAAGCCGTTCAAGCTGGATGAGGTGCGCGAAGCCCTCACCGCTGTTGGCATCCAGGGCCTGACCGTGACCGAGGTCAAGGGTTACGGCCGCCAGAAGGGACACACGGAAATCTACCGCGGCACCGAATACGCCGTAAGCTTTCTGCCGAAACTGAAGATCGAAATCGCCGTGTCCTCCGAACTCGCGGACAAGGCCGTCGAGGCGATCGCTTCCGCTGCCAAGACGGGCCAGATCGGCGATGGCAAGATCTTTGTCTACTCGATCGACCAGGCCGTACGCATCCGCACCGGCGAAACCAATTCTGAAGCTCTGTAAGAACGGCTGTTAGGGGAGTTGTTACTGATGTCGTTTACCAAGTTTTCTTCCACTTTCGCGCGGATTGGCGCCGCTTCGGCCGCGCTGCTGGCGCCGGCGATTGCCTTTGCGCAGGAAGCCGCACCGGCCGCCGCGGAAGCTGCAGCCGCAGCACCCGTGCCGGACAAGGGCGATACCGCCTTCATGTTCCTTTGCACCATTCTCGTCCTCTTCATGCTGATTCCGGGCCTCGCCCTGTTCTACGGTGGCCTCGTGCGCGCCAAGAACATGCTCTCCGTCCTGATGCAGTGCACCGTCATCGGCGCCTCCATCATGCTGGTCTGGGTCATCTACGGCTATTCCTTCGCCTTCGGCGGCTCGACCAACGCCTTCTTCGGCGGCACGGCCAAGCTCTTCCTCTCGGGCGTGACGATGGATTCGACGGCTGCCACCTTCTCGGATGCCGTCATTCCGGAATACATCTTCATGCTGTTCCAGATGACCTTCGCGGCTATCACCCCCGCGCTCATCATCGGCGCCTTCGCCGAACGCATCAAGTTCTCCGCCGCGATCCTGTTTTGCCTTCTGTGGGTCACCTTCGTCTACTTCCCGATCGCACACATGGTCTGGGATGCAAACGGCCTGATCTTCGGCTGGGGCGCATTTGACTTCGCCGGCGGCACCGTCGTGCACATCAATGCCGGTGTTGCCGGTCTGATCGGCGCGATCATGGTCGGCAAGCGCACCGGCTACGGCAAGGACATGATGGCTCCGCACTCGATGACACTGACCATGGTTGGTGCGGCCATGCTCTGGTTCGGCTGGTTCGGCTTCAACGCAGGTTCTAACCTCGAAGCCTCCGGCGGCGCCATGCTCGCGACCGTCAACACCTTCATCGCAACCGCTGCCGCAATCGTCTCCTGGGCCTTCGTCGAAAGCCTGACCCGCGGCAAGTCCTCGATGCTCGGCGCTGCCTCGGGCATGATCGCCGGCCTCGTCGCCATCACGCCTGCCGCCGGCATCGTCGGCCCGATGGGCGCGATCGTCATGGGCCTGATCGTCTCGCCGCTTTGCTACTTCTTCGTCTCCGTGGTGAAGAACAAGTTCGGCTATGACGACACCGCCGACGTCTTCGGCGTTCATGGCGTGGGCGGCCTGTTCGGCGCTCTTGCCACCGGCATCTTCGCCTCGACCTCGCTCGGCGGCATCGGCTATGCCGAAGGCGTAACCATGGGCGCCCAGTTCTTCACCCAGGTGAAGGCCGTTCTGGTCACGCTCGTATGGTGCGGCGTCGGCTCCGCGATCCTCTACAAGATCACGGACGTCATCGTTGGCCTGCGTGTCCCGGTCGAAGCCGAGCGCGAAGGTCTCGACCTCGCCTCCCACGGCGAAGCCGCATACCACTCCTAAGGATTTCGCCGCACCGGCCTCCGGTGCGGCTTCTCCTCCCGTCGCGGCCGTCGAACGGCGAGCCGCTCTTCGCCCGGACCCCGCGTCCGGGCTTTTTTTGTGCCCTTCGGGCAAAGCGGTCTTCGGCAACCTCCATGGTTAATGCACCATTAACCCTGTCCCCTGTAATGTGCCCTATGGAGCCGTGACAGGACCGCCTCGCCTCGTGCCTGGCGCTCTGGTCGCCGGCAAGAGCTTTCTTCGACGAACGGGCAGGCAGGGGATGAACAGAGGCAATTCCGCAGCGATCGGCGACCAACCGGGCCGCTTCGCGCTCAGCGCCTTCATCGTACGGCAGGTGCTGGCGCTCCTGGGCTTTTCGATTTTCCTGGCGCTGGTGCTGGCCGTCGCTGCACTCGCCACCTGGAACGTCGCCGATCCGAGTCTCTCCTATGCGACGGCCAACGAGCCGACCAATATTCTCGGCCATGGTGGCGCGATCTTCGCCGACGTGATGATGCAGTTCTTCGGCCTTGCGAGCCTCCTTTCGCTGCTTCCCGTGCTTGCCTGGTCGCTGGCCCTCATCACCGGTCGCCGGCTTCACCGCATTCCCGCCCGCATCGCCGCCTGGTTCGTCGGCGCGATCGTTTCCTCTGCCGTCGTCGGCTGCTTTCCGCCTCCCGCCACCTGGCCGATCCCGAACGGCATTGGCGGCGTCTTCGGCGATATGATACTGCGCTTTCCGAGCCTTTTCATTGGCGCCTATCCGACCGGCACCGTATCGATGATCCTTGGTGCCCTGCTGGCGCTCCCCGCCGCTTGGCTGCTGCTTTTCGCCGCCGGCCTCATCGGGCGCGATCCGCTGGAGGAGGACGAGGAGCAAGAAGCCCTCGCCGAGCGTCGCAAGCCGCTCGCCCGCACCGTTCCAGCCGAGGAAGAGGATGACGAGGAAGGTCCGATTGCGCTCGCGCTCGGCGCCTTCACCCACAACTGGTACACCATACGCGCCCGCGCTCGCCGCCTGCTTGGCATGAAGCCCGTGGATCGCAGCCGCCATTTCGAGCAGCCCTACGATTTCAACGATGACGAGTTCGGCACGCTCAACGAACCTATCCGCCCGAAAGCGCCGAACAGCTTAGAACGCCGCGAGCCCTCGCTCGATGGCGCACCGCGCGTGCTGGCTCCCAAGCGGCATCTGGTCTCTCCACCGCCGATCAGCGTCGATAGCGACGACGATTACGATGATCCGCCCTTCGATCTCGACGACATGCCGCCGCGCCCGGCCGGAATCCTGCCGGATGACAGCGGCTGGTCGCCGTCGCCGCCCACAGCCCGCGGCGCCGATCGCCCCGCCCCGCGTGTTGCAGCACCGGCACCGCGACCGAAACAGGGCGCCCGCATCGAACGGGATGCGCAGGCTTCGCTCCTGAGACCCGAAGGCTTCCAGTTGCCCTCTGTTCATCTGCTTGCCGAGCCAAAGACGATTGCCCGCGATGCCACGCTCTCCGCCGACGCGCTCGAACAGAACGCCCGCATGCTGGAAGGTGTGCTGGAGGATTTCGGCGTCAAGGGAGAGATCATCCACGTCCGCCCCGGTCCGGTCGTCACGCTGTACGAGCTGGAACCCGCACCCGGCATCAAGTCGTCGCGCGTCATCGGGCTTGCCGACGATATCGCCCGCTCGATGAGCGCGATAGCCGCCCGCGTCGCCGTTGTCCCCGGCCGCAACGCGATCGGCATCGAGTTGCCGAACCGTACGCGCGAAACCGTCTATCTGCGCGAACTGATCGGTTCGCGCGATTTCGAGAGCAACAAAGCCAAGCTCGCCATGGCGCTCGGCAAGACCATCGGCGGCGAACCGGTGATAGCTGATCTGGCCAAGATGCCCCACCTTCTGGTCGCAGGCACCACCGGTTCGGGTAAATCCGTTGCCATCAACACCATGATCCTGTCGCTGGTCTACCGTCTGCCGCCGGAAAAGTGCCGCCTGATCATGATCGACCCGAAAATGCTGGAACTTTCCGTCTATGACGGTATCCCGCATCTGCTCTCGCCCGTCGTCACCGATCCGAAGAAGGCCGTCGTCGCGCTGAAATGGACCGTGCGCGAGATGGAAGAGCGCTACAAGAAGATGTCGAAGATCGGCGTGCGCAACATCGATGGCTTCAACAGCCGCGTCGAGCAGGCGCTGGAGAAGGGTGAGGTACTGACCCGCACCGTCCAGACCGGCTTCGACCGTCAGACCGGCGAGGCGATCTACGAGACCGAAGAATTCGACCTGAAGCCGATCCCCTATATCGTCGTCATCATCGATGAAATGGCGGACCTGATGATGGTCGCCGGCAAGGATATCGAAGGCGCCGTGCAGCGTCTTGCCCAGATGGCGCGTGCCGCCGGCATTCACGTCATCATGGCGACCCAGCGCCCGTCGGTCGACGTCATCACCGGCACCATCAAGGCAAACTTCCCCACCCGCATCTCCTTCCAGGTGACCTCGAAGATCGACAGCCGGACCATTCTTGGCGAACAGGGGGCCGAACAGCTGCTCGGCATGGGCGACATGCTCTACATGGCTGGCGGCGGCCGCATCCAGCGCGTCCATGGCCCCTTCGTCTCCGACAACGAGGTTGAGGAAATCGTCGCCTATCTGAAGACTCAAGGCGCACCCCAGTATCTCGACGCGATCACCATCGACGAGGACGGGGACGAGGAGGGCGGCGGCCCGGCCGGCACCGCCAACCTTGCCGATTCGGACGATCCCTACGATCAGGCGGTCGCCATCGTGCTGCGCGACGGCAAGGCCTCCACCTCCTATGTCCAGCGCCGCCTTGGCATTGGCTACAACCGTGCCGCCTCCCTGATCGAACGCATGGAGCAGGAAGGCATCATCGGCCCGGCCAACCATGCCGGAAAGCGGGAAATCCTCGTGCCGACGGAAGCCGACATCATCGAACGTTGAACCCCGGGCCACGGATGACGTTTACCCCCGGTCGCTGATATCCCGGCCATGATGACGCCGCGTTTTTCGGCGATGGAATGACCATATGAAGGAGTTCCGGATGATTGAAGAAAATGCCGAACGCCTGGCGATTGCGCCGGCGTCCATGACCCGTCGACAGTTCGCGCTCGGTTCCGGCGCCCTGCTGACGCTGGCAGCGCTTCCCCTGCCGCGCGCCCATGCCGCAGCCGACGCCGCCCAGAAGATTGCCGACCATTTTTCCTCGGTGAAGACGATGATGGGCGAATTCGTCCAGTTCGGCCCGCGCGGTGAACAGACCGGCGGCAAGTTCTTCATCCAGCGTCCCGGCAAGCTGCGTTTCAACTACGAAAAGCCTTCTCCGATGCGCGTCATTGCTGACGGCAAGAATGTCGTCATCGGCAACATGAAGCTGAAGACCTGGGATCTCTATCCGCTGTCAAAGACACCGCTCAGCCTGCTGCTTTCCGACAAGATCGACCTCGGAAACCAGTTGGTGCGCGACGTCAAGGAAGAAGCGGACCTCACAACCATCGTTCTCGGCGACAAGACCATCTTCGGCGATTCCACCATCACCCTGATGTTCGATCCGAAGACCTATGACCTGCGCCAGTGGACGATCACCGACATGCAGGCCAAGGATACCTCTGTGATGATCTTCAACGTCCAGACCGGCGTCGATCTCGATCCGAGCGTCTTCGAAATCCCCTATGCCGACGTGCATGGACCGAAACGCTGAGGACCGCGGTCATGGCCGGTTAAAAACCGCTTTGAATTTTGAGGAGATACGGTAGACCTTGCCCGACCAACCGGAGCACGAGGCATGTCACTGTCAATCACCACCTGGAACATCAATTCGGTCCGGCTGCGCCTGCCGATCGTCGAGGATTTCCTGAAACGGGTGAGCCCCGACATCCTCTGCCTGCAGGAAATCAAGTGCCAGAACGATCAGTTCCCCGCCGACGCGCTGAGGGCGCTCGGCTACGAGAACATCATTCTGCACGGCCAGAAGGGCTATCACGGCGTCGCCATCGCCTCGCGTTTTCCGCTGACGGAGGATCACCGGCAGGATTATTGCGGCGTCGGCGATTCCCGCCACATCTCGGCGATCTTCGAATGGCAGGGCAAACGCATCCGCCTGCATAACTTCTACGTTCCCGCCGGCGGCGACGAGCCGGACCGCGAGATCAATCCCAAGTTCGGTCACAAGCTGGATTTTATCGAGGAAATGAAGGCGCTGAAGGCCGATGCCGAGCCCGGCGTTTCCGCGATCCTCGTCGGCGATCTCAACATCGCCCCCTTCGAAAACGACGTCTGGTCGCACAAGCAGCTTTTGAAGATCGTCAGTCATACGCCGGTCGAGACCGAAGGCCTGCTGGACGTCGTCCGCCAGGGCGGCTGGGTCGACCTGATGCGGCAATACACGCCCGAGCCGGCAAAGATCTATACGTGGTGGAGCTACCGCGCCAAGGACTGGGAGGCGGCCGATCGCGGCCGTCGCCTCGACCACATCTGGTCGTCGCCGGATCTCACCGGCCACCTGAAGAAGATCGATATCCTGAAGGAAGCCCGCGGCTGGGAAAAGCCGTCGGATCACGTCCCTGTAACAGCCTGGTTCGATCTGTAAGGCAGATTACCGCTTCAGCGGAAGCGGTCGGACATGGCGGCGGCACCATCGATCAGGCTGCTGATCGATGCCCGGATACGCGCCTCGATGATCGCCGCCATCTCGGGATATTCCTCAAGCAGCCTGTGAAACAGTGCGCGGGTGATGCGGATGACATCGGCATCCTCCAGCGCGACCGCCGTATATTTGCGCTCCACCATGGTCACCAGCGCGAGCTCCGAGAGCATGGTACCGCGCTCGGCGATGGCTTCGACCTTCGGCTTGCCGCCACGCCCGAGCGACGAAAGCTCGAAGCGCCCCCTTGCCACCACATAGGCGCATTCGGCCGGCGATTTCTCGCGAAAGAGCGCCTGCCCGCCGGCAACCGGCCTGTGCTCAGCGCCGAAGGCGATCAGCCTGAGCTGATCTTTGTCCAACCCGGAAAACAGCGGAACGCCGGAAAGCAGCTCAATATCGTCGGCAAGCGCCATGCGGGTTCTCCGGGGTCACGGGTCAAGGGATGATCTTGTAGCCGCCGTTTTCCGTGACGAGGATTTCGGCGCTGGACGGATCACGCTCGATCTTCTGCCGGAGGCGGTAGACATGGGTTTCGAGCGTATGCGTCGTCACACCCGAATTATAGCCCCAGACCTCTTCGAGCAAGACGTCGCGCGTCACGACCTTCTGACCGGCGCGATAGAGATAGCGGATGATCGCCGCCTCCTTCTCGGTGAGCCGGATCTTCTTGCCGTCCTCGGTGGTGAGCAGCTTCTGGCTGGGCTTGAAGAGATAGGGCCCGACGCCGAAGGTTGCATCCTCGCTCTGTTCGTGCTGGCGAAGCTGCGCTCGGATGCGGGCAAGCAGCACGGCAAAACGGAAAGGCTTCGTCACATAGTCGTTGGCGCCCGCTTCCAGTCCCAGGATCGTGTCCGAATCGGTGTCGTGGCCGGTCAGCATGATGACGGGCGCCTTGAAGCCGCCCTTGCGCAGGAGTTTCACCGCCTCGCGGCCATCCATGTCGGGCAGGCCGACATCCATAATCAGCAGATCCACCTGACCGGTGCGAGCTGCCTGCATGCCTTTCGTTGCGTTCGGTTCCTGCAGCAGCGTGAATTCGTCGTAAAGCGAAAGCTGCTCGACCAGCGTTTCCCTGAGATCGTCGTCGTCATCAACCAGAAGGATGGTGCGCGCGCTCATGTCTGTCCTTCTCCTGCATTCTCCGTCGCCATTCATGCAACGGCTTGAACCTGAAACGCCGTCGCGCCGCAAAGAAACATGTCCACTGCTTCTTTGCCGCGCATTCGAAGTGCTATGAATACACCGAACTTCACAAACAAGGCAAAATCTCGTGAGCATTTTCAACGGATCACCTGGCGGCAAGACGCGGGGCCTGGGTGAAATCATTATCCGGCGGGCGCCGGGAAAGCGGTCGCAGGCGATCCTGCAGGCCGGCCCGCTCCGCTTCAGGGCCGCCATCGGCCGCTCCGGCATCACCGCCTGCAAGCGCGAGGGCGATGGCGCCACGCCGCGAGCGGCGATGCGCCTGCTTTATGGCTATACGCGCAGCGACCATGTCCGTCTCCCGCCCACAGCACTTGCCATGCGCCGCATCCGTCCGGACATGCTGTGGTGCGACGCACCGGCAAGCCCCTCTTATAACCGTCCGGTCCGCGCGCCCTTTGCCGCGAGCCACGAGAAACTGAACCGGGACGACGACCTCTACGACGTCTGCATCGTCATGGACTGGAACGTCGCCAGCCGACGCCGTGGCGCGGGCTCGGCGATCTTCTTCCATCTCGCAAAACCGGGATACGCGCCGACGGAGGGCTGCGTGGCGCTCTCCTTCGCCGACATGCGCCGCCTCCTGCCGCATCTCGGCCACCATACCAGGATACGGGTCCTGTGATCCCGGATGCTTCGCCACGAGCTTTCTGGGCCGCCCTCGACGAATTGCTGGCCGGTGCGCGGCTCGTCATCGACCGGCCGAAGGGCTCCGTCCATCCCCGTTATCCGGCCATGGTCTACCCGCTGGACTACGGCTATCTCGAAGGCACGCAGTCGACCGATGGCGGCGGCGTGGATGTCTGGCACGGGTCGCAGGAGAAGATCGGGATCGTCGCCGTCATCTGTACGGTCGACCTCGTGAAACGCGACACCGAAACGAAACTGCTCATCGACTGCGATGAGGCCGAGATATCGACCGTTCTCTCCTTCCATAACGAAAGCGCCGACATGAAGGGTGCCTTGCTCCGCCGTCATGCTGCACCGGAGAAACAGGCTCGCTCTGCCAGGAGCGTTTCCAGCAGAAGTGTATTGCGGCTTTGAACCGGAATTCCTTAGGAAACAAACAGATAGGGCATTGAAAACGCCGTTATCGCCGAGAATGCTCGAGGAAGCGCGGCGTAACGAAGCGCTCCAGCCGGCCCGAACCGGCGCGAAGCATCGGCCAGGCCTCTGCATCGAAATCGATGACGGCCAGTCCCCCGGTCGGATATTTCTCCGCCATCCGCCGGCACGCCTCCGCATCGCCGCTGCCGGTGAGCATCGCCGCCAGTTCCTCCATGCCGGGGTTATGGCCGAGCATCGCCACGGAGCGATACTGAGGCTCCACGCCACAGATCACCGACAGCAATGTCGCGGCTGGCGCCTCGTAGATTTCATTGACATTGCGAACCTCAGGCTTGCCCGAAAGCGTCTTTCTCACCAGCGTCCATGTCTGCTGCGTGCGTTCGGCGGTGGAGACAAGGACGAGGTCCGGCGTCAGCCCCTGCGCCTCCATATAGGCTCCAATTGCCGACGCCGCCTTGCGGCCGCGGTCGGATAGGGGCCTCGCCTTGTCCTCGATACCCTCCGGCCACGCGGACTTGGCATGCCGGAGGAGGATTAGCCTCAAACCATGGCTGGGCGTCTTCCCGTTCTTGCTCGACATCCCCTCACCCTCCCCATGATTCACGTGTGACGGCACGATAGACGCGATACCTGCACCCGATTCCGCTCGGCGCCTTATCCCGCAACGCCTCCGGTCTCCTTTCCCTGCGGGGAAACGGAGAAACCAGGATGACATCTACAGCATGCCGGCCGTTCCCGTCCTCGTTTCCTACCCTAAAGGCTGACGCAGATCGCGCCAAGCGCAACGGTCAGGCAGGCAATCAGCCGCTTGAGCGTCGGCCGCTCCCCGAGGAACAGCGCTCCGATCAGGACGGCAAACACCACGCTTGTTTCACGCACCGCCGTGACGAGGCCGGCCGGCGCAAAGGCATAGGCGACGACAACGAGGCCATAGGCGATCATCGCCACCACACCGCCGCCGAAGGCCTTCCACGTGACCGGCGAGCGGATATCGATGGCAAGTCCGCGCCGCAGCACGGCGTAGGTAATCGCAAGCATCAGGCCGTAAAGGAACAGTACCCACATGGCGTAGGCCGCCGGCTGTTCCACGAATTTCACGCCCCTCGAATCCACCGTCGAGTAACAGGCGATGACCAGACCGGTCGCGAATGCGAAGAGCAGCGACGAGGTCGCGGCCCGCGTCTTGCCGAGCGAAAGGCTCATGATCCCCGCTGCCACCAGCATGACCCCGATCGTCTGGAAGGTGCCGAGGATTTCGCCGAAGAACAGAAAACCGCCCAGCGTCACGAGCAGCGGCACCGTGCCGCGAACGATGGGATAGACCTGGCCGAGTTCGCCATGACGATAGGCCGCAACGAGAAAGAGGCTGTAGCCCACCTGCAGCGTGGCCGACATCAGGATATAGAACCACGCCTCGCCCTGTGGCAGCGGGAACCAGACGATGAACGGCAGGGCGACCAGCGTTCCCGCAAGGCTCATCACGGTCACGGACCACAGACGATCCGCCCCGTTTCTGAGGAACGCATTCCAGCTCGCATGCAGGATGGCCGCGACGAGCGCAAGCGCAATGGCAATCGTGCTCACGAGGACGCTCCGGAAAAACGCCGGACGAAGAGGGAAATGCTCGGTGGAAAAGGCATCGGCAAAGGTCAATATGACAGTTTTGTGAAGCCTCGGACCATAGCTTCTTTCAACCGCTTTACAATGCCGCTTTCGCGCAATCCGGCGGCTGCGGTCCCGAATGGCCGAACTTCGCCGGTCTCCGGCCCATGAGAAGCGTCAGCCTCGCGCAGTAATCACGTGAGCGCTGAGCACGCCTTCGATCGGCCCCGGACCGAAATGTTTCTCGAGCGCCTCCGCCACCAGTTCGGTGACGGCCTCAAGGCCGCCCGGTGCGCGCTCCTCGAGCTCGTTTCGGAGGGGATTGGCCTGACAATAGCCCGTAGCCGCATCGAGTGGGGAGCGCGAGCGACCCGTCAGTTTCAGTGTTTCGGCTTCGACCGTGGAGAAGCCTGCGGCTCTCAACTGGCCGTCGATCAGCGCGAGATCGTGATAGCCGTGCGGAATGCGGCGCATGAACTGCGGCGGGTTGTCGGCAAACCGCTGCGACAGGACCTCGCTCACCACGGAGACGAATTCATTGTTCTCGATCCTGTCCCAGACAGCCAGCAGATAGGCGCCGCGCGGCTTCAGGACACGACGAACTTCGCGATAGGAGGCGACCTTGTCGGGAAAGAACATCACCCCGAACTGACAGACAGCCGTATCGAAGGAT
Organism: Paenirhizobium cremeum; assembly: GCF_047553425.1. Classification (NCBI taxonomy): domain Bacteria; kingdom Pseudomonadati; phylum Pseudomonadota; class Alphaproteobacteria; order Hyphomicrobiales; family Rhizobiaceae; genus Paenirhizobium; species Paenirhizobium cremeum. The sequence continues at coordinate 3,709,579 of NZ_CP180217.1, forward strand.
TGATCGGCAAACGGCAGCGCCATCGCATCGGCCTGCCGCCAGAGAACATTGCCCGTCTCCTGCAGAGTCATTGCCAGATCGATCATCGGCTGGTTGAGATCGGTCGCGGTGAGCGCCGCCGTCTCCGGCAGCCTTTCCGCCATGGCGCGCGTCACCGCCCCGGTTCCCGCAGCAAGTTCCAGAACGGTCGCGGGATGTCGCGCCGCCACCTTCTCGGCAATCGCCTCGGCATATGGAGCGAAGATCATCGGCACCATGAACCGCTCGTAAAGAGCGGGAATGCTGCCTGCAAATACCTTGTCGGCATCGGTCATGGCTGCGTCCTCCCAGACATCGTGATTATACCGCAGCGTCGTTTCAGCGAAAAGCAACAGCATCGCAGGCCGATAAGGCATTCGCGGCCCCGAAACGAGACAAGGCCGCCCGCATCACTGCGGACGGCCCTGAAGGCTGTATCTGCGGCCGGCGGTGCCGACGCGTAGAATAAGGACGCTCTGGAGCTTACTTCCAGTCGCGGATGTCGACGAAATGACCGGCGACGGCTGCGGCAGCAGCCATGGCCGGGGAAACGAGATGGGTGCGGCCCTTGTAGCCCTGGCGTCCCTCGAAATTGCGGTTCGAGGTCGAGGCGCAGCGCTCGCCCGGCTTCAGCCGGTCGTCGTTCATGGCAAGGCACATGGAGCAGCCCGGTTCGCGCCATTCGAAGCCCGCATCCTTGAAGATCTTGTCGAGGCCTTCGGCTTCAGCCTGTTCCTTGACGAGGCCGGAGCCCGGCACGACCATGGCGGAGACGGTCGAGGCGACCTTCTTGCCTTCGATCACGGCGGCGGCGGCCCGCAGATCCTCGATACGGCCATTGGTGCAGGAACCGATGAAGACGCGGTCGATCGCGATATCGGTCATCTTCGTTCCGGGCGTAAGACCCATATAGTCGAGCGCGCGCCATTTGGAGGCCCGCTTGGTCTCGTCCTGAATTTCGTCCGGATTTGGCACCACGCCCTGGATCGACACCACATCTTCCGGAGACGAGCCCCAGGACACGATCGGCGGCAGGTTGGCGGCGTCGAGCACGACGGTGCGGTCGAAATGCGCGCCCTCGTCGGTATGCAGCGTCTTCCAGTAGGCGACTGCCTGATCCCAGGTCTCGCCGGTCGGCGCCTTCGGCTTGCCCTTGATATATTCGAAGGTCTTTTCATCCGGCGCGATCAGGCCGGCGCGGGCGCCGCCTTCGATCGTCATGTTGCAGACGGTCATGCGACCTTCCATGGAGAGCGAACGGATCGCCTCGCCGGCGAACTCGATGACATGGCCGGTGCCGCCGGCGGTGCCGATCTCGCCGATGATGGCAAGGATGATGTCCTTGGCCGTGACGCCTTCCGGAAGCTTGCCGTCGACACGCACCAGCATGTTCTTGGCCTTCTTCTGGATCAGCGTCTGGGTTGCCAGGACGTGCTCCACTTCGGACGTGCCGATACCATGCGCCAGCGCGCCGAAGGCGCCATGCGTCGAGGTGTGGCTGTCGCCGCACACGATGGTCATGCCCGGCAGGGTGAAGCCCTGTTCGGGGCCGACGATGTGCACGATACCCTGACGCTTGTCGCGCTCGGAATAATATTCGACACCGAAATCCTTGGCGTTCTGGGCAAGCGCCTCGACCTGGATGCGGCTTTCCTCGTTCTTGATGCCCTCGAGGCGATCCGCGGTGGTCGGAACGTTGTGGTCCACCACGGCCAGAGTCCTCTGCGGCGCATGCACCGGCCGACCGGCCATGCGCAGGCCTTCGAACGCCTGCGGGCTCGTCACCTCATGCACAAGGTGACGGTCGATGTAGAGAAGACAGGTGCCGTCGTCCTGGCGGTCGACCAGGTGGTCATCGAAAATCTTGTCGTAAAGTGTACGCGGTGCGCTCATGGCGTGTTTCCATCCGGCTGAAGAAGTGAGATCGGTCTTGGTATTCTGAAGCGCCGCCGATGCGGCCGGCAACCTTCAGCCTAGGCGGCTGTTGAGCGCTCCGGAGACGCACGCAAAGAACCGTGCCGGCAGACGCTTGTGGTCCTGCAGCACGATAAACTGGTTTGCGAGACATCCGAATTTAGATCCCATGGCGTCGCAATAACAGTTTTCCACAAAATCGGCAACGGATTTGCTTCGTCGGCCGCCTGACACATCCCTGTCATAAAGTGTTCGCGGAAACATGCTTCATCTGTCGGACGAAACGGAGATAGCCCGCATGTCTGCACCCATTGACGACCAGATCAACCGGATCAAGGAAGACATCATCGACAGCTTCGATGAAGAACTGGAACAGCAGATGGAGGAGGAGCGGCTGGAAGAGATGGTCGCCGAAGGCCTCTCCGAGCCGACCATCGACCGCCGGGTCTATTTCCGGGAGCTTTTCAGGCTGCAGCACGAACTGGTTCGCCTGCAAGACTGGGTTCAATACAAGAAACTCAAGGTCGTCGTGCTTTTCGAAGGCCGCGATTCCGCCGGCAAGGGCGGCGCGATCAAGCGCGTTACCCAGCGCCTGAACCCGCGCGTCTGCCGTGTCGTGGCACTGCCCGCCCCAACGGAACGCGAACGCAGCCAGTGGTATTTCCAGCGCTACACCGCCCATCTGCCGACCGCCGGCGAAATGGTGCTGTTCGACCGCTCCTGGTACAACCGCGCCGGTGTCGAGCGTGTCATGGGGTTCTGCACGCCTGACGAACTGGAGGAATTCTTCCGTTCCGTGCCGGAATTCGAGCGCATGCTGGTCCGCTCCGGCATCATCCTGCTCAAATACTGGTTCTCGATCACCGACGAGGAACAGGAATTCCGCTTCCGCATGCGCATTCACGATCCGCTGAAGCAGTGGAAACTCTCGCCCATGGACCTTGAGAGCCGCATCCATTGGGAGGAATACACCAAGGCCAAGGAAGACATGCTGGAACGCACCCACATTCCGGAGGCACCGTGGTGGGTCGTGCAGGCGGTCGACAAGAAGAAGGCCCGCCTCAACATGATCGCCCACCTTCTGGGGCAGATCCCCTACGAGACCGTTCCGAAGGAACAGATCGTGCTGCCGGAGCGCGTCCGCAATGCCGACTACATCCGCCATCCGGTTCCTCCGGAAATGTACGTGCCGGACGTCTATTGAGGAGCGCGGCGCCGACCGCTATCGGGCGGCGCCTTTCTCCCGCATCCGTTTTTCCAAGCGCCTCAGCAGCATCGACAGGCCGATCGTCAGGATAAGATAGATATAGGCGACGATGGAATAGGTCTCGAAGAAGCGGAAGGAGCCGGATGCATAGATCTTGCCCGCCTGGCTGATGTCGGCGACGCCGAGCACGGAGACGAGCGATGAATCCTTGACCATCGCCACGAAATCGTTGGAGAGCGGCGGAAAGATCACCTTGACGGCCTGTGGGAATACGATCAGCCGGAAGCGCTGATAGCGGTTGAGACCGAGCGACATCGCCGCCTCGATCTGCCCCTTGTCGACCGACTGGAAACCGGCGCGAAAGATCTCGGCGATGAAGGCCGAATAGCCGATCATCAGCGCGAAGATTGCCCGCCACATCAGCGACACGTCGCGCACCTGAAGCGCCGACAGCCAGCCCTGTTCGATGAGCGGCCCGATCAGGAAATTGTAGAGACTGACGAAGCCCGGAGCGCCGACGAAGGCGATGTAGAAGAGGAGGACGAGGATCGGAATGCCGCGGATCACCTCGACATAGAACCGCGCGATCTGCCTGACGATCAGGCTGTCCGACATGCCGGCGAGCGCCACCAGCAGGCCGAGCACGGTTGCCAGCGCAAAGCCCACCACGGTGACGAAGACCGTCACCCCTATGCCGCGCGAAATGGTGGCAAAGACCTGCGCATAGAGATCGTTGAAGGCGATGACGGCGGCAATTCCAAGCGCGATCGCGACAAGGGCGACCAGCCACCACGGTCGGTCGCCTTCGCCCTTTCCATTGCCTGCGCCCGAAAGTGTCTGAAAACCCATCAGCTCATGGCCCCCGGCTTTCTCAGCCTCGGCTCCCGCACCCTCACTCGCCCATCTTGTAGTCGAGAAACCACTTCTTGTTCAGCGCATCGAAGGTGCCGTCGGCCTTCAGCGCCGCGATCGCCGCATTGACCGGCGCCACGAGATCGGAACCTTTCGGGAAAATGAAGCCGAAATCCTCCGCACCGAGCGCGCCGCCGACAACCTTCAGGCCGCCATTCGATGCATCGACATAGCCCTTGGCGGCGACGCTGTCGGTGAGGACGAGATCGACGTCGCCGGCTTTCAGCGCCTGAACGGTGGCGCCAAAGGTCTCGAACAGCTTGATGCGCGGGTTCTGCTCGTTGCCGTCGAGAATTTCGTAGACGGCGGTGTAGAAAGGCGAGGTGCCCGGCTGCGCGCCGATCAGGCCATCCTTGAATTCGCCGAAGCTCTTGGCGTCCGAAAAGCGGCTCTCATCGCCCCTGACCAGCATGAACTGCTCGGACCGCATGTAGGGGTCGGAGAAATCGACCTTCTCCTTACGGTCGTCCTTGATGGTGATACCGGTCATGCCGATCTGGTACTGGCCGTCCGAGACCGCCTGGATCATCGCGTCCCACGACGTGTTCTGGTATTCGACCTTGAAGTTCAGCCGCTTGGCGATCTCGTTCATCGCGTCGTATTCCCAGCCGATGGCCTGGCCCGACTTCGGATCGACGAACTGTAGCGGCGGATAGGCATTTTCGGTCACCACCACGACGGTCTTGCCGCCGAGATCAGGCAGGTCGGCGGCAGTGGTGGGAAGCGGCAGCAGCGAAAGAGCGGAAAGACCGGCAAGTACGGCGCGGCGAAGAAGCATGATTGTCTCCCTGATTGTGGCGGGCCGAGAGTGTCACAGTTCGATTACGCCTTGCAAGAAGGCGGCATTGCATCCACGGCGCCGCTGGCGAAACGGCCTCCTCAATCCCGCATATCCGATCGAAAAGCCATCCATCCGGAGGAAGGATTCACGCCTTTTGACAATGGCCGGCGTGAACGCCGTCGCCGACTTCGAAATCGCCCTTCTGCGGCGCGGCGATCGGCTTGAACAGGCTGCGTTCCGGCTTGAGGTCGATCAGCGGCGTCCCGTCGAGGCAATCGAGGCCACGGACGAAAAGCCTGTTGCCCTCGACCTTCTCCAGGATGACGATCGAGGTGCCGATCGGATTGGGTCTCACCGGCGAGCGGATGGAAAACGTGCCATGCACCTCGCCGTTGTCGCCCGGGCTCTGCAGAACGAGATCGCGCCTGGAACGATCGAGCCAGTAGAGGATTTCGAGCCGCTCGAACCTTTCGACGCCTTTCAGCGCCGGCACCCAGGGCTCGAAAATCTCGATCTCGCAGACGGGGCCGTCATGGCGCCCCTGTCGCGGCGTCTCCATCCGCGAACTCCAGGGCGTCCGGATACGGCCGAAGAAGACCAGCCCGGCGTCGACGGTCTCCGGCGCCTCGATTTTGACTTCGTTTTCGCGGATCTCGTTCTCACGCACCATGTCTGGCTGCCTCCGTTTGCATAGCGATATATCCCATTAGAAATATCGCCGAAAGGCCACGCGATCGCTGGCACGAAAAGTCCCATGCACAAACGAAAAAAGGCGGCCCGAAGGCCGCCTTTCGAAACCCGAAATCGGGGAAGTCTTATTCTGCAGAGCCTTCGGCTGCAGCTGCTGCTTCGGCGGCAGCCTTTGCTTCAGCGGCTTCTGCTGCTGCCTTTTCGGCGGCCAGAGCCTGTGCTGCTGCGATCTTTTCAGCTTCCAGACGTGCCTTTTCCTCGGCAACTGCGGCGCGCTCGGCGTCGTTCAGCTTGCGGGCGCGGGTGCCGGTGTTCTCGACGATACGGGCCGACTTGCCGCGACGGTCGCGCAGGTAGTAGAGCTTGGCGCGACGGACCTTACCGCGGCGAACGACTTCAACGCCTTCGACCATCGGGGAGTAGACCGGGAATACGCGCTCGACGCCTTCGCCGTAGGAGATCTTGCGAACGGTGAAGCTCTCGTTGAGGCCACCGCCGGAACGGGCGATGCAGACGCCTTCATAGGCCTGCACGCGGGTACGGTTGCCTTCCGTGACCTTCACGTTGACGCGGACGGTGTCGCCCGGGGAGAATTCGGGAAGCGTGCGCTTGGCGGCGATCTTGGCAGCCTGTTCGGCTTCCAGCTGTTCAATGATGTTCATGTGTCTAACCTTCGGTTCTTCTAAAACAGCCAGAGCGCTCAACGGTTGATCCTTCGGTCGAAGCCTCCGGATTTGCCTTGCGGGCAGGAGCGGATACGCATGCTCTTTGTTGCGGCAGACGGGCAGGAGCCCATTTCCGTGGGCGCAAATACACCAAACGACCCCGGTTGTCACCCCCGACACGACACTTTTGTCGGAGGCGGCAGCCCGCCGCTTGCCCGCACGAACGGGAAGGCATAAGCCTTGTCGCCGTGGACGGGGACATGACATGCCGATTGCGACGATCCTTCTTCTCTTTGCCGCCGGTTTCTTTTCCGGTGTCGTCAATGCGATTGCAGGCGGCGGCACCTTCCTGACCTTCGGCGCGCTGACGCTGGCCGGCCTGCCGCCGATTGCCGCCAACGCCACATCGTCGATCACCCAGTTTCCCGGCTATGTCACCTCGACGCTCGCCTATCTTCGCGAGCTGAAGAGCTTCTGGCGGGGGGCCGTCGTCCTCGCCCTCGTTTCCGCGGCGGGGGCGCTCGCCGGCGCGCTCTTCCTCGTTTCTCTGTCCAATCCGACATTTCGCGCCATGGTGCCATGGCTGCTGATCGCCGCCACGGCCGTCTTCGCGGCCGGGCCGAAGCTCAGGCCGAAAACCGGGGGCGAGGGCCACCCGGCGACGCCGCTCGGCCTTGGCCTACAGACGCTGACGGCCTTTTATGGCGGCTTCTTCGGAGCCGGGATGGGCATCATGATGCTCGCCTCGCTCGGCCTTGCAAGCGGCGGCGACTATCATCGGCTGAACGCCTTGAAGAACTTCCTGTCGATCGTCATCGCGGCAGTGGCGATCGCGGTCTTTGCCACGGCCGGTGCCGTCTCCTGGACCCATGCGCTGGTCATGGTCCCCGCTGTCGCGCTCGGCGGCTATGCCGGCGTCAGCCTCGCCAGGCGGGTCCCCCAGTCTATCCTGCGTTTCCTGGTCATCGTGGCCGGCCTTCTGCTCGCCGTCTATTACTTCCTGACCGGCTGATCCTCGTCCGCCATCAGGAGATCCGGCCGCCGTTCAGCGGTCAGCTTGACCGCCTCCTCCAGCCGCCATCTTTCGACGGCCGCATGATCCCCCGAGGTCAGCACCGCCGGGATCTCGCGACCCTCGAACACCTGCGGCCGGGTATAGTGCGGATGTTCCAGAAGCCCTGCCTCGAAGCTTTCATGCACGCCGGAAAGCTGGTTGCCCATGACGCCGGGCAGAATACGCACGATGGCATCGAGCAGGGTCAGCGCGGCGGGTTCGCCGCCGGAAAGAATATAGTCGCCTATGGAAATTTCCTCGAGATTGCGGGCATCGATCACCCGCTGGTCGACGCCCTCGAACCGGCCGCAGACGATCACCACACCCTCGCCGGCGGCAAGCGCACGTACACGCTCCTGCGTCAGCGGCCGTCCGCGCGGACTCATCAGCAGCCGCGGACGGTCATCGGCCCCGACCGAGTCGATGGCGCGGGCAAGCACATCGGGTTTGAGCACCATGCCGGCTCCGCCGCCGGATGGCGTGTCGTCGACGCTGCGGTGCTTGTCGAGGGCAAAATCGCGGATCTGCACCGCTTCCATCGACCAGTCGCCGCGCTCCAGCGCCCGACCGGCAAGTGCCGCCCCGAGATGACCTGGAAACATCTCCGGATAGAGGGTAAGAACCGTCGCCTTGAAAGCCATGAGCGTTTTCACTCGTCCTTCTTCGGACGCACTTTGCCGCCGCCATAGGGCTTTTCCTCGTCGTCCTTGAGCCCGGCGGCAATGGGATCGACGAGGATCTTGCCGCCCTCGAGGTCGATTTCCAGAACGGCGGCCTCGGAGAACGGAATCAGGACCGGGCGCTTGCCGGGGCCCTTCAGCTCGAGCAGATCGCCCGCGCCGAAATCGTATATGCCGGTCACCGCGCCGTAATGATTGCCCTCGGCATCGTGCACGTCGAGGCCTTCGAGATCGGCATAGTAGAATTCGTCTTCGTCGAGTTCTTCATCCGGTAGGGCGTCGCGGTCGATATAAAGCTCCAGCCCGTTCAGCGCTTCTGCGGCGTTGCGGTCATTCACCCCGCGGAACCGTACGATGGCGACATTCTTGGCCTCACGGATCTCGAGGATTTCAAAGACGCGTCCGTCAAGGCTGTGCAGGTTGCCGTAGTCGCCGAGTGCCAGCGGATCGCCGGTATAGGCCCTCACCCGGACTTCGCCGCGCAAGCCCTGGGCTGCGCCGATCACGGCCATCAGAACGGGATTTTCTAGCTTGGTCATGGGCTCTGTCGCATTTTCGGGCAATTGTCGGATCACTGCCTTTTAGTGCGAAACCCACCGAAAGAAAACGCTAAAACGGGCGGCAGGAGACCTGCCGCCCGTTCAAACCGGACAAATCCGGTAGAAAAATTACTCGGCAGCAGCTTCGGCGGCGGCAGCAGCGGCTTCAACAGCCTTTGCTTCCTTTTCCTTGATGCGCTCGAGGGCCTTCTTGCCCGGCTTTGCCTTTTCCGGGTTGTTGCGGGCATCGCGGGTAGCAACGCCGGCTTCGGCGAGGAAACGCAGGACACGATCGGTCGGCTGTGCGCCCTTGGCGAGCCAATCCTTGATGCGGTCGACGTTCAGTTCGACGCGCTTTTCATTGTCCTTGCCGAGCATCGGGTTCCACGAACCGACCTTCTCCAGGAAACGGCCGTCGCGCGGCGAACGGGCGTCGGCGATGACGATCTGGTAGTAGGGGCGCTTCTTGGAACCGCCGCGGGCGAGACGAATCTTGAGGGACATGATGTACTCCTTGGGTTTTCTTTGGGCCGCCTTCCGGCGGTCCGGTTCTTGTTGAGGCCGCCGTCAGGCGGTCTTTTCGATTGCACCGCCATGTTCGGCGGCAATGGCTTCATGATGCCGGATGACTTCCGTGATGATGAAGTTCAGGAACTTCTCGGCGAAATCCGGGTCCAGATGCGCGTCCTGTGCCAGCCGGCGCAGGCGAGCGATCTGGTATTCCTCGCGCGCCAGGTCGGCCGGCGGCAGATTATACTTGGCCTTCAGCATGCCCACTGCCTTGGTGCAGCGGAAGCGTTCGGCCAGAATGTGCACCAGTGCGGCGTCGATATTGTCGATCGACTGGCGATAGCTGGAAAGCTGTTCCTTGACGGCTTGATCGACCATCTTCCTTCCCCTCACTTCTTCTTCGGCAGGCCCGGCAGGCCGCCGAGACCGGGAAGCTTCGCTCCGCCCAGACCCGGAAGCCCTCCGCCACCGAGACCGGGAAGTCCGCCCATGCCACCGAGACCGGGCGGCGGCTTGAGGCCGGCGGCTTCCGCCTGCTTGGCCAGCGCTTCGAGCTGCTTCGGGTCCATGTTCGAGAGGTCGGGCATGCCGCCCATGCCGCCCCCAAGCCCCATCTTCGAGGCAAGGCCGCCCATCATCTGCTTCATCATGCCGCCTTTGCCCTTGCCGCCCATCATCTTCATCATGTCGGCCATCTGGCGGTGCATTTTCAGAAGCTTGTTGATCTCGGCGGCGTCCGTGCCGGAGCCTGCCGCGATGCGCTTCTTGCGGGAATGCTTGAGAATGTCGGGATTGGCGCGCTCGGCCTTCGTCATCGAGGAAATGATGGCGATCTGGCGATCGAACAGCTTGTCGTTCAGACCGGCCGACGCCATCTTGTCCTTCATGCCGGCCATGCCGGGCATCAGTCCCATGATGCCGCCCATGCCGCCCATTTTCTTCATCTGCCTGAGCTGCTCGGCGAGGTCGTCGAGGTCGAACTTGCCCTTCGCCATCTTGGCGGCCATGGCGGCCGCCTTCTCGGCGTCGATCGTCTCGGCCGCCTTTTCGACCAGCGAAACGATGTCGCCCATGCCGAGGATGCGGTCGGCGATACGCCGGGGATGGAACTCCTCAAGTTCCGTCATCTTTTCGCCGACGCCGATCAGCTTGATCGGCTTGCCGGTGACCGCGCGCATCGAAAGGGCCGCACCGCCACGGCCATCGCCGTCCATGCGGGTCAAGACGAGACCGGTAATACCGACGCGCTCGTCGAAATTGCGGGCAAGATTGACGGCGTCCTGACCGGTCAGGCTGTCGGCGACGAGCAGGATTTCATGCGGCTTCGAGCGGGCCTTGATCTCGGCCATCTCGACCATCAGCGGCTCGTCGATATGGGTGCGGCCGGCGGTGTCGAGGATGACGATGTCATGGCCGCCGAGCTTCGCCGCCTGAACGGCGCGCGATGCAATGTCGGTCGGCGACTGGCCGGCGATCACCGGAAGCGTGTCGATGCCGGTCTGTGCGCCGAGCTGGCGAAGCTGTTCTTGGGCGGCCGGGCGTCGCGTGTCGAGCGATGCCATCAGCACCTTCTTCTTCTCGCGTTCCGTCAGCCGCTTGGCGATCTTGCCGGTGGTGGTGGTCTTGCCCGAGCCCTGCAGGCCGACCATCATGATGACGACGGGAGCCGGCGCATTGAGGTCGATGGACACGCCCTCCGAGCCCAGCATTTCCACGAGTTCGTCATGGACGATCTTGACGACCATCTGGCCGGGCTTGATCGATTTCAGGACGGAGGCGCCAACCGCCTTTTCCCGCACCTTGTCGGTAAAGGAACGCACCACTTCCAGCGCCACGTCGGCTTCCAGAAGCGCACGACGCACCTCGCGCAGCGCGGCGGAGACATCCGCCTCGGACAATGCGCCACGGCCGGTCAGTCCATTCAGAATGGATCCAAGGCGGTCCTGGAGGTTTTCAAACATCGGCTCTTCCTTATCGTTCCGGTTTCGTCTTTCGAACCGGAACGTTGGTCTTTTTTCCGCCGAAAACAAGACGCAAAGCCAAAAAGCACCCGAGGGCGCATCGCGCTGTCGGATGTTGACCTCCGGGATCTCTTTATACCTGTCAGGGTCCCAGTCGGCGGCTCGGAGTTCTTGTCTCGTCGCAGATTTCGCCGCGATAAACAGCAAAAGCCCGGGAAAGTCAAGGCTTGCCGGAAAACAGGCCGAAAAGCACGCAATTCACGCAATGCCTCTTCCAAACCAGCCGCCCCATGCCCAGATGCATGTCTTCATCGACAACGGCAAGGCACCATGGCGAGAAAACCGGCCAACCCCTATTATTCAGGCCCCATCACCGATCATTTCGACGGCACCCGCTTCTTCAATCCGGAAGGCGTGGAACCCGGCAATCTCCGCGATCTCTGGAAATGGCGGACCAACGGCGAGCGCGCCCGCTGGCCGAAGCGGGTCGAACGCCTGTCGCAGCCGGCAGCGCCTGCCGAACGCATCGGCGGCGACGGCCTGCGCGTCACCATGATCGGCCATGCCAGCCTTTTGATCCAGGTCGCCGGCCTCAATATCCTCACCGATCCCGTCTGGTCAAAACGCGCCAGCCCCTTTTCCTTCGCCGGGCCGAAACGTGTGATCGAGCCGGGCATCCCCTTCGAGGCGCTGCCGCCGATCGATCTGGTGATCGTCACCCACAATCACTATGACCATCTCGATCTTCAAACGCTTTCCCGCCTCGGCAAACGTCATGCGCCGCGGGTCGTCACCCCGCTCGGCAACGACCCGCTGATCCGCAAGGCCATGCCCGAGGCCCTGATTTCGGTCATGGACTGGGGCGACTGCATCGCGCTTTCCGATGGTATCACCATCGACGCGGAGCCTTGCCATCATTGGTCGGCGCGCGGCGTGAACGACCGCCGCATGGCGCTCTGGGCCGCCTTCGTCATCTCGACCCCGGCAGGCAAGATCTACCACATCGGCGACACCGGCTTTCACGACGGCATAAACTACAAGGCCGCCGCGGCAAAGCACGGCACCTTCCGCCTCGCCGTGCTGCCGATCGGCGCCTACGAACCGCGCTGGTTCATGAAGGGGCAACACCAGAACCCCGCGGAAGCCGTCGCCGGCATGCGGCTCTGCAACGCGGCCTATGCCGTCGGCCACCATTTCGGTACCTTCCAGCTCACCGACGAGGCGATCGAAGCGCCGGTGGAACACCTGTCGCAAGCCCTTACCGCTGAGGGCATGGAGCCGCAACGCTTCCGTCCCTTGCGTGCCGGCGAAGCCTTCGACGTGCCGCCCGTGCCGTGAACTCTCTCCTCCGGCCGTTGACAGGCGCGCCGGAATTTTCGAAAATTATCGAATTCACCAGGGGTGTCCCGACAAGGGGCTGAGATTCCGCTGGGCCATCCAAAACGACGGATGGCAGCGCGGTGACCCGTTGAACCTGATCCAGTTCATACTGGCGTAGGGACGGTGCGAGCGCTGCCAGATCTCTTTCGGGCAAGGACCTCCTTGGTTTTCTCGGAACGGCTCAGGCGAAGACGGATCCGAAACAGGATCCGCAAGGCGCATTCCATCATTCCGGCTGACATGACTGGGTCTCCAACATCAAACCTTGGAGCTCCACGATGAACATCGCCCCGCAGATCGCAAAACCCGACATCACCACGGACCCTCTTCCCGCCTCGACCCGGATCTACATTCCCGGCGAGATTCACCCGGCAATCCGCGTCCCCATGCGCCAGATCGCCGTTCATCCGACCGCGGGAGAACCACCGGTTAACGTCTACGACACCTCCGGCCCTTACACCGACCCCGCCTGCGACATTGCCATCGACCGGGGTCTTGCCCGCCTCAGGGCCGCATGGATCGCGGCACGCGGCGACGTCGAGACCTATGAGGGACGCATCGTGAAGCCGGAGGACAACGGCTTCGTCTCGCCCGAAAAACTGACGCCCGAGTTTCCGCTCCGCCATGCGCCACTGCGCGCCAGGGACGGCAAAGCCGTCACCCAGCTTGCCTATGCCCGCGCAGGCATCGTCACGCCGGAAATGGAATTCGTCGCCATCCGCGAAAATCTCGGCCGCAAGGCGATGCGGGATGCTTCCCTCCCCACGCCCCGCGATGGCGAGAGCTTCGGTGCCCATATTCCCGACGTCGTCACCCCCGAATTCGTGCGTCAGGAAGTGGCCGCCGGCCGCGCCATCATTCCCGCCAACATCAACCATCCCGAAAGCGAGCCGATGGCGATCGGCCGAAATTTCCTCGTGAAGATCAACGCCAATATCGGCAATTCCGCCGTAACCTCGTCCATGGCCGAGGAGGTGGAGAAGATGGTTTGGGCGATCCGCTGGGGCGCCGACACGGTGATGGACCTTTCCACCGGCCGCAACATCCACAACATCCGCGACTGGATCGTGAGAAACGCCCCGGTGCCGATCGGCACCGTGCCTCTCTATCAGGCGCTGGAAAAGGTCGGTGGCATCGCCGAAAACCTATCCTGGGAAGTCTATCGCGACACGCTTATCGAGCAGGCGGAACAGGGCGTCGATTATTTCACCATCCATGCCGGCGTGCGCCTCGCCTACATCCCGCTCACCGTCGACCGGGTCACTGGCATCGTCTCGCGCGGCGGCTCCATCATGGCCAAGTGGTGTCTGCATCATCACCGGGAGAGCTTCCTCTACGAACATTTCGAGGAGATCTGCGACATCTGCCGGACCTATGATGTGTCCTTCTCGCTGGGCGACGGCCTGCGCCCCGGCTCGATTGCCGACGCCAACGACCGCGCGCAGTTCGCCGAACTCGAAACGCTCGGCGAACTCACGAGGATCGCCTGGGCGAAGGACTGCCAGGTTATGATCGAGGGTCCGGGCCATGTTCCCATGCACAAGATCAAGGAGAACATGGACAAGCAGCTGAAAGTCTGCGGCGAGGCCCCGTTCTACACACTCGGGCCGCTGACCACGGACATCGCGCCGGGCTACGACCACATCACATCGGGCATCGGCGCGGCGATGATCGGCTGGTTCGGCACGGCCATGCTCTGCTACGTCACCCCGAAGGAGCATCTCGGCCTTCCCGACCGCAACGACGTGAAGGTGGGCGTCATCACCTACAAGATCGCCGCCCATGCCGCCGATCTCGCCAAGGGCCATCCGGCGGCCAGGATCCGCGACGACGCGCTGTCGCGCGCCCGCTTCGATTTCCGCTGGGAAGACCAGTTCAACCTGTCGCTCGATCCCGATACCGCCCGCTCGATGCATGACGAGACCCTGCCGAAGGAGGCCCACAAGGTCGCCCATTTCTGCTCGATGTGCGGCCCGAAATTCTGCTCCATGCGGATTTCCCACGACATCCGCGCGGAGGCCCAGAAGGAGGGTATGGAAGCCATGGCCGCGAAATACCGTGACGGCGGCGACCTCTACATGCCGGTCACAGCACCCGGCACGCTCGCCACGGATGGCTGAAATGGTCGGTATCCTGATCCGCGGCGCCGGTGTTGCCGGCCTTGCCACAGCCCATGAACTCGCAGAGCGCGGCTTCAACGTCGAAATCATAGACCGCGCCGGAGCAGTCGGGCAGGGGGCATCGCATTTCGCCGGCGGCATGCTTGCCCCCTTTTGCGAACGCGAGACAGCCGGGGAGGCCGTCTTGACCCTCGGCTTGCAGGCCGCCGACTGGTGGGAGGCCGCCGTTCCGGAGTCGGTCACACGCCAGGGAACGCTTGTCCTGGCGCCCGGCCGTGACGTTAACGAGCTCTCCCGCTTTGCAGCACGAACCACCGGCTTCGAGTGGGTGGATGAAGCTGGGATCGCGGCTCTCGAGCCGGATCTCAGAGGACGGTTTCGCCGTGGCCTGTTCTTCGCCGACGAGGCACATCTCGATCCGCGCACAACGCTGGCCGACCTCGCGCGCCGGCTGCACGAACGGGGCGCGCGGTTCCATCTCGATACCGTCGCACCGCCCGACCGACGGAGCCACGCCGCCGTCATCGACTGCACCGGCCCCCAGGCGATCGGCAAGCTTGCCGGCCTGAGGGGCATACGCGGGGAGATGCTCGTCGTGGAAACCTTCGAGCTTCATCTTCGCCGTCCGGTACGGCTGCTGCACCCGCGTTACCCGATCTATCTCGTGCCCCGCTCGAACGGCCGCGTCATGATCGGTGCGACCATGCTCGAGACGGAAGATGACGGGGCAATCAGCGTACAATCGTTGATGGAACTGCTCAACGTCGCCTACGCACTGCACCCGGCCTTCGCCAAGGCGCGACTTGTGGAGACCGGCGTCGGTCTGCGCCCTGCCTTTCCCGACAACCTTCCCCGTGTCGTCGAAACTGACGAGGGGCTCGCGATCGCCGGCATGCACCGGCACGGTTTTCTGCTGGCGCCGGCCATGGCGCGCCAGACGGCAGACCTCTTGCTGAAACGGCTCGAAGGAGACCGCACTCCATCCGACAACAACAGGAGAACATTCCGATGACGCTGATCGTCAACGGCGAACAACAGGATTGCAACGCCACTACACTGGAAGACCTGCTCCGTACACTCGACTACGAAGGCGACTGGCTCGCCACCGCAGTGAATGGGGAACTGGTCCATCGCGAAGACCGCGCCTCCTTCCCGCTATCGGACAGCGACCGGATCGAAATCCTTACGCCCATGCAGGGAGGCTGACATGTTCGAACTTTGCGGGACAGAACTCGCTTCGCGCCTGCTGCTCGGCACCGCGCGTTACCCTTCACCATCGGTACTGGCGGAAGCGGTCCGCCGGTCCGGCACCGGCATCGTCACGGTCTCGCTGCGGCGTGAAACTGCTGGTGGCAGGGCAGGCGGCGCCTTCTTCGAACTGATCCGTGACCTCGGCGTTCGGATATTACCCAACACAGCCGGCTGTCACAGCGTATCAGAAGCGGTTCTGACCGCGCGCATGGCTCGCGACCTGTTCCGCACCGACTGGATCAAGCTCGAACTGATCGGCCATCACGACACGCTGCAGCCCGACGTCTTCCAGCTTGTCGAGGCGGCGCGCATCCTTGCCGACGATGGTTTCGAGGTCTTCCCCTACACGACCGACGACCTTGTGGTTGGCGAGCGCCTGCTCTACGCCGGATGCCGGGTGCTGATGCCCTGGTGCGCCCCGATCGGCAGCGCCATGGGACCGCAGAACCTCTCCCCCCTCAGAGCCATGCGGGCGGCCTTTCCGGAAATTCCGATGATCATTGATGCAGGCATCGGAAGGCCGTCCCATGCGGCGACCGTGATGGAACTCGGCTATGACGCGGTGCTGCTCAATACCGCCGTCGCGAGTGCCGGCGACCCCGCCGGCATGGCGGAAGCCTTTGCCGGAGCGATTGACGCCGGACGCAAGGCCTGGCTCGCTGGCCCACTTGAACCACGCGACATGGCCGTGCCGTCGACGCCGGTGATCGGCAAGGGCGTCTTCGCATGAGGCTCGATCCCTTCTATCTGATCGTCGACAGCGCCGGCTGGGTCGAACGCCTCGTGCCGCTCGGCGTCAGGCTCGTACAATTGCGGATGAAGGATCGCACAGAGGCAGAACTGCGAACGCAAATTCGCCAGGCCAGGGCCCTTTGCGTCGCCCATGACTGCCAACTCGTCGTCAACGACCACTGGCAGATCGCGATCGAGGAACGCTGCGATTTCGTCCATCTCGGCCAGGAGGATCTGTGTGAGGCGGATGTGGGCGCGATCCGCGCGGCGGGGTTGCGGCTCGGCCTCTCCACCCACGACGAGGCGGAACTGGCCACGGCCCTTGCCGCGGCACCGGACTATGTTGCGCTCGGCCCTGTCTGGCCCACCGTCTTGAAGGAGATGCCCTGGGCACCTCAGGGGCTGGCCAGGGTGAAGGACTGGAAGGAGAGGATCGGCGATCTGCCGCTGGTAGCGATCGGCGGCGTGACAGTAGAACGGCTGGACGACGTCTTCGCCCATGGTGCCGACAGCGCCGCGGTGGTCACCGACATCACCCGCAATCCCGACCCCGAACAGCGGACCCGTGAGTGGATCGCCGCGACGTGCCGCTGGCGCTGAGCACCCGCATCACGCCACTGGTAATTTCACCGCTTTTCCGCCATATAAGCCACAAGATCGAGAGAAAACGGGCGCTGCATGACAGAGATGGTCGAATTCGCGAAGATGAACGGGCTTGGCAACAAGATCCTCGTCGTCGATATGCGCGGCCGTGACGACCGGGTAACCCCGGAGGCGGCCGTCGCCCTTGCCGCCGAGGCCGAGACCGGCTTCGACCAGATCATGGCGATCCACGATCCGAAGATCGACGGCACCGACGCCTATATCGATATCATCAACTGCGACGGTTCCAAGGCGCAGGCCTGCGGCAACGGCACGCGCTGCGTCGTTCAGGCGCTTTCAGCCGAAACCGGCCGCAAGGCCTTCACCTTCCAGACCGTCGCCGGCGTCCTCAATGCTGTGGAACACGAAGACGGCATGATCTCCGTCGACATGGGCAAGCCGGTGTTCGAATGGAACCGCATTCCGCTGGCGGAGGAATTCCACGACACCAGCCGCATCGAACTGCAGATCGGCCCGATCGACGATCCGGTCCTGCACTCCCCCTCCGTCGCCTCCATGGGCAATCCGCACGCGATCTTCTGGGTCGACCGCGATCCCATGTCCTTCGATCTCGGCCGCTTTGGGCCGCTGCTCGAAAACCATCCGATGTTTCCCGAAAAGGCGAATATCACGCTCGCCCAGGTCACCGGCAAGGATTGCCTGCGCACCCGCACCTGGGAGCGCGGCGCAGGCCTGACGCTCGCCTGCGGTTCCGCCGCCTGTGCCGCCGGCGTCTCGGCCGCGCGCACCGGACGAACCGTCCGCAAGGTGACGATCGACGTTGCGTCCAGCCCCAGCCGCCAGCCGCTCGTCATCGAATGGCGCGAGCGCGACGATCACGTCGTCATGACGGGTCCCGCCGAATGGGAATGGTCCGGCCATCTCGATCCCGTGACCGGCGCCTTCGAACGCGACGCGGAAGCCGGGGCCTCGGCAAAGTGAGCCGCGACGCTTCGAGCGCAACCGGGCAGGGCGGCATCGACATCGTCACCTTCGGCTGCCGGCTCAACACCTATGAATCCGAGGTAATGAAGGCGGAAGCCGCCAGGGCCGGGCTGAACGGCGCAATCCTGTTCAACACCTGCGCCGTCACCGGCGAGGCGGTGCGTCAGGCCCGTCAGGCGATCCGCAAGGCGCGGCGCGACAATCCCGAAATCCGCATCATCGTCACCGGCTGCGCCGCCCAGACCGATGCGGCCAGCTTTGCCGCCATGCCCGAGGTCGATGCCGTGCTCGGCAACGAGGAGAAGCTACGCTCCGAGAGCTACCGGTCGCTGCCCGACTTCGGTATTTCCGCCGAGGAGAAGGTTCGCGTCAACGACATCATGAGCGTGACCGAGACCGCCCCGCAGATGGTCGGCCATCTCGACGGCCATGTCCGCGGCTTCATCCAGGTGCAGAACGGCTGCGATCACCGCTGCACCTTCTGTATCATCCCCTTCGGCCGCGGCAACTCGCGGTCCGTGCCCATGGGCGCGGTGGTCGAACAGGCCCGCAAGCTTGCCGAAAACGGCTACCGCGAAGTGGTGCTGACCGGCGTCGATGCCACTTCCTACGGCGCCGACCTGCCGGGTGAACCGACGCTCGGGCTACTCGCGAAGACGCTCTTGAAGCAGGTGCCGGAAATCCGGCGGCTCAGGCTCTCCTCGATCGACAGCATCGAGGTCGACCGCCACCTCCTCGACCTGATCGCCGAGGAGCCGCGCTTCATGCCTCATCTGCATCTCTCGCTGCAGCACGGCGACGACCTGATCCTCAAGCGGATGAAGCGGCGCCATAGCCGGGCCGACGCGCTGAAATTCGTGTCGCACGTGAAACAATTGCGCCCCGACATGAGTTTCGGAGCCGACATGATCGCAGGCTTCCCGACCGAAACCGAGGAAATGGCGGCAAATTCCGCTCGGCTCGCGGAAGAGATCGGGATTTTCCAACTTCACGTCTTCCCCTATAGCCCGCGTCCGGGCACACCCGCTGCCCGAATGCCGCAGCTCGACCGCCGCCTCGTCAAGGAGCGCGCCGCCCGGCTGCGCGAGACAGCGGAAAAGCTTCAGGCCCGCCATCTCGCCGCGATGATCGGCACGCGACAGACGGTGCTTGTGGAAATGAGCGGCATGGCCCATACGGAAAACTTCGCGCTCGTCGCCACGCCCGGCTTCCAGCCGCGCGACCTTGTGACGGTCACGATCACCGGCCACAATGGCCGCCACCTCGACATTCAACCGGCCTCGGCCTCGGCCGCCTGATCGAACGGAAAGACAGAACGGAAAGCTTCATGGCGCTCGGCTTCATCAAGAAAGTCTTCACCTTCGGCAAGGAGAAGCCGGCAAGCGAAAAGCCGCCGGAAGGCGAGGATTTCGCAAGCCTGATCGAAGCCGCCGAGAAGGCTGAAGCCGAAGCGATGCCGGAAGAAGCCGTCTTCGCCGCCGAGCCGGTGCTGCCCGAAGTGATCGAAACCGCCGGCGGCCCATCGCCGGACGAGACGGTCGAAGAAGAGCAGGCCTCCGCACCCCAGGAACCGCCCGCCGTTCCCGAGGTCCCGCAAGAAGCCGAAGCCGCCTTCCACCCTCAACCCGAACAGCCTGCCGACGTTCCCCATGGGGAAATCGCATCGCGGGAGGACATCGCTCCGGAACAGGAAGGGCCGGTGGCACTCCCCAGGGGCTTCGCCACGGCAGAAACGACGCCTGAGCCGGAAGCGGAAACGCCGAAGGAAAAACTCACCTGGTTCCAGCGCCTGAAGGCGGGCCTCTTCCGCACCTCCTCGCAGCTGACCGGGCAGATCGCCGCCCTCTTCACCAAGCGCAAGCTGGACGAGGATACGCTCGACGAGCTTGAGGACCTGCTGATCCAGGCGGACCTCGGCGTCGAAACCGCCATGCGCATCACCGGTGCGCTGTCATCAGAACGCTACGGCAAGGATGTCAGCGGCGAGGATGTCGCCCGCATCATGGCGGCCGAGATCACCAAGGTATTGAAACCGGTGGCAAGGCCGCTGGCGCTCGATCTCAGCCACAAGCCGCATGTCATCCTCGTGGTCGGTGTCAACGGCACCGGCAAGACCACCACCATCGGCAAGCTCGCCGCCAAACTTTCCGGCTCCGGCCTCAAGGTCATGCTCGCCGCCGGCGACACCTTCCGCGCCGCCGCCATCGAGCAGCTGAAAATCTGGGCCGACCGCACCGGCTCCACCTTCATCGGTACCAAACTCGGGGCCGATGCCGCAGGTCTTGCCTATGACGCCTTCGAAAAGGCGAAGGCCGAAAAAAGCGACGTCCTCATCATCGATACCGCCGGCCGGCTGCAGAACAAGGCCGAGCTGATGGCCGAACTCGAAAAGATCGTACGCGTTCTCGGCAAGCTCGATCCGGAAGCGCCGCATACGGTTCTCCAGACGCTCGACGCCACCACAGGCCAGAACGCCATGAACCAGGTGGAAATCTTCCGCAACGTGGCGGGCGTCAACGGCCTCATCATGACCAAGCTCGACGGCACCGCCCGCGGCGGCATCCTCGTCGCCATCGCGGCGAAGCACAAGCTGCCGGTCTACTTCATCGGGGTCGGCGAAGGCGTCGACGATCTCGAACCCTTCGAGGCCGAGGATTTCGCCAGTGCCATTGCCGGCATCGCCCGCTGACGACCGACTGCAGGCCGAAGCCCAGGGATTACAAACGGACATCTCAATGAACAACTTCGAAAGCGATACCCAGCCGACCACCGAGGAGCGTCACCATCCGCTTCTGAAGATGGCGCTCGAACTTGGCCCGCTGCTTGTCTTCTTCTTCGGCAACCTGCGCGGCGAATGGCTGGCGAAAACCTTCCCGGCGTTGACCGCAGTCGGCGGACCGCTGTTGATCGCGACCGCCCTCTTCATGGCCGCGACGATTGCATCGCTGATCGTTTCCAAGATCGTCTTCAGGCACCTGCCGGTCATGCCCTTCGTCTCGGGCGTGGTGGTCATGGTCTTCGGCTCGCTGTCGATCTGGCTGCAGGACGAGACCTTCATCAAGATGAAGCCGACCATCGTTAACACGCTGTTCGGCGTGGTTCTGCTCGGCGGCCTCTTCTTCGGCAAGTCGCTGCTCGGTTATGTGTTCAACGCCGCCTTCCAGCTCGATGAGGAAGGCTGGAAGAAGCTCACCCTGCGCTGGGGCATCTTCTTCCTGTTCCTCGCCGTGCTCAACGAAGCCGTCTGGCGCAACTTCTCCGACGATGTCTGGGTGAACTTCAAGGTCTGGGGCACCATGCCGATCACCATCCTCTTCACCCTCGCCCAGATGCCGCTGATTATGCGTCATGGTGTCGAGCAGGACACGGAAGGAAAGACGAAATGACGACGGGCGCCGGCAACCTCGAAATACGCAACAGTTCCACCCGCTTCTGGCTGATCGTCGCTGGCCTGTTGCTGTTGGCCCAGATCGTCGTGCTGCTCGGCATGGGGCGCATACCGATCTGCGAATGCGGCTACGTCAAGCTCTTCGAACCCGGCGTCAACACACCAGGCAATTCCCAGCACATCGCCGACTGGTACACGCCCTCCCATATCATTCACGGCTTCCTCTTCTACCTGCTCGGCTGGGCGGTACTGCGCCGGGGCTCATTCGGCGCCCGCCTGACGCTTGCAGTCATCATCGAGGCAGCCTGGGAAATCCTCGAGAACTCTCCGATCATCATCAATCGCTACCGCAGCGAGACCATGGCGATCGGCTATACCGGCGACAGCGTGCTGAATTCGGCGATGGATACGGTCGCGATGATGCTGGGCTTCCTCTTCGCCGCCCGTGCGCCCGTCTGGCTGACGGTCGTGATCGCCATCGCCTTCGAACTCTTCACCGGCTGGCTGATCCGCGACAACCTCACCCTCAACGTGCTGATGCTCGTCTGGCCGCTGGATGCGGTCCGCGCGTGGCAGGGCGGCTGAAATTTCTTGACGATCGTCAAGAGCGAGACTTTGTTAAGAAAAGGTTGCTAGGCTTTTCGGACAAACAGCACGAGGCGCGCCACGGCTAGCGCGCCGACCCCTGTTTTGACCCGGGAGCCGCGGCGCAGATTTCCGTCTGCTGGGTTCCCGCCGATCGGACGGACAAACCGCCCGGTCGCCGACTGGCGCGGGTGCGTATGGACATGACCGACAATTTCGCCTTTCTCCTGCCTTTCTTCATGACGGTCTTTGGAGCGGTCTTCCTGTCGGCACGTCTCTGGGCCGCCGGTTCCGCGACCTTCTGGGGACTTGGCTTCCTGTCGGCGGCGGCCGGCTTTTCCATACCGCTGCTGCCACCGGAGGTGCTGTCCTTCAAGGCCCAGGCCATTGTTGCAAACGCCCTGTTCCTCGCGGCCTTCTGTCTTTTCGGAGATGCGCTGCTCACCCGTTTCGGGGAAAGACATTACCGCGCTCCGCGCTATGCCTTCGCCGGCATCGCGCTCGTGGCGATTGCCGCCGTCATCATCCTCAAGGAAGACCTGCGGGCTGAACTGATCCTCGGCGACACCAGCATCGCCCTGCTGCTGATCGTGCCGGTGTTTCAAGTCGCCCGCGCTCCGCGTCGTCCCATGGACCGCCTGCTGGTCTTCATGGTCGGCCTCGTCGTGGTCGAGACCTTCACGAGAGTGGCCGTCCTGATCCTGATGACCTCGTCCTCCGATGTGGGGACCCTCGACGCCTTCCTCGGTTCGGCCTACGCCTTCTACATCCAGCTCGGCGCCGGAGTGATCGCTTTCCTGCTGGCGCTGACGGTGCTTGGCACGCTGGTCGACGACCTCATACAGCGCTACAAATATGCCGCCTACCGCGATCCCCTGACGGGCCTTCTCAACCGCCGGGGCTTCGAACAGGCGATGGACTCCATGCCGGCAGGAAGATTGGCCGGCACCATTGTCATCGGCGATATCGATCACTTCAAGCAGGTGAACGATCGCTTCGGCCACGCCGCCGGGGACGCCGTGATTGCCGGTTTTGCGGCGCTCTTCACGCAATTCATGCCCCGCAAAGCCATTCTCGCCCGGTTCGGGGGTGAGGAATTTGTCGCCTTTCTGCCGGAGGAAGTGCCGGCGGCGGCAGGGGAAATCGCGGAAAAGCTACGCCAGGCCTTTGCCGCCCACGCCTGGGAGAATGACGGTTTCAATTGCGAGATAACCGCAAGCTTCGGCATCGCCGCCCAGGCGAAAAGCGATTATTCCGTCCACGCCGCAATCGCCCGCGCCGATGCCTGTCTCTACGAGGCGAAACGCGCCGGCCGCAACAAGGTGGTCATGGAAGGAAAGGTATCCGGGGAAACGCCGACACTGCGCATCATTTCGTCGTCGTGACCTCGGCCGCGGCCAGCGCCTTTTCGATGGCCGGGAAGAGGCCGTTCTCCAACGATTGCGGATCGAAGGGTCCGACCTTCTTGTACAGGATCGTGCCGTCGGCGGCGACAAGATAGCTTTCCGGAATGCCGTAAACGCCCCAGTCGATTGCGGCCTTGCCGTTCGGATCGACGCCGATCGCTTTGTAGGGATTGCCGAGTTCACCGAGGAAGCGCAGGGCGTTCTCGTTTTTATCCTTGTAGTTTATGCCCACCACGTTCAGACGGGGATCCTTCGAGAGTTCCTTGAGGATCGGGTGCTCCTGCCGGCAGGGCACGCACCATGAGGCGAAGACGTTGACCAGCGTCAGCCTGCCGGAAATGGCGGTCGTTGTCAGCGGCGCCGTGTTCGAACCGTCGAGGGCGGGCAGGTCGAGCACCGGCGAACGGGTGCCGATCAGGGCCGAGGGAATATCGGAAACATTCTTGCCGTTGACGTCCTGCTCGTAAAGCATTTTGGCGGCCGTACCGGCGATGACGGCAAACACCGCGAGCGGAACGAGCGCCAGTGCATATCGGCCGATGCCCTTGCTTGCCTTTTCCTCGATGGCAGGTTCGCTCATTGCGCGGCGTCCTCGGCCTTGCTTGCTGCGCCGGCGCTGCGACGGCGCAGGCCGGAAGCTTCCAGAACCTTCAGTTCGGCCTGGCGGGCGCGGCCGTCGAGCCAGACCCACGCAATCAGCGCAAGAACGATCAGGCCGGCAATCCCATAGGACAGGTAGACATAGAAGGCATGGCTCATGGAGAAACCTCCCGGCCCGCCATGCGAGCCGCCATGCGCCGCTGCGTCGCGATCCGGCGGCGCCAGATCTCGTTACGCATGGCCATCAGGTGCAGCGTGAAGAACAGCATGGTGAAGGCGACCGCCATGATGAGCAGCGGCCAGAGGAATTCCGGATCGATGGTCGGCCCGTCGAGCCGGATCACCGACGCCGGTTGATGCAGCGTGTTCCACCACTCGACAGAAAACTTGATGATCGGGATGTTGACGAAACCGACGAGGATGAGCACGGCGCTCACGCGCGCGGCTCTCGACGCATCGTCCATCGCCCGGTTGAGGGCGATGAGGCCGAGATACATCAGGAACAACACGAAGACGGAGGTGAGCCGCGCGTCCCAGACCCACCACGTTCCCCACATCGGCTTGCCCCACAGAGAACCCGTGATAAGCGCAATCAGGGTGAAGGCGGCCCCGAGCGGAGCGGCGGCCTTGTGGCTGACATCGGCAAGCGGATGACGCCAGACGAGCGTGCCGATCGCCGAAAGCACCATGACCGAATAGCACATCATCGAAAGCCAGGCTGCCGGCACATGCACATACATGATGCGCACCGTCTCGCCCTGCTGATAGTCGCCCTCGGTCGTGAAGCTCAGATAGAGCCCGACCGCAAGGAGCGTGGCGGTCAGACAGGCAAACCACGGCAGGACACGGGCGACCAGCGCCAGGAACCGGGTCGGGTTGGCAAGATCGCTGAACTTCGAAATGGCAAGGCTCGTGTCGTTCATGGAATGCTTCTAACCTGAGAGAGGGTCGTCTGCAATTGATCCGGGTCAATCGGACGCATTGCGCAACGCCAGAGCGGCGGCAAGCGGACCGATCACAGCGAAGAACAGCGTGATCGCAATCAGAAACAGGAACGGCGGCATAAATGGGGCCGGCTCCTCCACCGCCGCATAGGAGGCGCTAACCCCGAAGATCAGTACCGGAATGGCCAGCGGCAGCACCAGAATGGATACCAGAAGTCCGCCGCGGGGCAATGCGACGGCAACGGCGGCACCGGCCGCTCCAATAAAAGTGATCGCCGGTGATCCGACGAGAAGCGTCAACATCACCGCACCGATCGCCACCTCGTTCATGTTCATGAAGAGGCCGAGCAAGGGCGAAGCAGCGACCAGGGGCAGGCTGGTGGCGGTCCAGTGCGCCAGACACTTGACGAAGACGGTAAAGACCAGCGGCGTCTCCTGCATCAGGATCAGATCGAGCGACCCGTCGTCGCGGTCCGCCTGGAACAGGCGGTCAAGCCCGAGAAGGGCAGCAAGCAGCGCCCCGATCCAGACGATGGCCGGCCCGATGCGCGACAGGAGGTTGAGATCCGGTCCGACCCCGAACGGGATGACAGCGACGACCGTCATGAAGAACAGGACGCCGATCAGCGCGCCGCCGCCCGCCCGCACCGAGAGTTTGAGGTCGCGGAAGAAAAGGGCGATCATGCGGAAACTCCATTTTCGACCATTCCGCCGACCGCACCCCACTCTGCCCTGAGGGTGAGATGCCCGGCGGGGCAGAGGGGTGTAAGCCACATCACGAAACTTCCTCCGCCTCGTGATACTCGAACCCCTTCATCACCAGCGTCTTAGCGTTCTTAAGGCCGAGCGGCTGGTGGGTAGCGGCAATTGCGATGCCACCCTTGGCGAGGTGGACGTGGACGAGACCGGCGAACATTTCGTCTGCGCTGGCATCGAGCGCCGCCGTCGGCTCGTCGAGAATCCAGACCGGCCGGTGGGCGACGATGAGCTTGGCCATGGCGAATCGCCGCTGCTGGCCGGCGGAAAGATAGCCGTAGGGCAGATGCGCGATGCTGCCGAGGCCGACGGATTCGGCCGCCTCTTCCACGGAAAGGCCGGCCCCGCCTTCGGTGTCGCCGAGGAAATCCCGCCAGAAGGCGAGATTTTCGCGGACGGTAAGTTCCTGCTTCATGGCGTTGCGATGGCCGAGATAATGGCTCGCCTCCCGTGCCGGGCGCGTTTCTTCGCCATCCCGGAAAAGGAACTCGACCTTGCCACGGTCCGGCCTCAGAAGCCCGGCGACCACCCGCAGCAATGTTGATTTTCCCGAACCGTTGCGGCCGGTCAGCACCATCGCCTCGCCCGCATGCAACTCGAAGGAAATGTCGACGAAAATCAGGTCTTCACCCCGCCTGGCGGCGAGCTTTTCGGCAGTGAGCCGCATGCCGTTCGCTTTCCGGCAACCATCCCGGCTGCCTGTCGAAAAAATTGTCTCAATTCGCCATTCGTTGGTCTGGCACCTTTCTTAGAAATTATCTATATGGGTTTCAACCACGCCAGCGGCCGGCGTGAAGTTCATCCTTGTGCCGAACTTGATGATTGCGAAAGGCAATTTTCACGGGCGGACAGCGGAAATGGTCGCACCCGCATCCTGATGTGCATGAAGTGCATAGGCGTCCGCACGAACGTGTAGGCTATCAGAATAAGCGGGGTTCATATCCGTGTCCAAATCCATCGACAGCTTCAATTGTCGTTCGACGCTCACCGTCAACGGCAAGGACTATGTCTATTACAGCCTTCCGAAGGCCGAGGCCAACGGCCTCGCCGGCGTCTCGAAGCTTCCCTACTCGATGAAGGTTCTGCTCGAGAACCTGCTGCGCAACGAAGACGGCCGTTCGGTTACCAAGGCCGACATCGAAGCCGTTGCCGAATGGCTGAACAACAAGGGCCTCAAGGAAGCGGAAATCGCCTACCGCCCGGCTCGTGTGCTGATGCAGGATTTCACCGGCGTTCCGGCGGTCGTCGACCTCGCCGCCATGCGTGACGGCATCAAGGCTCTCGGCGGCGATCCGGAAAAGATCAACCCGCTCGTTCCCGTCGACCTCGTCATCGACCACTCGGTCATCGTCGACGAATTCGGCACGCCCCAGGCCTTTGCCCGCAACGTGGAACTGGAATACCAGCGCAACGGCGAGCGCTACCGCTTCCTGAAGTGGGGCCAGCAGGCATTCAAGAACTTCCGCGTGGTTCCTCCGGGCACCGGTATCTGTCACCAGGTCAATTTCGAATATCTCGGCCAGGCTGTCTGGACCAAGGAAGAAGACGGCGAGACGATCGCCTACCCCGATACCTGCGTCGGCACCGACAGCCACACCACCATGATTAACGGCCTCGGCGTTCTGGGCTGGGGTGTGGGCGGTATCGAAGCCGAAGCCGCCATGCTCGGCCAGCCGGTCTCGATGCTTCTGCCCGAGGTCATCGGCTTCAAGCTCACCGGCAAGCTCAAGGAAGGCGTCACCGCCACCGACCTCGTGCTGACCGTCGTCCAGATGCTGCGCAAGAAGGGCGTCGTTTCGAAGTTCGTCGAATTCTTCGGCCCGGGCATGGACAACATGCCGGTCGCCGACCGCGCCACCATCGGCAACATGGGTCCGGAATACGGCGCGACCTGCGGCTTCTTCCCGATCGACGCCGAAACCGTCAACTACCTCAACATGTCCGGCCGCACCAAGGACCGCATCGCCCTCGTCGAAGCCTATTCCAAGGCGCAGGGCATGTGGCGCGACAATGACGGCTCCCAGCTCGTCTTCACCGACACGCTGGAACTCGACCTCGGCGACGTCGTTCCCTCGATGGCCGGCCCGAAGCGTCCGGAAGGCAGACTGCCGCTCGAAACCATCGCCCCGAACTTCGCAACCGCCCTCGAAGGCGACTACAAGAAGCCGGGTCAGCTTACCACGCGCTACCAGGTCGAAGGCGAAAGCTTCGATCTCGGTCATGGCGACGTCTGCATCGCCGCCATCACCTCCTGCACCAACACGTCGAACCCGAGCGTCCTGATCGCCGCCGGCCTTCTCGCCCGCAACGCCGTTGCCAAGGGCCTGAAGACCAAGCCGTGGGTCAAGACCTCGCTTGCACCGGGATCGCAGGTCGTCGGCGAATATCTCGCCAAGTCCGGCCTGCAGAAGGAACTCGACGCGCTCGGCTTCAACCTCGTCGGTTTTGGCTGCACGACCTGCATCGGTAACTCCGGCCCGCTGCCGCCGGCAATTTCGAAGACGATCAACGACAAGGGCCTGATCACCGCGGGTGTACTCTCGGGCAACCGTAACTTCGAAGGCCGCATTTCGCCTGACGTCCAGGCGAACTACCTCGCCTCTCCGCCGCTCGTGGTCGCCTACGCGCTTGCCGGTTCGGTCCAGAAGGACCTGACCAAGGAACCGCTCGGCGAGGACAAGAACGGCAATCCGGTCTACCTCAAGGACATCTGGCCGACCTCTGCGGAAGTGCAGGAGTTCATCCACAAATACGTCACGCGCGAACTCTTCGAATCGAAGTATGCCGACGTATTCAAGGGCGACGCGAACTGGCAGGCCGTGCAGGTTCCGGAAGGCCAGACCTATGCCTGGGACGACAAGTCGACCTACGTTCAGAACCCGCCTTACTTCGTCGGCATGAAGAAGACCGGTGAGGGCCTGCACGACATCAAGGGCGCCCGCGTCCTCGGCCTGTTCGGCGACAAGATCACCACCGACCACATCTCCCCGGCCGGTTCGATCAAGGCCGCCTCGCCGGCTGGTGCCTACCTGCTCGACAACGGTGTCCAGGTCGCGGACTTCAACCAGTACGGCACACGCCGCGGCAACCATGAAGTCATGATGCGTGGCACCTTCGCCAACATCCGCATCCGCAACCATATGCTCGGCCCGAACGGCAAGGAAGGTGGCTACACCATCCACTATCCGTCGAAGGAAGAGATGTCGATCTACGACGCCGCCATGAAGTACAAGGAAGAGGGCGTTCCGCTCGTGATCTTCGCCGGCGTCGAATACGGCAACGGTTCGTCCCGCGACTGGGCCGCGAAGGGCACCAACCTGCTCGGCGTCAAGGCCGTGATCGCCCAGTCCTTCGAGCGTATCCACCGCTCGAACCTGGTCGGCATGGGCGTGGTTCCCTTCACCTTCGAAGACGGCACCACCTGGGCTTCGCTCAACCTCAAGGGCGACGAAACTGTCACCATCGAGGGCCTCGAAGGCGACATCAAGCCGCGCGAGACCAAGATCGCCAAGATCACCTATGCCGACGGTTCGGTGAAGGAAGTCCCGCTGCTTTGCCGCATCGATACGCTCGACGAGGTCACCTACATGGAGAACGGCGGCATTCTGCAGACCGTTCTTCGCGACCTCGCCGCCTGATCCGGACGGCTTCCAACGACAAGAACCGCCGGTCAACCTCGTCGGCCGGCGGTTTTCTTTGTCATTCCGGCACCGGACGGCGCGATTGGCGGGCAGTTTCACCCCATCGTGACTTTGCCTTGAACGCCGGAAGAGCTATGTGTCGACACGCACAAAAAAAGATCGACGGCGGCACCCTCCGCGAGCCGCCGATCGCGCGACGGGGCACTCCATGAGCAGGGGCATGTTCAAAGGTCTGGCACTTTTCCTGACGCTGGCGCTCGCCGCGCCCGCGCTCTCGGCCGACGGAACGCCGCTGAAGGGCGTGGTGGAACTGTTCACCTCGCAGGGCTGCGGCTCCTGCCCGCCGGCCGACCGCGCCTTCGAGGCGCTGGTGCGCCAGGGCGATGTGGTGGCGCTTGCCTATCATGTCGACTATTGGAACTACATGGGCTGGGCGGACACGCTCGCCTCGAAGGAAAACACCACCCGCCAGTACGGCTATGCCCGCAGCCTCGGCCGCAGCGGCGTCTATACGCCCCAGGCCATCCTCAACGGTCGCGACCATATGAAAGGCACCGATGTCGGTGCGATCAACCAGAAGCTCGACGCGCTGGAAAAGACCGGCAACGGCATCAGCATTCCCGTCGAGGCCGAAAAGAAGGGCGACGAACTCGTGGTCAAGATCGGCGCCGGGGTCGGCAAGGCCGACGTGGTGGTGGTCTATTTCCGCCGCAAGGAAACGGTGGAGCTCCTGAAGGGCGAGAACGTCGGCAAGAAGATGGTCTACTGGAACAGCGTCACCGATGTCCAGACCGTCGGAATGTGGGACGGCAAGCCGCTGGATCTCGTGCTGCCGGCAAAGCTCATCGGTGCGGACGGTAATAGCGGCTGCGCCATCCTTCTCCAGTCCACCGGACCGCAGGGCGAGCCCGCAGGCATTCTCGGCGCGACCATGATGATCGATCCGGCCAAAATCTGAAGCTTCTCGAAGGATTTTGCCTTGGCCGGTCCGGCCCGGGTGCATTGGGGGGCTGGGGGTAAGGGGTCAATGCGCCAGACCGGACCGTTTTGGCGCACCGCGCCAACCAAGTGCGTAGCAGTCTCAGTTTAAATTTGGGCGGTGTTTTGTCCAAAATACGGCGGAGCTAAAAAAAGCGCATTCGGCCGAAAGAGCGCTTTGCGTGGGCGGGTGCGCGCGCTGCCGGAATATCGTGAAAGTTCGCTCTATGTTCTTGCCGAATCGCCCGATCTGAGGCACATGATGGGCATGACCTCCAGCCCGTCACTGCCGTCGTCGTCGGCCTATCTGGATGCCCTGAACGAGCAGCAGCGGGCAGCGGCCTCCCATGGCATTCCCGCCCCCGAGGGTGGCGCTGGACCTCTTCTCATCATCGCCGGCGCCGGATCAGGCAAAACCAACACGCTGGCCCATCGCGTCGCCCATCTGCTTGTCAACGACGCCGACCCCCGCCGCATCCTCCTGATGACCTTTTCTCGGCGTGCTGCCAGCGAAATGGCAGCGCGTGTGGAACGCATCTGCCGCCAGGTGCTGGGGAAGGACGCATCCACCCTGACGGATGCGCTCACATGGGCCGGAACCTTCCACGGCATAGGCGCGCGCATCCTGCGCGAATATGCCTACGAGATCGGCCTCGACCCGGATTTCACCATTCACGACCGGGAGGATTCGGCCGACCTGATGAATCTTGTCCGTCACCAGCTCGGCCTCTCTAAGCTGGAAAGCCGCTTCCCCACCAAGGCGACGTGTCTTGCGATCTATTCCCGCGTCGTGAATGCGGAATGTCCGCTGAAGGAAGCACTGCAATCCTCCTTTCCCTGGTGCAGCAACTGGGAGAGCCAGTTGAAGGAGCTGTTTGCCGGCTATGTCGAGGCCAAGCAGGCGCAGAACGTGCTCGATTACGACGATCTCCTGCTTTACTGGGCCCATGCCGTCACCGATCCCCATCTTGCCGGCGCGATCGGCGGCCGTTTCGACCATGTTCTGGTCGACGAATACCAGGACACCAACCGGCTCCAGTCGACCATCCTCACCGCGATGAAACCGGCCGGCACCGGCCTCACCGTGGTCGGCGACGACGCCCAGTCGATCTATTCCTTCCGCGCCGCAACGATCCGCAACATCCTCGATTTTCCGAAGCAGTTCGACCCGCCCGCCGAGGTCGTGACCCTCGACCGCAATTATCGTTCCACCCAGCCGATCCTGACAGCGGCAAACGGCGTCATCGGCCTTGCGCGCGAACGCTTCACCAAGAACCTCTGGAGCGAGCGGGCAAGCGAGGAACGTCCCATGCTGGTCGGTGTGCGCGACGAAGCCGATCAGGCCCGCTATGTCGCCGAACAGGTGCTGGCGGCCCGCGAGACCGGCACGACGCTGAAACAGCAGGCCGTGCTTTTTCGTGCCTCCAACCATAGCGGCCCACTGGAAATCGAACTCACCCGGAGAAACATCCCCTTCGTGAAGTTCGGCGGGCTGAAATTCCTCGACGCCGCCCATGTGAAGGATCTGCTGGCAACCCTGCGCTTCGCCCAGAACCCGCGCGACAAAGTGGCGGGCTTTCGTCTATTGCAGCTATTGCCGGGCATCGGCCCGCAGACGGCCGGCAAGATCCTCGACACTGCAGCCGCCGATCCGGAGCCGCTGATTTCGCTTGCCGAAATGCCCCCGCCGCCCCGCTGCGGCGAGGAATGGGGCGCCTTCACGAGAATGCTCATGGAACTGAGGGGCATGAGCCTCGGCTGGCCGGGAGAAATCGCCAGGGTCCGCGAATGGTACGAACCGCATCTCGGCCGCATTCACGAGGATGCCGAGACCCGCATGGCCGACCTCCTGCAGCTCGAACAGATCGCAGGCGGCTATCCGTCGCGGGAACGCTTCCTGACCGAACTCACTCTCGATCCACCCGATGCGACCAGCGATCAGGCCGGCGTACCGTTGCGCGATGAGGATTACCTGATCCTTTCGACCATCCACTCCGCCAAGGGACAGGAATGGAAATCGGTCTTCGTGCTGAATTGCGTCGACGGTTGCATTCCCTCGGATCTCGGCGTCGGCACCACCGACGAAATCGATGAGGAGCGCCGCCTCCTCTATGTCGCGATGACACGCGCCAAGGACAGCCTGCATATCATCACGCCGCAGCGCTTCTTCACCCATGGCCAGAACGCGCAAGGGGACCGTCACGTCTATGCCGCCCGCTCGCGTTTCATTCCCGCCATGCTGCTGCAATATTTCGAAAAGGTGAGCTGGCCAATTGCCGCCGCCGGCGAAGGGCAGGCCGCACATGGCGAGCGACAGAAGCGGATCGACGTCGGCGCCCGCATGCGCGGCATGTGGCGCTGACCTCTCCCAAACCATCATCTGCAAACGAAAAACCGCCGGAAACCAATGGGTTCCGGCGGCTTTGAGTATCAGACGGCAGACCTTATTACCAGGTCTTGCTGAGCTTAAGCGTGAAGGTGCGTCCCTCGCCATAGCCGCAGGTCAGCGTGCCCTGGCAACCCTTGACATATTCCTTGTCGAACAGGTTGGCGACATTGAACGACAGGCCCCAGCCGTCCTTCTCGTAGCGGATGGCGGCATCGGCGAGCAGCGCGTCCGGCACCTTCAGCGTATTGGCGTAATCGGCCCAGGACTCGCCCTGATAGCGCAGGCCGGCACCGACGCTCAGGCCCTCGAGAACGCCTGTCGGCACCGTGTAGTCGAGCCAGGCCGAAGCGGTAACAGCGGGAATGAGGTAGGGGCTGTTGCCGACAAGGGTCGGATCGGCATGTTCTGTCATTTCGAGATCCTGCCAGGTAAAGGCCGCCGTCGCCTTCCAGGCGTCGGCGATCTGCACCTTGGCCTCCAGCTCGATGCCGGTGGAGGTGACTTCACCGATCTGCGACTGCAGGAAGGTGGCCGGATCGGTAACGGTCCAGTTCTGCTTGACCAGATGGAAGACCGATGCCGTGAACAGGCCCTCGAATGCGGTCGGCTCATACTTGAAGCCGCCCTCGACCTGATAGCCCTCTTCCGGCTTGATCGGCGCGGTGGCGCTGGAACCGATCACGGGATTGAAGAAGGTCGAGGCGCTGGCATAGGGCGTGAAGCCGCTGGCGAACTCGTAGGCGAGACCGACACGGCCGCTCGCCGCCTTGTCGTCGGATGAGTAGGAATAGCCGACGGTCGCATCCGATTCCGTCTTGACGAAGTCGTAACGGCCGTTGAGCGTGGCGATGAAGCCACCGCCGAACTTGATCTGGTCCTGAGCATAAATGCCGACCTGCTGCTGGGTCAGAACTTGGTCGAGATAGACGAAATTGGTGCCCTGCGGTGCGCCGTAGACCGGGTCCGTGACACTGATCGGCGTCGAGCCGCAGCAGGCCTGCTCATGATCGAGACGATAATATTTATAATCGAGCCCGACGGTCAGGTCGTGATCCAGTCCGCCGGTTGCGAATTCGCCATTGATCCGGTTGTCGATGACGAAGCTGTCGACCTTTGACTTGCCCTCGAAACCGATGCGGTAGAACTGGTAATCCGGGCCGACTGGTTCTTCGAGATAGCCGGTGCCGGTCGAGGAATCGTAGTAACCGTAAGTATATGGCGCGTTCTCGTACTTGTTGAGATGGGCGTAGCGGGCGTTCTGGGAAAGCGTCCAGCCACTGTCCAGCTCATGCTCGATCTCATAGCCGATCATGGTCTGCTGGTATTCGCCATGGTCGATGTCCGGCTCGCCATAGAAGGACTTCGGGTCGATCTTGCCGAAGGGAGCTTCGACCACCGTGCCGACGTAAGGGTAGAATCCGTTGCCGACATGCACCTGATCGAGCGCGGAATAGAAACCGTAAACGTTGAGCTTGGTGGCCTCGTCCGGCTTCCAGGTGAATTGCGGCATGATCCCGCCGCGGAAATCCTCGGAATAGTCGGTATACTGGTCGCCACCGGAGATCTTGCCGGTCAGGCGGTAGCTGAATGCGCCCTCCTGAAGAACATCGCCCGCATCGAAGCCGAAAAAGGCGTTGCCGTCGCTGTTGATGCCGGTTTCGGTGTAGAGCAGCTTTTCATCCAGCGCGCGCTTGCCCACCATGTTGACGAGACCGCCCGGATTGGCCGCACCATAGAGAACCGAAGCCGGTCCCTTCAGCACCTCGACGCGCTCCAGGAAGAACGGGTCCATCTGGAAGCCGCCGAAGCCATAGGAATAGAGGCTGAGACCGTCGAGAAACACGCCTGTCTGTGTCGCATCGAAGCCGCGGATATAGATCCAGTCCGTATCCGGATCGACGCCGAAAGGTTCGGCGAAGACACCGGCGGTATAGCGAAGGGCTTCGTCCACCTTATTGGTCACACCGCGGTCGTCGAGTTCCTCACGACCGACAACAGATACCGACTGCGGGATCTCGGCAATCGGCGTATCCGCCTTGGAACCGGTCGAGGAACGGCTTGCAGCATAGCCGTCGACCGGACCGGTCGCGCTTTCCTTCTTGCCCTGGACCACGATGGTTTCAAGCGTCGTGCCGGCGTCCTGGGCGGCAGCGGCAGCCGGCCAGGCCAGTATCGCCAGCGCAACCCCCGCACGCCAAGCCCTGCTCTTCGAGCGATATCCCCTTTGTCTGCGCATGATATACCCCGTTACACCGGCAGGCCCTGCACCCGGCCGGATCGAATAGTGTCGAAAATAAGATGAGTATTTATATCAGGATTATTCTTCCTGCTTGTCCGTTCCTGCGCGCGCTTGACCGTATTTGGTCAAACTTCGCTCGGTGGATCGATGCTCGTTCTCAATCGAGGTTTGCCTTGCGCCACATGGACGGCGATACGCCGACCTGACGACGGAAGACGCGGGCGAAGTGGGCGGGATCGGCAAAGCCGGTTTCGGCGGCGACCGCGGTCAGCGACATGTCGTGCCGGCGCAAGAACTCCTTGACGCGCACCATGCGGACCTTCATCTGCCAGCGATGCGGCGGCAGGCCGGTGGACGCCTTGAAGGCATGGCTGAAATGGGATGGCGACAGACCCGTCAACGCTGCAAGCTCGTCCAGGCGAATGGCGCGCAGGCAGTTTTCCTCGATGAATTCCGTCGCCTTGCGCAACTGCCATGCCGCCAGCTTGGAGCGCCGCCGCTCGACGGCGGCGCCGATCTTCAAGACGTCGATCAGGAGAGCCAGCGTCAACCCGTCACCGTAAAGTCCATGCAAGGGGTCGGGCGCGGCGCATTCTGCGGCGATCAGGTCGGCAAGCGCCAGCAGGCGCGCTTCGTCGCAGAGAAACCGCGGCTCCTCCAGCAGCTGGGGAGAAAGATCTTCGCCGAAACGGCGGGTGAGCCCGTCGACGTCGAAATGCAGGTCGAGATGACGCAGGAACCGGATGCCGCGCATTTCGGTGCGCATCTCCATGCCCGCCGGGATGAAGGAAATGGCGCGGCGCTGGCAAGCGCGAAGAGGAGCCGTTCCGAGCTCCGCCATGGTGAAATCACCATCCGCGCCGAACTGCGCCTCAAGCACGGCAAAGAGCCGCGGATCGCGCCCGACATAATAACCGCCAGCCTCGGGCGCGCAGTCGACGTTCCAGAGATCGGCCACCATGCCGTCCCAGTAGCGGCGATGAAATCCCTGAAGGACCGAGAAACCGTCGATGCGGTTGTTCATGCGGGGCAGATAACTCATTCCGCTCCTCGTGGGGCAGGCCGGCGGGGCTGGTAGCGTTGTTGGAAAGATATACTTGATTGGAAATATCATATTTAGTAACGCTGTGACAACCGATGTTGCGCAATTGCGAAGGAGCGGAGCATGACGAGACACCAATGGCCCGCACAAGACACGGAACAATCCAGACAGGCGTTCCGTGTCGAAGCCGTCGGGCTGACCCTCGAGGGGCGCGCCATCCTGACCGACGTGACGCTGGACTTTGTCGCGGGAGAGATTACCGCGCTCGTGGGTCATAACGGCTCCGGCAAATCAACGCTCCTGAAGATCATGGCCCGCCAGCAGACCCAAAATTCCGGAACGGTTCATTACGCCGGGCGTCCCGCCGCCTCCTTCGATGCGCGCGCCTTTTCCCGCAGCGTCGCCTATCTGCCGCAAGACGTCGGCGCCGGCGCCGGCATGACGGTGCGCGAACTGGTGGCCTGCGGACGCTATCCCTGGCACGGGGCGCTGGGGCGCTTCACCGACCGGGACCGGCAGAAGGTCGAGGAAGCCATCGCGCTTACCCATCTCGACGACTTCGCCGACAGGCTGGTCGAGACGCTCTCCGGCGGCGAGCGACAGCGCGCCTGGATCGCCATGCTGGTGGCCCAGGACAGTGAATGCCTGCTTCTCGACGAACCGACCTCGGCGCTGGATATCGCCCACCAGATGGAGGTGCTTTCGCTCGTTCGCCGGCTTTCGCGC
This sequence comes from Paenirhizobium cremeum, assembly GCF_047553425.1. Lineage (NCBI taxonomy): Bacteria > Pseudomonadati > Pseudomonadota > Alphaproteobacteria > Hyphomicrobiales > Rhizobiaceae > Paenirhizobium > Paenirhizobium cremeum. The sequence goes on from NZ_CP180217.1 coordinate 3,746,274, forward strand.
GAGAAGGGGCTGAGCGTCGTGATCGTGCTGCACGACATCAACATGGCCGCCCGCTTCTGTGACCGCATCCATGCCCTGAAACACGGAAAAGTGGTCGCAGGCGGCACGCCGGCCGAGCTGCTGCAGCGGGAAGCGCTGGAGAACATCTACGGCATCGCGATGGACGTGATGCCCCATCCGGCCCTCAGCATACCGCTCGCCTATGTTTCGTGAAAACCCAGGCTCGTTGTTTCCGCTCAGACGCCGCACCCTGCTGCGGGCGATGGTCGGCGCGCTGTCGATGTCGGCCGTGCCGGTCCTCGCGAACAACACGCCGAGGATCGCCAGCCTCGATTACGGCCTCGCCTCCACCCTGCTTTCGCTCGGCGTCACGCCGGCCGCGGTCGCTTCGCTGGCCGACTGGGACATATGGATGGTCGAACCGGAAATGCCGCCGGGCGTGCTCGACCTCGGCAGCCCCTGGGAAGTCAATTTCGAAGTCCTCGTCGCGTTGAAGCCCGATCTCATCCTGGCCACGCCCTATCTCGACGCACTCATTCCCAAGCTCGAAAAGATCGCGCCGGTCCTGCGGCTGGCGATATACACCCCGGAAGGCGGGGAAATCCTGCCGGCCTCTATCGCGGCGACCCGGAAACTCGCCGAAGCCATCGGTCGGGCGGAAGAGGGCGAGCGCTATCTTGCGGCGGCGGAAGCCTTCTTCGCCGATTGCCGCCGAAGGCTCGAGCCGCTGTCGCCGCCCCCGCTGGCGCTCATCAATTTCATGGACGCCCGCCACGCCCGCATCTATGGCGCCCCCGGCCTGTTCAACGACGTGCTGGAAAAGATCGGCGTCGAGAACGCCTGGAAGGAAAGATCGAACTACTGGGGCTTTCAGGCCATCGGCATCGAGGAACTGTCGAGGATTGAAGACCCCCGTGCGCAACTGATCGCCTTCGAGCCCGTTCCCGCAGACGTCATGCCGAAGCTCAGCCAGAGCCCGCTCTGGCAGGCCCTGCCCTTCGCCCGGCCGGGGCATTTTTCGGTGGTTCCCGCCGCCCTGATGTTCGGCATGGTCAACGAGGCCATGCGCCTCGCCTCCCTCATCACCAGCAAGCTGGAATCCGGCTCATGAACAGCAGATCGGTAGGATTCCCTTTCGGGCCGGCGTCCGTCACGCTTACAATGGCGCTGCTGGCGGCAGCTATTGCCTGGTTTCAGGTCGCGCCGGCCCTCGAAGCCGCGCCTGCAGCCGGCTACGACGTCACGCGCATGGTGCTCCTCTATTCCACCCTGCCCCGCATGGCGACAGCGCTTCTGGCGGGCTCGGCGCTCGCGCTTTCGGGTGCGCTTTTCCAGCAGGTGCTGCGCAATCCCCTCGCCTCGCCGACCACGCTCGGCATTTCGGCCGGCGCAAACCTGGCGCTTGCGGTCGCTACGCTCTTTGCGCCCGCCTTGCTCGGCCTTGGCCGCGATCTCGTCGCCCTCGCCGGCAGTGCCATCGCCGCGGCTCTCGTCTTCCTGCTCGGCGTGCGGCGGGGCTTCTCGCCGTTTTCCCTGGTGCTCTCCGGCCTCGTCATCAGCCTATGGTGCGGCGCACTCTCGGCAATCCTGATGCTGCTCAATGAGCGCTATCTCGTCAGCCTGTTCATCTGGGGCGCGGGATCGCTCTCCCAGCAGAGCTGGTCCATACCGCTTTCGCTGGCGCCCAAGCTTGCCGCCGTCGCGATCCTTTCGGCGCTGATTATCCGTCCGCTTTCGCTGCTGGAACTCGGCGAAGCCGGCGCATCCGCGCTTGGCCTGCGCATCGCGCAACTGCGTTTCGTCGCTGTCGCAGCCGCCGTGACACTTGCGGCCTTCGTTACCAGCGCCGTCGGGGTCATCGGTTTCATCGGCCTTGTCGCTCCGACCATTGCCCGGCTTTCCGGCGCCCGGCGTCCGGTCGAGATTCTGGTCTGGTCGAGCCTTATGGGAGGAACGCTGCTGTGGTTCGCCGACGGGGCCGTGCAATATCTCGCCGGTGCCATGGCCGATTTCCTGCCGACCGGCGCCGTCACCGCCGTTTTCGGGTCGCCGCTTCTTCTCCTGCTGCTGCCCCGGCTGAAGACCCGTCACCGGGTACTGCAAGGCCGAACGAGGCAAGGCGGCCGGTTGGCCGCAGGCCCGAAGGCGCTCCTCCTGGCTCTTACCGCCGTTGCGATCATCGTGCTGGTCGGCCTGTTCCTTGGCCGCGCGCTGGACGGCGGCTGGGCCTTCCTGGATCCGGCAGCGGCCGGGGAAATCCTGATGCTGAGGGCGCCCAAGGTTTTCGCGGCACTCGCCTCCGGCGCGATGCTGGCGGTAGCCGGCGTCATTCTGCAACGGCTCACCGGCAACGAAATGGCAAGCCCCGAGGTATTGGGCATCAGTGCCGGGGCGACCTTCGGCGTGACAGTCGCGGTCTTTGCGCTGGCCGCCCCGGATCTGGCGAGCCAGCTCGGTTCCGCCGCCCTTGGCGCCCTGATCGTGCTCGGCATTATCTTTGTCTTCGCCGCCCGCTCGGGGCTTGCGCCGGAACGGGTGCTGCTTGCGGGCATCGCGCTCAGCGCCATGGTCGATGCCGTGGTCGGCATCCTCTCGGCAAGTGGCGATCCGCGCGCCATGTTCCTGATGCGCTGGATGAGCGGCTCGACCTACAATGTCGATGGCGTTACCGCCGTGACCGTTTCCGCAGCAGCGGCGCTGCTGATCGCCCTCGCTCTTTCGACCCGCCGCTGGCTGGATATCCTGCCGCTCGGCCCCCACGCGGCGACAGCACTCGGTCTTCCGCTCACCCGCTCGCGGCTGGCGCTTTTCGGCCTCGCCGGGCTGATGAGCGCGGCCGCAACGCTGAGCGTCGGGCCTTTGAGCTTCATCGGGCTGATGGGACCGCATTTGGCCCGCGAAGCGGGGCTTGTCCGGGCATTTCCGCAGATGGCCGGCGCAGCCGCGATCGGTGGCGGACTGATGGTGCTGGCGGACTGGGCGGGACGCACCGTCGTCTTCCCTTACCAGATACCGGCGGGATTGGTTTCGGCGCTGGTCGGCGCACCGTTCCTCATGCTGATGCTGCGAAAGAAGGCTTGACCGCCGTCAGTTGCGGCCTTCCGGCAGGGGACAGACCGCGCCGCAGCCGGCAACGCCCGGCAGGATATAGCGCAGGCAACAGACGCGGCGGCGGCCGAAGGTGGCGCCATCTTCCCCGCACTCCCGGCGTATCATGCCGAAAAGCGGGTTCTTCCAACCGTCGGGCCAGCACGGTTCGTCGAGCAAGACCATCCCCTCAACAGCCAGCGCCGGATCTGTCAGCCGCCCGACCTCGCTGACGATCCAGCTGAGATAGCCGGCCGCATTCGCCCAGATCAGCTTGCGGCTGACGCCGGCGTTTGCGGCAATGGCATGGATGAGCGGCTCGGCATGCAGGCGGAAAAGGCCGTGAAGGGCTTCATGTATGGTAGCCCCCTCCTCCTCGTGGCCCCAGTCGGGAAACACGAAGGCCCGTGGCTCTCCGCTGGCGGCGTCTGCCGCGAGGTTCAGTCGATCAAGGGACAAAGGCAGGACGCGCCGCAGTTCGAGCCAGGCGACGGCAGCGCCGATCATCAGGCTGCTGAAATAATACGTCGTCCACATCGAGACCACCGCCCGCCGGTCGGCTTCGCTGTAGCGGAGGGCATAGCGGTCGATCAGCCCTGAGAATATCCGCTCGTCCGCCAATTCCTGGCAGGCAACGAGCTCGGTGCCGGCAGGCGGGCGCGATAGGAACCTGCCGGTGCTGTAGATGTATTTGGCGCCGGTTTTGCGCGCCAGCAGATCGGCAAAATCAACGACGCCGGCCGCGTCCTTCGACGCGACCGGGCCATCGGCGACCGATACCTCTTTGACCGGTTCCGGGCTCACAGCCTCACCAGGTGTACTTCAGCGTACCGACGACCTTCCGGCGGTCGCCATAGTAGCAGGTGCCATAGTAGCAGGTCGTCTGGTATTCGCGGTCGAACAGGTTGGTAGCGTTGACGGCAAGATTGAGATTGTCCGTCACCTTGTAGTTCACCGCCGCATCGACCACGGTATAACCATCGACGGATACGGTGTTCTCCGCGTCGCCGAAGGTCTGGCCGACATACCGGACGCCGGCACCAAACGTCAGATCGCCCCGAAATCCGTCACCTGGGATCGTATAATCGAGCCAGGCGGAAGCGATATGCTCCGGCACGCGATCCGGTCGATTGCCGGCATTGCCGCTGAGACCGTCCTCCAGGATTTCTGCATCCCAATAAGAATAGGCGAGCGTGAGGTTGAGGCGATCGTTGAGCGCCATCTTGCCTTCGAGTTCGACGCCCCGCACCTGAACCTCGCCGATCTGGCGCTGCACGGTCGGAGTCACATAGGTGGGAACGTTGGTCTGTTTGAGATCGAAGAGAGCGAGCGTGAAGAGCGCATCGATGCTTTCCGGCCGGTACTTGAGGCCGACCTCATACTGAGTGCCCTCCTGCGGCTTCAGCGAACCCTCCACCGAATAGCCGTTGGCACCCGGCGTGACGAGCGGCTGGAAGGACTCCGAATAATTGGCGTAGACGGCGAGTTCCGGGTTGATCTTGTAGGTAAGGCCGACCCGCGAGGTAAAGGCCTCTGCGGTATCGTCGTCCTGCAGTCCGGTATCCAGATAGTCGGCTACGGTGTTCACATGATCGTAGCGGCCGCCGAGCGTCAGGATCCAGCGATCGTCGAAGGTCAGCTCTTCCTGTGCGTAGATACCGAGAGCCTTCTGCTTCACGCGCCAGTCGACATACGGTCCGAGGGTGATGCAGCTTCGGCCGCAATAGACGGGATCGTAGATGTCGATACCCGGCACCGTGCCGCTGTCGATATCTTCCCGGGTATTGTCATAGGTGTAGTCGAGACCGAGCAGCGTCTTGCTGTCGAACGCCTGCCAACTCGCATCGTACTGAAGCTGATTGTCGATCGTGAAGCGATAGCCGCTGCTATAGACCTGAAACGCTGTGCGATCGTCGGCCGGATCGGTCGTGCCGCCATAGACCTGCTCATAGTCGAGATCGATATGGCTGTAGCGGGCGTTCTGCCGGAAAGTCAGGCCGTTGTCGAACTCGTGTTCGAACTGGTAGCCGACATCGGTCTGCTCCGTATTGAACTTGTTGAATTCCGGCTCGCCCAGAAAGGTATCGAGGTCGATGTCGACGCCGTCGATAAAGCCGTAGGAGAGGCTGCTTTCACGCTTCGAATAATCCGTCAGGATGGTGAGCGAAGTGCCTTCCTCGGGCTTGATGGTCAGGGCCGGCGCGATATAGAGCCGGTCGTCGTTGGAATAGTCATAGCTGTTGGCCGCGTCCTGCCACTTGCCGGTGAACCGGTAGCTCCAGACATCGCTGTCGCCGATCGGGCCACCGAAATCGGTGCCGGTCTCGATGTGTTCGTCGCCGAAGGTGGTGTAGACTTCCGCATGAAACTCATCCTGCGGGCGCTTGGTGATGGCATTGACCAGCCCGCCCGGGCCGTTAAGGCCGAAAAGCGTGGAAGTCGAGCCCTTCAGCACCTCCACCCGTTGCAGACCATAGGGCTCAAGACGGCTCGCCGTGAACCATGCCGGGATGCGGGCAGGCAGGCCGTCGCGATAGGTGCCGAGCGCCGTCTGGTCGAAACCACGAATACGAAGATAGTCATAGCGGTCGTCTGAGCCGAACTCGTCGCCGAGAACGCCTGCGGTATAGGAAAGGGCCTGCTGCAGATTATCGACCCCCCGCATCTCCATTTCCTTCTGCGTCACCACGGAGACAGAGGCTGAAGTGTCGAGGATCGGAGTGTCGGTCTTCGTGCCGGTGGCCGATTCGGTCGCCACCACCGTCGCATCGGGACCGACGGCGCTCTCCTTCTTGCCGGTGACGACAATCGGCTTCAGCTCGGTCGATCCGTCCTGAGCGGGTTCCTGGGCAACCGCACTCGCGGCTGCCGCAAGGACGGCCAGAGTTGCGACGCCGGCAAGAAGGGATTGACATATTCCCTTTGCCGAACGCCGTCCCGAATTTACTCCGACCGCCGGTTGATCGCTCCGCCGCTGCATAGACCTCTCCTGTTCATGCCTGTCCAAAGGTCCGCAGCGACCGATCCCCGTATGCGCCGCGAACGGAGGGACAATATTAAGTGAACAAGAAGAGTCAACTTTAAACTGGACAAAAAGAGAAAAGATTAACTCCTCTCTTTTCTGGACCCCAGGATGTCAGGCGCCGGCGACCGTCTCATCATAGGCGGCAACGGTTTTGATCGCGCGTTCGGCAACGGCCCGGGCATCATATCCGGGCTTGTAGAGACTGGAACCGAGACCGAAACAGGTGACGCCGACCTTCAGATAGGCGGCGAAATCGGTTTCGGAAACGCCGCCGACGGCGCCGATCGGCAGTGTCGGCGGCAGGATCGCACGAATCGCACTGATGCCCTGCGCACCCAGCGCGCTCGCGGGGAAGAACTTGAGCGCCGCCGCCCCGGATTTCGCGGCAAGCAGCGCCTCCGTGGCGGTAAAGACGCCCGGCATGGTAACCATGCCATGGTCGACCGCACGCCTTATGACATCCGGCTCGACATTGGGGGTGACGAGAAGATTGCCGCCGACGTCGGCGAGACGGTCGACATTGGCGACGTCGAGCACAGTTCCGGCGCCGATCAGGCAGGAGGCAGGCGCAAGCCGGCGCGCCTTCTCGATCGAGACAAACGGATCCGGCGAATTCAGCGGCACTTCGATCGCCTCGAATCCGGCTTCGACCAGCGCATCGACGATCGCCTCGATCTCATCCGGTCGGACGCCGCGCAGGATCGCGACGAGGTTGCGCTTCAGCTTCGGCCAGGCGACGGACGAGATGGAGGAAGAGGTCATGACTTGTCACTCCTTCAGGCGACGGAAACGAGGGCGCGGGCGGCGGCGAACAATCCCTTCCGGACCAGTTCGCCTCCATCGAGCGCCGAGGCGCGAATGCCGGACAGTCCGAGCGCCCTGGTATAAAGGCGGGCGAGAGCGCCCGTACCGATGATGTGCACCTCGCCTTCCGGCATATAGCGCCGGTTCATGGCGGCGACTTCCGCGCCGATCAGCAGGCCGGAGAGGCGGGAGATCGCAGCCGTTCCATCGGCCGAACCCAGCAGGCTTTCCGCCCGGATCGAGAAGAGGCGGGTCGTCAAGGAAAAATGCGGGTCGGTCGCCTCGTCGACACCAGCGGCGAAAGCCGCGTGTTCGGCATCGGCACGCGCATCCTCCGGGACAGAAAGCCGAAGGATCGACTGTCGGCTGAGAAGCTGGAAAAGTTCCCCGGTCATGGCGGTGGTGAAGCGTGAAACCGCGCCATCCCTGACATCCGCCCATTTGGAATGGGTGCCGGGCAGGCAGAACAGACCGTTCTGCAGCCCGGAAGCGACGGCACCGGAAAGCTGGGTTTCCTCCCCTCGCATGACATCCTCGGCGCCAGCAATCCTCTGACAGACACCCGGCAGGATGAAAACCCGGCGGCTGGAATACTCCGGCGTCACAGCGTCGCGATAAAGACCGTCGAGGGGAGCCGGCGTCTCGACATAAGGCGCCTCCAGCCAGCCGCTGCGGGCGCCCGCCATGCCGGCGACAACGGCGGCAAGGCCTGCGGGCGCGGCAAGCGCCTGCAGGTGGCTTTCCAGGACGGGACCGAAACGATCCCGTTCGAGCCTGCCCATGCCGTCATCCGACTGACGCTCCGCCAGAACACCGCCTTCGGCATTCACGATCCAGAGGCGGAAATTGCTGGTTCCCCAATCGACGAGGGCGGCAAACGGCGAACCGGTCATGGGCGGCAAGTCATCCTTTTATTGCAGGTCTTCGGGCAGAAGGGCGACCGGAATGTCCTGATAGCAAACCGGACGGAGGAACCGCCGGATCGCCATCGTGCCGACGGAGGTCGCGCCGAAATTGGTGGAAGCCGGGTAGGGACCGCCATGCACCATGGCGTCGGCCACCTCGACTCCCGTCGGGAAGCCGTTTGCCAGAATGCGACCTGCCTTGCGCTCGAGGACCGGCAGCAGGCGACCGGCGATCGGCTCGTCGCCGGCATCGAGATGCAGCGTCGAGGTGAGCTGTCCTTCGAGGCTGCGGGCGAGCGCCACCATCTCGTCGGCATCCTTGGCCGTCACGATGATGCCGAGCGGACCGAAGACCTCCTCGCCGAGTTCATGGTTCGCCAGCCAGTTTTCGGCCGTCGTCTGGAAGAGATACGGCTTGGCGTTGCGCAGATCGCAGGTCGAAGTCAGTACAGAGCGGACATTCTCGACAGCGGCGATACGGGCGGCACCCTTGCGATAGGCATCGGCAATGCCATCCGTCAGCATGGTCTGCGCACCGACCTGTGCAAGCGCCTGCTCGGCCGTGGCCGTGAAAGTGTCCGCATCGGTCCCTTCCGTCAGCACGACGATGCCGGGATTGGTGCAGAACTGGCCAGCGCCGGTGGTGAGCGAACCAACCCAGCCCTTGGCGATCGCCTCGCCGCGGGCGGCAAGCGCTGCCGGCAGTAGGAACATCGGGTTGACGGAACCGAGTTCGCCGAAGAACGGGATCGGTTCGGGACGGCGCGCGCAGAGATCGAAGAGTGCGCGACCGGCGCCCAGCGAACCGGTGAAGCCAACGGCCTTGACCAGCGGATGCTGGACGAGCGAGGTTCCGACCTCGCGGCTTCCGCCCTGCACGAGCGAGAAGACGCCAGGATGGACGCCGGTGCGCTTGATCGCGGCATCAATCGCCTGAGCGACGATTTCGCTCGTGCCCGGATGCGCTTCATGGCCCTTGACGACAACCGGGCAGCCGGCAGCCAGCGCCGACGCCGTGTCGCCCCCGGCCGTTGAAAAGGCGAGCGGAAAATTCGAGGCTCCGAACACGCCGACCGGCCCGATCGGACGCTGGACGAGCTTCAGATCCGGACGCGGCAGCGGCTTGCGGTCGGGAAGCGCTTCATCGTGGCGGCGATCGAGATAGTCGCCCTTGCGGATATGGGCGGCAAACAGCCGGAGCTGGCCGACGGTGCGGCCACGCTCGCCGATGAGCCGGGCTTCGGGAAGGCCGCTTTCCTGCATGGCGATCTCTGTGATCGCATCGCCACGCGCATCGATTTCCTCTGCGATCGCCTCCAGGAAGGCGGCGCGGGATTCGCGGCTCGAATAGCCGTAGGTTTCGAAGGCCTCCTCGGCAGCCTTAGCCGCCCGATCGACCAGCGCGGCCGTGCCGGTGGAAAAGGAGCGGACGGGGCCAGTAGCCGGCGAAGAGTCGAAGGTTTCGTTACCTGCAACCCAGTTGCCTGCGATCAGGTGCTTTCCGGTCAGTGTATAGGCCAAGGCAGGGCCTCCTCGTTATGGTCAATCTTCGAAGGAAGCGACCACCTTCCGTTCGCCGCAGAGGAAGGAATCCGCCACGAGTCTCAACGGTTGGTAGTCGGTATCGCTTTCACGGGCGCGGACAAGCGCGCCGAAGCGCTCGTAGATGCCGGCATATTCCCGGTCGGGACCTGCCGTGTGGAGCGCATCCCCGATATAGAGTTCCGAACCGCCCTTTGAAAGACGCAAAGAGCCCTTATCGGTCTCGATCGTGATGTCCCAGGTCTGCGGGCCTTCCTGGCGCCAGTCGAATTCGGCGCCTACGGGAGCCCCATCGACGGTGCGCATGGCGATCGAGGCTGCAATCGGCTGCTTCCTGTTTTCCGGAAATTCCAGCGCCGCGCGTTCGACAAGGATCGGACCCGGTACGACGGCAGTCAGGATCGACAGCGCATTGATGCCGGGATCGAACACGCCGAAACCGCCTGGCTCCCAGATCCAGGCCTGACCGGGATGCCAGCGGCGCACGTCTTCCTTCCAGACGATCGACACGCCCTTGACGATCTTGTCCGAAAGCCAGAGTCGCGCCGGTTCGACACCGAGCGCAAAGCGGGAGTGCCAGGTGGCAAACAGCGTCACGCCCGCCTCGGCGGCAAGCGCCGTCAGCGCTTCGGCTTCGCCGAGCGTAGTGGCGGGAGGCTTTTCCATCAGCACGTCGCGGCCGGCGGCAATCGCCTTTTTCGCCATGTCGAAACGGACTTCCGGCGGTGTGCAGAGCGAAACGGCCGTCACGTCCGGACGGGCGGCGAGAAAGGTTTCGAAGCTCTCGAAATTCTCGACGCCATCGACCTTGCCGTGCCGACTGACGGCTGCGGCAAGCTCGAAATCCATGCCCCCGGCGATCGAGGGAATATGCTGGTCGCGGGCAATCTTGCCGACGCCCACGAGCGCCAGCGGAATACGCTTCGTCATGGGGCTCTCCTCAGTGCGAGTCCTTGCCGACGGCGCTGCCGCGGCAACCCTTCAGGAAGTCGAAGTCGGCGCCGGTATCGGCACCTTCCACGTGATCGTGGAAGAGGCGCGCGTAACCGCCGATCGGCGCTTCCGCTGCCGGCCGCCAAGCGGCAAGCCTGCGCTGCAGTTCCTCGTCCGGGATATCGAGATGGACGCGCCGGTTGGCGACATCGATCTCGATCATGTCGCCGTTGCGAACCACCGCGAGCGGACCGCCGACAGCGGCTTCCGGCGAGGTATGCAGGAGGACGGTGCCATAGGCCGTGCCGGACATGCGTGCGTCCGAGATACGGACCATGTCCGTAATGCCCTTGCGCAGAACCTTCGGCGGCAGCCCCATGTTGCCGACCTCCGCCATGCCCGGATAGCCGCGCGGACCACAGTTCTTCATCACCATGACGCAGGTCTCGTCGATATCGAGAGATTCGTCGTTGATCTTCGCCTTGTAGTCGTCGATGTCCTCGAAAACGACGGCGCGGCCTCGATGCTGCATCAGGTGCTCGGAAGCAGCCGACGGCTTCAGTACACAGCCCTTCGGCGCCAGATTGCCCTTGAGCACGGCAATGCCGCCATGCTGCGTCAGGGCCCGCTCGACGGGACGGATGACGTCTTCGTTCCAGTTGCGGACGTCCTTCACCTCATCCCAGATCGGACCGCCGGAGACCGTCAGCGCATCCTTGTGAAGCTTGCCCGACTCCCCGAGCATCTTCAGGACGACAGGCAGGCCGCCCGCATAGAAGAATTCTTCCATGAGATACTCGCCCGACGGCATCAGGTTGACGATGGTCGGGATGTCGCGGCCAAGCCGGTCCCAGTCATCGAGCGTCAGGTCGACGCCGATACGACCGGCGATGGCGAGAAGGTGCACGACGGCATTGGTCGAGCCGCCGACCGCGCCATTGGTCCGGATCGCGTTCTCGAAGGCAGCCTTGGTGAGAATGTCGGAAGGCTTGAGGTCGTCCTTCACCATCTGCACGATACGGCGGCCGGAAAGCTGCGCCATCACGCGGCGACGGCTGTCGACAGCCGGAATGGCGGCGTTGCCGGAGAGCGTCATGCCCAGAGATTCCATCATCGACGCCATGGTCGAGGCCGTGCCCATCGTGTTGCAGGTACCGGTCGATCGCGACATCGAGGCCTCTGCCTCCAGGAATTCCTCCTGGGTCATCTCGCCGGCCTTGACCGCCTCGGAGAACTTCCACAGATGCGTGCCGGAACCGACGCGCTCGCCGCGGAAATAGCCGTTCAGCATCGGACCGCCCGAGACCATGATCGCCGGTAGATCGACGCTGGCCGCACCCATCAGCAACGACGGCGTGGTCTTGTCGCAGCCGACGAGAAGCACGACGCCATCGAGAGGCTGGCCGCGGATCGTCTCTTCCACCGCGAGAGCCGCGAGGTTGCGGTACATCATCGCGGTCGGACGATAAGTGTTTTCCGAAGCGGAAAAGACAGGCACTTCGAGCGGGAAACCGCCGGCTTCCCAGACACCCGCCTTGACCTTTTCCGCGAGTTCGCGAAGGTGGCCGTTGCAGGGCGTAAGGTCCGACCACGTGTTGAGGATGCCGATCACCGGGCGCCCGTCGAACAGGTCGTGCGGGTAGCCCTGGTTCTTCAGCCAGCCGCGGTGATAGATATTGTCACGCGAGTTGCCGCCGTACCACTCCTGGGATCTCAGTCTGCGTGGCCAAGCTGCCGGTTTGAAAGCGCTCATGGCTTGTCTCGATTCTGTTTGGTCGAAGGGCGGGCGGCTCATGCCGCCCGATTTTGTCCGCAGGCCGCTCTCAGAGGGCCTTGACCGCCGGCATCTGTTCGGCCGCGGTCTTCAGGGGATTGCTGAGCGCAAGCCCGAACTGGGTCGCGCTGACTTCGAATACGTCGCCGTCCTGTGTCTTGATGCCGTCTGCGAAGGAAAGCGTCGCCGTGCCGAACATGTGCACGTGAAGATCGCCCGGCTGACGGAAGAGGTCGTACTTGAAATGGTGATATTCGAGGTTGGCGATGGTGTGGGACATGTTGCCCTCGCCCGAAAGGAAAGGCTTTTCCCAGATCACCTTGCCGTCGCGCAGGATGCGCGAGGCGCCGGTTACGTGTTCCGGCAGTTCACCCACCAGAAGTTCCGGACCGAAGGAGGCTGGCCGCAGCTTGGAATGGGCAAGATAGAGGTAGTTGATCTTTTCCGTGACGTGGTCGGAGAACTCGTTCGCCAGCGAAAAACCGATGCGGAACGCCGTGCCGTCCTCGCCGATCAGGTAGAAGCCGGCAATCTCCGGCTCCTCACCGCCATCGAGAGCGAAGGACGGCGACACCAGGGCCTCGCCCGGCGCGATCGCGTTGACACCGGTTCCCTTGTAGAACCACTCCGGCTGCACCCCCTGCTCACCCGGCTTCGGCTTGCCGCCCTCGATGCCCATGCGAAACATCTTCATCGAGTCGCTCATGCCGGTGGTGTCGGCATGCATGCTGTCACGGGCAGAGGCCGAACCCGTGTGGGTCAGGCCCGTTCCGGTGAGGAACATATGGGCCGGATCCGGATGACGGACAGGACAATCGAGCCTGCCGCCGGCTGCGAGCGCGGCGAGGTCGACGGCGTCGCCGGCACCCCGGCGCTCGATGGCCGCCGCGAGTGAAATCCCGGCCTCGACTGCGCTCTTCGCCAACTCGTAGGTGGAAGCGAAGCCCGGAACGAGGCGCGCAGAGTCTCCCTGGCGGCAGATGATACCGCCACCCTTCAATTGCGACAGATACATAGCCTTTACCTCAGACTGCCTTGTTCTTGTTGTAGACGTCGAAGAAGACGGCGGCGAGCAACACCAGACCCTTGATGAGCTGCTGATAGTCGATGCCGATACCCATGATCGACATGCCGTTGTTCATGACACCCATGATAAAGGCGCCGATAACGGCACCCGTGATCTTGCCCACGCCGCCCGAAGCCGACGCACCGCCGATGAAACACGCCGCGATGACGTCGAGCTCAAAGCCCACGCCGGCCTTCGGCGTCGCCGAGTTCAGACGCGCGGCGATAATCATACCCGCGAGCGCGGCCAGCACGCCCATGTTGACGAAGGCATAGAAGGTCAGCCGCTCGGTATTGATGCCTGAAAGCTTGGCCGCCTTCTCGTTGCCACCCATTGCATAAATCCGCCGGCCGATGGTCGAGCGAGTGGTAACGAACGAGTAGAGCGCGATGAGCACACCCATGACCACAAGCACGTTCGGCAGGCCGCGATAGGTCGCAAGCTGGAAACCGAGGAAAATCGCGACCACGCTGATAATCAGCATCTGGGCGGCGAAGAAAACGAAAGGTTCGTTCGGAGTGCCGTGACGTTCATTGATCTGGCGTTCGCGCATGCCGGAATAGATGGCGAGCGCAACCAGGATGAGAACGGCGATGAGCGCGACATAGTTCTTGATATCGCTGGTGGCCGGATCGGTGAACGACAGGAAATCAGGAATGAAGCCGGTCGACAGGAGCTGGAATTCCTTCGGGAACGGCCCGATCGGACGTCCTTCGAGTACGACATAGGTCAGGCCGCGAAAAACCAGCATGCCCGCCAGCGTCACGATGAAGGACGGGATTTTCTGGTAGGCCACCCAGTAGCCCTGCGCGGCGCCCATGGCGGCGCCGAGAACGAGGCAGAGTGGCACCACCAGGGCAAAATGCCAGCCCCATTTCACCAGCATGATCGCCGATATGCCGCCGATGAATGCGACGATCGAGCCGACCGACAGATCGATATGCCCGGCCACGATGATCAGCAGCATGCCGAGCGCCATGATGACGATGAACGAGTTCTGCAGCACCAGATTGGTGATGTTGACCGGGCGGAACAGCACCCCAGCGGTCATGTACTGGAAGAACAGCATGATGACCACAAGGGCCAGAAGCAGACCGTATTCGCGAATGTTCTTCCTGAGGTAATCGCTGACGGAAACTTTCGGGGTTTCGGTTCTTGTGTCGATTGCCATTAGTGTTTCTCCCCCGAGCGCATGATGGCACGCATGATGGATTCCTGACTCGCCTCTTCCTTCGAAAGCTCGGCAACGATCCGGCCTTCGTTCATCACGTAGATGCGGTCACAGGTTCCCAGAAGCTCCGGCATCTCCGAGGAGATCATCAGGATGCCTTTGCCCTCTGCGGCTAGCTGGTTGATGATGGTGTAGATTTCGTATTTCGCACCGATGTCGATACCGCGTGTCGGCTCGTCGAGGATAAGCACCTCGGGATTGGTGAAGAGCCACTTGGACAGCACGACCTTCTGCTGGTTGCCGCCCGACAGGTTGACGGTTTCCTGATAGATCGAGTGCGAGCGTATGCGCAGCTTGGTGCGGTAGTCGGAGGCGATCGCGGCTTCCTTGCGGTCGTCGATCACACCATTTGCGGAGACCGCCCGCAGGTTGGCCAGCGTGGTGTTTTCCTTGATGTTGCTGTTCAGCACGAGGCCGAGGTGCTTTCGGTCCTCGGTGACGTAGGCGAGGCCCGCATCGATCGCCCGCGGGATCGTGCTGACGTCCACCGCCTTGCCGTTCATGAACACGTCGCCGGTGATCTTGTGCCCCCAGGAGCGGCCGAACAGGCTCATCGCGGTTTCGGTGCGGCCCGCGCCCATCAGGCCGGCAATGCCGACGACCTCGCCGGCCCGCACGGTGAAATTGACGTCGTGAAGGAATTTCCGGTCGCGGTGGTTCTGGTGGTAGACGTTCCAGTTCTTCACCTCGAGCAGCGTCTCGCCGATCTTCGGCTCGCGCGGCGGATAGCGATCCTCCATGGCGCGACCGACCATGCCCTTGATGATCCGATCCTCGCTGATATCGCCGGTGTGACAGTCGAGCGTTTCGACTGTCCCGCCATCGCGCAGGATGGTGATCTGGTCGGCGACCTTGCGGATTTCGTTGAGCTTGTGGGAGATGATGATCGACGTCATGCCCTGCTTGCGGAATTCCATCAGCAGGTTGAGCAGTGCATCGGAATCGGTCTCGTTGAGCGAAGCGGTCGGCTCGTCGAGAATGAGCAGGCGCACCTTCTTGGAAAGCGCCTTGGCGATTTCGACCAGTTGCTGCTTGCCGACGCCGATATCGGTAATCAGGGTCGTCGGCGAATCCTTCAGCCCGACCTTGGCAAGCAGATCCTGGGTGCGGGAGAAGGTCTCTGCCCAGTGAATGACGCCACGGGTGGCCACTTCGTTTCCGAGAAAGATGTTTTCGGCGATCGACAGGAGCGGCACCAGCGCCAGTTCCTGATGGATGATGATGATGCCGAGTTCCTCGCTGTCGGAAATCGTGGAGAAATGACGGACCTCGCCGTCGAAATGAATTTCACCCTCGTAGGTCCCGGCGGGATAAACGCCGGAAAGCACCTTCATCAGGGTGGACTTGCCGGCGCCGTTTTCGCCGACCAGAGCGTGGATCTCGCCTTCGCGAACCTTGAGGTTGACGTTATCCAGGGCCTTCACGCCCGGAAACGTCTTGGTGATGCCACGCATCTCGAGAATGATGTTATCCATGTACAGAATTCCAGCGCAGGCACGGCGACGAAGGTCGGCCGAAGGCGCAAGCTCCCTCAATGCGATGGGAATGGGGTCCGCGACATCTCGCGGACCCGCGTCGATCCGGAGGGATCAGTTGTCGATCTGCTCGGCGGTGTAGTAACCGGAGGAGACCATGACGTCCTTGATGTTGGTCTTGTCGACGGCAACCGGCTTCAGCAGGTAGGACGGAACGACCTTTACACCGTTGTTATAGGTCTTGGTGTCGTTCACTTCCGGTTCCTTGCCCTGCAGGATCGAATCGACCATAGAGACGGCGACCTTGGCGAGTTCGCGGGTATCCTTGAACACGGTCGAATACTGTTCGCCGGCGAGAATCGACTTGACCGACGGCAGTTCGGCGTCCTGACCGGTGACGACCGGCATGACGAGATCGCCGGAACCATAGCCGACGCCCTTGAGGGCCGACAGGATGCCGATCGACAGGCCGTCATAGGGAGACAGGACACCGTTGACCTTGGCATCGGTATAGGTCGAGGACAGGAGGTTTTCCATGCGGGCCTGGGCGACGGTACCGTCCCAACGCAGCGTGCCGACCTGTTCCATGCCCATCTGGCCGGACTTGACGACGATATCGCCGCTGTCGATCAGCGGCTGCAGGACCGACATTGCGCCATCATAGAAGAAGAAGGCGTTGTTATCATCCGGCGAACCGCCGAACAGTTCGACGTTCCACGGCTTGGTGTCGGCGAACTTTTCCTTCAGGCCGTTGACGAGGCTGGTGGCCTGCAGGACGCCGACCTGGAAGTTGTCGAAAGTCGCGTAGTAGTCGACATTGCCGCTGTCGCGGATGAGGCGGTCATAGGCGATGACCTTCACGCCGGCATCGGCTGCCTTCTGAAGGATATCCGACAGCGTCGTACCGTCGATCGCACCGATCACGAGAACCTTGGCACCCTTGGTGACCATGTTTTCGATCTGGGCGAGCTGATTGGGGATATCGTCATCGGCGAATTGCAGGTCCGGCGTGTAGCCGGCGTCCTTGAACAGCTTTTCCATGGTCTCGCCGTCCGAGATCCAGCGCGTCGAGGTCTTCGTCGGCATCGAGATACCGACGACGCCCTTCGTTTCTGCGAGAGCCGCAGACGCGAACATAGCCACGCCGATAGCGACAGACGCAATAAGAGTGCTGATTTTCTTCATGGATTCCTCCCTTGGCTGATCCATCCGGCCCCAGCTCCTTCTGGCAACCGTCATTGCAACAACCGGTGCGCGCGCAGGCGGCCCCCGATCTGGGGTGAGTCTTAACGGCTCGGACATACCGATCAAATGAATTATTTGACTTTCTTCATACCATATTCGATATGTTCGTCATGTCCGACATCATCGCCAGCCGCCTTCTGCCCAAGCACTTCAATCTCATCCGGGCCATCGTCGACCTCGGGCAGCTGAGCCTGGCCGCCAACGCCCTTGCGCTCACCCAGCCGGCGGCGTCGCGCATGCTGTCCGAGATAGAGCACATCATCGGCAGTCCCGTCTTCACGCGTACGCCGAAAGGCATGGAACCCACGGCGATCGGCCGGGCGCTGGCGCGACGCGCCCAGAACCTGCTGATGGAAATCCGAGAAGCGGCCCGGGAGGTCGAGGCGATCAGGCGCGGGCTCTCCGGCGCGGTGCGCATCGGTGCGGTGACAGGCGGCGCGGTCGGCTATGTCGTTCCAGCGATTGACATGCTGAAAGCCGAAACCGATGCGGCCGACATTCATGTCGATGTGGCGCCGAGCGGTCCGCTGATCGCGGACCTCATGTCCGGTCATCTGGATTTCGTCCTGGGGCGCATTCCCGCCGGCATCGACGCCCGCCAGTTCACCATCCAGGCCTCTCTCGCCGAAGAGGTCGATCTTCTGGTGCATCAGCGCCATCCGCTGGCCAATGCCGAGCACCTGACCTTCGCCGACCTCGTGCATTTTCCCTGGGCCATGCAGGCGCCCGGGGCCCCGGTGCGCCAAGCCGTCGAGGAAGCCTTCGTGGAGCAGGGCGCGCCCATTCCCTACAACATCGTCAACACCACGTCCCTGCTGGTGATGATCGCAATGCTTGCCTCCTCGAACGCGATCGCACCGATGTCGCGGGAGGTCTCCGACCTGCTCTGTCGCCAGACCACCGGCGCGGGTCTTTGCCAACTCGACATCAAGGCCCCGATCAGCGTCGCGCCCTATCACCTCATCAGCATGACAGGCAAACGTATGTCGCCGGTGGCGGGAAGACTGCGCGATCTTCTGCTGGCCGAATTCGAGAACCGAAATCGCACGCGAAACTGATTGCGCCGGAAACGCGATCCGAACCATCGGGCGGAAGGGTTGCAATTTCATGGAGGTCAGGCAAACTGTCACCTATCCGTCACGATGGAGACGTCGAGGAGTCTTGATGACCGATGAGCCGGATTTGCAGGGACAGCCGCCGCACACGCAGGATGGCAGGCCCGCTTCCATCGTTGATCTGCAGGAATATCGCCAGAGCCGGGATCCGCTGCCGGTCACCTTTCACCGCCGGGAACTCGATGCGATCCTATGGATCTACGGACGCATGGTCGGCGAGGGCGAATGGCGCGACTATGCGATCGACCACTTGAAGGAAAAGGCGGTCTTCTCGGTCTTCAAGCGATCGGGCGAGTATCCTCTCTACCGGATCGAGAAGAATCCGAAACTGGCGTCGAAACAGGGCGCCTTTTCGGTGGTGGGCGCCGATGGCCGCATCCTGAAACGCGGGCATGAGCTTAAACAGGTACTGAAAGTGTTCGACAAGGCGCTGAAGCTGGTGGAATAGGCCTTCAGCCGGCAAAGAGCGTTCCCGGATAGCTCTCCGGATCGGGCTCGCTGGCATTGCCGTCGCCCAGCGCGATCTGCATGAAGACGGTATCCAGCCATTGCCCGAGCTTGAATCCGGTCCCGGTCAGCGTGCCGACCATGCGAAAACCGCAGGCCTGGTGAACGGCGATAGAGGCGGGGCTGGCGCCGCCGATCACGGCGACCATCTGCCGGAAGCCAAGCGCCTCGCACCGCGCAACGAGCTCCGCAAGCAGAAGCCTGCCGATCCCTTTGCCCCGTGCAGCCGGCGCCAGATAGATCGAATCCTCGACCAGCCAGCGATAGGCAGGCCGGGTGCGGAAGGCCGAAGCATAGGCATAGCCCAGCACGTCCCCGCTCTCGTCGACGGCGGCGATATAGGGATATCCCTGGCTGGTGACCGACTGGAAACGCTTCTTCATCTCTGTCTCGTCCGGCGCCACAATCTCGTAGCTCGCCGTGCCGGTGAGAACCGCGTCCGCATAAATGGAGGCGATGACGGAAAGATCCGCCAGCGAGGCGTCGCGAATGGTCACTGTCATGAAAAAACCCGGCCGGATTGAAAGCACGGCGTTTCTTGTTTCACACCCCGACCAGAGGTTCAAGACATCGCGGCGTCTCCCTAAAGGCAGCAACCCGGCGCCGAAGCACCGGGTTGCCCCAAATCAGGATCTGTCCGACGTTTCGACCTCGACGCCTCACGCGTTGATGTCGTTGTCCTTGGTCTCCCGCAGGAAGATCATGCCGATCACGAAGGACATGCCGGCGATGACGATCGGATACCAGAGACCGTAGTAGATGTCGCCCTTGGCGGCGCTCATTGCGAAGGCCGTGGCCGGCAGCAGGCCACCGAACCAGCCGTTGCCGATGTGATAGGGCAGCGACATACCGGTGTAACGGATGCGCGTCGGGAACATTTCGACGAGCATGGCGGCAATCGGGCCGTAGACCATGGTAACGTAGATCATCAGCACGGTCAGCACGGCGATGACGCCAACCCAGTTCACGGTGGCCGGATCGGCGACCATCTTGAACGCACCGCCCTTGGCGATCGTATAGACGGCCATGTCGGTGGCACCGGCGGCTTCCTCCGCAGTCAGCAGCTTGTCGGCGACGAGCTGGCTGGTGGCAACGGTGGCCTTTTCACCCGCACGGATAGCTGCAGCGTCGAGAGCCAGTTCCGGATTGGCGGCAACGAAAGCGTCGAGCTTAGATTCGGGAACCTTTACCGAACCGCGAACCAGCGGGTAGCCGTTTGCCTGCAAGGCGACGTTGATGCTCTTCTGCATCTTGGCGTCGAGTGCCTTGGCCTGGTCGGCCGACTTGATCGCGTCATAGCCTTCAATCGTCGCATCGCCGATCTTGATCGTCGCCACGGAGCCGGCGGGACCTGCAACGACGTCATAGGGAACCGAGTTCTTGGTGAGCGTCGAGGTCGCGATGTCGCAAGACGTCGTGAACTTCGCCGTACCGGTCGGATTGAACTGGAAGTTGCAGTCGGCAGGATCGGCCGTGACAGTCGCACGGATATTGGCCTGGGCTGCAGCCAGAGCCGGGTTGCCAAACTCGGTCATTGCCTTGAACAGCGGGAAATAGGTGACGACTGCAAGCAGCAGGCCGGCCATGATGATCGGCTTGCGGCCGATCTTGTCGGACAGCCAGCCGAACACGACGAAGAACATGGTGCCGAGGGCAAGCGCGATCGCAACCATGATGTTGGCATCCTGGGCATCGACCTTCAGCACGTTCTGCAGGAAGAACAGCGCATAGAACTGACCGGAATACCAGACGACGGCCTGACCGGCGACGGCGCCGAGCAGGGCGAGAATGGCAACCTTGGCATTCTTCCACTGGCCGAAGGCCTCCGAAATCGGCGCCTTCGAATGGGTGCCTTCTTCCTTCATCTTCTTGAAGGCGGGAGATTCGTTCATCTTCATGCGGATCCAGACCGAAACGGCCAGGAGAAGCGCGGAGAGAAGGAACGGAATGCGCCAACCCCATGCGGCGAAAGCCTCGCGGCCCATGGCCGTCTGGATGCCAAGAATGATCAGCAGCGAAAGGAAGAGGCCGAGCGTCGCGGTCGTCTGGATCCACGACGTGTAGAAACCACGGCGGCCATGCGGCGCATGTTCGGCGACATAGGTCGCAGCGCCGCCGTATTCGCCGCCGAGCGCGAGGCCCTGCAGCATGCGGAGCGCGATCAGGATGATCGGGGCCGCGATGCCGATGCTGGCCGAGCCGGGCAGCAAACCGACCAGGAAGGTCGAGGCGCCCATGATGAGGATGGTGACGAGGAAGGTATACTTGCGGCCGACGAGGTCGCCGAGCCGGCCGAATACCAGCGCGCCGAAGGGACGCACCAGGAAGCCCGCCGCGAAGGCGAGAAGGGTGAAGATGTTGCGGGTCGCTTCCGGATACTGCGAGAAGAAGGTCGCACCGATATAAAGCGCCAGCGAACCGTAGAGATAAAAGTCATACCATTCGAAGACCGTGCCGAGGGACGACGCAAAGATAACCTTGCGTTCCTCGGCGGTCATGCCACGAGGCGAGCCGCTAACGGCTGCGACATTTGCCATTGTAATTCCTCCACTAAGATAAATCCCCCTTTACGCGACCGGCCCAATGCTCCTCCGGGTCGTTTTGTCGCGGTACAGGTTGTTAACAGACTGGCAGAAATCCGGAAAAAGCAGAGAGATGCTTTGGACGTATGACTTAAGTCTAACTTCTTCGAACCATGATGACGCAAATGGAATTTTATGGCGGATATATATTCCATAAGCGACATAACCGGAGATTGCCCTCCCGTAGAACGGCCGGTAACGGCGATGCAAGGAAGCGTCGACGGCCGGAAAGCGCGACAATCAGGCGAATTCGGCGCTTTTACTTGACTCCCGGCAAAAACGCCTTATTAGCTCGGCGCGAAAAGGATTCGGTCATGCAATTCTTCGGCTCATCCATTGTTGAAGGGTCCGGCCCGGCGCTTGCAGCCGGGATGTTTTCGTATGCCGTCCTTTCATCCACGACCAAGGCCAAAACGACGACGAAAACCGTCTGACGTCTCCGGCCACCGCTCTCTCCCCGGCAAGGCCGGGGACATGGAAGGTGCGCGCTCGGGCTTCCTTCCTCCCTCACCACCCGCGGAGAGACAGAAAGAGAGCTTGTAAATGGGTTTCAAGATTGCAGTCGCGGGCGCCACCGGCAATGTCGGGCGCGAAATGCTGGGTATCCTCGCTGAACGGGGTTTCCCCGCCGATGAAGTCGTGGCACTGGCCTCCGCCCGCTCGCAGGGCACGGAAGTTTCCTTCGGCGACAAGACGCTGAAGGTACAAAACCTCGAAAACTACGATTTTTCCGACACCGATATCTGCCTGATGTCGGCCGGCGGCGCGGTATCGCAGAAGTGGTCGCCGAAGATCGGCCAGCAGGGCTGCGTCGTCATCGACAACTCGTCCGCCTGGCGCTACGACGCCGACGTTCCGCTGATCGTTCCGGAAGTCAATCCCGACGCCGTGGTCGATTTCAAGAAGCGCAATATCATCGCCAACCCGAATTGCTCCACGGCCCAACTGGTCGTCGCCTTGAAGCCGCTGCATGACGCCGCGACCATCAAGCGCGTCGTCGTCTCCACCTACCAGTCGGTTTCGGGTGCCGGCAAGGAAGGCATGGACGAGCTTTTCACGCAGACCCGCGCCGTCTTCGTTGCCGATCCGATCGAAGCGAAGAAGTTCACCAAGCGCATCGCCTTCAACGTCATTCCCCACATCGACGTCTTCATGGAAGACGGCTACACCAAGGAAGAGTGGAAGGTTCTCGCCGAGACCAAGAAGATGCTCGATCCGAAGATCAAGGTGACCTGCACCGCCGTTCGCGTGCCGGTCTTCATCGGTCATTCGGAAGCGGTCAACATCGAGTTCGAAAAGGAAATCACGGCAGACCAGGCCCGTGACATCCTGCGCGAAGCCCCGGGTTGCCTCGTCGTCGACAAGCGCGAGAACGGCGGCTACGTCACTCCGGTCGAATGCGCCGGCGAAGACGCAACCTACATCTCCCGCATCCGCGAGGACGCGACCGTCGAGAACGGTCTCAACCTGTGGGTCGTTTCCGATAACCTGCGCAAGGGTGCTGCACTCAACGCCGTCCAGATCGCCGAGTTGCTCGTCAATCGCGGTCTGATCAAGCCGAAGAAGGCCGCAGCCTGAGACGATCTTCTGGCCCGCCCTCGCATCCGTGCCGGGCGGGCCAGTTCATCTTTTTGTGACCGGTAACGGGCCGGAAATACTTCCGGAATAGTTGAATGAGACGTGACAGAATCAGCGCCCGCTGGCATGTTGCGGCAAAGACTAAATAAGCGAACAACGAGGCATCGATGCGACTGTCCAGAATCTCGGCGGCGGCACTTTTGACGGCGGCGGCACTTTCCCTGACGGCAGGCGGCGCGGCAGCGGCCCAATGCAGCAGCACGTCGGCGGGATTCGAGCAGTGGATCGACGAATTCAAGCGGGAGGCCAGCGGCCAGGGCGTCAGCCCGTCGGTGCTGAACAAGGTCTTTTCCTCGGTATCCTATAATACCGCGACGATCCGGGCCGATCGCGGCATGAAGAGCTACAAGCTGTCCTTCGACCAGTTCATGCAGAAGCGCGGTGGCGCCGCGATCATCTCCCGCGGCAAGGGCATGAAGAAGAACAACGCCGCCCTCTTCGCCAGGATCGAGCAGCGTTACGGCGTGCCCGCCGGGCCTTTGATCGCGATCTGGGGCATGGAAACCGGTTTTGGTGGTTTCCAGGGCAAGGAGCACACGCTTTCCGCTGTCGCCACCCTCGCATTCGACTGCCGGCGCTCCGAATATTTCACCGATCAGCTCTATGCCGCGCTCGAACTCGTCGCCAACAATGAGCTCTCCGTCTCGGCCGTCGGCGCAGCTCATGGCGAGATCGGCCAGACGCAGTTCCTGCCGCGCAACGTGGTCCGCTACGGGGTGGACGGCGACGGCGACGGTCGTATCGATCTCGTCCGCTCGAAGGCCGATGCGCTGGCGTCCACCGCAAACTTCCTGAGAGGACACGGCTGGCAGGCCGGCGCTGGCTATCAACAGGGCCAGCCGAACTTCGCCGCCATCCAGGGCTGGAATGCCGCGACAGTCTATCAGCAGGCAATCGCCTATATCGGCGCCCAGATCGACGGACAGTAACCCAACCGGCAGCCAGCAGCGTCAGGTCTGCTGTGAATTGCGGCGTTCGGCGGAAAGCACATCCGCCGCGCCGTCGACGACGACCCGGTTGCGGCCGGAAAACTTCGCCGCATAAAGGGCCAGATCGGCTTTCTTAATCAGTTCGTTGACCATCGCATGCGTTTTGCCGCCTTCCGCGGACGAACAGCCGAAGCTTGCGGTTACGGTCAGGCTCCGCCCATCGGCGAGACGGATTTCCGCCGCCTCGATGGCAATACGAACCCGTTCGGCAAGTGCCGCTGCATCGTCGAGAGACGTATCCGGTAGAAGGGCGACAAACTCCTCGCCGCCATGACGGGACAGAAGATCCTGGGAACGGAAACTGTTTCGCGCGATCTGGGCGACCCGCTGCAGCACCATGTCGCCGACATCGTGCCCATGAACGTCGTTGATCTGCTTGAACCGGTCAAGATCGAAGATAACCATGGAGATCGCGCCCATCCCTTCCCGCCCGTGCAGCAGTGCGGTCGTCGCGGCATCGAAACCGCGCCGGTTGTAGAGACCGGTCAGGAGATCCGTCTGGGCGGCATTCCGGAGTTCTCCGACCAGCAATTCCCTTTCCCGCATCAATCGGCTGGCAAACGCAACCCCTTTTGCCGCCAGCAGGATCACCACTCCGACCAGCACCGAAAACACCGCCATTGCTCCGACCAGCAATTCGAGCAGGAAACGGGAACGCAGGGCAAGCGCGTCGCCACTCGCGCGGATGTCGTCGAGCGCGAAACGGATGCCGCTCTGCCACAGAGCAGTCCTGTCGTCCTGCAGGCGCGACCATCGGTGCAACATCAGGCGAGACGGCTGCGCCTTTCCCGCGGAAATCTCGCGCGCCGTATGCGCAAGCCATCTGCCGTCAAGGGAGAGATCAAAATCCTGGAGTCGCCTGATCGCACCTGCATCCTGAAATAGGGAGAGCCGCTCGGTCACGACAGTCAGGAAGGCGAACGACTGGTTGAATGTCTCAAGGTCCTGCTTCGACAACCGGCGTCCGCGGAAGTGCTCGGTTCCGTAAAAGGCGACCATCAGTCCCGCCTCGTTTGCATCGAGAAGATCAACCAGCAGGCTCAGTTGCCGCGAAAGGTCGGGATCTTCGATCTCATAACGAAGTGCAGCGACCAGTTCCAAAAGTGCGTTCGAAACGGGCTTGTAATATCCAACGACCTGATCGACGCTTGCAATACCCTTATCGACTGTAGTGCGGAACGTCTTCAGGCGTTCGGAAACCCGCCATAGCTCTCGAATCAGCAGGTGGAGGTTGCGTTCCTCTTCCGCATAGAGCGCCAGAAGAGCCAGAAAACGATCGAGGCGGCCGTCGAGATCAGAACGCCGCACCGCCAGCGTTTCCCGGTTTGCGTCGCTTCTATCCGCAAGAAAAAGGGTTGTCGAATGCGCCTCTTCGGCAACGATGGAAGAGGCAATATTGCCAGCATCGGACACGATATAGGCGTAGTGCTTTCCGGCCTCGAAGTTCCTGTAGTTCTGGTAGTAACTGCGCAGAAGAAGAACTGCCTCAGCCGCCATGATGAGGCTGGGCAGCAGCAGTGCCGCAATGATGATCCTTCTCGTGCCTTCCAGATTCATCCATTCACCGCGAGCGTCGCTATAGCGCCCGGAATTTCCGCGCGGCTCAGCCCCTTAAAATCAAGGGCAGTCTACGGTGAAGGTGATAACAACCTCTAAATTAGCGAGGACGGATCATGCGGCTCTTCGGCATCCGCTTCCATGTCGAGACGGACGAAATCCCGAGTGTCCGGGTCCATGACCCAGAGTTCGCCATTGGCAATATCGAACCAGGCGCCATGGATCTGAAGCTTGCCGCGCTCCTCGAGGATGCGCACGCAGGGGAAGGTCCTGAGATTGGCGATCGAATTGCGGATTGAGATGCGTTCCAGCGCAGTTTGGCGCTCCGTGTCCGTCATCACCGAATTGCCCTGGATCTGTTCGGCGGCGGAACTGACGAGACCCATCCATTTTCCGATGAAGTCACCGGGAGAAAGCGGTTCCGCATTGGGATCGAGCGCCGCCCGGATACCGCCGCAGCGGCCATGCCCCATGACGATGATGTCCTTGACGCGCAAGCCCTGCACTGCAAATTCGAGCGCTGCCGACGTCGAATGATAATGGCCGTCGGGTTCGTAGGGCGGCACCATGTTGGCGACGTTTCGCACCACGAAGAGTTCGCCCGGACCGGCATCGAAGATGGTTTCCGGAGCCGCACGGGAATCGCAGCACGCAATGATTAGCGTCTGGGGCTTCTGCCCCTGGTCCGCCAATTGCCGGTATCGCTCCCGTTCGGCCGTGTAACGGCCATTCATGAAGTTGCGATATCCGTCGATCAAGGGAATAGGGAAGCTCTTCATGGCTCTTCGATTAGCGTGTGCTGACGCTCATGGCAACAGTCTCATGCAAACTTCGAAGTGTTGGCTGCCTTGCATTTTCAGCGATGCTTCGGACGTTGCGCCGGATGAACGAGCCGCCGCATCTGGACGAGCGCCATCGGCGACGACAGGCTGGAAGCGTCGCTTTCCAGCGTCAGTTCGTCTCCGCCCTTCTTCGCTGTGCGCGCCAGCATTTCATAGACGCCGGCGGTGGCAAGCTGAAGCGCCCGTTCCTCGGGCAGGCCCTCGAGCAGCCTTGCCAGGAACAGGGCCGAGAGCAGGTCGCCGAGGCCGTTCGGCGGATTGTCGATCAGCCGGTGCTCGGCAAGAAGCGCATTGCGGCCGCTGAGATAGAGATTGCCGGTTCCACCGGCCATCATCGGAACTGCAGAAGTCACCAGCATTTGCGGCGGGCCGAGAGAAAGCGCGGCCTCCATGATGTCGTTGTTGCTCTCCAGTGCGCTGCCGACCAGCCAGGCGAGTTCGTAGCGGTTCGGCGTAGCGATCGTCGCAAGCGGAATGAGATGATCGCGAATGGCCACGGCGGTTGTCTCCGGAACGTAAAGACCGCCAAGATCGCCCATCACGGGATCGCAGATATAGACAAGGTCGGGCTTCTTCGCCTTCAGCGCCTCGATGAGGCGGGCGACGGAACGTGGCTGGGCGCTGTTGCCGAAATAACCGGTCAGGACGGCGGACACTTCGGGAAGCCAGGGCGCGCGGATCAGGTCGTCGATAGCCCTGTCGAAATCCGCGTCCTCAAAGGTAAGCCGCGTCGAGGGGCCATGGCCGGGATGCCACGGAAGAACCACCGTCGGCAGGGCCCAGACGGGAAAACCGAGGCTCTCGAGCGCGAAGACGGCGGCGCGATTGCCGACCGATCCCCGGACCACATGGCTCGAAATGACGATGACGGCACCCTTTAACTTCTCTGTCATGACCGGATTTCCACTTTCGTTCGCGCCGTTGATCCGCCTTTTGTGTCGGACCTGTCAATATCGCGCATCTGCTGCGTCATATTTATCGCGTATTCAAACAGCGGAAATATCGGTCTCTGGCTCGAATGCAGATACATCATTTGGCAAATTGTTTTATGAATCATGCACGCAACATGCGCATGACATTGAAAGGGAGAGAGCAATGGTCGTGAACAGGAAGCTCAAGCGGGAACCTCAGCTGGAGGCCGCTTGCCGGATAGCGGAGGCGATCCAGGAGCCTTTCATTGATCCCGTCATCCTGTTCGGGCGTGCAAGCGGCGACGATCTCGACAACTATACCCCCGAAATGCTCGCGTTTTCCTCGCTGCGGGCAGCAGCAGACATCGCCGCCTGGGATGGCGACACGCCGCGCGTGGTCATCGCACCGGTCGCCGACGTCACGCCGGCAGGAACCCCGGTCAGCGTCCTTTCGATCATCGAACGCAACAAGCCTTTCCTGTATGATTCGGTCATGGGCGAGGTCACGAGCCTCTACCGCGATATCTTCATGGCCGTTCATCCGATCCTGTCAGTGGTGCCGGGTGGCCAGGTCTCGCTCGCCAATCCGGAGGAAGAGGAGCCGGAAGGCGCGATCCGCACCAGCTATATCCAGCTTCATCTTGCTCCGCTAACCGACGCGCAGGCAGAAGCTCTGAAAGCGCGCCTGGAAATCGTTCTCGCCCAGGTCCACATGGCCTCAGCGGACTGGAAGCAGATGCTCGCACTGCTCGATACGGCGATGAGCGAACTCGGCGAACTCGCTCCCGGCCGCCGCAAGGGAGATCGCGACGAGGCCCTCGCTTTCCTCGACTGGCTGCGCAACGACAACTTCACCTTCCTCGGCATGCGGGAATATGTCTATTCCGGCGAAGGCACCGCCGCGATCCTGGAACGCAACAAGGGCGAGGGGCTCGGCATCCTGTCCGATCCCGACGTGCTCGTCCTTCGTCAGGGCAAGAACGCTGTCACCACGACGCCGGAAATCCTCGAATTCCTGCAGGGGCCGGATTTCCTCATCGTCACCAAGGCAAATGTCAAATCGATCGTGCATCGCCGTGCCTACATGGACTATATCGGCGTCAAACGCTTCGACAAGGACGGCAAGGTGGTGGGCGAACTGCGGATCGTCGGCCTCTTCACCTCGACCGCTTACACGGGTTCGGTGAGCCAGATCCCTCTGCTTCGCGCCAAGGCCCGCAAGGTGACCGACCATTTCGGCTTCGACCCGCAGAGCCATTCAGGCCGCATGCTGCAGAACACGCTGGAAGCCTATCCGCGCGATGACCTCTTCCAGATCGAGCCGGAATTGCTTGCGAAGTTCTGCGAACAGATCAACGACCTGTCGGAACGTCCGCGCGTGCGCGTCCTGCCGCGCATCGACCAGTTCGACCGGTTTGTTTCACTCATCGTCTATGTTCCCCGTGAAGACTATAACTCCGTCGTACGCGAGAAGATCGGTAGCTATCTGACCCAGGTCTATCAGGGCCGCGTTTCCGCCTATTATCCAGCATTCCCGGAAGGCGGTGTGGCACGCGTACACATCATCATCGGCCGATCCGAAGGCAAGACACCGCGCATTCCTCAGGCGGCGCTCGAGGAAGCGGTGCGGGAAATTACAGCCCGCTGGAGCGACCGGTTCGAGACGCTGGCCGGCCCGAAGGCGCCGCGACTTGCCGTCAGCCAGGCCTATCAGGAGGCCTTCTCGCCGGAAGAAGCAGTCCACGACCTCGCCCATATCCAGGCATGCCTCGCCGGCGAACCCGTATCGATCGCCTTCCATGAGACCACGACGGATGCCGGCAGGCAGCTTTACCTCAAAATTTTCCATGCGGGCGCCCATCTGCCGCTGTCGCGTCGCGTGCCGCTTCTTGAAAATCTCGGTTTCAGGGTCATCAGCGAGCGCACCTTCGATATCCACGTCTCCACCGGGGACAAGGGTGACGAAGCGCTTGTGGTCCTGCACGACATGGAATTGCAGGTCCATGGCGATGATGCCTTCGGGATTGCCGAGAAAAGGGCGATTACCGAGGAAGCCTTCCTCGCCGCCTTCACAGGCAAGGTCGACAACGACACCTTCAACCGCCTGGTGCTGGCCGCCGGCTTGTCGGCGCGGGAAGTGACCGTGTTGCGCGCCTATGCCGCCTATCTCAGGCAGGCGGGCTTCGTCTACTCGCAGGGCCATATCGCCGAAACTTTGAACCGGCACCCGGCGATCGTCAAACTGATCTTCGATCTCTTCCATGTGAGCTTCGATCCGAAACTCGCCGAGAAGGCCCGCACCCGCAAGCTTGCCGAGATTCATGCGGAGCTCGAAACCGCGCTCCTCGCCGTACCAAGTCTGGATGAGGATCGCATTTTGCGGCGCTACATCAACGCGGTCGATTCGACGCTGCGCACCAATTATTTCCAGAAGAACGACAACGCAGCCACGATGCTGGCCTTCAAGTTCGACCCGCAGCTTCTCGACGGCCTGCCGGACCCCAGGCCTTTCCGCGAAATCTTCGTCTTCGGCGTTGAGGTCGAGGGCGTGCACCTGCGCTTCGGCAAGGTCGCCCGCGGCGGCCTGCGCTGGTCGGACCGCGCCCAGGACTACCGCACGGAAGTGCTGGGGCTCGTCAAGGCGCAGCAGGTCAAGAACGCGGTCATCGTGCCCGTGGGCGCCAAGGGCGGCTTCTATCCCAAGCAGCTGCCGGTAGGCGCAAGCCGCGACGCCTGGCTTGCCGCCGGCACGGAGGCCTACAAGACCTATATCCGCACGCTGCTGTCGATCACCGACAATATTGTCGGCGGCAAGGTCGTGGCCCCCGCCGATACCGTGCGGCTTGATGAGGACGATCCTTATTTTGTCGTTGCCGCGGACAAAGGCACCGCCACTTTTTCCGACACCGCGAACGGCCTTGCCCAGGCTGCGGGTTTCTGGCTGGACGACGCTTTCGCCTCCGGCGGTTCCGCCGGCTACGACCACAAGAAGATGGGCATCACCGCGCGCGGCGCCTGGGAAGCGGTCAAGCGCCACTTCCGGGAAATGAACGTGGATATCCAGACTACGCCTTTCAGCGTGGTCGGCGTTGGCGACATGTCCGGCGACGTCTTCGGCAACGGCATGCTGCTCTCGCAAAAGATCCGCCTGATCGCCGCCTTCGACCATCGCGACATCTTCATCGATCCCGACCCGGATACGGCAAGCTCCTTTGCCGAGCGCAAGCGCATGTTCGAACTGCCGCGGTCGAGCTGGCAAGATTACGACCGCAAGGCGCTTTCCAAGGGTGCGATGATTATTTCACGCTCGGAGAAATCCGTGGCCCTGACGCCCGAAGCAGCAGCAGCCATCGGCCTCGACAAGCCGGTCGCGACGCCCTTCGACATCATGAGCGCTATCCTCAAGGCCCCGGTCGACCTGCTCTGGTTCGGCGGCATCGGCACCTATGTGAAAGCGGCGAGCGAAACGGATACGGAGGTCGGCGACCGCGCCAATGACGCAATCCGCGTGACCGGCACCGAAGTCCGGGCCAAGGTGATCGGCGAGGGCGCCAATCTCGGCGTCACCCAGCGCGGCCGTATCGCCTATGCGCTGAACGGCGGCCGCATCAATTCCGACGCGATCGACAATTCCGCCGGCGTGAATTCGTCCGACGTCGAGGTCAACATCAAGATCGCGCTTGCCCCTCCGATGGCCGATGGCCGTCTGACCCGTGACAAGCGCAACCGCCTGCTCTCGGAAATGACCGAGGAAGTCGGTGAACTCGTGCTGCGCAACAACTACCTGCAAAGCCTCGCGATCTCGCTCAGCGAACGCAAGGGGTCTGGAAACAGGGAGGAACTGAGCCGGCTGATGAACTATCTCGAGGCGGCCGGCAGGTTGAACCGCAAGGTCGAGACGCTGCCGGATAACGCCGCGCTTGCCGAGCGTTATGCCGGAGGAAAGAGCCTCACCAGGCCGGAGATCGGCGTGCTGCTCTCCTACGCCAAGATCGTCCTGTTCGACCAGATCGTTGAATCCGGCCTGCCGGACGATCCCTATTGCGCAGCCGCTCTCACCAACTATTTCCCCGCCCGCATGCGCAAGACCTATGCGAAGGACATCGCCGGCCACCGCCTGCACCGCGAGATCATTGCGACCGTTCTGGCCAACCACGTTATCAATCGCGGCGGCCCGGGCTTCGTGGTTGCCGTCGGCGATGCAACCGGAGCACCGCCGGCAGAGGTCGTGAAGGCGGCATTGCTGACCCGGGACGGCCTCGACCTGCCGGCGGTCTGGGACCGCATCGACGCGCTTGATGCAACCATTCCCGGCGAGGTCCAGAACCGACTCTATGCAACTGTTGGCCGGGTTTACGAGGGCGTGACGCGCCTGATCGTCGAGACTGGGCTTTCCGCCGCGCCACTCGGCGAGGCTCTGCCACGCCTCAAGACGGCAGTGAAGGCCTGCGAAAAAGCGCTCTCCTCGACGCTTCCAGCTCAACTCAGGCAGCATTTCGAGGCCGAGACGGCGGAGTTGACGGCTTCGGGCGTGCCGGCAGACGTGGCAGCCGAGGTCGTGAAGCTGCAGGCCCTGCTGCTGGTGCCTGAAGTCATGCAGATCGCAGAGCGGACGGGTGCGCCGCTCGCCCGCGCCATCGAGGGCTATTTCGCGGTATCTGAAATCTTCCGCATCGACCGCATTCTGGCGCTCGGCGCCCGCGTCGCCACCAACGACCATTATGACAGCCTCGCGCTCTTCCGCAGTCTCGACCAGATCGGCGCAGCGCGGCGCGAAATCGTGATCTCTGCGCTCACAAGCCATGCCGGGGAGAAACAACCTGTCAGGGCATGGCATTCTGCCGATCTGCAGCGCATCAATCGTCTCGGGGCCGAACTGCTGGCACTAAGCGAAGGCGCGGAGGCAAGCCTGTCCAAGATCGCCGTGGCGGCAAGCCTCGTGAGCGATCTCGCCCACGGCCGTTCGCGATAAACATGGCGCTGGCGGAAGGGGGCGGACATTGACGCACGCAGTGGAAACGGTGAAACAACCGGTCTTCAGCCGCGGGGTGGTGAGCTGGATGTTTTTCGACTGGGCCGCCCAGCCGTTCTTCACCGTCATTACGACCTTCATCTTCGGCCCCTACTTCGTCTCGCGATTGACCGATGATCCGGTCAACGCGCAGGCGATGTGGAGCAACATGGCGACGATTTCTTCGGTCATCATCGCCGTGCTCTCGCCCGTTCTCGGCGCGATCGCCGATGAATCCGGCTCACGAAAGCCATGGATCGCCTTCTTCGCCGTCATCAAGATCGTCAGCCTCTGCCTGTTGTGGACCGCGGCACCGGGCTCGCCCGTCGTCTATCCGGTGCTGCTGATGGTTCTCGCGACGATTTCGGCGGAGTTCTCCATCGTCTTCAACGATTCGATGATGCCGCGACTGGTCAACACGCGCGATGTCGGGCGTGTCTCCAACATCGCTTGGGGCCTCGGCTATCTCGGAGGTATGATCGTGCTGATCGGCGTGGTTCTGTTCATCGCCGCAAGCCCGACGGACGGCCACACGCTGCTCGGCGCTTCCCCGCTCTTCGGCCTTGATCCGGTGACCGGCGAGGACGCGCGCGTCACCGGCCCGATATCGGCACTCTGGTATCTCGTCTTCATCCTGCCGATGTTCTTTTTCACGCCCGATGCTGGGCGTGGCAAGCCGCTTCCGGCCGCGGTTCGCTCGGGTCTGGCGGATCTCGGCAAAACGCTCCTGGAATTGCGCCGGAAACCCGGAATTTTCCGTTTCCTGGTCGGCCGGATGATCTATCAGGACGGCGTCAACGGCCTTCTGACCCTCGGAGGCATCTTCGCCGCCGCCATGTTCGGCTGGTCGACCATGGAAATCGGCATCTACGGCATCATCCTGAACGTCGTGGCGATCTTCGGCTGCATGGTGGCGAGTTTCATCGATCGTCTGCTCGGCTCGAAATTCGTCGTGGTGCTGAGCCTTCTCCTCCTGCTTGCGGCAACTGTCGGGATCATTTCCACCGGCAGGGACTTCACACTGTTCGGCCTCGTCCAATGGCCAGCCACTGTCAGCGACGGTCTGTTTTCGACGCCGGCGGAGAAGGCCTATATCCTCTACGGGGTCCTGATCGGCATAGCCTTCGGTCCAGTGCAGGCTTCCTCGCGATCCTATCTCGCGCGAAGCGTCACCCTCTCGGAGGCTGGGCGCTATTTCGGCATCTATGCGCTGTCGGGCCGCGCCACGAGCTTTATGGCGACACTGAGCTTCTCGCTTCTGACCTATTGGACCGGTTCGGCCCGCATCGGCATGGCGAGCCTGATCGCCTTCCTTCTCATCGGCCTCATCATCCTCCTACGCACGCCTTACCCGGCTGCCCATCCGGCTGTTTCGGCAACGGCATGAAAAAAGCCCGGTCTTGCGACCGGGCCCAACCGTTTTCCATTGTTGCAACGGATCAGTGTCGGAAGTGGCGAATGCCGGTGAAGACCATGGCGACGTTGTGCTCGTCGGCAGCGGCGATCACTTCCGCGTCGCGCATCGAGCCGCCCGGCTGGATGACGGCGGTAGCACCCGCCGCGATTGCCGCCAGGAGACCGTCGGCGAAAGGATAGAAGGCTTCCGAGGCAACCGCCGATCCCTTGGTCAACGGTTCGGCAAGGCCAAGCGCCTTTGCTGCATCCTCCGCCTTCAGCGCTGCGATACGGGCCGAATCCACGCGGCTCATCTGGCCGGCGCCGATACCGGCTGTCTGGCCGTTCTTGGCGTAAATCACCGCATTCGATTTCACATGCTTGGCGATCTTGAAGGCAAAGCGCATGTCTTCGAGTTCGGCCGCCGTCGGCGCACGCTTCGTCACGACCTTGAGATCCAGATCCTCGACCAGAACGTTATCGCGCGACTGGACGAGCAGGCCGCCCGAAACAGTCTTGGCGACGATGCCGGCCGCACGCGGATCGGGCAGGGTGCCTGTGGTCAGCAGGCGAAGATTGGGCTTGGCCGCAATGATCGCCCTGGCTTCATCGCTCACTTCGGGAGCGATGATGACTTCGGTGAAGAGCTTGACGATCTCGGTTGCCGTTTCCGCATCGAGCAACTGGTTGAGCGCGATGATGCCGCCGAAAGCCGAGACGGAATCGCAGGCGAGCGCCCGCTTGTAGGCTTCGACAAGGCTTGGACCGGTCGCTACGCCGCAGGGGTTGGCGTGCTTGATGATGGCGCAGGCCGGGCCGTTTTCCGGGCGGAATTCGGCAACCAGTTCGAAGGCAGCATCCGTGTCGTTGATGTTGTTGTAGGAAAGCTGCTTGCCCTGCAGGAGCGTCGCAGTCGCCACCCCCGGCCGCTGCTCACCGGTAACGTAGAAACCGGCGCTCTGGTGCGGGTTTTCACCGTAACGCATCTTTTCCTTCAGCACGCCGCCGATAGCGCGGTAATCCGGCATGTCGATACCGAGCGCTTCCGCCATCCAGTTGGAAATGATCGCATCATAGGCCGCCGTGCGAGCGAATGCCTTGGCGGCAAACTTCTGACGGGCCGCATAGGAGATATGGCCATCGTCAGCATGAAGTGCGTCGAGCAGCGTCGTGTAATCGGACGGGTCGGTCAGGACCGTGACATAGGCATGGTTCTTCGCCGAAGCGCGGATCATCGCGGGACCGCCGATATCTATGTTCTCGACCGTGGTCGGATAATCCCCACCCGCCGCACGAACAGCCTCGAACGGATAGAGGTTGATGACCGAGAGGTCGATGCCCTCGATGCCGTGCTCGCGCATTGCAGCCTGGTGTTCCTCGTCGTCACGGATCGCAAGAAGACCGCCATGCACTCGCGGATGCAGCGTCTTTACCCGGCCGTCCATGATTTCGGGAAAGCCCGTGACTTCGGAGACGTCGATCACCGGCAGGCCGGCAGCCGCGATCGCCTTGTGCGTACCGCCGGTCGACAGAAGCTTGACGCCAAGCGCGTTCAGCGCCTGCGCAAGTTCGACGATGCCGGTCTTGTCGGACACCGACAGGAGTGCGGTACGGATCCGGATGCGGTCCGGCACAGGAATTTTCTTGGAAACGACGGCCATGGTTTTCTCCGATCTGAATTGCGCCTTCGATGGAGATCGCAGACGCGATGCCGCCGCCTACCACAGCCCGCTCCAGGATGAAACCTTTAAGCGTCGATCCTATGCGTGATGGGCAAGAAACCAGCGGACTTCCGGACCGGTGAAGATCAGCTCGAGCTGCCGGGAAGGACGCACGCCGGAGACATCGGCGAAGAACACATCCTCGCCGATAACCAGATCGTTGGCGGGCGACGAAAACACCCAGCTCTCGCCGTCAGGCGCGACGAGTCGCACCTTGCGCTGGTCGATCCGTTCGATGGAGATTGCTGGATGGATGTGAAAGCGCGCGACCGTCGGTTCCGAGGGAGGCTTTGCGGACGGCGTGCGGTCCGGCAGCAGGAAGCGGTCCCGGCCGGCGATCTTGTTGCCGGCTTCGTTGAGCCGGATCTCGCGCTCGTGCCACAGACCGAAGCGGGCGAGATAGCCGTCATGGCTGACGCAGAGCCGATCGCTGCCGTCCGGCCCGGTCTGGCGCTGCTCGACCACCTCGGTCACGCCGCTGCTCATCAACGGACCGAGGAAGGCGGAGGAGGAAATGCGCGCCGACGAACTGGTGCCGACGGCAACGGTCGAATGCGCCGCTGTGGTGCGGGCAAGCTGCCGGAGCTTGTCGTTGGCAAAGCGCGGAGAACCGCTGTTGACGATGAAACGGTTGCGGCCCGACGACAGTTCGAACGAAAGGCAACCGGCATGGGCCGTCTTGGAAAGTTCCGGGCAGAGCGGACGGCCCGTATCCATGATGATGGCGGTCGCACCTGCCGCAAGCCGGTGAAAATGCGAATGGGGCAGCGCCTTGAACGGCTGGCCGGCACTTTCATCATAGCGCAGGACACACATGAGTTCATTGGCAAGCGTCGAGCTCGCGCCGTTGAACAAGGCGAGATCGCCACCCTGATGGCGGAAGAACCGGATCGCGGGATACATCCGATCGATTGCGGGGATGAGCCGCACGGGAACCTCGTGGCCGAGATTGATATAGGTCTGGCGAAGCGGCAGGAGGTCGAACAGAAGCTCGACCGCTGCCTGCGGATTGCGCGAGACATGGCCGCCATCGGCAAGGATCTGCAGGTCGATCTCGCGGTTGAGATCGCGGGCGGCGCGTCGGATCGTCGAGGAGCGGGACTCCATGGCGATGGAGGCCATGGCAAGCGCGATCCGGACACGCAGCCGCTTCAGGCCGATCGGCAGGAAATCCGCCTCTCGACGCAGGAAACGCACCTGAAACACGAGGCTCGCCAGAAAGCGCCGGTAGAAGCCGCCATCGGTATCCTGCAGGACGACAGGTGAATGGGAAAGCCAGGCGATGATGCGCTGGGCGACCACATCGTGATCCCAGGCCTCACCTCCGGTCCGCGCTCCGTGCTGACCGATCCAGGAATCAGTGATGGCGCGCGCATTGGCGCAGGCACGGGGACTCTTGTCGGAGCGGATATGACGAAGCCATGCGAAGCTGTGGAGCCTCGTCGCGAAAGCCGGCGACGGAGGTTCGAAATCGAAGGGCGAACGATCGCCCGCATCCAGAACGCGGCCGGCGAGCGGAAAACGCCCCTGAAGGATTTCCTCGGCCACAAAAGGATCAACGACCCGCAGATCGGTCGGGGCGACGATCAGCTTGGCGGTATTGGCCGGCGACCATTTGAGGCGCATGGCACGGCCGATCGCCAGCCCGCGAGCAGCCCGTCGCCAGGCCTCGCCGAGATAGAGAGAAATCAGCTTCTGGCGTTCTGTAATCTGCATTGTCTTTCCATACCGCCCCGAAGACATCGAGTGCGGAAGACCCCGCGAACGAGGCCGGTCAGATATCCTGTCCTCAGCACGCAGGCGCTCATCGCTTCGCTCCGCCCAGTGTCGGCCCGATGGCCGGGGGCGGAGCGTTCACATAGCGCCCTCTGCCGCCGCCAACGAGCAGGCGATGCCGAGCATCGTCAAGTTCCAACAATTTTAGTGAAGTTTCCGTTAAATTTTAGCAAGAGCGCAAGCATAGAAACCGTCCATGCCGCCGAGATCCGCAAGAATGGCGGGGGTGGCACGGAAATCGCCTCTGGGCGAAACGGCATCCTCCATGCCAGGCCAATCGGCAGGCCGGATTGGGATGCGGCGGAAAGCCGGGTTGTCAGCCAGCACTCGCTCGATCAATTCCTCGCCCTCGAGCGGATCGAGCGAGCAGTTGGAAAAGACAACCCTTCCACCCGGCCCGACAAGCGTCAAGGCATGACGCAGCAACTTCTCCTGAACATCCGCCAACTTCGCGATATCCTCCGGCCCCTTGGTCCAGAGCACATCTGGATGACGCCTTGTGGTTCCCGTCGATGAACACGGCGCATCGAGGAGAACCGCATCGAAAGGCTGTTCTCCTACGAAGTCGAGAAGATTGGACCGGACGCAATCCGCCGAGAAGCCGAGCCGTGCGAGATTGCTCTTCAGGCGCTTCAGCCGCGATTCCGACTGCTCGACCGCCGTCACGTCCGCTCCCATTGCCACAAGCTGGGCGGTCTTGCCGCCGGGCGCGGCACAAAGATCGACCACCCGCTTGCCGCGGACGTCCCCCATCAGGCGGGCGGGCACTGCGGCTGCCGCATCCTGTACCCACCATGCGCCTTCCTCGAAGCCCTCAAGCGTCGGAATCGCCCCGCGGAAGGGATCGAGCCTGACGCTTCCGGTCGGCAACACCTGACCGCCGAGCTTCGCGGCCCAGCCGGCCGCATCGTCCTTGACGGTGATATCGATAGCCGCCGGCTGCAATTGCGCCCTGGCGATCGCGGTCGCCGCCTCGCGTCCATAGGCGGCAACGAGCCGGTCGAAGAACCATCCGGGCATGCAGACGACATCGGCGACGCTTTCCAGAAGCCCTGCTTTCTCCCGGCCAAGGCGCCGCAGGATGGCGTTGGTGAGCTTGGCGAAGCGCCGGTTACGGGGATCGCGATTGGCCTGTTCGACCGCCAGATCGACGGCCGAATGATCGGGAACATCGAGATAGAGCATCTGCGCGGCTCCGACGACGAGAAGGTGATGCAGCGAGCGAGCGCCTTCCGGCAAGGGCGAATCCAGCAATTGGCCGAGGATCGCCTCGATCCGCGGCAGATAACGCAGTGCTGTCTGCAGGATCGCCCGAACGAGACCACGGTCTGCCTCGCCGAGCGCCAGGAACGCGGGATTGCCGTGTTCGGCATCCAGCATGCCATCGAGCGACGTCTTTCGGTCAACGACGGCCGAAAGGATCTTCGCCGCGGCTATGCGGGCATCGAGCCCGGCCTTGGGTGGGGCAGCAGCCACCTTGTCCTTGCCGTTTGCCGATCCGCCGCGCGGTTTCGCCTTATGGAAGGATTTTCCTGATTTGCCGCGCGTCTGTTCGTTCAAGACCATGGTCCCTTGGGGCGTTCGGAGCCGCCGCGCCCCCAGCCGGTATTCGGAACGGAGCGCGATTTGCGGGTCGCATTAGCAGCGGGCGCCTGCCGCGTCGATCCCCCAAAACCGCTCTCCTCCATCTGCAGGAGCGCGGCTATCCGGTTCTCCGTATTCGGATGGGTGGAGAAAAGATTGTCCATGCGCTGTCCGGAAAGCGGATTGATGATGAACATGTGTGCGGTCGCCGGGTTGCGTTCGGCATCGTCATTTTCGATATGGGTGGCATCCCCGGCGATCTTCTGCAGGGCCGACGCAAGCGCCCGGGGGCTGCCGCAGATTTCCGCGCCGCGCCGATCCGCTGCATATTCGCGCGTACGGCTGATCGCCATCTGGACCAGCATGGCTGCGAGCGGAGCAACGATCATGGCGACGAGAACGCCGATGAAACCGAAGGGATTGTTGCGCTCGTCCCGGTTGCCACCAAGCAGGAAGGCGAAGTTGGACAGCATGGAAATGGCGCCGGCAAGGGTCGCCGTGATCGTCATGGTCAGCGTATCGCGGTTTTCGACATGCGCCAGTTCGTGGGCCATCACGCCGGCGACCTCCTGGGGGTTGAGCCGGCGCAGGAGACCGGTCGAAGCGGCAACGGCGGCATTCTCGGGATTTCGCCCGGTCGCAAAGGCGTTGGGCTGCGGGCTGTCGAAGATATAGACCTTGGGCATCGGCAGGTTGGCGTTGCGCGCCAGTTCCCGGATGGTGGCATAGAATTCCGGCGCGCTGCGTTCGTCCACCTCTTGGGCGTGGTAGGCCGACAGCACCATTCGATCAGAATTCCAGTAGGAAAAGAAGTTCATGGCCGCGGCGACGACAAAGGCGATCAGCATGCCGCTCTGGCCGCCGATGAGGTAGCCGACACCCATGAACAGGGCCGTCATGAAGGCCAGCAGCATGGCTGTTCGCATGAAATTCATCGTTTCTCTCCGTCGTTCGGCGCAAATCCGGCTTCAAGCCTTGGTTGGTGCGCAAGACTGCATTAGATGTAAATGGACTTGGCCAAGTTTCAATGATCGCCGGAATGAATCGGATATGAGCAGTAACGCCGACAACGACAACAACCCCGTCAACGCCGAGAGTGCTACGCGCGAGCAGGAACCGCCGGCAAAGGTCCTCAGCGATGCAGCGCGGCGCGCTCTTGCCGAGGCGGAGGAACGCCGCCGCAACGAGCACAAAACAACGCCGCCGGCAGAAAGCGGCGGACGCGGCGGCGCCGACCCCGCCCGCTTCGGCGATTGGGAGATCAACGGTCGGGCGATCGACTTCTGATCCAAATCATGAATAAATACCTATTGCCCATGGGCGTACATTGGAATATATTCCTTTTATGCGTAGCCATGGGTTTCATTGCAGCGTTTTCCTCTTTGCCGGCCTGATCGCTTTTGATCCGGCCGCAACTGCGTCGGCTGGGCAGTACATCAGCGGTCCGGTTGAAGCCTCGGCGATCCGTGTAATCGACGGAGACACCGTTCTCGTCGATGCAACCCCCTGGCCGAACCAGCATGTAACGACCTATGTGCGTCTGCGCGGCATCGATGCGCCGGAACTCAAGTCCCGCTGCCCCGAGATCCGTGACGCCGCCGAACGCGCGCATTCGGCGCTCGAAGAACTCGTTTCCTCCTCCGCCACGCTTTCGCTCTTCGATATTTCAGGTGACAAATATTTCGGCAGGGTCGTCGCAAGCCTCGAACTCGAGGATGGTCGCGATGCATCCTCCATCCTGCTGGATGCAGGCCTCGTGGCCCCCTATCGGGGCGGACGGAAGAAAGCTGCCGCTTGTCCTTGAGAAGCTCGAGGCTGCACGCCTGGGCTGCCAGCGATTGCTGGACAGGTCCCACCCTATCATCTTCTATTTCTTTATAAGGAACGGAAGATGAAGACATCACTCAAGCACCTGTTTCCCATCATATTGCCGATGATGGCATCTTTACCGCCCACCTCCGGCGCCAATGCAGCTTCGGCGCAAAATTCCGGAGACCGCATCGTTTTCGCAGCCGCCCGGACCTGCAAGCAGGTGGCAAGCTGCGAGGAAGCGGTCGAGCTCTGGTGCAACGGATATCGCCGCGCCGATGCCGACAAGGACGGAATCCCCTGCGAGAACATCTGCCATTCGCTGAAGCAGGTCGAGAAGATCCGCAGTGCCATCGGTTGTTGAGCAACTCCGTCAAGGCAAAGGAGACGGAGCATTGACACCACTCGGCAATTCGCCGGAAACGCCCAGCGCAACATAAAAAGGCCCCTCGAAAGGGGCCTTTGTCCTTAAGAATACCGAGAAAGCTCAGGCGCTGCGGTTCTGACGGTTAGCGATCAGATCGTCGACGACGGCCGGATCGGCAAGGGTCGAGGTATCGCCGAGCGCGCCGAAATCGTCTTCCGCGATCTTGCGCAGGATGCGGCGCATGATCTTGCCGGAACGGGTCTTCGGCAGGCCGGGTGCGAACTGGATCTTGTCCGGCGTCGCGATCGGTCCGATCTCGGAACGGACATGCTTGATAAGCGCCTGACGCAGCGCCTCGTCGCCATCGTGATCCGCCATCAACGTGACATAGCAATAGATGCCTTGTCCCTTGATCGGATGCGGATAGCCGACGACGGCAGCCTCCGACACCAGATGGTGCGAAACGAGTGCCGATTCGACTTCCGCCGTGCCGAGACGGTGGCCGGACACGTTCAGCACGTCATCGACGCGACCGGTGATCCAGTAATAGCCGTCCTCGTCGCGCCGGCAGCCATCCCCGGTGAAATACTTGCCCTTGTAGGTGGAGAAATAGGTCTGGACGAAACGGTTGTGATCCCCGTAGACGCTGCGCGCCTGGCCGGGCCAGCTGTCGGTGATGCAGAGGTTGCCGTCCGTTGCACCTTCGATAACGTTGCCTTCATTGTCGACCAATTGTGGTTTGATGCCGAAGAAGGGCAGGGTGGCCGAGCCGGGTTTGAGATCGGTGGCGCCGGGCAGCGGCGAAATGAGGATGCCACCGGTTTCCGTCTGCCACCAGGTATCGACGATGGGAGACTTCTGCTCGCCGACAACGTTGTAATACCATTCCCATGCTTCTGGGTTGATGGGCTCGCCCACCGACCCGAGAAGGCGGAGCGAAGACCGGGACGAGCGCTTCACGAACTCGTCGCCAGCGCCCATCAGCGAACGGATCGCGGTCGGTGCTGTATAGAAGACATTGACCTTGTGCTTGTCGATCACCTCCCAGAAACGTCCCTGATCGGGGAAGTTCGGGACGCCCTCGAACATAACGGTCGTGGCACAGTTCGCCAGCGGCCCGTAGACGATATAGGAATGACCCGTCACCCAGCCGACATCGGCCGTGCACCAGTAGATCTCGCCATCCTTGTAGTCGAACACATATTCGTGCGTCATCGATGCGTATACGAGATAACCGCCCGTCGTGTGCAACACGCCCTTCGGCTTGCCGGTCGATCCGGAGGTGTAGAGGATGAAGAGCGGATCTTCCGCCTTCATCTTGACCGGCGGGCAGTCCGGCTTGGCCTTGGCGACTTCCTGATGATACCAGATGTCACGGCCCGGGGCCCATTCGATCTTGCCGCCGGTGCGGCGCACGACCAGAACCTTGTTGACGATGACATACTGCTTTGCGGCGATGTCGATGGCAATGTCGGTGTTTTCCTTGAGCGGCACCGGCTTGCCGCCGCGCACGCCTTCATCGCAGGTGATAACGAAGGTGGATTCGCAGTCGACGATGCGGCCGGCCAGCGCTTCGGGGCTGAAGCCGCCGAAGACGACGGAATGGATCGCGCCGATACGCGCGCAGGCGAGCATGGCATAGGCCGCCTCGGGGATCATCGGCATATAGATGGTGACACGGTCGCCCTTCTTGACGCCCTGCGCCTTCAGAACATTGGCAAGGCGGCAGACCGCATCATAGAGCTGATTGTAGGTGATCTTCTTGTCGATATAGGGGTTGTCGCCTTCCCAGATGATCGCCGTGCGTTCGCCATGGGTCTTCAGGTGTCGGTCGATGCAGTTGTAGGAGACGTTGGTCAGCCCGTCCTCAAACCACTTGATGGAAACCTTGCCCTTGAAGCTGGTGTTCTTGACCTTGGTATAGGGCTTGAACCAGTCGATGCGCTTGCCGTGCTTGTCCCAGAACTTCTCGGGATCCTCGATGCTTTCCTCGTACCATTTCAGGTACTTGTCCTTATCGATCAACGCACGGGTCTTCGCCGATTTGAGCACCGGATAAATCTTGGCTGACATGAACTCCTCCTCATGTTGACGCGCCAATGTCCTGACGGCCGTGGACCACTCCTCCCCGGCCTATGTGATTCATTCATAGCAGTTCACAAGCGGCCAGCAATTAGACAAAGGTCATTCGGACCTTCAAGAATTGCAATTCCGATACATTCCGGGTATAAGGCCGATGATTTCCCGGAAATTGTGGTTAAGACCCACGGCCCGCGACACCCGGCGCGGACGCGAAGAAGGATTATCTCCATGGCTCAGACCTTGCTCATGCCAAAGGCCACTGCCGTATGGCTGGTCGACAATACCGCGCTGTCATTCGACCAGATCGCGCAGTTCTGCAAGCTTCATCCGCTCGAGGTCAAGGCCATTGCCGACGGTGAAGCGGCGCAGGGTATCAAGGGCCTGGACCCGATCGCCACCGGCCAGCTTTCCCGCGACGAAATCGCCCGCGCGGAAGCGGATGTGAACTACAAGCTGAAGCTCTCGGAACCGAAGGTGCGCGTTCCCGACTCCAAGCGACGCGGTCCCCGCTACACCCCGGTTTCCAAGCGCCAGGATCGCCCGAATGCCATTCTCTGGCTGGTGCGCAACCATCCGGAACTGAAGGACGCGCAGATCTCGCGTCTCGTCGGCACCACGAAGAGCACGATCGA
Source organism: Paenirhizobium cremeum (assembly GCF_047553425.1). Lineage (NCBI taxonomy): Bacteria > Pseudomonadati > Pseudomonadota > Alphaproteobacteria > Hyphomicrobiales > Rhizobiaceae > Paenirhizobium > Paenirhizobium cremeum. The sequence goes on from NZ_CP180217.1 coordinate 3,789,879, forward strand.
GCAGATCCGCGACCGCACCCACTGGAACTCTGCCAATCTGACGCCTATGGACCCGGTGACGCTTGGCCTCTGCAGCCAGATCGATCTCGATCTCGAAGTGGAGAAGGCGTCGAAGGGCCGTCCGCTGCCGACCGCCGCCGAGCTCGGTGCAACCTTGCAGGCCGCCAATGAGACGGAAAACCTCGGTTTCAGCTACGAACGCGAGGAAGAAAAGGAAATCGACGCCAACGCCGTCTTCGCCAAGCTGAAGTCGCTGAAGTCCGATCACAACGATGACGAGGAAGACGACCGCTTCTGAGGCGGCCGGAATCCGGCTAAAGGAAGAGCCCCGGCGTCACGCGCCGGGGCTTTTTCGTAGCCGCTCTTCATGGTGTCCCCGGACCTGGGGGTCTCGGTGTCACCGGATGCACACGGCTTCAGCCATGGCCATGCGACTTTAGGACAGTCGTGATTTCGTCGAGGATCGCGGGGTCGTCTATAGTCGCCGGCATCTTCCATGGCAGGCCGTCGGCAATCTTCTGCATGGTTCCACGCAGGATCTTGCCGGACCGGGTTTTGGGCAGGCGCTCGACCTTCATCACCGTCTTGAACGCAGCGACAGGTCCGATTTCGTCACGCACGAGCTGCACGATCTCGCGCTGGATCACCGAGAAATCGCGGTTCACATTATGCTTCAGCACAAGGAAGCCGCAGGGAATCTGCCCTTTCAGTTCATCGGCAATGCCGATAACGGCGCATTCGGCCACATCGGGATGCATGGCGCAGACCTCTTCCATAGCCCCCGTGGAAAGGCGATGCCCGGCGCAATTGATGATATCGTCCGTGCGGGCCATGACGAAGACATAGCCGTCATCATCGAGGATGCCGGCATCGGCCGTCTTGTAATATCCCGGGAATTCCTCGAGGCAGGATGAGCGGAACCGCTCGTCGGCATTCCAGAAGGTCACTAGGCAGCCGGGGGGCAGCGGCAGCTTCACCACGATGTTGCCAAGCGTGCCGCGCGGCACCGGATGACCGGCATCATCGAGCACCTCGATCCCGTAACCGGGCATCGGCACGGCAGGGGAACCGTACTTGACCGGCAACAGGCCGAGGCCGGCGGGGTTCGCTGCGATCGCCCAGCCGGTTTCCGTCTGCCACCAGTGGTCGATCACCGGCACCTTGAGCATCTTCTCCGCCCATTTGATGGTTTCCGGATCGGCCCGCTCGCCGGCGAGGAACAGCGCCCGCAGCCCGGAAGTGTCGTATCTGCGGATGAATTCCCCATCGGGATCGTCGCGCCGGATGGCGCGGAAAGCTGTCGGGGCGGTGAAAAGCGCCTTGACGTCATGCTCGGCCACCACCCGCCAGAAGGTTCCGGCATCAGGCGTACCGACCGGCTTTCCCTCGAAGATCACGGTGGCATTGCCTGCCAGCAGCGGCCCGTAGACGATGTAGGAATGACCGACGACCCAGCCGATGTCCGAGGCAGCCCAGAAGACTTCGCCGGGCTTGACGCCGTAGATGTTCTCCATCGTCCAGGAAAGCGCCACCATGTGGCCGCCATTGTCCCGCACGACCCCCTTCGGCTGGCCGGTGGTGCCGGAAGTGTAGAGGATATAGAGCGGATCGGTGGCGGCGACAGGCTCGCAGGCGACAGGCGTACCATTGATACGCTCGACCTCGACCGCCTTCGCGAAATCGACATCGCCATGTTCATAGCGCAGCGGCGCATGCAGTTCGTCCCGCTGCAGCACGAAACAATATTCGGGCTTCACCTTGGCCATGTCGAGCGCATGATCGAGCAGCGGCTTATAGGCGACGACGCGGCCCGGTTCGATGCCGCAGCTTGCGCTGATGACGACTTTGGCACCGCAATCGTCGATGCGGGTGGCAAGTTCGCTCGCGGCAAAACCGCCGAAGACAACGGAATGGATGGCGCCGATACGGGCGCAGGCCAGCATCGAGAAAACGGCCTCCGGGATCATCGGCATATAGATGATGACGCGATCGCCTTTTACGACGCCGTGGTTCTTGAGCACGGCGGCAATCGCCGTTACTTCGGCCAGCACGTCGTCGAAGCTGTAGCGCTTCTTCGCACCGGTCACCGGACTGTCGTAGATGACCGCGATATCTCCCCCCCGGCCTGAAGCGACATGGCGGTCGAGACAATTGTGGCAGGTATTGGTTTCGGCACCCGCAAACCAGCGGCCATAAAGCCCGGCCTCGGCGTCGAACACCTTGTCCGCCGGCTTGAACCAGTCGAGCCTGGCTGCCTGGGCTTTCCAGAATGCCTCCGGTTCACCCATCCACGACTGATAGGTCTCCAGATAATTGCTCTGCATGAATTCCTCCCAATGCAACGCCCGTCACGATTAGCGCGCGATACTAGGCAGCGGCCTGGAGGGAGGAAAGTCAGACGAAAGCCCTAGGTCATAAGGCGAAGGCTGCCTGACGGTCAGCGCGATCCGAAAATGGCCGACCCGACGCGCACGCTGGTCGCACCGAAAGCGACCGCGGTTTCGAAATCGCCGGACATACCCATGGAAAGTTTCGTAAGACCGTTTTCCGCCGCAAGCCTTGCCAGCAGCGCGAAATGCGGCCCGGGATTTTCATCGACCGGCGGAATGCACATCAGGCCCTCCACCGACAACTGAAGCCCGGACCGGCAGAGATCCACGAACGCAGCGACATCATCCGGCGCAATGCCCGCCTTTTGCGGTTCAAGCCCGGTATTGACCTGGATATAGACCGGCAGTTGCCGGCCCTGGCGCTTCATTTCCTCGGCAAGCGCACGGGCGATCTTTTCCCGGTCGACGGTTTCGATGACGTCGAAAAGCGCAACGGCGTCAGCCGCCTTGTTCGACTGCAAAGGACCGATCAAATGCAGTTCGATGCCATCGGTCTCGGCCTTGAGTTGCGGCCATTTGCCCTGCGCTTCCTGCACCCGGTTCTCCCCGAAGACCCGCTGCCCCGCAGCGATCACCGGACGGATCGCATCGGCGTCGAAAGTCTTCGATACGGCCACCAATACTGCGGAATCCGGCTCACGATCAGCCTGCTTCGTTGCCTTCGCAAGCCGTGTCCTGACCTCGTTCAAACCCTCGACTGCCGTCATGTTCCTGTCCGTTCGATTCATATGTTTCGTCCGCCATATTCGCCCGCCGCCATGGCAGGATGCAAGCCTCCCACATTCAACAGCCACAGCCGTCTGCGTGGGCGTCTCCAAAGCCGCTTTGGGGCGCTCAAAAACTTGACGCTTGGCCGGTTTCGTGGTGAAGGTCACGCCTTCCTTTCTTGCTACTCCGGAAATGCGATAAATGGCCACCGAACGTTACAATCCGCGCGACGCCGAGCCTCGCTGGCAGGCGAAATGGTCCGAAGCAGGCGTCTTCGTCACCGATAACAACGACAAGCGCGAAAAGTACTACGTGCTCGAGATGTTCCCCTATCCCTCGGGGCGCATCCATATGGGCCATGTCCGCAACTATGCGATGGGCGACGTCGTTGCCCGCTACAAGCGCGCCCGGGGCTACAGCGTGCTGCATCCCATGGGCTGGGACGCTTTCGGCATGCCCGCTGAAAACGCCGCCATGCAGAACAAGGTTCATCCGAAGGAATGGACCTACCAGAACATCGCCACCATGCGCGGTCAGCTGAAGTCGATGGGCCTCTCGCTGGACTGGTCCCGCGAATTCGCCACCTGCGACGTCGAATATTATCACCGTCAGCAATACCTCTTCCTCGACATGATGGAAAAGGGCCTTGTCTACCGCAAGCAGTCCAAGGTGAACTGGGACCCGGTCGACCAGACCGTGCTTGCCAATGAACAGGTGATCGACGGTCGCGGCTGGCGTTCCGGCGCACTGGTCGAACAGCACGACCTGGTGCAGTGGTTCTTCAAGATCACCGATTTCAGCCAGGACCTCCTGGACGCGCTCGATACGCTCGACCAGTGGCCGGAAAAGGTCCGGCTGATGCAGAAGAATTGGATTGGCCGTTCCGAAGGCCTGTCGCTGCGTTGGGAGATTGCCTCCGGCGCACCGGCCGGTCATTCGGAGGTGACCGTTTACACGACCCGTCCCGACACGCTGTTCGGTGCCTCCTTCCTGGCAATCGCCGCGGACCATCCGCTGGCGAAGGCAATCTCGGAAAACAACGCCGACGTCGCGGCCTTCTGTGAGGAATGCCGCCGCGCCGGCACGTCGCTGGCAGCGCTGGAAACGGCGGAGAAGAAGGGCATGGACACGGGCGTCAGGGTCCGTCACCCCTTTGATGCCTCCTGGGAACTCCCTGTCTATATCGCGAACTTCGTTCTGATGGATTACGGCACGGGCGCGATCTTCGGCTGCCCCTCCGGCGACCAGCGCGACCTCGATTTCGCCCGCAAATACGATCTTCCGGTCGTTCCGGTGGTCATGCCCGCCGATGGCGATCCGGCGACTTTCACCGTTGGCGACACCGCCTATGACGGCGATGGCGTGATGATTAACTCGCGTTTCCTCGACGGCATGTCGACCGCGGAAGCCTTCGAAACGGTGGCAAGCCGCCTTTCGGCAACCTTGCTCGGCAATGCCCCGCAGGGAGAGCGGAAGGTCAATTTCCGCCTGCGCGACTGGGGCATTTCCCGCCAGCGTTATTGGGGCTGCCCGATCCCGGTCATCCACTGTGAAGCCTGCGGCGTGGTTCCTGTTCCGAAGAAGGATCTGCCGGTCAAGCTGCCCGACGACGTGACCTTCGACGTCCCCGGCAATCCGCTAGATCGCCATGCCACCTGGCGTCATGTCGCCTGCCCCGAATGCGGCAGGGATGCCCGGCGTGAAACCGATACGATGGACACCTTTGTCGACTCGAGCTGGTATTTCGCTCGCTTCACCGCACCGCGCGAAGACCTGCCGACATTGCCCGCCATTGCCGACCATTGGCTGCCGGTCGATCAGTATATCGGTGGTATCGAGCACGCGATCCTGCATCTGCTCTATTCCCGCTTCTTCACCCGCGCCATGCGCGAAACCGGTCATGTCAGCATCAAGGAGCCTTTCAAGGGCCTCTTCACCCAGGGCATGGTGGTGCATGAAACCTATCGCCTGGGAACCAGCGCGAACGGCCAATGGGTAGCGCCGGCCGATATCGCCATCGAGGAAATCGACGGCAATCGCCGGGCGACGCTGATTACGACAGGCGAGGAAGTCACGATCGGTTCGATCGAAAAGATGTCCAAGTCGAAGAAGAATGTCGTCGACCCCGATGACATCATCGCTTCCTATGGCGCAGACACCGCCCGCTTCTTCGTTCTCTCCGACTCTCCGCCGGATCGCGACGTCATCTGGTCGGAGGCCGGGGTCGAAGGCGCCCATCGTTTCGTCCAGAGAGTTTGGCGACTGATATCCGAGGCCGCCGACATACTTTCGGCAGCCCAGCCGACTCCGGCCAAGGAAGGCGAGGCTCTCCCGGTTTCGCAGATCACCCACCGGACGCTGAAGGCCGTCCAGGCCGATCTCGACAAGTTGTCGTTCAATAAGGCGATTGCTCGCATCTATGAACTCGTGAACGCGCTGGCAGGACCTTTGACGACGGTTGCCTCGGGCAAGGCGGATGCCGCCTATGTCGCGGCGGTCCGTGACGCGGCCGGCATTCTCATCCAGCTGATCGCCCCGATGACGCCGCATCTCGCCGAGGAATGCTGGCAGGCGATTGGGGGAAAGGGGCTCGTCGCCAATGCGGCTTGGCCGACCTTCGATCCGGAACTCGTTGTAGAGAACGAGGTCGTATTGCCCGTCCAGATCAACGGCAAGAAGCGCGCTGAATTGACAATTGCCCGCGACGCGGATCAGAATGCTGTGCAAGCTGCGGTTCTCGCGCTGGATGTCGTCAAGGCAGCCCTCAATGGACAGCCGCCGAAGAAGGTCATTGTCGTCCCGTTAAGGATTGTGAACATTGTCGTTTGATTCCGTACGCCTGCCGAGACGCCGGGCGGGTATCCTGCTCGGCCTCGGTCTCGCCACCCTTCTCGCCGGTTGCCAGGTTCGCCCTCTTTATGACGAAACCTCGGGCACAAGCGAAAACCTCGCTGCGATCGCCTATTCCGACGCCACATCGCGGGTCGGCCAGGAGGTTCGCAACCGCTTGATATTCCTCACCGGCGGCGGTGCGGGCGAAGCCAAGACACCACAATATCGGGTGCAACTGAACATTACCTCCTCGGTGGTGGGCGTTCTCTTGCAGGAAAGCGCCGACAATCCGAATGTCGGCCGTGTCATCGTGACCGGCTCCTACACCCTGCAGCGGATTTCCGATGGCGCGACGCTGCGCGCCGCGCGCCGCCAGTCGGTTGCGCTTGTCGATTTTCCCGAGCAGGAATTTGCCAAGCTTCGTGCCATCCGCGACGGAGAAGATCGCGCTGCTCACCAGCTTGCCGAGCTGATCAAGGCCGATCTGGCAGCAGCGCTCGGACGCTGAGTCCAAAAGGGATGGCAGAGGTCAAATCCCACGAGTTCGACGGCTTCCTGCAGAAGTCGGCGCGACACTACCGTCTCTTTCTCGTCTATGGACCGGATCGCGGTCTCGTTGCGGAGCGCGCAACGCAACTCGCCGCAACGACTGGCGTCGATTTGTCCGACAGTTTCGCGCTGATCCGTCTCGACGTCTCGGATTTGCAGGCCGATCCCGGCCGCCTCATGGACGAGGTCAACGCTTTCGGCCTCTTCGGGGGCCAGAAACTCATATGGATTCGCGGAGCGCAGAACGAAAAGGCGCTCGTGGACGGGCTTCAGATCCTGTCCGAGGCCCCTCCGGAAACCAGTTATGTCATTATCGAGGGCGGCGATCTCAAGAAGGGGTCCGCCTTGCGTAAGGTGGCAGAGGGATCACGCGCCATTGCAGCCATTCCCTGTTATCAGGACGATGCCCGGGCACTCAATGCCCTTATCGACGCGGAACTTTCCGCGGCAGGGTTGCGCATCACGCCCGCTGCACGCGAACTTCTGGTGGAATCGTTGGGCGGCGACCGCATCGCATCCAGAAACGAGATCCGCAAGCTTCTGCTTTATTGCTTGCACGACGACGTCATAGACGAACAGCAGGTGACCGAGATCATCGGCGATGCAAGCGCGATTTCCACCGATGAGGTGGTCGATGCCGTGCTGAACGGCGACGCGGACGGCTTCCTGCATGCGATACAGAAGGTCGTAACCTCAAAGACGCCCGTATTTCTGGTCCTGCAATCCTGCCTGAAACAATTCCAGCAACTTGAACTGATGCGTTGCGAGGTGGAAGAAAAGCGCCAGCAGCCGGCTCAGGTGATGCAGACACTTGGCAGGGGCATTCACTTCAAGCGCAAGCCTGTGGTCGAAAAGGCGCTGCGAAACTGGACATCCGCGGATCTGGCGCGCGAGGCCGCACGCATCCAATCTACCATACTACAGAGCCGTCAGAAGCCTCTCTTGGAGGACAACCTGGCCCTGCAAACACTTCTGTCGACGACCCTTCAGTCGGCCCGGCGCAACCGCCGCGCCTGACGGACACGCTTACGTTCCTTAAAGAGCCGAAAGGGATATAGGATGGGTGCTATCAGCGCCCCTCGAGCAGTCGGCAGATTTCCTCAAGCTGATCGAGGCTCTTGTAGCTGATACGAATCTGCCCGCCGCTTCCCTTGTGGCTGATGGCGACCGAAAGCCCAAGCCGATCGGAAAGACTGCGCTCCAGAGCCACCGTATCGGAATCCTTCTCAGGCCGCAGATCGGCCTGCGGCGGAGCATTCTGCGCCTTGATATGCGTCTGAGCCAACTTTTCCGCATCACGCACCGACATGCCCTTGGCGGTAATGGTGCGGGCAAGCGCAACGGGGTCTGGCGTGGAAACGAGAGCACGGGCGTGACCGGCCGAGAGACTGCCATCGGCAAGCATGTCGCGAACGGGTTCCGGCAGCTTCAACAGGCGGAGACTATTGGCGACATGGCTGCGGCTCTTGCCGATGATCTCGCCAAGATCGTTCTGCGTATAGCCATGTTCGGCGATGAGTTGCTCGTAACCAAGCGCTTCTTCAAGCGGATTGAGATCGGCGCGCTGGACGTTTTCCACGATGGCCAGTTCCAGAGCGGTACGATCGTCCACGTCACGCACAATCACCGGGATCTCGACGAGACCGGCCAGTTGCGCTGCTCGCCAGCGTCTTTCGCCGGCTATGATTTCATAGCGGTCCGTTCCACGCGTTCGAACGACGACCGGTTGAACAATACCATGCTGTCGTATCGAACCTGCGAGGTCCTGGAGCTCGGCTTCATCGAAGTAGCGACGCGGATTCTTCGGATTGCGCGTGACGAATTCAATCGGGACCGTTCGATCCGGATTGACGCTTGTCCGCGGCTCGCCGACCGGAATGGGCTGATCCATCTCGCCGATCAGCGCAGCCAGACCCCGGCCGAGACGCCGCTTCGATACATCGTCACTCATATTTTATACCTCATAACAAATGCGCCGATTATGCTGCCTTACGCTGCCGCTCCCGCTGGATCACCTCCGATGCGAGTTGCAGATAAGCCTGACTTCCGGCGCATTTGAGATCATAAAGGATCGCAGGCTTCCCATAGGAGGGAGCCTCGGACACGCGTACGTTGCGCGGGATCAGCGTTGCATAGACTTTCTCGCCCAAATGCTCCCGTACGTCACTGACCACCTGCTGCGCCAGATTGTTGCGCGCATCGAACATAGTAAGCACGATTCCCTGGATATCCAGGGTTGGATTCACACTATGCCGGACCTGATTGATCGTTTCCAGCAACTGGCTGAGGCCTTCCAGTGCGAAGAACTCACACTGCAGCGGCACCAGCACCGAATGCGCGGCCGCCATGGCATTCATCGTCAGCAGATTGAAAGAAGGGGGGCAATCCAGCAGGATGTAGCTGTATTGCCGCGCTGAATCGCTCATCAGTGCCTTCTTGAGGCGGAAGACGCGGTCGGCCTGCTGGGAAATCTCCATTTCGAAACCGAGGAGATCCATCGTCGACGGCACGATAGCGAGATTGGGAACCGCCGTATCCACGGCAGCCTCTCCGACGGAGTGGGTCCCGATCAGAACATCATAGGAGGAAAGCTTGCGGTCGCGCCGATCGATGCCAAGACCCGTGCTGGCATTCCCTTGAGGATCCAGGTCAACGATGAGGACACGCTCACCGATGGCGGCCAATGCGGTCGCGAGATTGATGGCAGTGGTCGTCTTGCCCACGCCACCCTTCTGATTTGCGATCGTAATGATACGGTTGATTTCGACAGTCATGCCGCACCCGAGACTATTATTGAGCTGCGCGCCTCAATCGAGCGATCTCCAGAACGACGGAGTCCGTTTCCACGGCGCTCTGATGTATTACCAGATCAAAAGCCCAGCGACCACGCGCTTTCTCGATTTCGGACTGATAATCCCGCCCTTTATGCAGCGCGCAAAGAAGTTCGGGATTGCGCGTGGCCCACGGCTCTGCATAGGCTAAGAGACGGTCGAGCTCCGCAAGCGCCCTTGCCGATATGGCGTCCGGTAAAGCAATTTTGTTGGGCGCGTCCTCGATGCGGATCGGATGAACCGTACCGCGCGCACCCGTCTCGGATAGGGCCAGACGAAGAAAACTCGCCTTTTTGTGATTGCTTTCAACCAGATCGACCCATCCTTCGCCGAGCTCAGAGAGCAGGATGGCGGTGACGACACCCGGAAAGCCGCCACCGCTTCCGAGATCGACCCAATGTTTCGGACCCGGAGCAATCTTAAAGATCTGCGCACTGTCCACGACATGCCGCCGCCAGAGATCATCCCGCGTTGAGGAGGCAACGAGATTAATGGAGGCGGACCACTTTTTGAAAAGTGACGCAAAGTGCTCCAGTTTGTCGAAGGTTTCACGTGAAACGTCGAGATTCAGTACTTCTTTCAGGATATCTTTCGTCATGGTTATCCGGTTTTTTGCAACCGCTCATTTCTCTTGATGCAGCCCACCAGAAGAGCGATTGCAGCAGGCGTCATGCCGTCCACGCGCGCGGCCTGAGCTATGCTCCAAGGCCGCGCAGTCGAAAGCTTCTGCTTCAATTCGTTCGACAGGCCTGAAAGAGCGTGGAAGTCGAAATCCCGCGGAATAACGCGTTCCTCCTCAATCCGCAGCCCGGCAATATCCTGAGCCTGGCGATCGATATAAGCCGAATAAAGCGCATCGATCGAAACGGCTTCCGCCATTTTCGCGGAAACGGGGTTAAGCTCCGGCCAGATGCGGCATACATCGTCCCAATTGATATCGGGATAAGACAAAAGCTCACGTGCGGAGCGGCGTCTCCCATCCTGATTGACCGTCACACCCTGCTGCTGGGCTTCCTTTGGTGTGGCGGAGAGATCCTCCAGTCGCGCCAGCAGGCCTTCGCGTTCGCTTCGGTAAGCAACGAAGCGTTCGTGGCGCTCCCTGGAAACACAGCCCAGATCGATGCCCCGCTGGGTCAAGCGCATATCCGCATTATCGGCGCGTAGGGTGAGCCGATATTCCGCTCGGGATGTGAACATGCGGTAAGGTTCTTGAATGCCACGCGACGTCAAGTCATCAATCATCACGCCGATATAGGATTCCGTGCGGCTGAAGACCACGCCTTCTCCGCCACCGGCGAAAAGCGCGGCATTCAATCCCGCGACGTAACCCTGCGCCGCAGCCTCCTCATATCCCGTCGTTCCGTTTATCTGCCCCGCCAGGAAAAGACCGGGCACCTTGCGAACCTGCAGCGTCGGTTCCAGTTCTCGCGGATCGACGTGATCGTATTCGATCGCATATCCACATTGCAGGATACGAACATATTCAAGTCCCGGAATGGAACGGATGAAGGCGTCCTGTACGTCTTCCGGTAAGGAGGTCGAAATCCCATTCGGATAGACGGTGTCATCATCCAGTCCCTCCGGCTCCAGGAAGATCTGATGCCCGTCGCGATCACCGAAACGCATGATCTTGTCCTCAATCGAGGGACAATATCGCGGACCTACACCCTCGATCTGCCCGGAATACATGGCGGAGCGGTGGATATTCTCCCGGATCAGCCTGTGCGTAGCGTCCGTCGTCCGGGTAATGCCACAGGCGATCTGCGGGTTCGCAATGCGGTCCGTCATGAACGAAAATGGGATCGGGTCCGAATCGGCTTCCTGCCGTTCCAGAGATGCCCAGTCGATCGTCTTGCCATCCAAGCGCGCTGGCGTCCCCGTTTTCAGACGGCCAAGCTTAAGGCCAAATGACGAAAGGTCTTCGCTCAGGCCTGTCGAGGGTGGCTCTCCGATTCGCCCGGCCGGTATCTTGCGATCCCCGATATGAATAAGTCCGCGTAAGAAAGTGCCCGAGGTCAGAACGACTGCTTTCGCTCGCAGCTCTTTGCCGTCAGAGAGAAGAACGCCAATTATTACGGTATCGTTCCGAATGAAGGATACGACATTCCCTTCGACCAGAACGAGATGGTCGGTCTCTTCCAACGCAGCCTGAACGGCCTGACGGTAGAGCTTTCGATCGGCCTGGGTCCGGGGACCCCATACCGCAGGACCCTTCTTGCGATTCAGCATTCGAAACTGAATGCCGCCCTTATCGGCGCAGCGACCCATAAGACCGTCGAGAGCATCAATCTCCCGAACCAAATGACCCTTTCCGAGCCCGCCGATCGCCGGATTGCACGACATAGCTCCGATGGTCTCGCGTTTCTGCGTGACAAGGGCGGTACGCGCGCCCATTCGTGCAGCGGCCGACGCGGCCTCCGCTCCAGCGTGGCCACCACCAATGACGATTACATCATAGCTCGAATTGCCCATAGCATTGTTCCATGCCCGCTCAAAGCAGGGGGAGGGTAGATAAACATCCGTGTTTCACGTGAATCACTTGCCGACGCAGAATTCCGAGAAGATCTTCCCCAAAAGCATCTCGACATCCACCTTGCCGGTGATACGCCCGAGAACATCGGCGGCTCGGCGAAGAAACTCCGCCCGGATTTCCAATCCATCATTTTCAGCATTGATCGCCCGGCGAATGTAATCCGCAGCGTCACGCAGGTGTTGTGCATGCCTCAAACGGCTTGGAATGGCAAGAGAAACCGTACTGGTCCGTTCTTTCAAGTGATCGAGGATAGCCAACCGCAGCCGATCCAGACCAAAACCGCTCATTGACGATATGCCGATCGCACCGCGACGGTGCGGTTCCGATTCGGTTGCGACGTCCAGCTTCGTCACGACCTCAATTACGGGAACACCTTCCGGAAGCGCTATCTCGTAAACGCTGGAGCTCGATGTCTCGCGAAGCATAAGAACAAGATCAGCTTCCTCCATCTTGCGGTAGGCTCGTCGGATACCTTCTCTCTCCACCGGTTCGACGGTCTCGCGAACACCGGCTGTATCATAGAGATGAACGGCATAACCCCCGAGATCTAGTTCGCAGTGCAGAATGTCCCGCGTCGTGCCGGCATATTCTGTTACAATCGCAATCTCGCGATTGGCCAAAGCGTTAAGCAGGCTCGATTTACCTGCGTTCGGGGCTCCCGCGATAACCACGCTGAAGCCGTCCCGGATAATCTCGCCAGCCTTGAGATCAGCAAGCGCGCGCTCGATGTCCCTCGCCAGGATCGACATATCTTTCCATATGCGGTCCGAAACGCTGCCCGGAATATCCCCCTCATCGGAGAAATCGAGCTCCGCCTCAATCAATGCACGTGCGGTCAACAACTGCTCGCGCCAGTGCTGATAGACCGCCGAGAGATGCCCGCTGCTCTGTTCCAGCGCCAGCCGCCGCTGCATCTCGGTCTCGGCTGCCAACAGATCGGCAAGCCCCTCCGCCTCGACGAGATCGAGCTTGCCGTTTTCAAACGCCCGGCGCGAAAATTCACCGGCCTCGGCAAGACGGCAGTCCTCGAATGCGACAACGGCGTTCAGAACACCCTCGACGACGGCCTTGCCGCCATGAAGGTGAAACTCAACGCAATCTTCACCCGTGAAGGAATTAGGTCCCGGAAAAAAGAGAACCAGGCCCTGATCGAGCAAGGAACCGTTTCGATCTCGAATCGGTCGCAGCGCGGCCTGGCGAGGCCTCGGCAACAGGCCGGCAAGAGCCTCGCAGATGATCGCCGCCTTCGGACCGCTGAGACGAACGATTGCCACACCTGAAGGCAATGCACCAGACGAAAGAGCAGCGATAGTCTCGCGCATCGAAGACACCATCACTCGCGATCTCCGTTCCCGAAAGACGATACGAAACGGAGCCGAATCGTTTTCAGACAAGGAATAGACTATCATTCCAGGTGCCTTACGCGCCTGGAATCACCCCGTCAGGTGTTCATCGATTCAAAGAAGTCGCTATTGTTCTTCGTCTGCTTCAGTTTATCGATCAGGAACTCGATGGCATCGGTCGTACCCATCGGAGCCAAAATACGGCGAAGAACAAAGATCTTCTGCAAATCCTGACGCGGAACCAGAAGGTCTTCCTTGCGCGTGCCCGACTTCAGAATATCCATGGCCGGGAAGATACGCTTGTCTGCAACCTTGCGGTCAAGAACGATTTCGGAGTTGCCGGTACCCTTGAACTCTTCGAAGATCACTTCGTCCATGCGGCTGCCGGTATCGATCAGCGCCGTTGCGATGATCGTTAGCGAACCCCCTTCCTCGATGTTACGAGCTGCACCGAAGAAGCGCTTGGGACGCTGCAGCGCATTGGCATCCACGCCACCGGTAAGAACCTTGCCCGAAGACGGAACGACCGTGTTGTAGGCACGGCCGAGGCGTGTGATCGAATCGAGAAGAATGACGACATCGCGGCCGTGTTCCACGAGACGCTTCGCCTTTTCGATAACCATCTCGGCAACCTGGACGTGGCGAACGGCCGGCTCGTCGAAGGTCGAGGAAACGACTTCGCCGCGAACGGACCGCTGCATGTCCGTGACTTCCTCCGGACGCTCGTCGATCAGAAGGACAATCAGATAACATTCCGGATGGTTCGCGGTGATCGAATGCGCGATGTTCTGCAGAAGAACAGTCTTACCGGTACGCGGCGGTGCGACGATCAGACCGCGCTGGCCCTTGCCGAGAGGCGCCACCAGATCGATCACCCGAGCTGAAAGGTCCTTGGACGTCGGAACATCCAGCTCCATCTTGAAGCGCTCGTTCGGATAGAGCGGCGTCAGGTTGTCGAAGTGAACCTTGTGACGGATCTTTTCCGGATCCTCGAAATTGATCGTGTTGACCTTCAGGAGAGCAAAATAGCGTTCGCCTTCCTTGGGGCCGCGGATCGGGCCTTCGACGGTGTCACCCGTCTTTAGAGAGAAGCGCCGGATCTGCGAGGGAGAGATGTAAATATCATCGGGGCCAGGAAGGTAATTGGCATTCGCCGAACGCAGGAAGCCAAAGCCATCCTGCAATACCTCGACCACACCCTCGCCGATGATCTCGATATCCTGGCTGGCGAGCATTTTCAAAATCGCGAACATCAGCTCCTGCTTGCGCATGGTGCTGGCGTTCTCCACCTCAAGCGATTCCGCGAAGGTCAGGAGATCGGTCGGCGATTTGCTTTTAAGTTCTTGTAGCTTCATTTCAGCCATGAAGAGGGACCACGTCATGATTTTTTTGTTGGGGAAGGCGAGCCGATGGAATTCGGTACGATCGCGAGAAGGCCGCAAATGACAGAATGTTACGCAAGCCAGGAAGATGAGATTGCCGGAAAATAGCGATTCAGCCATTTGCCCGCAAGAGAAAAGCGGAAACGACCCAAAATAATGCGACAATGCCGCAGGGAAGGTCAAAAAGGCTTAACAATCACGAGAATGACGATGACGATCATCAACAAGGTGGGAACCTCGTTCATCAGCCGCCAGAAGCGCGCGTTGCCTATGTAGTCACCCCGGCCGAAGGACGCAACCGCGCGTGAAAAAAACACGTGAACGCCGGTCAATCCAAGGACGGCCGCAAGTTTTGCATGCAGCCAGCCGCCGTGAAACCCGTAAACGGACCAGGCGAGATAAAGTCCGAGAGACCATGAAACCATCATGGCGGGGTTCATGATCACTTTCAGCAGCCTTTGCTCCATGATGGCAAATGTCTGTGCCTGTTGCGACCCCGGCTCGCTGTCACCATGATAGATGAAAAGCCGCGGCATGTAGAGAAGACCGGCCATCCAGGAAATCACGGCAACCACATGCAGAGCCTTGATCCAGAGATAGGCCTGATCGGCACCGAAAAACATGATGTAAAGCGCGATCGCGCCGAAAAACACCAGGGCTGTCGCAGCCCTGAAAACCGCTTTCCTACCTTCTCTTGTCCCCGTCTGCCGCTCGTCCTTGCTCATCGCCTGCCACGCACCCGATTAACCAGCGCCGCCACATTCTCCGGATCGGCCTGAGGTGTGATACCGTGGCCAAGATTGAAGATGAGGGGACCGTTGCCAAGCGCCTGCAGAATGGCATCAATGCCGTCCTCAAGCGCAGAACCGCCGGCAACGACGCGCATCGGATCGAGATTGCCCTGCACGGCACCTTCCTTCTGCAGTTCCGCCGCAAAGGAGAGCGGCACGGTCCAGTCGAGACCGATCGCATCGGCCGCCGTCTTGCGGCGATAATCCTTGAGGAGCAAGCCAGCCCCCTTGGCGAAGGCGATAATCTTCGCAGCCGGCCGTTGCGTCCGCACGGACCGGATCATCCGGGCGAC
Organism: Paenirhizobium cremeum; assembly: GCF_047553425.1. Lineage (NCBI taxonomy): Bacteria > Pseudomonadati > Pseudomonadota > Alphaproteobacteria > Hyphomicrobiales > Rhizobiaceae > Paenirhizobium > Paenirhizobium cremeum. The sequence goes on from NZ_CP180217.1 coordinate 3,805,531, forward strand.
GGGACGAATACAGAAGCGTTCGAATTCCTCCTCGCCGAGAACCCCGGCCCAGGAATCGAAGATCTGCACCGCATCAGCCCCCGCATCGATCTGCGCCACCAGATAGGAAGCGGAGATATCGGCCAGCATGTCGAGCAGCTTCTCGAAAGCCTTGGGATGGCGATAGGCAAAGAGGCGGGCAGGGGCCTGGTCGGGCGTGCCATGCCCGGCGATCATGTAGGTGGCAACCGTCCATGGAGCTCCGCAAAAGCCGAGCAGGGTTGTCTCCGCAGGTAACTCCTTTCGAAGACGAGCGACGGTTTCCATAACCGGCGCCAGATAACCGATGAAATCTCCCGCCTCCAATGCCTCGATGTCATCGACATCGATCGGATCCATCTGCGGACCATGCCCTTCCGTAAACCGCACATTCCGCTTTAAGGCATCGGGTATCACCAAAATATCAGAAAAGAGAATGGCGGCATCGAAACCATAACGTCGGATCGGTTGCAGCGTCACCTCGACCGCAAGTTCAGGCGTATAACAGAGATCAAGAAAGCTGCCGGCCTTCGCCCGGGTCTCCCGATATTCAGGAAGGTACCGGCCCGCCTGCCGCATCAGCCAGATCGGAGGCGGGGAGACGGTCCTGCCATTCAGAACCTCAAGGATCTTTCGGTTGCCGGCGCTCAAGGGTCAGCCTTTCAAAAAAGAAATGAGAATTGAATCTTCTTCTATTTCTAAGAGTCTCTGACTATCAAGGATTAATCCCGATACACAGGTTTACCCTGCTTTCACGAGCCTTCGGGATTTGGCGGGATAGAATCCGATTGAATGGGGATTTGACCGGAACTGTTTCCATAAATCCTTTATATTCAATGGTGTAAGGAGAAGAGAATGCACGGCTCTTCTGTGGACAAGCTGTGGGTAGTTGAGGATGGCTGCGTCGTCTTACCACAATTCACAGAAGCAGTTTTCATCCGTCCTTTATCCCCTCTCATGTGGATAAATCGGCATTTTTCCCCTTGCCTCTTTGCCCCGCTGGTCGATACCTCTCTTACTCCCGAATTATCAACAGGCGGTCGAGAACAACGTGGAGAACCGAAAAAGCTTCTTCCATCTCCACCTGATTTCTGACTCAACCGGCGAGACTCTCATCTCGGCCGGCAGAGCGGCCTCGGCCCAGTTCAATTCCCATAACGCGATCGAACACGTCTATCCGCTGATCCGAAGCAAGCGCCAGCTTCTCCCGGTATTGGAGGCGATAGACCAGGAACCGGGGATCGTGCTCTACACGATCGTCGATCGCGAGCTTGCCAGCCTGTTGGAGGCGAGTTGCCGGGACATGGGCGTCCCGAGTGTCAATGTTCTCGAGCCGGTGATCGATAAGTTCCAGTCCTATCTCGGCGCTTCTTCACGGGGACGAGTCGGGGCTCAGCATGCCCTCAATGCGGAATATTTCGCGCGCATCGAAGCGCTCAACTATACGATGGATCATGATGACGGTCAGGCCCCGGATGGGTATGACGAAGCCGATGTCGTCATCATCGGGATCAGCCGTACCTCGAAGACGCCAACCAGCATCTATCTCGCCAACCGCGGTATCAAGACCGCGAATATTCCCATCGTCTGCGGAGTGCCTCTGCCGGACAGTCTCTATCGGGCGAAAAAGCCCTTGATCGTCGGCCTTATCGCCACGTCCGATCGCATATCGCAGGTGCGGGGCAATCGCGAACTCGGTGTCACCTCCGGGTTTAATCCCACCGACTATACCGATCGCGCCTCTATCGCCGAGGAACTGAAATATGCACGCAGTCTCTGTACCCGCAACAACTGGCCAATCATCGATGTGACGCGTCGGTCGATCGAGGAGACGGCCGCCGCTATCGTTGCCCTGCGTCCGAAGGTGCGATAAGGCGAATCTCATGGACCGCGTTAGAGAAGGTGCCTCATGGCAGGGAAACTGATGCTCGCTTCGGCAAGTCAGTCGCGTCGAACGCTGATGGAAAATGCCGGCCTTCAATTTGAAACCGAAGCGGCGCGGATCGATGAACGCGCGGCCGAGGCCGGCATCGCCGGAGAACCGCTGCCTCCGGATCGGCTCGCATTGGAACTCGCACGGCTGAAGGCGCGCGACGTGGCCTCAAGGAATCCGGGCGCCCTCGTCATCGGCTGTGACCAGACCATGTCGCTTGACGATATCGTCTTTCATAAGCCTGCCGATATCGATGAGGCCAGACGGAATCTGAAGACCCTGCGTGGCAAGACCCATCGCTTGAACAGCGCCGTCGTTCTGGTGAGGGACAACCGGGTTCTCTGGGAGAATGTCTCGATAGCCGAACTCAGCATGCGCGCGTTTTCCGATGAATTTCTGGAACGCTACCTGGAACGGACAGGTGACGCGGTCCTCAAAAGCGTCGGTTGTTATCAATTGGAGGCTGAAGGAATCCGGCTATTTAAAGGGATAAGCGGCGACTATTTCACCATACTGGGTTTGCCGCTACTGCCGCTTCTGGAGGAGTTGCGGACCCTGGGGGAGATCGATGGCTGATTCACGTGAAACAATTTTTAACCATGCCTTCGTTGTCGGCTACCCGATCAAGCATTCGCGCTCTCCCCTCATTCACGGGCACTGGCTGAAGCGCTTCGGGATTGAAGGAAGCTATGAGCGGGTGGCGGTCAGTCCGGAGAATTTTGAAGCGTTCATTGCCGGACTGAAGAGTGGCGCATCCGGTTTTCGCGGGGGCAATGTAACTATACCTCACAAGGAAGCTGCATGCCGGCTCGCCGATGTTCTAGATGGCTTGGCCGAGGAACTCGGCGCTGCAAACACGCTCTGGATGGAAGAGGGCAGGCTGAACGCCACCAATACCGATGGCATCGGTTTCACCGCCAGTCTGGATGCTAGTCATCCTGGTTGGGATGGCGTCGACCGCGCAGTGATCCTCGGTGCGGGCGGCGCGAGCCGTGCCATCGTACAGGCGGTTCGGGATCGTGGTATCGGGGAGATCAACGTCGTCAACCGATCCCTGGAACGGGCGATGGAACTGGCCGACCGGTTTGGTCCGGCCGTCCATGCACATCCGATGTCGGCGCTTTCGGAAGTATGCGAAGGGGCAGGTCTTTTCATCAATACCACCTCGCTCGGCATGGACGGCGAACCGGTTGCCGAAATGCCGTTCGATCGTCTTCTTTCCTCTGCCCTTGTGACCGATATCGTCTATGTTCCGTTGATGACACCGATCCTGCTGCAGGCCAAGGCCAGGGGTCTGGCGACAGTGGACGGTCTCGGCATGCTCTTGCATCAGGCAGTGCCCGGTTTCGAGAGATGGTTCGGCCAGCGACCGGTGGTGGATGAGGAACTTCGCAATCTGGTCATCGCGGACATGGAGGTTCATGCATGATCGTCGTCGGGCTTACCGGATCGATCGGCATGGGGAAGTCAACGACGGCTAAGATGTTCGCCGATGCAGGTATCGCGGTGAACGATGCCGACCGGGTCGTCCACGAACTCTACCGCGGCAAGGCAGTTGAACCGGTAGAAGCCGCATTTCCCGGCGCGGTCCGCAATGGCGAGGTGGATCGTTCGGAACTGTCGAAAAACCTTGCGAGGAATCCGGCTAATTTCAAGCTTCTGGAGTCCATCATTCATCCGCTTGTGCGCGAGCGGGAACTAGAATTCCTGGAGGCGCAGCGCAAAGCTGCAGCTGATATGGTCGTTCTGGATATTCCGCTGCTCTACGAGACAGGTGCCGAAAAACGGGTTGATGTCGTCGTTGTCGTAAGTTGCGATGCCGAGATACAGCGCAAGCGGGTTCTGGAGCGGCCGGGCATGACACCGGAGAAATTTGCGATGATCCTCGAGCGGCAGACGCCGGATGCGGAAAAACGCCGGCGGGCCGATTTCGTTGTTGACACCGGTCACGGATTGGAAGCGGCGAGAAAACAGGTTCTGGACATTATTGATAGCCTGCGTCGGCGGGCGAAAGCGGAGGCATGAATGCGCGAGATCGTCTTCGATACGGAAACTACCGGCCTCGAATTCAAGAATGACCGGGTCATTGAAGTCGGCGGGATCGAACTCCTGAACCACTTCCCGACAGGAAGAAGTTTTCACGTCTATATCAATCCTGGCGACCGGAAGGTGCATCCGGACGCCCTGGCGGTTCACGGTATCACTGATGAGTCGCTGAAAGACAAACCGTCCTTTGCTGAAATCGTCGATGATCTCGTCGAGTTTTTCGATGGCGCAAAGTGGGTGGCCCACAACGCAACCTTCGACATGAACTTCATCAATGCCGAATTCGAGCGGCTCGGTCTCCCGCCGGTGCCGGGCGAAATGGTGGTGGATACGTTGGCGATAGCGCGCCGCAAGCATCCCATGGGTCCGAACTCGCTCGATGCGCTCTGCCGTCGATACGGAATCGACAACTCCCACCGAACGAAGCACGGGGCGCTCCTAGACTCCGAGCTGCTTGCGGAAGTTTACATCGAAATGCTGGGCGGCCGTCAGGCTGCCTTCGGCCTCGTGCAGTCCGAAACACGGGGTGGTTCAAGCGGCGGTGTCGAAACCGAAGTCATCGAGGTCTCCTATGAGCGGTCGAGACCGCTTTCGGCGCGCATCAGCGATGCTGAGGCGGAAAGACATGCAGGATTGCTCGGCCGACTGGGCGGCAAGGCAATCTGGTCGAAATACCGTTGAACGAAAAAGGCCCGGTAAAACCGGGCCTTTGTATTGTCTGACGGGTGGTTCCGAAGATCAGTTCGGAACGGCCTGAACCTTGGCGCGAGCCTGTTCTTCGGCGACACGCTGGGTGAACATCTGGGCGAAGTCGATCGGATCGATCATCAGCGGCGGGAAACCGCCGTTGCGGGTTGCGTCCGCAATGATCTGGCGGGCGAACGGGAACAGCAGGCGCGGGCACTCGATGAAGAGAACTGGCAGCATATGCTCCTGCGGGAAACCGGTGATGCGGAAAACACCGCCGTAAACGAGCTCGGCGGCGAAGAGGACCTTGTCGCCTTCCTTGGCTTCAGCATTGAGCGACAGAACGACGTCGAAGTCGGACTCGGTCAGCGGGTTGGCATTGACGTTTACATTGATGTTGATGGCGGGAGCCTTGTCCCGGGCCTGCAGCGACCGCGGTGCGCCGGGGTTCTCGAAGGACAGGTCCTTGATGTACTGAGCAAGTATGTTGAGGGAAGGACTTGCGGTTCCCTGATTTTCGTTGGCCATGGGGCGTTCCTCGCGGATTGAATTGCTATGGCCGTCTATCATTTCGACCGGGTGCTTACAACCCTCAGGCCGGAAGGCGCCTTCGGCCTTTTCCGGTCATCCTCGGGGATCCTTTCCGATCGACCATGGAGACTTGCCGTTGGCATCGCGCCGGAAGTCTTCTTCATCGAGATCGATGACGGGTCCGTCCTGGCGAGAATTTCCGGCGCCGGCACTCTGATAACTAAAGCCGCTGCTGCGGGAGACGACAATGCGCGGACCGATGATCGACCAGATGAGATCCCGCACGAAAGGGACGAAGAGCAGGAGGCCGACGACATCGGTCAGGAAACCGGGGATGATAAGGAGGAAGGCGGCCACCACGATCATTGCGCCGTGGAGGATTTCCTTTCCGGGATTATCGCCCGAACGGCTTTCTTTCTGGAGGCGCTGAAGAACGCCGGCGCCCTGGATGCGCAGGAGGGCAAGTCCGGCGAACACTGCCAGAAGTGTCAAACCGAGCGTCGCAAGGACACCGATCGCCTTGCCCACCAGGACGAATGTGGCGATCTCGGCAAAAGGCATCAGCAGGAGAATGGCCAGCGGCACACGCATGAGGGGATCCCCGATCCTTCTTCAATGGTTCCGGCCTCGCCGGTCGGAGCGGTTTCGAACCGACGACAAAGCACTTCGCTATTTGAATCATCGGCATATGCGGACTATATGGGTCTCACAAGCAGGAATTTAAACAGGGCCGACGGATTGCCATGGGATCGAACGACTTTGTGACTATCTTTTTTCTGGTGGCGGCAGTCCTGATTTTCCTGCAGCTACGCAGTGTACTCGGTCGCCGTACCGGGAATGAGAAGCCGCCTTTTGATCCTTATTCGCCTCGCGACCTTGCCAAGGGGCCTGGCAGCGATGACGGAAAGGTTGTCACTCTGCCCCGCCGCGACGAACAGGGAAGCGACGAGCGTTTTGCCGTCGTCGATGCCTTCGCCGCCCCTGGCACGGAACTGAACGAATCACTGCGTGAACTGGTCAAACAGGACCAGAATTTCAACCCGAAGGAGTTTCTCAACGGCGCCCGCATGGCTTACGAGATGATCGTGATGGCCTATGCCGATGGGGATCGCAAAACCCTGAAGAGTCTTCTCTCCCGGGAGGTACTGGAAGGCTTCGAGGCTGCGATCTCGGAACGGGAAGCCCGCGGGGAAGTGGTGAAGTCCACCTTTGTCGGCATTGAAAAGGCCGATATACTTCAAGCCGCGATCAAGGACGGTGAAGAGCAGGTGACCGTTCGCATCGTCTGCCAGTTGATTACCGCGACGTATGACAAGACCGGCAAGCTGATCGATGGTGATGCGGAAGCCGTTTCTGAGGTCAACGATCTCTGGACCTTTGCGCGCGACGTCCGCTCGCGCGACCCTAACTGGAAGCTGATCGCGACCGAATCCGAGCTATGACTGGCGCCGCGGCATCGTTCAGGCTGAAACCGGTAACCTTCGACGATCTCGAGGGTTGGGATCGGGACGACCCGTCGCCGCTGTTCGACGCGCTTGCCGCCTGTCGGCGTCACATTCGAGAGGTAAAGCCTTACCGTACGGGTGCAACAGGGCTTTCGTCCGCCGATTTCCTGCCGCTGCTGGATCTTGCCGCGAGCGTCGCGCCGCAAAACGCTGCCCAGGCGAGGGCATTTTTCGAGACGGAATGTCGGCCCTTTCTGATCGAGCCGGAAAACGGCGGCCGGGGGTTCGTGACCGCCTTTTACGAGCCGGAAGTCGAAGTGCGGGAGGAGCCGGACGAGGAGTTCCGCTTTCCCTTCTACAGGCGCCCCGATGACCTTGTCGATCTCGATGACGACAACCGGGCCGCGGATATGGATGCAAGCTATGCCTTCGGTCGTTTGCAGGATGGCGTTGTTTCTCCTTACCCGGATCGCCGGGCCATCGACGAAGGCTATCTCGAGGGCAAGGGCTTGGAGATAGCCTGGGCGCGATCGAAGGTGGATGTCTTCTATGTTCACGTTCAGGGCGCAGCCCGACTCCGGTATGCCGACGGTCGCATAGGCCGCATCACTTATGCCGCTAAGGCCGGCCATCCATTCTCCGGCATCGGCAAGCTGTTAGTCGATACCGGCGAAATCCCCCTTACCGGGATATCCATGCAGTCGATCCGCGCCTGGCTCGCGGCCCATCCTGAAAGGGTGAACGAAGTCCTCTGGCATAACCGGTCCTACATCTTCTTCCGTGAGGCCGAGGTGCCGGACCCGAACCTTGGTCCGATCGCCGCGGCAAAGGTGCCTCTGGTTGCAGGCCGCTCGCTGGCGGTCGACCGGTTGATCCACAGCTTCGGCTTTCCCTTCTTCATCCGATCGGAGAGCCTGACATGCATCGACGATGGACAGCCCTTCGCCCGGCTGATGCTGGCGCTCGATACGGGATCGGCGATTGTCGGTCCCGCGCGCGGCGATATTTTTACCGGCTCCGGCGACGAGGCGGGCGAACGTGCCGGCGCCGTGCGAAATGCGGCCGACTTCTATATACTCGTCCCGAAAGAGGCGGCTTCGAGGTTCGGCTGGTGAAGGGCAAAGGAAAACTCAGCGCGGAAGATCGTATCCTGTGGGGCAAGGTCGCCAGGTCGACGAGGCCGATGCCGGGTCGCCTCGAGGAACTCGCTGGATTCGAGGAAATCTTCGTCGAGCCCGCTCCCGAGGACAAGGCGGCATCTTCGGCTTCGGCGGCTCCCGCTGGCGACGTGGCTGGTACGCAGGCGGGGCAGAAGAAGACTCCGGGCGGAATACATCATCCGCTGGAGAAACCGGTCAAGCGCAAGCTGTCGCGCGGTCATCTTGCGCTTGAGGCCCGCATCGATCTTCATGGCCTGATTCAGAGCGAGGCGCACGGCATCCTTCTCGACTTTCTCCTGCGCGCCCATGACAGGGGCTTGCGGCATGTGCTGGTGATTACCGGCAAGGGGCGTTCCATGGGAAGCGACGGCGCGCTGAAACGTTCGGTTCCGCTCTGGTTTTCCAAGCCCGAGTTCCGCTTTCTCATTTCGTCCTACGAGACGGCCGCTCGTCAGCATGGCGGGGAGGGCGCGCTCTATGTCCGACTGTCGCGAGGCAGGGGGGATCGCGGATGACACCGTTCGGCGAAGCGCTGCGACGGTTGCGGGAAAAGAAGGGCGTTTCCCAAAAGGAAATGGCGGCCGCGATCGGCGTATCTCCGGCCTATCTTTCCGCTCTGGAACACGGCCGAAAGGGGAAACCGAATTTCGATTTTCTCCAGCGTGTCGCCGGCTATTTCAATATCATCTGGGATGAGGCGGAGGAACTTTTTGCCATCGCCGGCGTGTCCGATCCGAGGGTCGTTGTCGATACCGCGGGCCTGCCCGCCGAATATACCGCTTTCGCCAATGAACTGGCCCGCAGGATTCGCACCCTCCCCCCGGATGTGCTAAAGCAACTCAACGATCTGCTCGAAGCTGCAAAAAAGCCGGCTTGAAACGCTCTAAGGCCGCCATATCCACGGGTTTCGCGCGGCCCGCCTTTGGAACTTGCGTCAAACCTCCTATAGTCGATGCGCTCGATGGCGCTGATTCGATATCGACGCTTTGAACATCATGACTGGAAAGATTGCTGAATGACCGACATGCCGATCAAGGAAAATGATGGTCCGGCCGAATACGGCGCGGATTCGATCAAGGTGCTGAAGGGGCTTGATGCAGTCCGCAAGCGCCCCGGCATGTATATCGGTGACACCGACGACGGCTCGGGTCTGCATCACATGGTCTACGAAGTCGTCGATAACGCGATCGACGAAGCGCTGGCCGGTCATGCCGATATCGTGACGGTGACCCTGAATGCCGACGGCTCCGTAACCGTGACGGACAACGGTCGTGGCATCCCGACGGATATCCACCCGACCGAAGGTGTCTCCGCTGCCGAAGTCATCATGACGCAGCTTCATGCCGGCGGTAAGTTCGACCAGAATTCCTACAAGGTTTCGGGCGGTCTTCACGGCGTGGGGGTCTCGGTTGTCAACGCGCTCTCGGTCAAGCTGAGCCTCAAGATCCGCCGCAGCGGCAAGATCCATGAGATGAGCTTCACCCACGGCGTGGCGGACGCGCCGCTGAAGGTCACGGGTGATTATGAGGGTCGCTCCGGCACCGAAGTTACGTTCCTGCCAAGCGCCGAAACCTTCACCAGGACCGAATTCGACTATGCGACGCTGGAACACCGCCTGCGCGAACTCGCCTTCCTCAACTCGGGTGTCCGCATCCTGCTGACCGACAAGCGCAAGTCAGACATCCGCCAAGAAGAGATGGTCTATGACGGCGGCCTTGAGGCCTTCGTGCGTTTCCTCGACCGCGCCAAGAAGCCGCTGGTCGAAAAGCCGGTCGCGATCCGTGGCGAGAAGGACGGCATCACCGTCGAGGTCGCCATGTGGTGGAACGACAGCTACCACGAAAACGTGCTCTGCTTCACCAACAACATTCCGCAGCGCGATGGTGGCACCCACATGGCCGGCTTCCGCGCCGCCCTGACCCGACAGATCACCTCCTATGCCGATACCTCTGGCATCATCAAGAAGGAAAAGGTGACGCTGACCGGGGATGACTGCCGCGAAGGCCTGACGGCCGTGCTGTCCGTAAAGGTTCCGGATCCGAAGTTCTCGTCTCAGACCAAGGACAAGCTGGTTTCGTCTGAAGTCCGTCCCGTCGTTGAAAGCCTGGTCAACGAGGCTCTTTCCACCTGGCTAGAGGAACATCCCTCGGATGCCAAGATCCTTGTCGGCAAGGTGGTCGAGGCCGCGGTCGCCCGTGAAGCGGCGCGAAAGGCCCGGGAACTGACACGGCGCAAGGGCGCGCTCGATATCGCATCGCTGCCGGGCAAGCTCGCCGACTGCTCGGAGCGCGATCCCGCCAAATCGGAACTCTTCCTGGTCGAGGGCGACTCGGCAGGCGGTTCGGCAAAGCAGGGCCGCTCGCGCGAGACGCAGGCCATCCTGCCGCTGCGCGGCAAGATCCTGAACGTGGAACGGGCGCGTTTCGACAAGATGCTGTCGAGCCAGGAAATCGGTACGCTCATCACCGCGCTCGGCACCTCGATCGGCAAGGACGAGTTCAACGCCGACAAGCTGCGGTATCACAAGATCATCATCATGACAGATGCTGACGTCGACGGCGCCCACATCCGCACACTGCTGCTGACCTTCTTCTTCCGCCAAATGCCGGAACTGATCGAGCGCGGTCATCTCTACATCGCCCAGCCGCCGCTCTATAAGGTTGCTCGCGGGAAGTCCGTCCAGTATCTAAAGGACGAGAAGGCGCTTGAAGACTACCTCATTACCATGGGCATCGAAGAAGCCACGCTGACGCTTGGTAACGGTGAGGTCAGGGCCGGGCAGGATCTGCGCGATGTCATCCAGGATGCGCTGAGATTGCGTTCCCTCGTCGATGGATTGCATTCGCGTTACAACCGCAACGTCATCGAACAGGCGGCAATTGCCGGAGCACTCAATCCGGAACTCACCGATAATCATGCCCGCGCCGAGGAAACCGCCGCCGAAGTGGCTAGGCGCCTCGATCTCATCGCCGAGGAAACCGAACGCGGCTGGACCGGTCATGTCACCGAGGAGGGCGGTTTGCGCTTCGAGCGCATGGTCCGCGGCGTCAAGGAAGTGGCGTCCATTGACGTCGCCTTGATCGGTTCCGCCGATGCGCGCCATATCGACCAGCTTACGCCGCGTCTCCACGATATTTATGCCGCTCCGCCGAAACTCGCCCGCAAGGACGATCGCGCGGAAATTTCCGGCCCGCGGGCACTGCTGGATTCCATCTTCGCCGCCGGTCGCAAGGGTCTCACCATGCAGCGTTATAAAGGACTTGGCGAAATGAACGCCGAGCAACTCTGGGAAACGACGCTCGATCCGAATGTCCGTTCGCTGCTGCAGGTGAGGGTGAGCGACGCAACCGATGCTGACGGTTTGTTCTCGCGCCTGATGGGCGACGAGGTCGAGCCTCGACGCGAGTTTATTCAGGACAACGCGCTGAGCGTTGCCAATCTCGATATCTGATATCGGAAAAGTTTCACGTGAATCCGGCTAAGGAGTGATTCACGTGAAACACTTGGTTAATGAAACTGGTGTTCAGTTCTTGAAGCTGCCGCTGAAGGCAACTGCAGAAAGCGGCTTGCGCTGGTTCGGTACTTCCCGTTCCTGAAGCGTCGGCGGCAGCAGCGACCTCTCACCACGACGGCCGATTGCAACGGCGGCCTCGGCGCGATATCCCGCCGGGGCACGAAGAACTTCGACGGCCCGGTCGAAATCAACGCCGCCCATAGCGTGCGCAGCGTAGCCGGAATGCATTGCCTGCAGCGCCATCATGGCCCATGCCGCGCCGGTGTCGAAGCTGTGGCTACGGAAGGGGCGGGGCTCGGAACCGTCATCGCGCCGGCTCAAGGTGTCAGAGAACAGAAAGACCAGGGCCGAAGCCGACTTGGCCCAGACCTGATTCGACTCGACCAGAAGCCCCAGGAAACTCTCCCACTCGGGCGTCGTGTTCAGTGCATAGACGAAACGCCAGGGCTGGTAGTTGCTTCCCGACGGTGCCCAATGCGCCGCTTCGAGGATGGTCAAGAGATCCGCTTCGGGCATCGCCTCGCCGGTGAAGGAGCGGGGCGACCAGCGATCGAGAAACATGGGGTGGATGGCATATTCGGAGTGGCGGTCGTTGCTGGTTGTCATCGGTGAACCTGTAGGGGGGAGGAGGATTGCGCCGTGTGGCGCGGTCAGAAGATATTGCGACGGCCCGAGCTTGCAAGCCCGTCCGGGCGGATTTCGAGGCACTCTTTCCCATCGGCATAGGCCAGGAGGGGATCGATAACCATCCTTCCCCGCGAAACATTAATTCCCCCCTGGCATTATGATGCGGCCGGGATGGCAATATCCCGCCACCAAAGGACGAATTCACAAGGGAGTTTCCATTAGGGCAAACTCTGGTAGTTTTTAACGAATGAAGCGCAGAATCGCGGAATGACGGCAGCGGAAAGGCGATCGCCCCATGTTCTACCAGCTCTATGAATTGAATCACGCGGCGATGGCCCCGTTCAGGGCAAGTGCCGATGTCATGCGCCTCGCCTATCGCAGCCCGCTCAATCCCCTTTCCCACACTGTGCTCGGCCGCACACTGGCGGCGGGGTTCGAGGTCTTCGAACGTGTCACGCGGCGCTACGGAAAACCGGAATTCGGCCTGCCGACCACGACGGTCGAAGGTCAGATGGTGACCGTCACCGAGGAGATCGTCTGGAAAAAGCCGTTCTGCAATCTCATCCATTTCAAGCGCGATCTGCCGCCGTCCGTGGAACAGGGACCACGCATCCTGATCGTCGCGCCGATGTCAGGCCATTATGCCACGCTGCTGCGTGGAACGGTCGAGGCCCTGATCCAGAACGCCGACGTTTACATCACCGACTGGATCGATGCCCGCACCGTGCCGCTCACGGATGGCAATTTCGATCTCGACGACTACATCGACTATGTGATCGAGATCCTTCACCATCTGGGCAAGGGCACCAATGTAGTGGCGGTCTGCCAGCCGTCGGTCCCGGTTCTTGCGGCCGTGTCCGTCATGGAAGCCAATGACGATCCGCTGTCGCCGGCGTCCATGACGCTGATGGGCGGCCCGATCGATACCCGCATCAATCCGACTGCGGTCAACGAACTGGCACAGAACAAGCCGCTCGACTGGTTCCGCGACAATGTCATCATGAACGTGCCCTGGCCCCAGCCCGGCTTCATGCGCGCCGTCTATCCCGGTTTCCTTCAGCTTTCGGGATTTATGTCGATGAATCTCGACCGGCACATGATCGCCCACAAGGATTTCTACATGCACCTCGTCAAGAATGACGGGGACTCGGCCGAGAAGCATCGCGATTTCTACGACGAGTATCTGGCTGTCATGGACCTGACCGCGGAGTTCTATCTCCAAACTGTCGATACGGTCTTCATCCGGCATGCCCTGCCAAAGGGGGACATGACCCATCGAGGCAATCCCGTCAATCCGACCGCCATCCGCAACGTGGCGCTTCTGACCGTGGAAGGGGAGAACGACGACATCTCTGGCGTCGGGCAGACGAAGGCTGCCCAGACGCTTTGCGTCAACATTCCGGAAAACATGCGCATGCATTACATGCAGCCGGATGTCGGCCACTACGGCGTGTTCAACGGTTCGCGCTTCCGCCGGGAAATTGCGCCCCGGATCATCGCCTTCGCGAAGCAGCATACGCCGGTGGCCAAGGCAGGCCCGGTCAAGCGGGTCATCAAGGGCGGCAAGTCGGCCTGACGGAACGGTCGATTTTCCTTGGGCAATTCAGGCCCTTGCCTGAATTGCCGGGACTTTGCCTTGAAGGCGGGGAGAGCGTTTACCACATCGATTTCATCGGGCGGCATCTCGCCCCCGTGCAAAAGCGAAGGGTAGATGATGATGAACCAGTCAGCATTGCTTCGTCCGGACTGGACGCCGGCAACTGTCGCCTTGATGGTGCTCGGCTTCGTGGTCTTCTGGCCGCTGGGTCTGGCCATGCTTGCCTATATCCTGTTCGGCGATCGCTTCCGCGATTTCAAGCGGGAGGCTAACCGCTCCGCCGATGGTATCTTTTCGAAATGCCGCAGTGGTCGCTACGGCCGCAGCCACTTCTCGACCGGCAACGTCGCCTTCGACGATTGGCGCAAGGCCGAGCTTGACCGGATCGAGGAAGAACGCCGCAAGCTCGACGAGATGCGGGCGGAATTCGACAGCTACCTGCGCGAGCTTCGCCGTGCCAAGGACCAGGAGGAGTTCGATCGTTTCATGCGCGAGCGGGCCAATGCCCGCAAGGATGACGGTGCGGCCTCCGGCTATTCCGGCGTCTGAGCAGACGCCGCCATGGATGCAGATGATAGCCGGCACCTCCGGGTGCCGGTCTTTTTTGTGGAGCGAATAAAGTTCGAATCGGCTAGAAAGAAGCCATGTTTCCCTTCCTGAAAAAACCGGCAGGCAAGACGAAGCCGATAGCGACCTCGACCCGTCAGCTCGCGCTCGACGGACGGGAAATGCCGCTCACCATTCGCCGCAATGCCCGTGCAACCCGCATCACCTTGCGGATCGAACCCGGCGGTCGCGCTTTGAAGATGACGATACCGCCGGGCCTCAAGGAACGCGAGATCGCGGATTTCCTCGATCGTCACCAGGGATGGCTGAAGGCGAAACTCGCGCGCTATGCGGATTCCCCGCCCATTGCCGATGGCGGCGAAATATCGCTGCGCGGCGTTCCCCACAGGATCATTCATACCGGCCACCTGCGCGGGTTGACCGAGGCGTTCGATTCCGAGATCGGTCCGGTGCTCAGCGTCAGCGGGATGGAGGAACATCTCGGCCGGCGCATTGCGACCTTCCTGAAGAAGGAAGCGCGGCGGGATCTGGAGATACTGGTGGCCGCCCATGCGAAGCGAGTAGGACGACCGGTAAAGTCCCTGACGATGAAGGACACCCGCAGCCGCTGGGGATCCTGTTCATGGGATGGCAATCTGAGTTTCTCCTGGCGTATCGTCATGGCACCGCCGCCGGTGATCGATTATCTCGCCGCCCATGAGGTCGCGCATCTGCGCGAGATGAACCATGGCCCGGCCTTCTGGGCACTCTGCCGCGAGCTTTGTCCGCACATGGACGAGGCCAAGGCCTGGCTGAAACGGCATGGTGCCCGGCTTCATGCCATCGATTTCGATTGAGGTTGGAAAGACCGGCACCGGCTTTGTCGCAATTTGGCTCGACTCTTTTGCATTTTCGTGTCACTTCCGCTGCCATGAAACCGGATATCAAGATCTGTGGGCTGACGACGGCGGAAGCCGTGGATCGCGCTGTTGAGCGCGGTGCGGGCTATATCGGCTTCATTTTCTTCCCCAAGAGCCCCCGCAACATCGAGCCCGACATCGCCGGCAAACTGGCGGACCGGGTGAGGGGTAGAGCGAAGATCGTTGCCGTTACCGTCGATGCCGACAATGACGACCTTGACGAGATCATCGCGCTCTTGAAGCCCGATATCTTGCAGTTCCATGGAAAGGAAAGTCCGGAACGTCTGTTGACGGTCAAGGCCGTGACCGGCCTGCCGATCATGAAAGCGCTTTCTATCCGTGAGCCTGATGACCTGAAACGGATCGCGCCCTATATCGGTATTGCGGATCGGTTTCTTTTTGATGCCAAGCCGCCGGCGGGATCGGATCTGCCGGGCGGCAACGGCGTGACCTTTGACTGGCGTCTTCTGCGCACGCTTGACGCGGGCGTGGATTACATGCTTTCCGGAGGCCTCAACAAGGACAACATCGCCGACGCTTTAAGGGAAACCGGCGCGCGTGGCATCGATGTGTCGTCCGGCGTCGAGAGCGCCCCGGGCGTCAAGGATCTGAATAAGATGGACGAGTTTTTTGCCGCGGTCGAAGACGCTTCGATCCGCGAGCCTGCATCAGGGAGCGCAGCGTGAACGAGTCACCCAAGCCCAATTCCTTCCGGGAAGGTCCGGACGAGGACGGTCGTTTCGGCATTTTCGGCGGACGCTTTGTCGCCGAGACCTTGATGCCGCTGATCCTGGACCTGCAGGCGGAATGGGAAAAGGCAAAGACTGATCCGGAATTTCAGGCGGAGTTGAAGTCCCTCGGCGCGCATTACATTGGCCGGCCAAGCCCGCTTTATTTCGCCGAGCGCCTGACCGAACACCTTGGTGGCGCCAAGATCTACTTCAAGCGGGAAGAGCTCAATCACACGGGTTCCCACAAGATCAACAATTGCATCGGCCAGATCCTGCTTGCCAAGCGAATGGGCAAGACGCGCATCATCGCAGAGACCGGCGCAGGCCAGCATGGCGTCGCCTCGGCGACGGTGGCCGCCCGCTTCGGCTTTCCCTGCGTGGTCTACATGGGCGCAACCGACGTCAAGCGCCAGGCTCCGAACGTCTTCCGCATGAAGCTGCTCGGCGCCGAGGTGAAGCCGGTAACCGCCGGCCACGGCACGCTGAAGGACGCCATGAACGAGGCATTGCGTGACTGGGTCACCAATGTCGAGGACACCTATTACCTGATCGGCACGGCTGCCGGTCCGCATCCCTATCCGGAAATGGTGCGCGACTTCCAGGCGGTGATCGGCCGGGAAGCCCGCGAACAGATGCTCGAAGCCGAGGGCAGGCTGCCCGATCTCGTCATCGCGGCCGTCGGCGGCGGTTCCAATGCCATCGGCATCTTCCACCCGTTCCTCGACGACCAGGACGTCAAGATCGTCGGTGTAGAAGCGGGTGGCAAGGGCCTTTCCGGCGATGAGCACTGTGCCTCCATCACCGCCGGCTCGCCGGGTGTCCTGCATGGCAACCGCACCTACCTGCTTCAGGATGGAGACGGCCAGATCAAGGAAGGCCATTCGATCTCGGCAGGCCTCGATTATCCGGGCATCGGTCCCGAACACGCCTGGCTCAACGACATCGGCCGCGTGGAATACGTGCCGATCCTGGACGATGAGGCGCTCGAAGCCTTCCAGCTCCTGACGAAGCTCGAAGGCATCATCCCGGCGCTCGAGCCATCCCATGCGGTGGCCGAAGTCATCAAGCGCGCCCCGAAGATGGGCAAGGACGAGATCATCCTGCTGAACCTGTCGGGTCGCGGCGACAAGGATATCTTCACCGTCGGCAACATCCTCGGCATGGAGCTTTGAAATGACCGCACGCATGGACAAACGTTTCGCCGATCTGAAGGCGGAAGGACGCCCGGCGCTGATTACCTATTTCATGGGCGGCGACCCTGACTACGAGACGTCGCTGGCGATCATGAAGGGCCTGCCGGAAGCCGGAGCCGACGTGATCGAACTCGGCATGCCCTTTTCCGATCCGATGGCCGATGGTCCCGCAATTCAGATGGCCGGCCAGCGCGCGCTGAAATCCGGACAGACGCTGGAGAAGACGCTTCAGCTCGCCCGCGAATTTCGCAAAGACGACCAGGCGACCCCGATCGTTATGATGGGATACTACAATCCCATATACGTCTTCGGCGTCGAGCGCTTTCTCGATGAAGCGCTGAAAGCCGGTATCGACGGACTGATCGTGGTCGATCTTCCGCCGGAAATGGACGACGAACTCTGCCTTCCCGCCCGCAAGCGGGACATCAACTTCATTCGCCTTGCCACGCCGACAACGGATGAGAAGCGCCTGCCGACGGTTCTGCAGAATACCTCCGGTTTCGTCTATTATGTATCGATGACCGGTATCACCGGCTCGGCGCTTCCCGATCCCTCCAAGGTCTCCGGCGCCGTCCAGCGCATCAAAGCCCATACCGACCTGCCCGTCTGCGTCGGCTTCGGCGTCAAGACTGCGGAACATGCGCGCCTCATCGGTGCAAACGCCGACGGCGTTGTCGTCGGTACCGCTATCGTCAATCAGGTCGCCAACAATCTGACCCCGGCCGGCGAGGCAACCGCCGATACCGTCCAGGCAGTAGCGACCCTGGTCAGCGGTCTTGCCGGCGGCGTGCGTTCCGCCCGCCTTGCTGCTGCCGAATAATCTTCCGATATTGGCTCTTTCAGTCAGGAGTTAGTCAATTGAACTGGATCACCAACTATGTACGGCCGCGGATCAATTCCATGCTGGGCCGCAGGGAAGTTCCGGAAAACCTCTGGATCAAGTGCCCCGAAACCGGCGAGATGGTCTTTCACAAGGACCTTGAGGAAAACAAGTGGGTCATTCCCGCTTCAGGCTATCACATGAAGATGCCGGCCAAGGCGCGCCTCATCGATCTCTTCGACGGTGGCAAATACGAGGCTCTTCCGCAGCCGAAGGTCGTGCAGGACCCGCTGAAATTCCGCGACTCGAAGAAATATACCGATCGCCTGAAGGACAGCCGCACCAAGACCGAGCAGGAGGATACCATCCTTGCCGGCGTCGGCACGGTGGAAGGCCTCAAGCTGGTTGCCGTTGTGCATGAGTTCAACTTCATGGGCGGCTCGCTCGGCATCGCTGCCGGCGAGGCGATCGTCAAGGCGTTCGAACGCGCGCTGGCGGAAAAGTGCCCGCTGGTGATGTTCCCGGCCTCTGGCGGCGCCCGCATGCAGGAAGGTATCCTGTCGCTCATGCAGATGCCGCGCACAACCGTCATGGTCGACATGCTGAAGGAAGCCGGCCTGCCTTACATCGTCGTCCTCACCAACCCTACGACGGGCGGGGTCACGGCGTCCTATGCCATGCTGGGCGATCTTCATATCGCCGAACCAGGCGCCGAAATCTGCTTCGCCGGTAAGCGCGTGATCGAGCAGACCATCCGCGAAAAACTGCCGGAAGGCTTCCAGACCTCGGAATATCTGCTCGACCACGGCATGGTGGACATGGTCGTCAAGCGCCATGACATCCCGGCGCTCCTGGCGCGAGTCCTGAAGATCATGATGAAGCGCCCGGCCAACACGGACGCCGCCCCGGCAAAGACGCCGGCTCTTTCGGACAAGCCAGCGGCCTGAACGACAGCACTCTACCGAGCCGAAGCTGCGGAATCGAAATATCATGACTGAGCCCGCCTTCAGTGAGGCAGAACAGGTAATCGAGGAGCTCATGGGGTTGCACCCCAAGGGCTTCGATCTTTCATTGGACCGTATTCGCCGGTTGCTCGAAGGTCTCGGCAATCCGCATCTGCGACTGCCGCCCGTCATTCACGTTGCCGGAACCAACGGCAAGGGATCGGTTACGGCCTTTTGCCGCGCGCTGCTCGAGGCACAGGGCCTGAGCGTGCATGTCCATACCTCACCGCATCTGGTGCGCTGGCATGAGCGTTATCGCATCGGCGTCAGGGGCGGGCAGGGCCAATTGGTCGAGGATGCCGATTTTGCCGGTGCTCTGCATCGCGTGGCCGAAGCCAATGGCGGCCAGCAGATTACCGTCTTCGAAATCCTGACAGCGGTCACTTTCCTGCTGTTTTCGGAAAAGCCGGCTGACGTCGCGATCATCGAAGTGGGCCTTGGCGGCCGTTTCGATGCGACCAATGTTATCGAAAAGCCGGCCGTCTCGGTCATTATGCCCATCTCGCTCGATCATCAGCCCTATCTCGGCGATCGTGTCGAACTGATCGCCGCCGAAAAGGCCGGCATCATGAAACGCGGGCTTCCTGTGGTCATCGGCCACCAGGAATACGAATCCGCCCGCGATGTCCTGGTGACGACGGCCGAACGGCTGGGCTGCCCGCATGTCGTCTATGCCCAGGATTTCTCCGCACATGAGGAATTCGGGCGCCTCGTCTATCAGGACGAATTCGGCCTGCTGGATCTTTCCCTGCCGCGGTTGCCGGGGCGTCACCAGTTCGCCAATGCCGCCGCCGCGATCCGTGCGGTGAAGGCTGCGGGCTTTCCGGTGACCGAGGCGATCGCGGAAAAAGCGATGACAAGCGTCGAGTGGCCGGGCCGCCTGCAGCGTATGACGGAAGGCCTGCTCATGGCCCATGCTCCGGAGGGTGCGGAGATCTGGGTGGACGGCGGGCACAACCCCGGGGCCGGCGAGGTCATTGCGGAAGCCATGGCGGGCTTCGAGGAGCGTCAGTCCAGGCCGCTCTACCTCGTCACCGGCATGATCAATACCAAGGATCCGGTCGGCTACTTCAAGGCCTTCGCCGATATCGCCCAGCACGTCTTTACTGTGCCGATTCGCGGTACGGATGCAGCCATCGACCCGGTCGTCCTCGCGCATGCGGCCTTCGATGCCGGGCTCGTCGCTTCCCCTGTCTCGTCGGTTGCCGAAGCGCTTGACGAAATTCGCGAGCGGATCGATCCCGACCAGCCGGCGCCTCGAATCCTGATCGGCGGATCGCTGTATCTTGTCGGTAACGTCCTGGCGGACAACGGCACACCGCCCAAATGAAGAGTTTGAACCAATGAAAAAGCCCGGCATTGCCGGGCTTTTCTCTTTGCTTTTGGAAGCGGATCAGGCCGCGTTCGAAATCCAGCTTGCCAGCGCCGTCTTGGGAGCGGCGCCGACCTTGATGTCAGCCACTTCGCCACCCTTGAACATGGCGAGCGTCGGAATGGAGCGGACACCGAACTTGGCGGCCAGTTCCGGGTTTTCATCGATGTTGAGCTTCGCGACCTTCACCTTGCCAGCCATTTCGGTGGCGATTTCTTCGAGGCTCGGAGCGATCATCTTGCAGGGACCGCACCATTCGGCCCAGAAATCAACGACGACCGGTTCGGCCGATTCGAGAACTTCGGCCTGGAAATTGGAATTATCGACTTTTACGGTAGCCATCTGGCTGCTCCTTTACGGGTGCTTTGCTTGCAACATATCTGATGCCGACGCCGGACATTTTCAATATCTTGTATCTCACGATGTCTTGAGCTCGGCAAGCGATTGCGACAGCAGTGTGTCGGGAAGTGCGACGACGGAGCCGTTTTCCGTGTAGACGAGCAGGCATTCGAAATCCTTGCCGGGATAAAGCGGGCGCAGGATTTCCCGGTAAATCGCGAGCTGGGCGCGGTGCGACAGCGGAACCTGCGATATTGTGGCCGGCGGTGTCCGGTTGGTCTTGTAGTCCATGAGAACGACCCGGTTCCCGATGACCGCCATGCGGTCGATACGGCCGGAGACCGCGCGCTCCTCGCCGTTCAGAATAAAGGTGCCCATGACCGCGACTTCCGCTTCGCCGCGAGACGAATAGACCGGTTGCAGATCGGGATGGTCGAGAACCAAAAGGATCGTTTCGAGCAGGCGTTCGCGTTCCTTTTGCGGCCAGAAGCGGGCGGCCCTTTCCACATAGCGTCTGGCCGCCGCCAGCCGTTCCGTCTCGGCGATCGCCGGAAGCGCCTGCAGCATGCGGTGAACCAGGCGACCCTTCTGAAGCGCGATGCCGACGGATGCCTTTTCGCCAAACAACGGCGATGTCACCAGCGCATCGTCCGTTTCGTCGACGACGATCGATCCTGCCCCGGAGGGACTTAGAGGACGCGGCAGGCTCGTCTGAGGCGGGAGCGGACGGAGCAACGCTTCCGGCAGATCTTCTGTCGCCGCCTCCGCTTTCACCTCGGTCTCCTGCGGGAACGATGCTTCGCTGCCGGGCAGGCGCCAGGAGAGGCCTTGCCATTCACCGTCCGGACCGCTGAATGTCACCTCGCGGCAATGGGTTTCGTCGTTGCGCAGCGCACTCTCGATCATCCGGTGCCAGATATCGCCCGGGTCCTGCACGCCGCGATAGCCGCAAACGATCAGCCGGTCGGCGGCGCGCGTCATCGCCACATAGAGGAGACGCCGGTATTCTTCTTCCGCCAATTGCTTGCGGCGCTCGGTATCCGTTGCGACAAGCGAATTGCCGAGAGCCTTGACCGGCACCCAGACGGGCAGAGCCGGCAGGATCTCGTCGGTCTCGATCAGCCGGAACCTGGCCAAGTGACTGTGATTGAAAGCTTTCGATCCGCCGTCGACAAGGAACACCACCGGAGCTTCGAGGCCCTTGGAGGCATGCACGGTCATGATGCGGACTTCGTTGCGATCCTTGTCCTGCTCGCGCTTGACCTCGGGGGCTTCCATTTCGAGAGTCGAGACAAAGGCCTGAAGTCCCGGCAGGCCGGCAGTCTCGAAGGAGAGGGCGAAGGTCAAGAACTCGTCGAGAATGTCACTGACCTCGCTGCCAAGGCGGCCGAGATAGGCACGGCGTCCACCGTGGGGACCGAGCACGCGGGCATAGAAATCATGCACCGGCAGGCTGCGCGACAGCTGGAGGAATTCGCCGAGGCGTTTCACAGTCGCCTCCCATCGCGAACCCGGTTCCGCGCATTCCGCCAGCATATGCTCCCAGAGGCCCCGTCCTTCCGGACGATACGCGGCAAGTTGGAACAGTTCGTCCTCGCTGTGGTTGAGCAGGGGGCACTTGAGCAACGCCGCCAGCGAAAGATCGTCAGCCGGCAGCAGCAGGAAGCGTCCGAGCGCCAGGAGATCCTGAACGGCGATATGGGAGGTGAGCTTCAGCCGGTCGGCACCGGCGACGGGGATGTTGTCGAGCCGCTTCAGCGCCCGGGTCAGCGCATTGACGAAGCTGTCACGCTTGCGCACCAGGACGAGGATATCGCCGGCGCGGATCGGCCGTTCCCTGCCTTTTTCAATGATGGTCTGTCGGCCGATCATCTGGCCGATGGCAAAGGCGATCCGGCGGGCCAGTATGGCGGATGGCGCGCTCTCCGGCGTTGCGTCGAAAGGCGCGGTCCAGTCCTCGCTTTTTTCATTGGCCTCGGCGACGATCATCGACCAGAGATCGACGGCGCCGGGATGGCCGCTGCGGCTCGACATATGCACGACGGGATCGCCGGCGGCGCTCAGCCCCCTGATATTGTCCTCGACCGAGAAGACCTGATCGACCGCGGAGAGCACTGTTGAGGTGGAGCGGAAGGATAGCGGCAGCCTGACGGAACTGAACAATTGCCCGCCCCGGTCGACTTCGCGTGCGACCTGGTTCGCTTCCTGGGAGAAACGCTCCGGTCTGGCGCCCTGGAAGGAGTAGATCGACTGTTTCTCGTCACCCACCGCAAAGAAGGTCCGCAGGACGTCCCGAGCGCCGCTGCCGGTAAAGAAGTCCCCGCACAGCGAACGGATGACCGACCATTGCAGCGGACTGGTGTCCTGCGCCTCGTCCACGAGGATATGGTCGATACCCTGGTCGAGCTTGTAATGCACCCAGGGGCCTGCGTCGCTTCGGATGAGGAGTTCGGCCGTCCGTGCGATCAGATCCTCGAAGTCGAGTTGACTGCGCTTCTTCTTGAGATCCTCGTAGTCGGCATCGAACCGCAATGCCAGCGTCAACGCCGCTTTCGTCGCCATATACATGCGGAAGATGCGCAGCCGGTCGCGGCAGGCGAGCACGTGCTCGCGCGCGGCGATCACCGCATCCTTCAGCTCCGGTGCCACCTTGCTCATAGCGGTCGCGATCAGCGAACTGTCGGCTTTCTTTGTTTCGGATGCGGTCAGGAAAGCCGAATCGAGGATGCTGGCGCGTTCAAGCGGATCGTCGGTCTGGCGGGCTACTGAAAGCGCATCGGCAACGGCCTTGACCTTTTCGCCGCCCTTTTCTTCGGCAAGACGGATGTAGAGCGCCAACATCCCGCCGTGCAGCCCGGCCAGCGGCCAGTATTCGCCTGCAAGCGAGATTTCGGAGGCATCGTCGGAGAGGCCGAAACCACGCCTGAGTGTTGCGTCAATGCCGCCGAAAGGCTCCGAGGCGCGTGAGAACTGGCGGATGGTATGGCGGTTAGCGACGACTTCGCCGAGTAATGTTTCCAGTCCGCTTTCGTCCGAAATGGAAAGGACATCGGCAAAGGCTGCGGCAAGATCGGCATCCTCCTCCGAAGATGTCGCGGTGAGAAGCAGGCGCTTCGCCTCGGCGAGAACCGCGACGGATGCCCGGTCGTCCAGAACGTTGAAATGACCGGCGACATTGGCTTCCAGCGGAAACTGGTGCAGCAGAGCTTCGCAAAAGGCGTGGATCGTCTGGATCTTCAGTCCGCCCGGCGTCTCCAGCGCCTTGGCGAACAGCCGGCGTGCATCCGCAAGCTTCTGGCGGTCCGGCCGTCGCCGTTCGATCTCATAGATGCGCTCGGAGAGCGCCTCATCCGAAAGCGTCGCCCAGTCGGAGAGCCGCGCGAAGACGCGGTTCGACATTTCCGATGCCGCCGCCTTGGTATAGGTCAGGCAGAGGATGGAAGAGGGACGTGCGCCACCGAGCAGCAGTCGGATGACGCGCTGGGTCAGCACATGGGTCTTGCCGGAACCGGCATTGGCCGACACCCAGGCGGAGCGTCGCGGATCGGAGGCAAGCGACTGCTGCAGCGTCGTCCAGTCGAGCCATGTATCGGGATCGGCACTCGTTGGCAGTGCAGGCGTATCACTCGTCATTGCCAGCCTCCTCACGGTCGGCGGTCGACCATTCGGCGACGCGGGCCAGATGATCGTATTCGCCGCCGAAATCGTTCTGCTGCGCCGGGATGAGCCGTGAAACGAAGCCGCGCTCACCCGCCTGCAGAGCTGCAACGAAACGGCCGAGTTCGGCGACCGATTGTGCCGCAAGATCGAGCGCGGATTTCTTGTTATCACCGCGTCCGGCGAGTTCGTTGTTCACCTGATCGGTCTGGAAACGATCGCCCGGTCGCAGTCGGACATAGATGAGGTTTTCGGGACGAAGCCGGCCGGCGTCGCGGAATGCCCCCTCCGTCAGGGCCGCGGCCTCCAGCGCGAGCTGCGGATCGAGCAGACTGCGCGCCTGCGCCACGCTCGGGCCAAGCCCCGTCTTGTAGTCGATGATATCGGCATGACCGCCGCCCTTGATGTCGATCCGGTCGGCCACACCGGTCAGGCGAATGCCGACGGGTGCCAGATCGACACCGCCGCGAGCCTCGGTCAGCGTCTGGCGGATCTCCGGCCGGCGCCTTCCCTCCCAGCGGAGGAAAGCATCGCCGACGGCTCGAAACCGCTGCCGCCAGACGATGTCGATATGGGTGGGAAGCCCTTGCTCGTCGAACAGCCGGTCAGTGATTGCGCGCATCGCGGCGGCACCGGCGGGGGTCAGGGGATCATGGCCTTCGCTGACGAAGCGCTCGATGATCTTGTGATAAAGCGTGCCGCGCTCGGCAGCACCCGGATCCTGATTGAACGGATCGACGGGATCGAGCCGGAGAATGCGGCGGGCATAAATGGAATAGGGGTCGCGACGGAAGCGCCCGACCTCGCTGAACGAATAGCTGCGTGGCTGAAGCTCTGCCGGCGGTTTCGGCGCCGGCCGTTGGGCCAGCGATTGGCTTTCGCCCTTATCGAGCAGTTCGACATAGTGGCGATAGATATCGCCGCGTGCCTTTAGCCGGCTTTCGAAATCGCCGCCGCCAAGCGCGAGCAGCCGTTGCAACCAGCGGGAGGCAACCGTCGGAGCCGAACCCTGGCGAAGGGCGCGGGAGAAGATCAGTTGGCGTGTGCCGCAGGCCATCTCGAAATCGTGGGCGAGCTGGCCGATGCGCTTTTCCGGCGGTTCCAGCCCGATCTCCGTCTTCATCATTCGGGAGAGGAAGGGGTTGTTGGTGGTCTGTCCGGGCCACGAACCTTCGTTCAGGCCACCGATGACGACGGTATCGACATTCTGCAGTCGGGCTTCCAGCGTGCCGAAGATGAAGACGCGCGGGTGACGCATTGCCTTCGGTTTGACTGCGACGCCGGTCATCAGCGCTGCCATGATATCAATCCACTGGGGGCCGTCGGCCTCGATCTGGCCGTCAGCGCTCATGATTTCCGCAAGCAGGTCCGCGAGCCTTTCGCCGGCCTCGTCTGACCAGAGGAGCGAGAGATCGCCCTTGTCGTCGGCGCAGACCGCTTCCAGCGTCCGTCCGGTTCGCTCGGCCCATTGGCCGACGGGCAGCCTGTCGGACAGGCGCCGTTCACCAGCTTTTGCCACGAGGGCCGAGACGAGCGGCTCGGCGGCCGCGGAAATGCGCGATGCGAGCTGGCCTGCGGCCTCGATTGTTTCACGGGAAACCCCGAGCCGCCATTGGGGCGGATGACGGTCGGTCGTCTGTTCTTCGCGACGTCGTTCGAAGAGAGCCAACAGCGTCGCGAGATCGACGGGCTGCACGCCGCCACGCAGCGCGATCACCTCCAGCGCATCGGCTGCCGAGCGGTAGGTATCAGCATCGAAGCCGAATCGAACGAGCGGATGTTTGAGCAGCGAGACGATCGCCACGGGATCGCCCGGCCGCAGCGCCGCTTCGAGCAGGAGTTGGACCAGCATGCCCTGCGGCGTCGCGGTGAAGGGCGTGCCGGCCGAATCGTCGGCGATGATGCCGAAGCGTGCCAACTCAGCCGTCACGCGGCGCGCCAGCGTCCGATCCGGTGTAATCAGCGCTACCCGGCTTTCGCCGCCCTCGCGCTGCTTTTCGAGACCGAGTCTGAGCGCAATGGCGATGGCTGTCGCTTCCTCGCGTTCGTTCGCCGCCTCGATCAGGCCGACATCGGCAAAGGCGGCTTCCATCCGCGCGGCGCCGAAATCGTCACGCCAGATCTTCCATCCGTCCGTCGCCCCCGCGGGCGCCATGGCGCGTGACAGGATCTCGGCACGATCCGCGAGATCCGAGGACGCCTCTGCAAGCGTTTCGACATCCCGCCGTTCGACGCGCATGCGCCGCAAGAGATGAAAGAGACCGTATTGCGGATGGCCGCGCGAGGCGGGATCGGAAATACGCTCGGCTTCGAGCCCGATCCGCGTCCAGTCCTCGTCCGGCATGCTCATATCGAGCCCGGGCAGCACCACCGTTCCTTCCGGTCGTGCCGCGATGGCAGCGATAAGGTCGGCAGCGGCGGGGATGGAGCCGGTGGAACCCGCAACGATGACGGGATCGCTGGAGGTTGAGCGGGCGAGCCTCTCGGCCTCGCCACGCAGGACGGCATCACGGTGGCGCGCCGGCGAGGAGCGGGTCAACTCCTCCAGACGCGCAGGCCAGAAGGTGGTGGCAATAGCGAGGAATTCGGCGGTAAGTTGCCACCACGTCGCGAAATTCGACGTGTCGAGTGTCTTGAGTGATGCCCAGTCGCAACCTTCCGTTTCCGCGGCATCGATCAGTTCCGTCAGCGCCCGGGCGAGCCATATGGCGTCTGCCGGGCTTGCCGGCGCGACCAGGGGCGTGTCGGAATGAATGCTGCGGACCACGTTCGGCAACTGGTTGCGCCAGGCAAGGATAAGGCGCGCCAGTTCGAGCAGCATGACCGTACCGCTGACCGGTGGGGCAAGGTCGAGCAGGAAAGGCGTTTCTTCCTCAAAGAAACCGCTGTCGTCATCGGTTTCGCCAAGCGGCCTTATCATCGGCAGAATGGCCGAGCGACCGCCAAGCAGATCCACGAATTCCGAGCGCAGCACACGGGCGGCCCGCCGGGTCGGAACGAGAATGGTCACCTTAGCCAGCGAAAGCGGGTCCTGCGGATCGTATCGGTATCCGGATGCAAGCCGGCCGTCGAGTAGCGTGGCTGCAAGCACCTTCAGAAATGGCAACCCCGCCGGTATCGTCAGGACACGCGGTTGATGGGTCGGCATCCCTTATGCCTCGCCCGAGAAGCGCCGAATGACCGCCTCGGCTTCTTCGAGCGCCTCGGGTGTACCGACGGTCATCCAGTGCCCCGCCATTTCGAGACCGGTAAGACGCCCTGTTGCGATGGCCCGGTCGAAGTAGATGTTGAGGTTGAAGGCGTCATCAGGTGCATCGTCGAGAAGCGAGGGCTCCATCGCGATCGCGCCCGCATAGACCACCGGCCGGGGAAGCCCTTCCGCATAGCGGACAAGGCGGCCGTCATTGCCGAGCGAGAAATCCTTCTTGCCGTTGTGTCCCGTTGTGTTCTCCAGGGGGACGCAGAGAAGCGCCATGTCCATGCTTTCAGGGTCGAAGAAGCGCGCGAGGCGGCGGAGGTTGGAAGCCTCGCCCGCCTGGTCAGCGAGCCAGAAAAGATCGGCATTCATAACATAGACAGGGGAGCGATCGAGAAGTTTCAGCCCCTTGGCAAGCCCGCCGCCCGAATTCATCAGCCGGTCGCGCTCGTCGGAAATCACGATCTCGAGCTTCTTGTAACGCGACAGGTGCTCGACCATCCGGTCGGCGAGATAATGCACGTTGACCACCGCTCGTTCCACGCCGGCATCGGCAAGCGTATCGAGGACATAATCGATCATCGGCCTGCCGCCGACGGGCACCAGCGGCTTCGGGATCGTGTTCGTGATCGGCCGCAGCCGGGCTCCGAGCCCCGCTGCAAGCACCATCGCCTGGGTGATTTTCATGGCAAGTCGCTACGCTGATTCGGCCGAGCCGATTCCAACCCGGGCACACCAGTCGCGCAAGGGGGCAAGTGCATCATGTTCGAAAGCGACGGACAGATGCCACAGGGTTCTCGGCATATGCTTCATGTAGCCTGGCTTGCCGTCGCGCTGAAGCAGGCGGATCCAGAGGCCGTTCAGCTTGCAGGCTCGCTGCGCCGACATGATTGCCCAGCTCTTGAGGAAATTCGCTTCATCGAAGGCGGGGTTCTTTCTGCGCAGGGAAAGATAGTCTTCCATCAGTTGGTCGACCAGCGGCCGTTTGACGGTAACGCGCGCATCCTGCACGATAGAAACGAGATCGTAGGCCGTTGGACCGATCATGGCGTCTTGAAAGTCGAGAAGACCAATCCGGTCGCTTCCCTCTCTGTCGCCGCGCCAGATGATGTTCGGCGAATGGAAGTCCCTGAGAACAAGCGATCTTTCGGCGTCCGACAGCGCGTCGATCAGCCCGTCCCAAATGGACAGATATTCCGCCCGTTCTTCCGTGGTGGCGGGCTTGCCCCCGCGCTTCCAGGGAAGGTGCCAGTCGATAAGAAGTTCCGCTTCCATCTTCATGGCAGTGCGGTCGTAGTCGGGAATACGGTGTATCAGCCCGCCATTGAACGTGATCTCGCGCGGGAAGGACGTCTCATGCAGGGCGGCGAGGCATTCGACGCTCGCCCGGTAACGGTCCGCAATCGGAACGCCGTTGTCGTCGAGAACGGTTTCGGGACCGAAATCCTCGATCAGCAGGATGCCGTTTTCGCAATCGCTCTCATAGATCTCGGGCGCGGCGAAACCCTTGTCCCGCAAGGCACCGGCGATGGCGACGAAGGGATAAACGTCTTCCGCCAGATGCACGATCTGCGAATAGGGCTTGCCGTCACGGATCGGCGGGCCGTCCGGTTGGCGGGGCGAATCCATCAGGATCTTTCGCGGCCCTTCGGAAGGGTAGATGTATTCATAGGCGCGGGTGGAGGCATCGCCCGTCAGATGGCGCCGCCGGGCGCCAGCCAGGCCATGAGTGTTGAGGAAGCCCCTGATCTGGAGGACACGTGAGATTCTTGAGAGTTTGCCAGTTTCGGCCTCGATGACGACCTGTCGTCCACCACTGGCTTCAAAAGCAAAGCGGATGTCGATCCGGCGGGCGGGCAGGGCGGCGCCCGCCTTCTCCGGCCATTCCACCAGGCAGACGCCATCCTTCAGCGCATCCTCGAAGCCGAGTTCGTCCAGTTCGCCCGGATCGCCGAGCCGGTAGAGATCGAAATGCGCGACCGGAAGACGCAGATCGTAATTCTGCACCAGCGTGAATGTCGGGCTCGGAACTTCGAGTTCGCTGTCATCCGCCATGGCCCTGAGCAGGGCGCGGCAAAGCGTCGACTTGCCGGCGCCAAGGTCGCCCCACAACGCGACACAATCGCCAGGCTTGAGGGCAAGCGCGAGATCCTCGCCAAGTTGCTGGGTGGCTGCTTCGGAACGGAGGAAGAGGGAAATGCTGGTCTGGCTATGGGTCATTCTGCGGCAACGGATTGGGGCATGACGGCTGTCGGGATGCGGCACGATACAGTCGTACCGCCCCCCGGGGCGCTGTCAATGGAGACCTTGCCGTTGTGGAGGTTGACGAAGCTCTCCACGATGGAGAGACCGAGGCCCGCGCCGCTGCGTCTGCCGCCCTTGCCGTTCGTCGAGAAGCGGTCGAAGACGGTCGCGAGCATGTCCGGTGTCATGCCGCAACCATTGTCATGAACGGTGAAGACGAAATCGCCATCTTCCCGCCAGCACTTCATTTCCACGGCCGATCCCTCCGGTGCGAAATTGACGGCGTTGGTCACGATCTTGATGAGGATCTGTTTCAGCCGCTGCTGGTCCGCCACGATATGGCCGAGCTGGGCCGATGCCGCGATCTCCAGTGTGACATTGCCTTCCTGCAGGCGGTCGGTCATCTGCATCGACACGTCGTCGAGCAGATCGTTGAGATCGATGTCGGAATAGTCGAGACGCATGATACCTGCATCCACCGTCGCCAGGTCGA
Organism: Paenirhizobium cremeum; assembly: GCF_047553425.1. NCBI lineage: Bacteria > Pseudomonadati > Pseudomonadota > Alphaproteobacteria > Hyphomicrobiales > Rhizobiaceae > Paenirhizobium > Paenirhizobium cremeum. The sequence continues at coordinate 3,835,604 of NZ_CP180217.1, forward strand.
GAATGTCGTTGACGATGGTGAGCAGAACGGAGGAAGACGTCGATATGTGGTCGATATACTCGGCCTGCCGTTCGTTGAGAGGCCCGATGGCCGGCGTTTTCAGCAGGTCCGTGAAGCCGATGATGTTGGTCAGCGGCGACCGCAGTTCATAGGAAACGTGCTGCACAAAGTCGTTTTTCAACTCGTCCGCCTTGCGCAGCGCCTCGTTCTTTTCCTTCAGAGCCCGTTCGGCTCGGACGCTGTCGGTCATATTGACGAAGGTCAGCATGGTCTGGGCGTTCGGAAGCGGCGTCACCGCGTAATCGAGCACAAGGCCGGAATAGAGTTCCAGTGTGCCCTGGCTGGAGGGGCGTTCGTCCTCGAAGCTGGTGATGATCTTGCTGAAGGCTTTCCAGCCGTCGGGCTTGTCATAGGACGGTGCACAGGCCGTCTCGATGGCGCGGATGTGGGTGCCATGACGCGCTTCGGCCTCGGTGATGCCCCAGAGCGCGCGGAATGCCGGATTGGAAAGCTGGATGCGCCCATCGGGGCCGAACACCGCAACGCCTTCGGAAAGATGATCGATGGTCTCGCCCTGCACTCGCAGCAGCGTATTGTAGCGCGTTTCGAGATCGACCTGTTCGGTGAGGTTTTCGAAGACCCAGGTGGCGCCGCCCTGCGGATGCGCAGAAGCGATCACGCGAAGCGTCTGGCCATTCGGCAGGTGCCAGAGTTCCGTCTGCGTGTCGAGCGAACGGTAGACGGCAAGCGTGTTTTCCTTCCACGCCTTCCAACTCAGCTGTTCCGGCAGCTTGTGGGCCGAACGCAGCCTGTCGAGCAGTTCCGCATGGTCGGGTCGGGCCTCGAGGAATGCGTGATCAAGCTCCCAGAGCTGCACAAAGGCCTGGTTGAAGAATTGCAGCCGCCGTTCGCCGTCGAAAATGGCAACGGGTGTCGCCAGATGATCCAGCGTTTCGGCATGGCTCTTCAGCGTACGCTGCAGTTCCTCGCGAAGCGCCTCCTTCTGGGAGACATCGATCGCCATGCCGCAGGAACCCGCGGGACCGCGCACGTCGACCACGTCGTAGAAGGTCCGGTTGCCTCGGACGGCAGTCGAAACGGTATCGTGGAAAGGGGATTCCGGCGTAACGCTCGCCTTGATCTTCTCGCGGGTCAGGCTGCTCAGGACCTCACGGTTTTCACGGATGGCCTGATCGGGAGAGGCTGCCTCGACCGCTTCGCTATAGGCATGATTGACCCAAAGCAGCCGACCATCGGCATCCCTTTGCCAGACGGGCTGCTCGATGGCGTCGAGCAGCGCCTCGAAGGTGGCGATGGATGTCTTCAGGCGGTTGCGTTCGATCTTGAGTTCGGCAAGCTCGGCCCGCAGGTTGTTGAGCGCCACGAAATGGGCGAAGGCGCGCCCGCCGGAAAGCCGGCCCTGCACCTCCAGTACTTCTCCGCGCTGGGTCTCTACGATGAGGTCGAAGCTGTGCGCGTCGAAACGAAGCTTCTCGATCGCCTTTTCAAGTTCGCCGGCCGATGCTGGCTTGAGCCAGCGGCCGAATGCGAGAAAATCGCCATCGGTCTGCGGCGCGCCGGTTTCGACCGGTAGCTGGCCGAGGAATTCCGGTCGGTTCTGTCCGTCCCAGATGACGATCCGGCGATTCTTGTCGGCGATCAGCGCCTGATACCGGGAAATCTGCTGATTGGCATCCGATAAGGCGGAACGCATCTCGGCGCCTTCGTTTTCGAGACGCGCGCGTTGGCGGATCAGCCAGACGGCCGAAACAAGCGCAGCGGAAAGGATGCCGATGACGAGGGAATAGCCGAAGGTCTCCACGGAGGTGAAGAGACGCTCCACGGGTGCCGCTACCGCCTGCGCCCGCGCAAAGCCCGGGACCACCAGTCCTGTCAGCGCCGTCGCTCCCATGCAGACCGACCAGATCTGCAGGAGCTGGTATCGCCTGCGCCCGTGCGATGCCTTGCGGATGCCTGCTCCTGCATGAGCCTGCTCCACCGCCTGTCCGAAGCCGTTCCGGCCAAGGCGCGTCATCGTTTCCCGCATATACGGGTCGCTATCATTTACCGACATATTCGGTCTGTCTCCGTCCTATGTGCCGCATTGTCGACAAGACATCCCATCTCGCGTCGCGCCGTCCGGCCGCGTCACGAATCAAGTTCTAAAACAATACTGCCTAAGGGAATCGTCGGGAAGGCCGGAGGGCAAAAAAGAGGCCGCGCCTTTTGTCAAGGACGCGGCCACTATATCTTGTGGAAAGATTGTCGGCTAATTAATAGCGATAGTGTTCGGCCTTGAACGGACCGGTCTTTTCGACGCCGATATAGCTTGCCTGTTCTTCCGATAGCTCGGTCAGTTTCACGCCGAGTTTTTCGAGATGCAGGCGGGCAACCTTCTCGTCGAGATGCTTCGGCAGGATATAGACGTCGTTTTTGTATTCACCCGGCTTGGTGAACAGTTCGATCTGGGCAAGCACCTGGTTGGTGAACGAAGCCGACATCACGAAGGACGGATGGCCCGTGGCATTGCCGAGATTGAGCAGGCGGCCTTCCGACAGGAGGATCATGCGGTTGCCCTTCGGGAACTCGATCATGTCGACCTGCGGCTTCACATTGGTCCACTTCAGATTGCGCAGTGCGGCAACCTGGATCTCGTTGTCGAAATGGCCGATGTTGCCGACGATTGCCATGTCCTTCATCTCGCGCATGTGCTCGATACGGATGACATCGCGGTTGCCGGTCGTGGTGATGAAGATGTCAGCCGAGGAGACGACGTCTTCCAGCGTCACGACTTCGAAGCCGTCCATGGCAGCCTGCAGCGCGCAGATCGGATCGATCTCGGTGACCTTCACGCGGGCGCCGGCGCCGCGCAGCGACGCGGCCGAACCCTTGCCGACATCGCCATAGCCGCAGACCACAGCGACCTTGCCGGCCATCATGACATCAGTGCCGCGACGGATGCCATCGACCAGCGATTCCTTGCAGCCATACTTGTTGTCGAACTTCGACTTGGTGACGGAATCGTTGACGTTGATCGCCGGGAAGGGAAGGAGGCCCTTCTTGCCCAGTTCATAGAGACGATGGACACCGGTGGTGGTTTCCTCCGTCACGCCGCGGATCGCTTCACGCTGCTTGGTGAACCAGCCCGGAGAAGCCTCGAGGCGCTTCTTGATCTGGGCGAACAGGATTTCTTCCTCTTCCGAGCCCGGATTGGACAGCACGTTCTCGCCGGCCTCGGCGCGAGCGCCGAGCAGGATATACATGGTGGCATCGCCGCCATCGTCGAGGATCATATTGCTGAAACCGCCGTCGCTCCACTGGAAGATCTGGTCGGTGTAGCGCCAGTAGTCTTCAAGCGACTCACCCTTGATGGCGAAGACCGGAATGCCGGCGGCGGCGATCGCCGCTGCGGCGTGATCCTGGGTCGAGAAGATATTGCAGGAAGCCCAGCGGACGTCGGCGCCGAGCGCGACCAGGGTTTCGATCAGGACCGCAGTCTGGATCGTCATGTGCAGCGAACCGCTGATGCGGGCGCCTTTGAGAGGCTTGGTTTGGCCGAACTCGGAACGGCACGCCATCAGGCCGGGCATTTCGGTCTCGGCGATATTGATTTCCTTGCGCCCGAAATCGGCGAGGCCGATGTCGGCGACGACGTAGTCCTTATGTGTGTTCATGAATCTCTCCGGCTGAAGCGAGGTCTGTTCAGTCTTTCGACGGACGCACAGGTCCGTATACGCCCGATCTTCCGGATCGGGCCTCCAGCAGAGCATCTAGCAGGGATTGGCGCCTGAGGCAACTAGACATAAAGAAGTCTTTATATCTTTATATGCCAACGGCAGTCCTAGGCTTCCTCGCCGAACTTGTCGCCGACAAGCTGCGAAAGGGCGTCAAGTACGATCTCGGCCTGGGCGCCCGTGGCGGTGACGAGAATGCTGCAGCCAGGGCTCGCCGCGAGCATCATCAGCCCCATGATCGAGGTTCCGCCGACAGTCGTCCCGTCCTTGGTGACGTGAACGGTCGCATCGTAGCCGCTGACCGTCTGCACGAACTTGGCGGAGGCACGGGCATGCAGGCCGCGCTTGTTGGTAATCAGCATTTCACGGGAGAGGGACATGGCGCGTTGCTCTCCGGCCGGTTACTTGCCGCTCAGGACGCGGCTGGCGACATTGATGTACTTGCGGCCCGCTTCCGAGGCATCGACCAGCGCTTTTTCCATGTCGTTGTCGCCTCGGACGCCTGCAAGCTTGATGAGCATGGGCAGGTTGACCCCCGCAATCACCTCGATGCGTCCGCTGTTCATTACGGAAATGGCGAGGTTGGAGGGTGTGCCGCCGAACATGTCGGTCAGGATGATGACGCCGTGCCCGTCATCGGCGCGCATCACTGCGTCGAGAATATCCTGCCGACGCTGGTCCATGTCGTCCTCGGGACCGATCGACACCGTTTCGATGAATTTCTGGGGGCCAACCACATGTTCCACTGCGTGATGAAACTCTTCAGCCAGCTTGCCATGAGTGACAAGCACTAGTCCGATCATACTTTTACTGCCCCCTTGCCTGCGCAAACAGCCGGCCAGATACCCTAACGTTCAAGCCGCGTCCATCGGTGGGACGCCATCTTGGCGATGAAAAACGGAAGTTCAAGCGCAAACTGCGATGCCTCATGTTGGGCGGGTGGCGACTTCAGTCGCGATCAGGGCCTTTATAAAGGCAAATGGCATGCGAGCGCCAGTGGGCACGCGCAGGGCCGGCAGCGTTATTTCCGGCGCAAGTGTTGCGATTTCGAACTCCGGCGGCAGTCTTGCGCCGTTTTCGGCGGGCAGGATGGCATAATGCAGCACCGCGTGCGGCAGGCTTTCGACCCGTGCGATGCCGGCATACCGAAGCTCGATGAGGCCCCTGATCGGCTCCGGCCGGCGGGCAAGCACGTGAGGGCCATGGCGGGAGACAAAGACCTGGTCATCGGAAATCAGCGCTGCGAAATCGCCTGCGAGGCGGGCTTCCGCCATGCAGTCGAAGGCGAGGGCCGATTTGCCTGCACCGGATGGTCCAAGAAAGATGAGGCCGGTCGTCCCCACGACGATGGCCGTGCCGTGAACATTGCTCTCGGCGGGCCCTGCGGTATTCATGGGGTGTTTTCCGCGGGCAGGGACAGGATGAAGCGGGCGCCCAGCATGCCGCCGCTCTCTGGATCGGCGATGTTTTCGGCCCGAAGCGTGCCGCCATGCGCTTCTGCGATCTGACGGCTGATCGACAGACCGAGGCCCGAATTCTGTCCGAAGCCCTCGCGTTCCGGTCGGTCGGTATAAAAGCGCTCGAAGATGCGATCGATGTTTTCCGCCTGGATGCCGGGACCGTTGTCCTCCACCTGGATCAGGCAGCGTCCCCGTGTGCGCGACAGCCGCACCGTGATCTTTCCGCCGACGTCCGGAACGAAGGATCGGGCGTTCTCGATCAGGTTGGTGATGATCTGGCCGAGCCGCAGGTCGTGGCCGTTGACCATGAAACGCTGCCGGGCGCCGGGCTTCTGGTCGATGACGTAATCGATCTCGACCGGTTTCTTGGTACTGCGGATTTGACGCGAAACGTCGACAAGACTTGCGAGCAGCACCTCGAGGTCGACGGGCTTTGCATCGCTGCGCGCGAGTTCGGCGTCGAGCCGCGACGCATCCGAAATATCGCTGATCAGCCGGTCGAGACGGCGCACATCGTGCTGGATGACGTCCATCAGCCGCTGTCGGGAATTGTCGTTCTTGGCAAGCGGTAGTGTTTCGACGGCGCTTCTAAGCGAGGTGAGCGGGTTTTTCAGTTCATGGCTGACGTCTGCGGCGAAGCTCTCGATCGCATCGATCCGGTCGTAGAGCGCAGTGGTCATCTCGCGCAGGGCGACGGAAAGGTTGCCGATTTCGTCCTGGCGGGCGGAGAAATCCGGGATTTCCTCCCGTTCCTTGGCTCCGCGGCGCACGCGAATGGCCGCTGCCGAAAGCCGCCGGAGCGGATTGGCGATGGTGGAGGACAAAAGTAGCGACAATACGATATTGACGAGCGTCGCGACGCCGAAAACCCGAAGAATTGCGAGGCGTTCGGCATGCACGATCTTGTCGATGTCCCCGGCCTGGGTGGAGAGCAGCAGGACACCGAGCACGGCTCGCGACCGCTGCACCGGAACGGCGACGGAAACGATCAGTTCGCCGCCCTCGGTGACGCGTACGACGGCGCCGCGCACGCCGGTCAGTGCATTCATCACCTCCGGATAGATGGAGCCATCTCCGCCCGGCGCTTCCTTGTAGACCGGCAGATTGCTCGGCTGTAGCATCGAGTTGAAGACGCGAGCGGCCCAGTCGGTCAGACCGGAGCTTTCCCCGTCCACGGGCGGCAGGTCGAACCGCAGCACCTGTCCGCGGGAATAAAGGTGCCTCGAATCGAGCAGCAGATTGGCGTCTGCATCGAAGAGCCGCGCCCGCGTGCGGGTCGGTGAGATCAGGCGTCGCAGCACCGGCGCGACACGCTCCGGATTGATCGGAAAATCGAGATCTTCGTCGCTCGGCACCGGCGTGATGCTTTGCCCCGCCTGCAGTTCCAGGAGCTTCTGCGGATCGATGGTGATCGAGTTGGTGTCGACGGAGGCCGAGGCGGAAATCGCTCCGGCGATGATTTCGCCCTGTGTAAGCAGGCTTTCGACACGGGCATCGATCAGTCCCTCGCGGAACTGATTGAGGTACATGATACCGCCAACCAGCACGATGATCGCCGCGAGATTGAAGAAGACGATCCGCCGCGTCAGGCTGGAAAACAGTGCGTGACCGAAGATGCGCCGGATGATCGTGAACGGATGGACCAGGAAGCGACGTGGTTCGGTCAGGCTTTCCAGTTCATCGAGATTTCCGTCGGCAACTTGCTTGGCCAAGTCTCACCCTTTCGCGCCGGGAGGTCCATTCCCCGCATCGTCTTTCATGCGGGGACAAGGGACCGGCGCATATCACGCTGCTTCGCGGAAGCGGTATCCTACGCCGTAGAGCGTTTCAATCATGTCGAAGTCGACATCGACCATCTTGAACTTCTTGCGAAGCCGCTTGATGTGGCTGTCGATGGTGCGATCGTCGACATAGACCTGTTCGTCATAGGCGGCATCCATCAGAGCATCGCGGCTCTTGACCACGCCGGGGCGCTGCGCGAGCGACTGCAGGATCAGGAATTCGGTGACGGTGAGGGTGACGGGATCGCCCTTCCAGGTGCAGGTATGGCGTTCCTGATCCATCACGAGCTGGCCGCGTTCCAGCGTCCGGGCCTGCACTTCCGCGCCGGCCTTGGCCGGGCCGCCGGCGGCAAGGCTTTCGCGGCTTGCGGCGCGGCGAAGGATCGCCTTGACGCGTTCGACCAGCAGGCGCTGCGAGAACGGCTTGGTGATGAAATCGTCGGCGCCCATCTTCAAGCCGAACAATTCGTCGATTTCCTCGTCCTTGGAGGTCAGGAAGATCACCGGCAGATCGGACTTCTGGCGGAGGCGCCGTAGAAGTTCCATGCCGTCCATGCGGGGCATCTTGATGTCGAAGATGGCGAGATGCGGAGGCCGCGCCAGAAGTCCGTCGAGCGCCGAGGCACCATCGGTATAGGTCTCGACTTTATATCCTTCCGCCTCGAGCGCGATGGACACCGAAGTGAGGATGTTGCGGTCGTCGTCTACGAGGGCGATCGTCTGCATGTTGTTTGTCTCCGTCATCATGAAGCGCGGCTCCTGGTATCAATCCCAGCCCAGGCGGTGGCGGTAATCAGGATGCGCTTAATGGGGATAAAGGTGGAACAAATTGTGGCAAAGATAAAGGGCGTCCGTGTCGCAGATACCCGCCACTTGCGTCAGAGGACGCCGGATTGTCGTTTCCAACCCCCCAAAACAAACCGATTTAAAAATGAAGATTTCCATTTAAATCGATTAATTATTTGAAATTATTGATATATTTCCAGCTTCCATCTTGCGTTTTCGCATTTCGAACACTAGGTTCCCCGCCATTCGAACCCAGTAGCCCCATAGTAAAGGAAGCGTGCTCATGGAGGAAATCGGTGTAAACAATCCCCTCATCGGGGTGGCGGCGATCGGATTGGGTGATGCTTCGCGCGTCTATTACAATCTGCTTGAGCGCACCCTTTATGAGGAGGCGATTCGCCGCAATGAAGCCGAACTCACCGCAGACGGTGCGCTTTGCGCCGTGACCGGCCAACACACCGGCCGTTCGGCAAAGGACAAGTTCATCGTCCGCGACGACAACACCGATGGCGTGATCTGGTGGGACAACAACAAGCCGATGTCTCCCGAACATTTCGGTATCCTGCACAAGGACATGCTGGCCCATGCAGCCGGCAAGGAGCTGTTCGTGCAGGATCTGATCGGCGGCGCCGATGTTGAAAATGCACTGCCGACACGCGTCGTCACCGAGCTTGCCTGGCACTCGCTGTTCATCCGCAACCTGCTGATCCGCCCCGAGCGGTCCGCTCTGGCAAGCTTCCAGCCGAAGCTGACGATCATCAATCTGCCGAGCTTCCGGGCCGATCCGGCTCGTCATGGCTGCCGCACTGAAACCGTCATCGCCTGCGACTTCACCAACGGAGTCGTGCTGATCGGCGGCACCTCCTATGCCGGCGAAATGAAGAAGTCGGTCTTCACCGCCCTCAATTATCTGCTGCCGCCGAAGGGCGTCATGCCGATGCACTGCTCGGCAAACGTCGGCCCCGCCGGCGATGCCGCTGTCTTCTTCGGCCTGTCCGGCACCGGCAAGACCACGCTGTCGGCCGATCCGAGCCGCACGCTGATCGGTGACGATGAGCACGGCTGGGGCGAAGACGGCATCTTCAACTTCGAAGGCGGCTGCTACGCCAAGACCATTCGCCTGTCGGCCGAAGCCGAGCCGGAAATCTACGCGACCACCAAGCGCTTCGGCACGGTTCTCGAAAACGTCGTCCTCGATGAAAACGGCATTCCGGACTTCAACGATGCCTCGCGCACGGAAAACACCCGTTGCGCCTATCCGCTGCATTTCATTCCGAACGCATCGGAAACCGGCATCGCAGGTCATCCGAAGACGATCATCATGCTGACGGCTGACGCATTCGGCGTTCTTCCGCCGATCGCCCGTCTGACGCCGGAACAGGCCATGTACCACTTCCTCTCCGGCTACACCGCCAAGGTCGCCGGCACGGAAAAGGGCGTGACCGAGCCGGAAGCGACCTTCTCCACCTGCTTCGGTGCTCCGTTCATGCCGCGTCATCCGGCTGAATACGGCAACTTGCTCCGTGACCTCATCGCCAAGCACAATGTCGATTGCTGGCTGGTCAATACCGGCTGGACCGGCGGCGCCTATGGTATCGGTCATCGCATGCCGATCAAGGCCACTCGCGCCCTGCTCACCAGCGCGCTGAACGGCGAGTTGAAGAAGATCGAGACGCGTGTCGATCCCAACTTCGGTTTCGCAGTGCCGGTTGCAGTCGAAGGCGTCGACACCAAGATCCTCGACCCGCGCTCGACCTGGGCCGATGCCGACGAATATGACGCACAGGCGAAGAAACTGGTGGCGATGTTCATCACCAACTTCGCAAAGTTCGAAGACCATGTGGACCACAAGGTTCGTGCGGCCGCTCCGAGCGCCAATATCGCTGCCGAATAATCAGGAGCGAACGACATTCGAAACCCGGCGGTTCTACCGCCGGGTTTTTGTTTTTGGCGGCATCGATTATGACAAGGGTCGAACGGAGACCGACCATGGCCAGCGACGCGCTCTATATCAACAACCGCATAACCATCGCCGGATGGGAATTGACGGAGCAGTTCGTGCTCGCCGGTGGACCGGGTGGGCAGAACGTCAATAAGGTCTCGACCGCGGTGCAGTTGTTCTTCAACATCTCCGGATCGCCGTCGCTCACCGACCGGGTCAAGGAGAATGCGTTGAAGCTTGCCGGGCGTCGTGCCTCCAAGGAAGGGGTGCTGATGATCGAGGCAAACCGTTTCCGCAGCCAGGAACGAAACCGGGAAGATGCGCGCGAGCGGTTGAAGGAACTGATCCTCGAAGCGGCTGCGCCCCCCCCACCGGCCCGCAAGAAGACCAGACCGACGAAGGGATCGGTCGAGCGGCGCCTGAAGGAAAAATCCGGCCGGTCCGAGGTCAAGAAGATGCGGGGACGCCCCGACGGTGAATGACAGGCCTGACATGTTTTAGATAATTGCTTGTGTTTTGATGCCCCGTGGTTTCATCTTGCAACTGCACAGGGATATGAGGAGGAGGAACCCATGGGTCTTTTCAGCTTTATCAAGAATGCGGGCAAGAAGCTCGGTCTCGGCGGCGACGACGAAACGCCGGATGCCGAAGCGGTGAAGAAGGAGCTTGCCTCGCACGATCTCGGAACCGAAAAGGTCGAGGTTGAGGTAGTGGACGACAAGGTGGTCCTGAAGGGCGTGGTCAAGGATCAGTCGGTGTTCGAAAAGGCCGTGGTCGCCGTCGGCAACACGCTCGGAATCTCCAAGGTCGAAGCCGGCGATCTGAAGATCGCGGAAACACCTGCGGCCGCGCCCGCTCCGGCAAAGGAGCCGGTCTTCTACACGGTGAAGAAGGGTGACAATCTCTGGAAGATTGCCGAGGCACATTACGGCAAGGGCAAGGGTGCCAAGAACACCGTGATCTTCGAAGCCAACAAGCCGATGTTAACGCACCCGGACAAGATTTATCCCGGCCAAGTTCTGCGCATTCCGGAACTCGTCGATTGATGTCGAGGGCGGCGGCGGAAGACCGCTGGTAGACGAAATGGCGGAAAGAAAGAAGCGCAGCCTGCCGGAAGGGCTGCGCCACCACCCTGACTTCATCGAGCGGGCCGAGCAGGAAAGGCTGGTCGAAACCATTCGCAACATCGTTGCGGAAGCACCGCTTTTCGTCCCGGCCATGCCCGGCACCGGCAAGCCGATGTCGGTCAGGATGACCAATTGCGGGCCGCTCGGCTGGGTGACGGACAAGGAGCGTGGTTACCGGTATCAACCGGTTCATCCTGTGACCGGCCGGCCATGGCCACCGATACCGGAGATGCTCCTCGATATCTGGAGGCGGGTGTCGGGCTATGGGGGGGAACCCGAGGCCTGCCTGGTCAATTATTACGACGATACGGCCCGCATGGGCCTGCATCAGGATCGCGATGAGAGGGAATTTGCGGCACCGGTCATCTCGATTTCTCTCGGCAACAGCTGCCTGTTTCGGGTGGGCGGTATCAATCGCACCGACCCCACCATGTCGCTGAAACTCTCAAGCGGCGATGTCTTCGTGATCGGAGGCGAGGGACGCCTTTGTTTCCACGGGGTTGACCGCATCTATCCGTCGACGTCGACGCTTCTAAAAAACGGTGGCCGTATCAACCTGACGCTCAGGCGAGTCAATCCATGACGTTCGGTGCCGGTCGATAGCCGGCGATACATCGCCTACAATTTACGAAGCGCGACCTTTTCGACGAGGTGATTGTCACCCTTTCGCAGGATGAGATCGGCGCGCGGGCGGGTCGGCAGAATGTTTTCCCTGAGGTTCTTCAGGTTGATATTCTGCCACAGGCCTTCGGCGACTTTCAGCGCCTCTTCCTCGCTGATGGCGGCATAGCGGTTGAAATAGGAGTTCGGGTCGCGGAATGCCGTTTGCCGGAGTTTCATGAAGCGGTCGACATACCAGCGATGGATCAGGTTCTCGTCGGCGTCGATGTAGATCGAAAAGTCGAAGAAATCGGAAACGATCGGCACGATCTTGCCGTCTGCGGGAAGATCGCGGGATTGCAGAACGTTGATACCTTCGAAGATCAGAATGTCCGGCCGGTCGATGATCTTGAATTCATTCGGCAGCACGTCATAGGTCAGGTGCGAATAACTGGGCGCCTTGACATTTGGCAGGCCGGCCTTGATCGCGGAAAGGAAGCGCAGCAGCGCCCCGATATCGTAGCTCTCCGGGAAGCCCTTGCGGTTCAACATGTTGTGACGGACCAGGTGGGCATTCGGATAGAGGAAACCGTCCGTCGTGACGAGGTCCACCTTCGGGCTGGAGGGCCACCGGGCCAGAAGCTCCTTCAGAACACGGGCAGTGGTCGATTTGCCGACGGCGACAGAACCGGCGATGCCGATCACGAAAGGCGTTTTCGCGACATCGGACATGCTGAGAAAGCGGTTGCGTTGTTCGAAAAGCAGCTGCGAGGATTCCACATGAGCGGACAGGAGACGCGAGAGCGACAGATAGATGCGTCGAACCTCGTCGAGATCGATCGGGTCGTCGATCGAGCGCAGCCGCTGGACCTCGTCAGCCGTCAGCGTCAGCGGGGTATCGGCGCGAAACCGGGCCCATTCCTCCGAATCGAAGAAGAGATAGGGCGAATAACCATTCGCCTCAAAATGATCGAGCGTTTCTGGCGTTTCGGATTCCCGGGGCGCTGTTGTCATGGATCCTGCCGGCTGGCCTTCTCGCTGAGGCCTGTCTGGGCGGTACGCCGTTGAAGCTCCTGCATGACTGCTTCTAGCGGGATATCGGCAATTTTCAATACGACCATAAGATGATAAAGCAGGTCGGCGCTTTCGTAGACGAGGTTTTCCCGGTCGTCCTTGATGGCGGCAATCACCGTTTCGACGGCCTCTTCACCGAGCTTCTTGGCCGCCTTCTGCTGTCCGCCGGCAACCAGTTTCGCCGTCCAGGATTCATCGGGGCGAGCCGTTGCACGCCTCGCGACGATGCTTTCGAGATCGGTCAGGGTAAACTCGGTCATGGTCTTGCGCATCCTGTCAGTCGAGCCGCATGGGAATGCCATGCTGCGCCATGTATTGCTTGGCCTCGGCGATCGAATAGGTGCCGAAGTGGAAGATGGAGGCGGCGAGCACCGCCGTGGCATGCCCCTCCCGGATGCCCGCCACGAGGTCGTCGAGCGTGCCGACGCCGCCTGATGCGATGACCGGGACGCGTACGGCATCCGCAATGGTCCGCGTCAGTTCGAGATCGTAGCCCGATTTTGTGCCGTCTCGGTCCATCGAGGTGACAAGCAGTTCACCGGCGCCGCGTTCGACCACCTGTTTCGCGAATTCGACGGCGTCGATGCCGGTCGGATTTCGGCCGCCATGGGTGTAGATTTCCCAGGCGCTCATATTGTCGCCGCCGGCGGCCTGTGTACGCCGCCGCTTGGCGTCGATCGAGATGACGATGCACTGGTCGCCGAACTTGTCGGCGGCTTCGGCAACGAAATCCGGGTTTTTCACCGCGGCGGAATTGATCGCCACCTTGTCGGCGCCGCAGAGCAGCAGCTTGCGGATATCGGCGATGCTGCGCACGCCTCCGCCGACGGTGAGCGGCATGAAGCAATGCTCGGCCGTGCGTGTGACGACATCGAAGATCGTGTCGCGTTCGTCAGAAGACGCGGTAATGTCGAGGAAACAGAGTTCGTCGGCGCCGGCGGCGTCATAGGCCTTGGCCGCTTCGACAGGATCGCCGGCATCGATCAGGTCGACGAAGTTCACGCCCTTGACGACGCGACCGTCCTTGACGTCCAGGCAGGGAATAACGCGGGCTTTCAGCGTCATCGGTGGTTCCTCGTTCAGGATCTTGCAGCGCGGATCAGCGCCAGCGCTTCCGCCGGATCGATCCGGCCATCATAAAGTGCGCGGCCGGAAATCGCACCTTCGAGTTTTCGGGCATCCGGTTCCAGCATGCGGCGGATATCGTCGAGCGATGCAAGCCCGCCAGAGGCGATCACCGGGATCGAGACGGCATCGGCAAGGGCCAGCGTCGAGGTCCAGTTGATGCCGGCGAGAATGCCGTCGCGGTCGATATCCGTGTAGATGATCGCCGCAACGCCAGCGCCTTCAAACTTTTTCGCAAGCTCGATCACGCCGAGTTCGGACGCTTCCGCCCAACCTTCGACGGCGACCTTGCCACCCTTGGCGTCGATACCGACGGCGATCTTGCCGGGAAAGAGCTTGCAGGCCTCGATGACAAGTGCGGGATCGCGCACCGCCACCGTGCCGAGGATAACGCGGGAAAGTCCGCGCGAAAGCCAGTTTTCGATATGCTCAAGCGTGCGGATGCCGCCTCCGAGTTGGACCGGGTTCTTCGTCGCCTTGAGGATCGCGTCGACGGCGCCGCCATTGACGCTTTCGCCGGCGAAGGCGCCGTTCAGGTCGACCACATGCAGCCATTCGAAGCCCTGGTCCTCGAAGGCTTTCGCCTGTGCGACGGGGTCGGCGTTGTAGACGGTAGCCTGCTCCATGTCGCCGAGCTTGAGGCGCACGCACTGGCCGTCTTTCAGATCGATTGCGGGAAAGAGGATCATGCGGATTGTCCGATAGAAGATGGAATGAAAATCACGGAGCCCAGGCGAGGAAGTTCGCAATGAGCTTCAGGCCGAGCTTCTGGCTCTTTTCCGGATGGAACTGGGCGCCCGCCATGTTGTCGCGGCCGACGAAAGCCGTCATCGGGCCGCCGTAATCCGTGGTGGCGATGACGTCGTCGGGGTTTTCCGTAGCGAGATGATAGGAATGCACGAAATAGGCGTGCAGGCCATCGGGGCCCGTCTCGATGCCGTCGAACAACGGATGCGGACGCTTGAGCGTCAGCGTGTTCCATCCGATCTGCGGGATCTTCAGTGTCGGATCGTTCGGCGTCATCTCGACGACATCGCCCTTGATCCAGCCAAAGCCCTGCGTGACGGTCTTTTCCAGTCCGCGCGACGACATCAGCTGCATGCCGACGCAGATGCCGAGGAAAGGCCGCGCTTTCTTCTCGACTGCGTCGACAAGCGCCTCGTGCATGCCCGGGACGGCGTCGAGACCGTTGCGACAATCGGCATAAGCGCCAACACCTGGAAGTACGATGCGGTCGGCAGAGGCCACCCGCTCCGCCTTGTTCGTCAGGTCGATTTCAGCGTCGATGCCGCTTTCCCGGGCTGCGCGCTCGAACGCCTTCGTCGCGGAACGCAGATTTCCCGAACCATAATCGATGATCGCAACGCGCATCGTCGAATGTCCTTTCTATTAGAGCTTCAAGGCTTGCGATCACCGTGATTGTCGCTTCCGCGCATCCGGTGACCGGCCACCCGCTCCAGTCGTTTGCTGTCAGACCAGCGTGCCCTTGGTGGAGGGAACGCGGCTCGCCTGCCGGGGATCGATTTCGACTGCGGTTCGCATCGCCCGCGCCACGGCCTTGAAGCAGGTCTCCGCTATATGGTGATTGTTGGCGCCATAATGGTTGAGCACATGCAGTGTGATGCCGGCATTCTGCGCCAGCGCCTGGAAGAATTCGCGAACGAGTTCGGTGTCGAAGGTGCCGATCTTCGGCGCGCTGAACGATACGTTCCAGACGAGAAAGGGCCGGCCCGAAACGTCGATGGCGGCCTTGGTCATCGTCTCGTCCATGGCAAGGTCGATCGATGCATAGCGGGTGATG
Source organism: Paenirhizobium cremeum (assembly GCF_047553425.1). Taxonomy (NCBI): domain Bacteria; kingdom Pseudomonadati; phylum Pseudomonadota; class Alphaproteobacteria; order Hyphomicrobiales; family Rhizobiaceae; genus Paenirhizobium; species Paenirhizobium cremeum. The sequence goes on from NZ_CP180217.1 coordinate 3,851,034, forward strand.
CCACGCCGCTCGCCCAGCGCTTTTGAAATCGCCTGTCCGATCGCGATGCCGGTATCTTCGACTGTATGGTGGTCGTCGATATGCAGGTCGCCCTTCACCTCGATGTCCATGTCGATGAGCGAATGTCGGGAAAGCTGGTCGAGCATATGATCGAAGAAGCCGACGCCCGTGGAAATCCTTGCCTTTCCGGTGCCGTCCAGATTGACGGAAACGGAAACGGAGGTTTCGTTGGTCTTGCGGGAAATGCTTCCCGAGCGAGGGGTCGCTGCTTCGCCCATAAAGGTCTGCTCCATGCTGAGGACCGGGAACCCGGTCCCTGATGAGCGCTCCTTATCAGGCGCGGCGGGAAATATCCAGCAAAAGCAGGCATTGGTGGCATCGGCCGGAAGCGAGATTGTATTCGACGGCACTTCACCTACATAGGGCTCAACGGGGCCGTATCGAGCCCCCAGCAAAACGTCCTCAATGGGACCAGACAGGTGCCGAATGACAACGATTATTACAGTAAGAAAAGGCGGCAAGGTCATCATGGCCGGCGATGGGCAGGTGAGCCTTGGCCAGACCGTGATGAAAGGCAATGCCCGCAAGGTGCGGCGCATCGGGAAAGGCGAGGTGATCGCCGGCTTCGCCGGTGCGACAGCCGACGCTTTCACCCTGCTCGATCGGCTTGAAAAGAAGCTTGAACAATATCCGGGCCAGCTGATGCGCGCGGCCGTGGAACTCGCCAAGGACTGGCGCACCGACAAATATCTCCGCAACCTCGAGGCCATGATGCTCGTCGCCGACAAGTCCATCACGCTTGCGATCACCGGCAATGGCGACGTTCTGGAGCCTGAGCATGGAGCGATCGCGATCGGCTCCGGCGGTAACTATGCCTTTGCCGCAGCCCGCGCGATGATGGATTCCGACAAGTCGGCGGAGGAAATTGCCCGCCGCGCCATGGCGATTGCCGCTGACATCTGCGTCTACACCAACGACAATGTCGTGGTGGAAACGCTCGACAGCGACGATTGATCCGTCATCAACTCATTCCGACCTTTTGGAACATCGATATGACAACCTTTTCTCCCCGTGAGATCGTCTCGGAACTGGACCGCTTCATCATCGGCCAGCACGAGGCCAAGCGCGCAGTCGCCATCGCACTGCGCAATCGCTGGCGCCGCCAGCAGCTCGACGAGACGCTGCGCGACGAAGTGATGCCGAAGAACATCTTGATGATCGGCCCGACTGGCGTCGGCAAGACGGAGATTTCCCGCCGCCTCGCCAAGCTTGCCGGCGCTCCCTTCATCAAGGTGGAAGCCACCAAGTTCACCGAGGTCGGTTATGTCGGCCGCGACGTCGAACAGATCATCCGCGATCTGGTCGAGATCGGTATCGGCCTCGTGCGCGAAAAGAAGCGTGCCGAAGTCCAGGCCAAGGCCCATGCCGGCGCCGAGGAACGGGTGCTCGATGCACTCGTCGGCTCCACCGCCTCCCCGGCGACCCGCGACAGTTTCCGCAAGAAGCTGCGCAACGGCGAGCTCGACGACAAGGAAATCGACATCGAGGTGGCCGACAGCGGCGGCGGCATGCCGGGCTTCGAAATCCCGGGCATGCCCGGCGCCAATGTCGGCATTCTCAACATCTCCGAAATGTTCGGCAAGGCCATGGGCGGCCGCACCAAGAAGGTGCGCACCACCGTCAAGGCATCCTACGCCGACCTTATCCGGGACGAGTCCGACAAACTGATCGACAACGAGGTTATCCAGCGCGAGGCCGTTCGCTCCGTCGAGAACGACGGGATCGTCTTCCTCGACGAAATCGACAAGATTGCGGCGCGTGACGGCGGCATTGGAGCAGGCGTTTCCCGTGAGGGCGTCCAGCGTGACCTGTTGCCATTGGTCGAAGGCACGACGGTTTCGACCAAGTACGGCCCGGTGAAGACGGATCATATCCTCTTCATCGCTTCCGGCGCCTTCCATGTAGCCAAGCCTTCGGACCTTCTGCCCGAACTGCAGGGTCGTCTGCCGATCCGTGTCGAATTGAAGCCTCTCAGCAAGGAGGATTTCCGCCGTATCCTGACTGAGACCGAGGCGAGCCTGATCCGCCAGTACAAGGCGTTGATGGCGACCGAAGATCTCGGTCTCGAATTCACCGAGGATGCGATCGACGCGCTGGCGGATGTCGCCGTCAAGCTCAACACTTCCGTTGAGAACATCGGCGCCCGCCGCCTGCAGACCGTGATGGAACGGGTGCTCGACGACGTTTCGTTCAATGCGCCCGATCGCGCCGGTTCCTCGATCATGATCGATTCCGATTATGTTCGCGAACATGTCGGCGGTATCGCGCAGGATCTGGATCTGTCGCGCTACATTCTGTGACGCGGAAGCATCTATTTTCGTGCTTTTGCCCTGAAATCGCACGAAAGTGACATATCTCCAGGTCGACAACGGCGGCTTTGCTTATGTAAGTGAAGTCGCCGTTCGAGGTTTGCCTCACGGCAGCGGATCGGAAAGTGAAGTCTCGAGGGCAAACGGATCGTGGCACGTATTCTTTCGGCAATTCTTCTGGCACTGCTTGTCGTGATGCCTGCGGGCCTGCAGGCCGCGCCGCTCACCGTGCCCCCGGGGAACCGCAACGCCGAACAGCCGCCCGTTCCGGGTGCTTCCGTTCGCCGTACCAAGGCGGGCAAGACCACTTTCGACGTCAAATACGAAAAGGTGCGCGATCTCCTGGCATCGGACAAACGGCTGATGTCAAAGATCCGCAGCACGGCGTCTGCCTATGGCATCGATCCCATCCACATGATCGGCGCCATCGTCGGCGAGCACACTTATAATGTCGACGCCTACGACAATCTGCAGAGCTATTATGTGAAGGCGGCCTCCTACGCCGGCAACAGCTTCCGCTTTTCCTACAAGGGCGAAAACGTCGAGGATTTCGTCGACCGTCCGGAGTTTGCCGAATGCGCGGGGAAGAGTGACTCGTATACGCTCTGGACCTGTCGGGAAGACGTCTGGAACAGCGTGTTCAGGGGACATTCGGTTGGCGGCAAATCCTATCCGGACAATCGTTTCAGCGCGGTTTTCTTCCAGCCTTTTTACGCGGGCCAGACCTTCGGCCTTGGCCAGATCAATCCGCTGACCGCGCTGATGATGTCGGATCTCGTGGCTGAGAAGTCGGGTTATGACAGGCTGGACGAGACCGATGCGGCCGGCGTCTACAAGGCGATCATGGATCCCGATATTTCGCTTGCCTTCATGGCGGCGGTCATCCGCAAGTCGATCGATGATTACAGGTCGATTGCCGGCATGGATATCTCGAAAAATCCAGGCATCACCGCGACGCTTTTCAATATCGGCAGCTCCAGGCAGCGCGCCCAGGCGCTGGCGCGCAGGAATGCCGGTGCCGGGTCTCCGGTCTGGCCGGAGGAAAACTATTATGGCTGGTTGGTCAATGATCGGCTTGAAGAGCTGGAAAAGCTCCTCTGAAACGGGCCGGAACGGCCGCATCCGAGGGTAGAAGATGACGGAGACGGCCGAGGACAGCGTGAACGACGGCTATGAACCTCCGGCTCCTTTGCCGCGCAAGGTTCCGCCCTCGCGTCTCGAAATCATCCGCACCGTGCTACGCAACCCGCTGGAGCTCTGGGGTGAGCCGTCCTATACGCTGCCCTGGATCGAAACCCGCTTCTTCGGTCGCACCACCATCATCGTCAACGATCCGGATCTTATCCGCCACGTACTGGTCGACAATGCCGGCAACTATCCCATGGACGTGGTGCGCCAACTCGTGCTGCGTCCCATCCTGCGCGACGGTCTGCTGACCGCCGAAGGCAATATCTGGAAGCGCTCGCGCAAGGCGATGGCGCCCGTCTTCACGCCTCGTCATGCCAAGGGCTTTGCGCGGCAGATGCTGGAGAAAAGCGAGGAATTTGCCGCTCGCTATGTCAGCGCGGATGCCCGTGGCAGCATTCATGACATCTCCACCGACATGACGGAACTGACCTATCAGATCCTTTCCGAGACGCTATTTTCCGGTGAGTTGGCATCGGAGAGCGGCGACGTTGCCGCCGACGTGGATGCGCTGCTGCATCGGATGGGACGCATCGATCCGCTCGACATGCTGGCAGCCCCCACTTGGCTTCCAAGGCTGACGCGCATTGGCGGACAGCGCGTACTCGACAAGTTCCGCAGGCTGGTCCGCGATACGATGGAGCGCCGTCGGGCTGCGATCGCCCGCGATCCGGCGGCGGTGCCTCGGGATTTTCTGACCCTGCTGCTTGAAATCGAAGGCCCTGATGGGCTGACCACCGAGGAAATCGAGGACAACATCTTCACCTTTATCGGGGCCGGCCACGAAACCACTGCCCGCGCACTGGGTTGGACGCTCTATTGCATCGCCCACCTGCCGGAATTCCGAGAGAAGATGGAGGCGGAGATCGACGAGGTCATCGAAAGCGGCGTCGATCCCGTAACCTGGGCCGATCGCATGCCCCATGTCCGGGCCGCCTTCGAGGAGGCGTTGCGACTTTATCCGCCGGCGCCGTCGATCAACCGGCGGGCTCTTGAAGACGACAGGTTTGTCGCGGCGGACGGCAGGGTTCTGGACATCCGCGAGGGCGCCACAATCCTCATCATGCCATGGACGCTGCATCGCCATGAGTTGTACTGGGATCGCCCTCGCGTCTATGATCCTGCACGTTTCCTGCCAGAAAACCGCGAGCGCATCGGCCGGTTCCAATATCTGCCCTTCGGTGTCGGCCCGCGCGTCTGCATCGGTGCGACTTTTGCATTGCAGGAGGCCGTCATCGCACTTGCCGTCCTGATGCATCGCTTTCGTTTTACGCCGAAGGTTGGCACACGGCCGTGGCCGGTACAGAAACTCACCGTCCAGCCGGCGGGCGGATTGCCCATGCTCGTTGCTCCACGCGACCGGCCATAAATTGCCGTTTGTCAGCTAGCGCGCCGATATCCACCCGTGCATAAAGCGTAAAACCGCGTTTTGCGGCTTTCGGCAATGTGGGACATGGCGCGTGACACTTCATTACATGTTGGGCATCGATACCGGCGGCACCTATACCGACGCCGCGCTTTTCAGCGAGAAGGACGGCCTGATCGCCAAGGCCAAGGCACTGACGACAAGGCATGATCTGTCGGTGGGCATTTCCGGGGCGCTGGAAAATGTGCTCTCCGCTTCCGGCCTGCCGGCCAATGCCATAGGTCTCGTGTCGCTTTCGACCACCCTTGCCACCAATGCGCTCGTCGAAGGGCAGGGCGGACGCGCCGCCTTGGTGATGATCGGTTTTGGCCCGGAGGATCTGCGGCGAGACGGACTTGCCGACGCGCTGGGCAGCGATCCGGTGATCTTCCTGCCGGGGGGACACGATGTCCACGGCAACGAGACGCAGCTCGACATGACGCCGCTTGAAGAGATCCTGCCGGAACTGGCGACGGATGTGTCCTCCTTCGCCGTTGCCGGCTATTTCGCGGTCCGCAATCCCTCCCACGAGATACGGGTAAGGGATTTCATCCGGGAAAAATCCCATCTTCCGGTCACCTGCAGCCATGAGCTTTCCTCGAAGCTCGGCGGTCCCAAGCGCGCCTTGACGACGCTGCTCAATGCTCGGCTGGTATCGATGATCGACCGCCTTGTCGGCGCCTGCGAGGATCATCTTGAACATCGCGGTATCCGCGCACCGCTGATGGTGGTGCGTGGCGACGGCGCGTTGATTTCGGCGGCAGACGCGCGCCTCCGTCCGATCGAGACGATTCTCTCCGGACCGGCGGCAAGCCTTGTCGGAGCGAAATACCTGACAGGGCTCGACGATGCCGTGGTTTCCGACATTGGCGGCACGACAACGGATGTCGCGGTGATGGAAAACGGCCGCCCGCGCCTCGATGCCGATGGCGCGGTGGTCGGCGGTTATCGCACCATGGTGGAAGCGGTTGCCATGCGCACCTATGGCCTTGGCGGTGACTCCGAAGTCCGTTTCGACGATCGTGGGCTTGCGGCGCGGATCGATCTCGGGCCTCGTCGTTTCGTGCCGCTCAGCCTTGCCGCGACGCTGCACGGGGACGCCGTCATCGGCGTACTGGAACGGCAATTGCGCTCGGCCCATGTCGGTCGACATGATGGACGGTTTGCTGTTCGCACCGGCGTGCCGAACCATCTTTCTGCCGGGCTGCAGCCGCAGGAAGCAACCCTTTTTGCCCGTATCTCCGATGTTCCCATGGCTCTCGACCAGCTTCTCGCAGTGACGCAGCAGAAGGCGACGCTCGATCGGCTTGTCGCTCGCGGTCTCGTGCACATCTGCGGGATCACTCCCTCCGACGCGATGCATGTGCTGGGTAGGCAGGGTCAGTGGAACCGGCAGGCGGCGGATCTCGGCATGAAGGTCGCCATGCGGCAGAAGGATGGCACGGGAAAGCCTATCGCCGGCTCGTCGGAGGAACTTGCCCTGCGCATCGTTGATAGGCTGACGCGGCAGTCCGCTGAAGCCATTTTGTCAGCCTGCCTGGCCGAAGACGGTCTTGGCGACATCGATCCGGCCCGTTCTGTGCTGATCGACCGAGCCCTGAACCGCCAGAACGGTATTGCGCGTTTTACCCTGTCCCTCGACCGTCCGCTGATCGGCCTCGGCGCGTCCGCTCCCGTCTATTACCCGGCGATTGCCGAGATGTTGTCGGCGGCCTGTGCCGTGCCGGAAGCCGCCGGTGTTGCCAATGCGGTCGGTGCCGTCGTCGGACAGGTCCGCTCCACCGTGACGGTTTTCATCACCTCACCGGAAGAGGGGGTCTTCATCGTGGCCGGCGGGGGAGACAACCGGCAGTTTGCGGAAGAAGAAGCGGCGATGGCAGAGGCGGAGGAGCGAGCGTCACGCACCGCCCTTGAGCATGCGCGGGCCAGCGGCGCTGCGGATGTCGTCGTGGTGCTCGCACATGAAATCGATGCCCCCGAGATCGAAGGGCGGCGCAAGCTCATGGAGGCCCGGATCATCGCGACGGCGAGCGGACGCCCTCGCGTCTCCGAGTGATGCGGACTTTTTCCTTTTTGGAATAAATATTTGTTATTCGTGCTCGATTGACACTCAATAAGATCAGGGCATGCTCGCAGCACGAATTTGATATCGTATTGCGAGGAGAACTGGCGATGAGCCGCATTGAGAGCCACGGACTGTCCATCGACACGGGCCTGTATGATTTCCTGATCGAAAAGGCGCTGCCCGGGACAGGCGTGGACCCCGAGCGCTATCTCGCCGGCCTCTCGGCGATCGTTCACGATCTCGCGCCGAAGAACCGCGCGCTTCTTGCCAAGCGCGATGAACTGCAGGCGGCGATCGATGCCTGGTACAAGGCAAATGGCGCACCCGTCGAGATGGGCGCCTATGAGGCTTTCCTGCGCGAGATCGGCTATCTCCTTCCCGAGGGGGAAGACTTCATCGTGACGACAGCGAATGTCGATGCGGAAATCGCCGAGATTGCCGGACCGCAGCTCGTTGTGCCGGTCATGAACGCTCGTTATGCGCTGAATGCCGCGAACGCCCGCTGGGGGTCGCTTTACGATGCCCTCTACGGCACCGATGCCATCCCGGAAACCGATGGCGCTGAGAAGGGCAAGGGATATAACCCCGTCCGCGGCGCGAAGGTCATCGCATGGGGCCGCCAGCTGCTCGATGATTCGGCGCCGCTCGCCGCCGGAAAATGGGCTGACGTCACGGGCCTTTCCATCGACAAGGGCGCTCTGTTCGTCACGCTTTCCGGTGGCGGCGTTACCGGACTCGCGAACCCGGCACAATTCGTCGGCTATCGCGGTACGCCTGCCGCGCCTGAGGCGATCCTCCTGCGCCGAAACCGGCTGCATCTCGAAATCCTCATCGATGCAGAAGGCATGATCGGAAAGACCGACCCTGCCCATATCGACGATATTCATCTCGAATCGGCCATAACCACCATCATGGACTGCGAGGATTCGGTTGCCGCCGTCGATGCCGAAGACAAGGTGGTTGTCTACGGCAACTGGCTTGGCCTGATGAAGGGCGACTTGACGGAAGCAGTCACCAAGGGCGGCAAGACCTTCGTCCGTGCCCTCAACCCCGACAAGACGTTCACCGCTCCGGATGGCTCAGAACTCGTCCTGCATGGTCGCTCGCTGATGCTGGTCCGCAATGTCGGTCACCTCATGACCAATCCGGCGATCCTCGACCGCGACGGCAACGAAGTGCCGGAAGGCATCATGGATGCGGCGATAACCTCCCTGATTGCCTTGCACGACATCGGAGAGAACGGTCGCCGGGCGAATTCGCGCAAGGGTTCGCTCTATATCGTCAAGCCGAAGATGCATGGACCGGAGGAAGTCGCCTTCGCCTGCGAAATTTTCTCGCGCGTCGAGGAACTGGTCGGCATGGCGCCGAACACCATCAAGATGGGTATCATGGATGAGGAGCGCCGCACGACGGTCAATCTCAAGGAGTGCATCCGCGCAGCCCGGGAGCGTGTCGTCTTCATCAACACGGGCTTCCTCGACCGGACCGGCGACGAGATCCATACCTCGATGGAAGCCGGCCCGATGATCCGCAAGGGCGACATGAAGCAGGCGGCCTGGATCTCGGCCTACGAGAACTGGAACGTCGACATCGGCCTGGAATGCGGGCTCTCCGGCCATGCGCAGATCGGCAAGGGCATGTGGGCCATGCCTGACCTGATGGCCGCCATGCTGGAGCAGAAGATCGCCCATCCCAGGGCCGGCGCCAATACTGCGTGGGTTCCGTCGCCGACCGCGGCGACCCTTCACGCAACCCATTACCACCGTGTCAATGTCGCGGAGGTTCAGGTTGCGTTGAAATCCCGGCCGCGCGCCAAACTGGGCGATATCCTTTCGGTCCCGGTGGCACCCCGTCCCAACTGGACGGCTGAGGAAATTCAGCGCGAGATCGACAACAATGCGCAGGGCATCCTGGGCTATGTCGTCCGCTGGATCGATCAGGGCGTCGGCTGCTCCAAGGTTCCGGATATCAACAATGTCGGCCTGATGGAGGACCGCGCCACCCTGCGCATTTCCGCACAGCATATGGCGAACTGGCTGCATCATGGGATCATTACGGAAGCGCAGGTCATCGAGACAATGAAGCGCATGGCGGCCGTCGTCGATGGCCAGAATGCCGGTGATCCCGCCTATCGACCCATGGCCGGCAATTTCGACGATTCCGTCGCGTTCCAGGCGGCGCTGGAACTGGTTCTTAAGGGCCGCGCACAGCCGAATGGCTATACCGAGCCTGTCCTGCATCGCCGTCGTCGGGAACTAAAGGCAAGTCTTGCCGGACAATAATCGTGTGAGATCCGAGAAAAAAAGCCGCCGGGATGGCCGGCGGCTTTTTTGATTGTCTGGTGATAAAGCTGGTGACGCTTACTGCTGAACCACGACGCGGGCGTTCTTGCCGGGGCGGACGCGATTGTAGAGGTCGATAACGTCCTGATTCATCAGACGGATGCAGCCCGAGGAAGCGGCAGTGCCGATCGACGCCCATTCCGGCGTGCCATGCAGGCGGAACAGGGTGTCGCGCCCCTTGTCGTCGAAGAGATACATGGCGCGCGCGCCAAGCGGGTTGCTGAGGCCCGGACCCATTCCGTCCTCGACATATTTGGCGACTTCCGGCTTGCGTTCTGCCATTTCCTTCGGCGGATGCCAGGTCGGCCATTCCTGCTTCCAGGCGATATAGGCTTCGCCCTGCCATGCGAAACCCTGCTTGCCGACGCCGATGCCGTAGCGAACGGCTTTTCCGTTCGGAAGTACGTAGTAAAGGAAACGCTCGCGGGTGTTCACGACGATGGTGCCGGGCTTTTCCTTGGTGGAATAGTCGACGATCTGGCGGTGGAACTTCTTGTCGACCCTGCTGATCGGGATCGCGGGAAGAGCGAAGCCGGCATCGGTGACGGTGCCATATGAATCGCTGAAGATCTTGGTCGTAGTTGCTTCGGCGGCTTCCTTCGGCTCGGAGGATGTGGATGTGGTCGTGCAGCCGGCTAGGCCGAGTGTCGCGACAAGGCCGAACACGGTCAATGCATTGCGGAGGCGCATGGGGATGTCTCGTAGGGTTCAAGCTGGGAGATGGTGGGCTAAACCATCTTTGATTATGGTTTATTTTTGATTAAGTTCGCCTTGGCAAGTAGCGCGGACGAACCACGGGACTTCGGCAATGCAAAATGACTCCGCATTGCTTTTTTGCAACATGCCGCAAAGGTGCGCCGGGCATTATTCATGACGATTGTTTCTGTTGCCGTTAACAACCCGTTAATCGACGGACGCCAGTCCGAGCGCGCTCTTCTTGTGCGCCGGGGGGTGCAGGTGCTGCTGAACGAGATGCGTCTGGCGCTTTTGCCGGAGTTGTCGCTGGCGAACGGCCGACGAGCCGATCTGGTCGGCCTGACGGAAAAGGGCGAGATCTGGATCATCGAGATCAAATCCTCCATCGAGGATTTTCGCGTCGATCGGAAATGGCCGGAATATCGAGGATATTGTGATCGCCTGTTCTTCGCGACCCATGGCGAGGTGCCTCTGGACATCTTTCCGGAGGATTGCGGGCTTCTGGTGTCGGATGGTTACGGGGCGCACCTGTTGCGCGAGGCGCCGGAGCACAGATTACCTCCCGCGACCCGCAAGGCCGTCACCCTGAACTTTTCGCGCGCCGCCGCCCAGCGTCTGATGATGGCCGAATGGGCCGCCAGAACGTCACCGACGGAATAATCCTATTTCGGCGCGCGCTTGGCGAGAATCCGTTGAAGGGTGCGCCGGTGCATGTTGAGACGGCGGGCCGTTTCCGAAACATTCCGGTCACAGCTTTCGTAGACGCGCTGGATATGCTCCCAGCGCACACGGTCGGCCGACATCGGGTTTTCCGGCACTTCGGCCTTCTCGCCCGGACGCTGGGTCAGCGCCAGGAAGATGTCGTCGGCATCCGCCGGCTTGGAGAGATAGTCGAGAGCGCCGAGCTTGACCGCCGTCACCGCGGTCGCGATGTTGCCGTAGCCGGTCAGCACGACGATCCGCGTATCGCTACGCCGCTCCCGAATGGCCTCGATCACGTCGAGACCGTTGCCGTCGCCAAGCCTCAGGTCGACCACCGCATATTTCGGCGGCGCCGCCTTCGATTTGGCGATGCCCTCCGCGACCGAAGCGGCCATGTCGACGGCAAACCCGCGGGCTTCCATGGCGCGAGCCAGGCGCCGGAGAAAGGGCGCATCGTCATCAACGATGAGCAGGCTCGGATCGGGACCGAGGCTCTCGTCCAAATTGGTTGCGCTGTCGCTCTTCGAGCCGGGTGAAGCGAATTCTGTCATGACCTGCCATTCCTGCGGGGCACTCTGTTCATATTCTTGTCCGGTTATGGCCACTTATGACCGGCGGGTAAAGCCCTTTCAACGCCCTGCGTCCATCAGGCCGCGCGGCCAGGTGATCCTGACGCGCGCGCCCGGCCGGTCGGGACCGCCATTTTCAAACTTGAGCGTTGCGCCGGATCGTTCAAGCAGGGTCTTGGCAATGAACAGGCCGAGCCCGAGGCCCCCCGCCTTGTCGTCCCGCTGTCGGCTGGTCACATAGGGTTCGCCGATCCGCTGCAGCACGTCGGCGGAATAGCCTTCGCCATCATCCTCGATCGTGACGGCCACCCTGGAGGCGTCGTGCTCCACCGTAACGGTGACCTTCTCGCGGGCGAAATCGATCGCGTTTTCCACCAGATTGCCGAGACCATAGAGAATGCCTGCGTTGCGAACGCCGATCGGCTCTTTCGATCGATCCGATTTCTCAACCAGTTCCAGCTTGACGTCGAATTCCCGATGCGGAGCCAGCACCTCCTCGATCATGGAGGAAAGCGGCAGGCGGCGCATATGTTCCTCGTTTTCGGAAGGCAGGGTCGTCAGCCGCCGGAGGATGTCGCGACAGCGCTCGCTCTGGCTGCGCAGAAGCTGTACGTCCTCTCCGAAGCGCTCGTCCTTCCCGAGTTCACGCTCCATTTCCTTGGCGACAACGCTGATTGTTGCAAGCGGCGTACCGAGTTCATGGGCGGCCGCAGCGGCAAGGCCATCGAGTTGCGAGAGATGCTTTTCTCGCTGCAGGATGAGTTCGGTCGCCGACAGCGCATCGGCGAGCAGGGTTGCTTCCTGCGAAACGCGATAGGCATAAAAGGCGGCAAACGCCATCATCGAGGTGATCGAACACCAAACGCCGAGCTGCATCACGAGGTGGGTCGGCAGGGTTTCACCATTGTACCAGGGCAGGGGATAAGGCGTAAAGGCGAGCGCCGTGATGAAGAAGACCGCGAGCGCCAACAGCGCGACGGAAAGTCCACGGGGCTGCGAGGCGAACGAAATGATGACCGGAACGCAGATCAGCGGCGCGAAGGGATTGGCAAGGCCGCCGGTGATGAAGAGCAGCGCGGCGAGCTGTAGCAGATCGAGACCGAGCACGGCGAATGCGGCGAGCGGCTCCAGCCGATAGGTCGGCGGAAACACGACGGACAAGAGGAAGTTTGCAGCGGCAAGTGCTCCGATCAGAGCCGCGCAAATGGTCAGGGGCAGCGGATAGTCCAGCAGGAAAGCAACAACGAAGACCGTGATGCTCTGCCCCGCCACGGCCAGCCAGCGCAGACGCACCAGCGTCTGCAATCTCAATCTGCGGCTGGACGGTCCAAAATGCCTCGCCACGTCCTGAGTCGTCTTTATCATGCCGGAACTCCTTTGCCCTGTCGGCTCTCACGTACCACGCGGTTTGGCGCGTGTCGTCGGGGCAGCATCCGCCGGGTTCTCTGGCCAGGGATGCTTGGGATAGCGCCCGCGCATGTCGCTGCGGACATCTTTCCATGAACCGGCCCAGAAGCCCGGCAGATCCCGGGTGGTCTGGATTGGCCGATGCGCCGGCGATGTGAGCTCGAGCAGCAGAGGCAGCCTGCCGCCGCCGACCGACGGATGGGTTTTCAGACCGAACAGTTCCTGCACGCGGATCGAAAGCGTCGGTTCGTCTCCATCATAGCGGATGGGATGGCTCTGGCCGGTCGGGGCGGTGAAATGGGTCGGCGCGAACCTGTCGAGATCGCGTTGCAGCGCAGGCGGGACCAGCGACAGAAGTCCGTCGAACAGCGAACCGGGCGTTATATCGGCAAGGCTTCGGACATTCGTCTGGAAAGGGATGAACCAATCCTCGAGCCGGGCCAGAAGAGCGTCGTCGCCCATATCCGGCCAGGGTTCTCCCATGCTGCGGTAAAGAAAGCCGATGCGCTGCCGCAACTGCTCTCCCGTCTTCGAAAAGGGCAGCGCCGACAGGCCCAGTTGCCGGACGCCATCGGCAAGGGCACGTGCCGCTTCCGCGCCGCCGGGTTTGGGAAGCGGGGTCTCGTCGAACACGATGGCGCCGAGACGCGTCGTTCGCCGGGCGCGCACCTGTCGGCTTGCCGGATCGAAGAAGCATTCGTCTGCGGTGCGGATGGCCCCGGGCATCCGTTCCTCGACATCGTCACGGCGGATTTCCGCTGCGGCGAGCACCCGGCCCCGCGCCGCCTGGCCTGTCAGGTCGGCGATCACCAGCATCTGCGAACCGGCAAGCCGCTCGGTTTCCTCTATCTCGGCGCCGCGGCCATTGGCCATGACGAAACGCCCCCGTGCCCCGCGGGAAAGCGCAATCCGGTCGGGATAGGCATATATCAGCAGGCGCCCGGCGCTCGTATGCATGCCCTGAGGTCGCGCGCTACGCAAACCGTCTGCGATTCTCTCGGCGAGTCTACGGGCTCCCGAAGCGCGCTCGCTTTTTTCCTGCTCGAAACGCCGAAGACGCTCGTCTATGTCAAGGCTGGTGCCGCCGAGACCCTGTTCCGTCAGAAGCACGGCAAGCCGCGCGGCCTCCGCAGCCTGCCCGTTCTCCGCCGCTGTCAGCACCATGGCGGAGAGACGCGCGGGCAAGGCAAGATCGCGCATCGAACGCCCCTTGCCGGTAAGCGCTCC
>NZ_CP180217.1:3870000-4186716 GCF_047553425.1 Paenirhizobium cremeum
TTTCTGGCGGACGATCTGGTGGATGGTTTGCTAACCGCACATCCCTGGATTTGATCTCGAGAAGCTGGTCTTAAGGTATGGCCCGGATGTCGCTCGGCGTGACATCTTATTGAGGGACCATACCGAACACGTCGATGGCATCATGAATGATGCGGTTGTAAAAGGTAACCGCATCTCTGGTCCGGCAAACTCAGGTTTGCCCGGATAGTCAGATTTGGAACCCCTTCGAGCGCAAGCGAGAAGGAAAGGTCTTCCAGATCCAGTAAGTGATGAGCATTGGCAATGAGAACGATTAAGTGTCGTAAGGGCATTTGGTGGATGCCTTGGCATGCACAGGCGAAGAAGGACGTGATACGCTGCGATAAGCCGTGGGGAGCTGCGAATGAGCTTTGATCCATGGATCTCCGAATGGGGCAACCCACCTTAGATACTTGGAAAATCCAAACTGAGTTGAGGCTCGGCTTGGGTTTCCAAGTATTGAGATAAGGTATCTGCACCTGAATAAAATAGGGTGTAAGAAGCGAACGCAGGGAACTGAAACATCTAAGTACCTGCAGGAAAGGACATCAACCGAGACTCCGCAAGTAGTGGCGAGCGAACGCGGACCAGGCCAGTGGCAATGCTGAATAAAGTCGAACCTTCTGGAAAGTTGGGCCATAGCGGGTGACAGCCCCGTAGACGTAGAACAGGCATTGTCCTTGAGTAAGGCGGGACACGTGAAATCCTGTCTGAACATGGGGAGACCACTCTCCAAGCCTAAGTACTCGTGCATGACCGATAGCGAACAAGTACCGTGAGGGAAAGGTGAAAAGCACCCCGACAAGGGGAGTGAAATAGAACCTGAAACCGGATGCCTACAAGCAGTTGGAGGCCGCAAGGCTGACAGCGTACCTTTTGTATAATGGGTCAACGACTTAGTGTAGCGAGCAAGCTTAAGCCGGTAGGTGTAGGCGTAGCGAAAGCGAGTCTGAACAGGGCGTTCAGTTCGTTGCATTAGACCCGAAACCGAGTGATCTAGCCATGAGCAGGTTGAAGGTTGGGTAACACCAACTGGAGGACCGAACCCGCATCTGTTGCAATAGATTGGGATGACTTGTGGCTAGGGGTGAAAGGCCAATCAAACTCGGAGATAGCTGGTTCTCCGCGAAATCTATTTAGGTAGAGCGTCGACCGAATACCCTCGGGGGTAGAGCACTGGATGGGCTATGGGGACTCACCGTCTTACTGATCCTAACCAAACTCCGAATACCGAGGAGTACTAGTCGGCAGACACACGGCGGGTGCTAACGTCCGTCGTGAAAAGGGCAACAACCCTGACCTCCAGCTAAGGTCCCCAAGTCATGGCTAAGTGGGAAAGGATGTGAGGATCCCAAAACAACCAGGATGTTGGCTTAGAAGCAGCCATCATTTAAAGAAAGCGTAACAGCTCACTGGTCTAAATAAGGGTCTTTGCGCCGAAAATGTAACGGGGCTAAAGCCATGCACCGAAGCTGAGGATTCCCGCAAGGGAGTGGTAGCGGAGCGTTCCGTAAGCCTGTGAAGGGATACCTGTGAGGGGTCCTGGAGGTATCGGAAGTGCGAATGTTGACATGAGTAACGATAAAGGGAGTGAGAGACTCCCTCGCCGAAAGACCAAGGGTTCCTGCTTAAAGTTAATCTGAGCAGGGTTAGCCGGCCCCTAAGACGAGGCGGACACGCGTAGTCGATGGGAACCACGTTAATATTCGTGGGCCTGGTGGTAGTGACGGATCGCTTAACTTGTTCTGGTTTATTGGATTACCAGGGCGGGGACGCGGTTCCAGGAAATAGCTCCACCTTATAGACCGTACCCGAAACCGACACAGGTGGTCAGGTAGAGTATACCAAGGCGCTTGAGAGAACTATGCTGAAGGAACTCGGCAAATTGCACGCGTAACTTCGGAAGAAGCGTGACCCCTTTTGACGCAAGTCAGATGGGGTGGCACAGACCAGGGGGTAGCGACTGTTTATCAAAAACACAGGGCTCTGCGAAGTCGCAAGACGACGTATAGGGTCTGACGCCTGCCCGGTGCTGGAAGGTTAAGAGGAGAGGTGCAAGCTTTGAATCGAAGCCCCAGTAAACGGCGGCCGTAACTATAACGGTCCTAAGGTAGCGAAATTCCTTGTCGGGTAAGTTCCGACCTGCACGAATGGCGTAACGACTTCCCCGCTGTCTCCAGCATAGACTCAGTGAAATTGAATTCCCCGTGAAGATGCGGGGTTCCTGCGGTTAGACGGAAAGACCCCGTGCACCTTTACTATAGCTTTACACTGGCATTCGTGTCGGCATGTGTAGGATAGGTGGTAGGCTTTGAAGCTCGGACGCCAGTTTGAGTGGAGCCATCCTTGAAATACCACCCTTATCGTCATGGATGTCTAACCGCGGTCCGTTATCCGGATCCGGGACAGTGTATGGTGGGTAGTTTGACTGGGGCGGTCGCCTCCGAAAGAGTAACGGAGGCGCGCGATGGTGGGCTCAGAGCGGTCGGAAATCGCTCGTCGAGTGCAATGGCATAAGCCCGCCTGACTGCGAGACTGACAAGTCGAGCAGAGACGAAAGTCGGTCATAGTGATCCGGTGGTCCCGCGTGGAAGGGCCATCGCTCAACGGATAAAAGGTACGCCGGGGATAACAGGCTGATGACCCCCAAGAGTCCATATCGACGGGGTTGTTTGGCACCTCGATGTCGGCTCATCGCATCCTGGGGCTGGAGCAGGTCCCAAGGGTTTGGCTGTTCGCCAATTAAAGCGGTACGTGAGCTGGGTTCAGAACGTCGTGAGACAGTTCGGTCCCTATCTGCCGTGGGTGTAGGAATATTGACAGGATCTGTCCCTAGTACGAGAGGACCGGGATGGACATATCTCTGGTGGACCTGTTGTCGTGCCAACGGCATAGCAGGGTAGCTATATATGGAAGGGATAACCGCTGAAGGCATCTAAGCGGGAAACCCACCTGAAAACGAGTATTCCCTATCAGAGCCGTGGAAGACGACCACGTTGATAGGCCGGGTGTGGAAGCGCAGCAATGTGTGAAGCTTACCGGTACTAATAGCTCGATTGGCTTGATCGTTCTCATTGGTAATGCTCATCGAACTTTGTTCGATGATGCCATCTTCTTGTCCTGGTGCGCAAAAGCGCTCCGGACGGGCCGGCCAACAATGCCGACGCGCTTCAGCGCTGTATGGCTGCCTTGCTTGACATCGAGTTTGGCAGCGCTACAGAATGCCAGTTCGTCGCCAAGAGTTTGGTGCGCCGTCTGCAGCGTAGCGATCGAAGATCGCGGCAGCGCAAAGACAGAAGATCAAGACGTGTTTAAAAAGAAAACAGGCGAAGGCCTGCCAGCTTCTCAAATGTTGCGCTTCGCTGACCTGGTGGTTATTGCGGGGCGGCTGCACCCGTTCCCATTCCGAACACGGCCGTGAAACGCCCCTGCGCCAATGGTACTTCGTCTCAAGACGCGGGAGAGTAGGTCGCTGCCAGGTCTGCAAAACGCAACATGCCCATGCACTGGACATGACATGTCCAAAAAGCCGCAAGGGAAAAGGATCAAGACCGTCTTCTCGACACAAAAAAGGGCCTCAAGCCCATAACGAGGCCGCATCCAACGCGGCCTTTTTGCTTTCTCGTCATCATGACGAAAAAAACCGTCAAACCAATCCGTTTGACAAACTCCGCAAGCCAAGCAGGCTTGCACATACGAACAGGCCAAAATCGGCCAGTTCTCTCGGTGACGCGGGGTGGAGCAGCCCGGTAGCTCGTCAGGCTCATAACCTGAAGGCCGCAGGTTCAAATCCTGCCCCCGCAACCACCGATCCCTGTGATCCCAAGAGCCCCCACCGCGGGGCCTTTTGCGTTTCTGAACGCCATACACACTCTGAGTGACGGGGATCATCTACATCCGGGCCTTCGATGGCTTCGGCGGTCTCCCTAAACGACAAATGCTTCGCTTTTACGCGCATGTCATCGGAGACCGATGCATGGCGTTCTCTTATTCACTCCGGTAGAGCATCGTCCGCGTCGCCGAGCTTCCCGTCTGCTTTCTCCTTCAGGGTATCGGCCTGTTCTTCCAGCCGCCTGATCAGTCTTCTGAGTTCCCTGTCGTCGAGATTCTCTATTCCGACAAAGGAATTCTTCGCATGGCTGCTCAGGATGAGTTCGTCGAGTTTGGCCTGCAATGCTCGTCCATCTCGGTTCTGCGAATTTTGAAGAACGAAGACCATCAGGAAGGTTATGATGGTGGTCGCGGTGTTGACGATGAGCTGCCAGGTTTCCGAATAGTCGAAGATTGGCCCGCTGATTGCCCACACGACGATAAGAGCCGCAGCGGTGGTAAACACGATCGGCTTGCCGGTCCATTCGGCGATGACGCCGGCAAAACTCTCGAAGATCCCTTGCTTGTTCCTTCTTTTTGACATCGCCCAATCTCCGGCTTGAACCATTGTTGAACGCAGGAGCGGTCGGAAAGGTCCCGCGTGCGCGGATGCCCGATCAGGGAGGAGGCTCAGTATCGCTTTCTCATTCCTCGAAAACGGGGACTTCCTCCCGTATCTCCTCTGAAGTACCCAATCCTTTCGTTCTTGAAACGGCTTAGCCATCCGCCGGGCGTTTTCATGAGCCCGAGCTTACTTCAAAAATGGATTATTTGAATGCTGCGCGGTCAACGGCAAATGCTTGCTATCTTCACGGCTCGATCGTTCCGATCCGCTTGTGACACGAGAAATGAAGAGGTGCTGCTTTGTGACTTTCTGGAGGCTTCGATGGCCGCGCTGGCAGGCGCCAACCTCGTGTCGAGCCGGTTCCTCCAGGGAAAGGAATGCCTATGGGCAATAGGAATTCCTTCCCCGAAGAGTAGCGGCAGCCGCCTCGTGGCAACAGACCAGCGATTTCAGCCAGCCTGCAAGCCCGCAGCGACGTCTTCGTCCTACCGTCCACCAGAAAGAGCGTTTACCGATTCGACCCGGCAGCCGAGCAAAACGGTCAGCTAATCGATGTGTGGAGGGGACGCCGCCGAGATCGAATGGCCGTTCCATAGGGATCGACGGCGCAGCGAGGAAGGTAAGGGGAAGCTATCCGGCCGTGGTGATCAGCAGGTTGTAACGTCGGCTATCCATCATTTCCTGCTTCAGGATGACCCTGTCCAATCCGTACATGATGTATTTTTCCCGCCCGGCTCCCATGACATTCTCGATCTCCGCCAGATCGGCGGTATCGACCTCCGGCCGGACATGCCGGACGAGCTGCATGGATTGATTGAACATTTCACCGAGATGGGAAGGGTCCAAGAGGTTGTACTTGATCCTTATGAAGCTGACCCGCCGCCCCGCCCCCCTGATCTGCAGGAAGATCGAGTTCGACGTGTCCGCAAAGGCGGTGGTTGCCGTGCATTCCCAGGCACCCCCGCTCGCCGGTGTAAAGACGGGATCGGCAGAGGGGCTGATCGATTTCAGGCCGAGGCAGGTTTCTTCGGGAGTGCGGTCAGGTGCCATCGGTAAAATGCGCACCGCATCAGAGGCCGCAAACGAGCGGGCGAGGATGGCCGGTCGGGCGGAAGAGCTCTTCGCCCGGCCTGTTTTCACAACGGTCGTCTCCTGCCTTGGGGCAAGATCGATGTTCAGCATGGCGGCGATCCTCATGAGGTTGCGTCCGCCATTGGCGAGCAGGACGGTTGCCGTAACTGGAATCGTGAAGACAAGGAAGAAAACCAGGAACGGTGTCCAGGCCGGTTTCCGTGGTTTGCTCGGGCTATGCGCCAATGGTTCAGGCGTCATTCTGGGAACCGCTCGATTGTCTGCCGGCCAAACTCCGGTCGGGCGATGCATGACCTTGCCCAAGGCGCATGCCGTGAGCCTTGTTTCATGACGGATGGAGCAGGGAGGGCACGCCCTCCGCAATCTTAAGCACCGAAAGCTTACCAGAAAGATACGCCCCTGTGTCGATGCCAATGCGCGAAGGTCCGAAATCCGGTTCCGAAACGGGAGAGTGACCGTGGATGACGGTGAGCGGCAACTGCGGTCCGGTGGCGAGGAAAGGCTCGCGGATCCAGAGCATGTCCTCGTCGGTCTGCTCTTGCAGGGGAACGCCCGGGCGAACCCCTGCATGTACGAAGAGATAAGGGCCGACACGCAGGCTGATGGGCAAAATCTCGATCAGGGACAAATGCCGTGCGGGAATAGCCTGCGAGAGGACACGGGCCACCTCTTCCGGCCGGCCCCGGCCCCGCGTCAGCAACTCGTCGATATCGATGCCGTAGGAAAGCATTGTCTGGCGGCCGCCGAAGTCTAGCCAGTCCAGATGGTTCATCGGATCCCTGGCGAAGGCGGCGAAGATCGAATCGTGATTGCCGCACAGCGGCAGCCTGCGCATCCGCTTGTCTTGATTGGGGCCGCTCAGATGATTGAGAACGCCGGCGGATTGTGGCCCCCGGTCGACGTAATCGCCGAGATAGATGACGAGACCCGGCGTTTCACTTGCGAGTATGTCCTCGCGAATGCGCTCTTCCGCGGAAAGAAGTTCGTCGAGGCAGCCATGCACGTCCCCTATCGCATAAAGCGTGTAGGGCGGTAGGGCCTCGCCGAGGTCGATGCGCCGACGGCGGATGGCTGGCGCTTCCTCCTTCGGCGGAGTTCCGAAGAGTGATCTCCAGATACTAAGCATTCACTCAGAAATCCCTGTTTGACCGAACCCTGCGACGCGTCCCGTTAAATCCGGCATATCGCAGTGGAACCTCCTGCACCGCGGAGATGGCAATTCCGCGGACATGGAAACGAAGCGAGCCGATTCCGCCGTCGTAAGGTCGAAGACGCGAAAGGAAAGCTCTGACAGAGGATGCAGGCTTCGGCAACCCGGCACGGCGCAGGAAGATGCGTGCATCGGCCGTCGTGTGGAAAGGCCATCCGGTAAATGCGCAATGAATCGAACCGGAAACAGACCGACCTCGGCTTTTCGCGAGGATCGGTCCGGTCGCGTCAGCCTCGAGATCTTGGCGTCATCATGCCGTATGCTCTGTGTAGGAAGGGTCAGGCGAGCATCTCGAGAATCGAGTTGCGCACGTAACCGCGCAGTCTCTCCGCGCTTGCGGCAACGTCATCGGATGGCTTGGCCGGATCGAGCTTCCGGTTGAGGAGGCTTTCGAGTTCCTGCTTGTTTTCGGCCACGTAGATGCCCTCGCGCCGGCGAAGCTGGGAAACGGTCGCAAGTTGATGATCGTTGCGATGTTCGCCCAGGGACGATAGCCGCGGCATCAGCACGATCGGCTTGGCATATTTGTAGGCTTTCAGCACCGTGCCGATCCCGGCATGGGAAACGATGACCGAGCAAGCCTTCAGCCTGCTGTCGAAATCCGACGCCTCGACCGTCGAACTCCACTCCATGTTTTTCGGAACATAGGTGCCGACTCCGGTCTGGGCGAAGACATCGTGCTCGAGTGAAGGCGCGAGCTCATCGATCATGCGGATCAGCCGGTCGAAGGGAAGTTGGGTGCCGACGGTGACGACGATCATAGCAGCGCTCCATGATAGCTCGGACCTGTCGTATCGCTCAGATGCTCCCATTGCGTCAGCCATTTGTCGGAAAGATAGCGGGCTATTTTCCCGGACATGGATAGCTTTTCAACATTCGCGAAACTGTCGATCCAAATCGTCTTGGCACCGATGAGCTTGCCGAAGGCAATGCAGATGATTCCCGGGGCCGCGCCGGTGGAAATGATTACCTTGGGACGACGGGAAAAGACGATGCGCGCGCATTGGCTGATACAGGTGAGGGTAAGGAGTGGACGATTGCGGTTGCAATCGGCAACCACATGACCGTCAATTTTTCCCGCCTGCTTGAGCAGTTCTGCCTTTGTGGTCACGAAGACCGGCGACATGTCTTCGAAGGCTTCCGATACGAGCAGCAATTGCTGCCAGTGACCTCCGCTGGATGCGACCGCAAGAATGGTGTTCTTCATGCTCGTAACCCATGATTGGTTGATGTTGAAATCCCGGAAGGACACACTTGGCATCCTGCAAGGAGCCGGCGTGCAAAAACCCGCATGACAGGATGACGACCGGGGTGCACAGATAGGCGAGCGACGCTCTGGATGGAGATACGCGATAAGCCCTCCGAAACTGTTGCTCGAATCAATCGCAAAAGATCGGCCTTTTTGGGGTTATTGAAATCGGTGCGATCATTCATCGGGAAACCCACCGCGTCGCGGAAAACCGCAGCCGACCAGCCTTTCGCGCTGAACGGCTTGGGCCCCGCGGCGTTTTGCGGTTGCGGCATGTCGATGGTAACCCTCATCGTCCACTCTTTACAAAGCGAGTTACTCTCACGGCGCGTGAAGCGACCGTTTACCGTCAGGCTTTCCGAATTTTATACTAACTTTTGTTTCTCATGGATTGGGGCTTGTCAATATGTTGCGTTGCAATATCATCTTTCATGTGAGTGCCGAAATCAGGATGTCGATAAGGTAATTTATTGATTTTACTGATTTTTATTGGATGTGATGCCGAATTGGCCGTTGCGTGAATGCTCACGATAATAGTGTTGCAATCCCAAAAAAGGACGTTGGCGCAGGTTGTGTCCGGACTATATTTGCTGCGTCGCAGTTGATCGGGGGCTGTGCGAAAAAGAGGCAGGCGCGGCATGGAAACGGTGCGGAGTTTCCTCAGGGGTGCCATGCGAAAGGCGGTCACAATGCACCGCTTCGAGATGGAAGAAGATGTCGGGTTTTTGTTTGGCAGAACCGGCTGAATAATGGAATGCGGCGGATATATTCGGGGCGAGTGAATGCGAACAAGTGAAAGACGTCTTGCTGCGGAACCGGATAGGAAAACGGTATCGAGATCGCGGTTCACGTTTTTCCTGACAGGCGTTTTCTGGTTCAGCATCGCTGTCTGCCTCTTGAACTATGGCGCCAACGATCCGATTACCGTCGCCATGGCGACGGGGTTCGTCTATATCCTTCTTCTCTTGACGGCGATCTCGACCGGTATTTCCGAAAATGTCCGTTTGCCGTTGTCGATCTGCTTTTTCGTGCTCCTGGCAATTCTAGCGTGGGTGTTGTTTCAGATCGCGCCATTGCCGGAAGGTTGGCCGATCCATCCCGCCTGGCTCGAAGTCCGCAAGTTGAACCCGGAGATATCAGGAAGTATCTCGGTGACGCCTGGCGACGATCTCGGCGCCTATCTCAAAATTGCTCTGCCGTTCGGGGCCTTCATGCTGTCGCTGCTCCTCTTTGGAACGGATCGGCTCGCCGAACGTGCATTGAGGCTCTATGGCATCGTTGGAGGTGTCGTCGCAATCTTTTCGATCATCCAGTTCGTCTTCTGGCCGAAGACACTGCTCTTTGTCGAAAAGGCCGCTTATCTGGACAGCCTTACCGGCTTCTTCGTCAATCGTAATACCGCCGCCACGTTCTTCGGGATCGTCTCCCTTCTGTTGTTTGCTCTGTTGTGGCGCTCGACCAAGGACGTGCAATTCCGGCGTCTCTTCGCTGCCCTTCTTCAACCCGGGCAACAGTGGCACAAAGGCAGCGTATCAGGATGGTCGAACCTGATCTATGCCCTGCTGTTTGTGATGACCCTCCTCGCATTGGTCATGACCAAGTCGCGTGCGGGCGTTGGCGCGACCTTTGTCAGCCTATCCTTGCTGGGTATTCTGTTGGGGGCGACCCGCTACAGCCGCATGGGTACAGCAGGATTTACCCGTCGACCGGAAGGACGGTTGCTGAGGCGTCTGTGGCTCTTTGCTGGCCTGCCTTTGGTGTTTCTGGCCATTCTTGGGGTGATCGGCGGAAATGTTGTGTTGCGCGCCGATGTTCGCGGCGCGGAGGATCCGCGATTCTGCGCTCTGCCAGGGATCGCCGCGAGCGTGAGGGATCATTTCCCATGGGGGGGCGGTCTTGCCTCCTTCCAGGAGATATTTCCCGCCTATCGCAATCCTTCATGCGGTGTGTTCGGTGTCTGGGACAAGGCACACAATGTCTATCTTGAAGGCACGCTTGGCCTCGGAATCATGTTTCCGATCGCTTTGGTCATTGTCGTTGCAAGTCTGGTTTATATATTCGTTCGAGGAATCCGCGAGCGTCGCGAATACAGGTTTGCGGGATGTCTTGGACTGGCGACGCTACTGCTCGTCGCCCTGCATTCTGCGGTGGATTTTTCGCTGCAGATTCCGGGCTTTGCCCTGGCGTTTTCTCTGATGCTCGCGCCGCTTGTGACCATATCTCTCGGCAAATCCCAGAGCACAGTTCCGCATTCCGCGTCCTCGCGTCGCGGGATGCGACGAAAGCGGAGTGCGTCCGGCGCTGCAAATCCGCCCGTTGCGGAACCTAGCCTTTTGCGAGGGGGCTGATGTGGCGCGTGTAATACCAGCCGGGTGAGTCGGCGTTGATCAGATTCTCGTACATGGAACGCGGAGCGACCAGAGACTTTGTTTCGCCGGTGCGAAGTTGAATATAAAGCAGGTGAGACCGGTCGTCATAAGACGCCGAAGCAATGAGGCGTGACTTGACTTCTGTCTTTTCCATCGACACTCCCATTTCGCCAAAAAAAGGGGTTCGTTTTCGCTAGGGTGCAAAGCACCCCCGGCTTTCCTCCAGAAGCAGCATCAGTCTCCATGGTTTACGATAGGTTGTCAATTGTCGGCGGCACCCTGCTCGTGCCTTACCTTCATGAAACTATTGAAGATACGATTCCACCCGAAAAGCGGGCGATTGGCTTTTCGGTAGGCTGCGTTATTTCGCTCCCGCAAGCCCTATCATATAGTTGTTCTTGCTCCAGTCGAAAGCAGACGCTGTGGTGCGCAATTGCGTCGTCAAGCCAGGGTCGCTAACGGAAAAATGTTGGCTGAGGGGCAGCATCCATTCCGACATCGCCCTTTCCTTCATCTGCTCCATTCCTGTCCGTTTCGCGATCAGTTCCGGCTGCTCGAAAGCGGCGACCGAAAATCGCGCGGCGGCCGCAAGACGTTGTTCAGACACATCGGAGAGCGCCCGGTTGTTCTTATCGGCCAGCACCACCAGGATTGTCAGCGCCTTCATGGCGAAGCTCTGGTAGCTGAGAGCCCTGCCGCCGCGCGCGAGTTCCATTGGAAAGCTGCCGTCGGTGTCGCTTTCCGCAAGGCCTGTCTGCAGGGCATTCATGGCCCAGTCGAATTTGCGTTCATCCTGCGTAAGCGCTGCCGCAAGCCCGACAGCCGAAGCTCCCCAATACCGGGTATTGGCATTTCGATCGAGCCATTGGTCTTTCTTGGGGCGAGGCGGGGAAGGGGGCGTAAATTCGGAGACGATCGCGTCGCCGAGTTGATCGAGCCAGCCTTCTACCAGCTTCCGCTGGTCTGTTGTCGGTGCACCCAGCTGGAAAGCGACCGCATAGGCATCGGTGAAGGTCTTCATATTGAATACTGTAATCAGGATTGCCTGTCTGCGCCCCTTTGGATCGTTGTCGTCGAGATTGCCGAGCAGCGCATGCGCTTTGGCCCAAACCGCAAGTTGGCGCATAATGCAGGGACCGATTCGCCCACGGTCGCCAGGGGAATTTATGGCACGCCGGATCATGAGTTTTAGAGACGCCGCGGCATCGTCGATCGGTTTGTTGCGTTTGACATAGGCCGCCATCGCTTCCTTATCCACGACGGACTGGGTCGGTCCGGGCTTGTAGAAGGTACCGATATTCGACATGTCCACCATCGGCGGAACAGGTTTGCTGCAGACGAAGGGTTCGTCGTACCGTTCGGACGTGGGAGGGATTTCAGAGAGCACGAGCGGATAGCGTAAGTCGCCGGCATGGGAAGGGATAGCCGTCGACCAGAGGGACAGCCCGATCGCGCATGCCGCAAACCTCCGCAGGAACCTGCCAAACTTCGAAGAGGCTGTTTTCACTCGATTCGCCCTTTTGCTTGACGTGGAAAGACCTTGGACTTCCGGATCGTTTCGTCGGCAGCATAGTGTCGAAACGAGACATTATCTTGTCAAGCAATGAAGAGAGCGCCTCTTTGCTGCATATCAGGAAGGACGCTGATGACCCGCGTTTTCCGCGTCCTCTTGTTCGTTGGCCCGCTCATGAGGGCTCCAACCCGATCCTGCCCAGAATTGGACGAGGCTCCGAAAGCGGTCACTTACGACCGATATCATACCACTGGCGCGGGTTTTCACCCGACTGGATTTTGAGCAGACGCAAGTCGGTTTTGCGCCATTCCTTGATGGTGTTGGTCCGATTGTCGAGGATGAGATCGCCATCCGACGTCGCAACCGCAAGCACGGCATGGCCTTCGCCGTCGAAGGTTCGTGCAACCACGAGGCGCAATGCCTGGGCCGGCCAACCGGCGTCAATGAGGTGGCGACGCTTGGTCAGGGCGAAATCTTCGCAGTCCCCGGCCGCTCCCCCGATTTTCCATTCGTCGTTGCCGGCCTCGTCGCTTTGCGGTCGCATCGACCGGTTTGTCACCCGATTGATGCGCTGCAACTCCAGTTTCTTCGCGGGGGTGAGGTCAACGATATCGTTTCCCCGATTTCCGGCCTGACAATCGTCAGGATTCTGCACGCAGAAACGGACATGGGCGTAGGGCGCCAGCGTCGGTCGGCTGACAGCTATAAGCTGTATTGCCCGGTTTCGACCCAAGTCTTTCGTCAGGCCGCCGAGTGGAACTGCGTAAGAGTAAGATGCAAAACCGGCAGAAATTATCACTGCGAGTCCGACGGACAGCGCTTTGCTATAAAACATGTTCTTCCCCGTCTCTTTTACACTTGTTCAGTGCCCTTCATTGGGGAGACATTACAGAAATTGAATTTAATCCGGCTTAAGTCGATTGATGGCATTTTACGTTTTTTGCAGTTCCTAAGTGGACTCAATGCTGCACTGCGTATAAAGTCCCACCCAAATGGGGTACTGTGAGCATCCGCACCGTTCGGCGCTGCGGTGCAACGGTAATGTCTTCGCATTGCAGACGCGAAAAATGCATGTTTCTTGAGTGAGGGGATTGAACTTGAAGCTTTTCGCCGCCGGCCTGCTTTTGTCTACGTCAGTTGTTGCTCTTACAGGATGTACGGCCACGTCAAGCTCTGGTCCAACTGGCCGGGCAGTGGAAGAAAAGGCAACGGTCAAGGTGACCGATGCATCGTCCAAGCGGTCTGTCGGTATCGACTACGCCTTGGTGGATATAAATAAGGCTCTGCTTGCCTATGCTTCCGATACGACGACGGAAGCGGGTTTGGGTAGCCTTGGCAATTCGCGAGGTGGTCCGCCGAGCCTTCCGCTCGGAGCGGGCGACATCGTTCAGGTCGCAGTCTTCGAATCCCAGGCGGGCGGCCTCTTCATTCCTGCGGATGCGGGCAGCCGTCCCGGTAACTATGTAACCTTGCCCGAACAGACCATCGGGCGCGATGGCACGATCAGCGTACCTTATGCCGGCCGTGTCCGCGCTGCCGGTCGTCAGGTCGAGGATGTTCAGGCGGAAGTCGAGGACTTGCTGTCCAGCAAGGCGATCGAGCCGCAGGTCGTGATTACCAAGGTCAGCAGCAAGTCGGCTCAGGTGGCCGTTTTGGGTGATGTCAACGACCCGATGAAGGTTCAGCTTACTGATGCGGGCGAGCGTGTTCTCGATGCGATCTCCGAGGCCGGCGGTCTGAGTACGCCGAATGCGGAAACCTACGTCACCGTGCAGCGCCGCGGTCGTACCGCCCGCATACGTTTCGACAAACTTCTCGCGAACCCGGCCGAAAACATCTACGTCGCGCCCGGCGACACCATTATTGCCGAGCGCGAGCGCCGGACCTTCCTGGCCTTCGGTGCGACCGGCACGAACGGCAGGTTCGATTTCGAGGAAGAGAACCTGACGCTCGGCGAAGGCCTGGGCAAGGCGGGCGGCCTATTGGATTCCCGCGCGAATCCGGCACAGGTCCTGCTTTATCGTCAGGCGCCTCGCAAGCTGCTCGTCAATCTTGGTGTTGACGTTTCAAGATTCAAGGGTGACGAGATCCCGGTTGTCTTCAGGGCGGATCTGCGTGATCCGGCGGCGCTCTTCGCCGTCCAGAAGTTCCCGATGCAGGACAAGGACGTTCTCTACATCTCGAACTCCGACTCGGTTGAAATCATCAAGTTCCTCAACCTTGTCAATTCGATCTCCTCGACAGCTTCCGGCGTAAGTTCGGACGTAGTTTCGACAAGAGACGCGATTGAAGACCTCTAAGATGACAAAATTGCAGGATTAACTGAAAAAGAGTTTTGCTGTTGCTCGATGATGTTCCTGAAATATAAGAACAGCGCGAGCAAAAATAAGGAGCAAAGACGTGATGGACATGAAGACTGGCAAGTTTCTACTTTTCGCATTGGCGGGTGCCTGTGCAGTTCCCGTCACTGCTGGTGTCTCCTTCGCACAAGAGGCGTCGCAGCCGGCACCCCTTGGGGTCAGGCAGGGAGGTCCCTTGTCTCAGGCCGAAGTTCAGGCCTTCCTGAACGCGCCGCAATCCCTGCTGGTCGACACGATTTCGCCGGCCTCGCTGTCGCTGCAGGTTCGCGGTCTCGCGATTTCCAGTGAGGAAACGCTCGCGCCGCTGCTGGCACTGGTGTCCTCGGCCAACAACGAACAGATCGGCAGCATTGCCGCCGGTCTTGCGCGGGCTGTCCGCGTTTTGAGCGCGAGTACCGATCCGACTGACCTCGCCTATGCGGCGCGCATCCAGGAGGAGGCCGCAAAGGTCACGAATACGATTTTCCAGGCGGCGTTCGCCGGTGCGACCGGTGAAGTCGAGACTGCGGCGCTTGGAGTGGGGGCTGCGGGTGGTGACGACGGTGGCGCGGGAGCTCTGGGAGGCACTGGCGGTGGCGCAGGTGGCACCGGCGGTGGCACGGGTGCAGCCGCAACGCCGACATCGCAGGCGGGCGGGACATCGTTCTCGGGCGCATCCGGTGGCTTTTTTGCAAGTTCGGGAGGGGGCGGAACCACGACGACCGTCGTGAGCCCGAGCGGACTTTAAGTAATTCCGTCCAACAACTGGTCGAGGCGAGATCGTGCAGCTTTTGAACCGTGAACTATACGGTGAGTCAGTCGTCAACGGATCTCCGCGAGAGCATGATTCGGAAGTTATCGATGTCGAGGCCGTGTTTTCCATCGTGCGGCGACAATGGATTGTCGTCGCAGCCTGCATGGCGGCCGGGCTTCTTTTGGGCATCGTTTATCTGCTTTCGGCAGTGCCGCTCTATACCTCCCAGGTCAGCGTACTGATCGACCGCAACAACAAGCAGTTTGCCGATCAGCTCACCCTGGGCGGCGGCGTTATGGACGATGAGGGTTCCGTTCTCAGCCAGGTCGAGCTTCTGAAGTCACAGACCATTGCCCTTTCGGTGGTCGACAAGCTGAAGCTGGTCGACGACCCGCAGTTCAACGCGTCGTTCAAGTCTTTGTATAAGACGCTGTACCGGACGGTGGTCGGTATCGTGAACGTGTCCGAGTGGTTCTCTTCCGATGAGAAAGGCGCGGATGTCGATCTGGAACAGCGCAAGCTCGATGCCGCAGCCGGCGTCCGAAGCAATATAGCCGTGACACGCGTCGGCAGATCCTATGTGCTGACCGTCGAATATGTTTCGCCTTTCCCGGATCTTTCCGCCAGGGTCGCCAATGCAATCGGCGAGGCCTATCTCGAAGACAGCCTGAACTCAAAGTACGACGCAACGCGGCGGGCAAGCAACTGGCTTCTCGAGCGTATCGCGGAGCTTCGCCAGCAGGCCCTTGATACAGACCTTGCGGTCCAGAAATTCAAGAGTGCCAACGGCCTCGTGACGGCAGGCAATCAGCTGGTTTCCGATCAACAGCTCGCCGAGCTGAACAGCGCTCTGATTGTTGCACAGTCGGATGTCGCCAAGTCCCAGGCAAAGCTTCAGCGTATTGAGGAGATCATCGCCTCGGGCCAGACCGACGCCATCGTGACCGATGTGCTGGACAGCAGCATTTCCAACGAATTGCGGACGAAATACCTCAATGCCTCCAAGCTCGAGGCGCAGATTTCCGCCAAGCTCGGACCTCGCCACGTCCAGGCCGTCAGGCTGCGGGCGGAAATGGAGGAATATAAGCGGCTGATGTTTGATGAGCTCAATCGTATCGCGCAGAGTTATCGAAGCGAGGTTGAAGTTGCTCAGGCCCGCGAGAAGACCCTGGCGGCGAGTGTGGCTGACGCCACGGGGGTCAGTGCGAGCGCGAACGAAACCATGGTTCAGTTGCGCGAACTCGAGCGCGAAGCCGAGACCTATCGCAATCTCTATCAGACATTCCTGCAGCGCTACCAGGAAGCCGTACAGCAGCAGTCGTTCCCGCTGACGGATGCCCGAATCATCACGCGTGCTGCGGTTGCCACCCGACCGAGCCATCCGAAAAAGATCGTGGTGCTGGCAGGTTTTCTGGCTCTGGGCCTTTTTGCAGGCGCCAGTATCGGTGCCGTCAGGGAGTTCAGGGATCGCTTCTTCCGGGTTGGCGATCAGATTCGCTCGACGCTTGGTCTGGAATTCCTGGGTACCGCGCCGCTGATGGCGAACGACGACAACTCCCGCTACCTGTCCGAGCCGGGCAACGATCCGCGGGCGGTGGCGAAGTTCGGTCCGATTTACGACTATGTCGTGGATCATCCGCTGTCTTCCTTTGCGGAGACCCTTCGCAACAGCAAGATCGCCGTCGATCTGGCCTGCGCTGCAAAGAAGACGAAAGTCATCGGCATCGTTTCGACGCTGCCGGGCGAAGGCAAGTCCACGATTGCCGTCAATTTCGCCGAGCTTCTCGCGGCTCAGGGAGCGAGAACCACACTGATCGATGCCGACTTGCGTAACCCGGGCGCAACCCGGGCTCTCGCGCAGCATGCACAGAGCGGCATTCTCGAGGCTATCCTCGGCAGTCAGGATCTCGACCGTCTTTGCCTGGTGAATCCGCGAACCGGATTGCGGTTCCTGCCTGCCGTCATCAAGCAGCGTGTGCCGCATTCATCGGAGCTTCTGAATTCTCCCGGCATGAAGGCCATTCTTTCGCGGCTTTCGGAGAGCAACGATTACATCATCGTGGATCTGCCGCCGCTCGCGCCGGTCGTCGATGCACGCGCCTTCGCAGGCATGGTCGATGCATTCCTTCTGGTGGTGGAATGGGGCAAGGTCAGCAGGCGCCTTGTCCGCCAGTCCGTGGAAGCCGATAGCTACCTGTTCAACAAGTGCGTGGGCGTCATCCTCAACAAGGTCGACCAGGGCAAGCAGAAGCTCTATCAGAAATACGGTTCCTCGGAGTATTACTACCGCTCGTACTCTAAGTATTACAATGAGAATATATAGGCGTCTCCGGATAAACGACGCCATAGGCCTTCTTCTGATTTGTGTAGCCCTGGCGGTGATGCTTATCGCATTCATGAACTTGCGCCAGCGGCTTTACTTCACGGAAATCGGCCGCGTTGCGGGTCGCGTCGAAAGCGGAATTCCGGTCGGCGAAGACCGTATTTCACGCGCCGGGAGCATAGCGGATGCCGTGGGCGGGCAGGGCGTGTGCCTGTCTGATGTCGTAAAGTCGGGTTTGACCGTTGAACTGAGACGGCTCGATGGGATCGACCAGATAAGGGACTTTCCGCAATGGGTGGAAATCGCAAACCGCACGGATGCATATCTGCTGCACGCTGTGTCATGTCTTCCGACCAATGGCAATTTCTGGCTGCGTATGGCCATGGTGCGGCAGGCCATCGCCGAAGTTCCGACCTCGCTTGAACATTTCATGCGGTTGTCACAGCTTTATGCGCCCGCGGAAGCGGATGTCCTGCGTGCCCGTCTTCTGTTGCTCGGCCGTCTTTCCCCCATCGGTCTTTCGGCGCTTGCCCCAATCTGGAAGGCCGACGTGAAGGTGGCTTGCAGCCAACGCTTTTCCTGGAGTGTCAAAGGTCTCCCGCCCGCGCGACCGGAAGTCCGCTCCTACCTCGCCGAAATCGCTGGCGATGCAGATGGTTCCAGGCTTCCCTGGTGCCGGCCATAAAGCGGCACGCTGGCCGGTTCGAGTATCCAGCAAGAACGTAAATCGGGTTTGCCTTAGGAATAGCGCAAAATCAAACAGATAGAATATCGAAGTGGTCCCGCTTTCCTGGGGTGGCGCTTCCAGAAGGCCGCCGCGCTGAGCGCGTGATTAGCCGGCCGCTTCGAGCTGGGGAAGAAGGTTTCGAAGGTCACTTCCGTCAACCACGCATTCCACCTCACGGGTGGCCGCCTCCGGCATGACGACGCGACATTCCACATGCGGGCTGCGCAGGGCATTGTCGAGGGCCTTGAATGCTTTGAGGCCACAGGCTTGCCGCAAGCCTTCGCCGGTTACGCAGATCCTGCCGCGCTCGACCGGCGTCACACCCGCGAGCCGGAAATCCGATCCGTCATAACGGAATGTGCTGTTATCGATTACATGGAGCCGTCGTGTCGCCTGGAGTTTCAGCGGATAGGGGTCGGTCGCCGGTGCGATGCGCTCATATGTTTGGGCCGACCGATCGATACGGACCGGAACTTGCGTCCAGACCACTTCGGAACGTATGTCGAGCCGACGGTTCGACGATGTCTCTTGCGCCCATCCGGAAGAGAGGGCAATTCCCGCAGTCACCAGCAGGATCGCTGCTGCGAGTCTGGCAAGGAGATCAAGCAAGGCAAGCATTGTAATATCCCGACGACGATAATGGCATCGATACAATGCGGCCGGTTCATACGCGGTTCCGAAGATCGCTCTAATTTAAGTGATCCGGCACATTACACGACGGCGTTGGCTGCGCGCGAATACAGCCATTCTTGGCCCAATCGAACTGAAGCATTTCCCGTATTGTCGGTTACTTACGATGACAGCCCGCGGTAACGCAAGGATAAGGGACCCTCAAGCGAGCCGGCGGCCTTAGATGGACCCTGACGGCAAAGGAAGCGCTCAGTCGCTTTCCCGGCGGTGAGATGACTCCGTCTTACTCGCAATCCTCGGACCAGGTTCGCTGCTCGCCCCGGAACGTACAGGGGCTGTTGCCCTGTCTTGTATTCTGGCGATAGTAATCCCGTCTTGCCCGCTGAGAATCCTTGCCTGCGCAACGGTCGGGCATGCGCTGGCAATCGATATAGTTCTTGTCGCTGACGCGCGGATTACGCGGTTCGGCAGCTTGGGTCGGAACCGCCGCAGAAACGACGAGAGCGGTTGAAAGAACAAGCGGTAAAAGCTTCATCGGCCCCCCCTGACATCCCTGTTCTTCTTTATATGGGAGGTCAACGCGGCATTTCCATGATGTTTCTTGTTCCCCGCCGGTCGGTTCTTCATGGAAGATATCCCCTTCGAAACGGCTGGGAGGGGGTGCCTGAGCGATCGTGTCGCTTACGGAGCGGAGGAAGATCTAAAAAAGCGTGCGCTGAAGAGCTGCGCGGATATCGCCGGTCATCAAATTTCCCACGAAATTAATGGAATTTGAACGATATGAAACGTTTAAGAAAACTGCGCGATGACGGAAATTTGGCCAAGATGGAGCAAAACTGCGGCAGAATCTCTCTTTACATCGTTTTTTTTACCGATAAGAAAAAGGCCAGAGCGCCTGCCGGGCGCGACTGGTCTGCGAAGAACAGTTGTCAAATCGCGACCAGGTCCGGCCCGGCGAGGCTTCCGCCTTCGTGGGCGTTGCCACGAACAGAACGGCGCTGCGCAGATATTGGGGTGCGTTGCGTCAGACAGAAACCGGTGGAACCGGCGCGGCCGGATTTCGCCAATGGGAGAACATCAATGAAATTGAAGATTGGCTTTGCTGCGGCTCTGCTCGCGGCCACATTCCTTTCTACCGCCGCCAGCGGCAAGACCTTCGTGTACTGCTCCGAAGGCTCGCCGGAAGGCTTCGACCCGGGTCTCTACACCGCCGGCACGACCTTTGATGCCTCGGCTCATCCGGTCTACAGCCGTCTGCTCGAATTCGAGCCGGGCACGACCAATCCGGTTGCCGGCCTCGCAGAAAGCTGGACCGTTTCCGAGGACGGCAAGGAATACGTCTTCAAGCTGCGTCCTGGCGTGAAGTTCCAGACCACCGATTTTTTCACTCCGACCCGCGAACTGAACGCCGACGACGTCGTTTTCTCGATCGAGCGCCAGATCAAGGCTGACCATCCTTGGCACCAGTACGTCCCGGGCACGTCCTGGGAATATGCTGCCGGCATGGGCTTCCCGGAACTCATCAAGTCCGTCGAGAAGGTCGATGACCTCACGGTCAAGTTCGTCCTCAACCGTGCTGAAGCTCCGTTCCTCGCCAACGTCGCCATGCCGTTCGCTTCGATCATGTCGAAGGAATATGCCGACAAGCTCGACGCCGAAGGCAAGAAGGAACAGTTGAACCAGATGCCGGTCGGCACTGGCCCGTTCATCTTCGTCGGCTACCAGCAGGATGCCGTCATCCGCTACAAGAAGAACGCCGACTACTGGGGCGGCGCTCCGAAGATCGACGATCTCGTCTTCGCAATCACCACCGACGCTGCCGTTCGCTATCAGAAGCTGAAGGCCGGTGAATGCCACCTGATGCCGTTCCCGAACGCAGCCGACGTTGAATCCATGAAGGCCGATCCGAACCTAAAGGTTATGGAACAGGAAGGCCTGAACGTTGCCTACCTCGCCTACAACACCACGCAGCCGCCCTTCGACAAGGTCGAAGTCCGCAAGGCGCTGAACAAGGCGATCAACAAGAAGGCAATCGTCGACGCCGTGTTCCAGGGCATGGCCACCCCGGCGAAGAACCCGATCCCGCCGACCATGTGGTCCTATAACGACAAGATCGAAGACGACACCTACGACCTCGATGCAGCCAAGAAGATGCTTGAGGAAGCCGGCGTCAAGGATCTGTCGATGAAGATCTGGGCCATGCCGGTGTCGCGTCCCTACATGCTGAACGCCCGCCGCGCGGCCGAAATCATGCAGGACGACTTCGCCAAGATCGGCGTCAAGGTCGAGATCGTCTCTTATGAATGGGCTGAATATCTCGACCGTTCCAAGGCCAAGGATCGCGATGGCGCGGCCATGCTCGGCTGGACCGGCGACAATGGTGACCCGGACAACTTCCTCGACACCCTGCTCGGCTGCGAAGCCGTCGGCGGCAATAACCGCGCCCAGTGGTGCAACCCGGAGTTCGACGCCCTCGTGAAGAAGGCCAAGGTCACCTCGGA
Organism: Paenirhizobium cremeum; assembly: GCF_047553425.1. Taxonomy (NCBI): domain Bacteria; kingdom Pseudomonadati; phylum Pseudomonadota; class Alphaproteobacteria; order Hyphomicrobiales; family Rhizobiaceae; genus Paenirhizobium; species Paenirhizobium cremeum. The sequence goes on from NZ_CP180217.1 coordinate 3,891,161, forward strand.
CAAGGCTGAGCGCACCAAGCTCTACGAAGAGGCTCAGGTCATCTTCAAGCGCGAAGCGCCGTGGGCAACGCTTGACCACTCCCTGTCCGTCGTTCCGATGCGCAAGGATGTCTCCGGCTTCGTCCAGAGCCCGCTCGGCGACTTCACCTTCGAAAACGTCGACATCGCCGAGTAATCGTCAGGATTGAACGGATCACCGCGGAAGCCACGCGCTTCCGCGGTGATTGCATGACAGCCCGGCGGTTGTTACCGTCGAGCCGGAGCTTCCGGAACGCAGTTGCTGCTTCCCGAGCAAGATCGGCCAGAGATCGGCCGACGATTACAGACCTCCAAGAAAAACATAAGCGGGTCCCTCATGTTTGGCTTTCTCCTGCGGCGGCTTGCCGTCCTCATCCCGACATTCATCGGGGTATCGATCATAGCCTTCGCCTTCATCCGGCTGCTTCCGGGCGATCCGGTCGCTCTGCTGTCCGGCGAACGTGTCATGTCGCCCGAGCGGCATGCTCAGATCAGCGCCCAGCTCGGCCTCGACCGGCCCCTGGTCACCCAGTATCTCGACTATCTGGACGGTGTGCTGACCGGTGATTTCGGCTCCTCCATCGTCTCCAAGTCTCCGATCCTCGACCAGTTCATGTCGCTGTTTCCGGCAACGGTCGAGCTCTCCTTCTGCGCTATCATCATCGCGATCGTCCTCGGCATACCGGCTGGCGTCATCGCAGCGATCAAGCGGGGTTCGGTTTTCGACCAGTCGATGATGGGTGTGGCCCTCGTCGGCTATTCCATGCCGATTTTCTGGTGGGGCCTGCTGCTCATCATCCTGTTCTCCGGAATATTGCAATGGACCCCGGTGTCGGGCCGCATCTCGCTGATGTATTTCTTCCCCCCGGTAACGGGTTTCATGCTGATCGACTCGCTGTTGTCGGGCCAGAAGGGTGCTTTTTCGTCCGCGCTCAGCCATCTGGTCCTGCCGTCGATCGTGCTAGCCACCATCCCGCTCGCCGTCATCGCCCGCCAAACGCGCTCGGCCATGCTCGAAGTGCTCTCGGAAGACTATATCCGCACGGCTCGCGCCAAGGGTCTTTCGCCCTTCCGGGTCATCGGCCTGCACGCCCTGCGGAACGCAATGATCCCGGTCATCACCACGATCGGCCTGCAGATCGGCGTCATGCTCGCCGGCGCCATCCTGACCGAGACGATCTTCTCCTGGCCGGGCATCGGCAAGTGGATGGTCGATAGCGTCTTCCGTCGCGATTATCCGGTGATCCAGGGCGGCCTTCTTCTGATCGCCGGCATCATCATGGTCGTCAATCTCATTGTTGATCTGCTTTACGGCCTGATCAACCCGCGTATCCGCCACTAAGAGGTGAAAAACTCCATGGCTGAGACAACTCAAGGCCAGACGGTCTCAAGCGCGGCGATGCGCCGCCAGATGCTGGCCGAATTCTGGTTCTATTTCTCCGAAAATCGCGGGGCGGTGATCGGGCTCGTCGTCTTCATCGCGCTCGTGCTGGTCGCGATCCTTGCGCCGCTGGTCGCGCCCCATTCCCCGTTCGAACAGTATCGCGACGCGATTCTCCTTCCGCCGTCGTGGGTCGAAGGCGGCAACACCGCCTATTTGCTCGGTACGGATCCTGTCGGTCGCGATATTCTTTCCCGCCTGATCTACGGTGCCCAATATTCGCTCTTCATCGGTGTCTTCGTCACCACGCTGTCGCTGACCGGGGGCATTCTCGTCGGCCTGATCGCCGGCTACTACCGCGGCTGGATCGATACCGTCATCATGCGCCTGATGGACATCATCCTGGCCTTCCCGTCGCTGCTTCTCGCGCTGGTGCTGGTCGCGATCCTCGGACCGAGCCTGACCAACGGCATGATCGCCATCGCGCTCACCCTTCAGCCGCATTTCGTGCGCCTCACCCGTGCGGCAGTCATGGCGGAGAAGACCCGCGACTACGTGACCGCCGCCCGCCTTGCGGGCGCCGGCCCTTTCCGGCTGATGTTCCGCACCATCCTGCCGAACTGTACCGCGCCGCTGATCGTTCAGGCGACGCTGTCCTTCTCCAACGCGATCCTCGATGCCGCTGCCCTCGGCTTTCTCGGCATGGGCGCTCAGCCGCCGGCTCCGGAATGGGGAACCATGCTCGCTGAAGCCCGCGAATTCATCCTGCGTGCCTGGTGGGTGGTCACCTTCCCCGGTCTTGCCATCCTCATCACCGTTCTCGCCATCAACCTGATGGGCGACGGTCTGCGCGATGCGCTCGATCCGAAACTGAAGAGGTCCTGACATGGCGCTTCTCGATATTCAGAACCTGACCGTCGAATTCGAAACGGCCTCTGGCTGGTTCAAGGCGGTCGATGGCGTATCGCTTTCGGTGAAAGCCGGCGAGGTGCTGGCGATTGTCGGAGAATCAGGCTCCGGCAAGTCGGTCTCGATGCTCGCCGTCATGGGCCTTCTACCCTGGACGGCGAAGATTACCGCCGACAGCATGCTCTTTCAGGGCAAGGACATCATGCGCATTTCGCCCGCCGAACGGCGCAAGCTGATCGGCAAAGACATCGCCATGATCTTCCAGGAACCGGTGGCAAGCCTCAATCCCTGCTTCACCGTGGGTTTCCAGATCGAGGAAGTTCTGCGCATTCATATGGGCCTCGGCAAGACCGCCCGTCGCGAGCGCGCCATCGAGCTTTTCCGGCTGGTCGGCTTGCCCGATCCGGCCGAGCGGCTCAATCACTTCCCGCACCAGATGTCCGGTGGCCAGTGCCAGCGCGTAATGATCGCCATGGCGATCGCCTGCGATCCGAAGCTTCTGATCGCCGACGAGCCGACCACCGCGCTCGACGTGACCATCCAGAAACAGATCCTCGACCTCCTGATGGACCTGCAGGCAAAGAACGGCATGGGCCTCATCATGATTACCCATGACATGGGTGTCGTGGCCGAAACCGCCGACCGTGTGATCGTGCAGTACAAGGGCCGCAAGATGGAAGAGGCCGACGTGCTCTCGCTCTTCGAAGCGCCGAAGAACGCCTATACGCGCGCTCTTCTTTCCGCCTTGCCGGAAAACGCGACCGGGGATCGTCTGACGACCGTTTCCGACTTCCTCGCAGGTTCGGCAGCAGGAGAAAACGCATGAGCGATACGACCGCGACACAACCGCCGATGCTCGAGATCCGCAATATCAAGCGCGATTACCACGTGCCGACCGGCCTCTTCAAACCGGAGAAGGTCGTGCATGCCGTCAAGGGCGTGTCCTTCAAGCTGGAAACCGGCAAGACGCTTGCCATCGTCGGCGAAAGCGGCTGCGGCAAGTCCACGCTCGCCCGCATCCTGACCTTCATCGACGAGCCAACATCGGGCGAACTCCTGATCGAGGGAAAGCCGGTCGACACCCGTCCGGGTCATCTTACGGCGGAAATGCGCCAGAAGGTGCAGATCGTCTTCCAGAACCCCTATGGATCGCTCAACCCACGCCAGAAGATCGGCGACGTTCTCGGCGAGCCGCTGGCGATCAACACGAACATGGCCGCTGCCGAACGTCGCGAGCGGGCGACGGAAATGCTGGTGAAAGTCGGCCTTGGACCGGAACACTACAATCGCTATCCGCACATGTTCTCCGGCGGCCAGCGTCAGCGTATCGCCATTGCCCGCGCGCTGATGCTGAATCCGAAGCTGCTTGTGCTGGACGAGCCGGTTTCCGCCCTCGACCTTTCGGTACAGGCACAGGTGCTGAACCTCCTCGCGGATCTCCAGGACGAGTTCGGCCTGACCTATGTCTTCATCAGCCACGATCTCTCGGTTGTGCGCTACATCGCGGACGAGGTGATGGTGATGTATTACGGCGAGGCAGTCGAATATGGCAGCCGCGACGAAGTCTTCTCAGATCCGAAGCACGACTATACCCGAACATTGTTTGCCGCGACGCCGCGCGCCGACGTCGAATCGATTCGCGCCCGCATTGCTGCAAAGAAGGCGGGAGCAAAGGTGGTCTGATCGGGTCTCCGCACGATAGCGGCGTAGACTACAGGCCGGCGCGAAAGCGCCGGCCTTTTTCTTGGCCAGCGCTTATGCCGTAGAGCCCGTAATCACTGATGAGCCTATTGCTGGATTTTCGTTTTCCCGTAGGATGAAGAAAAACGAAAAAGAAAAGCGAAAGGGAGGGATCGTCATGTTGCTTACCCCGCGTCAGGCGGAAATCGTAGCGCTCGCCAAGGAACAGGGCCGCGTTCTGGTCGATGAACTCGCCACCCGTTTTTCCGTCACGCCCCAGACGATCCGCAAGGATTTGAATGACCTCTGCGACGGTCGGGCGCTGACGCGCATTCATGGCGGCGCGATCTTCCCGAGTGGCAACGAAAACGTCAAATACGAGGCGCGGCGGTCGATTGCCGCTTCCGAAAAACAGGCGATCGGCAGGGCCGCAGCCGCCCTCATTCCCGACAACTCCTCGCTTTTCATCAATATCGGTACGACGACGGAAGCCGTGGGCGAAGCGCTCACCGACCACCGAGAACTCATGGTCATCACCAATAACATCAACGTTGCCAATCGCTTGAGGGTGTTCCCCTCGATCGAGGTGGTGATTGCCGGTGGTGTTGTCCGTGGCTCCGACGGCGGCATCGTCGGTGAGGCGGCGGTCGATTTCATTCGGCAGTTCAAGGTGGATTTCGCCGTCATCGGCGTGTCGGCAATCGATGGAGACGGCGCGCTTCTTGATTTCGACTTTCGCGAGGTAAAGGTGGCCCAGGCCATCATGGCCAATGCCCGTCATGTCATATTGGTGAGCGATTCCAGCAAGTTCGAGCGTACTGCTCCGGTGCGCATCGGCCATCTTTCACAGGTCCATACCTTCATCACCGATCGCTGTCCACTGGATGCCATACGGACGATCTGCGTCGAAAACGGCGTTAATCTCATCGAGACCGCACCATGAAGTACGCCCCCGCAAGGGATCGATAAATCTTCGTTTGACATTCGATTTGATTTCGAATTAGATAAACACACTTTCGCATTTGCAAAAATTTGTGCAATGCGAAATAGGGTGGGGAAAAGAATGTCAGGCGATACGGTTTTCGATCTTTTTGTGATCGGTGGCGGCATCAACGGTTGCGGCATTGCCCGCGATGCTGTTGGTCGTGGCTACTCCGTGGCACTCGCCGAAATGAACGATTTCGCCTCCGGCACCTCGTCAGGCGCGACCAAGCTCATCCATGGCGGCCTTCGTTATCTCGAATACTACGAATTTCGGCTGGTGCGCGAGGCGCTTATGGAGCGTGAGGTGCTTTGGGCAATGGCGCCGCATATCATCTGGCCCATGCGCTTCGTCCTGCCTTTCCAGAAGGGCGGCATTCGCCCCGCATGGCTCATCCGGCTCGGACTTTTCCTTTACGATCATCTGGGTGGACGCAAGCTTCTGCCGCCCACGAAGACGCTCGATCTTCGGCGCGATGTCGCCGGCAAGCCGCTGAAGCCGCTGTTTTCGCGTGCTTTCGAATATTCCGACGGCTGGGTCGATGACGCGCGCATGGTCGTGTTGAATGCCCGCGACGCTGCTGATCGCGGTGCCACTATCCTCAGCCGTTCAAAGGTCGTGTCGGCGCGCCGGGACGGCGACGTCTGGGTGGTCGATGTCCGCAACGAACAGACCGGAGCCGTGACGACCTTTCGGTCCCGCATGCTGGTCAATGCCGCGGGTCCCTGGGTGGATCAGGTGCTGGCCGGCGCTTTCGGGCGCAACAACGTGCACAATGTCCGTCTCGTGCAGGGCAGCCATATCGTGGTGCGCAAGAAGTTCTCCGACTCGCGCGCCTATTTTTTTCAGAATCCGGATAACCGCATCATCTTCGCGATCCCTTATGAAAAGGAATTCACGCTGATCGGCACGACGGATCGCGACTATTCGGGCGATCCTAAAAGTGTGAAGATCAGCGATGAAGAGGTCACCTATCTGTGCAATGCGGCAAGCGAGTATTTTGCCGAACCGGTGCGCCCCGAGGATATCGTCTGGACTTATTCGGCGGTGCGCCCGCTTTATGACGACGGCGCCTCCAAGGCCCAGGAGGCGACCCGCGATTATGTGTTGAAGCTGGATGGAGACCGGGCCGGCCCGCCCCTGCTCAATGTCTTCGGCGGCAAGCTGACGACCTATCGGCGACTGGCCGAGCATGCGCTGGAAAAGATCGGCGAGGCCATCGGCGTGAAGGGTTCTTCCTGGACAGCCGGAAGCCGGCTTCCGGGTGGTGATTTCGGGCCGACTGGCTACGAGGCGGAAGTTGCCAAGCTTGCGAAGCACGCCCCTTTCCTGTCACGACCGCACGCCGAGCGGCTCGTCCGCTGTTACGGGACGCTGGCGAATTCAATTATCGGCCACGCATCGCGGCCCGAGGATCTGGGTAGGTTTTTTGGCGGCACGCTCTACGAAGCGGAAGTTCGCTGGCTGATCGATAGGGAATGGGCGCGCACGGCAGACGATGTGTTGTGGCGGCGTACAAAGCAGGGATTGTTCCTGACGGCCGTGGAGGCCGCGGAACTTGAGGAATATATGGCAGGCGTTGTCGTTCACTGACGCGCCCGGCCGGACTTGTTCATATCTATCGCCGACGGTTGGAGGAGGCCCGAGGAAAAAATGCTCGAATTGCGCAATGTGTCGAAGATGGCGGGCGGCGAATTTCATATTCGCCCGACCGATCTGACGTTACGGCGGGGTACGCTGAACGTCCTGCTCGGGCCGACGCTCTCCGGCAAGACCTCGCTGATGCGCCTCATGGCCGGCCTCGACAAGCCGACCGAGGGCGCGATCCATTTCGACGGCGAGGACGTGACCGGCGTCCCGGTGCAGAAGCGCAACGTTGCCATGGTCTATCAGCAGTTCATCAACTATCCGGCGCTGACCGTCTATGAAAACGTTGCCTCGCCGATGCGGATTGCCGGAAAGGACCACGCGACCATTGATCGCGAAGTGCGCAAGGCGGCCGACCTCCTCAAGCTCACGCCCTATCTTGATCGTACGCCGCTCAATCTTTCCGGCGGCCAGCAGCAGCGTACGGCGCTGGCGCGGGCGATCGTCAAGAAGGCCAATCTGGTCCTGCTCGACGAGCCGCTGGCAAACCTTGATTACAAACTGCGCGAGGAACTGCGCGAAGAACTGCCCAAGATTTTCGCCGAATCCGGCGCGATCTTCGTCTACGCCACCACGGAACCCTCCGAGGCGCTGCTGCTTGGCGGCAATACGGCCACGCTCAGCGAAGGCCGCATAACCCAGTTCGGTCCGACGATCGAGGTCTATCGCCATCCAGTCGATCTCCTTACGGCAAAAACCTTCGCCGATCCGCCGCTGAACACCATTCAGGCCATCAAGGCCGACGGCGTCTTTCGCGTCGGCGAACAGGCCGCGCTTCCGGTGTCGCCGCATTTGCTCGGCGTTGCGAACGGTCCGGTTACGATTGCATTCCAGCCGCACCATCTGGCGCTGCGCCGCCAGCATGACGCTGTCGCCAGAGTGAGCGCCCGTACCCTGATCTCCGAGATAGCCGGCTCGGAAAGCTTCATTCACCTCGAATTCGCTGGCGCCCGCTGGGTCATGCTCGCTCATGGCATCCATGACATCGAGCCGGATCGGGAAATCGAGGTCTATGTCGATGCGCGCCATCTGATGGCGTTCGATGGCGAGGGTCGCGCGCTTGGCGCGCCGGCCTCCGAGGCGGTGTGAGGAGGTACGGGATCATGGCACGCATCAATCTCCAGCACATCCGTCACGCTTACAGCGCCAAGGCGCAGGCTGCCGGCGACTACGCTCTCAAGGAAGTGCATCACGAATGGGCCGATGGCGGCGCCTATGCGCTGCTTGGTCCCTCCGGCTGCGGCAAGACCACTTTGCTCAACATCATTTCCGGGCTGCTTTATCCTTCTGAAGGACATATCGAATTCGATGGGGTCGATGTTACAAGGCTCTCGACCGAGCAGCGCAACATTGCGCAGGTTTTCCAGTTCCCGGTCGTCTACGACACGATGACGGTGTTCGACAATCTCGCCTTTCCCTTGCGCAACCGGCATGTGCCGGAAGCCGAGGTTCAGCATCGTGTTGCGGAGATCCTCGAAATGATCGACCTCGGCGGCATGGCGAAGCGCCGGGCGCAAGGCCTGACCGCCGACCAGAAGCAGAAGATTTCCCTGGGCCGCGGCCTCGTGCGGGCAGACGTCAATGCGATCCTCTTCGACGAACCGCTGACGGTGATCGACCCGCATATGAAATGGGTACTGCGGTCGCAACTGAAGCGGCTGCACCGCCAGTCCGGTTTCACCATGGTCTATGTCACGCATGACCAGACCGAGGCGCTCACCTTCGCCGACAAGGTGGTGGTGATGTATGACGGGCAGATCGTGCAGATCGGCACGCCGGCCGAACTCTTCGAAAAGCCGAGCCACACATTCGTCGGCTATTTCATCGGCTCTCCGGGCATGAACGTCATGCCGGTCGCCGTAGAGGGCTCTTCTGCCCGTATTGGCGATCAATCCATTCCGCTAGCCGGCTCGCCCAAGGTCGGCGCCGCCGGCAAGGTAGAGCTCGGTATCCGGCCTGAATTCGTCCGTCTCGGACGCGAAGGCATGCCGGTTCAGGTCAGCAAGGTCGAGGACATCGGCCGCCAGAAGATCGTTCGCGCCACATTCTGCGGCCAGCCGTTGTCGATCGTCCTTGCCGAGGATGACGAAGTGCCCGCGGAGGCGCGCATTACTTTCGATCCGAAGGCGATTGGCATTTACGCCGATTCCTGGCGCGTGGGCATGGAGGGCTGATCTGTGGAAAAGACCTGGAATAACAAGGCCTGGTTCATGGTGCTGCCGGTTCTGGTTCTGGTGGCCTTCTCGGCGGTGATCCCGCTGATGACGGTGGTGAACTATTCGGTGCAGGATACGTTCGGAAACAACGAATTCTTCTGGGCCGGCACGGACTGGTTCAAGGAAATCCTCGAATCCGACCGTTTCTGGGATGCGCTGGTGCGCAACCTGATCTTTTCCATGGTGATCCTGGCGATCGAGGTTCCGCTCGGCATCCTGATTGCGCTCAACATGCCGAAGAAGGGGCTTGGCGTTCCCGTCTGCCTCGTACTGATGGCGCTGCCGCTGCTCATTCCGTGGAACGTCGTCGGCACCATCTGGCAGGTATTCGGCCGCGTCGATATCGGCCTTCTCGGCCACACGCTGACAGCTCTCGGCGTCAGCTATAACTATACGCAGGATCCGGTCGCCGCGTGGATCACTGTCATCGTCATGGATGTGTGGCACTGGACAAGCCTCGTCGTGCTGCTCTGCTATGCCGGTCTCGTGTCGATCCCGGATGCCTATTATCAGGCGGCCAAGATCGATGGTGCATCCCGCTGGTCGGTATTCCGTTACATCCAGTTGCCGAAGATGAAGCGTGTGCTTCTGATCGCGGTGCTGCTGCGCTTCATGGACAGCTTCATGATCTATACCGAACCATTCGTCGTCACCGGCGGCGGCCCCGGCAACTCCACGACCTTCCTGTCGATCGACCTGGTCAAGATGGCGGTCGGCCAGTTCGACCTCGGCCCGGCGGCTGCCATGTCGATCATCTACTTCCTGATTATCCTGGCCCTGTCCTGGATTTTCTACACCGTCATGACCAACAGCGATGCAGCGGAAAAGTGAGGGAGGCAGGACCATGAACCACGATACGCGCGGCAGGCTCTCCTTTCTCGTTCCGACGATCTACATCGTCTTCCTGATCCTGCCGATCTACTGGCTGGTCAACATGAGCTTCAAGGAAAATACCGAGATCCTCGGCGCCTTGTCGCTATGGCCCAGCAATCCGACACTCAGGAACTATGCGGTGATCTTCACCGATCCCTCCTGGTACAAGGGCTACATCAACTCGATCATCTACGTGGTGATGAACACCGTGATCTCGGTCACCGCGGCGCTGCCGGCGGCCTATGCCTTCTCGCGCTACCGGTTCCTTGGCGACAAGCACCTGTTCTTCTGGCTGCTGACCAACCGCATGGCGCCGCCTGCCGTCTTCGCGCTACCCTTCTTCCAGCTCTATTCGGCCTTCGGCCTGATCGACACCCACATTGCGGTGGCCATCGCTCACTGCCTGTTCAACGTGCCGCTCGCCGTCTGGATCCTCGAGGGCTTCATGTCCGGTGTACCGAAGGAAATCGACGAGACCGCCTATATCGACGGTTATTCCTTCCCGAAATTCTTCGTGAAGATCTTCATGCCGCTGATTGCCTCCGGCATCGGTGTCGCCGCCTTCTTCTGCTTCATGTTCTCGTGGGTCGAATTGCTGATCGCCCGCACGCTGACGACGACGGATGCCAAGCCGATTGCCGCGATCATGACCCGCACGGTTTCGGCCTCGGGCATGGACTGGGGCGTGCTGGCCGCCGCGGGTGTTCTCACGATCATTCCCGGCGCGCTCGTCATCTATTTTGTCCGTAACTACATCGCCAAGGGCTTCGCCCTGGGCCGCGTCTGAGTAAGTAAGGGAGGCTCTGATGAACTTTTCCTGGATGGCCTGGACGTTGCCGACAGCGCTGTTCTTCGGCGGCATCTTTGCCCTGATTGCGCTGATGGCGGTGTGGGAATATTTCGCGCCGGGCGGCAATCCGCGCATCGGCATCCTGCGCTTCGAAACGACCCGCGGCGACCGGCTTTTCGTTTCGCTGCTCGGTTCGGCATTCATTCATCTTGCCTGGCTGGGACTTGGCGGTCCCAACCTCTGGTGGGCTCTCGCCTTGTCAGTGGTCTACGCCGTTGGCGTATTCCGCTTCGTGTGAGGCAGAAAGGACGGATGGCGGGAGGACCGGCATCCACGACGAAAGAAACTGCAATCGCAAACCCTTGGGAGGACAATCATGCGACGGCATCTTTTGACGACGACGGCAGCCATGCTGCTGGCACTTACCGGCACGGCTTTCGCCGGCATGGAGGAGGCAAAACAGTTCCTGGACAAGGAAGTGGGGGACCTTTCGGCCCTCTCCCGCGCCGATCAGGAAAAGGAAATGCAGTGGTTCATCGACGCTGCCAAACCTTTTGCCGGTATGGAAATCAAGGTGGTTTCGGAAACCATCACCACCCATGAATATGAATCGAAGGTTCTGGCACCCGCCTTCACCGCGATCACCGGTATCAAGATCACCCACGATCTCATCGGCGAAGGCGATGTGATCGAGAAACTGCAGACACAGATGCAGTCGGGTGAAAACATTTATGACGCCTATGTCAACGATAGCGATCTCATCGGCACTCATTGGCGCTACCAGCAGGCCCGCTCGCTGACCGACTGGATGGCCAACGAAGGCAAGGACGTCACCAATCCCGGCCTCGACATCGATGACTTCATCGGCAAGTCCTTCACCACCGCTCCGGATGGCAAGCTTTACCAGCTTCCCGACCAGCAGTTCGCCAACCTTTACTGGTTCCGTTACGACTGGTTCAACGATCCGAAGAACAAGGAGGACTTCAAGGCGAAGTATGGCTACGACCTCGGCGTTCCCGTCAACTGGTCGGCTTACGAGGATATCGCCGAATTCTTCACCGGCCGCGAGATCGACGGCAAGAAGGTCTATGGCCACATGGACTACGGCAAGAAGGACCCGTCGCTCGGCTGGCGCTTCACCGACGCCTGGCTCTCCATGGCCGGCAACGGCGACAAGGGTATTCCGAACGGAAAGCCGGTGGATGAATGGGGCATCAAGGTCGACGAGAATTCTCGGCCGGTCGGCTCCTGCGTCGCCCGTGGCGGCGATACCAACGGCCCGGCAGCCGTCTATTCAATCCAGAAGTATCTTGATTGGCTGAAGGCCTATGCTCCGGCTTCCGCCGCCGGCATGACCTTCTCGGAATCCGGTCCGGTGCCGTCGCAGGGTGAGATTGCCCAGCAGATGTTCACCTACACGGCATTTACGGCTGACTTCGTCAAGGATGGCCTGCCGGTCGTCAATTCGGACGGCACGCCGAAGTGGCGTTTCGCTCCGTCTCCGCATGGCGTCTACTGGAAGGACGGCATGAAGCTCGGCTATCAGGACGCCGGTTCCTGGACGCTGATGAAGTCGACGCCCGACGACCGCGCCAAGGCCGCATGGCTCTACGCCCAGTTCGTCACCTCGAAGACGGTCGACGTCAAGAAGAGCCATGTCGGCCTGACCTTCATCCGTCAGTCGACGCTGGATCACCAGTCCTTCACCGATCGCGCGCCGAAGCTCGGCGGTCTGATCGAGTTCTACCGTTCGCCGGCTCGCCTGCAGTGGTCGCCGACGGGCACGAACATTCCTGACTATCCGAAGCTCGCTCAGCTCTGGTGGCAAGCAATCGGCGATGCCTCTTCAGGTGCGAAGACCGCTCAGGAAGCCATGGACTCGCTGTGCGCCGAGCAGGAAAAGGTCCTTTCCCGCCTCGAACGTTCCGGCGTTCAGGGCGATATGGGTCCGAAGCTCGCCGAAGAGCATGATATCGAGTACTGGAACAAGGATGCCGTCGCGAAGGGCAATCTTGCGCCGCAGCTGAAGATCGAGAACGAGAAGGAAAAGCCCGTCACCGTCAACTATGACGAACTCGTCGCCAGCTGGAAGAAGTAAATCCTAGTAGAAATCGGGAGAAGGACCGGGGCGCGGACCAAGTGCCCCGGTCACCTGTGTTTCGGGAATGACGACGGTTTCCCGAAAATATGGAGGGATCTTGCGTCCTTGACGGCGCGGGACAAAGAGTAGAGGCAGGGCAGGCATCCTGTTTTCACCTGCCATGCGAAAGGGAGCGAGACAGTCCATGGGTGGTTACATCCTCGCCATCGATCAGGGAACCACATCCAGCCGCGCCGTTGTCTTCGATGGAGACATGACGATTGCGGGCGTTGGCCAGCAGGAATTCACGCAGCATTTCCCGTCTTCCGGCTGGGTGGAACACGATGCCGAGGAAATCTGGAGAAGCGTTCTCGCAACCGTTCGAACCGCACTTACCAAGGCAAGCGTATCCGCCGCCGACATCACAGCGATCGGCATCACCAACCAGCGCGAGACCACGGTCGTGTGGGACCGCAAGACCGGCGAGCCGCTGCACCGCGCGATCGTCTGGCAGGATCGCCGCACGGCCCGTTTCTGCGAGGAGTTGAAGGAAAAAGGCCTCGAACCGAAGTTCACCGCAAAGACCGGCCTGCTGCTTGATCCCTATTTTTCCGGCACAAAGCTTTCCTGGCTCTTGACCAATGTCGAGGGATTGCGCGCCCGCGCCGAGGCCGGCGAGGTTTGCTTCGGCACAGTGGATAGCTGGCTCATCTACAAGCTGACGGGCGGCAAGGTGCATGTTACCGACGCCACGAACGCGTCCCGCACGCTTCTTTACAATATCGGCGAGAACCGCTGGGACGACGAACTTCTGTCGATTCTCGATGTTCCCGCCGCCATGCTCCCGGAAGTCAAGGATTGCGCCGCCGATTTCGGCGTGACCGATCCGGCGGTCTTCGGCGTTGCCATCCCCATTCTGGGTGTCGCGGGCGACCAGCAGGCCGCCGTGATCGGCAATGCCTGCTTCGAGCCCGGCATGATGAAGTCCACCTATGGCACCGGCTGCTTCGCGCTGCTCAACACCGGCACCGACCGGGTCGCCTCGTCGAACCGCCTGCTGACTACCATCGCCTACCGGCTGGACGGGGTCACGACCTATGCGTTGGAAGGCTCGATCTTTATCGCCGGTGCGGCGGTGCAGTGGTTGCGCGATGAACTCGGTTTCATCGGCGTTTCATCCGAAGTGGGCGCGCTGGCCATGAAGGCGGACCCTAACCAGCGCGTCTACCTCGTGCCTGCCTTCACCGGCCTTGGCGCCCCCTACTGGGATGCTGAAGCGCGCGGCGCGATCTTTGGCCTGACGCGCAGCACCGGGCCGGAGGAATTCGCCCGCGCAGCCCTGGAAAGCGTCGCTTACCAGACCCACGACCTGCTGGAGGCGATGAAGAAGGACTGGAACGGTGCAGCCGACAAGACCGTGCTGCGCGTCGATGGCGGCATGGTTGCCTCCGACTGGACCATGCAGCGGCTCGCTGACATTCTGGCAAGCCCGGTCGACCGGCCGGTGATCCTTGAAACGACGGTCCTCGGCGCCGCATGGCTCGCGGGCTCCCGCGCTGGCATCTGGCCGGATCGCAAGGGCTTTGCCGAACGCTGGCGTCGCGATCATCGTTTCGAGCCTGCCATGCCGCAGGCCGAGCGTATTGCGGCTATTGCCGGTTGGCACGACAGCGTGTCGCGCTGCCTGACCAAGCGGCGTTGACGCTCAGCTTGCCCTGTCGATCATGCCGACCAGCGTTTCCAGCCGGTCGGCCTCGCGCGGCAGCTTGTCCTGCCGCAGCCGTGCGATGCGGGGGAACCGCATCGCGACACCCGACTTATGCCGGCCGGATCGAGAAATGCCTTCGAAGGCCACTTCCACGACGAAGCCGTGATCCGGTTCAGCGCGAAGCGCCCGCACCGGGCCGAACCGATCGACGGTGTTGTTACGCACATAGCGGTCGAGGACTTCGAGTTCCGCATCGGTAAAGCCGAAATAGGCCTTTCCGACGGGAACGAGCACGTCGCCCTGCTCCGGATCGGCGGTCCAGACCCCGAAAGTGAAATCGGAATAATAGCTCGAACGTTTGCCGTGGCCGCGCTGCGCATACATCAGCACGGCGTCGACATTCATCGGGTCGCGCTTCCATTTGAACCACGGCCCCTTTATGCGCCCGGCCTGATAGCTGCTGTCCAACCGCTTTATCATCACGCCCTCGATCACAGGATCGGGTGGATCGCCACGCAAACGGTCGAGCTCTTCCCATGAGGAAAACGGCACCAGCGGTGAGAGATCGAAACGCGTTGGTGCGGCATTCTCGATTGTGCGGGCGAGCCGTTCCCGCCGGATGAGAAATGTCTCGGCGCGAATGTCGGTATCGCGATCGAAGAGCATATCATAGGCCCGGATGAAGGCCGGGTAGTCGCGGATCATCTTGCTGGAAACGGTCTTGCGGTTCAGCCGCTGCTGCAGGTCGGAAAATGTCCGGGTCGTCTCGTTCGAGCGGAGCGTTCCACCGATCAACAGTTCGCCGTCGATCACGCCCTCGAACTCGGCGGCGTCCAGCACATCCGGAAAGGCGGCGGAGATGTCGTCGCCCGAGCGGGAGTAGAGCTTTCGCCTTCCGCCGAAATGAGAAAGCTGCACACGGATGCCATCCCATTTCCACTCGGCGGCAAAGTCCTTGGGGTCCAGTCCTTCCAGATCGCGGTCGCCAACGGGATTGGAGAGCATCACCGAGTGAAAGATCGCCGGCGTTGCAAGAACCGGCTTGTCGCCGCGATCTTCCAGCCAGGCGAACAGGTTCTCGTAGGGCGGCTCGAGCCCGTGCCAGAGCGTTTCTATCTCGCTCACGTCCTTCCGGCCGAATTGCGCAAGCGCCTGCTTGGCAAGGCGGGCCGATACCCCGATCCTTAAGCCACCGGTCACCAGCTTCAGAAAGGCGAAACGGCCGGATGTGTCGAGTGCGTCGAGCAGCCCCCGGACGACACTGCGCGTGTCGCTGCGGCTGGCGGTCTGCAGGGCATGGATCACCTCGGAAAGCCGTGGCTGGCTTGTGAGCGAACGCTGGGTGACCCGGTCGCCGTCCCATACCAGCGAGATGGTTTCGGCGAGGTCCCCGACGTAATCGTAGGAATAGCGGAATAGCTCCTCATCCATCCGCTCCAGTACCAGCTCGCGCAGGAGAGCCGGCTTCACATTAGCAAGGTCGAGCGTACCGGCGAGAACGGCGAGCCCGTAACCCCTGTCGGGATCGGGGGTATCGCGGAAATAGTCGGTGAGCAGCGTCAGCTTGCCGTTGCGCGCGGGCGTCAGCACGAGGCGGTCGAGCAGGTCGGAGAAGGCTTTCATGACGCCGTCAGTCTCCCTCGTCCTCATAGCCGACAAGATGCAGCGGCCGGGCCGCGATGCCGTTCAGCTCGCACCAGCGCACCAGCGCCTCCTCGCGCCCGTGCGTTACCCAGACTTGCTGAGGCGCAATTTCCCGGATGGTGGTAGTGAGTTCCGGCCAGTCGCAGTGATCCGATATGACGAGCGGAAGCTCGACGCCAAGCTGCTTGGCGCGCTGGCGGATCATCATCCAGCCGGATGCGAAGATCGACAACGGATCGTTGAAGCGTCGCGCCCACCGGTCGTTGAAGGCGGATGGCGGACCGATGACGACCTTGCCGCGAAACCTGTCCGCGGCCACCGTATCGTCGGTCGCCGGCCTGAGTTCGCCAAGCGGAATGTCTTCGTCTGCATAATATTCGCAAAGGCGGGAGCGCGCGCCATGGATATAGATCGGTTCGTCATATCCCGCGCGACGAATGAGCGAGATTACTCGCTGCGCCTTGCCCAGCGCATAGGCGCCAACCAGATGGCTGCGATCCGGAAATTGGGACAGGGAAGTGATGAGCTTGCCGATCTCCCTGTCAGGATCGGGATGATGAAAGACCGGAAGTGCGAAGGTCGCCTCCGTGATGAAGACGTCGCAGGCGACAGGCTCGAACGGCGCGCAGGTGGGATCGATGCCGCGCTTGTAATCGCCCGAGACGACGATCCGCGTTCCTTGCCTCTCGATTGCGATCTGGGCTGATCCCAGCACATGGCCTGCGGGATGAAAGCTGACGGCGACCCCGTTCAGGTCGAGGGGGCATCCCAATGCAATCGCCTGTTCGCTGTCACAGAAATCCGGCCCGAGGCGAATGCGCATGATGTCGAGCGTCTGGCGGGTAGCGAGCACTTTTCCGTGGCCGGGCCTGGCATGGTCGGAGTGAGCATGCGTAATCAATGCCCGCGAGACCGGGCGGACCGGATCGACGTGAAAATCGCCTAGCGGGCAATAGAGGCCTTCCGGCGTCGGATGGAGCAGGGCTTCCGGCTTTATCATCCAGCTTCAAATAGGGTGGCGACATCCATCCCGCCAGTGCGGTTCTTCGGCAGAGCACATCTTGGCGCGAGGCATTCGGACGGGACATCTCGCTTTATCCGAGTTGCCTCTGAGCAGGCCTCACCAGGTCATAAAACGAAGGCGGGGCCTGCATCCTGCAATACAGGCCCCATCGATGAGTTCATCTCTTTATGGTTGCCTCAGAACAGAGCTGACTCGAAGAGATCTTCGTCATCATCCGCTGCCGAGGCGGCGGCAACCGGCGCGGCGGTGGCTGCCGGCAGCGGAAGAACGGCCGCGTGAATCTCGCGTTCGGCCGCCATGGTATAGCTGCGATAGATCTGGCTGCCGATTGCCTCGATTGCATGGCTGAGATCCGAGAGATCCGGCGGGACACCCCGGGCAGCCTCGGCCACTTCGTCGGAGCAACGTGCGAGAATGTCGCCGAGTTCCGCCTTGTAATCGAGCTGGACCATCGCCTTTTCCATGCGCTCGGCGGCGTCGCGGCCATCCTCGCCAAGACGGGCAAGATCCTTTTCCATGCTGTCGCCCGCGTCATGGATGCGGCAGGCCGCAGACTGCAGGCGTTGTCCGAGGTTGACGTCGCCGTCCAGGCCGTCCGTTCCCTCCGCCATGTCTGCAGCAGCCTCCTGAAGCGCATGCAGCGCCGTCAGGATGGTTTCCGCCGTCTCGTCCATCTGGCCGGCGAAATTGCGCAACTCGGCCGTCACGACATTGATCGCGCGGCCTTCCTCGCCGATGCGGCTGCAGCGCAGATTGGTGTTCAGCGCCATATACTGGATGTCGGTGCGGACCACGCGGACGATCTCGATTCCGGAAACCAGTTCGCCGACCAGTTCGGCGGTGCTGCGGCTGAGATCGGTGGCTTCGAGCGAGGCCGCCTCCACGGTCGTCACGATCTTTCGGGCTGCCGCAACATTCTGTTCCAGCTGCCGGATTGCTCGGCTGTTGCCGCTTTCGCCATTGCCGGCCATCAGGTCGCGCAGCGAGAGCATCTCGCCGATATCACCGCGGAAGCTTCCCATCGTGTTGACGATCTTTGTCGTGTCGCGGTCGAAATCTGCACTCGTCTGTTCGAGCTGACGGGCGACCAGACAGGTGATGGCGATCGAAAGCCGGTTCTTTTGATCTTGCGAAAGCGAGCGCCCTTCGCCCGTTTCGAGATAGTCGTCAAGGATAGCGAAGGCCGATTGGCAATGCTCGATGCGCTGGCGGGAAATGTCGCCGATCTGCATAGCGGAAAGCACCGTCGCAAGCTTCGTCTGAACGCCGCCGGCAAGCTTGCGCACCCGCTGGGCGGTGGCGCCAAGCGTGCGATGCTGCTCGGTCAGGAGCTCGCTGCTTTCGGCAAGATCCTTGACGATGCCGGGAACCACGGTCTCGAACTGATGCAGGATTTCCCGACCGCGGGCCGCCGCCGGGTCGAGACGCTTGCCGAGCTGGTCGAGCGTTTCGGCAAACTTGTCGACCTGGCTTGCGCCATACTGGATGCGCTCGATGATTTCCTCTGCAAAGCCGGCAAAATCCGCGATACCGGCGCCGGTGATCTTGGCGGTAATCGCGAAGGTACGCAGGTAGCGCAACGTTTCGCGCATCGTTACGACCTTGTCGCGCAACCCTTTTTCGATCGAGGAAATGGTGGCGAGCGCCGACTGCCGCCGGCTTTCCCGCTCTGGCAGCGCCGAAAGCTCCGTCATGGTCGCCTTGAGTTCGCGGCCCGTCGCTTCGGCGTTGTCGCCGTCAAGCGCGCCTGTCACGGCATCCAGCGTCGCCGCCAGCTTGTCGATGGATTCCAGGACCGAGAGCAGGATTGTGCCGCCTTCGAGAAAACGTTTCTCGATGGCCGTGCGCGCCTGTTCGAGATCGGCGGAAATCACGCCGTTTCCGGATGTCGTGAGATCATGGCTAAGTCTGGCGTGCTGCATGCTGTCTAATCCCCGCCCGTTTCAGGTCTTCTTGGCGCATTTGGAAATCTTGCGCTTTTTTGAAAGTCGAATTTGGCTATTCGCTAGAGTAGTCGCTTTTTGACATTTGCGGCCATGCTGCATGAAGAAGCTTAAGCCATCCACAACGCGCGGATAGAATTCCAGCCATTGGTAAAGTTGGACTTTTCGATTTTGGTAAAATTCTAGCGAATATCGGGGAGTTAAAAGTCGTCGTAACCTGTTTACGACACATTAACCGTCCGATGAGAGCTTTTTTTCGACGCAGTAGAACTGCTGACAGGTTCGGGGGAACAATGTCGACCGGTGTGGCAATACTAAAGTTGGATGGTCCTTGTACCATCCGAAACGCGACGGTTCTTCACAAGGAATTGCTCGATTTTATCGGAGAGAACGAAAGCATCTCTCTGGATATAGCCGGGGACACCGATTTCGACGCCAGTTTCGTTCAGTTGATTGAATCGGCTCGGCGCTATGCCACCGGCCGCGGCAAGTCCCTGACACTCAATCACCCCGCGAGCGGCAGACTTCTCGACGTGCTTCAACGTGTCGGCCTGGTCGACGCTTCCAAATCCGCAACATCCGATTTCTGGCTCAATGGAGGAGACCTTCGATGAGCGCCAAGATTCTTACGGTGGATGATTCCGCCAGCGTTCGCCTTACCACCCGTATCGCACTGACCAATGCCGGCTATCAGGTGACTGAAGCCGTCGACGGCACCGATGGCCTTGCCAAGGTGAATGGCGGTCAGTTCGACCTCATCATCACCGATCTCAATATGCCGAACATGGACGGGCTGACCATGATCCGGGAACTGCGCAAGGTTCCCGCGAACACCGGCATTCCGATCATCTTCCTGACGACCGAATCGGACGGAGACATCAAGCAGCAGGCAAAGGCGGCGGGCGCGACCGGCTGGCTGACCAAGCCTTTCGATCCTGAAAATCTTGTGAAAGTCGCTAAGAAGGTTCTCGGCAGATGACGGACGTCGATCCAATCGCAGTCTTCCTGACGGAAGCGACTGAATTGCTTGAACAGGTCGAGGCGGGTTTGCTCGACCTCACCAGCCGATTGGACGACAAGGACCAGATTGACGCCGTCTTTCGTGGTCTCCACACCCTCAAGGGCTCCGGCGCGATGTTCGGCTTCGATGCGCTGGCCGCCTTCACCCATCATTGCGAAACCGCATTCGACCGCGTGCGCAAGGGCGATGTGCCCGCCACCCAGGAACTGGTCGCCGCCGTTCTCGCGGCTCAGGATCATATGCGGGCGCTGCTTGAATCGCCGAACGGTGATCACGAGGAAAAGAGCGCCGAACTTCTCGCCGTGCTGCAGGCCGCGGTCGCCGGTTCGGGCGGCGCGGTTTCCGCTCAGCCCGCAGCCGTCGCGGCTCAGCCGGTTCAGCAAGAACCAAAGGGCGGTTCCTGGCGCATCCGTTTCAGCCTGCCGCGCGACTCCATGGCGAACGGCACCAATCCGCTCGGCCTGCTCGATGAATTGCGCGATCTCGGCGATTGCCGCATCGTCGCCGATGTCAGCAAGGTTCCTTCCCTGGACGCGCTTGTTCCGACGGAAATTCACCTTGCCTGGGATATCCATCTTGTCACCGACGCCGGACGCGACGCGATCGAGGATGTTTTCATCTTCGTCATGGACGAGATGGAACTGTCGATCGAGCGACTGCAGGACGAGGCTGCAAAGCCCGAGGCGGTAAAGACGGCGGCGCCAGCCGCGCCGGTGCCGGCGGTTACGGAAGTTCCGCAGACCCAGGCGAAGACGAACGAGACTGTAGCGCCCGCTGCCGACAGCAGGCCACAGCAACAGCAGGCCAAGGCGGCGGAGAACGTGCGTGTTCCAGCCGAACGGCTCGATGAACTGATGGACAGGGTCGGCGAACTGGTGATCGCCCAGTCGCGCCTGTCGCAGCTGGCTGACGCGACGATGGAAATCCAGCTGCGCGCGGTCTCCGAAGATATCGAGCGCCTTTCGGGCGAATTGCGCGATACGATGATGGTTCTGCGCATGATGCCGGTCGCAAGCCTCTTCGGCCGCTTCCGCCGCCTCGTGCACGACCTTTCCCGCGAGACGGGCAAGAAGATCGAGCTCATCACCGAAGGCGAAACGACCGAGGTCGACAAGACCGTCATCGATCGCCTCGCCGATCCTCTGGTGCATCTGGTGCGCAACTCCATCGACCATGGTCTGGAACTGCCGCAGGACCGCCGTGGCGCCGGCAAGGATGAGACAGGCCGCATCATACTCTCGGCCCATCAATCGGGCGGGGAGGTCATCATCACCATCAAGGACGATGGTCGCGGCATCGATCGGGCCCGCGTCCGGGCCAAGGCGGAATCTTCCGGTCTGGTTCAGCCCGGCGCCACGCTGACGGATCAGGAATTGTTGCAGATGATCTTCCAGCCCGGTTTCTCCACGGCTGCGACGATCACCAATCTGTCCGGCCGCGGCGTTGGTATGGACGTCGTCAAGAAGACGGTGGAGGCTCTTCGCGGCACCATCGATGTCACCAGCACGCCGGGTGAAGGCTCCGAAATATCGCTGCGCATTCCACTAACGCTGGCGATCATTGACGGCCTGCTGGTGCGGGTCGGCAATGCACCTTATGTCATTCCGCTTTCGGCGGTCGAGGAATGCCTCGAGCTCTCCGTTGAGGACGACATGCGCTCGCGCGGCCGCAGCTTCATTTCTCTTCGGGAAAGCCTCGTGCCCTTCATCCGGTTACGCGAACTCTTCCATACCGGCACGACGCCGGATCCCTTCCAGAAGATCGTCGTCATCTCCACCGGCACCGAACGGGTCGGGCTGGTTGTCGACCAAATCATCGGTGACCACCAGACGGTCATCAAGTCGCTGTCGAAGCTGCATCACGACGTCGCGACCTTCTCCGGCGCCACGATCCTTGGCGATGGCAGCGTCGCCCTTATCCTGGACGTCACCCACCTGGTGGCGTCGGGTCAACATCAGGAGGCGCAGTTGCGCGCGGCAGGATGAGCGAAGCACTGAAGATGGTAAGGACCGATTATTGGGGCGAGGCCAACGAGGCGGAGGTCCTGACCTTCGAACTGGCCGGCGAGACCTTTGCCTTCGACGCCGTCATCGTTCAGGAAATTCTCGATCTCCTGCCGGAAACGGCGGTGCCGGGCAGTCGGCCATTCGTCGGCAGCGTCATCAATTTCCGTGGTAAGGTCATACCGCTCGCGGACATAAGGCTGGCCTTTGGCATGGAAGCCACCCAGCCGACGATCGATAGCCGGATCATCGTGATCGAGCTGGATATCGAGGGCGAACTGACCCTGGTCGGCGTCCGGACCGATAAGGTGAATGAAGTCACCACACTCAATCGTGCCGCAAGCGAGCCGCCGCCGAGCGTCGGCATGCGCTGGCGTCCTGACTTCATCCACTGCCTGGTGAAGAGGGACAGCGATTTTATCATTTTGCCTAATCTCGAAGCGATCTTTTCCCAGAAGGTCGACCGCTCCCATTTTCATATCGCTAATTTGTCCTCGTGACCCAAGGAATTCCGCGTCATGCGCTTCACCATTAAACTGAAACTCGCACTGGCTTTTTCCGCAGTCGTGCTCCTTCTTGTCGGTGTAACTCTCTACGCCGTAAATAGTCTTGCAAGCATGGACCATGCGCTCGCAGCGGTTATCAATGGTCCAGCCACGCAGCTCCAATATGCTATGCAGGTCAACATCGAACAGGCCGAGCAAGTGCGTGCGCAGCGCAATGCTCTTCTGCGTACGACGATGGAACAATCGGAAGCCGATTACCGCAGTGCCGAGCAGCGGACGCAGAACCTCGCGAACGCCATCGAGAAAGGCCTTCCAAACGCCAGCGAGGAAGGGCGCCCGATGTGGCTTGAGCTGCAGACCGCGACCAAGGCTCTCGGCGAAGTGACGAAGGAGATCGAGCAGATCCACAAAGCCCAGGGACGTGATTCGGCTCTTTCCTACGCGAGCGTGGAACTGAACAAGGTTTCGCTGCCGCTGCGCGAAGTTGCCATCAAGCTGCAGGCTCTGTCCATTGCCAAGATGGAGGAGGCGAAAGTCGAAGCTGAGCAAAGCTATCAGGAGACGCGCACCCTCCTGCTGACCGTTGCCGGCGTTGCTTTCGCGATCGCTGTCGCTGCCGCGGTCTGGCTGTCGCTGACGATTAGCCGTGGCCTTTCGCGGGCCGTGACCGCCGTCCGCAGCGTTGCCGAGGGCGATCTGACGAGAACAGCGCAGGTAACCACTCGCGACGAGGTGGGTGAGCTTCTCTCCTATGTCAACGAAATGGTCGAGCGGCTTCGTGGTGTTGTTGCGGACGCGCTTTCTGCGTCTGACAACGTGTCGTCGGGCAGCCAGGAACTGTCGGCGAGCTCGGAACAGCTCTCGCAGGGTGCGACGGAACAGGCGGCTTCGGCGGAAGAAGCCTCTGCTTCGATGGAGCAGATGGCGGCCAACATCAAGCAGAACGCCGACAATGCGGCCCAGACGGAAAAGATCGCCCGCCAGTCTGCCAAGGATGCCGAAGCGAGCGGCGATGCGGTGAACCGGGCGGTGGCCGCAATGCGCACGATCGCCGAGAAGATCTCGATCGTGCAGGAAATCGCCCGTCAGACCGATCTTCTGGCGCTCAACGCTGCGGTCGAGGCAGCGCGCGCCGGCGAACACGGCAAGGGCTTTGCGGTCGTTGCTTCGGAAGTGCGCAAGCTTGCCGAACGCTCCCAGTCTGCGGCAGCCGAAATCAGCGCGATGTCTGGCGAGACGGTGCAGTCTGCCCAGGATGCGGGCGAGATGTTGAACCGTCTGGTTCCGGATATCCGCAAGACGGCGGAACTGGTTGCCGAGATTTCGGCCGCCTGCCGCGAGCAGGATATCGGCGCCTCGCAGATCAACGAGGCGATCCAGCAGCTCGACAAGGTGACGCAGCAGAATGCCGGCGCCTCGGAGGAAATGTCGGCGACATCTGAAGAACTCGCCGCACAGGCGGAGGAACTCCAGACATCCATCGCTTTCTTCAAGGTGGATAACATGGCCTCCCGCATGGATCAGCGTTCGGTTGTCCAGCGGGCCGTGCCGGCTTCCGCTTCGGCGGCGCGCGCGCCGCAGCGCAAGCCGCAAAAGGCGGCCGGAATGAACGTCGCGGCCCAACAGGCCCGCGCCAAGGGCTTTGCCCTCGATATGACCATGGGCGGGCCGGATGCCGGCGACGCGGATTTCAGGGAAAGCGCATAGGTTTTCCCGGCGGAAGTATTTAGCGGGCGTCCCCTGTCGGGGCGTCCCCTTTCAGGGCCCTGCGTGTGAATGCGCTGGTGTCAATGATTGCCGGTAATCGGCGAATGCAGGCGTGAATGTTTCGCCTCCCTGCTTTCGTTGCCGGTGGTCAAAGCAACATCACGAAACTGGGCATGTGTTTGCATGCCCATTCACCAATGTGGGGTAGGGAAATGCGATTTACGATCAAACTGAAACTGGCTCTGGCCTTTGGCTTCATGGTGCTGATGCTGCTGGTGGCATCGTCCTACGGGATCATGAGCCTCGCCGATTCCAAGTCGAATATGGACGAGGTGATCGAGGGAACCGTGGTGCGTCTGGACAAGATCCAGCAGCTCAATGCGATTTCGCTGACCATCGTTCGTGCCCAGAAGAACATGATTCTGGCGGCGACGCCGGAAGAGGTGAAGAAATACATTGATCTCAGCCTGGAGGAACAAGCGACCTTCAACCAGATGTTCGAGGAAATGGCGTCGACTGCAAGTGCAGCGACCCGCGATTACTGGCAGCAGTTGCGTGTTGCCATCGATAAATTCGAGGCGAGCGACAGGCGAATTCACCAGCTGGTGAGCGTCGGCAACACCGCGGAAGCTTCGCGCATGTCCGCCAATGAGGGCCGCGATGCCGCGAACGAGCTGACGAAGAAGCTCGAA
Source organism: Paenirhizobium cremeum (assembly GCF_047553425.1). NCBI lineage: Bacteria > Pseudomonadati > Pseudomonadota > Alphaproteobacteria > Hyphomicrobiales > Rhizobiaceae > Paenirhizobium > Paenirhizobium cremeum. The sequence goes on from NZ_CP180217.1 coordinate 3,915,985, forward strand.
GAAGGCGTGCAGATGAACCGCGATCGCCTGCAGGAGGCCAAGGCCAGCGCAGATGCGGAATATCAGTCGACACGCATGCTGCTTGTGTCCCTTTCCGTGATCGCCGTCATCATCGCCTCCGTCACGGCCTTCTGGATCGCACTTGGAATCAGCGCTGGCCTGCGCAAGATCACCCACGTCGCCGAAGCCGTCGCAATCGGCGATCTCAACCAGAGTGTCGAGATCAAGACTAATGACGAGATCAAGGATCTGGTCGATACCATCAACCGCATGACCGGCAACCTGAAGGAAATGGCGGGTGTCGCCGATCAGATCTCCAACGGCGACCTGACCGTTACGCCGAAGCCGCAATCCGAAAAGGACATGCTGGGCTTTGCGCTTCTGCGCATGGTCGAGCGGCTTCGTGGTGTTGTTGCGGACGCGCTTTCTGCGTCTGACAACGTGTCGTCGGGCAGCCAGGAACTGTCGGCGAGCTCGGAACAGCTCTCGCAGGGTGCGACGGAACAGGCGGCTTCGGCGGAAGAAGCCTCTGCTTCGATGGAGCAGATGGCGGCCAACATCAAGCAGAACGCCGACAATGCGGCCCAGACGGAAAAGATCGCCCGCCAGTCTGCCAAGGATGCCGAAGCGAGCGGCGATGCGGTGAACCGGGCGGTGGCCGCAATGCGCACGATCGCCGAGAAGATCTCGATCGTGCAGGAAATCGCCCGTCAGACCGATCTTCTGGCGCTCAACGCTGCGGTCGAGGCAGCGCGCGCCGGCGAACACGGCAAGGGCTTTGCGGTCGTTGCTTCGGAAGTGCGCAAGCTTGCCGAACGCTCCCAGTCTGCGGCAGCCGAAATCAGCGCGATGTCTGGCGAGACGGTGCAGTCTGCCCAGGATGCGGGCGAGATGTTGAACCGTCTGGTTCCGGATATCCGCAAGACGGCGGAACTGGTTGCCGAGATTTCGGCCGCCTGCCGCGAGCAGGATATCGGCGCCTCGCAGATCAACGAGGCGATCCAGCAGCTCGACAAGGTGACGCAGCAGAATGCCGGCGCCTCGGAGGAAATGTCGGCGACATCTGAAGAACTCGCCGCACAGGCGGAGGAACTCCAGACATCCATCGCTTTCTTCAAGGTGGATGGTGCTTCGACCCGCACCACGCAGAAATCCGCAGCTCCGCGTACGCCGGCCTCCGCCGCATCGAAGCCTGCAGCTCAGCGTGCCCCGCAGAAGCAGGCTTTCCAGGGGGGGATGAACGTCGCGGCCCAGCAGGCTCGCGCCAAGGGCTTTGCCCTCGATCTGACCATGGGCGGGCCGGACGCCGATGATGCGGACTTCAGGGAAAGTGCTTGAGCATGGCACCGATCCAGTCCGAATCCCAGTTCGTCACTTTTGCGCTCGGCGAGGAAATCTTCGCCGTGCCGGTCGAAGTGGTGCGCGAGATCCTCGACCATGAGGAAGTCTTCAAGATACCGAACGGTCCCGAATACTTGATGGGCCTCCGCGATGTGCGGGGGCAGGGCGTTCCCACCATCGATCTTCGGCTGAAGCTTGGCCTGCCGAAGACGGTGCCGACGCCGAACACCCGGGTTCTCGTGCTCGACATTCCGTTCGAGGATCGTTCGCTGACGCTTGGCATGGTCGCCGATCGCGTCTTCGAGGTCACGCCCTTCCGGCGTGACCAGATCGAGAAGGCTCCCGAGATCGGGGTCGCCTGGAAGTCGGATTACATCGCGGGCGTTGTTCGTCGTCCCGAGGGCTTCGTCGTCATCATCGACCTCACCCATCTCCTGTCGAGCAGCGATACGGCTCTGCTGTCATCCAGGCAGGCGGCGTAACCCGGCGGAGACGCGGCATTGGCACTGGTGAACTACACGGACGCGCCGAGCGACGATCATATCAGCAAGCGTAATTTCGATCGCTTGGCGCGCTTCATTTATGACTATAGCGGCATCAAGATGCCCATGACGAAACGAACCATGCTCGAGGGCCGCCTGCGCAGACGCCTCAGGGCCACGGGCATATCGAGCTTCGATGGGTACTGTGACTACATCTTCAATCACGACGGCCTCCAGCATGAAGCTGTCTATCTGATCGATGCGGTCACCACCAACAAGACGGACTTCTTCCGGGAGCCGAACCACTTCCAGTTCCTCAGGGATCGCCTGCTTCCGGCGTTGCAGGCTGCGGGAACCACCCGGCTCCGGGTCTGGAGCGCGGCGTGTTCGACGGGAGCGGAACCCTACACTCTTGCCATGGTTCTCGAAGACTTCCTGACCCGGGCGGGGTCTCCCGACTATAGCATTCTTGCCACCGATCTCAGCACAGATGTCTTGGCCACGGCGCTTTCGGGCGTTTACCATGCTGATATGGTCGCTCCCGTTCCCATGGCCCTTCGGCAGCGCTTCGTCATGGAGCATGTCGAGAAGGGGCGCCAAGAGGTGCGCATTCATCCCCGGCTGCGTTCGAAGATCGGCTTCGGGCGGTTGAACCTGATGGACCCGCAATACAGCGTAGGCGACCCGATGCACGTCATCTTCTGCCGGAATGTCCTGATCTATTTCGACAAGCCGACGCAGCAGAAGGTTTTGTCGCGTCTGTGCGACAGCCTTGTGCTCGGCGGACACCTCTTCATCGGCCATTCCGAGACCGTTTCCGGTTTCGAACTGCCGTTGAAACAGGTCGCCAACACTGTATTCCAACGCATTTGAGGCAGCATGGGAAAAAAAGTCCGCGTCCTCATCATCGATGACTCCGCCAGCGTCCGGCAGACCCTGACGCGAATATTCGAGTCCGATCCGGACATCGAGGTGATCGGCGCTGCCTCCGACCCGTTCATGGCGGCCCGAAAGCTTCAGGAGGACGTGCCCGACGTCATCACGCTCGATGTCGAAATGCCGCGTATGGACGGCATCACCTTCCTGCGCAAGCTGATGGCGCAGCACCCCATTCCCGTCGTCATGTGCTCGTCGCTGACGGAGAAAGGCTCGGAAACCCTCCTCCAGGCCCTCGAGGCCGGCGCGGTGGACGTCATTCTCAAGCCGAAGATCGGGGCTGCGGATCACCTGGCCGAAACCGGCATGCGCATCTGCGAGGTGGTGAAGAGCGCGGCCCATGCGCGCCTGCCGGCAACACGTCGCCGTTTCAGCGGCTCGGCCTCCGCAAGCGGCCCGGCCCAGAAGCTGACGGCCGATGCCGTGTTGCCGCCGCCGACCGGCAAGGCGATGGCAAAAACCACGGAAATGGTGGTCTGCATCGGCGCGTCAACCGGGGGGACGGAAGCGCTTCGGGATCTTCTGGAGCGCCTGCCAGCCAACGCGCCGGGCATTGTCGTCGTCCAGCACATGCCCGAAAAGTTCACCGCCGCCTTCGCCCGCCGTCTCGACAGCCTTTGCGAGGTCGCCGTGAAGGAGGCCGTTGACGGCGATCCGGTGCTCCGGGGCCATGTGCTGATTGCGCCCGGCGACAAGCACATGCTTCTCGAACGGCAGGGCGCGCGTTACCACGTGTCGGTACGGACCGGGCCGCTTGTCTCCCGCCACCGGCCCTCCGTTGACGTTCTCTTCCGCTCCGCGGCACGCTCTGCCGGATCGAACGCCATGGGCGTCATCATGACCGGGATGGGCGATGACGGCGCCCGTGGAATGGAGGAGATGCATCAGGTCGGCGCCTTCAACATCGCCCAGGACGAGGCAAGCTCCATCGTTTTCGGCATGCCAAAGGAAGCGATTGCCAGAGGCGGTGTCGACCGCGTGGTGCCGCTGGACCAGATCGCCCGCGAGATCCTTGCTGCAGACGCAAGGCGTTAAGGGGCTGGATCTCGTCTGTCCCGTTGAGATTTTGTTAACCATGTTTGGCAAGGATAGGCGAGGGACACCATGCGCCGGTGTCTCTTCCGAGCGATGAGCGGCTCATCAGCACTCCAGGGTTTCGAGCATGGCTGTGATCACTTTCGCCAATACCAAGGGTGGCGCCGGCAAGACCACGGCCGTTCTCCTGCTGGCGACGGAGTTGGAGCGCAAGGGCTATCGGGTGACCATCCTCGACGCCGATCCGCAGTACTGGATCCATCGCTGGTTCGAGGCCTCCCGCGGCCGTACGGGCATCAACGTCGTGTCCTATGTCACGATGGCTTCGCTGCAGCGTCACATTGAGGAAAGCCGTTCCCGCTCCGATTTCGTACTGATCGACCTGCCGGGTGCGCGCAGCCCGCTTCTTGCCAAGACGGTCGGTTTTTCCGACCATGTCATGATCCCGATCCAGGGATGCGCCATGGATGCCCAGGGCGGCGCCCATGTGATCGAACTCCTGCAATACCTTGAGGAGAAGGGTAATATCTTCATTCCCTTCTCTGTGGTTCTCACCCGCGTGAATTCCATGGTCACCACCCGCGCCATGCAGGTGGTGAAGGCGCTTTTGGCCGAACGCCGAGTCCATGTCCTTGACACGCCGATCATCGAGCGTTCGGCCTTCCGCGATATATTCGATTGTGGCGGCACGCTCTATTCAGCCGATCCGGGTCGGGTCAGCAATCTGGCGAAGGCGCGTGAAAACGCCGCCGCCTTCGCCAATGAGGTCATCGAATCGCTTGAGACGCGCGTCCGCTTCCAGATTCCTGAACCGGGAGCCGCGGCTTCCATCCGCACCGCCGCCTGAGCGACCGTTAGCCGGATAATGAATTTCGATCAAGCAATCCGCTGCCAACCGCCAAGCAGTCCGAGACCCTTTTCGAGAAGGGCCTGGGCCGCATCCTCATCGGCGGCCTCCACATAGCAACGCATTTCCGGCGCATTTCCCGACGGGCGGAAATGGATGATGCTGTCGTCGCCGAGCGTTACCCGCAAACCGTCGATATCGCTTGTCGATTTCACCGTGCCGAGGGAGGTGAGGAAGTCGGAAAGACAGTCCGGCGAGCTGCGCAGATATGCCATTAGCGCCGCGCTGCGCTCGGTCGCGTAGTTTTCCAGCCGGTCGGCAAGTGCAATAGGCAGGCTGAAGGTTCTGGCGACGGCCGAAAGCGTCTGTGGATTCTCTGCGGCAATCCCGAGAATCGCCAGCGCCGGCAGGAAGCTGTCGCGCGTGGGCAGCGCCTTTAATGTCGTCGATCCGATCGAGAAGTCTGAACCCAGCATCAGGCCGCCATTGGCTTCGAAACCGATGACCTTGCTTTCACCGGAGGCAAGCGCTTCGTCCATTGCCGCGATCACGAATGGCGAACCGACACGCGTGCGCACAACCTTGAAGTCGCCGGCGGTCTCTATGCCCGAATTGGAGGTCACCGGCGTTGCAACGACGTTTGCGCCAAGGAAGCGTGCGGCGACGAGACCCAGCAGATCGCCGCGTAGCGGCAGGCCGTGTTCGTCGGTAACGAGCGGGCGGTCCCCGTCGCCGTCGGTGGAGATGATGGCATCGAGCGAGAGCTCGTCGCTCCAACCCGCCAGCAGCCGGATCGTCTCGTCCGAGACGGCCTCGGTATCGACAGGAATGAACTGTTCCGAACGACCCAGCGGAAAGACCGTTGCGCCATAATGTTCGAATACCTTGACCATCATGTCGCGGGCGACGGTGCTGTGCTGGTACACCCCGATGCGTTTGCCCTTGAGTGACCCGGCAGGAAGAATAGCCATGTTGCGGTCGAGAAAGAGCCGGCTGGCTTTTTCCTCGTGATCTTCCGCCACTCCGGCCTCGACGCGATTGGCAACCTCGTCCCCGGCGAGCAGTGCGGCCGCTTCGGTAATGGCGGCCTCGTCCGTCTTGGCGATTTCACCGTCCGGCCGATAGAACTTGATGCCGTTGCGATCGGCCGGAATGTGCGAACCGGTAATCATGATGCCGGCCGCGCCGATCGACTGGCCGTAAAGTGCCAGCGCAGGCGTCGGGATCGTTCCGCAGTCGATCGGTTTCAGGCCGGCGCGGATCAGCGCGCCCATGACCGTCGAGGCGATTTCCGGACTGGACTGGCGAAAATCGCGCGCCACCACCACGGGGCTGCCGGGAGATGCAAGCCCCCCCGAAAGCAGGAAGCGGGCAAAGGCCGTGGAATAGAGAGCGGATACACTGCCGACGAGTTCCGAGGAAAGACCACGCAACCCGCTCGTCCCAAATTTTGCTGCCATGCCGCCTGCTCCCTTGCCGCTGATCCCGAGCTATATAGAGCGCTCATCCAACACGCTCAAGCGAAGATGGAGAGACCGCCCGGCAACGGGATCGGAGAGCTTCCGCTGCCGATTGTCGCGATAGGCAAGCCATTCGGGGAGCGCCGCGAGAAACGCACCGAGCTGATTATCCAGTCGGCCTGTCGGCGAGATCCGACGGGATGGCAAAAGGGGCCGGCAGCAACGCGGAAGGCCTCAATGTCTATGAGCCAGACAGTCCCTCGCGGGAAAAGGCTGCAAAGTCATCGCCTTTCATCATGTGGATCTGGGTGATGCCCAGGCGTTCGTAGAAGGCCTGGGCCTGTAGGTTGTCGAAATCGACAGAAAGGCGCAGATATCGGGCTCCCCGTTCGAAGCCGCGTGCCGCAGCTGCCTGCAGCAGCCTTTCGCCGATCCGCATGCCGCGAAAATCTTCCTCGACATAGAGATCCTGGACGTAAATCCCGGCTTCGCCGCGAAAGGTGGAAAAGCTACCAAAGGTGAGGCACATGCCGGCGAAGCAGCCGTCGACCTCGGCGATCAGTCCGTCAAAGGCCGGCCGCTCGCCGAAACCATGGGCAAGCAGGTCCGCAGGCGTGCTCTCGACCTTATTTTCTCTCCCGGTATGGCGAGCCAGGGCCAGAATGCCCGCATGCAGCAGCTCGGCGTCTGCCGAGAGCGCGTTGCGGATCTTCACGGACTTCGAATCAGGCATGGTCGGCTCCTCAGGGCGATGATGCCGCAGAACATCTTCCACCCGTGACCGTTTTTCAAACGGAGTGACCATGGGACTGAAGGAATATAGCGGTGAGTCGCAAGGGCAGAAACGAAAAGAGCCTGGCGCGGGAGGAGGTGCGCCAGGCTCTTGAACTTGATCGGCAATTGGGAGGAGGAGGAGTATTGCCGATCCTATCTAACGGCGCTGGGAGGAGGAGTGCGCCGTTCGATGATTTGAATATAGCTTGATTGCGCGGAATGAATAGTACCGTTGCTGCAATGCACCAATGCGATTTATGCATAGCTTTGCGGTTCAAAATTGACCGTGAGCGCTTTGGAGTGGGAATTAAAGCGCTGCGACAGGCGGACGCAGGCCCAAATTGCCGCATCTGCAGGCAATTCCAGGTCGTTCCACCGCCATCGGACGCTGGAAATGCATGAATCCGGGACGGACGGAGTGGTTCGTCGCGGGCGGAAGCCTACCGTCATTTTTCCCGGTGCACCTGAAAACCGGCCCAGGACTGGCTGACGGGCATGATTTCGAGGCTGTTGATGTTGATGTGCGGCGGTTGAGAGGCCACCCAGTGGATCGTATTGGCGATGTCCTCCGGCTGGATTGCGTGCGCGCCGCCATAAAGTGCTTCATAGGCTGCCTGGTTGCCGCCGGTGCGAACCAGCGTGAACTCGCTTTCGCAAAGACCGGGCTCGATCGAGGTGATACGAACGCCCTTGCCGTGCAGGTCGGAGCGAAGACCGAGCGAGAACTGGCGCAGGAATGCCTTGGTGCCGGCATAGACATTGCCGCCGGAATAGGGCCAGTGGGCGGCGACCGAGGAAAGGTTGACGATCATGCCGCGCCGCTCGATCAGCGTCGGCAGCAGATGATGGGTGATCGCCAGAAGCCCGGTGATGTTGGTGTTGACCATCGTTTTCCAGTCAGCGAACGGAACCTCGGGTGCAGGCGCCGTGCCAAGCGCCAGGCCGGCATTGTTGACGAGCACGTCTATGCCGGAAAACGCGGCGGGAAGCCCGGCCAGCGCCTCGCGCATGGCGGTTTCGTCGGTAATGTCGAAGACAAGGCCGTGAAAGGCGTCGCCGAGTTTCGCTCCGAGATCGTCCAGTCGCTGCGCGCGGCGACCGGTGCCGATGACTTTCCAGCCCTCGGCGACGAAGCGGCGTGCCGTGGCTGCGCCAAATCCGGCCGTTGCGCCGGTAATGAGGATTGTGCCGCTCATCTCAACATCCTTTCTTGCGATGGTCGTTGCTTGGTTTTAGGGCGCTGGCGGCGGCAGGCAAGCGACCGGTGCTCATTGAGCATGGCAGGGGCATGTTTTTTCATTTGCGTGTTGCCGGATGACGGGGAAACTCTGCACTGCCGGCGGGCGAATCGAGGAACATTGCAAAGACCTCTGGAGAACGGTTGATGAAGCCGAATATTCTTTTGATTACGGCCGACCAGTGGCGCGGCGACTGTCTGTCGGCGACGGGGCATCCCGTAGTCAGAACACCGAATGTGGACGCCCTTGCCGGTGAAGGCGTGCTGTTTCGCCGCCACTATGCCGGCGCGGCCCCCTGTTCGCCGGCTCGCGCATCGCTCTATACGGGCCTCTATCAGATGAATCACCGGGTTTGTCGCAACGGCTCGCCGCTTGATGCCCGCTTCGACAACATCGCGCTGGCTGCGCGGCGGGCGGGCTATGACCCGACCGTGTTCGGATACACCGATGTTTCGCCGGATCCACGACCGCTCGATCCGAATGACCCTGTGCTGACCTCCTATGAAGGGGTCCTTCCGGGCTTCACCGTCGGGCAGATCCTGTTGGAGCATGAGCGCCACTGGCTAAGTTGGCTGCGGGCGAGAGGACGCCGGGATGCCTTCGATCGCAATGTCCACCGGACCGCGTCGCCGGGCGACTGTCGCGTCGGAAATGATCCCCCCGCCTATTCGAAAGAGGAAACCCAGACGGCTTTCCTGGCGGAAGCTTTTCTGAACTGGCGTGAAACGCAGGATCGCCCCTGGTTTGCCCATATTTCGTTCCTTCGTCCGCACCCCCCTTTCTGTGTCCCGGAACCCTATAACAGCATGTTTGCGGCGGGCGATGGACCCGCCTATGCCCGCGCCGACCGCCGTGCCGACGAAGCGATGATCCATCCATTCATGCGCTATGCCATGGACGGCCTGCAGAAATCGAGCTTCGTCCATGGCGCGACGGGGCCTCTGAGCGAGTGGCGGGACGAGGATTTCGACAGGATCCGCGCCATTTATTTCGGCATGATCGCCGAAGTCGATGCCCAACTCGGACGTATTTTCGATGCACTGCGCGACCAAGGCGACTGGGAGAGGACCATAATCGTCTTCACCTCCGATCACGGCGAGATGATAGGCGACCATTGGGCGCTGGGAAAAGGCGGCTATCACGACGGCAGCTATCATATCCCACTGGTGATCCGCGATCCCGCTGCCGCCGCGTCGGCTGGCCGGCAGGTCGAAGCCTTCACCTCTGCCGCCGATATTCTGCCGACGCTTTGCGACAGGCTTGGGCTCACGCCGCGCAACCATCAGGACGGCGCCTCGCTGATGCCCTTCCTGGGCGGTGGCGTGCCGGAGCTCTGGCGGGATGCCGCCTTCTTCGAATTCGATTTCCGCGAGATCGTGACCGCAGGGGCGGAAAGGCATTTCAGCCTGCCGTCGAACCTCTGCAATCTCGCCGTCGTCCGCGACAGGGCGTTCAAATATGTCCACTTCGCCGGTCTGCCGTCGCTTCTGTTCGATCTCCAGCGGGATCCGATGGAACTGCACAATGTTGCGGAAGAGCCGGACTACGCCGGAACGCGGTTGCACTATGCGGAAAAATTGCTGGCGCTGCGCGCCGGGCATTTGGACCAGACGCTCGCCTATACCGCATTGACGGAAAACGGCCCCGTCAGCCGACCGCAATTGTGATGCACGGAGCGGGTCTCGAAAACGGTAGTGCTCGGGCCTGCTTTGGGCTATAGCCGGGCGCGAAGACATGGCCGCGATCTGGAGAATATTGGATGGCATCGACGATTCGCTATCACGAGGGTGACATTTCCGCAGAAGATGCTGCGCGTTACACTGGCGCAATCGCCATCGATACCGAGACGCTCGGCCTGGTGCCGCGCCGCGACCGGCTCTGCGTCGTTCAGCTTTCCTCGGGTGACGGCACTGCGGATGTCATCCGGATTGCTGCCGGCCAGAAAGAAGCGCCAAACCTTGTGGCCATGCTCGCCGACCCCTCTCGGCAGAAGATCTTCCATTACGGCCGTTTCGATATCGCCGTCCTGTTCCATACCTTCGGTGTCACCACCGCGCCGGTTTTCTGCACCAAGATTGCCTCCCGTCTGAGCCGGACCTACACGGACCGGCACGGACTTAAGGATAATCTGAAGGAGATGCTGGAGATCGATATCTCCAAGGCCCAGCAGTCATCGGACTGGGCGGCTGAAATGCTCTCTCCGGCGCAGCTCGAATACGCCGCTTCTGATGTTCTTTACCTGCATGCCCTGCGCGACAAGCTGACGGAACGTCTGAAGCGCGATGGCCGTATGGCCCATGCCGAAGCCTGTTTCGAATTTCTGCCGACCCGCGCCAAGCTTGACCTGCTCGGCTGGGAAGAAACGGACATTTTCGCCCACAGCTGACGGTTCTCTCTGTCCTTCGCCAGCTACCGTTTCAGCCGAAGGGACGGAGGGCGATCAGGTGTCGCCGTCCCCCCGCGTTTTGGCCGTTCCTGTCTCAGGCTTCCTGCGCACGCCCACCCGGATGAGAACCTCCCGCGGAATCCGGTAGCGGCGCACGGCATCCGCCTGGCTGCGGAAGCCCGATATCTCTCTCTGGATGAAGAAGGCCCAGACCAGTTCGGCAGCCTGGTCGATGAGTTCCTCGCAGCGTTGCTCCGACGCGCCCTCGGCCCGCGCCGTCGCCAGCGCTTCGAGCGCCGCTTCCAGCTTCCTGCCGATCCGGCCGAGCGCATCCGCCTTTTCGGCCGCAAGTTCCAGATCCAGCGCCGATAATATGCCGGCGCCAGTGGACGAGAAGAATGAGGGCGGACGAAAGCTCACGCAAGCCTCGATGATATGGCAGCTGACTGAAGATGGCGTTTGTCGCGCTCTCAGGCAAGAGAACTCCATGTTCGCCAATCAGTGTTTTTTAATCCCTCGGGTGCATTATGGTGGTCAATCAGGACATCCTCCTGCCGGACTTTCCGATCGTCGGAAGGACGGTCGACCAAGCGGTATGAATGCGACCATGATGGAAGCACCGAAGGCTTCTTTGCCAGGTGTCATGCGGGCCTCTGACAGTCTCGAACATGAACGATCCGCGCCGGCAACGGTCCCTGTTGCGGCAGACATGCTCAGAAAATGGCTGGAACAGCCCGCTGAGATCGCCGTCTTCACGGAAGAGCTTGGCGCATGGGGCGAGACACCGGCTCTGCCCACGGACGACCGATCCCGCCGGTCGAGGGGAAGCTGGCTTGATGCCGTTGCCGGGCTGGTGGCTGAATCGGAGAATGCGGCGGGAGAAGCGATCCTCTCGCTCAAAGCCGACGACAACGGCCTTTACGGTCTCTTCAGGGATGTTCGCGTCAGAGAAGACTAAGGCCGTTCCGTTTTCGCCGGAAAGGAACCACGGTCCTCTGCTAGCGCCACTGAGCGCCGGCGGCGGCGGCAAGCTCGCGGATTTCGCCGAAAGCCAGGTCGCGTAGCAGCTTTCCGTCTTCCCAAACCGGTTGCAGCAGGTTCGGTCTTTGTCCGAGTTCGCCGAGAGGGACGGCAAAGATATCGCCTTCCTCCTGCACGACGGCCTGCCGGCCGAGTGTAGGCGGCTTTTCCTGCGGATTGCCGGGCCTGCGTCCGATATCACGCCAGACGCCGCCCTCATCCAGCAGCGCGCTTGCGCGCATGGTGAAGGAGAGCGTGTCGCGGCTCACCTTCTGCAGGAGCGAGGAACCCATGCCGAAGGAGATGTTCTCCGAGGAAAAGCCCATGCCCTCCAGCCGCCCGAGGATCATCTGAATGTCCTGCAGAGAGACGCCATCCGACTGGATAACCCGAACATTGTTGTCCAGAACCTTGAAACCCTTACCGTTCAGATGCGTGCCGAAGGCATAGGCGAGCTGTGCGACGACCTGCACAGGCGTATCGATCGGATCGCCGCTGTCTGAGCGGACGATCAGGGTCGCGTTGGCGGCGCGAATCCTCGTCTGCAGTTTCTTGCCGAGTATATCGGCCACTGCATTGTTGAGATCGAAGCTGTCCGCCACGATCGAATAGGCACCGAACCGGGCGAAGCGCTCGATCATGTTCGAATAGGCTTCTGCCTCGCGGGTCTGTCCCCAGGCGGTGACCGTCGTGTGCTCGGATGCGGGAACGGATCTGCCGGCCATCAGCGCGCCATAGTAACGACGGGCATGCAGAACGCCGGGTAGCGAATCGGTGCTGCTGAAATGCACCAGATGGGCGGCTCCGCCGAGGCCTGTCTGCTCGAGGCTGGCCGTTCCTCTTGCGCCGAAATCGCTGATGCTGGCGGAGATCAGTTCCTCGGCCCGGTCCGACGTCCGTTCCAGGAAAGGCCGGATCGCCTGCTTGATCCGCCACGCCATGGTCGCCACGGTCGAGGGATACCAGACGGCCCTCAGCAGCGCGGTCTCCATGTAGGAGGTCAGCCAGGGCAACTCCGGATCGGTATTGGCGATCTGGACCACAGGCACGTCGCGACGCACGACAAGCCCTTCCTGCAGGGCCTCGATCCTCAGCGGCAGGTAGCCGCCATGGGCGCTGACGATATGGGTCCAGCCGGCCCTGTCGAAGGGTTGTCCGTGCAGCGTGGCGACTTCCTCGGCCTCATCGATATCGGCACGGGTAATCGGCCGGGAAAGATATTCCTTGAGGAACATCTGCAGCCCGAAGAACACCACTTCAGGCCGGAAGGAGTTGCCGCGGGTGGTGACATAGGCGCTGATGGCGCGGGTGCCGGCGGGATATTGGAGGAAGTGCCCCAGCTTGTAGCTGTCGGTATCGAGGATGGGATTTCGGTTATTCGGCATTCAGCACCCATCGGTTGGCCTCGACATTGCGCATGCGGCGGCCCGGCAGTTCGTATTGGCAAAGATGTACGCGAGCCTTTTCGAAGCGGCAAGACGCGAAGGTGGCATTTATGGTTAGCGAATTGTTTACACCTCACGGGCATCATGGCGGCAAATAGACTGGCGATCGCCCTTGCTCGAAATCCGCCGGCAGGATGGCTTGGCGGAAAAGGGTTGCCGCATGCGCGGTTCCGAATTGCCGATGTTCCCTGCAATCTTTGCATGAAGAGGAGTTCCCATGCTGCCTCCGGCTCAGGCAATTTCGAATTCCGGAACATCCTATCCTGATTCCAGGAAGCAGCAGGAGGCGGTGATCGACGTCGCGCCGCGCCAGACCGCAAGCACGCCGCCCGCTGTGCAGGTTCTCGAACAGAACGCCGCGATCGCCGGCCGGCTCAACATGCTGCTGCTGTCCGGCCAGGAGCGCATGTCGCAGAATCTTGCGTCTCTGATCGATCTTCTCGGGCGTGCCCTGAAAGTCGAGCGCAACGACGGCGAAAGCTTGAGCGGCTATGCCGCGCGCCTGGTTCAGACCCTGACCAACCTGCCGCAGGAGGAACGCCAGTCTGTCCAGCGCCAACTCACTCAGCTGTTCGTTGGTTTGCAGCTTCGCACCCTGATGGAGGCTTTCCGCAACCCGGTTGGACCCGAGGCGGCCATGCTGTCCATTTATCTGGAGCTCTATCGCAACAAGGACCGCGATCTTGCCGCCCGATCGGCCGTGACCTCCTATCGGCAGAATGCCGGCGAGCAGAAGCCGGTCGCCGGCATGGCGTCCCCTTCGAACCGTACGCTATCTCAAATACAGAAACCTTCCGCATCCGCAACGACCAGCCAGCCTGCCGAATGGTCGGAGGAAGCCCCGGAAGACGATATCGTTCGGCCGGTCACCAGGGATGCTGGTACGAGATCAGGGCCGGATTTCGGTAGCGGCGACGACTTGTTGCGGACCGGGGCAAGGTCGGCCGTTTCCGCAGAAAACCCTGTTCTCTCCCGAAGCGCTGCAGCAGGCTCGCCAGAGGCGAGGGTGGAGAATCCGGATAGCAGCGTGGATGACATCCGGACCCTGCAGGAGCGGCTTCGCCAGAACTTCGAGTTCGGCGATGAACCGGAGCCTTCGCCCGGCCTCTCGCGCACGGTCTCCGTTCCGACACCCGAGGTCCGGACGGCCGCCCATGCCACGCGCATGATGTTGTCCAACGGGAACGCCGTTCAAGCCGGCGCCGACATTCAGGCACCGATCGCGGAGCCGGAAACGACGGCCGCGCCGGAAGGATTGCAGGAAACCATCGAGGATGCCGCCGATCAGGCGCTCAATACGCTCAAGAGCTGGAAGGACGCAGTGGTCCGGGCGCTCGCGGGTCCGGCGGATCTGTTGCCGCAGGCGGCGGAAACCGACGGCGAAGCATCGGCGCCGACCGCAGCCTATGCGTCGTCCACGGAAATGCCGGCAGAGCAGCCGCCCATCGATAAGGCCCGCTTGTCAGGCATGACGAAGAGCGAGGCCATGCAGCCGGCTGCCTCGGCATTCGAGGACGAAGCGCCGGGCGCCCCCACCACCGCAGACATTCGGCACCCCGCATGGGCGGAAGGCGAGGTTTCCCCGCGCGCGACGGCGGATATCGACCAGCCGGTCTTGCGCCAGGCTATGCTGCTTCGCGAGGGTGTACCCTTGCCGATGGTCAGCTACCTGATGGCGCAGGACGAATATGTCGAGGACGAGAAGGAACTCAGACGCCGCTATGAAGACGAAGACGGCGGGGATGACTTCGCCGGCGGCGATGACGGGGGCGGAAAGGATCAGGCCGGCGAAGAGCAGGCGAATGCCGCGGAAGAAGCCCCGGCGGAACAGCATCCGCTTGCTGCCGAAGGGGAGGTAGATGGCCGTACGCCACTGCTCACCGCCGACGTGTCCGATGGCCTGCCCGCAGCGGATCTCTATCAGCGAATGGCCGATTGGGCCTGAGTTTCCCGGGAAATCCGATCAAAAGAAAAGCCCGCCGGTCATGCGACCAGCGGGCTTTTTGATGCGATTGAAACCTGGCCTTATTCGGCGTTGCGGTTCTTGAGCGCGGCACCGAGGATGTCGCCGAGAGAAGCGCCGCTATCGGAGGAACCGAACTGAGCGACGGCTTCCTTCTCTTCAGCGATTTCCAGAGCCTTGATCGACAGCATGACCTTACGATCCTTCTTGGAGAAGTTGGTCACGCGGGCATCGACGATCTGGCCGACCGAGAAACGTTCCGGACGCTGTTCGTCGCGGTCGCGGGAAAGATCGGCACGACGGATGAAGGAAGTGATGTCCTCGTGGTTGACGAGCTTCACTTCGATACCGCCGTCGTTGATTCCGATGACTTCGCAGGAAACGACTGCGTTCTTGCGCAGGTCGCCGGAAGCGGCAGCTTCGCCGACCGAATCGCGGCCAAGCTGCTTGATGCCGAGCGAGATGCGTTCCTTCTCGACGTCGACATCGAGAACGACAGCCTTGACCACGTCACCCTTGTTGTACTCCTCGATGACCTGTTCGCCCGGACGGTTCCAGTCGAGGTCGGAGAGGTGAACCATGCCGTCGACATCGCCTTCGAGGCCGATGAACAGGCCGAATTCGGTCTTGTTCTTGACTTCGCCTTCGACTTCGGTGCCGGCCGGGTGGCTATAGGCGAATGCCTGCCACGGGTTTTCCAGCGTCTGCTTGAGGCCGAGCGAGATACGGCGCTTGGACGGATCGACTTCCAGAACGACGACGTCGACTTCCTGGCTCGTGGACAGGATCTTGCCGGGGTGTACGTTCTTCTTGGTCCAGGACATTTCCGAGATGTGGATCAGGCCTTCGATGCCCGGCTCCAGCTCGACGAATGCACCGTAGTCGGTGATGTTCGTGACGGTGCCGGAAATCTTCTTGCCGACCGGATACTTGGCGGCAATGCCATCCCACGGATCCGACTCGAGCTGCTTCATGCCGAGCGAGATGCGGTGAGTTTCCTGGTTGATTCGGATGATCTGAACCTTGACCTGCTGGCCGATGGACAGGATTTCCGACGGATGGTTGACGCGGCGCCATGCCATGTCGGTTACGTGCAGCAGGCCGTCGATACCGCCGAGGTCGACGAACGCACCGTAATCGGTGATGTTCTTGACGACACCGTCAACAACCTGGCCTTCTTCGAGGTTCTGAACGATTTCAGAACGCTGCTCGGCACGGGACTCTTCGAGAACCGTACGGCGCGAAACGACGATGTTGCCGCGGCGCTTGTCCATCTTGAGGATTTCGAAGGGCTGCGGGTTGTGCATGAGAGGGGTGACGTCGCGGATCGGACGGATGTCGACCTGCGAACGCGGCAGGAAGGCAACGGCGCCGTCGAGATCGACGGTGAAGCCACCCTTGACCTGGTTGAAGATGACGCCTTCGACGCGCTCGCCAGCTTCGAACTTGGCTTCGAGCTTGATCCAGCTTTCTTCGCGGCGAGCCTTCTCGCGCGACAGAACGGCTTCGCCGAGAGCGTTTTCGATGCGCTCGACATAGACCTCGACTTCGTCGCCGACCTTCAGCGAACCGTCCTTGGCCCGAGCGCCGAATTCCTTGAGCGCGATGCGGCCTTCGACCTTGAGACCGACGTCAACGATGGCGACGTCCTTCTCGATGGCCGTGATGATGCCCTTGGTGACATAGCCTTCTGCCAGATCGGTCTTGGCAAACGACTCTTCGAGCATTGCTGCGAAATCATCGCGCGTAGGGGTAGAAACAGACATGAAATCTCCTAATCGCATCCAGTCGGGACGCGGTATGCGCCGGGGGTTCGAGTTGCACATGGCCAGAAAGATCGTCCGCCCTTCATTTAAGGGCTGTCCGGCGCGAGGACGTTCGTTTCGGCTGGTCTTTGCGAAAACCGGCTGGCCGGGTTCCGTATCGATTATGTCTTCAAGGCAGCATCGATAAAGGTTCGGGCAGCCTGAAACGCCGCCTCTATACTCATTTCCGACGTATCAAGCAAGTGCGCATCGTCGGCTGGCTTCAGCGGGCTGTCCGCGCGGCCCATGTCACGCTCGTCGCGCTTGCGCACATCGGCAAAGACCGCGTCGAAACTGGCGCTGCCGCCGCCAGCCAGGATCTCGTCGTAACGGCGTCTGGCGCGAACTTCCGGCGAAGCAGTGACATAGAGTTTTACCGGTGCTGCCGGGCAGACAACGGTGCCGATGTCGCGGCCGTCGAGCACGGTGCCGGGCGTCTTTGCCGCAAATTTGCGCTGCGCCTCGACGAGCGCCCGCCTGACCTTCGGCATGACGGCGATCTTCGAGGCGGCCTCGCCGATCTCGTGTTGCGAAAGCACCGAGCGGTCGAGACCGGCAAGATCGATCGCAAGCGCCGTCTGCTCGGCCACGGTCTCGTCATCGAGCGGCTGACCGGCGTCGAGAAGCGCCTTGGCGACGGCGCGGTAGGTAAGACCCGTGTCCAGATGATGGAAGCCGTAATGCGCGGCGATCAGCCGGGACAACGTTCCCTTGCCGGCTGCCGCCGGCCCATCGATGGCGATCGTGAAGGAGGTGCTCACGCAGCTTTGCCTTCGCGGGTTTCGATCTTTGCGCCGAGCCCCGTCATCAGGTCCATGAATTCCGGAAAGCTTGTGGCAATCATGGTCGCGTCGTCGACGGTTACCGGATGCTCGGCAACGAGACCCATGATAAGGAAACTCATGGCGATGCGGTGGTCGAGATGGGTCTCCACCGCTGCACCGGATGCATTGCCGATACCCCTGCCGTCCGGACGGCCGCGAACGACGAGCGTGGCTTCGCCCTCGTCACAATCGACGCCGTTGAGCTTCAGGCCGGCGGCGACGGCGGAAAGACGATCGGATTCCTTGACCCTCAGTTCTTCCAGGCCGAGCATGGTCGTCGTCCCCTCGGCAAAGGCGGCGGCCACAGCGAGCACCGGATATTCGTCGATCATCGATGGCGCGCGGTCCTCCGGCACGGTGACACCCTTCAGGCTGGACGAACGCACGCGAAGATCCGCGACATCCTCGCCGCCGGCAAGCCGTGGATTGAGGATTTCGATATCCGCGCCCATTTCCTGCAGCGTCAGGATGAGGCCGGTGCGCGTCGGGTTCATCAACACATTCAGGATGGTGATGTCGGAACCCGGAACCAGCAGCGCCGCAACGAGCGGGAATGCCGTGGAGGACGGATCGCCCGGTACGTCGATTACTTGGCCGGTGAGCTTGCCCCGGCCTTCGATGCGGATGGTGCGCACGCCGTCGGAAGCCGTCTCGACCGTCAGGTTGGCGCCAAAACCCTGCAGCATCTTTTCCGTATGGTCGCGGGTCATGATCGGTTCGATCACGGTGGTGATACCGGGTGTGTTGAGGCCGGCGAGCAGCACGGCGGATTTCACCTGCGCCGAAGCCATCGGTACGCGGTAGGTGATCGGGGCTGGTGTTTTCGGCCCGTGCAACGTCACCGGCAGGCGGTCGCCTTCGGCGGCTTTGACCTGCACGCCCATTTCGCGCAGCGGATTGAGGACGCGGCCCATCGGGCGCTTGGTAAGGGAGGCGTCGCCGATAAAGGTGCTGTCGAAATCATAGACGCCGACCAGCCCCATGGTGAGGCGGCAGCCGGTGCCGGCATTGCCGAAGTCGAGCGGCGCTTCCGGTGCAAGCAGGCAGCCATTGCCGACGCCGTCGATGATCCAGGTGTCGCCGTCCTTGACGATCCTGGCGCCCATCGCCTGCATGGCCTTGCCTGTGTTGATGACGTCCTCGCCCTCGAGCAGCCCGGTGATGCGCGTCTGGCCGGAGGCAAGGCCGCCGAACATGAAGGAACGATGGGAAATGGACTTGTCGCCGGGAATGCGGATGGTGCCGGAGAGGGCGGGTGATTTCCGCGAGGTGGCCGGTTTGGGCAGGGCTCCATGCGCCATGAACGTGTTTCCTCCGATCGGATATTCCTTGCCGCGCGAACCATGTCCGGGGATGCTGCCGGTTGCCATGGGCGCCGATTTCCGCGCTCGTTAGCATAAAGCGATTTGATGGTCATCCCTCGGCCCGCAAAAAGCCCTGACAATGCGGCGTGAAGTTTGCCTTTGACAGAACGGGTTGCAACGATTAAGGGAGCCCGCTAGCAATTTGACCGGTCAGGGACCGGATGAACGGCGCGTGCCGGCATATTCCTCAAGACATCACGAGGCTTCGACAGTGGCGAAAGCAGAACTTGGCACCAAGC
This sequence comes from Paenirhizobium cremeum, assembly GCF_047553425.1. Classification (NCBI taxonomy): domain Bacteria; kingdom Pseudomonadati; phylum Pseudomonadota; class Alphaproteobacteria; order Hyphomicrobiales; family Rhizobiaceae; genus Paenirhizobium; species Paenirhizobium cremeum. The sequence continues at coordinate 3,935,144 of NZ_CP180217.1, forward strand.
GGACCGACCCGGATACGGGCAAGAAATTCTACGATCTGAACAAGGATCCGATCGTATCGCCCTATACGGGCAAGAGCTGGCCGCTCTCTTATTTCGAAGAAACGTCCGTCGCTTCCATCATGGAAAAGGCTGAAGAGGAGGATGTCGCGGAGGTCGATACCGAAAACACGGAAATCGAACTCGTGGCTCTCGAAGACGCCGACGAAAACGGCGGTGGCGACGATCTGCCGGATATCGGCGACGATGACGTCGAACTCGGCGACGATGATGACGACACCTTCCTCGAAGCCGACGAAGACGATGACGACGACGACATGAGCGGCATCATCGGCGTCACCGGCGACGACGACGAAGTCTGATTTTTCAGGGACTTGGACCCGGAAATGCAAAAACTTTCCGGGTCCGCGATTTTTCGGCTTGCTATCTCCGAAAACCGGAAGTAATAAGCCGCCACCCGCCGGACAGCGCGCCCGGCAGGTTCCCGGAACCGGCGTTGCCGGACCCATGGTTTGGGGCTATAGCTCAGCTGGGAGAGCGCTTGCATGGCATGCAAGAGGTCAGCGGTTCGATCCCGCTTAGCTCCACCAAATTTCTCCTCCGACAATCTGCTGTTGTCTTCCAGGCGAACGACTTGATCGCCTGTACCGAGCGATTTGCCTCATTCCATTGTTTGTCCCTGTCGGGTCTTAATGGTTCCCATACCCAAATGCGCTAATGAATCCGTTCAAGGCGCGTTGTAGCGGACGGGGCGGGGACAGGGGCATGAGTTTTACGGAAACGACACGGACGTCATGGTTCGCGCGCCTGAAGAATGCGCTGATCGGCTTTCTGGTCGGCATCGTTGTCGTGGTTGCATCGATCTGGACGCTTTTCTGGAATGAAGGCAGGTCGATCAAGACCTACCGCGCGCTCGGCGAGGGCGCGAGCATTGTCGTTCCGGTGAGCGCAGATGAGATCGCGCCTTCGAACGAAGGCAAACTGGTTCATATCTCCGGCGAGGTGAAGGCTGGCGGCATCGCTTCGGACCCCGAGTTTGCAATCGCGGCCGATGGTGCGCTGGCGGTTCGCCGCGAGGTCGAGATGTATCAGTGGATCCAATCGAGCGAATCGACCACGGAGAAGAAGCTGGGTGGCAGTGAAGAGACTGTCACCACCTACAAATATCAGAAGGAATGGCGCGAGGGGCGCCAGAACTCCGCCGACTTCCGTCAGCCGGAAGGGCATGAGAACCCCCGATTGCCGGTGGAAAGCGCAGGCTTCAGCGTTGAAACCGCGACGGTCGGGGTTTTTACCGTGTCCGGTGAGGACATCGCATATCTCGGCAGCCAGAGCGACCTGAAGGTCACGGAAAACGATGCCGTCAATGTCGGCAAGGCGCTGTCGCGGCCCGTCCATCTCGATCGGGGCGGTTTCTACGTTGGGGCGGATGCCTCTGCTCCGGTGATCGGCGATGTCCGGATACGTTACACGCGTGCCGATCTCGACGAAGCGAGCCTTGTCGCCCAGCAGATGGGTGGCGCGCTGATACCATACCGGACGACCAATGGTCGCGAACTCTTCCTGAGCGCTGCCGGCAGGATTGACGCGGTTCGGATGTTTGCCGACGCTCAAGCGGAAAATACCCTGGTCACCTGGCTTGTGCGTCTGGGCGGAATGATCGGGCTTTTTGTCGGCTTTTCCTTGATTCTGTCTATCCTCGGCGTGATTGCAGACGTCATCCCGTTCTTCGGCACGCTGGTTGGTTTCGGCACCGGATTGGTCGCGCTCGTTCTAACCGTTCTGATTGGCCCGCTCGTGATTGCGATCGGCTGGTTCGCCTATCGCCCTCTTCTGTCCTGCGGGCTTCTGTCGGCGGGTGCTTTGGTCGCCTTCGCGGTCATCTGGATTCGCCGCCGCAGACCCGCGACGCTGGCCGTCGGCCGTGGGCGCGCGGTATAGCGTGCGGCCCCGTCAGCAGAACAATTCTCCGCGACCCCTGCTTTCGGTCTGGTCGATCTGGAACCAGTCGGCGATGCGCTCGATCTCGAACATGGCTTCCCTGTCGCGAAGCTGGACGCGCAGCTTGTCGCCTGCAAGACCGAGCGGCTCGCCGATGTAGATCCGGTTGTTTCCCGCGTCGTCGATAATGTCGATTGCGAAGCGCATGCGGCCTCCGAATTCAGTCTTTTATGTCCGTATCTATGTATATAAGAGGCCTAGGGTCATTGCCTTGAGCGAAGCTGTCTTCGCTCGGCGGGATGCCGAGCATTGTGGGTAAGGCCCGTCGCCTGTATGTCAGGTCGATCCTTGAGGAGACCCGATGTTTGTTATTTCCAAGTTGTTCTGGATGCTCGCCCAGCCGCTGTCTCTCGCCTGTTTCGCCATTCTTGCTGCGGTCCTTGCCCAGTTCTTCCGTCTTCGTCGAACCGGGCTGGTGCTCAGCCTTGCGGCGGGTATTGTCCTTTTCGTGGTGCTGTTCACCAGCGCCGGCTCCTTTGCGTTGCAGGGGCTCGAAGCCCGCTTTCCCCGACCGCTGAAGGATCCGGATGCGCTTTCCTGCATGATCGTGCTGGGTGGCGCCTTCGAAACGGAGGTGACGACAAGCCGTGGAGGGATAGACCTCAACCAGGCAGCCGACCGGTTCGTCGATGCGCTGCGGCTCGCCATCCGTTATCCGCAGGCGAAGATCCTGGTTTCCGGCGGTGACGGTTCGTTGAGCGGTGCCTATGAAGGCGACGCGGCCGCATCGCTGCGCTTCTTCTCCGCCTTCGGTATTCCCGCCGAGCGGCTGATGACCGAGAAACAGTCGCGCACCACCTACGAGAATGCGGCCTTCAGTCGCAATCTGCTCGAAACCGGCGGGCTCAGCGATTGCCTGCTCATTACGTCGGCCTTCCATATGCCGCGTTCCGTCGGTCTGTTCCGTAAGGCGGGGGTGAGCGTGACGCCCTGGCCGGTCGATTACCGCACCAGCGGTGAACAGCGATTGACGTTGGACTTCACCCAACCCACTCTCAACGCGCAGCAGACTTCCACCGCCGTGCGCGAATGGATCGGCCTTGCCGCTTATTACCTGACGGGCAGGATCGATTCCCTCTATCCAGCGCCCTGATGGGCGCGGCCCGGCTATTTCTTGGAGATGGTCAGGAATTTGGTGCCGCGCACCCGCACGGTCATCTGGCAGGGCTCGCTGTCGGTGCGCTCGCAAAAGCGCGGGTGCATCTTCAGCACGAACACCATGTTGCCGAACCGTTTGAGGAAGTCGTAGCCGTAGAGTTGCGCGGTGGCGATCATGAAGTAACCGCCCTCCTTGACCTGCAGGTAGAAATTATGGGGGCAGCCGTCCGCGGTGCAATCGGGGCCGCGCGTACCGTCGCATGACAGGTCGCCCTCATTGGCCACGGCATCGATGATGCCGTCATTGTTGATGTCGATCCGGTCGATGAATTTCGGCCCGTATTCCACCGTTCCGCATCGCTTCTTGAAGTGTTCCTTCTCGTATATTTCAGGATCGCTGATAAGCTGCTGCTGACCGAAGGAGGATGCAGGTGCGGCAAACAGGAGGGCGATTTGCAATGTGGCAAGCAACAGGTACTTCACGGCGTTCGTCCCGGCGAAATGAAAATATCGCGGCCATCCTTGCAGGGCCTGCTTGCGCGACCCTGACGTTTTCTTCTGTTCTCTAGACATCATATCGGGTTGAAAGGATTTCCATGTCGTTGCTGGGGTTTCTCGACTATGCGGGTGTGGCGGTCTTTGCGGCGACAGGCGCGCTTTCCGCCTCGCGCAAGGAGCTCGACCTGATCGGGTTCCTTTTTCTGGCCCTCGTCACAGGCATAGGCGGCGGGACGATGCGCGATGTCGTACTTGGCAGCCTTCCGGTTTTCTGGGTCGTCAATCCGGGCTACGTGCTGGTTTGCGCCTCTGTCGGCGTCCTGGTCTTCTTCACCGCCCATCTCGTTGAATCGCGTTATCGCCTGCTCGTCTGGCTGGATGCGGTTGGTCTTTCGGCCTATTGCGTCATGGGGGCGGCGAAGGGCTATGTGGCGACGGGATCGCCGACCGTCGCCGTGGTCACGGGCACGCTGACGGCTGCCTTCGGCGGCATTCTGCGCGACATCATCGCGGGCGAGCCGTCTGTCCTGCTGCGGCCGGAGATCTACGTTACCGCGGCACTAGCGGGCGCCACGGTCTTCACTGCCGCGACGGAGTTCGGGCTTGAGCTCCACACAGCATCGATTTTCGGCGCTCTGACGGCCTTTGCCATTCGCGGTGGGGCCCTGCGGTTCGGCTGGTCGCTGCCACGCCCCAATTCCCGCCCGGGCCGGCCGCCCGAGGACGTGATGAAATAGGCGGTGTCGTCCGGGAAGGACTTACTTGCTCTTGGCGCGCAGGCGGATCACAACGTCGACATGGGAAATCTCCATGCCTTCAGGCGGTTCCGGGAGATTGTCGATCGAAATGTTGTTAACCGGGATGTCGAGAACCTCGTTCTCGCCTTCGACGAAGAAGTGGTGATGGTCCGATGTATTCGTGTCGAAATAAGTCTTGGCGCTTTCGACGGCGAGAACACGAATGAGGCCCGCTTCGGTAAACTGGTGCAGCGTGTTGTAGACGGTTGCAAGCGATACCGGCACGTTGGCTGCGATCGCTTCCTCATGCAGTTCCTCGACCGTCAGGTGGCGATCGCCCTTGGCGAAAAGAAGGCTGGCGAGCGCAATACGCTGACGCGTCGGGCGCAGACCCGAGCGTCGCAGTTTTAGTTCTGTGCTTGCACCGTATTCAGCCATCGTCACCGACGAACTCCGATTCTCCACCTGTCAATTCAATGACGTTGATCAAGGATATAACTTTTAAGCCTCGGCCTTTCAATAGCGTCTGCGGCATTGCGGCATGAGAAACAGCCGCAAAACCAGCCTTTTGCGGCTTTTCTCTCTGGTCGTTGCCGAAGTCATGCTGTATGCGACGGCGAACGGGACCGGCGTCGCACAAGTGTCGACCAACTCTCATGCGATTGCATGTCGGCTATTGTGGGACTTCATTTTGTCCCTATCTTGCTCTAAGGGTCCGCCAACGTGAAGCTCAGGGGGGAAGAAGAAGAAGAGATGAAACCGAGACAATCTAGCTATAACTACGAAGAAATCCTTTCCTGCGGTCGCGGCGAGCTTTTTGGTCCCGGCAATGCCCAGCTTCCCCTTCCGCCGATGCTCATGGTTCATCGCATCACAGATATTTCCGAGACCGGTGGCGCTTTCGACAAGGGCTATATCCGGGCCGAGTACGATGTCCGCCCGGACGATTGGTATTTTCCCTGCCACTTCCAGGGCAATCCGATCATGCCTGGCTGCCTCGGCCTCGACGGCATGTGGCAATTGACCGGCTTTTTCCTTGGCTGGCTCGGGGAAGAGGGTCGTGGCATGGCGCTGTCGACCGGTGAGGTCAAGTTCAAGGGAATGGTCCGCCCGCACACCAAGCTTCTCGAATACGGCATCGACTTCAAGCGGGTCATGCGCGGTCGCCTCGTGCTCGGCACGGCCGATGGCTGGCTGAAGGCCGATGGCGAAACCATTTACCAGGCAACTGACCTTCGCGTAGGTCTGTCGAAGGATAAGACGGCCTGAAGGCAGGCTCTGTCCAATCATGATAACAAGAAGGTCTGAGAGATGAGACGGGTAGTTGTAACGGGTCTTGGCATCGTATCTTCCATCGGAAGCGATGCTGCTGAAGTGACGGAGTCGCTGCGCAACGCGAAATCCGGCATCACCTTTTCGCCGGACTTTGCCGAACACGGCTTCAAGTGCCAGGTGTGGGGCAAGCCCTCCCTTGACCCGACCGACCTCGTCGATCGTCGCGCCATGCGCTTCCTGTCACAGGGCGGCGCCTGGAATCATGTCGCCATGAAGCAGGCGATCGCCGATGCCGGCCTCGAAGAGGCCGACTATGCCCAGAACGAGCGTGTCGGCATCATCATGGGTTCGGGTGGCCCGTCCACCCGTACCATCGTCGAGGCCGCCGACATCACGCGCCAGAACAAGAGCCCGAAGCGCATCGGTCCGTTCGCTGTGCCGAAGGCCATGTCCTCCACCGCATCCGCGACGCTCGCCACCTGGTTCAAGCTCCACGGCGTCAATTATTCGATCTCCTCGGCCTGCTCCACCTCCGCCCATTGCATCGGCAACGCCGCCGAGATGATCCAGTGGGGCAAGCAGGACATGGTCTTTGCAGGCGGTCACGAAGACCTCGACTGGTCAATGTCCGACCTGTTCGACGCGATGGGCGCCATGTCCACCAAGTTCAACGAGACGCCGGGCGTTGCTTCCCGCGCCTATGACGTCAACCGCGATGGCTTCGTCATCGCCGGTGGCGCAGGCGTTCTGGTTCTGGAAGAGCTGGAGCATGCAAAGGCCCGCGGCGCCAAGATCTACGCCGAGATCGTCGGTTATGGCGCGACGTCCGATGGCTATGACATGGTCGCCCCCTCGGGCGAGGGCGCCATCCGCTGCATGCGGCAGGCGCTTGCTACGGTGAAGGGCGATGTCGACTACATCAACACCCACGGCACCTCGACCCCGGTCGGCGACAGCAAGGAAATCGGCGCCATCCGCGAAGTGTTCGGGGACAAGATCCCGCACATCCAGTCGACCAAGTCGCTGACCGGTCATTCGCTGGGTGCTGCCGGCGTACAGGAATCGATCTACGGCCTCCTGATGATGCAGGAGCGCTTCATTGGCGAAAGCGCCCATATTGCCGAGCTCGATCCGGAATTCGATGGCGTTCCGATCGTTCGCAAACGCATCGACAATGCAAGGATCGACACCGTTCTTTCGAACTCCTTCGGTTTTGGCGGCACCAACGCCACCCTGGTGTTCCAGCGTTACAATGGATGACAAGATGAGCGGTATCATGCAGGGCAAACGCGGCCTCATCATGGGGGTCGCGAACAACCATTCGATTGCCTGGGGTATCGCCCAGGCTTTGGCTGGCGCGGGCGCCGAACTCGCCTTCACCTATCAGGGCGAGGCGCTCGGCAAGCGCGTCAAGCCGCTTGCCGCCGAACTTGGCTCGGACTTCATTCTTCCGTGCGATGTCGAGGATCTGGCTTCCCTCGACGCCACCGTCGCGCAGCTGAAGGAGCGCTGGGGCAAGATCGATTTCATCGTCCACGCCATCGGCTTTTCCGACAAGAACGAGCTTAAGGGCTTCTATGCGGACACCACGCGTGACAACTTCACGCGCACCATGGTGATCTCCTGCTTCTCCTTCACCGAGATCGCCAAGCGGGCGGCCGACCTGATGGCCGATGGCGGCAGCATGCTGACACTCACTTACGGCGGTTCGATGCGGGTCATTCCCAATTACAACGTCATGGGTGTTGCCAAGGCCGCCCTGGAAGCGTCCGTCCGTTACCTCGCGGCCGATTATGGCCCGCGCGGCATTCGCGTCAACGCTATCTCGGCAGGTCCCGTTCGCACGCTTGCAGGAGCCGGCATTTCTGATGCGCGGGCCATTCTTTCGTGGAACCAGAAGAATGCACCGTTGCGGCGCACTCCGACCATCGAAGACATCGGAGGCTCGGCTCTCTATCTGCTGTCGGGCATGTCGAACGGCGTGACCGGCGAAATCCACTATGTCGACGGCGGCTACAACATCACGTCCCTGCCGACGCTCGAAGTCCTGCGCCGCGCCGACAGCGAGTAAAGCAGTTCCAGCGAAAAGGGTGCAGCGGTTTTGCCCGGAAACTGCGGGAAAATAAGAGATAGAGCTTTGAAGGCGTTCCATTCTCGCCGGAGATGCACTGTCGGACAATAAGAAAAGGCCTGACGCGAGATGTCGCGTCAGGCCTGAAAACGGAGGGTCCGCCAGCCGGGCAAGTCCCGGGCTACTCCGGTTTCGAATGACTTTCGTGCCGGATCGCGCCCGCGAGCATCGCCAGGCTGACCGCGTGCATGCGGTTGCGGGCACCGAGCTTCTGCTGTGCAGACTGAAGCAGATCCTCCACCTGGATTTCCGAGAGAACCAGAAGATTGCATATATCCAGCGGCCGTTTTCCCTCGGCCACCAGGGTAAGGCACTGTATTTCCGGCTTGCTGAGAACAGCCCCATCGCGGGGCTCATTCCCGGAGGCGTTGAGCTTTGTCATGATGTCTTGAAAACCAGAATGGAATCTTCGGTCCGGGCATATGGCAATACCGCTCCGTGCCCGCATTGTTGGCGGGTCGTATACTGGCTGAACGGGCAAAAGTAATTCGCTCTGGCCGCCAAATATTTTACCGGCCAGTCAATTTTTGATTCGAAGAACTGTTTCTGGAATTCGCCTCTTCGGGTTATTTCTTCCGAGTAACCGGATTTTGTCAAGAGGTCCTGTCCGCGGCGTGCGGAAGCACTTATCTGCCGCCTCGACTTCAGGCGCTCTTGCGTTCCCGCAGGTCTCTCGGTGTGACACCGAACCAGCGGGTCACCGACCGGGTGAAGGCGCTTGGTGCAGAATAGCCCAACCGGTAGCAGATCTCCGAAATAGGCAGGTCGCTGGTCGTCAGAAGATTATGGCTGATATCGCGACGGACATCGTCGCGCAGTTCATTGAGGCTCGTCCGGTGCTCGGCCAGCCTGCGCTGGAACGTTCGTTCCGAAAGCCCGAAATAGGGTGCGATCTCCGCCAGTGCGAAGCTCTGTTCCGAAATATGCAGGAACAGGTATTTGCGAACCTGGTCAATGAAGTCGCTGTCGAGCAGCGTCGGTTCGGGACGCATGGCCCGGCATTGCAGGTCCATCAGCTCGTGCAGGCGCTTGTCGCCCTTGGGATTGCGGGCCTCGAGGAACGCATTGCCGAAGCGAATGGAGTTCAGCCGGCACTCGAAGGTGACCTTCTTGGCGAGCAACTCTCTGAAAATATGCGGTTGCTTCGGCTTGGGGCGCTCAAGCTCGACCTCGATGATTTCATTGGCTTGCTCTGAAATGTCCCGCGCCCGCTGCATCAAAAGGCCAAGCGCCATGTCGACATACTGATCGCGTTTCACGATGACGGGAGCGAAAGTCCAGGTCAGGCGTGCGCCCCGATCATCGAACTCCAGGTCGCAGTAACTCGTATGCGTGACATACTGGGTGTGCTCCTTGACGAAGCGGACGAAATCCCGTCCCGTCGGAGCCGACATCACGCCATAGCCGAAGGGGCCAGTCGCGCCGGCGATGAAATTGCGGACGCATGTCAGCCCGAACGCATCGTCATTGGCAAGCAGCGCGCAGGCCTCCAGAAGCCTGCAGAGGCGGTCGATGCTGATGCGGCTGGTCAGTGACTGGAAGCTCTCCGGATCGATCTCCAGTGCCTTGCAGATGGGGCCTATATCGATGCCATAGCTGAGGGCATGCTTTGCGACTGCGGATGCGACGCCCGCTACCGTAGTCAGTTCGTCGGTTAGACTTTTACTCGACATTGACGGATTGGCGCCCAGCGCTAACAGATTGTCGCCTCAGGTTAAGTGACGCGGTTCATTTTGTCGAGTGAGCGTCATCACGAGCCAAAACGACAGCGATCCGGCCTGCATTGCGCCAGATCGGATCGCTGGAATCTCCGGATATTTGTCGGCAGCTGCCTCAGCGCTTGGCCCAAAGCACCTTGAAGCGGGCGTTACGGCAGGTTTCACCATGCTCGCGGAAGCTGGCAGCAAGTGTTTGCTCGTAGGGCAGGCCGCGATTGGCGACCAGGAGCAGCATGCCTCCGGCGCGCAGGCATTGGGCGGCGGTGGCGATCATCGCCTGCCCGAGGCTGGGCTCGGCCGCGTGACCCTGGTGGAAGGGCGGGTTCATGATGACGAGGTCGTACTTCTCTTTCGGCGGTTCGCGGGTGAGATCCTGCCAGAAGAAGCGGGTCGCGAGATCCGGGCAGTTTGCCTGCAGGTTCGCCTTGGCGCATTCCAGCGCCAGATGGTCGGCTTCGAAAAGGTCGATGCGCACGGTCCGGGGCGAGCGTTCCGCCAGCATCACCGACAGATAGCCCCAGCCGGCGCCGAAATCGGCGGCGTTGCCGTCGAAGTCGGCGGGCAGGCGCGATGCCAGCAGTTCGGAACCGGCGTCCACCCGGTCATGGGAAAAAATGCCGGCCACGGTCTTGAACCGGCCTTCGACAACAACGTCCGAGGGCTTCAGCGCCGCGATGAGCGCACTCGCGTCGGCGGGCACGGAGAACCACAGGGCCACGCCGTGATATTTCGGCATATGCTCGACCTCCAGGCCCAGGCTGTAGAGGCGCTTGCGCATGGGCTGCACGCCATCTTCCTTGCCGCCGGCGATGACGATCCTGCCGCCGGGTTTCACGCGTGCGAGCGCTTCTGCGGTACGCGCTTCGTTTTCGCCGCGATGCTTGCCGAAGAGGATGAGCGCCCCGTCGAAATCCTCGCCCTCAGCCTGCGGTTGGGGATCGAGACGAGCGGCTTGCAGCTTCAGGAATTCGCCACGAAAGCCCTGGACGCAGCTCAGCGAGGCGGCAAATCCGGCCGGTGGAGTAAAGCCGGCCTCGGCACCGAGAAACAGGTAACGGGTTCCTTCCGCCGGCAGTTCGAGAACGCCGGATGCGAAAGGATGGAAAAGGGTCTTCAGCGATTCCTGGCTCATGAAAATGGTCCTTCAGGCATATAAAAAAGGCGCGGAAAGGGTTCCGCGCCTTGTTGCAGAGGTGAGGGGCCGCTTATTCGGCGGCTTCGCCCTCGTCCTTCTTCTTCTCGGCGACGATTTCCTTGCCGGTCGCCTGGTCGACGGCCTTCATGGACAGGCGGACCTTGCCGCGTTCGTCGAAGCCCATCAGCTTGACCCAGACCTTGTCGCCTTCCTTGACGACATCCTGCGTCTTTGCAACGCGCTCGGAAGCGAGCTGCGAGATGTGAACCAGGCCGTCACGCGAGCCGAAGAAGTTGACGAATGCGCCGAAGTCGGCAGTCTTGACGACCGTGCCTTCATAGATGGCGCCGACTTCCGGCTCGGCCACGATGGAGTGGATCCACTTGCGGGCGGCTTCGATTTCCTTGCCCGAGGAAGAGGCGATCTTGACGGTGCCGTCGTCCTCGATGTTGATCTTGGCGCCGGTCTTCTCGACGATTTCGCGGATGACCTTGCCGCCGGAGCCGATGACTTCGCGGATCTTGTCGACCGGGATGTTCATGACTTCGATGCGCGGAGCGAACTCGCCGAGCTGGCCACGGCTTTCGGTGATGGCCTTGGCCATCTCGCCGAGGATGTGCTTGCGGCCGCCCTGGGCCTGGTCGAGCGCCACCTTCATGATCTCTTCGGTGATACCGGCGATCTTGATGTCCATCTGCAGGGAGGTGATGCCGCTTTCCGTGCCCGCGACCTTGAAGTCCATGTCGCCGAGGTGGTCCTCGTCACCGAGAATGTCGGAGAGGACGGCGAAGCGGTCGCCTTCGAGGATCAGGCCCATCGCGATGCCTGCAACCGGCTTGGCGAGTGGAACGCCGGCATCCATCAGCGCCAGCGAGGTGCCGCAGACGGTTGCCATCGAGGAGGAACCGTTGGACTCGGTGATTTCCGAGACGACGCGCAGCGTGTAGGGGAACTGTTCCGGCGTCGGCAGCATCGGGTGGATGGCGCGCCAGGCGAGCTTGCCATGACCGATTTCGCGGCGGCCCGGAGAACCCATGCGGCCCGTTTCACCGACCGAATAGGGCGGGAAGTTGTAGTGCAGCATGAAGTTTTCTTTGTACATGCCGGTGAGCGAATCGACATACTGCTCGTCCTCGCCGGTACCGAGCGTCGCAACGACCAGCGCCTGGGTTTCGCCGCGGGTAAAGAGCGCCGAGCCGTGGGTGCGCGGCAGGGTGCCGACTTCTGCGACGATCGGGCGGACCGTTTCGAGATCGCGGCCGTCGATGCGGCTCTTGGTGTCGAGGATGTTCCAGCGGACGATCTTGGCCTGCAGATGCTTGAAGACGGCACCGATTTCCTCGGCCGAATACTTGGCTTCCTCGCCTTCCGCGGGTGCGAAGTGTTCCTTGACCTTGGCCTTCACGGCGTCGACGGCGGCGTAGCGCTCGGCCTTCTGCGTGATCTTGTAGGCATCGCGCAGTTCAGCTTCGGCGATCTTCAGCATTTCGGCTTCAAGTTCGGAGTAGTCTTCCGGCTCAAATTCGCGCGGTTCCTTGGCGGCGACCTCGGCGAGCTTGATGATCGCATCGATCACCGGCTGGAAGCCGCGATGACCGAACATGACGGCGCCGAGCATGATGTCTTCCGGAAGCTCCTTGGCCTCGGATTCGACCATGAGGACGGCATCCTGCGTACCGGCGACGATGAGATCGAGCGAGCTCTCGTCCATCTCGTCGAGATGCGGGTTCAGCACGTATTCGCCGTTGATGTAGCCGACGCGGGCGCCGCCGACCGGACCCATGAAGGGAATGCCGGAAAGGGTCAGAGCAGCCGAGGTGGCGACCATGGACAGGATGTCCGGGTCGTTTTCGAGGTCATGCTGGATGACGGTGACGACCACCTGGGTGTCGTTCTTGTAGCCTTCCGGGAAGAGGGGACGGATCGGACGATCGATCAGGCGGGAAACGAGGGTTTCGTTTTCGCTCGGACGTCCCTCGCGCTTGAAATAGCCGCCTGGGATCTTGCCGGCGGCATAGGTCTTTTCCTGGTAGTTGACGGTGAGCGGGAAGAAATCCTGGCCCGGCTTCGGCGCCTTGGCGGAAACGACGGTGGCGAGAACTACGGTTTCGCCATAGGTGGCGATGACGGCGCCGTCGGCCTGGCGGGCGACCTTGCCGGTTTCGAGCTTGAGCGGGCGACCGGCCCACTCGATTTCGACGCTATGGATATCAAACATGTCTTGTCCTTCTTCCACGGGACCGCGGGCGTTGGAGCCTTTGCCCGAACGGGCATGCGCGGCCGTGGGAATGTGACTTATCACGGGCAAGACAGCGGGAAGCTTCCGTTTCGGCCATCCCCGCTCGGGGCGATGTCTCCGACATGCGGCACATGAAGCCCTCGGGCTTCTGTCCGCGACGCCAGCACAATCTGGCGAAAGCGTCCGGCAATCCTGCCCCATGACAGGTCATCGGTTGGTTCTGGCAGCGCCGGCCCATCCGGCCTGCCATGCGTTCGGTCCTGCCGGGCGTCTTGCCCTCTGCGGAACCATCGGGAGCTTCCCGAAAAGGAACCGGCGGACTTTCCCGAGGAAAGCCCGCCGGAAATTGTTAGCGGCGAATGCCCAGGCTGGAGATCAGCTTGTTGTAACGGCCTTCGTCCTTCTTCTTGAGGTAGTCAAGAAGCGAGCGGCGGCTCGACACGAGCGTCAGGAGGCCACGACGGGAGTGGTTGTCCTTCTTGTGGTCCTTGAAGTGCTCGGTGAGGTTGTTGATGCGCTCGGTCAGGATCGCAACCTGAACTTCCGGCGAACCGGTGTCGCCTTCCTTGGTTGCGTATTCCTTGATGAGTGCAGCCTTGCGCTCTGCGGTAATCGACATCGGATGTCCTTTCTATGAATAGGAGAAACGGGTCGCCTGGTGCCGGGATGTCGTCCAGCATCGGCCATGAAAAGCAGACGGCACGCCGCCCTGCTGGGCGTGCCTATAGCTCATTCGGCTCGCAAATGAAAGCCTTCTTTGATTCGCTGCCGATTCAGGTGAAAACGCGGCGCGGGCGGAATTCGCCTTCACCGATCTCACCGATCGCCACCAACTTGCCGCCGGCGGTGGCAAAGGCATCCGCCTCGCTGACCGGTGCGTTGCGACCCCGCAGCAGGATCGGATTGCCCATGCGCAGGCGGTGTGCCTGGTCTTCCGTGATGACGATATGGGGAAGCCCCGACAGTGCCTCGCCGGTATCGATGAGAAAGGCGTCGAGCGCAGCAAGCCTTTCGTCCCGGTCCTCGATCTTTTCGAGCGCAACGAGCTCGGCGAGCGGCACCATGGTTTCCTCGGCAAACGGCGCCACGAAACTGCGGCGAAGTTCCGAGATATGGCCGTAGCAGCCGAGTTCCCGACCGAAATCGCGGGCGAGCGAGCGCACATAGGTCCCCTTGCCGCATTCGACCTCGAACCAGGCCCGGTCGGTTTCGCATTTGATGAGCGTCAGCCGGAAAACTTCCACCTCGCGCGAGGGTATCTCCACGGCCTCACCATCGCGGGCAAGGTCATAAGCGCGCTCTCCGGCGATCTTGATCGCGGAGAACTGCGGCGGAACCTGTGAAATCACGCCGGTATATTTCGGCAGCAACGCACGGATGGCCTCTTCCGTCGGACGAGCCTCCGAGGATTGCGTCACTTCACCCTCGAGGTCATCCGTCGAGCGTTCTTCGCCCCAGGTGACCGTGAATTCGTAGATCTTGCGGCCGTCCATCACATAGGGAACCGTTTTGGTCGCGTCGCCGAGCGCGATCGGCAGCATGCCGGAAGCGAGCGGATCGAGCGTGCCGGCATGCCCTGCCTTCTGGGCGTTGAACAGCCACTTGATCTTGGAGACGGCTTCTGTCGAGCCGAAATCGACCGGCTTGTCGAGGATCAGCCAGCCGGAAACCGGACGGCCCTTGGGTTTGCGGGGTTTGGACATTCGAGCCCTTATTCTTGTTCGTCGTCGGTGTGGCCGAGATCGCGGCTCACTTCGGGAGAGCGCAAAAGCTCATCGATCTTCTGGTAGTTGTCGAAGCTCGTATCGTCGCGGAACCGCACTTCCGGCATGTATTTCATCTGCCTGAGCTGCGGGCCGAGTCGGCCGCGTATGTATTTCGCATGGTGGTTCAAGGCTGCGATGATTGCCTGATGGTTGGCGACGCCGAGCGGCGTCACATAGGCGGTCGCAATCTTCAGGTCCGGCGACATGCGTACTTCCGAAATCGAGATCACCGTCTTTTCGATCAGCGGATCGCGCACCTCGCCGCGCTGCAGCACCTGGGTGATCGCGGCGCGAACCTGTTCGCCGACACGCAGCATGCGCTGCGATGGTGCTGATGATGTGGGTCTTGTTGCCATTGTTCTCGCCCCAAAAAGATGCGGGCGCCGGACTTTCCATCCGGCGCCCGTTCATCGTTCCAGTCTATCCGATCAGAGGGTCCGCGTCACATGCTCGACGCGGAAGCACTCGATCGTGTCGCCGGCGCGGATGTCTTCGTAATTCTCGAAGGCCATGCCGCATTCCTGACCGACCGGCACTTCAGAGACTTCATCCTTGAAGCGCTTGAGCGTCTTGAGCTTGCCTTCGTGGATGACAACGTTGTCGCGGATAAGGCGGACACCGGCACCGCGCTCGACCTTGCCTTCCGTGACGCGGCAGCCTGCGACCTTGCCGACCTTGGTGATGTTGAAGACCTCCAGGATTTCGGCATTGCCGAGGAAGGTCTCGCGCCGTTCCGGCGACAGGAGGCCCGACATCGCCGCCTTAACGTCATCCACCAGGTCGTAGATGATGTTGTAGTAGCGGATCTCGATGCCCTGGCGTTCCGCAAGCGTGCGGGCCTGGGCGTTGGCGCGGACGTTGAAGCCGATGATCGCTGCGTTTGAGGCTTCGGCCAGCGAGATATCCGATTCCGTCACGCCACCCACGGCGGAGTGGACGATACGGGCGCGAACCTCGTCGGTGCCGAGCTTTTCGAGCGCACCGGCAATGGCTTCGATCGAACCCTGCACGTCGCCCTTGATGACCAGCGGGAATTCCTTCACGCCGGACGTCTGCAGCTGGTTCATCATCTGCTCGAGCGAGCCGCGCGAACCGGACTGGCGGGCAGCCGCCTTGTCGCGTGCGAGACGCTGGCGGTACTCCGAAATTTCGCGGGCGCGGGCCTCGTTCTCGACGACGGCGAACTTGTCGCCGGCTGCCGGCGTGCCGGAAAGACCGAGAACCTCGACCGGGGTTGCCGGACCGGCTTCCTTGACGTGATCGCCCTTATCGTTAACGAGGGCGCGAACACGGCCCCACTGGTCGCCGGCGACGATGATCTGGCCGGGCCGGAGCGTACCCTTCTGCACGAGAACGGTTGCAACGGCGCCGCGACCGCGGTCGAGCTCGGCTTCGATGACCGTACCTTCCGCCGTGCGGTTCGGATTGGCCTTGAGGTCGAGGATTTCGGCCTGCAGCAGGATGGCCTCGAGCAGCTTGTCGAGGTTGGTGCCGTTCTTCGCCGAAACCTCGACGTCGAGAACTTCACCGCCCATGGATTCGACGAACACTTCATGCTGCAGCAGTTCGGTGCGAACCTTCTGCGGATTGGCAGTCGGCTTGTCGATCTTGTTGATCGCAACGATGATCGGAACGCCGGCAGCCTTCGCGTGATTGATCGATTCGATCGTCTGCGGCATGACGCTGTCGTCGGCCGCTACCACGAGGATGGCGATGTCGGTGGCCTGCGCGCCACGTGCGCGCATCGCGGTGAATGCAGCGTGGCCGGGCGTGTCGATGAAGGTGATCTTTTGACCGTTCTGTTCGACCTGATAGGCGCCGATATGCTGCGTGATGCCGCCGGCTTCTCCGGCCACGACGTTGGCGTGGCGGATCGCGTCGAGCAGCGAGGTCTTGCCGTGGTCGACGTGACCCATGATCGTCACGACGGGCGGACGCGGCAGCATTTCGCCTTCGTCGTCGGCAACGTTGAAGATGCCTTCCTCGACGTCGGATTCGGAGACGCGCTTCACGGTATGGCCGAATTCCCCGGCGATGAGTTCTGCAAGGTCGGCGTCGATGACGTCGCCCGGCTTCATCATCTGGCCTTCCTTCATCAGGAACTTGATGACGTCGACGGCGCGTTCGGACATGCGCTGCGACAGTTCCTGAATGGTGATGGTCTCGGGCAGAACGACTTCGCGGGAAATCTTCTCGCGCGGCTCCTGCATCTGGCTGCGGCGGAATTTCTCCTGCCGGCGGCGCATGGAGGCGAGCGAACGGCCGCGCGAACCGCCTTCATCGTCATCGCTGACGGTGGTGACGGTCAGCTTGCCGCGGCGGCGGTCTTCCTCGCCCTTGGGGCGAGCCGGAACCTTTGCGGGAGCGGGAACCGCAACCTTGCCACGACCCGGCGCGCCGCGCGGTGCGCCGCGATCATCATCTTCGTCTTCGTCCTTGCGGCTGCGGACAAACGGCGGCTGGGCCGTGGTCGCAGACGGTGCGGGCCGCGCAGGCGCAGGCGCAGCCGGAGCCGCTGCGGCCGGCTGCGGCCGGGCCGGGGCCACCGGTTCAGCAGCGGGTGCCGGCGCCGGAGCGGGTTCTACGAGTTCGGGTGCCGCCGCGCGGCGGGCGGCTTCTTCAGCCTCTGCCTTGCGGCGGGCTTCTTCCTCTGCCTTGCGACGGGCTTCGTCGGCGGCGCGTTGCTTGGCTTCCTCGACCTCGCGGGCCTGCGCTTCCATCAGCGCGCGGCGACGAGCTTCCATTTCGCCGGCGGAAAGATCATGCAAAACGTTGCCGCGCGGACGTTCCTGCGCGCGCGAAGGCTGCTGCTGCGGCTGGGGGCGCGGCGGCTGATGGCTACTCGGCGCGGGCTGGTGAACACGAGGCTGCTGGGATACCGGAGAAGGAGCCGGGCGAGGAGCCTGTGCTGCCGGTGCCGGCGGAGCTTCGGGCGTACGCACGGGCGTGACCACGGGGGCCTGCTTTTCGTCTTCCGGACGGGTCGGGCGGCGCTTGCGCGTTTCGACCACGACGGCCTTGGTTCGACCGCGACCCATATCCTGGCGCACGGTACCCTGAGTCACGCCTGAGGGTTTCAGGGTGAGGGTTTTCTTACCCGATACGCTGAGTGTCTTGTCGTCTTTGTTGTCGGTCATTCCGTTCCGTTCCTTGCACAAGGACGGATGCGGTGCATCAGACCTCGTCGTTCAATTCGTATATTCCGATAAAGCGTCCGGCTAGAGCCGGTGACCGCGTCATTGCTTCGGCATGTCAACGACATCCTTTTTCTGGGACAGGCCGCCTGTGCGGTACTGTTCAAGCAGGTTTGCGCGCTTCACTACACCCTCACCCGCCTGCCCTGCAAGCGCTGCGGCATGGATAAACGCATTCTGGCCCATCAGTTCTTCCAATTCTGCCCCGGAAAGCAGATGGAAAGCGGGAATCTCCGCCTCCGTCCCCGTTCCGAGGTGCCAGGCCTTGCGGGCCTGGTCGATTTTTCTCACTCCGTCGGCGGCGGCATCCGTCGAATGGAACACCGCCAGCGCCTCGCCGGTGCGAACCGCAAGCTCGACCTTGGCGGAGCCAGTGATGAACTGGCCGGCCTTGCGCGCCAGGTTCATCATACCGGCAAGCTGGGCAACCAGCAGCCGGTCGACCGTCTGGCCGAGAGCTGCGTCCGCTTTCACATCCGCCTTGAGGGCGCGGGCGAAAAGCTTCTTCGCCACCGCCTTGTCTATTGCCTCGCGGCTTGCCGTTACCCAGCAGCCGCGTCCCGGCAACTGGTGCTTCAGGTCCGGGACGATCGTGCCGTCCGGGGCCTTGACGAAACGGATGAGCGTGTCGGTAGACCCGCTCTGCCGCGTCACGATGCACATGCGGCCGTTCACGTCGACGCCTTCGAAATCGTCTTCCTCAGGCGGATCGTCCGGCGCGCCGGCATTCGTCATTCGCCCTGTTCCGCGTCTTCGACGACTTCCTCTTCGGCGGCCTCGGCGGCGAGGTCTTCCTCGGTGATCCAGCCTGCGGCAAGGCGTGCCTGAACGACCATGTTCTCGGCTTCGGCGCGCGAAACATCGAACTTGGAGAACAGTCCTTCGAACTTCTTCGTCTCGCCGTCCTTGCGTTCGCTCCAGCCAACGAGATCGTCAGCCGCGCAGCCCGCGAAGTCCTCGATCGTCTTGATGCCGTCCTCGCCAAGGGCGACCATCATCTGCGAAGTCATGCCGTCGATCTGGCGCAGGTCGTCGGAAACGCCGAGTTCCTTGCGCTTGGCGTCCATCTCGGCCTCGATCTTTTCGAGGTATTCGCGAGCGCGCGTCTGGATTTCCCCGGCAGTATCCTCGTCGAAACCGTCGATCGAGGCGATTTCGTCGAGATCGACATAAGCGAGCTCCTCGACCTGGGCGAAGCCTTCCGAGGCGAGCACCTGGCCGACCATCTCGTCGACATCGAGCGCGTCCATGAACAGGTTGGTGCGCTCGTTGAATTCCTTCTGGCGGCGTTCGGATTCTTCCTGCTCCGTCATGATGTCGATGTCCCAGCCGGTAAGCTGCGATGCAAGGCGCACGTTCTGGCCGCGGCGGCCGATGGCCAGCGACAACTGCTCGTCGGGAACCACGACCTCGATGCGTTCGGCGTCCTCGTCGAGAACGACCTTGGAGACTTCCGCCGGCTGCAGGGCGTTGACGATGAAGGACGCCGGATCCTGGCTCCACGGAATAATATCGATCTTCTCGCCCTGCAGTTCGCCGACGACGGCCTGAACGCGGCTGCCGCGCATACCGACGCAGGCGCCGACGGGATCGATCGAGCTATCGTTCGAGATGACGGCGATCTTGGCGCGCGAGCCCGGGTCGCGGGCGACCGACTTGATCTGGATGATGCCGTCGTAGATTTCCGGAACTTCCATGGTGAAGAGCTTCACCATGAACTGCGGATGGGTGCGCGACAGGAAGATCTGCGGACCACGCTGTTCACGACGCACGTCATAGACATAGGCGCGGACGCGGTCGCCGTAGCGGAAAGCTTCGCGCGGGATCATCTCGTCGCGGCGGATAATGCCTTCGCCGCGACCGAGATCGACGATCACATTGCCGTACTCGACGCGCTTGACGGTGCCGTTGACGATCTCGCCGATACGATCCTTGAATTCGTCATACTGGCGGTCGCGCTCGGCCTCGCGTACCTTCTGCACGATGACCTGCTTGGCCGATTGCGCGGCGATGCGGCCGAAATCCATCGGCGGCAGCGGGTCGGCGATGAAGTCGCCAAGCTTGGCGTCGGGGTTGCGGTCGCGGGCGAGCTCGATCGCGATCTGCGTCGAATAATCCTCGACCTTGTCGACCACTTCGAGAAGGCGCTGCAGGCGGATTTCGCCGGTCTTGGAATTGATGTCGGCGCGGATGTTGGTCTCGGTGCCGTAACGCGAGCGGGCAGCCTTCTGGATCGCGTCGGCCATTGCGGCGAGAACGATTTCGCGGTCGATGACCTTCTCGCGGGCGACCGCATCCGCGATCTGCAAGAGCTCGAGCCGGTTAGCACTGACTGCCATTGTCTTAGGTCTCCGTCTTCCTGCCGGGGCGCTTGCCCTCGCGGCGGTTGGTCAAACGTTTATGCGTCGTTGTCTTCTTCGTTCTGGTTCGCGGCCTGCGCCTTGGCGAGCTTGTCTGCCCTCAGCGCATCGCGGATCAAATCGTCGGTCAGGATCAGCTTGGCTTCCGCTAGCGCATTGAACGGCACCGCCACCCGCGGCTGCTCGCCATAGGCGACCTGGTCGCGCTCGATGGTGAAGCCTTCCGCATCGACTTCGGTGATCTTGCCTCGGAAACGCTTGCGATTGTCGATCAGGATCGAGGTCTCGCACTTCAGCAGATGGCCGATCCAGCGCTCGAAGTCCGATCTGCGGACCATCGGGCGATCGATACCTGGTGAGGACACCTCAAGATGATAGGCCTTGTCAACCGGATCCTCGACATCGAGGACCGGCGAAATCGCCATTGAAACCTCTTCGCAGTCCTCGACGGTCATCGTTCCGTCGTTCTTCTCGGCCATGACCTGCAGCGTCAGCCCGTTCTGGTTCATGAGCCTGACGCGAACGAGCTTGTAGCCCATGGCGACGAGCACCGGTTCGATGATCTCGGCGATGCGCCGGTCAAGTCCGGTTTCGATGATAATGCGCGCTTCGCCGGTCGGCGGCGTCGGCATGCTTTCTGACAATCGTCTCACTCCTGGATGGAACCGATCGCCAACAAAAAAGAGCGGGTCCTTGCGGTCCCACTCTTCATCTGTCGATCAAGAACTTGAGCGTTATATACGCTTGCTTAAGCGGGATTGCAAGCTTTTGCCGTCAGGGGCTACAACCCGTTGCATGCTTTGCTCGCCGTTTCGTTTCCGCGGTCTGGCAAGTTTTCAGAAATCACGCTTGGGGTGACCAATAAGTTGCCCGCCCGAAAGAGGTTCATTCGTGCCCGAGCGCAGATCCTTCCTGACCCCGCTGTCGCACACGACCTATCGCAATGTCTGGTTTGCCAGCATCGCCTCCAATCTGGGAGGACTGATCCAGGGTGTTGGTGCCGCCTGGATGATGGCCCTGATTTCCAGCTCGGAAAACATGGTGGCCCTGGTGCAGGCATCCACGACCCTGCCCATCATGCTGTTTTCGCTCGTCTCCGGCGCCATCGCAGACAATTACGACCGCCGCCGTGTCATGTTAACGGCCCAGATCTTCATGTTCTGCGTTTCAGCAGCACTCGCGGCTTTCGCCTACATGGATCTCATAACGCCCTGGCTCCTGCTTGCCTTTACCTTTCTGATCGGCGCCGGCACGGCGCTCAACAATCCGTCCTGGCAGGCCTCCGTGGGCGATATGGTGCCGCGGGACGATCTGCCGGGGGCGGTCGCGCTGAACAGCATGGGGTTCAACATCACCCGTAGCGTCGGCCCCGCCATCGGCGGCATCATCGTGGCTGCAGCCGGCGCCGCCGCCGCCTTCGCCGCCAATACGTTGAGCTATTTTGCCCTCATCTTCGTGCTCTTCCGCTGGCGGCCCGATATTCCAAAGTCCACGCTCCCGCGCGAGGAACTCGGGCGTGCGATCGCGGCAGGCCTTCGTTACGTGGCGATGTCGCCAAATCTCGGAAAGGTCCTGTTTCGCGGTTTCGTCTTCGGCCTGACGGCCGTCGCGATCCTGGCGCTGCTGCCGATCGTCGCCCGCGACCTTGTCGCCGGTGGCCCGCTGACCTATGGCTTGCTGCTCGGCGCCTTTGGGGCAGGCGCCATCGGCGGGGCCTTTTCCAGTGCGAGACTTCGCGAAATCCTGTCGAGCGAGGATATCGTGCGCTGTGCCTTCGCCGGCTTCGCGCTGAGTGCAGCCGTGATCGGTGCCTCCAGCTCGGCCTTGCTGACCGGGCTCGCGCTCCTTCTGGCCGGAGCGTGCTGGGTGCTGGCGCTTTCGCTCTTCAATACGGTCGTGCAGCTCTCGACGCCACGCTGGGTGGTCGGCCGGGCTCTGTCGCTTTACCAGACCGCGACCTTCGGCGGCATGGCGACCGGCAGCTGGATCTGGGGTCTGATGGCGGAAGGGCAAGGGGTCTCCTCCGCCCTTTTCGCCTCCAGCTTCGTCATGATAGCCGGTGTTGCGATCGGCCTCTGGCTGCCCATGCCCGCCTTTGCCTCGCTCGATCTCGATCCGTTGAACCGCTTCAACGAACCGCCTCTCAGCCTCGACATTCGCCCGCGCAGCGGTCCGATCGTCATCAACATCGACTACGAGATCCGTGATGCGGACCTGCGCGAATTCCTGACCCTGATGGTGGAGCGGCGGCGCATCCGCATCCGCGACGGCGCCCGCAACTGGGCGCTGATGCGCGACCTTGAAAATCCGGATATCTGGACGGAGACCTATCACACGCCGACCTGGGTCGATTACGTGCGCCATAACCAGCGACGCACGAAAGCCGATGCGGAAAACAGCGACCGGTTACTGGCACTTCATCGAGGTGAGACGAAACCCCGGGTTCACCGGATGATCGAACGGCAGGCGATCCCGCCGGCCGATGACGTCTTCCACCAGAGCCATATCGAACCGCATTAGGCTGGTGGCGTCAGCGCAGCTTCGTCGTCAGCGAGGCATCGGGGAAGCAGGTCGGCGCCATGCCGGCCTTGGCCTGCCATTCCCCGAGGGAACGCCGGGTCTTGAACCCCGGAAGGCCGTCGACCGTCCCGACGTCGTAGCCCTTCGCCACCAGCGCCTTCTGCATGGCGAGCACGTCCGAGCGCAGCATCTTGCCGACATCGCCGAAGGGTGCCTTGAAGGCCCCGCCGCCATAGGCGATCCGGTCGGCGAGGTTGCCGATGAACAGCGCATAGAGGTCGGAATTGTTATATTCCTTGAGCACGTAGAAATTCGGGCTCACCAGGAATTCCGGCCCGTGGGTGCCGGCCGGCACCAGCATCATGGTCGGCGCGGAAAGTTCGGCCTTCGGGAAATCCTTGCCGGAAATGCGTCTGATCCCTTGAGAGGACCAGTCTGAAAGCGGTTTCGCGCGGTCGGGTCCTTCCTGCGCGCAGGTCACGCCGTTGGGGATCGAGACCTCGAAACCCCAGCTGCGTCCTGTCTGCCATCCGCTTTTCTTAAGATAGTTGGCAATAGAGGCGAGGCTGTCCGGCACGGAATTCCAGATATCGCGATGGCCGTCGCCGTCGAAGTCCACGGCATATTTCAGATAGCTCGTCGGCATGAACTGCGGTTGGCCGAGCGCGCCGGCCCACGAACCCATCATCTTGGATGCCGCGATGTCGCCGCCCTCGACGATATGCAAAGCGGAAATCAGTTCACGGCGGAAAAGATCCTTGCGGGTCGACATGAAGGCCTTGGTCGCCAGCACGTCGACCGCCGGATAGGGAAGTTTGGCGCTGCCGAAGCCCGATTCCCGTCCCCAGATTGCGACGATGATCGAACCGGGCACGCCATAGGCGGCCTCCACCTTGCGAAGCGTTGCCGCATGGCGTTCCGCAAGGCCGCGACCGGTGCCGGCGAGCCCTTGCAGGCGCTTTTCCGAGAAATAGGCGCCCGGCGAGGAAAACTCAGCCTGGCTCTGCTTCTGCTCCTTCGGCGGCGCGGTGCCCGGAGGCACGAGATCCGGCAGATCCCAGTTCAGCGTTATACCGGCAGTCGCCCGATCGAAGGTCTGGCGGGAAATGCCGGCCTTTTGTGCGTCCGGCCAGAGATCGTTCGCCAGCCAGTTACGGAAGAGCTTTTCGACCTCGGCTTTCGACGGCGCGGCGTGAGCGCTCGGCGCGGCGAAGGCAAGGGCGAGTGCCATGACGGCCATGCGCGTGAGGGGGGTAAAGACAGTCATGCCGCGTTTCCCATTTTCGGGCTGATTTCAGATCGCCGTTCTGGCGCGGAGCGCTGCCGAAAGCGTGCCCTCATCGAGATAGTCGAGTTCGCCGCCGACCGGAACGCCATGCGCAAGCCGGGTGATCTTCACGTCAAGCCCGGACAGATGGTCCGTTATATAGTGTGCTGTGGTTTGTCCCTCGACAGTGGCGTTGACCGCGATGATGACCTCGCGGATGCCGCCCTTCGCCACGCGGTCGATCAGTCCCTTGATGTTGAGATCATCAGGGCCGACGCCGTCGAGCGGGGAGAGCGTGCCACCGAGGACATGATAGGCCGCGTTCATCGCGCCCGCCCGTTCCAGTGCCCAGAGGTCGGAGACGTCCTCGACGACGATGATGACCGACTGGTCGCGCCGGTCGTCGGTACACACCGTGCAGGGATCGCTGGTATCGACATTGCCGCAATGGGAGCAGATTTTCACCTTGTCGTAGGCGTCGCCGAGCGCATGCGCCAGCGGCCCCATCAACTGATCCTTCTTCTTGATGAGATGCAGGGCCGCTCGCCTGGCCGAACGGGGCCCAAGCCCCGGCACTTTCGCCAGAAGTTGGATGAGTTTTTCGATTTCAGGGCCTGTGACTCGCTTTGCCATGCTGCGTTTCTATCTCATAACCTTTGTCAACGGAATCGCCGAAAGGACCGATGTGAATGAAAGTCCTTGCCGTCTGCCGCGGCGCCGCGGAAACGCTCGCCGGACTGAAGTACAAGAGTGGGATCAACAAGACGCCGGTGGGCGGCCCTGTGATGGTCGATGCGCAAGGCATCGTCGGTGACCGCATCTGCAATCGCCGGCACCATGGCGGTATCGATCAGGCCATCTATATCGAGGGATCGCTGACGCTCGACTGGTGGGCGGAGGAATTGGGGCGACCCTTGCCGGCGGGAACGTTCGGCGAAAATCTGGTTATCGAAGGTCTCGACAACCGGAATGTCTCTGTCGGCGATCGTTTTCTTGCCGGCGATATTGTGCTTGAGGTGACGGCGCCGCGCATCCCCTGCGCCACCTTCGCAGCGAAGATAGGCGATCCTGCCTTCGCCCGGCGTTACGCCCTTGCTGCGCGACCGGGTATTTATTGCCGCGTGATAACGGGCGGCCTGCTGGCGGCCGGCGAATTGGTCGCGTTCCAACCCTATGGCGGCTCGCGTATCTTCCTGTCCGAAGCAGTGTCCGCAATCGGCAATCGCCGGGATCAGGCAATGCGAACCCGATTGTTCGACACCCCGCTCGCTCATCGTTTCAGGGCCATGCTGGAGCGATGAAACCGCCGCCCCCGCGGCAGGAAACAGGCGCCGAATGCGTCATCGGGTCTCTGCCGTCGACGTCCTGGCGGCATTTCGCACGAGGGTTCGCGCCGCTTCGCCGGCCACCTCCATATAGCTTGGGTCGCGGTGCAGCATCACGACGGAAAAGGCGCCGTCCAGGAGAAGCATGATCTGGCGCGCCAGCGGCAGAGCTTCGCCGATACCGGCAGCCGTCAGCCGTTCCGCCATCCATCGTTCGAACTTCTTCTTGTGGGCTGCCCCGACCTTCAGCGCCGGATGGCCGGGCAGGTTGGCAAGCTCCGCGGATGTTCTGAGGAAGCCGCATCCCTTCCAGTCAGCCCGGCGGGCCGCCTTCGCGAGCGTGCCGAAGATTGCGGCCACCCGGTCGCCGGTATCTCCTTCAGCGGCTTCGAACCATCGCCGGTAACTTTCAAGATTGGGCTGGTCCCTCGATGCCAGATAGGCCGCGATCAATTCGTCCTTGCTCTGGAAGTGATAATAGAGGGAGCGTTTCGTGATGCCCGCCTCTTCGGCCACGGCATCGACGCTCACCGCACGGATCCCTTCCCGGTAGAAGAGGCGGTTGGCCGCCGCCACGATACGCTCGCGTGTCGATTGGTTTTCCATGCCGCAAAAGTATACCGACGAGTGAGTATACTCAAGCGGCCATTCCGATAGTCTTCCAAGGGAATGGAACACGGGAGGGAGCCGGAAATGGAGGAAAAGCGGATCTCGTTTACTGCTGCGGACGGCACGCCATTGCATGGATACTGGTGGGCGCCGCGGGGGCGAAGAGCGAAGGGCGTCGTCGTCGTCAATCCGGCGACGGGGGTCGCCGCGCGATATTATCATCGCTACGCCGCCTTTCTGGCCGGCCACAGTTTCGCGGTTCTGACCTACGACTACCGCGGCATCGGATTGTCGAGACCTCTCCGGCTTGCGGGCTCAGGCCACACCTGGACGCAATGGGGTGAACTGGATTTCGCCGCCGCCTTGGAGCGGGCGGTCTTTCTCGAACCGGCTCTGCCCGTGATGGTGGTCGGTCACAGCATCGGCGGCTTTCTGCCGGGTTATGCCGAAAACGCCGGCCTTGTCTCCCGAATGCTGACGGTCGGCGCCCAGTACGGTTATTGGGGAGATTATGAGCGCAAGGCCCGGCCGCGCCTCTTTCTGAAATGGCATGTGGCGATGCCGGCTCTAACGACTGTCTTCGGCTATTTCCCGGGCCGCCGCCTCGGCTGGCTGGAGGATCTGCCGGCGGGCGTCGCCTATGAATGGGCTTTCCGCGCGGCGCGTGTCGAGAAGGGACTGGACCCGCAAGATGCCCTGCATCTGAAGCAGCGTTTCGGCGCTATCACCGCACCGGTTCTGGCGATCGGCTGCAGCGACGATCCTCTGGCAACCCGGCAGGCGATCCGCCGGGCGCTTTCCTATTACGCCGGGGCGCGGTGCACCAAGGTCATGCTCGAGCCTGCGGACCTTGCCTGTGAAAGGATCGGCCATTTCGATCTATTTCACGACCGCCATGCGGCCGGCTTCTGGCTGGATACGCTTCTTTGGCTGAGAGATGGGATCAATCCCTGGCCGTCGAAGTGTTTCGAATAAGCGCTCTCAGCCAAGATGCACGGCGGGCCTACATTCGAAATCGCGTCAAGCGGTGAAGCGACGCGGCAAGGCCAATCCCCGGTCCCGGCGAAAATCCAGCCTCAGAACGGCAGCTTCATGCCGGGCGGGATCGGCAGGCCGGCGGTCATTTCCTTGGTCTTTTCCGCCATCACGGCTTCGGCCTTGTCCTTGGCGTCTTTGTGGGCGGCAACGATCAGGTCTTCGAGGATTTCGACGTCGTCTTCCTTGAACAGCGACGGATCGATCTTGACACCCCGCAGGTCGCCCTTGCCGGTCAGCGTAAGGGTCACGAGGCCGCCGCCGGACTTGCCTTCGACTTCGAGTGCGGCGATTTCCGCCTGCATCTTCTCCATCTTGGCCTGCATCTCCTTGACCTTGCCCATCATGCCCATGATGTCGCGCATGTCGAAATCTCCCTTTTCGGACTATGTCTAGAATTCGATATCGTCGCCGGGAAGGATATCGCCTTCGGCAGACTCCGCCGCTGCCGGCAGCGCCACGTCTTCGCTGTCGGCCTCATCGTCGAGACTCTTGATGACGACGTTACGGATCTTGGCTCCGGGAAACATCGCCATGATTGCCGCCACGTCGGGATCGGCCTCGGCGCTCGCAAACCGGGCCTTCTTCTCGTTGGCCTCGCTTTCGGTCAGCGTCGGCTGGCCGGGCTCGCGGCTCAGGATGACCATCCAGCGGATTTCGGTCCATTCCTCGAGCCGCCGCTGCAGGTCGCCGACCAGCGACTTCGGGGCTTCTTCCGGCAGATTGATCTCGATCCGTCCGGGTTCAAGCCGCACCAGCCGGACATAGGCGCGGATAAGCGCCTTGAGTTTCGGGTCGCGGTTCTTCGAGCAAAGATCGGCAAGATCTTCCAGCGAATTGACCGGCACCTTCGGCACAGGCGCTGCTTCGGCCGGTCGGGTCTCGACGCGAGCCATGCTCTGGGGGGCGTTCTCCGGAACAGGGACGCTCTGCAGCCGGGCCGTGGGTTGCGGCGGCATGCTGCGTGCCGTGGCGTCTATGCTCTGCTGGCCGACGGCTGCAGTGCGGTAGGCCATCGAAGCTCCGCCTCCGCCATTGCCGCCGCGCGGCGAAGCACCGCCCGGGGCCGCACCTTCTCCCCCCTCGGAAAGCTCCAGCAGGCGGCGGGCGGCATCTTCGGGTGACGGCAGGTGGGCCGCATGGGCAAGCCGGATAATGACCATCTCGGCGGCACCCGCTGGCCGCGACGAATTTTCGGCTTCCGGAATGCCCTTGAGCAGCATCTGCCACATGCGCGACAGCGTGGTGACCGCAATGCTTTCGGCAAGGCGTGCACCGCGCACCCGTTCCACCTCGCTGAGCGAAGGATCTTCGGCGGCGGAAGGGATGTATTTCAGTCGGGTCACCAGATGGGTGAAATCGGCAAGGTCCGTCAACACCACGGTCGGGTTTGCGCCCGCCTCGTACTGGCTGCCGAACTCTGCGAGTGCCGCTGCTACGTCGCCACGCACGATATGGTCGAAGAGGTCGACGATACGCGCCCGGTCCGCAAGGCCCAGCATGGCGCGCACGGCATCTGCCTGCACCACACCGCCGCCATGGGCAATCGCCTGGTCGAGCAGGGACAGGCCGTCGCGGGCCGAACCCTCGGCCGCGCGCGCGATCATCGCCAGAGCTTCGTTCTCGGCGCTGATGCCTTCCTTGGCCGCGATGGTGGAAAACAGCCCGACAAGATCCCCGGCGCTGATCCGGCGCAGATCGAAACGCTGGCAGCGGGAAAGAACCGTGATCGGCACCTTGCGGATTTCGGTGGTGGCGAAGATGAACTTCACATGCTCGGGCGGCTCTTCCAGTGTCTTCAGGAGGCCGTTGAAAGCCGCCGTCGACAGCATATGCACTTCGTCGATGATATAGACCTTGTAACGCGCCGAGACGGGGCGGTAACGCACCTGCTCGATGATCTCGCGGATGTCGTCGATACCGGTATGGGAAGCGGCATCCATCTCGATCACATCGACATGCCGGCCTTCCATGATCGCCTGGCAATGTTCGCCGGGGATCTTCAGGTCGATCGTCGGCTTGTCGATTTCGGCGGTCTTGTAATTGAGTGCGCGAGCGAGAATGCGCGCCGTCGTCGTCTTGCCGACCCCGCGAACGCCGGTCAGCATGTAGGCCTGCGCGATGCGGCCGGTCTCGAAGGCGTTGGTCAGCGTGCGGACCATCGGCTCCTGGCCGACCATCAGGTCCGTGAAATCCTTGGGGCGATACTTGCGGGCAAGAACGCGATACCCGGTTGCGGTACCGTCGGCATTCGATGCTTTAGGCTCGAACTCGCTCATCGCCCCTGCCAGCGTCTCTCGAAGACCCGATGCCCGGGCATGAATAAACCGCTTGTTTGCCAGCCAAACGAAACGGCCAAATGAAACGGAAGGTGGGAGGCTGGCACGATGACCCGTGCCGCGCTCGTTAGGGCTGCTTCCTTCCGGACCTGACCCGGTTGGCGAGTGGCTCGTCCACCACCAACCTCCCGGCTGCACATATCGGCAATTACGCAAGCAAATGCAAGCCAAGCCCGCAAAAAACTGTTATGAATAGGAAAAACGACGGGAGAGACGCCTTTGGAACCATTCACACTGGATGAGAGGCTGGCGCGCGACAGTTCGCTGGTCACCAGGCTTGGCCTTTGCGAACTGCGCCTGATCGAGGACAGGCGCTGGCCCTGGCTGGTTCTCGTGCCCCAGCGGCCCGGGATTTCCGAGGTTTTTGAACTGACGCCGCTCGATCAGGCCGTGCTCACTTTCGAGCAGAATCTGGTCGCTTCCGGCCTGAAGACGCTGACCCATGCCCACAAGATCAATGTTGCCGCCATCGGCAACGTCGTCCGCCAGTTGCATGTCCATGTGGTCGCCCGCTTCGAGAACGATCCCAACTGGCCCGGGCCTGTATGGGGTCACGGCGCGGCCGAGGCCTATACCGACGATGAACGCCGCGAGATCAAGAAGAAGCTGTTAGAAGCCATTCACTCATGAAGAATTCGATTTTTCTGAACCGTGCTCCCCACCTAGAACCCAGTGAATTGACGGCCTTTTCCAGAAACGGCCTGGATCGCCGCGCCGAGCATCGCGACGAGACTTCGCTTTCCTCCGCGCTTGCCGTGGAAGGGGCCCATATCCTTGCCTTCAGCGATGCCAAGCTGGTGCTGAAGCATGACGGGCAGGTGCTCGACCCACTGTTTGCGCCTTATGAGCTGTCCGAGCTCGATCCTGATTTCGAACGGGCCGTATTGCTCGGCTTCCAGCCCAATGGCGAGCCGCGCCTTGCGGTGCCGGTCGCCCGCAGCGCCGATGAGTTGGCGACCCGTTACAAGCCGGCGGACGCCCGCGCGCTGTTTCGCGACCAGCTCATCCGCGAGGAACTGCTTGGCGAGGCGGCCCAGGCGCTGAGCCTCATACGCTGGAACGCCGACAATCGCTTCTGCGGACGGTGCGGCGAGGAAATGGAAAGCCGCATCGGCGGCTACAAGCGCGTGTGCCCTGCATGCGGGCACGAGATCTTTCCCCGCACCGATCCTGTGGCGATCATGCTGGCGGTGGATGAGAAGCGCGACCGCTGCCTGCTTGGCCGCAATCATCGCTTTCCGGAGGGAATGTACTCCTGCCTTGCAGGCTTCGTGGAGCCCGGCGAAACCGTCGAGAACGCGGTGCGCCGGGAGACGAAGGAGGAATCCGGCATCTCGATCGGCCGTGTCCGCTACCATGCCTCCCAGCCTTGGCCGATGCCGCACCAGCTCATGATCGGCTGCTACGCCGAAGCGGTCACCTTCGATGTGGAACGCGACGAAGGCGAACTGGCGGATTGCCGTTGGTTCGATCGCAGCGAGGTCGCCGCCATCATCGAGAAGGGCCACGCGGAGGGTGTCAGCCTGCCGGTCGAAGGCACCATCGCGCGCCGGCTGATCGTCGACTGGCTGGAATGGAAGCACTGAGCGGGAGGCGTTACAGCCTTCCGCGCATGGCGTGCGCCTTGTAGACGCCGAGGATTCGCACCTTTTCCGAGAAGAAGGAAAGCTCTTCGAGCGCCCGCTTCACCGGTGCATCCTCCGGATGGCCCTCGATGTCGGCATAGAACTGGGTGGCGATGAACTTGCCGCCGATCTGGTAGCTTTCCAGCTTGGTCATGTTGACGCCGTTGGTGGCGAAGCCGCCAAGCGCCTTGTAGAGCGCGGCAGGAATGTTGCGGACGTTGAAGACGAAGGTCGTGATGAAGGTCTCGTCGTCGCTGGTGAGTCTCGGCTGGCCCTCTTCCCGTGAAAGGACGACGAAACGGGTCACGTTGTTGTCCGAATCCTCGACATTCTCGGCGACGATGTCGAGCCCGTAAAGCGCGGCGGCAAGCCGTGGAGCAAGCGCCGCCATCGTGCGGTCGCCTTTCTCCGCAACGAGTTTCGCGGCCCCCGCGGTGTCGCCGGCGACGACGGCCTTCCAGCCGTTGCTGCGGATGATCTTGCGGCACTGGCCGAGCGCGTGGATGTGGCTGTGCACCGTACGGATTTCATCCATCTTCACGCCGGGCAGCACCATGAGCTGGAACCGGATCGGCATGAAATACTCGCCGACGATATGCAGCCGGGACAGCGGCAGGAGATAGTGGATGTCGGCGACACGGCCCGCGAGCGTATTCTCGATCGGGATCATCGCCAGATCGACCTCACCGGTTTCGAGCGCTACGAAAGCGTCCTCGAAGGTCGGGCAGGGAAGCGGTTCCATGTCCGGGAACATGTCGCGGCAGGCCATGTCGGAATTGGCGCCGAAATCGCCCTGGAAGGAAATCCTGTTCGTCTTGTAGGTGGTCATGGTGAATATCCGTGAAATCAGCTTGCCCGGGCGGCGAGGAGACGCCGGGCCTTTTCGAGGTCGGCCGGGGTGTCGACCCCGAGCGGGATGGAGCGGACGACCTCGACATCGATGCGCATGCCGGCTTCCAGCGCACGCAGCTGCTCAAGGGATTCACGCTTTTCGAGCGGCGATTGCGGCAGGCTCACGAAACGCTCGAGCGCTGCGCGACGATAGGCATAAAGACCGATATGATGAAAGAGCGGCCCCTTGCCATAGGGAGCGGTGGCGCGGGTGAAGTAGAGCGCCCTGAGCCGCGTGTCGGAGACCGCCGACCCAACCACCTTGACGACGTTGGGATTGGTCTTTTCTTCCTCGTCGGAAATCTCGACGGTCAGCGTCGCGATGTCGACCTGCGGATTGTCGAGCGGGCGTAGCGCCGCCCGTATGGTCTCCGGCTCGATGGTCGGCAGGTCGCCCTGCACGTTGACCACGATTTCCGCCTCGCCTTCCGGATCGACGGCAAGCAGCGCCTCATGGATACGGTCGGAGCCCGACTGATGATCGTGCCGCGTCATCACCACTTCGAAGCCGGCGTCGGCAACGGCGTCGAAAACCCGCCGATCATCGACTGCGACGACGATTCGACCGACATGGGCTTCCCGGGCGCGCTTGGCCACCTGCACGATCATCGGCAGGCCGCAAATGTCGGCCAGAGGCTTGCCGGGCAGGCGGGTTGAAGCCATGCGCGCGGGAATGAGCACAAGGACCTTTCCCAAATCTGGATTATTCATCGCCGGCCCCTTCAAAATCAGCCAAAACAGTGTCAAAAAGTCCCAGTCTGGGGATCACAATCGTGTTGCAACTGTCAAGCAAAAGACATAGGTTCCGCGCGATTTCAAGATCATCCGGGCTGATCAGCCGGCTGCATGGGGAGCGTTGCAGATGAACTCATATGTGAACATGGGCGTGGGGGCTCTTCTGGGAACCGTATTCGTCCTGATGACGGTTTCCATCACATCGGAGGGCATTTTCCACTCCGAAAAGCCTGAAAAGGAAGGCTTTGCGATCGCTGCCGAATCGGCAGGCGAAGCCGAGGGCGGCGCGGAAACCGCAGCCGCTGTCGAAACCCCGATCGCCACGCTGCTTGCCAGCGCCGATGCAAAGGCCGGTGAAGCCGTCTTCAAGAAATGCACGAGCTGTCATGACGGGTCCAAGGGCGGACCCAACAAAGTTGGCCCCAATCTCTACGGTATCGTCGAGCGGCCGATCGCCTCTCATGAAGGTTTCGGTTATTCCGCCGCGATGAAGGATTTCTCGCAGGGCGGCTCGGTTACCTGGACCTTTGAAAACCTCAACCACTTCCTGACGGCTCCGAAGAAGTTCATCGCCGGAACGGCGATGGGCTTTGCCGGCATCAAGAAGGAAGACGAGCGCGCCAACCTGCTTGCTTATCTCCGCTCACTGTCCGACGCGCCGGTTGCTCTGCCAGCCGCGACCAACTAATCTTTCGGTCGAAGTTGCATTCTGCAAATGCCCGGTCCCGCCGGGCATTTTTCATTTGAAGCATGTCGCGCAAAACTGTTGAGCGAACCTGAAAGCTCACGATGCGCTTAGGCGGCCTGCCGCTTCCGTCGCGCTCCCTATTGCTGCAGCATATAGGCCCAGAATGTCACGCTGAGCACGCCGAGCGCGGTGGTGAGTGTGATCGAGGACGCAGCGATCGCATGGCCGACGCCGAACCGGTTGGCGATCAGCCAGGCATTGATGCCTGTCGGGACCGATGAGGTCAGCACCAGCGCTGCGGTCCAGGCAGGACTGAGACCGAGCAGATGGCAGGCACCCCAGACGGTGGCTGGCATGACAAGCAGCTTGAGGGCGGAGATGATGCCGGCAATTCGCATGTTGCCGGCAACGCCGTATTTGTTGAGCGCCATGCCGAGCGAGATCAGGGCTGCCGGCGCGGCCATGGTCGCGATCTGCGCCACCACTCCATCAAGCACGTCCGGAAGATGAAGTCCGCTGAGATGGACTGCGAGCCCTGCGACGAGGCCGATCACCAGCGGATTTCGCGCGAGGTTGCTGCCGATCTGGCGCAGCACGGCCTTGAGGCCGCGGGAGGGGCGCCCGCTCGCCATCTGTTCCGCGCGCTCCATCAGGACCGTGCCGATGACCATCATCAGCGGCAGATGCACTGCAAGCAGGATCGACAGCGGAACGAGACCTTCCGCGCCCACCGTGCGTTCGACCAGCGGCAGGCCGATGAATATGTTGTTGGCGAAGGCGGAGGATACGCCGGCCAATACGCCGACCCGTTCGTCGCGGTCGAAAAGGCGGGTGGCCACAAGATGTCCTATCGTCCACGTGACGCCTACGCCGGCAAAATAGGCGACCCAGAGTTTGAAGGGCGAGGCGCCGTGGAAATCAGCCTGCGAAATAGTCCTGAACAGCAGCACGGGAACTGCGACCTTGAAGACGAACTCGCCAAGCCCCTCTCCGATATCGGCGTTGAGTACCCTCGTCTTGACCAGAGACCAGCCGATGAGGATCAGAATGAAGATCGGAAGGACGTCATGGGCGATGGCATACATATGCTGGGAAGCTTTCGGGGGACGGAAAGGTCGAGGAGTGCGAAGGTGAACTTCTAGCGCGCCGGAAGCTGCCCCGCCAGTACGGTTTGACGAATGACAGGAATGCAGGGCTGCATGGCGAGGGCGGTGGCCGAAAAGAAAAAAGCGGGGAAAGACCCCGCTTCCGCCCGAAAGATCGGGTCTTGAACCATGCCGCCAGTACATCCGTGGTCAGCAGGGAACCGCAGTCAGGGCGATCATGCCCCGAGGTGAACGGCTGACCGATACGCGGTCACATGCCGTCTTCACTTGGAGTTCTTTTAGGAGAGCTGCATGACAGCGGGATGACGAAGGGCATATTTCTTCCAAGGCCGCCGTTTCTGCTTCCAAACGGAAGAAAAACGGGTATGACCGGATCACCGTGCAATTGGAGATCCGCATTTTATGAGCAGGTTTGATGTCCTCACCGTCGGCAACGCCATCGTCGACATTATCTCGCGCTGCGAAGATCGGTTTCTGATCGACAACGAGATTACCAAGGGGGCGATGAACCTGATCGACGCCGAACGCGCCGAGAAGCTCTATGCGTTGATGGGGCCCGCGGTGGAAGCTTCCGGTGGCAGCGCCGGCAACACGGCCGCAGGTATTGCAAGCTTCGGCGGCAAGGCGGCCTATTTCGGCAAGGTCGCCGACGACCAGCTCGGTCAGATCTTCAAGCACGACATCCGCGCCCAGGGTGTGCATTTCGAAACCGTGCCGGAAGGCACGAACCCGCCGACCGCGCGCAGCATGATCTTCGTCACGCCCGACGGCGAGCGTTCGATGAACACCTATCTCGGCGCCTGCGTGGAGCTCGGGCCGGAGCATGTCGAGCCCCAGGTCGTCGCCGATGCGAAAGTCACCTATTTCGAGGGTTATCTATGGGATCCGCCGCGCGCCAAGCAGGCCATCCTCGAATGCGCCCGCATCGCCCATGAGAACGGTCGGGAAATGTCGATGACGCTTTCCGACAGCTTTTGCGTCGACCGCTATCGCGGCGAGTTCCTCGACCTCATGCGCTCGGGCACGGTCGACATCGTCTTCTCGAACAAGCAGGAAGCCCTGTCGCTCTACGAAACGGACGATTTCGAATTGGCGCTGGAGAAGATAGCCGCCGATTGCAAGCTTGCGGCCGTGACGATGAGCGAGGAGGGTGCCATCATTCTCCGCGGCAAGGAAAGGGTTAAGGTCGAAGCCAGCAAGATCGCCGCCCTGGTCGATACCACAGGTGCTGGTGACCTGTTTGCGGCAGGCTTCCTGTTCGGCTATACGCAGGGGCGTTCCCTGGAGGATTGCGGCAAGCTCGGTTGCCTTGCCGCCGGCATCGTGATCCAGCAGATCGGTCCGCGCCCGCTGACATCGCTTGAGAAAGCCGGGCGCGAAGCGGGCCTTATTTGAAGGCTTCGCCGGGATAGGCGCCCCAGATTTCTCCCTGGTTCACCCAGCCCGTGACGCCGCCTGCCTCGACGCGGCACCAGTTGCCGTTGCACTCATCGAGCTTGACGACGACGCCGGGCTCCAGCTTGGCGACGACGGAGGCGTTCGGCAGCGAATCCTGGCGCATGGTGACATAGACATTGTCGCCATTGCCACGCATCCATGGCGCCGCGACCGCGGTCCGTTCACCGGAAAGCAGCGTCTGGCTGACCCAGCCCTCGGTTCCATCCGCATCGCGGATACGCCGCCAGTTTTCGTATTCCTGGATGATTTCGACGGGCAGGCCCGATTTGAGGTAGAGCCACGACACGGCATAGTCGGTGCTCGGCCCGATCCTGAGGTTGACGCGCTTGGCCTTCAGGCTGACGAAGCGCGGCAGTGGCAGGCCACTCGATCCCTTGGAGACGGCCTGCGCTCCGGCATGCGCCGCCAGCCCCAGGGACAGACAAGCAACAAGGAGGGCGCGGGGCAGAATTTGAATCATGGCGTTTCCGATCACTCAACGAATCCAAGGATTTCCTTGAAGATCAGGATGCAGTTGCACCGACCCCGGCACAAAACGGTCCCCGGCTTGAGAGTTTTGTTTGTCTTCGCCTGCGGGTTTGGTAGAAAATGCCCTGAACGGGGAAAGTATGCCCCGGCTTGGTTAACGACCTCTAAACAAGGCATCGAACGTTCCCATGACGAACAGGAAAAGACCCAAGGTCTACATAACCCGGAAACTGCCGGACGCCGTGGAAACGCGCATGCGCGAACTGTTCGATGCCGAACTCAACGTCGACGACAAGCCGCGTACCCAGCCGGAACTCGTTGCGGCGGTGAAGACCGCGGATGTTCTTGTCCCCACTGTAACCGACCGTATCGACGCGGCGCTGATCGAGCAGGCCGGCCCGCAGTTGAAGCTGATCGCAAGCTTCTCCAACGGCTTCGATCATATCGACGTGGATGCCGCCGCCCGCAAAGGCATCACGGTGACCAACACGCCGAACGTGTTGACGGAGGACACCGCGGACATGACCATGGCGCTGATCCTGGCTGTGCCGCGCCGGCTGGTCGAGGGCGCCCGTATCCTGACTGACAAGCCCGGCGAATGGGCCGGCTGGTCACCGACCTGGATGCTCGGCCGCCGCATCTGGGGCAAGCGCATCGGCATTATCGGCATGGGCCGTATCGGCACGGCGGTCGCGCGTCGCGCCAAGGCGTTCGGCCTGTCGATCCACTACCATAACCGCAAGCGCGTTAATCCGGCCACGGAAGACGAACTGGAGGCGACCTATTGGGACAGCCTCGACCAGATGCTGGCTCGGGTCGATATCGTCTCGGTCAACTGCCCCTCGACACCCGCGACCTTCCACCTTCTTTCGGCGCGCCGGCTCGCGCTCATGCAGCCGACGAGCTACATTGTCAACACCGCCCGTGGCGACATCATCGACGAGGATGCGCTGATTAACTGCCTGCGCCAGGGCAAGATCGCCGGCGCCGGTCTTGACGTGTTCGAGAATGAGCCGGCGGTCAATCCGAAGCTGGTCAAGCTCGCCAATGAGGGCAAGGTCGTGCTTCTACCACATACCGGCTCGGCGACAATCGAGGGCCGCATCGACATGGGCGACAAGGTCATCATCAACATCCGGACCTATTTTGACGGCCACCGTCCGCCGAACCGCGTCCTGCCCAGCCGCACCTGACATTGCCCGCCGCGCAGGCGTGCGCAGCGGTTCTGCGGCAATGACATTCAATAAAACAGGGACTTAAAGCGCGCAGCGAATCCGGAGGAACGCGAAACGCTTTAGCGGCACTCAGGCGAGCGTCTTGCGCATTTCGATCGATGTGATCCGCGTGTAGCCGGGATGGCTGTTTTCTGCAGTCTTGCGGAAGCCCCAGGCTGCAAAGCGACGGTGGTTGCCGGAAAGTTCGATACGGGTTTCCAGCCGGAGTTCTACAAGCCCGAGGGCTTCAGCCACGGTTTCGGCTTCCGCCAGCAACCGCCGCCCGACGCCCTTTCCCTGCACCTCCGGCAGCACCGCAAGCTTGCCGATATAGAGCGATCCAGGTTCAGGCCTGAAGAAGGCGCAAGCGACCAGTCGATCGTCCTGCGATGCCACAACGCCTACTTCTTCTTGCGCCTTCCTGCGCAGCAGGTCGGATGTCAGGCGATGGGCCGATGACGGCGGATCGATGGCGCCATCCATATAGGCGAAGGCCCTGAGGATCAGGTCGAGAAGTTCGTCGTATCGCTCGAAGCGGTCATCGAGGCGG
Source organism: Paenirhizobium cremeum (assembly GCF_047553425.1). NCBI lineage: Bacteria > Pseudomonadati > Pseudomonadota > Alphaproteobacteria > Hyphomicrobiales > Rhizobiaceae > Paenirhizobium > Paenirhizobium cremeum. The sequence continues at coordinate 3,973,123 of NZ_CP180217.1, forward strand.
TTGAGCTTGATCGTCATGTTCCCGAAGTCGCCCTGCGCCGGCGGTAGCGGATGGTGTCGAACCGGGCCGAGAGCCCGTCATAGAGCAGCAGGCGCCCGATGAGCGGCTCTCCGATACCGGTTATGAGCTTGATCGCCTCCATGGCCATCAGCGTGCCGATGACGCCGGTCAGCGCTCCGACGATGCCGGCCTCCGCACAGGAGGGGACGAGGCCCTCTGGCGGCGGTTCGGGAAAGAGGTCGCGGTAGCGTGGATTGAGGCCTCCGCCCGCCGTCGCTTCATAGGGTTTGAGCACAGTCAGCGAACCGTCAAAACGCCCGACTGCTCCCGTGACGAGCGGGATCTTGCGGGCTTCGGCAGCGTCGGCCGCTGCATAGCGGGTTTCGAAATTGTCGGAACCGTCGATCAGCAGGTCGAAGCGGCCGAGATAGGAGCCGGCGAAATCGGGTTCGAAATGCTGCTCGAAGCGCTCCACCCGGACATTGGGATTGAGGCGGAGAAGGGCGCGGGCAGCGCTTTCCGTTTTCTCCTCCCCGATCGTGCCGCTGTCATGGATCACCTGCCGCTGCAGGTTGGAGAGCGACACCCGGTCGTCGTCGACGATGCCGATGGTTCCGACGCCTGCGGCAGCGAGATATTGCAGCACCGGCGCACCGAGGCCGCCTGCGCCGATCACCATCACGCGCGCGGCCTTCAGCTTCTGCTGTCCGGCCCCGCCGATTTCCGGCAGCAGGATGTGGCGATGGTAGCGGGAGATTTCCTCGGGCGTCAGCTTGTCCATGGCGGCTTTATCGCATGATGGCACCGCTGCGAAAAGGCATGTCCGTCACGGCAACGCCGTTCCGTCGCGGATGGTGATGAACTGGGCACGGTCTCCGAGTGCCGAAAACATCGCCCGGTCGGTGCCGGTCATGAAAGCCTGGCCGCCAAGCGCATCGATCCGGTCGAACAGGGCTGCCCGCCGGTTTTCGTCCAGATGGGCGGCGATCTCGTCAAGCAGGAGGATCGGCGCATGGCCGGTCATCGTCGCGACGAGCCGCGCATGGGCAAGGATCAGGCCGACCAGCAGCGCCTTCTGTTCGCCGGTCGAGCAGCGCTCCGCGTCCATGGCCTTTTCCACATGCCGGACCAGTAGGTCGGCCCGGTGCGGCCCGTCGAGCGTGCGGCCCGCGGCGGCGTCGCGGTAACGGCCGGCCTCCAGCATTTCGGCGTAGCGGTCCTCCAGCTCGATCGCGGGAGACCCCATGTCCTCGTCGTCCATAAAACCCGTGAGCGAGAGCTCCGCCGTCGGAAAACGTCCCGAGCCGCCGCCCGGATCGTGCAGTCCGCGCAGCAGTCCCATCATTTCGCGCCGAGCCATGGTCATGGCGACGCCGAGGCCCGCCATCTGGCGCTCGATGCCGGAAAGCCAGGTCTGATCGAAACGTCCCTCGGCGAGAAGCTTGTTGCGGCTGCGCATGGCACGTTCGAAATCGCTGGCGCGGCGGCCGTGTGCCGGATCGAGCGACAGCACCAGGCGGTCGAGAAAGCGCCGGCGATCGGAGGAGGGGCCGGTAAACAGCCCATCCATTGAGGGCGTGAGCCAGAGCAGCCGCAGGTGATCGGTCAACTCGTCGACAGACTTGGCCGTCGTACCGTTGATGCGCAGCCGGCGGACCACGGTTTCCTCGTCGCTTTCGGTGCCGGTCCCGATCTCGACGTCGCCCTCCATGCCCTCTATCTCGGAAAAGATGGAAAAGCCGCCTGCAGCGCCCACGCGGACGACATCCGCCAGCACGGCGCGCCTCAGGCCGCGTCCGGGGGACAGGAAGGACACCGCCTCCATCAGGTTCGTCTTTCCCGCTCCGTTTTCTCCCGTCAGCACGACATGGCGCGCATCGAGCGTTAGCGACAATCCCGCATAATTGCGGAAGTCGGTGAGCTTCAGGCGGTGGATGAAAACTTTGTGCGTCATGGGATCCGGATCGGGTGTCGCCCTGAGCTAGGATGAAAGCCCGACAATGGCAAGGCGAGGGGAAGGTTTTCGACAGCCGCGCATGAAGCCGCTCGACCATTTTGATGCATGGACCCGAAGGGTACGCGGATGTATCCTTTCCGCCTGATCTTATGAAGGCAATGATCGATGACAACCGACCGAGATGAACTGACCCCGGAGGAAGCCCGTCGCGACCACTGGGAAATGCTGCGGTTCCTGGCGGTCAACGCTCTCTTCGGTGCGGGGCTCGGGATCGCGGTGGCGGTCGTACTGATGTGGCTCGATATCGGCGGCCTCGGCACGCATCTTGGCCGCGCCCGCAATCCGATCCTGCCGACGCTCATGATCGCCGTGCCGCTTGGGCTGACCTTCGCGGCCGCAGTGACTGCATCCGCCATCATGCTGATGCCCTACAAGAAAAAGAAGCAGCGATAATTGCTTCGCGCTTGATCCATTGACCCCGCCCGTCCGCTCCGGCATGACCAGACTAGGGGAGCTGGCGTGTCGCCGCTCCAATACCGGAGGGTTTTTCATGGTCGATCAGGAGGACCGCATCACGCGCCTTGAGGAAACCGTGGCGCACCAGTCCCGTGTCATTGAGGAACTGTCCGATCAACTGGCCGAACAATGGAAGGTCGTGGAACAGACCCGCGCCAAGCTCGACCGGCTGACCGAGCGCTTCCTCTCGCTTGAAGAGCAGAGTCTCGAAGCGCCCGCGATCACCCGGCCGCCGCATTACTGAATATTGTCAGCGCGCCGCAATCCCGCCGACGACGGCGTCTATGACGGCTCTGATCTCGTCTTCGCTGCAATCGAGCCGTCCGGTCAGCAGCCTGCTCCAGGCAAAGCCGCTCAAGATCTCGATCGTCAGATCGGAATCGATCTCCGGCCTGACCTCGCCGCGCTTCTGCGCCCGCTGTATGATCGCACCGCTTTGTCGCCATCTTTCCAGCAGATACCGGCGGAGCGCCTCGAGAGCGGCCGGGTCGCTCTGGGCTTCCGCGATCAATGACCGAAAGATCGCGCCGCCATCGTCACGCCAGAAAGCGAGCAGGCTGGTGACAAACAGCGCGAGATCGCTCCGCACATCGCCGGTGTCCGGCATATGACCGTGGTGTTTCTGCCGATGATAGACGTCGAGCAGCAAGGCAGCCTTCGATGGCCACCAGCGATAGATCGTCGGTTTACCGGCCTTGGCGCGGCGCGCGACGGCTTCGATCGAGAAGGCCGCAAGTCCCGCTTCCCTCAGGATGGCCTCTGCGGCCGAGAGGATAGCCTCCTCGCTGTCGGGGTTGCGTTGGGAGCCGATCGACGTCCGGCGGGACGAAGCGGGCGATGAAGTTTCCATGATTTCCTCCCGGATTTTTGCAAAGGATAACATGAACCGGTATTGAACGAAACGGCTCGTTCCTATATAGAACGAAACGTACCGTTCTTATGGAGGTTATCGAGTGCCCGAACCCACTGCCATCCCGAAGCCGTCGAGGCTGCGGCTCGCCTTTCTCATGCTTCTTGCGATCTACCCCTTTGTGACGGGCATTCTCTACATTCTCACGCCGCTGACCGAAGGCTGGGCGTTGTGGCAGCGGACGGCGCTGTTGGCGCCCATCATGGTGTTCTCGATCGTCTACGGCATCGCACCGTTGATACAGCGTCGTTTCGGCTGGTTCATCATGCGCCTGCCGCGCACGAAAGCGGTGTGAAACGGAACAAACAGAAAGGCCGACCCCAGGGGAGCCGGCCCTTCGTGCAAGACGGGAGCTTCGCTCAGTCGCTGAGCGTGTCGAAGAAATCCTTCATCCGTGCGAAGAAGCCTGTCGATTCCGGATTGTTCTCCTTCGACGAAAGCTGCTCGAATTCCTGAAGGAGTTCGCGCTGACGCTTCGAAAGTTTCTGCGGCGTCTCGATCTGGATCTGGATATAGAGATCCCCGGTCTGCGACGAACGCAGCACGGGCATGCCCTTGCCCTTGAGGCGGAACTGTTTACCGGCCTGCGTGCCTTCCGGAACGCTGACGCGCGACTTGGAGCCGTCGAGCGTCACCACATCGAACGTGCCGCCGAGCGCGGCCGTCGTCATCGAAATCGGTACGGAGCAATAGAGATCGGCGCCGTCCCGCTGGAAGAACTCGTGCGGTTTCACCGACAGGAAGATATAAAGATCGCCCGCCGGACCGCCCCTGAGACCGGCCTCGCCCTCGCCCTGCAGACGAATGCGTGTCCCATCCTCGATGCCGGCCGGAATGTTGACCGAAAGCGACCGTTCCTCAGTCACGCGGCCCTGGCCGTTGCACTTGGTGCAGGGATCAGAGATCGTCTGGCCGCGCCCGTGGCAGGTGGGGCAGGTGCGCTCGATCGAAAAGAAGCCCTGGGCGGCGCGGATGCGGCCCGAGCCCTGACAGGTGGCGCAGGTTGTCGGCTTGGTGCCGGGCTTGGCGCCCGTTCCCGTGCAAACGTCGCAGGTGATCGACGTCGGTACGCGAATCTGTGCTGTCTTGCCGGTAAAGGCTTCCTCGAGCGAAATCTCCATATTGTAGCGGAGGTCGGCGCCGCGTTCGCGTCCGCCGCTGGAGCGCGCCCGTCCGCCGCGACCGCCACCCATCATCTCGCCGAAAATGTCCTCGAAGATGTCGGAGAAGCCGCCGCCGGAGAAGCCGCCACCCGGATTGAAGCCACCGCCCATGCCGCCCTGCTCGAAGGCGGCATGACCGAACCGGTCATAGGCCGCACGCTTCTGTGGGTCTTTCAGGGTCTCGTAGGCTTCGTTGATTTCTTTGAATTTCTTCTCTGCTTCGCTGTCGTCGGGATTCTTGTCCGGATGATATTTCATCGCCAGCTTGCGGAAGGCGCTCTTCAGCTCCTTCTCGTCCGCTGTCCGGCTTACCCCGAGGGTTTCGTAGAAATCTGCTTTTGCCATGGTCCTACAAAGCTCTCAAAGCCTTCTCCACACTCGTGTGGCTGCCAGTCTTCTTGCCTGCCTGCTTTTCGCAGGCTGCCATGTCCTTCCGGAAGTCGGACGCGGCGGCTCGCGCATCCTCGATCAGCACCTTGCGGGCCTCGCCCTTATTCGCCAGTCCATCGGCCGCCGATACGGCGACATAGGCCAGAGAATGAGCGGCCATGTCGCAAGCGGAAACGGCCTGGCCCTCGTCGCGACGCTTCAGCGCCGCCTCGATAACCCGGCCAAGCTCACTGCCGGTTCTGGATAACTGTCGACTGTCGCCCGCGCCGATCGACTTTGCAATAGCTGCCTCGGCGGCGCTCACCTTGCGATAGACCCCTTCCAACTGGCTTGCTTCCTGAGCGGAAGCTGAGGCCACGCAAAGGGCCAATGAAAATGCGGCTGGCCCGAAGGCCAGCCCCATGACGGTGAAACGTCGCTTCGGCTGCTGCATCAGGCCGACTTCTTCGCGTCTTCGTCCTTGACTTCCTCGTAGTCGGCATCGACCACGTCGTCATCCTTGCCACCTTCGGCATCGCCGGCGCCTTCCGCCTGCTGCGCCTCATAGATGGCCTGACCGAGCTTCATGGAGACTTCCATGAGGGTCTGGGTCTTGGCCTGGATGTCGTCGGCATCCGGTTCCGAAGCCTCGATCGCAGTCTTCAGGGTGGCAATAGCGTCCTCGATAGCCTTGCGGTCGGTTTCCGAAACCTTGTCGCCATATTCCTTGAGCGACTTCTCCGTGGAGTGGATCAGGCTCTCGGCATGGTTCTTGGCTTCGACGGCTGCACGGCGCTTCTTATCCTCGGCAGCGTGCGATTCAGCATCCTTGACCATCTTTTCGATGTCGGCGTCGGAGAGACCGCCGGAGGCCTGGATGCGGATCTGCTGTTCCTTGCCGGTGCCCTTGTCCTTGGCCGAAACCTGCACGATGCCGTTGGCGTCGATATCGAAGGTCACTTCGATCTGCGGTACGCCACGCGGGGCCGGCGGCAGGCCGACGAGGTCGAACTGGCCGAGCAGCTTGTTGTCTGCTGCCATTTCGCGCTCACCCTGGCTGACGCGGATGGTCACGGCGTTCTGGTTGTCTTCGGCGGTCGAGAAGACCTGGCTCTTCTTCGTCGGGATCGTCGTGTTGCGATCGATCAGACGGGTGAAGACGCCGCCGAGCGTTTCGATGCCGAGCGACAATGGGGTCACATCGAGCAGCAGCACATCCTTGACATCGCCCTGCAGAACGCCTGCCTGGATGGCCGCGCCGAGAGCGACGACCTCATCCGGATTAACGCCCTTGTGAGGTTCCTTGCCGAACAACTGCTTGACCACTTCCTGGACCTTCGGCATGCGGCTCATGCCGCCGACGAGGACCACTTCGTCGATTTCCGAAGCCGTGACGCCGGCGTCCTTCAGCGCTGCCTTGCAGGGCGCGATGGTGCGCTGGACGAGATCGTCGACGAGGCTTTCCAGCTTGGCGCGGGTCAGCTTGAGCGTCAGGTGCTTAGGACCGGTGGCGTCCGCCGTGATGAAGGGCAGGTTGATTTCGGTCTGCTGCGAGGACGACAGTTCGATCTTGGCCTTTTCCGCAGCTTCCTTGAGGCGCTGCAGGGCGAGCTTGTCATTCTTCAGGTCGATGCCGTTGTCCTTTTTGAACTCGGCAACCAGGTATTCGACAAGACGCATGTCGAAGTCTTCACCGCCGAGGAAGGTATCGCCATTGGTCGACTTCACTTCGAAGACGCCGTCGCCGATTTCCAGGATCGAGATATCGAAGGTACCGCCGCCAAGGTCGTAGACGGCGATCGTCTTGCCGTCCTTCTTGTCGAGACCGTAGGCGAGTGCGGCAGCCGTCGGCTCGTTGATGATACGCAGGACTTCGAGACCGGCAATACGGCCGGCGTCCTTGGTGGCCTGACGCTGGGCGTCGTTGAAGTAGGCGGGAACCGTGATGACGGCCTTCTCGACCTTTTCCCCGAGATAGGATTCGGCGGTTTCCTTCATCTTCTGAAGGATCATCGCGGAGATCTGTGCCGGGGAATAACCTTTGCCCTGGGCTTCTACCCAAGCGTCGCCATTGTCGCCCTTGACGATATGGAACGGCACGAGGCCCTTGTCCTTTTCGACGGTCGGGTCGTCATAGCGACGGCCGATGAGGCGCTTGACGGCAAACAGCGTGTTGGTGGGGTTGGTGACCGCCTGGCGCTTGGCCGGCTGGCCGACGAGGCGTTCGCCGTCGTCCGTGAATGCCACCATGGAGGGCGTGGTGCGTGCGCCTTCGGAGTTTTCAATAACCTTTGCATCCTTGCCGTCCATGACGGCGACGCAGGAATTGGTCGTTCCAAGGTCGATACCGATTACTTTTGCCATGTCATTCTCTCCTTGAAGCAGGCTATCGGAACCCCGAAAAGGCATTCCGTTGACAGCCCCTCGACGTGGATGGTCTGGGATATCGCAGTCCTCGCTGCGGTTATGTCGCGTATATAAGAAGCGGTTTTTCTGACTGCAAGGCTGGAATTCCGCTGTAATCCAGTAAAAAGAACAGATTGGCAGAGCATGCGATCCGCCGTTTGCAGCCAGACGAAGGCCGGTTCGTTATCGCAGGGATAGCATCCGAGCCTTGCGCCGGGCATGCCTTTCGGCAGATGGCGATGAGCGCACCGGAATGCAAGACCGGCCGCCGCTCTCCATGTCACTGCCCCATGATGATGTCGAGAAGCGTTGTGCGGCGCCGGCCTGCGGGCACGGGCCCGCCCACCTCTCCGGGCGGCACGGGACCTTCCAGGATCGCGCCATCCGGGGGCCCCTGCGGAATGTCTTCCGGCGGAAACGGCGCCATCTCGCCGGGTGGCAAAGGTGCCGCAAGCCCGACGTCTCCCGCCGGCTGCTGCTGCGGCTGGGCCGGATAGCGTTCCTCGCCGCCGCCGGAAAAGACGTCGGAAATGATCGTGCCGATGGTCGTTTGCGGCTCCTGTTCGATGGTGGGTTCGACATAGGTGCCGCCATTGAGCGGCGCCGGCGTCAGCCCGGTATGGGCCGTCGTCATGAAGTCGTGCCACGCCTGCGCCGGCAGGCCGCCGCCAGTCACCTTCTTCATCGAGGTGCCGTCGTCATTGCCGAACCAGACGCCTGTAGTGAGATTGCTGGTATAGCCGACGAACAAAGCGTCACGGAAAGACTGGGTGGTCCCTGTCTTGCCTGCCGCCTCCCAGCCCTTGATCCTGGCCTTCCGGCCTGTGCCGTTGTCGATCACGCCCTTCATCATCCGGTTCATCACCGACACCACCCCCTCGCTCAGGACGCGGGGGGGATCGGCATAATCGTTTTCGTAAACTACCTTTCCGTCGGGCGTCGATATGCGGCGGACGATATGCGGCGTGGCCTTGTAGCCGCCATTCATGAACGGCGCATAGGCGGCTGTCAGCTCCAGAAGCGATACCTCCGACGTCCCGAGCGCGATCGAGGCGTTGGATTGCAGCTCCGATTCGATGCCGAGGCGATGGGCGAGCTTGATGACATGATCGGGACCGACCTCCATAACCAGCTGCGCGGCGATGGTATTGAGCGATTCGGCAAGCGCGCCGGCAAGCGTCACCGGCCCGCGATATTTTTCATCGTAGTTTTCCGGGGTCCAGTTGCCGATCCGGATCGGCGCATCGTTTCGCACCGAATCGGGTCTCAGGCCCATCTCCATGGCGGCCGCATAGACGAAGGGCTTGAAGGCCGAGCCCGGCTGGCGCTTGGCCTTGACGGCCCGGTTGAACTGGCTTTCGGCATAGTCCTTGCCGCCGACAAGGGCCCGGATGGCGCCGGTGCCGTCAATCGACACGAGGGCGGCCTGGGAGACGTTCAGTTTCTTTCCCTCAGCGTCGATAGTCTCGGAAATCGCCGCTTCGGCTTTCTTCTCGAGCGTCATGTCGATGGTGGTCTCGACCACGAGGTCTTCCTTGACTTCTCCGACAAGCGACTTGACCTCATCGACAACCATGTCGGCGACATATTGCCCGGCGTCGCTCCAGTAGCGCTTGGCCTGGGTGGGCGACTGCGTCATCGCCGTCTTCACTTCGTCGTCGGTGATGAACCCCTCTTCGCGCATGGCGCCGAGCACCAGCTGGGCGCGGGCTTCCGCGGCCGCCGGATCACGGGCGGGGGAAAGGCGGGAAGGGGCCTTGAGCAGACCGGCAAGCAGCGCCGCTTCGCCGAGGTTAACGTCGCGCGCCGACTTGTTGAAATAGCGCCGCGAGGCCGCCTCCACGCCATAGGCGTTTGAACCGAAATAGACCCGGTTCAGATACATTGCGAGGATCTGGTCCTTGGTGAACTTATGCTCGAGCCAGAAGGACAGTAGAACCTCCTGCACCTTTCGTTCCAGCGTTCTTTCAGGCGAAAGGAACATGTTCTTGGCGAGCTGCTGGGTCAGCGTCGAACCGCCCTGCACCATGCGGCCCGAAACGAGATTGGTGGCGATGGCGCGCGCAAGGCCGAGTGGATCGATGCCGTAATGGGAATAGAAACGTCGGTCCTCGATGGCGATGACGGCCTGAGGTATGAAGGGCGACATGTCCTCGAGCGCCAACGCCTCGCCCCCGGTCGCGCCGCGATTGGCAATCACCGTGCCCTCGACGGAGACGATCTTGATGTTCGGCGGACGCTCGGGGATCGACCAGGAACTCGCGCTCGGCATGCGTGCGCCGTAGTAGAACACGATGCCGGCGACCCCGATCGCGCCCCAGATGCCGAGCACGATGCACCAGTAAACCATCCGGCTGATGAACCCGGTCAGTCCGCCACCGCTCGAACGCTGTTTTTCCTTGCGTCTGCCCCGGGGGTCGCGCGGCGATGCTTCGGCCCTGCTCGCGGGAGCCTTCGTGCGCTTGCCGCCTCTTGCACCGATCCGGTCGCCAGCGTCGATGCGAATCTCGCTCTCGTCCTCGTCGCTTCCTCCGAAGCTGGGTTCGACACGTTCGCGGGATTTGCCTTTGCTTGCCATCGGCGGCGATCTTGCTCCAGAACCTTTTGCGCCCTCGATGCTCGATCTTGCCGAGCCCGTTCCGCGCGGTGAATGACAGCCGCATGACAAGCGGAAGATGCGACTGAAGCACTGAACATTAATTGAGGCGATTTAAAGGGGGGTTAAGATGCGGTAAACGCCTGTATCCACACCCGGAATGCAACTGCTGCGCCGCCCGTTACTGGCAGAGGTCGGCCCACTCCGCATCCGTCAGTTCCGCCAGCCGTCCGGGCGCGATCCGCACCGCCGAATTGGTGGCGCCGGCGGCGGGCACGACTTCATCGAAGGGCTTGAGCGAGATATCGCAGTAGATCTTGAGGTCGGACGGCAGGCCGAAAGGGCAGACGCCGCCAACCGGATGGCTTGTCGCCTCGACCACTTCCTCGGCGCCGAGCATGCGTGGCTTGACCCCGAAGCGATCCTTGAATTTGCGGTTGTCGAGACGCTTCGTGCCGGCTGCAACGACAAGCACGACCTCTTCGCCGATCCTTAGGCAGATCGTCTTGGCGATCTGGTCGGGCTCGACGCCATGGGCCTCGGCTGCAAGCGCGACCGTCGCGGAACTCGCTTCCGTGACGATGACGGAGATGTCGGGGGCATTTTCGGAAAAGAAGGTGCGGACGGATTCGAGGCTCATGGCATCATCTAAACGGATCGGCGGAAGCCGGGCAAGGGCAAATGCTGTCGGGATCGGCCGGCCCCCGGGGGGGGACGCCTTTCCAGCCAGAGGGCTGCGCTGCCGGACTTGAAGATGCAGGAAAGGCCACCCATATGGAGATCAACCAGTGCAGCGGCGCCTTCAAATGGCTGCCGCAACATTTCGGGGCAAAGGGATCAGCGGCGTTAAGCTGCTGTTAAGCACTTCGCGCGATCCTCTTTGTCGAAGGGTGATGTGAATGGCCACAGGGCCGTGATCGCACACTTGGAAATGCGCATTGCCCGTTTCCGCCCCTGACCACGGATGTACTGGCAGGGGCGTTGAAACGGGAGACGAAAGGTCGGGCTTGCCCGGCCTTTTTGTTTTTTGGCTCATCCGCGCGCCGAAAGGCGGCGCGCGGGTCCCTCTCTTGCCTCAGCCTGCGGCGAGAGCATCCAGAATGCGGATCCATGAGCGGATGCCTTTGTGGAAGGACTGCAGTTCGTACTTCTCGTTTGGCGAATGGATGCGGTCGTCGGTCAGTCCGAAGCCGACCAGCAACGAATCCATGCCGAGCATCTTCTGGAAGTCACCGACGATCGGGATCGAGCCGCCCATGCCGATGACGACGGCGGGTTTCGGCCATTCCTCGGAAAGTGCATTCTTCGCCTTGGTCAGCACCGGAGAGTCGTAGGAGAGCTGGATGGCCGGGGAGCCGCCATGCGGGTGGAACTCGACCGAGCAGTCCGCCGGAAGCTTCGAGCGCACATAGGCATGAAAGCTCTCGCGGATCTTCGCCGGATCCTGATCGCCGACGAGGCGGAAGGAAACCTTCGCGGAGGCCTGTGCCGCAATGACGGTCTTGAAACCCTCGCCGGTATAGCCGCCGGTAATCCCGTTGACCTCCGCGGTCGGCCGCGCCCAAGTGAGTTCGAGCACGGAGCGGCCCTTTTCTCCAGAGGGAACTGAGAGGCCGACCTCGCCGAGAAAGCTCTCCGCCGTCCGGCCGAGCGTCTCCCAGGAGGCCTTGATGTTAGCCGGCGTCTCCTCGACGCCTTCGTAGAAACCGGGAAGCGTGATGCGACCGGTCTCGTCATGCAGGCCCGCGAGAATGTCGACCAGAATATGGATCGGGTTTGCCGCAGCGCCACCGAAGAGACCGGAATGCAGGTCGCGGTCGGCGGCCTTGATGACGATTTCCTCGCCAACGAGCCCGCGCAGGGCGGCCGCGATCGCCGGCGTTTCCCGGTCCCACATGCCGGTGTCACAAACGAGGGCGAAATCGGCCTTCAATTCCTTCTCGTTTGCGGTGAGGAAGGGTTTGAGCGATGGAGAACCCGATTCTTCTTCACCTTCGAACAGGATGGTGATGTTGATCGGCAGACTGCCATGCACGTCCTTGTAGGCGCGGCATGCCTCGACGAAGGTCATGAGCTGGCCCTTGTCGTCGGCGGTGCCGCGGCCGGTAATGACCTTGCGGCCGGGCTCGATCTCCTTGATCGCCGGGGCGAAGGGGTCGTTTTCCCAGAGGTTCAGTGGATCGACCGGCTGCACGTCGTAATGGCCGTAGAACAGGGCATGCGGCGCACCGGCGCTTGCGGCGGGATGGTGGGCGACCACCATCGGATGGCCGGGCGTGTCGCGCACCGAGGCCGTAAAGCCGATCGAAACGAGATCCGCCACCAGCCATTCCGCAGCATTGCGGCATTCGGCCTTGTAGGCGGGGTCGGTGGAGATCGAACGAATTTTCACGAGATCGAAAAGGCGGTCCAGGCTCTGCGGAAGTGCCTTGTCGGCGCTGGCGAGAACGGCTGAAATATCGGTCATGGCATAGATCCTGCGCGGTTCAAATCGGCGGGACGATAGATCAAAGGCGCGCCGGTTTCGACCCCGCGGAAACGGATATTTTAAGGTTCGAGCTTGCGGGCGGTGTCGATGGCCCAGCGGATATATTCCAGCATCAGTTCCTTTTCGAACCGGCGGAAGCCCACAAAAAGCGCTTCGTCCGCTTCGCTTGCCGCATCAAGCGCTTCCTTCCTGAGACCACGCGCCTTGTCCGTCAGGAAGATCAGTTGGGCCCGTCTGTCCTGCGGATGCGGCCTGCGCTCGATCAGGCCGTCCCGCTCCATCCTGGCGAGCGTGTTGGCCATCGTCGCCTGTTCGACGTCGACCCGATCGAGGAGCTGCCTCTGGGTGAGACCTTCCTCGTTCCAGAGTTCGAGAAGAATGGGGAACTGGCCGGCGGAAAAACCGAGCTTCGTCGCCCGGCTCTGCAGGGCGCGGGCGAAACCGCGGGCAAGCTGAGCGGTGAGGTAGGTGGCAGAATCTGAACGATCGAAAGCCATAACGAATCGATAGGCGCGTTTTGCCGTCCCCTCAAGATAAATCGCAGGCGATCTATGCGTTCGGCCGATGTTTTCGGGTGATGCAGGGGCGTTCGAAAAGGGGCTAAAACGAAGAGGCCGCCGTGGCTGGAGGCGGATGCCACGGCGGCTTCTTCAAAAGAGGGACAAAGGCCCGGAGAGGGGGGATAAGGCCTTTGTCCAAGTCTGAAGCGGCGGGGGACGGGCCTCTTTCAGACTGCGGCGTGATCAGGCGCCGGTGACTATGAAATGAGAGGCCGATTGTGGTTTTTCAAGGGAAGACGTGATTACAATTTCGTAACGTTTCCGTGTTTGCCGCTTGCCGGCGTTACAGAACTTTATATGGACGCACTGGCCGCCCCGCGCTATCCATGCCCCATGAAAAAAGGCGATCATCTCTTCCTCATCGACGGCTCGGGTTTCATCTTCCGGGCGTTCCACGCATTGCCGCCGCTGACCCGCAAGTCGGATGGTCTGCCGGTCGGCGCTGTCTCGGGTTTCTGCAACATGCTGTGGAAGCTTCTGACCGATGCGCGCGATACAAGCGTTGGTGTGACGCCAACCCATCTGGCGGTCATTTTCGACTATTCATCGAAGACGTTCCGCAAGGAGCTCTACCCGGAATACAAGGCAAACCGTCAGGCTCCGCCGGAAGAACTGGTCCCCCAGTTCGGCCTTATCCGCGAGGCGACCCGCGCCTTCAACCTGCCCTGCATCGAGACCGAAGGTTTCGAGGCCGACGACATCATCGCAACTTATGCCCGCGCGGCCGAGGCGATCGGTGCCGACGTCACCATCGTTTCCTCCGACAAGGACCTGATGCAACTCGTTACGCCGAACGTCCACATGTACGACAGCATGAAGGACAAACAGATCGGCATCCCCGATGTCATTGAGAAATGGGGCGTGCCGCCGGAAAAGATGATCGACCTGCAGGCGCTGACCGGCGATTCGACCGACAACGTGCCGGGCATTCCGGGCATCGGCCCGAAGACGGCGGCGCAATTGCTGGAGGAATTCGGCGATCTGGATACGCTTCTCGCCCGCGCTGAGGAAATCAAGCAGGTCAAGCGCCGTGAGAATATCGTCGCCAATGCCGACCGTGCTCGCCTTTCGCGTCAACTGGTGACGCTGAAGACCGACGTGCCGCTCGAACTGCCGCTCGATGCGCTGGTGCTCGAAAAGCAGGACGGGCCGAAGCTGATCGGCTTCCTGAAGGCGATGGAATTCACCACGCTCACCCGCCGCGTCGCCGAAGCCTGCGACTGCGATGCCGGCGCGATCGAGGCCGCGGTTGTGAAGGTCGAGCGGGGCGAGACTGCTCATGGTCCGGACGTCGATAAGCGGGAACCAGCGGTGTCAGGCGAAGCTGGTGCCGTCGCATCGTCTTCCGTAGCGACTCCGACGACTGTTGCCGCCTCTGCGGGAGATCCGACCCCCGCCGATCTTGCCGCCGCTCGTGCCGCTGCCTTTGCCGCACAGAAGATCGACCACTCCGCCTATGAAACGATCCGCGATCTGGCGACGCTGGAGCGCTGGATTGCCGCCGCCGGCGAAACCGGCCTTGTCGCCTTCGACACGGAAACCACGTCGCTCGACCCGATGCAGGCTGAATTCGTCGGCTTCTCGCTGGCGATCGCCGATAACACCCGTGCTCCCGGTTCGACCGATATCCGCGCGGCTTACGTGCCTCTCGGCCACCGGACCGGCGGGGAGGATCTGTTCAGCGACGGGCTGAAGCTTGCCGAAGGCCAGATCCCGATGCCGGACGCGCTTGCCGCCCTGAAAAGGCTGCTGGAGGATCCCTCCATTCTCAAGGTCGCGCAGAACCTCAAATACGATTACCTGCTGATGAAGCGCTACGGCATCGTGATCGAAGGTTTCGACGACACCATGCTCATTTCCTACGTGCTCGACGCCGGCAAGTCGAACCACGGGATGGATGGGCTTTCGGAACGTTGGCTCGGCCACACGCCGATTGCCTACAAGGACGTTGCCGGCAGCGGCAAGTCATCGGTGACCTTCGATCGCGTGGCGATCGACAAGGCGACGGCCTACGCGGCTGAGGATGCCGATGTCACGCTTCGGCTCTGGATGGTACTGAAACCACGTCTCGTCGCAGAAAAGCTGACGCGCATCTACGAGCGGCTGGAGCGGCCGCTGGTGCCGGTTCTCGCTCGCATGGAGGAACGCGGCATCACCATCGACCGGCAGATCCTGTCGCGTCTCTCGGGCGAACTCGCCCAGAAGGCGGCCGCTTTCGAAGACGAGATCTACGAACTCGCCGGTGAACGTTTCAACATCGGCTCGCCCAAGCAGCTCGGCGACATCCTGTTCGGCAAGATGGGCCTGCCGGGCGGCTCCAAGACCAAGACCGGCCAGTGGTCCACCTCGGCTCAGGTGCTCGAGGATCTCGCCGCCGAAGGTGCGCCGCTGCCGCGCAAGATCGTCGACTGGCGCCAACTCACCAAGCTGAAATCCACCTACACGGATGCGCTCCCCGGTTACGTCCATCCGGAAACGAAGCGCGTTCACACCAGCTATTCGCTGGCGGCGACGACCACCGGCCGTCTTTCTTCCTCCGAGCCCAACCTGCAGAACATTCCGGTCCGCACGGCCGAGGGCCGCAAGATCAGAACCGCCTTCATTGCCTCGCAGGGACACAAGCTCCTTTCGGCCGATTACAGCCAGATCGAGCTTCGCGTGCTCGCCCATGTCGCGGAGATCCCGCAACTGCGTCAGGCGTTTGCGGATGGCATCGACATTCACGCAATGACGGCTTCCGAAATGTTCGGCGTGCCGGTCGAGGGCATGCCGTCCGAGGTTCGTCGTCGCGCCAAGGCGATCAACTTCGGCATCATCTACGGCATCTCCGCCTTCGGTCTCGCCAATCAGCTCGGCATCGAGCGGTCGGAGGCCGGCGACTACATCAAGAAGTATTTCGAACGCTTCCCCGGCATCCGGGATTACATGGAAAGCACCAAGGCGTTTGCCCGCGAAAACGGCTATGTCGAGACGATCTTCGGCCGCCGTGCCCATTATCCCGAGATCAAGTCGTCCAACCCGTCCATGCGGGCCTTCAACGAACGAGCGGCGATCAACGCTCCGATCCAGGGCTCGGCCGCGGATATCATCCGCCGGGCGATGATTAAGATCGAGCCGGTGCTGGCGGAGGCCGGGCTCAACGAAAAGGTCCGCATGTTGCTGCAGGTGCATGACGAACTCATCTTCGAGGTGGAGGACGAAGCGGTCGAGTCCGCAATGCCGATCATCGTCCAGACCATGGAGCATGCCGCCATGCCGGCGGTTGCGATGCGTGTACCGCTCAAGGTCGATGCCCGCGCCGCGATGAACTGGGATGAGGCCCACTAGCCGGCGGTCGGCCGTACGGTAGTTCGGCAACCGGGTGTATTCAGGATTCGGCGCTGCGCTTCAACACTCCCTCGAGGGTTTCGAGCAGTTGCCGTCCGGCATCGGCGAGGTCGCCGCTGTTGTCGATCGTCACGCAATCGAAGTTCGGCGGGATCTCCAGCGATCCCCGGCTGAGCCGGGCAAGGATATCCTCGTGGGTCTCCCGGCCGCGCTGTTCCAGCCGTTGCGCCAGCACGTCGGGCCGGGCGGTGACATTGATGACGAGCAGCGGTGAGAACGCCAGCGCGAAACGGTCGAGTACCGAGCGCGAGCCGTTGGCGACGACCAGATGGCCGAGCGCCAGCTTCTCGTGGACGGCCGCCGGAATGCCGTAACTCAGGCCATGGGCATCCCAGTCCACCGCGAAGGCGCCCTTTTCCCTGAGGGTGTCGAATTCGTCGGCCGACACATCCTTGTGTGCCTCGCCACCGGCGTCCGCCGGCCGGGTAATCACCCGCTGAACGAAATGCACGTCCGCGCGGCCGGCGAAATGGTCCATGGCGATCTGGATGAGGCTGTCCTTGCCGGCGCCGCTCGGCCCCACCACGACAACCATGGTGCCGGTGGCTGCATTGGGGTGAAGCGCTGCGGTGCGTCCGTCCATCACGCGACCCTGTTTCCCTCGCGCCAGACCGAACGCACCACGGGCACATCCTTCTGGCGACGTACCCGAACCAGATCGGCGCGCAAGCCGGGCGCGATCCGGCCTCGGTCGTCAAGACCCACGGTGCGTGCGGGTGTCGACGTTACCATGGCGATCGCCTGGGGCAGCGAGATGTCCTCGAAATCGTCGGCCAGCACGAAAGGCGCATGCAGCAGGCTGAGCGGCACGTAGTCCGACGACAGCACATCGAGCACGCCGCGGGCGGCGAGGTCGCGTGCCGCGATATTGCCGGAATGCGATTTGCCGCGCACGATATTCGGCGCCCCCATCAGAACGCTCATGCCCGCCTTGTGCGAGGCCTCGGCGGCATCGAAGCTGGTCGGGAATTCGGCGAGCTTCACCCCGTGGCCCTTGGCTTCCTCCACATGCGCGAGCGTGGCGTCGTCATGGCTTGCGACGGTAATGCCCCGTTCGGCGCAGATCCTGGCCAAGGCATCGCGATGAGGCCTTGAATACTTGGTCGAAAGCGCAAGCCGCTTCTCGACGAAACGGGCGAAGGCTTCGTCGGAGAGCCCGCGTTTGGTTTTGTAGTAAAGCGTGTACTGTTCCATCGTCTGGAACTGGCGCTGGCCCGGCGAATGGTCCATCAGCGAGACGAGCCGCACATGCGGGTCATTCTCGAAATCGGCGAAGTGGTCGAGCACGTTGTCCGAGGCGACCTCGCAGCGCAGGTGGATGAGATGGGTGGCGCGCAGCCGGTCTTCCCTTTCGGCGGCCTGAATGGCGTCGGCCATCTCGCGCATTTCGCCATGTTCGAAGCCGCCATCCTCGTCCGCCCCCATGCGAAGGCAGTCGAAGACGGTGGTGATGCCGGAAGTGACGACCTGCGCATCATGCGCCTGGATCGCCGATGTCTTGTTCCAACGCACGCCCGGGCGGGGCGAATAGTGCGATTCCAGATGGTCAGTGTGAAGTTCGACGAGGCCGGCAATCAGATAGTCGCCACCGAAGTCTTCGCCCATTCGGATCGATCCCTCCGAAATATCGGCGATATGTCCGTTGCGGATCAGGACGGAGCCGGAGACGATCTGGTCTTCCAGGACGATGAGGGCATTGCTGAGAACGGTTTCGGCGGACATTTTCCAAGGCTTTCAAAAGGGTCAGGCGGCCGCGAGCGGCTGCCAGTCGTGGACGATGAAGGGCGCGCCGCGTTCGGGTTCCATGAAGAGGGCGAGCCCGGAGATGCGCAAGGGGCGCCGGATGAAATCGGAAAAGCGGAGCTCCAGCACCGCGTTCATGGCCTGGGCCTGTTCTTCAGGGACCGGGCCGGTCAACGTCATGTGGAAGCGGAACTCCTCCATGACATAGGGATAGCCCCAGCGCGTCAAATAGGCGCGCTGGGCCTCGTTCAGCCGCTCCGGTCGCCGCCGCGCGATGTCGGCCTCACCAAGCGGTGCGCGAAATTCATCGAACGTTTCGACGACCGAGGCGGCAAAGGCCTGTAGCGGCGGGTGAAGCTCTGCCGGCACGAGTGCGAAAAAGGGACCGATGCGGGCTATCGTCGTTGACGGAATGTCGAAGGCTGCATTCGTCGCGCAGAAGTCTCTGAAACGTTCGATCAGCGCCCTCTCACTGACGCCGTCCGCAAGCGCGAAAGGAGCCTTGAGCGTGGCGTGGAAGCCGTAGCGACGAGGGTCCGCAGTAAGTTCCGCGCGTTCTTCCTGCGAAAAGTCTCCGACCGGCTGTAAAGCGCCGTCAATGCCGCTGAAAGCGTTGCGCCCGAGCCAGTCCGCCGCTGCAAGCGTCAACGGGTGATCGGCTTCCGGAGTGAAATAGACGGCATAGCGCAAGAGAGCATTCCTCGGATCGACGGACGGGCCGCCACCATGGGCTGCTTCGCCGTCCAAAGGCAAGATCGGCTGGCTAGCCGATCCGCGTGACAGTTTGATGATGCCGAACCCCGTTCGGCAGAATTTCATTCAGCGTTTCGTCCCCATCAGCCGCGAGCGCAGAGCGTTTGAAATGGAATCGAAGATGAAGACGACGAGCAGGATCAGCAGCACCATGTAGGCCACGTTCTCCCAGTCGGAATTTGTCCGCATCGCTTCCCAGAGCTTCAGGCCGATGCCGCCTGCGCCGACGGCGCCGATGATGGTTGCCGAGCGCGTGTTCGATTCCCAGAAATAGAGTGCCTGCGATGCGAAAACCGGCAGCACCTGCGGCAGGATGCCGAAGCGATGCACCGCGACCGGCGCCGCTCCCACCGACTTGACGCCCTCACGCTGCTTGTCGTCGATGTTCTCCAGCGCTTCCGAATAGAGTTTGCCGAGTGTGCCGGTATCTGTGAAGAAAATCGCGGAAATGCCGGCGAGCGGTCCGGGGCCGAAGGCGCGGGTGAAGAACAGCGCCCAGATGAACATGTCGACCGACCGCTGGAAATCGAAGAAACGTTTGGTGGCCTGGTTCAGCACGCCGTTTCTGGTGATGTTGCGCGCCGCGATGAAGGAGAGCGGGAAGGCAACGACCATGGCGAAGAGCGTGCCGACGAAAGCCATGACAATCGTCTGCAGAAGTTTGGTCCAGACGTCCAGATGCTGCCAGGACGGGTTGTAGAGGATGTCGTTGATCGCGAGCGACAGATTGCTGCGCGACGGGTCGAGCCGTTCGCCGGACGCAATCAGGCTGGCAACTTCGCTGAACGATTTGCCGAAGAAAGCGGAATTCGTGTCGAAGATGAAGTTCGCCCAGCCGAGGAAACGCTTGTGGATTTTGACCACGTCGTCCCGGATTTCGGCCCATCCGGAAAACCCGAAGGCAAGCACGATCTTCTCGCCGGGCGCTCGCTGGCTCGCCCATGTCGGCAGGGGGGCGTCGGCAATGACGCCACCTTCTGCCCGAAGCGTGGCCGAAAGGGTCTCGCCTCCGCGAACGACCTCGACGCGTTCCGGCGTCACTTCGATCCGGTCGGTCGAATTCATCTTAACGGTTGCCCGGGTCACGACTTCTTCGGTGCGGGTTTCGCTACGGGCGGCGTTGCCGTCCTGACCGTTGCCGGTCGCAGCGTTCGGCGCGAGGAAGGAGAAGGAGGATGTCGGTTTGGCAATGGTCGGCTGTTCTGCCGCCGGAACCTCGATCCTGCGGGTCACCATCTTGCGTTCGGCAACCAGCCAGTCCGGGTTCGGATTGGGGCCGATCGGGTCGAAACGCGGGTAGGAAATCTTCATGTGGCCGTCGGCTTCGACTTCGATGTCCGGGCGGATTTCATAGGAAACCCAGTCGGCGAGATAGGTTCCGGCAATGCCCCAGTTGGCGGTTGCAAGCGTCTGACCAATGGCGAAGAACCACCAGCAGAAGATGAAATAGACAGCGACGCCGGCGCCGATGATCGGGAAGCGAAAACGCATCCAGAAGCTCGGTCTGAGCAGGTTGCCGTGACGGGCGGCTATGGCGTCCATTTCGGCCGGATTGAGCGTATTCATCGGCGGCTCCTCACACGACGGCCTGGAATGCATGGTCGCCGACCAGTTTGCGGCGCAGCCACGCCGAGAACTGGTCCACGGCGATGATGGTCACGAACAGCAGAAGCACGATCGCCAGCGTCTTGGCCTCGTGCCCGCGGCTGATCGAAAGACGGAGCTGCTCGCCGATGCCGCCGCCGCCGACGGCGCCGATGATGGTCGAGGCGCGCACGTTGATTTCCATGCGCAGCAGGAAATAGCTCACGAAATTCGGCATCACCTGCGGCACCATACCGAACCAGGCGCGCTCCACCCAGTTGGCGCCGACCGCCTTCAGACCCTCGTCGGGCTTCATGTCGGCGTTTTCGATGACCTCGAAGAAAAGCTTGCCGAGCGCGCCGATGGTGTGGATCGAGACCGCGATGATTGCGGGAATGGGGCCGAGAGAAAGGATGGCGAGGAAGAAGCCGGCAAGCACGATTTCCGGAAAGGCGCGCAGGACTTCCATGAAGCGCCGGACGGCTCCGCGCATCAGCGGATTGCGCGTCATGTTCTTGGCGGCGAAGAAGGAAAGCACACCGCCGAAGATGAAACCGATCAGGGTCGACAGGATGGCGATGTTAAGCGTTTCCGCCATCTTGTAGAAATATTCGGGAATGTAGAGCGTATCGGTAACGTAGTAGCGGCCTTCCGTGTAGTCGTATTGGAGACTGCCGTCGTAATAGGGTGAGGGCAGGTCGAACATCGCCCGCCAGATCTCCATCCCGTCCCGCGGCAGAAGATCGCCGACGAAATCGAACAGATGCGGCAACCGGTCGATGAATTTACCCGAATTGGTTTCGTTGGCGAACCAGAGCGAGGCCGCAAGCGCGGCCATGAGCACGACGATGCTGATGGTCGTATAGAGGCGCCGGCCGCGGGCAAGTTCCTGCCAGTGACGCTCGACGATGGCGCCGCGTTCGCTGAGGCCTGACTGCAACAGGGTGGAGTTCATGAAAACCGCCTTTTGAGGCCGCGGGATCGGAAGGATACGTCCAAGTGAAACGCCGCCGGATACAGCCCGTATCCGGCGGCGCACGAAAATGGCTTATCAGCCGCCGATCGTTGCCTTGCGGGCGTCGATGATCGGCTTGTAGAAGTCGACGTTGACTTCGGTGAAGCTCTTGAAGTCACCGCCCTGTACGGCCGAGAAGCAGGCCGGATCGTTGGTCGGCATGTCCATCATGAACTTCTTGAACTTGGCCTTCATGTCGTCGTTCATCGAGGTACGGACAACGACCGGACCGTTCGGGATCAGTGGGGACTTCCAGAGTTCTACGAGGTCGTCCATGTTGAGGACGCCCTTGTCGACCATCTTCCTCAGGTTGCCGGAGGTGTAGCCGTCCTTGAAGTCGCCGACGCCGGAACCGAAGGTCGTGCCGGCATCGAAGGTGCCCTTCAGGACTTCGAGAACGAGGTTTTCGTGGCCGCCGCCGAAGCCGGTCTCGGCAACGAATTCCTTGACCGGCACGCCGCCGAGGGCTTCCGGCAGGGTAACCGTCGGGATCAGGTAGCCGGAAGTCGAGTCCGGATCGGCGAAGCCGAGCTTCTTGCCCTTGATGTCGGTGACCTTGGTCATGCCGGAATCCTTGCGGGCAACCATGATCGAGTAATAGCCCATCGAACCGTCGGTCTGGACCGTGGTCAGGATCGGCTCGACGGCCTTGGGATCGGTGAGGTAGATCTTGGCGAAGCCGGAAGCGCCGAGTTCGGCATAGTCGAGCGTGCCGCCGAGCAGGCCCTGGATGACGCCGTCATAGTCGGCCGCCGGGAACAGCGAAACCTTTTCCACGCCGAGAACGGCGGGAAGCTTGTCGACCATGCACTGGTAGTTGCGCAGGCGGTCGGCTTCGTTTTCGCCACCAAGGATACCGATGCGGAATTCCTTGAGGTCTTCGGCATGAGCCGCGCCGACGAGCGAAACGAGCGCAACGGCGGCAAGAAGGGTCTTCTTCAACATGTTCATCTCCTGTTTTTCCGGGCGTGCGGAAAGCGTTCTGATGGATTGCCCTTCACGCGGGCGAACGATCGTCGCGGTTTCAGGCTTCGGCGACCGCCAAAGTGCCGACACCGGCTGATGGGGTTGCGCTCGCCAGGGGCTTCGCGCTGGCAATGTTGATGCTGGTCGATGTCATGCTTTCGTCGATGCCGGCGCCGTCCCTGTCGGAGCCGTAGATGGCGTGCACGGCTTCGGCCGTCAGTTCGTTCGGCGGTCCGTCGAAAACAACGCGGCCGCGCGCCATGCCGACGATGCGTTCGCAGTAGTTGCGCGCGGTGTCGAGCGTGTGCAGGTTGGTGATGACCGTGATGCCTTCCCGCTCGTTGATGTCCTTCAGCGCATCCATGACGATCTTGGCGTTCAGCGGATCGAGCGAAGCGATCGGCTCGTCGGCGAGCACCATCTTGGGCGACTGCATGAGTGCGCGTGCGATCGCCACGCGCTGCTGCTGGCCGCCGGAAAGCGTGCCGGCCGGCTGTAGCGCCGCCTGTTCGATGCCGAGGCGCTCCAGCGCGGCAATCGCCATGATGCGCTCTTCGCGGGTGAAGATGTTGAGAATGCTGAGCGCCGTCGAACGATGATTGAGCCTGCCGAGCAGTACGTTGGTCAGGACATCGAGACGCGGCACCAGATTGAACTGCTGAAAGATCATCGCGCAGTCGCGCTGCCAGTTGCGCAGACCCTGGCCGCGCAGAGCGGAAACCTCGGTGTCGCCGAAATGGATGGAGCCGGAGGAAGGATCGACCAGCCGGTTGATCATGCGCAACAGGGTCGACTTGCCGGCACCCGAACGCCCGATGACGCCAACCATCTGTCCGGCCGGAATTTCGAGAGTGACGGAATCGACGGCGACATGCTGTCCGAATTGCCGCGTTACGTTTTTCAGGTGAAATCTCATATCCGCTCTTTCGACATCATGTCCTACCGGGTCGGCACTGCTCTAGCGTCCCTTGATGAAGTGCGAATGTCAGTAATATGTAGGAAATATTATAAGTGCTATAATATTGATATTAATAGATAATTACGTGTATTTCGCGACGAATTCGTTCGCCGGAAGGGCGCGGAAGTCGCCAAGCGCAGCAAACAGCCGGTCATGATCCCAGTCCCACCAGGCAAGCTTTTCCATGCCGGCTGCGGTTTGCGCATCGAAACGCTCGCGGATCAGTTTCGCAGGCACGCCGCCGACGATCGTGTAGGGCGCGACATCCTTCGAGACGACGGCTCCAGCGCCGATCACCGCCCCGTTGCCGATGGTCACGCCCGTGAGGACGGTGGCCCCGTGTCCGATCCAGGTATCATGCCCGATGGTCACGACCTTGCTGCGCCTAGCGGCAAAATATTCGGCCTCTTCCGGTTCCTGATCGGCCCAGTAGTCACCCGGTCTATAGGTGAAGTGATGCAGCGTCGCGCGCTCGACGGGATGGTTGGTGGCATTGACGCGCACAAAAGCCGCGATGTTGGAGAACTTGCCGATCTTGGTGTTCCAGAGATGGCCATGCTCCATGATGTAGGAATAGTCGCCGATCTCGCATTCCCGGATGCGGCATAGTTCAGTCACCTTGGTGTAGCGGCCAAGCGTGGTCGCCTCCACCAGAGCCGTCTCGTGGATCATTGGCGTTTCAGACAAGAGGCGGGTCATGCTGCAGCCTTTCGCGGTGAAAACTGGGAAACGTCCAGAATGCGGTCCGCGACGAGTTCGCGCACCTCCTCGTCGTGGAATATGCCGAGCAAGGCAACGCCGTCTTTCTTCTTGGCGCGGATCATCTCGACGACGACGGCACGGTTGGTTGCGTCGAGCGAGGCTGTCGGCTCGTCCAGCAGCAGGACGTTGTGATTGGTGATGAAGCCGCGTGCGATGTTCACGCGCTGCTGCTCGCCGCCGGAAAATGTGGCGGGCGGCAGTTGCCAGTGTTCCTTCGGCAGGTTGAGCCTCGACAGCAGCTCCGCCGCTTTGTCACGCGCTTCCACGGCTGGGACGCCGCGAGCGACGAGCGGTTCGGCGACCACGTCGAGGGTGGAAACGCGGGGGACTGTTCTGAGGAACTGGCTGACATAGCCGAGCGTCGAGCGGCGAACGTCAAGCACCGCGCGCGGATCGGCGGTCGCGATGTCGATGATGCGGCCGAGGTGATCGATCAGGATCTGCCCGGAATCGACGGCATAATTGCCGTAGAGCATCTTCAGGATCGAGCTCTTGCCGATGCCCGACGGGCCGCCGAGCACGACGCATTCGCCGCCGGCAACCGAAAACGAAACATTGGAGACGACCGGCAGCCTGAGGCCGCCGCGCAGATGCATGGTGAAGCTCTTCGAGACTTCGGAAACGACGAGAGGCGTGGCCATGGTTTTTCCTGTTCTCAGACCTGCAGGATCGAGGAGACGAGCAGTTGGGTGTAGGGTTCGCGCGGGTCGTCCAGCACCCGGTCGGTCAGGCCGTGCTCGATCACATGTCCATCCTTCATCACCATCATGCGATGGGAAAGAAGGCGGGCGACGGCGAGGTCATGGGTGACGACGATGGCTGCAAGGCCGAGATCGTTGACGAGACCGCGCACGAGGTCGAGCAGGCGCGCCTGTACGGAAACGTCGAGGCCCCCGGTCGGCTCGTCCATGAAGACCAGCCGCGGGCCGGTCACGAGATTGCGGGCAATCTGCAGGCGCTGGCGCATGCCGCCCGAAAAGGCGCGCGGCTGGTCGTCGATGCGGTCCGTGGAAATTTCAACGCGCTCCAGCCACTCCGACGCCGTCTGGCGAATGCGGCCGTAGTGCCGGTCGCCGACCGCCATCAGCCGCTCGCCGACATTGGCGCCGGCGGACACCGTCATGCGTAGGCCGTCGGCCGGGTTCTGGTGCACGAAGCCCCAGTCGGTGCGCATGAGGAAGCGGCGCTCGGCCTCGTTCATGTGGTAGAGGTCGCGGTATTGGCCGTCGCGCATGTGATATTCAACGCTGCCGGTCGTCGGCATCAGCCGGGTCGAGATGCAGTTGAGCAGGGTGGTTTTGCCCGAACCGGACTCGCCGACGATGGCTAGAACCTCTCCCGGCCAGAGTTCGAAGGCGACATTGCTGCAGCCGATGCGGCTGCCGTAGAATTTCGACAGGTTTCGAACCTTGAGAAGCGGTTGGTCGGTCATTGCGAAACGTTCCTTACATTGTGACGGAAGACCCCCTCTGGGCTGCCGCCCATCTCCCCCACAAGGGGGGAGAACACCGGTGGCGATGCCTCTGTCCCATTCCGACGCGGGTGCGGCAGATTAAGCCCCTCCCCCCTGTGGGGAGGGGTTGGGGAAGGGGCTTTATCGGGAATGAAGTTCATTCCGCCGCCTCCTTGTCCGGTGCGAGCAGATGGCCGGCATGGCCGTGTTCCCGGCGTTCCTCGCAATGGTCGGTGTCGGAGCAGACGAACATGCGTCCGCCCTTGTCGTCGAGAATGACCTCGTCGAGATAGACGTTCTCTGCGCCGCAGAGCGCGCAGGGCTTGTCGAAACGCTGGATCTCGAAGGGATGGTCCTCGAAATCCAGGCTGACGACTTCGGTAAAGGGCGGAATGGCGTAGATGCGCTTCTCGCGGCCGGCGCCGAAAAGCTGGAGCGCTTCCGACATGTGCATCTTCGGATTGTCGAATTTCGGCGTCGGCGAGGGGTCCATCACGTAGCGTCCCGCGACCTTGACCGGATAGGCATAGGTGGTGGCGATCCGGCCGTTGCGGGCGATATCCTCGTAGAGCTTCACATGCATGAGCCCGTATTCCTCAAGCGCATGCATCTTGCGCGTTTCCGTCTCGCGCGGTTCGAGGAAGCGCAGCGGTTCCGGGATCGGAACCTGATAGACGAGCACATGGTTCTCGTTGAGTGTCTCTTCCGGAATGCGGTGGCGGGTCTGGATGATCGTCGCCTCGCGGGTGTGGGTGGTGACCGCGACATTGGCCACCTTCTGGAAGAAGGCCCGGATCGAAACGGCATTGGTCGTATCGTCGGCGCCCTGGTCTATCACCTTCAGCACGTCCTCGGGTCCGAGGACCGAGGCCGTGACCTGCACCCCGCCCGTTCCCCAGCCATAGGGCATGGGCATTTCGCGGGATGCGAAAGGCACCTGATAGCCGGGTATCGCGATGGCTTTCAGGATCGCGCGGCGGATCATCCGCTTGGTCTGTTCGTCGAGATAAGCGAAATTATAACTCGCCAGGTCGCCATACTGCGAAACTTCTTGCGTCATCGGGCGTTGTCCTTGCTCTGAAGGAGGTGCTGGGTATGGAAGTCAGCGTGATACTTACGATCATCATCGCGACCATGATCGCCGCGACCGTTGTCAGCGCATACTGGTTCCAGGAGGAAAGGGACTAGGCTGACGCGCGTCATTCCGCAGCCTCGGCGCGGGCGTTGGCGTCCGTTTCGCCGCGTGCGGCGTCGAAGTCGCGGCGCATGCGGCGGACGAGATCGAGTTCGGCCTGGAAGTCGACGTAATGCGGCAGCTTGAGGTGTTCCACGAAGCCGGTCGCCTGCACGTTGTCGGAATGGGATATGACGAATTCCTCGTCCTGCGCCGGAGCGACGATGTCCTCGCCGAGTTCGCTCGCACGAAGTGCGCGATCGACCAGCGACATCGCCATGGCCTTGCGTTCGCTCTGGCCGAACACGAGCCCGTAACCGCGGGTGAATTGCGGCGGAGCCTTGGCCGAACCCTTGAACTGGTTCACCATCTGGCATTCGGTTACGCGGATAGGGCCAAGCGATACGGCAAAGCCCAGTTCCGGGACCTCGATCTCCACATCCACTTCTCCGATCCGGATTTCGCCGGCAAAGGGGTGGGTGCGGCCATAGCCGCGCTGTGTCGAGTAGGCGAGCGCTAACAGAAAGCCCTCGTCGCCGCGCGCAAGTGCCTGAAGGCGCAGGTCGCGCGCCATGGGAAACTCGATCGGCTCGCGGGTAATGTCGCCCGCGATATGATCCTCCGGCATGTCGCCGTCAGCCTCGACAAGGCCTTCCTGAGCGAGAATGTCGGAAACGCGCATGACCTTTTCATCGCTGGCCGGGCGAAGAGCGGGCTCTTCCACATCCGCATCCTCGAGCATGGAGACATCGAGAAGCCGATGGGTGTAGTCGAAGGTCGGCCCGAGCAGCTGTCCGCCCGGCAGGTCCTTGTAGGTCGCAGAAATACGCCGCTCCACGCGCATGCGGCCGGTGTCGATCGGGACGGAATAGCCGAAGCGCGGTAATGTCGTGCGATAGGCGCGGAGCAGAAAGATCGCCTCGATCATGTCGCCCCGCGCCTGCTTGACGGAGAGGGCGGCAAGCGCCCGGTCATGCAGCGACGCCTCGGCCATGACGCGGTCGACCGCGAGGCCGAGTTGTTCGACGATTTGCTCGATCGTGAGCGAGGGCAGCGAACGGTCGCCTCGGCGCCGGTCGGCGAGCAGGCGGTGAGCGTTTGCGATGGCCGCCTCGCCACCCTTTACGGCAACATACATGGTCTCACATCTCCCTTGCGGTGATCTTGCATGTCCGCGGCAGGCCGAGCATTTCGCTGCCCGCCGTCAGCACGACGTCGACGCCGCGCGGGAAAAGCGCCCGGTTGTCGGCCCATTGCCTCAGAAACATCTCCGGCAGGCCCTTTGGCGCGATATGCGTTGTTTCCCTGATGCCCGGACCGGTGAGCGCGAGACCCGGTCCGCCATCGAGGCTTGCGACTTCGATGACGATGGTCGTCGAACGGTCCGGATATTCCTGGGTCCCGGAAGAAAAGAGGCCGAAGGAGGCGAGTGTCGTGCCGGCTTCCGCAAAAGCGAAGCGGGCTTCGACCTTTTCGCGGGTCAGCGGAGCGCCGGTGTGGAAGGCGATCCAGTCGCCGACTGGCGATTTTGAAAGCCCGGCCGTGAGCCAGACCGGGGTATCGTGGTCGCAAAGGGTCAACGCAATCGCTCCTGCGGCCGGGCCGAGGGGCGGCGGCGGGCTGACCTGTGGCGCGACGGTACGGATGCTGCCCGGGCGCGCCATGCAGTCCATCAGGGTGCGAAAGACGCTCTGGGCATGGAAAACCGGTTCGGTGAAGCCGCCGGTCAGGGCATCGGTTTTCGGGTCCATCAGTCCTCTCCCCTTACCATG
This sequence comes from Paenirhizobium cremeum, assembly GCF_047553425.1. Lineage (NCBI taxonomy): Bacteria > Pseudomonadati > Pseudomonadota > Alphaproteobacteria > Hyphomicrobiales > Rhizobiaceae > Paenirhizobium > Paenirhizobium cremeum. Next base: position 4,001,655 of record NZ_CP180217.1, read on the forward strand.
GTGAAGAAATCGACGCGGGTCGCCGCCGTCTCTTCCGCCTTGCTGCGTTCCGCGGCTTCGATGCGGGCGGCGACCGGCTGGAGCAACTGCGCTTCGATGAAAGGCCGGTGTTCGACCTCCTGCCACAGCGCATCGAAGATCGCGGCAAGCCGGGCCCGGCTGCGGTCGGTGCCGAGTACATGTCCGTGGCCGACGGTTCCGGATGAAAGCCGGACCGCTGCCCTGCTGACGGTTGCCTCGCCGAGATTAAAGGCCGCGCCGCCGCCGCCGATGCGTCCGCGCACCATGACGAGGCCGGTCTCCGGTCCGCGCAGCGCCTCGACAGCGGGTTGCGGTTCCAGGGCCTCCCAAACGGTTTTCAGTTCGGTGACAGTCGCCCTGGCCAGCAGGTCCGTCACCCTCTTTCGCTGCGGCGAACCGGTCGCCCTGTCTTGTTCTGCGGTGTCCATTGCCAAACCTCGAAATGTCTATTAATATAGACAACCATACAAGTTAAATTATAGCTACCAATCGAGCGTGACAAGCGTGTGACATGACGGACGTGGCAACGGTTCAGAGGCAGAAGGGCGTGGCGCTTTGGCGCCAGATCGCCGACAAGATCAGGGCGAATATCTCTGCGGGCGAATATGACTCGACCGGCATGGTGCCGCCGGAAACAGTGCTGGCCGAGCAGTTCGGCGTGAATCGCCATACGATCCGCAGCGCGTTGGCGGCGCTCGGGCAGGAGGGCATCGTTCGCGCCATGCAAGGCCGCGGAACGATGATCGAGGTGAAGGACCGCTTCAATTTCCCGATTTCCAGGCGAACACGCTTCACCCAGGGCATAGGTCGCCAGGCGCGTGATATCGAGGGATTTCTCCTGTCATCGGCGCGCGAGATTGCCACGGCCGAGGTCGCCCGCTGGCTGAAGCTTGCGCCCGGAACCGAGGTTATCAGGCTAGAAGCGGTGCGCAAGGCTGACGGCCGCGCTCTTTCGCGGGCAACGACCTGGTTTCCCGCGGCCCGCTTCGAGGGCATTGCGGAAGTCTTCGCTAAGACGGGTTCGGTGACAAAGGCGTTGTCGGAGTTCGGCGTCGGCGACTACCTGCGGGATAAGACCGAAATCACTGCCCGGCACGCGGAACCGGATGACGTCGCCACGCTGGAGTTGACGCCGGGCGCGATCGTTCTCGTCACCCGTGCACTCAATACCGACCCCGACGGTGAACCCATCCAGTATTCGATCACGCGCTTTCCTGCGGATCGCGTCCAGTTCACCATCGGTGGCTGATCGGGAGATAGCCTGCCCGGCGGGAAGAGGGCGCGCCGGTCTCCGGCGCGCCTCGAATTTCTCAGTGGGCGCCGGACATGTCGCCGAGCACTTCCTTGGAAGCGACGGTTGAGTCGGCCTTGAGCTTGTAGACCATCGGAACCCCGGTCGCGAGGTTGAGCTTGAGGATCTCTTCCTTGGAGAGGCGGTCGAGCACCATGACGAGGGCGCGCAGAGAATTGCCGTGGGCGGCAACCAGCACCGTTTCGCCCCTGAGGACGCGCGGCAGGATTTCCGTCATGTAATAGGGCCAGACGCGGGCGCCGGTGTCGCGCAGGCTTTCGCCGCCCGGCGGCGGAACGTCGTAGGAGCGGCGCCAGATATGCACCTGCTCCTCGCCCCATTTGGCGCGGGCATCGTCCTTGTTGAGGCCGGAGAGATCGCCGTAGTCACGCTCGTTCAGTGCCTCGTCGCGGATGGTCTCGAGGTTGGGCTGGCCGACATTGTCGAGCACGATCTGGCAGGTCTTCTGGGCGCGGCTGAGTGCCGATGTATAGGCGACGTCGAACTTGATGCCGTAGTCGGCAAGCGCCTTGCCGCCGGCATTGGCTTCCTGCACGCCAAGCTCGGTCAGGTCCGGATCGCGCCAGCCGGTGAAAAGGTTTTTGAGGTTCCATTCGCTCTGGCCGTGACGTACGAGCACGAGGGTACCAGTCATTGCAAAAATCCTCCGAGGCAGAGTTATTTGGTGGGATTGAGCCCGAGCACGTCGAGCATGGAATAGAGACCGGGCTTCTGGCCATAGGCCCATAGCGCTGCCTTGACCGCGCCGCGCGCGAAGATCGTGCGGTCGCCGGCGCTGTGGGAAAGCGTCACCAACTCGCCTTCGCCGGCGAGGATGACCGAATGTTCTCCGACGACGGAGCCGCCGCGTAGCGTGGCAAAGCCGATGGAGCCGGCCTCCCGGGGGCCGGTGTGGCCGTCGCGCACGCGCACCGAATGGCCGGCAAGGTCAATATCGCGGCCCTTGGCGGCTGCCTCGCCGAGCAGCAGCGCCGTTCCCGAGGGAGCGTCCACCTTGTGCTTGTGGTGCATTTCCAGGACCTCGATGTCCCATCCGGCCGCGTCGAGCGCGCGGGCCGCCTGCTGCACGAGCACCGAGAGCAGGTTGACGCCGAGGCTCATATTGCCGGATTTGACGATCCGCGCATGGCGGGCGGCGGCCTCGATCTTCGCTTCGTGTTCCGGCTGACAGCCAGTGGTGCCGATCACATGGACGATGCGGGCCTGTGCGGCCAGCGCGGCAAATTCCATTGTAGTCGCGGGAGAGGTGAAGTCGATCACCCCGTGGGCGTCGAGGAAGGCCGCCAGCGGATCGTCGGTTACCGCAACGCCGATCGGGCCGAGGCCTGCGATCTCGCCGGCATCCTTGCCAACCAGCGGCGAGCCCGAGCGCACCACGGCGGCATGAAGGGTGACGCCTTCGGTCGCGTGAATGATGCGGATGAGCGCCTGGCCCATGCGCCCACCGGCACCGACGACGACGAGCTTCATTGCATCCTTCATGATTTCACGCTGTCCCTAGCTGAGATCGTTTTGTGCGGCGGGTTGCAGGTTGTTGAGGCGAGCGTAGAGCCCGTCCGGACGCTGTGCAAGGCTCTCATGCGTGCCTTCCTCGGCGATCCGTCCCTCATGCATGACGATGATCTTGTCGGCCTTGATGACGGTCGACAGACGATGGGCGATCACCACCACCGTGCGGCCGTGCATGGCCTGGTCGAGCGCCTTCTGCACGGCTGCCTCGGATTCGGTGTCGAGCGCGGAGGTCGCCTCGTCGAGCAGCAGGATCGGCGCATTGCGCACAAGAGCACGGGCAATCGAAAGCCGCTGCCGCTGGCCGCCGGAAAGGGTTACGCCGTTTTCCCCGACCGGGGTGTCGTAGCCGAGCGGCTGTGCGGTGATGAAGTCGTGGGCATAGGCGAGCCGCGCGGCATCCTCGATTTCCGCATCCGTCGCATCCGGTCGACCGTAGCGGATGTTGTCGCGGATCGTGCCTTCGAAGAGGTAGGGCTGCTGCGAGACATAGGCGATATGCTTGCGCAGCGATGCCTTGGTCACGTCGGCGATATTCTGCCCGTCAATCAGGATTTCGCCGCTTGACGGATCGTAGAAGCGCGGGATCAGCGTGATGACGGTCGACTTGCCCGCGCCGGAGGGACCGACCAGCGCCGTCGTCTTGCCGCCCTCGGCGACGAAGTCGATGCCTTTCAGCACCTTTTCTCCATCCCCATAGGCAAAGGTCACGCCACGGAACTCGATGGATGCATCGGTGACCGCGAGATCGGCCGCACCCGGCTTTTCCCGCTGATGTGGCTGCATGTCGAGGATTTCATAGATCATCCGGGCATTGACCACGGCCCGCTCCATCTGCACCTGCAGCTTGGCGAGCCGTTTGGCGGGTTCATAGGCCATCAGCAGTGCCGCGACGAAGGAGAAGAAGGCGCCCGGCAGCATGTCGCCATAGATCGAGCGGAAGGCGGCATAGGCCAGCACGCTGGAAATGGCGAGGCCGGCGAATGTTTCGGTGAGCGGCGAGGTGCGCTCGGAGAGTCGTGCGATCCTGTTCGAACGTTTTTCCGCAGCGTCTATGGTGGTGCCGACCTTGCGCTCGAGTTGCTCCTCCATGGTGAAGGCCTTGACGATCGCGATGCCCTGCACGGTTTCCTGCATTGCCCCCAGCACGTGGCTGTTGAAGATGATCGCTTCCTTCGTCGCCGCCCGCAGGCGCTTGGAAATGTAGCGCAGCGCATAGAGAAGCGGCGGCGCGACCACGAAGACGATCAGCGTCAGCATCGGGTCCTTGAAGATCATCACGCCGATCAGTGCGATGAGGCTCAAGAGGTCGCGCGCCGTCGAGGTGACCGTCAGGTTGAGCACGTCGCGGATGCCGTTGATGTTCTGGCTGATCTGGGCGGCGAGATGGGCCGAGCGGGATTCGGTGAAATAGCCGAGCGACAGCGTCATCAGATGGGCGAAGAGCCGCCGCTGGTAGCGCGCCACGATATTGTTGCCGATTTTGGAAAGAGTCACGGCCTGACCGTAACTCGCAAGCCCGCGCAGCACGAAAGCAGCGAGAATGGAGCCGCAGATCAGCCAGACGAGGTCGGCGCGCTTGTTGGCGAAGGCCTCGTTGACCACGGATTCCATGATCCAGGCGGTAAACGCCGTCGTCAGGGCCACGGTCGCCAGACAGATGATGGCGAAGATGTATCCGCGGATGTGGTCGCGGCCGTTTTCGGCGATGATGCGTTTGAGGACTGCTGTCACGCTGTTCGAGCTGATAGCTGTCGTCTGTGTCCTGGAGGCGTCCAAAATGAAGCCAATCCCCCGTGAAACTGGGTGGTTGCGGGCATCATGCCCTATTTCTGCGCGCTCTATAGCCAGTGAAGGGCCGTTTGGCCATAGCCAATTGCTGCGCGGACGAAAGGCGAAATCAGCGGCGCCAGCGGCGGCCCTCGGTCGCAAGCCCGAAACTGCCGGGCGTCCGGGCATAGGTGGCAAGTCCCGAAAGTGCTGCCAGCGGATGGGTGACGACGAAGGTCGGAATGGTCTTCATCAGATGGCTGTGGGGCGCCTTATCCTCGAAAGCCTGCCGGAACTCCGGTCTCTTCAGCGCCGGAATGATCTTCTGGGAAATGCCGCCGGCGAGGAAGACGCCACCACGCGCCATGAAGATCAGCGCCATGTCGCCGGCGACCCGCCCGAGATAGGTCACGAAGAGTGATATGGTTTCAACGGCGGCCGGGTCGGCGCCGGAGAGCGCATTCGTGGTCACCTCGGCCGGATCCTTGTAGACCGGCTCGATGCCGCTTGCGGCGCAGACGGCGCCGTAGATGTTGAGAATGCCCCGGCCGCTCACCAATTGCTCGGCCGAAATCCGTCCTTCGATCGGCGTCAGATGCGGGAAGATCTCATAGTCGCGCTCGCTGCGCGGACCGACATCCACGTGCCCGCCCTCGCCGGGAACGGGAAACCACATGTGCTGGGCATGCACGAGACCGGCGACGCCAAGTCCGGTGCCGGGACCGAGAACGACGCGCGAGGCAAGTGAGGTGTCCCCCTGTTCGCCGATCGGTTCGCGATATTGATCGGCGAGCGAGGCGATCGCCAGCGCCTGCGCCTCGAAGTCGTTGACAACGAGAACGTCGGAAAATCCGAGATCGGAGATCATCGCCTTGGGACGCACCACCCAGTCGCAATTGGTCAGCGGTATCTCGTCGTCGTTGATCGGGCCGGCAATCGCCAGGATCGCCGAGCGCGGCTGTACCGAGGTCTTGTCGAGAACCGTGACCTGGATCGCCTCGTCGATGGTTGCGAAATCCGCGGTATGCACGTTCGGAAACTGCTTCGGCTCGGCATAGGCGTCGATCAGGATTGAGAAGCGCGCATTCGTGCCCCCGATGTCGCCGATCAGGATGGGGAACGTGAGCTGTTCGTTTTCGAGGGACTTGGGCATGGCGGGTTCCGTGTCGGGCCTTTGGGGGCTCAGGCGTTCTGGGCCCCTGGGGTCAGGAGGATTTCTGCGGTGGCACGGTTCAGGGCCATCGGAATGTCATAGACCGTTGCAAGCCGCATCAGCGCTTTTACATCGACATCATGAGGCATGGATGTCAAAGGGTCGACGAAGAAGATCAGCATATCGACCTCTCCGGTCGCGATCATCGCGCCGATCTGCTGATCGCCGCCAAGCGGACCGCTTTTCAGTCGCGTGACGTCAAGCGAGGGACAGGCCTCCTTGATGCGCCCGCCGGTCGTGCCGGTCGCCACGATGCGTTGCTTTGCAAGCTCGGCCTCGTGCTGGCGGGCAAATTCCGCCATATCGTCCTTCTTCTGGTCATGGGCAATCAGGGCGATACATTTTTGAGCGGTCACGAAGCGCCTCGGTCCGGATTTTCAATCGATTTGAACGCCTTCTATCGCAGCCGGAAGCGGTTGAAAAGCCCGGCCTTGAGGCAAGCCGGGCCTGTGCGAGCTCAGTTGCCGGCAGGACGGGGCAACGGAACCGGAACATCGGCTGGTGCATTGTCCGGCATCTGGGCTGCAATGGCCGCGCCTGCAGCCGCCGGCTCGGGCGTTGCGGCGAGCGCCGAAACGGGGGCTGCACCATTTGCGGAATAGGTCGCTGCCCATTCGCTGTCCACGGAAGGCGCGTTCAGCACCATGGCGCAGGCTTTCGGCAGGTCTGAAAGCTGCATCGGTTTCGGCTTCGGCGCGGGTTTCGCATTGGGGTCTTTCTTCGGCTTCGCCCAAGGCTCGTCGGTAAACCACCATGCGAGAGACTTGTCGCAGCCGTCGCCGGGCGGAATGTCGGCCTGGTCCTTGCAGCCGGCGGCATCGGCGGGGCACTTGATGCGGACGTGGAAATGGTAGTCATGGCCGTAATAGGGCCGCACCTTGCCGAGATCGGTGCGGTCGCCCTTCCAAGTCTCGCACAGCTTCTTCTTGATCGCCGGGTTGACGAAAATGCGCTCTACCTGCGGATAGCTCGCAGCCCGCATGATGACCCGCGCATGCGCCGGCGTCCAGATGTTCGGATCGACGGTCAGGAAGGCATTCTTCTTCAGCATGGAGGTCGCCGAGATATTTTCGCGCTCATTGGCCGACAGCGTGCGCGACGGCATCGGCGTCAGCCAGATGTCCGCATCGAGGCCTATCTGGTGGGAGGCGTGTCCGGAGAGCATCGGTCCGCCGCGCGGCTGGGAGATGTCGCCAAGCAGCAATCCCGGCCAGCCGTCATACTTCGCGGCGTCCTGCGACAGGCGTTCCAGCAGCGAGATCATCTGCGGATGGCCCCAGCGGCGGTTGCGTGAAAGCCGCATCGCCTGCCAGGTGGGCCCGTCGGTCGGAATGGCGACCCCGCCGGCAAGGCAGCCCTTCGAATAAAAGCCGTAGGAACTCGGATCAGCTCGCGTCGGCAGCTTCATTCCGCCGAAAAGCTCCTTGGCGGGCGGGCCGTCTGCCGCCCATCCGTCCGCGATGGCGCCCGCCATGCTTGCCGCAAAGGCCAGCGCAACTGCCAGCCGCCTCGAAACCGCTCTCATCGTCATGCTGTCCGCCGCATTTTCTCAATCCCGCTCCGGCGGGTGATTTGCTTCTACTTTAACCTGAATGCCGATTTTGTTGAATCCGTGATCGTATCGTGATCCCGGCACGGTCTGTTTTTTGCCGAGGTTTGGCCTATGCTGGTCTCAATGAAAAACAACAGGGGTGATTTGCATGGGATTGGCTTTCCTGAGGACAGGTGTCTTCACGTGTGCACTGGCGGCGCTTGCGCCGCAGGCCTTGCAGGCGCAGGAGCCCGAATGGCGGCATGCGATCTCGGTCATCGAGGCGCCGAAATATCCCAAGGATTTCCCCCGGTTCAACTACGTCAATCCCGATGCGCCGAAAGCCGGCGATCTGAAGCTCTCTGCTTCCGGCACCTTCGACACCTTCAACCCCGTGCTCGACAAGGGCGAACTCGCCGCCGGCCTGACGCCGCGCCTCTCGTTGGTAACCGAGACACTGCTGAAGCCGTCGATGGACGAGGTCGATGCGGTCTACGGTCTGCTGGCCGAAGCTGTCGCCTATCCCGAAGATTACGCCTGGGTGAAATTCCGCTTGCGGCCGGAAGCGAAATGGGCGGACGGCCAGCCGGTCACGCCCGAGGATGTCGTCTTCAGCTTCGAGAAGTTCAAGGATCTCAATCCGAAATATACAAGCTATTACCAGCATGTGCTGAAGGCGGAAAAGACCGGAGAGCGCGAAGTCACCTTCACCTTCGACGAGAAGAACAATCGCGAATTGCCGGTCATCGTCGGCGAGATCGACATCGTTCCCATGCACTGGTGGACGGCCAATGGCCCGGACGGCAAGCCGCGCGACATCTCGAAGACCACTCTGGAGCCGATCATGGGCTCAGGCCCTTATCGCATCGCTTCCTTCTCGCCGGGCTCGACGATCCGTTATGAGCTTCGCGACGACTATTGGGGCAGGGATATCAACGTCAACATCGGCTACGACAACTTCCGCAGCCAGACCTACACCTATTTTGCCGACCTCGATGTCGAGTTCGAGGCCTTCCGGTCCGGCAATGTCGATTACTGGGCTGAGAATTCCGCCATGCGCTGGGCGCGCTCCTATGATTTTCCCGCCGTTGCTGACGGCCGCGTCAAGCGCGAGGTGCTCGACAACGAATACAAGACATCGGGCGTTCTCGTCGGTTTCATTCCCAACATGCGCCGCGACAAGTTCAAGGACCCACGTCTGCGCAGAGCCCTGAACTATGCCTTCGACTTCGAGGAACTGAACCGCACGATCTTTTTCGGCCAGTATCAGCGCATCGACAGCTATTTCTACGGCTCCGAACTCGCATCCAGCGGTTTGCCGGAAGGCAAGGAACTGGAAATCCTGAAAGGGTTGGGCGACGGCGTGCCGCCTGAAGTTTTCACGACCGAATACAAGAATCCGGTGGCAGGCGATCCCGCAAAGCTGCGCGACAACCTCCGCACCGCCATATCGCTCTTCCGTGAGGCCGGCTACGAGATCCGCGGTGGCCGGATGACCGATACGAAGAGCGGAACACCGCTTTCCTTCGAAATCCTGCTGAACGGACCGACCATCGAGAGGGTGGCATTGCCGTTCGCGGACAACCTGAAGAAGATCGGCGTCACGGTGTCGGTGAGGACGGTCGATGCCTCCCAATATGCCAACCGCGTCAGAAGCTTTGACTACGATATGATTTATCTCGGCTGGGCTCAGAGCCTCAATCCTGGCAACGAGCAGAAGAACTACTGGGGTTCGCAGTCGGTCGGTCAGGAGGGGTCGCAGAACTATGCCGGCATTTCCAGTCCCGCGGTCGACAAGCTGATTAATCAGATCATCTTCGTCAAGGATCGCGAAACGCTGATCCCGACGGTAAAGGCGCTCGATCGCCTTCTGCTGGCGGGAAGCTACACTGTGCCCTCCTACACCATGCGGTCCTCGCGCATCGCCTATTGGGACAAGTTCGGCCGACCGGCGGAATTGCCGACATACGGTATCGGCTTTCCGTCCATCTGGTGGGCCAAAGGGGCGTCGAAGTGATTGGCGGGGCTTGCGCGCCACATTTGAGCAGCTACCAATAAACCCCACGAATCGCATGGGCCGGCAGGCCGTCTGCCGGCGGGAAAGGACGAACGGATTGAAATCGGGACTTGAGACGGACATCGTGCACCGCGCGGGAGAGACGGCCTGATGGGTGCCTATATCCTTCGGCGTCTCCTGCTGATGATCCCGACCATCGTCGGGATCATGGGCATTTCCTTCCTTGTCATCCAGTTTGCCCCGGGCGGCCCTGTCGAACAGGTCATTGCCCAGCTGACCGGGCAGGGAGACAGCGCCGACCAGCGCCTTTCCGGCGGCGGCGACATGCTCAACCAGCAGTTCGGCAACGACGAGATGAACGCCAAGTATCGGGGCGCTCAGGGGCTCGATCCGGAACTCATCGCCAAGCTCGAGAAGCAGTTCGGCTTCGACAAGCCGCCTCTGACCCGCTTCCTCGAGATGATGTGGAACTATATCCGCTTCGATTTCGGCGAGAGCTTCTTCCGCAACACCACGGTCATCGACCTGATCGTCGAGAAGATGCCGGTGTCGATCTCGCTTGGAGTCTGGATCCTGATCTTCTCCTATGCGATTTCGATCCCGCTCGGCATCAAGAAGGCCGTCGCGGACGGCTCCCCCTTCGATGTCTGGACCTCTGGCGTCATCGTCATCGGCTATGCCGTACCGAGCTTCCTGTTCGGTATCCTGCTGATCGTGCTCTTCGCCGGCGGTTCCTTCTTCGACTGGTTCCCGCTGCGCGGTCTCGTCTCCGACAATTTCGCCCAGCTGTCCTGGTGGGAAAAGATCGTCGACTACTTCTGGCACCTGACCTTGCCGCTGATCGCGCTGTCGCTTTCGGCCTTTGCGACGACGACACTCCTTACCAAGAATTCCTTCATCGACGAGATCAAGAAGCAGTATGTCGTGACCGCCCGCGCTAAAGGCTTGAACGAGCGGCAGGTGCTTTACGGCCATGTGTTCCGCAACGCCATGCTGATCGTGATCGCCGGTATTCCCGGCGCCTTCATCTCGGCCTTCTTCACCGGTTCGCTGTTGATCGAGAACATCTTCTCGCTCGATGGCCTTGGCCGGCTCGGCTATCTTTCGGTGGTCAACCGGGACTATCCTGTCGTCTTTGCCACGCTCTACATCTTCTCGCTGATGGGCCTTTTCGTCGGCCTGATCTCCGACCTGATCTACACCTGGATCGATCCGCGCATCGATTTCGACCGGAGGGATGTCTGACATGTCTTCCGCCGAAACCGCCCGCACCGACGTCTCATCTCCCGTGAAGAAACCCTGGCTTTCTCCGACAAACGTCCGAAGGCTGGAGAACTTCAAGGCCAATCGCCGCGGCTACTGGTCCTTCTGGCTCTTCATGATCCTTTTCGTGCTGTCGCTGTTCGCTGAATTCATCGCCAACGACCGGCCGTTGATCGCCTCCTACAAGGGCGAGATCCTGTTCCCCGTCTTGGTTGACTATCCAGAGGAAAAGTTCGGCGGCTTCCTAGCGGTCACCGACTACCGCTCGCCTTTCATCAGCGACGAGATCAACGCCAACGGCTGGATGGTCTGGCCGCCGATCCGCTATTCCTACCGCACCGTGAATTCGGACATTCCCCATTCCGCGCCGACGGCGCCCTTCTGGCTGATGGACAAGGCGGAGCGCTGCTCGGCCTACCCGCTCAAGGATCAGGACCCGAACTGCAATCTCGGCAATCTCAACTGGCTCGGCACCGACGACCAGGCGCGCGACGTTGCCGCCCGGATGATCTACGGCTTCCGTATCTCGGTGCTGTTTGGCCTCGCGCTCACCATCTGTTCTGCGCTCGTCGGCGTCACCGCCGGTGCGGTGCAAGGCTATTTCGGTGGCTGGACCGATCTTCTGATGCAGCGGTTCATCGAGATCTGGTCCTCGATGCCGGTGCTCTACATCCTGCTCATCATTGCCGCGATCCTGCCGCCGGGCTTCTTCGTGCTGCTCGGCATCATGCTGCTCTTCTCATGGGTCAGTTTCGTCGGCATCGTGCGCGCCGAGTTCCTGCGTGCTCGCAATTTCGAATATGTGAACGCCGCCCGCGCGCTCGGCGTCGGCAACTGGACGATCATGTTCCGGCACCTGCTGCCGAACGCCATGGTCGCAACCCTCACCTTCCTGCCCTTCATTCTCTCCGGCTCGATCACCACGCTGACCTCGCTCGATTTCCTAGGGTTCGGCATGCCGCCGGGCTCGCCCTCGCTTGGCGAACTCATCGCCCAGGGCAAGCGCAACCTGCAGGCTCCGTGGCTCGGCCTCACCGCTTTCTTCACCATGTCGATCATGCTGTCGCTCCTGATCTTCGTCGGCGAAGCCGTGCGTGATGCTTTCGATCCGAGGAAGGCCTTCAGATGACCGCTCCGCTTCTGTCCGTCCGCGATCTCTCGGTCGCCTTCCACCAGGGGGGCAGGGAAACCCTTGCAGTTGACCGCGTCTCCTTCGACATTGCCCCGGGCGAAGTCGTGGCGCTGGTCGGCGAATCCGGCTCCGGCAAGTCCGTCTCGGCGAATTCGGTGCTGCGTCTCCTGCCTTATCCGGCGGCGAGCCATCCTTCGGGAGAGATCCTGTTCGAGGGTCGTGATCTTCTCAAGCTTCCCGAGGCGGAACTTCGTCAAGTGCGCGGCAATGACGTGACGATGATCTTTCAGGAGCCGATGACCTCGCTCAATCCGCTCCACTCCATCGAGAAGCAGATCGGCGAGATACTCGAACTGCATCAGGCGATGAGCGGACCTACAGCGCGCGAACGGACGCTGGAGCTTCTCCGGCAGGTCGGCATCCGCGAACCGGAAAAGCGCCTTTCCGCCTATCCGCACGAGTTGTCCGGCGGCCAGCGCCAGCGCGTGATGATCGCCATGGCGCTTGCCAACCGGCCGAAGCTCTTGATCGCCGACGAGCCGACGACCGCGCTCGATGTGACCGTTCAGGCGCAGATCCTGGCCCTTCTCCGTCAGCTCAAGGCCGATCACGGCATGTCCATGCTGTTCATCACCCATGATCTCGGCATCGTGCGCAAGTTCGCCGACCGGGTTTGCGTCATGACCAAGGGGCGGATTGTCGAAAGCGGGCCGGTGGAGGATATCTTCACTAATCCGCAGCACGACTATACGAAGAAGCTGCTCGCCTCCGAGCCGCGTGGCGAACCTCCGGCGCTCGACGAGACGAAGCCGGTGGTGATGAAGGGCGACGACATTCGCGTCTGGTTCCCGATCAAGGCTGGCTTCCTGCGCAAGGTGGTCGATCATGTGAAGGCCGTCGATGGCGTCGACATGGTGCTGCGCGCCGGCCAGACGCTTGGTGTCGTCGGCGAATCCGGTTCCGGCAAGACGACGCTTGGGCTGGCGCTTGCCCGCCTTATCTCGTCGAAGGGGCGCATCAGCTTCATCGGGCAGGAGATCGCCGGGTTCTCCTATCGCGAGATGCGTCCGCTGCGCGACCGCCTGCAGATCGTCTTCCAGGACCCCTACGGATCGCTCAGCCCCCGCATGTCGGTAGGGGAGATCATTGCGGAAGGCCTGAAGGTTCACGAAAGCGCGCTGTCGGCAGACGAGCGCGATGCCCGTGTCTGCTGGGCTCTGGAGGAGGTCGGCCTCGATACGGCGACCCGCTGGCGTTACCCGCACGAGTTTTCCGGTGGTCAGCGTCAGCGTATCGCGATTGCCCGCGCCATGGTTCTGAAACCCCGGTTCGTCATGCTCGACGAACCGACCTCGGCGCTCGACATGACGGTGCAGGCGCAGGTGGTCGACCTGCTGCGCGACCTGCAGAAGAAGCACGACCTCGCCTATCTCTTCATCAGCCACGACCTGCGCGTGGTGAAGGCGCTCGCCAACGAAGTGATCGTCATGCGCGCCGGCAAGGTTGTGGAGCAGGGGCCGTCGAGCGAGATCTTCACCGCACCGAAGGAAGACTATACCCGCGCCCTGATGGCCGCCGCCTTCAACCTCGAAGCCGTCGAGATCGGCGGCATCAGTCAGTAATATCCGGCTTACCGAAAGAGTGACCATGTCCGACAAGTCTCCCGTCGTCATCGACCTGAAATTCGAACGCGAGAGCGTCGTTGCGGGCCTGAAGAACGCCTTTCCCGGCCGGGAGGTCATCGACATGGCCTTGGCCGAAAATGTTGGCCGCGATCTTTCCGGCATTGCTTATGCGGTCGTCTGGAAGCCGGATCCGGCGCTGTTTTCCCGCATGCCGGATCTCAAGGTCATCTTCTCTGGCGGCGCTGGCGTTGACCATATCCTGAGGGCTTACGAGCTGCCGGATGTGCCGATCGTGCGCTTCGTCGACCGCAGCCTGACCGATCGCATGAGCGAGTGGGTCGTCTTGCAATGTCTGATCCACCTGCGCAGGTCGCTCGCCTATGCGCGCCAGCAGAAGAGCCGCGAATGGCGCGATCTCGATCCGCAGCCGGAGGCCTGCGATGTCACCGTCGGCGTCATGGGGCTCGGCGTCCTCGGTCAGGACGCTGTCCGCAAGCTGAAGGTCATGGGCTTCGATGTTGTCGGCTGGTCGCGCAGCATGAAGGTGATCGAAGGCATCGAGACCTTCGATCAGGCCGGACTCGATACTTTTCTAGCAAGGACGGACATTCTTGTCGGCCTGTTGCCGCTTACCGAGGAGACGCGGGGCATTTATAACGCCTCGCTGTTTGCCAGGCTGCGCCAGGGCGGGGCGCTTGAAAAGCCCGTCTTCGTCAATGCCGGCCGCGGCGGCAGCCAGGTTGAGGCCGATATCGTTGCGGCGCTTGAAGAGGGTGTACTCGGAGCCGCCTCGCTCGATGTGTTCGAAAAGGAGCCGCTCGAACCGGAAAGCCCTCTCTGGGGGTTCGAGAATGTGATCGTCACGCCCCATGTCGCGGCCTCCTCCGATGTCAGGGCCCTTTTCCGTCACGCGGAAAGACAGATGATTCGTCTGGAAGAGGGGACTTCCCTGCAGCATGTGGTCGACCGCGTGGCAGGTTACTGACGCCTTTTTCGGAACCTAATCCCGGCCCCTCTCGTTCCTCTGGTATGTTGGCGCATGCTCTGGCGCCGAAACCAGGGAGATTGTCCATGGATACGCGTTCTGACCCACGTCGCTCGGAGGCCGAACCGGGCATCGAAAACCCGAACGAAAAGCCCTTGTCCCCCAACGAGGCGAGACAGGGTTTTCTGGGAAGGCCGGTGCTGATTATCCTGCTTGCGGGCCTCATCCTGGCGCTGCTGGTCTGGATACCCGTTGAATGGTGGGGCAATGCGATTGCGCCGGAAAACCCGTCCAACCAGCCGGCGCCGCAGGAAACGACGCCGCCTGCGCAGACCAGTCCGCCGCAACAGTAATCCTGCGGGGATATGGACTTTCAGAACCGAATTTCTGATAAGGGACGCCTGAAGCGGCCGGGCTGAATCCGGTCGCGGAGAGCGGTCAAAGCCGGCCGCGGTTTGCAGGACTGTCCGCCGATGACCAAGACCGATATCGCGACACGGGTTTTCAACCACACGTGGAAGCTTGACCCGATCATCCGCAGCCTGATCGATACGGATTTCTACAAACTGCTGATGCTGCAGATGATCTGGAAGCTCTATCCGGATGTCAATGCAACCTTCAGCCTCATCAACCGGACGAAGACGGTTCGGCTGGCGGAAGAGATCGATGAGGCGGAACTCCGCGACCAGCTCGATTTCGCCCGTTCGTTGCGACTGACCAAGAAGGAAGCGATCTGGCTGGCCGGCAACACCTTTTACGGCCGCGCCCAGATCTTCGAACCGGAATTCCTCGCCTGGCTCGCCAACTTCCGCTTGCCCGAATACGAACTGTCGAAGAAGGACGGGCAGTTCAACCTTCACTTCCATGGTAAGTGGATGGAAACCACCATGTGGGAGATCCCGGCGCTTGCCATCATCAATGAACTTCGTTCGCGCGAGGTATCGAAGTCGCTCGGGCTCTTCACGCTGGATGTGCTCTATGCCCGCGCCAAGGCCAAGATGTGGTCCAAGGTCGAGCGCCTGCGGGAGCTGCCGGGTCTCAGGATCTCGGATTTCGGCACGCGCCGCCGCCACAGTTTCCTCTGGCAGCGTTGGTGCGTCGAGGCGTTGAAGGAAGGCATCGGCCCGGCCTTCACGGGCACCAGCAACGTGCTGCTCGCCATGGATTCCGATCTTGAGGCCGTCGGCACCAACGCCCACGAGCTTCCGATGGTGACGGCCGCCCTTGCACGCAATGACGAGGAGCTGGCGACGGCAAACTACAAGGTCATGCAGGACTGGAACCGTCTCTATGGCGGCAATCTGCTGATCGTTTTGCCCGATACTTTCGGGACGGCCGCCTTCCTGCGCAACGCCCCGGACTGGGTCGCGGACTGGACGGGTTTCCGCCCCGACAGCGCCCCACCGATCGAGGGTGGGGAAAAGATCATCGAATGGTGGAAGAAGAAGGGCCGCGATCCACGGCAGAAGCTGTTGATCTTCTCCGATGGGCTCGATGTCGAAGCGATCATCGATACCTATCGCCATTTCGAGGGCCGTGTGCGTATGAGCTTCGGCTGGGGCACCAACCTCACCAATGATTTCGCCGGTTGCGCTCCCCGCGAGATCGAGGGCCTGAAGCCGATTTCGCTTGTCTGCAAGGTGAGCGACGCCAATGGCCGTCCCGCAGTGAAGCTCTCAGACAATCCACGCAAGGCGACCGGCGATCCGGCCGAGGTGGAACGCTATCTGAAGTTCTTCGGCTCCGAGGACCGTATCGAACAGGCCGTGTTCGTCTGACGTCGAACCTCGACGGGCGATGTTCGCTTCTTGCGATCCGTCCCCGTGTCTGTAAGCTGTTGGTCAGGTACTGACGTCTTGCCCGGGGAGGGGCGTGGCGGGCGTATGGTCGGATCGCTTCAGGGAGGAAAGCAGCATGGACATGAGCGGCAGCGAGCGGATCGAAGCTCCGGTGGAAACCGTATGGCGGGCGTTGAACGATCCTGAAATTCTGAGGCAAGCGATACCGGGTTGCGAAAGCCTGGAAAAAACCTCCGATACCGATATGGTCGCCAAGGTGGTGCTGAAGATCGGACCGATCAAGGCGAAATTCGAAGGCGCCGTGGAGTTGCAGAACCTCGATCCGCCGCATTCGTATACCATTTCCGGCGAGGGGAAGGGCGGTATCGCCGGTTTTGCCAAGGGCGGTGCCGATGTGGCGCTTGCTGCCGATGGTCCCGGCGCGACGATCCTCAGCTACACCGTGAAGGCCGAGGTGGGCGGCAAGATCGCCCAGCTCGGCTCGAGGCTGATCGATTCGACGGCCAAAAAACTCGCGGGCGAGTTCTTCTCGAAGTTCGGAGTGCTGGTTGCGACCGGCTCCGGGGAACCTGCCGGCATTCCGGCCTGACGAACCGGCATGAGAGGATGCAGGGATCGCAGCACCCTTTGAACGACCAGGATCGTCTGAAAGCCTTGCGCAAGCCACCGGGGCGACGGTGGCTTGAGGCCGAAATGTGATTCGGCGCGTATAGGATATAAAAATGACGAACGATCCCGATCACTTCTTCGAACAGCAGGACATGGCGGTGCAGATGCTCATCGTCGAAAACAAGGGCGATGAACTGACGGATATTCTCGTTGAAGCCCTGCGCGATGCGCTTTCCCTGCTGCAGGAAGAGCGGGAAGCGACGGTGCATTGAAACGGTCCCTGCAAGAGCGGGAACCTGTTTGATGCTTAGAACCGGTCGGATACCTGGATGCCGGCGGGGCCGAGAATGACGGCGACGAGCACCGGCAGGAAGAACAGGATCATCGGCACCGTAAGCTTTGGCGGCAAGGCCGCGGCCTTCTTTTCAGCTTCGTTCATGCGCTCGTCGCGGCCTTCCTGTGCGAGCACGCGCAGCGCCTGTGCAACGGGCGTGCCGTAGCGTTCTGCCTGAATGAGCGCCTGTGTAACGTTCTTCACGCCCTCAAGCTGCGTGCGCAGACCGAGGTTTTCGAGCGCCGTACGACGATCGGGCAGGAAGGAAAGCTCCGCCGTGGTCAGCACCATTTCCTCGGCGAGTTCCGGTGACTGGATGGCGATTTCATCCGCCACACGCCGCATGGCGGCCTCAATGGAAATTCCCGATTCGACGCAGATCAGCATCAGGTCCAGAGCGTCCGGCCAGGCGCGGCGGATGGATTTCTGCCGCTTCGTCATGCGGTTGGAGACATAGATGTTCGGCAGGTAAAAGCCGACGTAGCCGCCGACGATGGTGGCCAGCAGGCGGATGGGAAGGGGCTTGTCTGCGAGGTTGCCGAGCGCGAAGATCCAGATGGCGGTGATCGCCAGTGTCAGGAACGGCAGGAAGAAGCGCGCGAACAGGAAAATGTTCAAGGCGTTCTGGGAGCGCAGGCCCGCGGCGCGCAGCTTGTCCATCGTCGCGTCATCCACCAGCGCCTGACGCAGGTTCAGGCGCTCAACGATCTGCCTGACCGACTGGTTGTTGGTGGCGCGAAGGCTCGCCTTGCCGCGGGCGGTTTCGGCGTTCATCCGGGCCCGCTCCCGTGCGCGGATCTGCTCGCGCTCGGTCGAGACCGCCTTCATGCGCTTGTCGAGGTCGCTGCGTTCGAGAAAGGGTATGACGATCGTATAGAGCGTTGCGAAGACTGCGATCGCCACGAGCGCGGCGATAATCAGCGAGGGGTTTGTCAGGCGTGCCGCGAGTTCTTCAGTCATCGCCCGTCCCTAGATGTCGAAATTGATCATGTTGCGCATCACGAGGATGCCGATCGACATCCACACCGCCGAGATGCCGAGGATCATATGGCCGCGGGAATCGGTGAACAGGATCATGATGTATTGCGGCGAGGTGAGATAGACGAGCAGCGCAACGATGAAGGGCAGGGCGCCGATGATGGCTGCCGATGCCTTGGCTTCCATCGAAAGAGCGTTGACCTTCGCCTTCATCTTCTTGCGGTCGCGCAGGACGCGCGAAAGATTTGCCAGCGCTTCCGACAGGTTGCCGCCGGCCTGGCTCTGGATGGCGATGACGATCGAGAAGAAGTTGATCTCCTGCAGCGGCATGGTCAGCATCATGCGCTGGCAGGCTTCCGGAATGCTGAGGCCGACCTGCTGGGATTCGATGACCCGGCGGAACTCCGTCTTTACCGGCTCCTGGCTTTCCGACGCGATCAGCCGCAGCGCGTCGTTGAGCGGCAGGCCGGATTTGATGGAGCGGACCATCACATCTAGCGAATTGGGAAACTCGTTGAGGAACTTCTTCTGCCGGCGGCCGATCATAAAGCCGAGAAGCCAGCGCGGCACGCCGAGACCGGCGACGAAAGCGACGCCGAGCACCGCGACGGGCGGCAGGCCGGCCACGAAGGCGAACACCGCGATGACGACGCCGAAGACGGCGCTGAACGTGTAGTACTGGCTCGGAGCGAACGAGAGCCCGGCCTGAGACAGCCGTGATTTGAGGCTGGTGGTCGCTGCTTTCTTCTGGCGCTCATGCTGCTTGCGTTCCAGCTCTTTCAGCGAATCCTGTACCGATTTTCGCCGCTTGGAGATTTCCTGCACGCGGTCACGGGCGGCTTTCACCTTGGCATGATCCGTCTCGGCCGCCTTGACGCGGTTGATGCGGTTGGCGGTCTTTTTCTCGACCTCGATCTGTGAGTACAGGAGACCATAGGCGACGCCGCCGGTCGCGACGGCTGCAAGCGCGACGATGGCCAGTACGATCGGGTCGAAACCGAACATCTTCCTCAGGTCCCCTTGCTTTTTTGTTCCATCGCGTCCAGCGCGGCCGCCAGTCGGCGCTCCTCGTTGTAATAACGTGCCCGGTCCCAGAAATGCGGCTTGCCGATGCCCGTCGAGACGTGCCGGCCGAT
Organism: Paenirhizobium cremeum; assembly: GCF_047553425.1. Taxonomy (NCBI): domain Bacteria; kingdom Pseudomonadati; phylum Pseudomonadota; class Alphaproteobacteria; order Hyphomicrobiales; family Rhizobiaceae; genus Paenirhizobium; species Paenirhizobium cremeum. Next base: position 4,020,889 of record NZ_CP180217.1, read on the forward strand.
AATCCGGCCGTTCAGATCCTCTCCTTCGATCTCGTAGCGCAGCAAATCCTGGGTGATGATGACGTCGCCCTCCATGCCGATCACTTCGGTGACATGGGTGATGCGGCGCGAGCCGTCGCGCAGTCGGGCGGCCTGGATAATGACGTCGATGGAGCCCGAGATGATCTCGCGCACGGTTTTGGCCGGCAGCGTAAAGCCGCCCATCGCGATCATCGATTCCATGCGCGACAGGCATTCGCGTGGCGTGTTCGCGTGGATCGTGCCCATCGAGCCGTCATGGCCCGTATTCATCGCCTGCAGGAGGTCGAACACCTCCGGTCCGCGCACTTCGCCGACGATGATGCGTTCGGGACGCATGCGCAGGCAGTTCTTGACGAGGTCGCGCATGGTGATTTCGCCTTCGCCCTCGATGTTCGGCGGGCGGGTTTCCAGACGCACCACATGCGGCTGCTGCAGCTGCAGTTCTGCGGTGTCCTCGCAGGTGATGATGCGCTCGTCGGCATCGATGAAGCCGGTCAGGCAGTTGAGCAGCGTCGTCTTGCCCGAGCCCGTTCCGCCCGAGATGACGACGTTGCAGCGCACGCGGCCTATGATCTGCAGGATCTCGGCGCCCTCCGGCGTGATGGCGCCGAACTTCACGAGCTGGCCGAGATTGAGCTTGTCCTTCTTGAACTTTCGGATGGTCAGAGCGGGACCGTCGATCGCGAGCGGCGGTGCGATGACGTTGACGCGGGAGCCGTCCGGCAGGCGTGCGTCGCAGATCGGGCTCGATTCGTCGACGCGGCGGCCGACCTGGCTCACGATACGCTGGCAGATGGAGAGGAGCTGGGCGTTGTCGCGGAACCGGATATCCGATTCGATCGTCTTGCCGCCCACTTCGATGAAGGTCTGGCCGGCGCCGTTGACCATGATGTCGGCGATGTCGTCGCGTGCGAGCAGCGGCTCCAGCGGGCCGTAGCCCAGCACGTCGTTGCAGATATCGTCGAGCAGTTCCTCCTGCTCGGAAATCGACATCGCGAAATTCTTGATGGTGATGATGTCGTTGACGATGTCGCGGATTTCTTCGCGCGCACTTTCCCCATCAAGCTTGGCGAGCTGCGATAGGTCGATGGTGTCGATCAGCGCCGAGAACACCTGGGATTTGGTGTCGTAATAGTCCTGCGTGCGGGCCGGCCGCTTGCGCGCTCCAGGTTGTTGCTGCGCCTGCAAGGGCGGCGGCGTTACCTGCTGGCGCGGTTCTTCGCGCAGGGGCTCCGGTGCGGCGGCCGCGCTGCGCTGGGGCGGCGCTGCAACAGCCGGCGCGCCTGCAGGCGGCGCCATGCCGACCCCCGACCCGCTCTTGCCAAAACCGTCGCTTCCGCGCTTTCCGAACATCAGCTTTTACCTGTTTCCGTCCTGCCGTTACTTCTTGCCGAGCAGGCTCAGCATCTTGCTGAGGCCCGCTTTCCTGGGCTTCTTGATCGTTGCTCTGCCCGTCACGAGATGGGCGATCTGCGAGAAGGTTTCCGAGGTCGGCGACTTCGCGTCGATTTCAAAGATCATCCGGCCGCTATTGGCGGCGTTGCCGAACAGGGCGGCATCGAAGGGGATGATCGCGACAGGTTCGATTTCCAGCGGCTCGAAGAAATCCTGCGGCGAGATTTCCGGACGCTTGGGCATGCCGACCTGATTGAGAACGAGATGCGGTGTTTTGTCGTTGGGCCTGATCTTCTTCAGGGCGTCCAGCATGTTCTTCGCATTGCGCAGGTTGGCGAGATCCGGGGTGCAGGTGATGACGATCTCGTCGACCTCGCCAAGGACGGTGCGGGTCCAGTCGGACCAGACATGCGGCACGTCTAGTACGGTCACCGGTGCGCTGCGTTGCAGGAGTTCCAGGATTGGCTGGAAGGCGCCTGGGTCGTAGTCGTAGGCGCGGTCGAGCAGCGAGGGAGCCGCCAGCAACGAAAGATGCTGCGAACATGTGGTCAGCAGGCGGTCGAGGAAGACTTCGTCCAGCCGCTCAGGCGAAAAGACCGCTTCCGCCATGCCCTGGGCAGGGTCCTGGTCGAAGTCGATATTGGCGGTCCCGAAGGGAAGGTCGAGATCGGCGAGAATGGTTTCCGTCGAAAACAGGCTCGAAATGCCGAATGCGCAGTTGTGCGCGATGGTCGACGAGCCGACGCCGCCCTTTGCGCCGATGAAGGCGATGCTGCGACCGAGCGGTTCGGCTTCGGGGTCGACGAAAATGGCGGCGACCGCCGTCATGACGTCGGCCATCGAAAGAGGCGCGACGATGTATTCGGAAATGCCGTTACGCATCAGTTCGCGATAGAGCGCGATGTCGTTCTGGCGTCCGATGATGATGACCCGCGTCGCGGGATCGCAGACTTCGGCGAGAGGCGAAAGTTCCGCCATCAGATTGGCGGCAGTGGCATCCGTTTCCAGAATAATCAGGTTGGGCGTCGGCGTCGAGGCGAACATGCTCGCCGCCGCCGCGATATTGCCGCTGGTGATCCTGAGGCTTGCCCGCGACATGCGCCGATCCTGGGCACATTGCTCCATGACGCGCCGCACCGCATCGGAGATGCAGAAGGCATGCACCGAAATGCGCGGCAGCGGGCGCACGCTGTCGAGATCGCCGGTCGCAGGCGTCTCGTCCGTCGGACGGCCGGCAATGCTCCCGGTGTCAATGTCGTAATCGATCGCACTCATGCTCTCTTCCTGACTTCGGACATCGCTGCCCTGCTAGTTCGTCGACGTGTCGCTGCCTTCGCGGTAGAGACCGATGACCGTGGACCTGCGGGTCGCGTCGATCGGTGCCGTTGCACGCGGCGTCACGAGATCCATCGGATTGGCCACCTGGGCGGCGAGGTTCGCCTGTGTCGCGCAGCCGAAATTATACCAGTTCTTGTTAGCATAGGTGTTGTTCTGCAAGTCCTCCGGCCATTGGCCGCACTGGTCGGTGACGGCGGTGACCGCGACATAGCTCAACCGAACCGGTGCGGCATCGCCCGTTGCCCCTGCCTGGTAGCTGGTTTCAACGATGCGGGGCGCCGGAACGCCGTTGCCGGCCAGCACTGAGCGGATCTCTTTCCGCATATGGGCAGCCGCAACCGAGTTCGGCGAGCCCTGCGGCAGCAGGATCTGCAGATTGCCCTTGGATTTCGAAGCATAGTCACCGGCAAAACCCGCAATGGCATCGCGCGTGCCCGTCGTCAGGCTGCGGTCTCCCGATGCGATCGGAATATCGAGGGTATGCTCCACTTCCGTCAGCGTGATCGGGTGGCGGGTGCGGTAGTCGTCGGGGATCGCTCCTGTCGACATTCCGTCCTTGTTCATGCTGCCGCAGCTTGCGAGCATGGTTGCCGCACCAAGAACGAGCAAGGTGGCTGCGAGACGTCCGCGGCGGGATTTACGTTCGGCCATGGCGGTCCGGCTTTCCGTTCCTGCGAGCTGTGTCGTTGGCGTCGTCATGTCGGCCTCCGGGCTCATTTGTAGATAAATCCGACGGCGCCGTGGTACTGGCCCGCGGTACCGGCCTGACGGCGGCCATAGACCTTGTTCACCTTGTTCAGGAAGAAGGTGGCGCCGTCGTTTTCCGGGTTGAAGTTGTCATCGGGGCGGGCAAGCTGGTTGCGCGCCACCGGTCGCACGAGATAGGGCGTGGCGATGATAACGAGCTCGGTCTCGTTGCGCTGGAAGTCCTTGCTTCGAAACAGCGTGCCGAGGATCGGGATCTTGGCAAGGCCGGGCAGGCCGGTCATCGCCTGGCGGATATTGTCCTGCACCAGACCGGCGATTACGATCGAGCCACCCGAAGGCAGTTCGACGGTGGTCGATGCCTCGCGCTTGCGGATCGAAAGATAGGTGGAACCGGGGATGCCGCTCTGGGTATTGCCGGTGACATCGGAACCTTCCCAGGTGGGTTCTGAGACGTTGGTCTCGATGGCGAGGCTGATACGGCCGGGAGCGAGAACCACGGGACGGAAGTTGAGTTCGATCCCGTATTCGACCGTTTCGGTGGTGCGCGAAAGCGTCGTCTCTCCGGTTTCGGAATCGGTGTCGACTTCCTGCTCTGCGGCCATCCTGTATTCGCCACCCACGTAGAACTTCGCCTGCTCGCCGGAGATCGCCGTCAGGCTGGGCTCGGCGAGCGTGCGCATGACGCCGGCCTGCTCCATGGCGTTGATATAGGTGCTGAGGCCGAAGCCCGAACTGCCGAGCGTTGCGGTGATCTTGCCCACGCCTGTCGGATCGATGGCGTTGCCGAGATTGGCCGGATTGGCATAGCCGATACCGCTTGTGCCATCCGAGATGGAGCCGCTGAAACCGAGCTGCTTCAGCACCGATCGGCTGACTTCCGCGACCGTGACCTTGAGCGAAACCTGGTCTTCGCCCTCGATCGTCAGAAGATTGACGATCTGGGAAACCTGGCGGTCTTCGGCAAAGATCGCAACCGCCGCATCGCCGCTTTCGCTTGAGGCCGTCGCCGTCTCGTTTCGGGTGGTTGCCTCGCCGCCCTTCAGGAAGGCGGTGGCAAGGCTCTCGGCCCGTGACGCATCCTGGGGTGTGCGCACCGTTCCGGTCAGCACGATATTGTCCGAAACGATCTCGACCTTGATGTCGGACTCGGGAATGAAACGCCGAAGGTTGTTCTCCAGCCCTGCAATATCGCGCTCAATCTCGACATCGATGCTCACGACTTCCTCTCCGTTCGCGCCGAAGATGAAGATGTTCGTCTGGCCGACCGCCTTGCCGAAGAGATAGATACGCCGCGAAGTGCGGGTAACGGCATCCGCCATCGAGGGATCTGCAACCAGAATATCGTGCGCATCCTGCGGCAGGTCGATCACCAGCGCCTTGTTGAGGCCGAGCTTGACGGTGCGCCGGGCGCCGGGACCCGTTTCGTTGATGCGGATGACGCTCTGGGCTGCCGCTTCCGCCACCGGCACATCGAATATGTGGGGGGCGAAATTGCCGGGCACGCCCGAAAGCGCCACCGAGAATGCCAGTCCTGCGGCCAGCGAAGTGCGGATCTTCCGTTTCAAGTTCAGCACGGCGGCATCCTCGATCATTGTGTTTGGCCTTCCGACGCCCCGGCTTTCACCACTTCACCGGATTTGATGACCTGAATGGAGGGAGCGCCCGACCCGCCGCTCAACAGGTAGTCTGCGGCCGAGGTGTCCTCCTCCTGTGCGTCGGCAACTGAACGGAGCGCCAGAGACAGCCGATCGGCCATCTGCTGCGCAACGGTAATCACCCTGGCCTGGTCGGGCGTCAGTTCGAGCGTCGCGGTTGTACCGATCACGGATTTGCTCCCGTCTTCCTTCTCCTCGACCTGCTGGTCGATAGCCAGCACGCGGATGTTGGAAAGGACGGTTTCTGTCAGGTAGTTGTTCTCGGTCCCCTTGCGGACCATAATGATGTCGACGCGATCGTTGGGCAGGATGAAGCCGCCGGCGCCGGTCGCGACGGAAATCTCGGTTGCAACGGCCCGCTTTCCGGAAGGCAGCAGCGAAGACATGATGCGTGTCGATGAATCGACGATCTTTTCGCGCCTGAGCGGTTCTCCTTCGAACATCGGCAGGCGCACAACGACGCCCGAAAGCTCGGTGATCGCATCCGGCCGGTCGGTTCTGGTGATGAAACCCGGAACGATGCTGCTTTCGGGCCAGGTCATCCAGCGCATCGACTTGTCGTTCAGGCGCGCGCCGACCGGCAGGTTCTCGGCGGAGACGAGGACATCGACTGTCGGCTCCTTTTTAACCTCGCCGCTCACCTGCTGCATCACGACCTGTTTCGTGCCGCCGAGGCGCATGGCGAGGAGCCCTGCCATTCCGGCCGCCACGACGGCGACTGTGAGGATGATGATGCGCGCGGGTTTCATGATCTTTCCTTGAGCGGCACAAAGCACTGTGCCCCGCAGAATGATCAGCAATTGGTGTAATTATGGTTAATAAGACACTTACGGGCTTGGTTAACGATAACTTTCCGCCGCCGGATGCCGGCGTCTAGCGGATCTGCTCCAGCGCTGCGAGCACAAGCGGCGATTGGGGAAACGTGACGAGCCCGCCGACGCCGATGGCAATCGCATAGGGAATTTTCTTCGCGGTCAGGATCGAATGCGGGACCCGGAGGCCGAGCGCCATGACGGTATTGGCGCGGGCACGCACCAGCAGGATCAGGATCGTCAGCAGACCGCCGCCATAGGCAACATAGATCAGGAAATGGAGAAGGGACGGGGTGAAGCCGTACCATACGGCTGCTGCCGTCAGGAGCTTTGCATCGCCGCCGCCCATGACGTTGAGGGCGAAAAGGCCGAAGACAACGGCGAATACGGCGATGCCGGCAGCGATATGCCAGCCGAAATCGCCAAGGCCGAGACCGGAAAAAGGCGCAAGCAGGAGGAAGGAGGCAAGAAGGATCGCCGGAATGCGGTTCGGGACCGTCATCTCGAACAGGTCTGTGAAGGCCGCGACCACGAGGCACAGCGGGAAAATCACGAAAACCGCAGCTTCATACATGGCTGTTTTCCTGTCCGTTTGATCGCTGGACTATGCCTGCAAAGGCTTACGAAATCGCAAAGCCGCGTTGCGCTGGTTTATCCAGCCGGAAACGAGCGTGGCCACCTCTGCGAAGGGAGGTGGCCACGCCGAAAACTCAGGAATGCAAGCAAACTTATCAGTACTTGCCGTTCGCGGTGTCCATCTTGGTCGACAGATCAGAGAACTGCGTGTTCAGGGCGTTGCCGAGGGTCGTGGCGCCGGTGATGAGGGCGACGGAGATGAGGGCTGCGATCAGGCCGTATTCGATAGCGGTGGCGCCGGACTCATCCTTCAGGAAACGTGCGAAAATCTTGGTCATGGTACTCTCCTACTCCACAATAGTTGTTCAGCACTGCCGGCAACTGTTTGCCGTTGCTCGGATGAGAGGAAACTACACACCCGCCCATTGCCATCGACTTAAGAAAGACGGTTACCAAGCTCTAAAAGCTAAAATGACGGCAGCTTGGTAAATGCATGCGAAGGACGACCGCGCATATTTTATCGATTTTCCCGCCAGTCGAGGTAAAGCTGTTTTAAATCAGCTTGTTGGCTGATCGTGGCCGACACCGCTCCTGTCGCTGGAGCCTCGATCTTTGTCAGCCCGCCCGACGGCTAACCGGGCATGGCGTGGTTGAGCGTGACCGGTTTTGGGAATAATGCCTGCCGATCCGCCGCATCGGGGCCCATTTTTGACAAAAGAGAAGTTCTGCGGGCGGCGCTTCTGGCACGCATTCCATCGTTTTCGCGGATCGGCCGCCTCCCGCGCCCGCATGCCCCTGGCTGAAGTGTGCCTGCTTTAACCGTCCGTTCACCAATCCGCATCATCCTGCTTTCTGGATCCATGTATTGAATGCTTCGGAAGGCTGGCACGCATGTTGTTTCGCAGCGGTTTCAAACCACTTGCCGTCGCTTGTACGCTTGCATGCGCGCTCGCCGCACCGCTTTCCGCATCGGCGGAAGACGACGATGCGGGCCTGCTGCGCGTCTATATGAACAATGCGCGCGTCCTGAAACTCGATCGGCCGGTCAGCAAGGTGATCGTCGGCAACTCCGATGTCGCCGACGCCACGGTCGCCGACGCCAAGACCATTGTCCTGACCGGCAGGGCTTTCGGCACGACCAATCTCGTTCTTCTGGATGCTGACGGGAACGCGATCGTCGACGAGCGTATCCTTGTCTCGATTGACGAGGGCAATACGGTACGTGTCTTCAAGGCGACCAGCCGCACCGTACTGTCCTGTACGCCCAACTGCGAGGAACATGCCGCAACCGGCTCCAGCTCGGGTTCGAAGTAAGCCGGCGAAGGAGCCTTTTCTTCGGCAGGCGCCCCGGATCGGGAAAAACGTAAAGAAACCGGAAACGGAATTTCAACACTTCGCCCCTAGTGTCCTGGCGAACCCGCATTCGGTCACAGGCGATGAGCGCATTCGAACATCAGGGCAGTGTCAAACGTCGCAGCTGGCGACCGCGCTTCTCGTTGTGGCGTAGGCTGAGGCGCTCCAAGGACGGTGCGGCGGCGATTGAGTTCGCCATCCTCGCCGTCCCGTATTTCATCATCATTTTCGCGATCCTCGAAACCTTTGCCGCCTATATCGCGGAACAGTTGGTGACGAACGCCGTGAACACCATGGCGCGCGAACTGAGGACGGGCAACATCACCTATAAGCTCGGACGTTCGACGGACATGAACACGGCGGAAGCGTTCCGTGCGGCATTCTGCGACGAAATCTCCATCATGATCGCCTGTTCGGCGAGTGAGATTTCGACGCCGCAAAAACTGTATCTGGATGTGGAAACGCTTTCGAGTTTTGGAGCTATTGCGGACAAGGTGGGCATTCCCCGTATCGGCGGCGACTACTCCGATCTCGATACCTCTGCCTTCCATTATTCGCCCGGCGGGCCGGACACGATCAATCTGCTGCGCGCCTATTACCGCTGGGATATCACGTTCGATCTCATCCGATCGATCACCCATATCCGGCCCGACAGCCAGACGCAGCAGTTTCTCATTATCGCCACCACCGCGTTTCGTAACGAGGACTACCCGTGAGGCGCTTCGATATCGATCGTAGTCAGGCAGGTTCGGATGCGACCGGCGTTCGTCGCGGTGCTGCAGCATTGTTGCGGCGCTTCATGTCCGACCGGCGGGGTATCGGCGGGGTCGAATTCGCCCTGCTGGCCCCCATGCTGATCGTGCTCTATCTGTGCGCCTTCGAGTTGATGATGGGTCTGAGCGTGTCGAAAAAGGTGACGATGGCGGCGAGCACTGTCGCGGATCTGGTCACGCGCGCGGATACATCGGTCAAGAAGAGCGATCTTGCCGGAATGGTGGATGTGACGGACGCCATTTTCGTTCCCTATGCCGTCAACGATCTTTCCCTCAAGATTTCGGGGGTCAAGATCGACAGCAACAAGCAGGCAACGATAGCGTGGTCCTGGTCAAACACCGGCGCTGCTCCCTATGCCGTCGGCTCATCCGTATCGGTGCCCTCGGATATGTTGATCGCCGATACCTTTCTCGTTCACTCGGAACTCAGTGTCGGCCACGAATTGCTGATGTATCTTCCGGGGCTCACAGGTCATGAACTGAAGGATATCACCATCCGGCGGGAGTTCTATTTCCGTCAGCGTGTCGGCAACGGCATCACGTGCAGCGATTGCTAGCATCTGCCGCCGGGGGGATCGGCACCGCATCGTTGATATCTCCCCCAGGTTTGCCAAGTCTTCGACATGGCGCTAAACATCGGCTCGTATAGACGCAGGAGAGACATCGGCCATGACGGCCACGATCCTGCGCTTCGGGTGGATCATGGCACGTGCATTTCTCTTCGTTCTCGATTCCTTCGGCATAGGCGGCGCGCCGGATGCGGTCCGTTATGGCGACGAGGGCGCCGATACGCTCGGTCACATCGCCGAATTCTGCGCCGCCGGCATCGGCGACCGCAAGGGATTGCGTTCGGGACCGCTGTCGCTGCCCAACATGTCGGCGCTCGGCCTCGTCGAGATTGCGCGGCTGGCGTCCGGTCGCTTTCCGGCGGGCATGCCGGTTCCAGAGCGCGTTTTCGGGCTGCATGGCGCCGCCAGCGAAGTGTCTCACGGCAAGGATACGCCCTCCGGGCATTGGGAGATCGCCGGAACGCCCGTCATGTTCGACTGGGGCTATTTCCCCGCCGAAGGCGATGCTTTTTCTCCCGAATTGGTCGAGGCGATCTGTCGCGAGGCGAACCTTGCCGGCATTCTCGGCAATTGCCATGCATCCGGCACCGAGATCATCGCGAAGCTCGGCGAGGAGCATATCCGGACCGGCAAGCCGATCTGCTACACCTCTTCGGATTCCGTTTTCCAGATCGCGGCGCACGAGGTTCATTTCGGCCTGGAACGCCTGCTTTCTCTCTGCGAGATCGTTCGCAAGCTCGTCGATCCCCTGAATATCGGCCGGGTCATCGCCAGACCGTTTGTCGGAGAGACGCCGGCCACCTTCCAGCGGACGGGAAATCGGCGCGATTATTCCGTGCTGCCGCCGGAGCCGACGCTGCTCGACAGGCTGGTCGAGGCCGGCCGCCATGTGCATGCCGTCGGCAAGATCGGCGATATCTTCGCCCATCAGGGCGTTTCGCGTGTTCTAAAAGGCAACGGCAACATGGCGCTGATGGATGTCACCCTTCAGGCCATGGACGAGGCGGGGGACGGCGATCTCGTCTTCACCAACTTCGTCGATTTCGACATGCTTTACGGCCATCGCCGCGATGTGCCGGGCTATGCCGCGGCCCTCGAAGCCTTCGACCTGCGCCTCCCCGAGGTTCATCGCAAGCTCCGGCCCGGCGACATGGTGCTTCTGACCGCCGATCACGGCTGCGACCCCACCTGGCGGGGCACCGACCACACCCGCGAGCGCGTGCCGATCATGGCCTTCGGCCCCGGCATCAAGTCGCGCGCCGTCGGCATCCGCAATACCTACGCCGATATCGGCGAAACGATCGCGGCCCATCTCGGCATTCCCGCCGGGCCGCATGGACGGAGTTTTCTTTGACATCCCATCTCAGGAAAGCCGAACTGCACTGTCACGTCGAAGGTGCGGCCCCGCCGGCTTTGACGCTTGCCCAGGCCGAGAAGTACGGCATTGACTCCTCAGCCTTCGTGCGTGACGGGGTCTATGTGTGGAAGGATTTCACCAGCTTCATCGGGTGCTACGATTTCGTCGCCTCCGTCTTCCGCACCGCGGAGGATTATGCCGCCCTTGCCGAGGCCTATCTCGGCGAACTCGCCGCCGCGAACACGATCTATAGCGAACTGTTCGTTTCGCCTGACCATGGCGAGGCCGTAGGACTTTCTCCCGATGACTATATCGGCGGCCTGGCGGCAGGTATTATCGCGGCCAGGGAAAAGACCGGCATCGAATGCCGCATGATTATCGTCGGCGAGCGCCATCTGGGGCCGGAAAGTGTGCTGCGCAGGGCCGAATGGGCGGCAGAATTCGAGCACCCGCTCGTCACCGGCTTCAACATGGCGGGCGAGGAACGCTTGCACCGTGTTTCAGATTACGCGCGCGCTTTTGACATCGTGCGCGAAGCGGGCCTCGGCATCACCATCCACGCCGGCGAGCTGTGCGGCGCCTTTTCCGTTGCCGATGCGCTGGATCTGGTGCGGCCGAGCCGCATCGGCCATGGCGTGCGGGCGATCGAGGACCCCGATCTCGTCAGGCGGCTCGCCGATCTCGGCACCGTGCTCGAGGTCTGCCCCGGCTCGAACATCGCGCTGAAAGTCTTTCCCGATTTTGAAAGCCATCCCTTGCGCCGCTTCGTTGAGGCGGGTGTCAAGGTGACGCTGAACTCCGACGACCCGCCTTTCTTCCACACCTCGCTGGCGCAGGAATACGAGACCGCGTCGAAGGTTTTCGACTTCTCGGATGCGGAGATAAACGCCATGACGCGCACCGCGATCGAGGCGGCCTTTGTCGATGAGACGACCCGAAAGACGCTGCTGGCGAAGTTGCAGGCTACCGATTGGGGATGAGCGCACAAATTTGCGGCCTGCTCTTGCGGGCCGCCGCGCGAATGTGGAAGAACAATTTCATCTGCGAAAAATAGAAGAAGGCTATCCCCATGCACGGCGTCACAGTCATCGATCATCCGCTCGTACAGCACAAGCTCACGATCATGCGCCGCAAGGAGACCTCCACGTCGAGCTTCCGCCGGCTTCTCAGGGAAATCTCGACGCTTCTCTGCTACGAGGTCACCCGTGATCTCGAACTCACCATGGAGACGATCGAAACCCCGCTCACCGAGATGCAGTCGCCCGTTCTGGAGGGCAAGAAGCTGGTGTTCGCGTCCATCCTTCGCGCCGGAAACGGCCTTCTCGAGGGTATGCTGGAATTGGTGCCGGCCGCCCGTGTTTCGCATATCGGGGTCTACCGTGACCATGACACGCTTCAGCCGGTCGAATATTACTTCAAGGCGCCTGATGCGCTCGACGAGCGTCTCGTCATCGTCGTCGATCCGATGCTTGCCACCGGCAATTCCTCGATTGCCGCAATCGACAAGCTGAAGGAGCGGGGTGCGAAGAACATCCGCTTCCTCTGCCTGCTTGCCGCGCCCGAAGGCATCAAGCATTTCTGTGAGGCTCATCCCGACGTGCCGGTTTTCACCGCCGCCATCGACAGCCATCTGAACGAGAAGGGTTATATCGTGCCCGGTCTCGGCGATGCCGGCGACCGCATGTACGGCACGAAATGAAGTCTTAACCACCACGACAGGAAAGCGGCCCGCAAATGCCCTTTGCGGGCCGCTTTCCGTTTGGGTTAGCGGCTTTTCAGGGGGTGTCGTGCTACGCCGGCGTTCTTCGTCATCCCGGGGATTGCCCATGTTGGTGCGCACGCTTGTCTTCGTTTCCGTGGCCGTCGTTCTTGCTACGCAGGTGCCGCGCTTTATCCAGAGCGAAGGCGGGATCGCACCGGCCGCGCCGGCAGTCGAGGCTGCGCCGACGCCGGTCGGTCTTCCGGGCGGTGTGGCGCTGCTGAAAGCGGACGGACGCGGTCACTATGCCGGCAGTTTCAAACTCAACGGCAAGCCCGTCGAGGGCCTCATCGATACGGGCGCCTCGCTGGTTGCGATCAATGAAACCACGGCTCGGCGGCTCGGCATCAGCATTGCCGGTCTCGATTTCAAGTATCCGATTTCCACCGCCAACGGCCGCACGGGCGCCGCGCTCGTCACGCTGCAGCGGGTTGAGATCGGCACGGTCAGGGTCGATAAGGTCGAGGCTTTCGTATTTCGAGACAAGGCGCTGTCGACCACGCTCATCGGCATGAGTTTCCTCAAGCGTCTCGATGCCTATGCGGTCGAAGGCGATACCATGCGTCTCACCCGCTGAGGCGGAGGCAGTCTGCCGCCTCAGGCGATCCGCTTGCCGATCGTCGGCGAAAGAACGGGCGCGGCTGCCCCGATCGTATAGGCCGTCGAAACCATTTCGGCCGCGCGGCTGCCGCTTGCCTCGTCATTGGCATGCACGAAGGCGATGACATCGCCTTTCGAGACGGCCGTTCCGAGCGGCAGGAAGCCGGTGAGCCCCACCTTGTGGTCGACGGCATCGCTCGGACGCTGCCGTCCGCCGCCGAGCGCCACGACACAGAGGCCGAGGCCGCGCGTGTCGCAGGCTGAAAGCCAGCCGTCGGTGGCGGCCAGGACCGGGATCCGCACCGGAGCCTTCGGCAGGTATCTCTCGGCATGCTCCATGAAGTCGAGAGGACCGCCGAGTGCATGGACCATCCGTCCGAAATAGTCCGCCGCTCTTCCGGAGGAAAGTGCATCCCGGCAGCGTGAGAGGGCGGCGTCGATGTCCGCCACGATGCCGGCATTGACCAGCATTTCCGCCGAAAGCGCCAGCGTCACCTCTTCAAGCCGCGTGCCGCTCTTTTGCCCTTTCAGGAAATCGACGGCATTCTGCACCTCGACCGCATTGCCGGCGCAGTCGGCGAGCGGCTGGTTCATGTCGGTGAGCAGCGCGGTAGTCTTCACGCCCGCGCCATTGGCAACCGTCACGAGTGAACGGGCCAGCGCTTCTGCGTCCTGAGCATTGCTCATGAAAGCGCCGTTGCCGGTCTTGACGTCGAGGACGAGGCTTTCGAGCCCGGCGGCGAGCTTCTTGGAAAGGATCGACGCGGTAATCAGCGGGATGGATTCCACCGTCGCGGTCACGTCGCGGATCGCATAGAGGCGCTTGTCGGCGGGAGCGAGGTCGCCCGTCTGGCCGATGATCGCGCAACCTGCATCGTCCACCGTCCGGCGGAAGATCTCCGGCGAGGGCATGACCTCATAGCCCGGAATGGACTGCAGTTTGTCCAGCGTGCCGCCCGTGTGGCCGAGCCCCCGGCCGGAAATCATCGGCACCGCCAGTCCGCAGGCCGCAACGATGGGCGCCAGCATCAGCGAGACATTGTCGCCCACGCCGCCGGTCGAATGCTTGTCGGCGATCGGCTTGCCGACGCCCTGCCAGGAAAGCACTTCGCCGGAATCGCGCATGGCAAGCGTCAGCGCCACGATCTCTTCCGGCGTCATGCCGCGGAAGAAAACGGCCATGGCGAAGGCCGCGACTTGGCCCTCCGAGATCGTTTCCTTGCTCAGCCCCTCGATGAAACCGGCGATCTCGGCGGCGGTCAGTGTGCCGCCGTCGCGTTTCTTGCGGATGATTTCCTGTGGCAGCATGTCTGACTGTCCGGAGTTCAGTAATCGGAATTGTCGGTGACCGCGCGCCCGCCGCCAAGCACGGACAGAATGTCGTCGAGCAGGCCGGACGCGCCGAAGCGGAACGTCGACGGTATCGCCCAGTCCTCGCCCATGATCGTGTCTGCAAGCCGAAGATAGAGGGCAGCGTCCGCCACGGTGGAGATACCGCCCGCCGGCTTGAAGCCCACCTTCTTGCGGCTGTCGCGGATCGCCTGCAGCATGGTGTCGGCCGCTTCCAGCGTGGCGTTGACGGCGACCTTGCCGGTCGAGGTCTTGATGAAATCCGCGCCCGCTTCGATCGCCAGTTCCGAGGCGCGTCGAACCAGGGCCATGTCCTTGATTTCGCCTGTCTCCAGAATCGTTTTGAGCGTAATGGCCGGGCCGCAGGCGGCCTTCACACCGGCAACCATGTCGCTGACGGCCTGTTCGTCGCCGGAAAGCAGCGCGCGATAGGGGACGACCACGTCGATCTCGTCAGCCCCGTCGGCAATCGCGTCGCGGGTTTCGGCAACCACGTCCTCGACCTTCATCTCCCCGGAAGGAAAGTTGACGACCGTCGCGATCCGGACAGGTGTTTCCGCCCCGAACAGCGCGCGCGCCTGGGGCACGAAGCGCGGCCATATGCAGATCGCTGCCGTATGGCCGTAAGGCGTCAGCGCCCGTTCGCACAGCGCCTCGATGGCCGCCGGCGTGCAGTCGTCCTTGAGATTGGTCAGGTCGAGCAGCGACAAGGCACGGGCGGCTGTCGCCCGCAGTTCATGCGTGTCCATGGGTCGTCCCTCCGCCGGCAATCATCCTTTTGAGGATGGCGGCAAGTCGTTTTCCGCCGATGGGAGCCATGTCCTTAGTCTCTTCGTGACTGAGTTCAGCACCCGTCATGCCGGCTCCGTAATTGGTAATAACCGATGCGGCGGCGACGCGCAGCCCAAAAAAGCGCGCCAGGATCACTTCCGGAACGGTCGACATGCCGACCGCGTCGGCGCCGAGAACGCGCGCCATGCGGATCTCGGCCGGCGTTTCGAAGCTTGGGCCGGAGAACCACATGTAGACACCGGAGGAAAGCGGAATGCCTTCTTCTTCCGCCGCGCGGCGCATTGCGGCGGAAAGTTCCGCGTCATAGGCCGCCGTCATGCCGACGAAGCGCCTGTCGCTGTCCTGGCCGATCAGCGGGTTGTGGCCGGAGAAATTGATGTGGTCCGAGATCAGCATCACCGAGCCCGGAGGCATGTCCTCGCGCAGCGATCCGGCCGAATTGGTGAGGATCAGCGACTGCACGCCGAGCCCCATCAGCACCTGGATCGGCAGGCGCATCGCATTCGGGTCGCCGTGCTCGTAGTAATGGATGCGACCGGCGAGCATGATGACCGGCACATTGCCGAGCAGGCCAGCCACCACGGCGCCGGCATGACCCGATACGCCGCTCACCGGAAAGCCCGGCAGTTCGGTATAGGGAATGCGGATCGGGTTGCGGATTTCATCGACGAGCGAGCCGAGACCCGAGCCGAGAACGATGCCATGACGCGGCACCAGCCCGTTCAGCCGGTCGACGAGAAGATCGATCACTTCCCTCATCCGAGGATGTCCGTCTCGAAGCTGAAGGGCAGGAGTTCTGCCATGGTCATGGTTTTCTGCACGCCGACTTCGTCGCACAGATAGATCTTCGTGCCGGCATCCGCGAATTCGGAGATCTTCTGCCGGCACCCGCCGCAAGGCGGGCAAAGCGCCAGCTTCTCGGCGATCACGGCCATTTCGACGATCTTCCTGCCCCCGCCCATGACCATGCAGCCAATGGCCGTCGGTTCGGCGCACCAGCCCTGCGGGAAGGAGAGGTTCTCGATATTGGCGCCGGTATAGACCTTGCCGTCATCGGCGCGGATGGCCGCGCCGACAGGGAACTTGGAATAGGGCACATGGGCGAACTTCATCGCGCCGCGTGCGGCTTCGAAGAGATCGTGCGACATGGTTCAGCGCTCCTTCACATAGGGTACGCCGCCGGCTTTCGGCGGGTTTGCCGCGCCGATGAAGCCGGCGAGCAGGATGCAGGTCAGAATGTAGGGCAGTGCCTGGAAGATCTGGACAGGCACTTCGCCGATCAGCGGCACGGACTTGCCCTGCATGAAATTGGCGAGCGCATCGAGGAAGCCGAAGAGCAGGCAGGCGAGCAGCACCGGCACCGGCTTCCACTTGGCGAAGATCAGCGCGGCGAGCGCGATATAGCCCTTGCCGGCCGACATGTCCTTGATGAAGGCCGCCGACTGGGCGATTGCCAGATAGGTGCCCGAGAAGCCGCAGAGAAAGCCCGCGACCAGCACGGCCCGGTAGCGCAGCCATGTCACCGAGATGCCGGCGGTATCGACTGCGCCGGGGTTTTCGCCGACCGCGCGAAGTCTGAGGCCGAAGCGCGTACGGTAAAGCACCCACCACGAAAGCGGCACCGCCAGGAAGGCGAGATAGGTGAGCAGGTTGTTGCCGGAGATCACGTTGGCATAGAGCGGGCCGATCACCGGCACGTCGCGCATCGCCTCCGCCCCCGGCAGCGTGATCGGCGAGAAGCGTGCGCTGCCCGCGAGCTGCGGCGTGCGGCCGCCCTGGCCGAACCAGGCCTGTCCCAGAACGACGGTGAGGCCGGCCGCCACGAAGTTGATCGCGACGCCCGAGACGATCTGGTTGCCGCGATTGGTGATCGATGCAAAGCCGTGCACCAGCGAGAAGGCGAGTGAAACGCCGATACCCGACGCAAGGCCGATCCATGGCGATCCCGTCATGTAGGCTGCCGATGCCGCTGCGAAGGCTGCTGCCAGCATCTTGCCTTCGAGCCCGATGTCGAAGATGCCGGAGCGTTCGGAAAAGAGGCCTGCAAGGGCGGTGAAGATCAGCGGGATCGACAGGCGGATGGTCGATCCCAGAATGCTGATGAGGATATCGAAGAAATCCATCGTCTTGCCTCAACCTCTCACGAATTGCTGGTAGATGCGCACGATCGCCGGACGGAACATGTATTCCAGCGCGCCGGCAAACAGGATGACGAGACCCTGGATCACGACGATCATGTCACGGGTGATGTTCGGCATGTCGAAGGAAAGCTCGGCGCCGCCCTGGTAGAGCACCCCGAAGAGGATGGCCGCGAGCAGGATGCCGAGAGGGTGGCTGCGTCCCATCAGCGAAACCGCGATGCCGACGAAGCCGGCCCCGCCGACGAACTCGACCTGCAGGCGGGCGGAGGCGCCGAGCACCGGATTGAGCGCCATCATTCCGGCAAGCCCGCCTGATATCAGCATGGTGACCATGACGATCTTCACATAGGGAATGCCGGCGTAAGCCGCTCCCGGGCGGGAAAGCCCGAGCGTGCGCATCTCGTAGCCGAGCTTGGTGCGCCAGATCAGCACCCAGACGACGACGCACATGAAGAGCGCGATCAGGAAGGAAACATTGAAGGGGGCCGGACCGAGCTTCAGCCCGAACAGCGCCATCAGCCAGTCGAGCTTCGGCAACTGGCCGCCGGGCAGGAAGGTGCGGGTTTCCGGAGCCATCTTGCCCGGCACGATCAGCACGTTGACGAGCAGGTAGACCATCAGCGCCGCGCCGATGAAATTGAACATGATGGTGGTGATGACGATATGGCTGCCGCGTTTGGCCTGCAGCCATGCGGGGATCAACGCCCATGCCGCGCCGAAGGCGGCGGCACCCAGAACCGCGAAGGGCATCGTCACGTACCACGGCACGTAATGGTCGAGCGCCAGCGCCACGAGTGCCGCGCCGAGACCGCCGACATAGGCCTGGCCTTCCGAGCCGATGTTGAACAGTCCCGCATGATAGGCGACGGCGACGGAGAGGCCGGTGAAGATGAAGTTGGTCGCATAATAGAGCGTGAAGCCGATGCCCTCGCCGCGCCCGAGTGCGCCGGCGAGCATGAGCTTCAGCGCCTCATAGGGATTTTCGCCGATGATCCAGACGACGAGGCCGGACACCAGAAACGCCAGGATGAGGTTGAGCAACGGCAGAAGCGCGTAGTTGATCCAGTTGGGAAGGGGTACGGAAGCGGTACTCATCAAAACCTCATGCGGCAATGCCGGCCATCATCAGGCCGAGTGTCTGTTCGCCGGTTTCCGGGCTCTTCTCGCCGACGATCTTGCCGGCGAACATCACCAGGATACGGTCGGAGAGCGAACGGATCTCGTCGAGTTCGACGGACACCAGAAGCACGGCCTTGGCGGCGTCGCGGGTCTCCACGATCCGGCGATGGATGAATTCGATGGCGCCGATATCGACGCCGCGGGTCGGCTGGCCGACGATCAGAAGTTTCGGGTCGCGCTCGATTTCGCGAGCGACGACGATCTTCTGCTGGTTGCCGCCGGAGAAGTTTGCGGTCTTGAGCCGTGGGTTCGGCGGCCGGATGTCATATTTCTCGATCTCTTCGACGGCCGCCTTGCGGATGAGGTCGGGATCGAGGAACGGGCCTTTGCCGTAGCGCGGATCGCGGTGGTAGCCGAGAATGGCATTCTGGCTTTCCTCGAACGGCAGGATAAGGCCCATGTGATGCCGGTCTTCCGGGATATGGGCTAGACCGATTGAGCGCAGCTTCGCCGGATCATAGCCGGCGACCGGTTCGCCGCAAATGAAGATCTCGCCCGATGTCGGCTTGCGGATGCCGGTAATGGCTTCCAGCAGTTCGCTCTGACCGTTGCCCGCCACGCCCGCTATGCCGACGATCTCGCCGGCCCGAACGTCGAAGGAGACGTTGTCGACCATGGTGACGCCGCGGCTGTCCTTGACGGTGAGGTTGCGCACCGAAAGATAGACGTCTCCCGGCTTGGCGCTGCCCTTCTCGACGTGCAGCAGCACCCGTCGCCCGACCATCAGTTCGGCGAGTTCCTCCACCGTCGTCTCCGCCGTCTTGCGGGTTGCCACGATCTCGCCGCGGCGCATCACCGACACCGTGTCGGTGATCGCCATGATCTCCCGCAGCTTGTGCGTGATCAGGATCACGGTCTTGCCCTGGTCGCGCAGCACGCGCAGGATCTTGAACAGGTGATCGGCCTCGGCCGGCGTCAGAACCCCGGTGGGTTCGTCGAGGATAAGGATCTCGGCACCGCGATACATGGCTTTCAGGATTTCGACGCGCTGCTGCAGGCCGACCGGCAGTTCCTCGATGACTGCATCCGGGTCGACCTCGAGCTCGTAATCGTCCTCGAGCTTCTTCAGCGCCGCGCGTGCCTTGTCCGTGCCCTTGCCGAGCAGGGCGCCGCCTTCGGCGCCGAGCATCAGGTTTTCAAGCACGGTGAAATTTTCGACCAGCATGAAGTGCTGGTGCACCATGCCGATGCCGGCGGCGATCGCCGACTGGCTGTCGCGAATCGCAACTGGCTTGCCGTCGATGTGTATGCTGCCGCTGTCGGCATGATAAAAGCCGTAAAGGATCGACATCAGCGTCGATTTTCCGGCTCCATTCTCGCCGATGATGCCGTGGATCGAACCCTTGGCCACGGTCAGGTTGATGTTCTTGTTGGCATGCACGGCGCCGAATTTCTTGTCGATGCCGATCAGCTCGATCGCCGGTGCCCGGTTCGTTTCGCTCATTCCAATCCCCCGGAGCGTTGCCCGCAAGCCTGCAGTGAACGCCCTCTTTTATGGATTTTTGAAGCAGCCCGCCCGTTTGATCGTCCCGCTTCCGGCGCGGACAGGATGCTCAAGACATGGAAAGGGCGCAAGACGGCCGATCATGCCGTCTTGCGCCCGTATCAGATCACTTCGGGCAGGAATTGTCCGACATGTAGTCATGGACCTTGATCGTGCCGGCAATGATGTCGGCCTTGGCCTTTTCGACCGCTGCCTTCATGTCGTCGGTAATCAGCTTGGCGTTGTTCTCGTCGAGGGCATAGGCAACACCGTCTTCCTTGACGCCGAGCGCCTGGACGCCGGCGGTGAACTTGTCGCCCTTGGCATCGGCATAGGCGTTGTACACGGCGAGGTCGACGCGCTTGACCATCGAGGTCAGAACCGAACCCGGATGCAGGTGGTTCTGGTTCGAATCGACGCCGATCGAAAGCTTGCCGTTGTCAGCGGCGGTTTGCAGCACGCCGAGGCCGGTGGCGCCGGCTGCTGCATAGATGACGTCCGCGCCCTGGTCGATCTGGTTCTTGGTGAGTTCACCGCCGCGAACCGGGTCGTTCCATGCCGCACCGGTGGTGCCGGTCATGTTCTGGAAGACCTGGATGTCGGCCTTGGCGGCGCGTGCGCCCTGCTCGTAGCCGCATTCGAACTTGCGGATCAGCGGGATGTCCATACCGCCGACGAAGCCGACCTTGCCGGTCTTGGAGGCGAGGCCAGCCAGGACGCCGACGAGATAGGATCCTTCCTCTTCCTTGTAGACGACCGAGCGGACGTTCGGCAGATCGACGACGCTGTCGACGAGAACGAACTTGGTGTCAGGGAATTCGGCTGCGACCTTTTCGATCGCCGAGGTCCAGGCAAAGGAGACGGCAACGACCGGATTGTAGCCCTTGGATGCGAAGTTGCGGATCGCCTGTTCACCCTGGGTATCGCCGGTCGGCTCGAAATCGCGATACTCGATGCCGGTTTCCGCCTTGAACTTCTCTGCGCCGGCATAGGCCGCCTCGTTGAAGGACTTGTCGAATTTGCCGCCTGTGCCGTAGACGAGCGCCGGCTTGATGTCCGCGGCAAGCGCCGTGGCCGACATCGCGGTCAAGGCAAAGAGGCTCAAAAGGGTTTTTTTCATTGTGCAGCCCTGTTGTTGCTATTGATCTTGTTGGGTCCTCCCGCAAGCCCTTTGGAAGGCATGTCTGCGGAACCACCGACCCCCTCATCAAGGGCCTGGCTGCGCGCATCCTTGCATGGCTCATGGAAAAATTCACCAGATTTTTTTCATCCGGTAAAGGAATAGTGGAACCGCAGGATTTCCGGCGACGATTGCCGAAAATCCTGTCAGATCAATGAGCTTTCTGCCCTTGTCTTGGGCAGGGCGCTTATGCCGCGGGCGTGATCGGGCAGGAGACGCCGGTGCCGCGAAGACCGCAATAACCATCCGGATTCTTCGCCAGATATTGCTGGTGATAGTCCTCGGCATAATAGAAGGGACCGGCCGCCGCGATCTCGGTCGTCACCGTCATCTTTCGGCCGGATGCGATCAGCGCCTCCTGGAAGGCGTCGCGCATGCGGATCGCGGTGTCTATGTCGTCAGGGTTCTCGGCATAGATGGCCGAGCGGTAGGTCGTGCCGATGTCGTTGCCCTGGCGCATACCCTGCGTCGGGTCGTGCGCCTCGAAGAAGATCTTCAGCAGGGCTTCGAGTGTCACCTGTCCCGGGTCGTAGACGACCTTGACCACTTCGGTATGGCCCGTGAGCCCTGTGCAGGTTTCCTGATAGGTCGGGTTCGGGGTGATCCCGCCCTGATAGCCGGCGGCAGTCACCCAGACGCCGGGCGTGTTCCAGAGCAGGCGTTCAGCCCCCCAGAAGCAGCCCATGCCGAGATAGACCGTCTTCAGGCCCTCAGGATAAGGTCCCTTGAGCGGCCTGCCTGAGACGAAATGGGTCTCCGCGGTCGGGATCGGCTGGTCGCGGCCGGGCAGGGCCGTGTCCGGGGTGGGCATGGTGGTCTTCTTGTTGAACATGTCGATCAGGAACATTCTTGCCTCTCTCTGGCCGGTGAAGCGGCCTCTGGCTTTTCATGTCGCATATATAGGTACGGCGCACCGCCGCCGACAGGTCAGGCGGCAAAACGGCCGGCGGGCGAAGGCTTCCGGTAACCGATCATCCACAGCAGCAATGCCAGGAGCAGAAGCACGGCAAAAGCCGGTTGCGGCAGCAGCCA
This sequence comes from Paenirhizobium cremeum, assembly GCF_047553425.1. Classification (NCBI taxonomy): domain Bacteria; kingdom Pseudomonadati; phylum Pseudomonadota; class Alphaproteobacteria; order Hyphomicrobiales; family Rhizobiaceae; genus Paenirhizobium; species Paenirhizobium cremeum. The sequence continues at coordinate 4,042,962 of NZ_CP180217.1, forward strand.
GGCCGAAATGATCTGCCAGACGGGCTTGCCTGCATAGGCTTCCACCAGGGACTGCGCGCCGACCAGAGTTGCAGGGCTAGTCTCCGCCCAGGTCGTGGCGAGCGGAGTGACGGCGACCTGCGAGATCGAGACAGACTCGATCGAATCGATCGTCGCCACGATCACTGCGAGGCAGAGGCAGAGGAAACTCAGGGCACGAAATACAAAGCGCAGCATTTCCATCTCCAGCTTTTGCCGAGAGGGACGGCGAAACGCACAGCACCCGCAGCCAGGCCCCCTTCCTGTCCGCGAAGAGCTAATAGATAGGTATTTGCGCGGACAAGTCAAAAATCTGTCAGATTTGGGTTGATCCGCGGAAATTCATCGGTATATATCGCGCCCGACCGGCTGCACTGCCCGATAGAGGCAGAGAGCTGTTAAGGACAGGTGGCCGAGTGGTTGAAGGCGCACGCCTGGAACGCGTGTATACGTGAAAGCGTATCGAGGGTTCGAATCCCTCTCTGTCCGCCATATCCAACACTGTCCGACCCGGAGACATAGGTAACAGTCTGTACCTAAGACATAGGTGACAACCTCGTGCCGAACGGGTTGTCGATGGTTTGCAAAGTCCTCTGTTCCAGGTCGATATATCCCAGATCATAATGCATGAAGCTGACGAGCCAAATACCGTCGTCGACTTCCTTGATTCCCAGTTTCTGTCCTGCCAGCACGGTCGAGATGTTGATCTTCTTGCGATAGATGCAGATCCGGCCGCACTGGGTCACCAGCGCCTCTCTGTCGTGGAAAGGGTAGTCGATCTCCGGCAGGCCCTGGTAGGGGCGTGACGAAGCGACGTAGAGATCAGCCGGCACCTTCATGTTCAGCGCCTCGTGCGGCCGCTCCTGATTGAATTCGCGGACGAATACATCGAAGCGAGCCTGCTGCTGGAGGATTTTTCTGCCGGGCGGGCGAGTGGCCTCCTTCTTCAACGTCAGGTGCATGCGCTCATGCCGGCCATTCTCTTGCGGATGGCCTGGCTTGATGCGCTCAAGCACGATCCCGAGCCGCAGCCACCAGACGGACAGCTTCGAGAGATTATAAAGGCCGTTGGGGCTGGCGAACGGCAGGCCGTTGTCGCTGCGGATCGCGGCCGGCAGGCCGCATTCGGCAAACAGCCGCCGGAATGCGTCGAAGACAGCCCGCTCTCGCGTCGACTCAAAGGCTTCGCAGGCGAGAAGATAACGGGACGCCTGGTCGGTGACCGTCAGTGGGTAACAATAGCGGCCGTCACCGAGCTTGAACTCGCCCTTGAAGTCCGCGCACCACAGCTCGTTCGGCAGCGATGCCTGAGACAATGCTGTTCCTTCGGCTCGATGGCGTTGCCGTTTGCGCGCATGGGCGACCAGCCCGTGCCGGTCAAGAACGGCATGCACCGTGCTCTTCGACGGCACGCGCACATCGCCGGCTAGGCGTTTCACCAAAAGCTCCCTGATCTTCCTGGCACCCCAATGCGGCTTGTCCTTTTTGAGCCGCACGATCATGGCCTCCACCGGCTCGGGCAACTGGTTGGCATAACGCACCGGCCGCCGAGACCGGTCCGTCAGCGCCTCCAGGCCGTCGTCCTTGTAGCGATTGAAGATCTTGTAGCCGGTCTTGCGCGAGATGCCGAACGACCGGCACACATCGCTCATCCCTTCGCCCTCCAGCAGTCGGGCAACAAATCGTAGACGTTCCTCCATCACCGAAGCCTCTTTCCACGGCATCAACACCTCCCGCCAAAAAGCGAAAAGTGTTACCCATGTCTCCGGTACAAAACGTCACCTATCTCTCAGGTCGGGCACACAATGAATCTGCAGCAGGAAATTGAATCTGCAGCAGGAAATTCTTGTCGATTGATCGGATCGATGAGGCCGAAGCCGGCGCGTGAGAGAGCTCCGAAGGGCACTCTCTCGGTGACCGGATGCCGTCAGGCTTCTGCTGGATCGTTTTAACGAAGCGCGACGTCTGCGTTTTTGTCGCCAAGGGGGCAAAAAACGGCTTTCCGGGGCCGTCCAGCCATTCCTCGAGTGAACTGAGATGGCCGAACTCCTGCTCGAGCGCCCCAATATCGGCTGCACCGGCAAGCAATCCGTCGTCCAAAAGCTCGGCCAGGCGTTTCAGAAAGGGATTGCTGGCGAGCAACTGGTCGGAAATTGCGTGAAAACAGAGAGATGGAGCATTGACGGCGACTCCGTTTTCGCTGGAAACGCTCTATGAGGGTGTCTGGAGAAAGAGATGTTTACCCTCAAGCAGCGCGAAACCTTCACGCAGGATATCAGGAAGAGCCGTTTCATCGCCCATGCCGCGCCGGTCGCGAGCGAGGACGAGGCCAAGGCCTTCATTGCGACCGTGTCGGATGCATCCGCCAACCACAATTGCTGGGCATGGCGTATCGGTCAGGCCTATCGTTTCAGCGATGACGGCGAACCGAGCGGCACGGCCGGAAAACCGATCCTTCAGGCCATTGACGGCCAGGCGCTGGATGGCGTGGCGGCGGTGGTGACGCGGTTTTTCGGCGGCATCCTGCTTGGCAGCGGCGGTCTTGTGCGCGCCTATGGCGGCACGGCGGCCATCTGTCTGAAGGTGGCGGAAAAGGTCGAGATCATCCCACGTTCGTTGGTCCGCTTTGGCTGCGGCTTTTCCGATCTCGCGCTCGTCAAGTCACGCCTGCTTGGCGTTTGCGACTTGCATATCGAGAAGGAGAAGTTCGGCGCCGAGGGCGCATGGCTCGATGTCGCCGTTCCGGTGGCGGAGGTGGAAGCCGTCAACCGTATGGTCACGGATCTGACGAGCGGCCGCGCTCTGATCGACACCGTCGACTGACCGGAGCGCTGCTGATACCGGAAAGCGGATCTCAGTTGGTGCCGTTGTCGGGGCTCGCCTTGTCCTTGGAGGCAAGCTGTTTCCAGGAATTCTGCTGGGACAGCATGGAGCGCAGATAGGCGACGTTCGCATCGGCCTGTTGCGGATCGAGTTCCTGCCGGGCGACCTGTTCGGCTTCCTGGAAACGGCCCTGCAGGCCGATCACCAGAGCAAGATTCTGCCGGACGCGGCTGTCTGCGCCGGGCTGCTGCGAAGCGGATTTCAGGTAGGTTTCGGCGGTGCGCAGATCGCCGCTCAGCACGTAGGACATGCCGAGATTGGAAAGGATCGTCGGCTCGTTCGGCTTGAGGTCGAGCGCCATGCGATAACGCGAGCGCGCCTCGTTCGAGCGGCCGAGCTGGTCGAGAACGGCGCCTTCGGCGGAATAGAGGCGCCAGTCGGGACGGTCGGGGGTCTGCGCCCTGCCGATCGTGTCCAGCGCCTTCTCGAGCTGGCCCGCCGCCGCCTGTGCCTTGCCGAGGGCTGCGAGCACGTCGCGGTCCGATGGATTGGCGATCGCCACCTGCTGCATGACGGCCAGCGCCTGCGTGTTGCGGCCCGTCATCATCAGGACGTTGGCATAGGTCATGCCGACATTGCGGTCCTTCGGATTGCGTTCATAGGCCTGGCCGATGCTTGCAGCAGCATTTGCGAGCTCCGGCGCGGTCATGCTTTCGACCGGTTTGGAAAGTCGCGGGATCGAACCGGTGGTAACCGATCGGTCGGGCCGGGACGTGGAGCAGCCGGCCAGCACGCTCGCCGCCATCAGCAGGCAGATGCCGCCGAAAATTCTCATCCGGCGACCCGTGCCGACCCGATGATGCGAAGACCTGTGCCGAATAACCATGTTCTTCTTCCTGCTGCGATGGCGTTTGCGCGCCCTGCCATGGTGAAAAGCGACGCAATCTCCGCTCCAGCAATAATCTGTTAACCCTAACGGAGTGTTAATCGGGCTCACGCCCTTTGATTCCGCCCGTACCTTTCCGAAAGACAGCTTATGGCCCCCTACCAGTATATCGAGAGACATAACCCCTTCAGTTCCAAGGGGGGGAAGACCCTGCCCGTCTTCGCCGTCACCCCGGCCCATATCGAGACCGGCACGATCGATCCGATCGCGCTCGACTGGGCCCGCAAGGCCGGCTTCAAGGCGGAAGCGGGATCGGTGCTGCTCATCCCGACAGCGGATGGCCATCTCGGCGGCGCGCTCTTCGGCCTTGGTTCCAACCCCTCGGAAAATCCGTTCCTCACCGGCAAGCTGGCCCGCAGCCTGCCGGCGGGCGACTGGCACATCGAGACTGCGCCATTGACCGCCAACCGGCTGCTGCTCGGCTACGGTCTCGGCTCCTACAGCTTCGACCGCTATCGGTCCGAGCGCCCGGCCGAGCCCAAGCTTCTGATCCCGCAGGATGCCGACGCCGCCGACATCAAGCGCCAGCTTGCCGGCGTCTTCCTTGCCCGCGACCTCATCAACACCCCGACCAACGACATGGGACCTGCCGACCTGGAAAACGCCTTCCGGGCGCTGGCGGAACACTACAAGGCCGAAGTCACATCCATCGTCGGCGATGAACTGCTGGAGAAGAACTTTCCGCTGGTCCATACCGTCGGCCGCGCCAGCGCGGTTGCGCCGCGCCTTCTGGAAATGCGCTGGGGCAAGAAGGGGCATCCGCGTGTGACACTCGTCGGCAAGGGCGTCTGTTTCGATACCGGCGGCCTCGACATCAAGCCGGCCTCGTCCATGCTGTTGATGAAGAAAGACATGGGTGGCGCGGCCAACGTCCTTGGCCTGGCGTTGATGATTATGGACGCCAAGCTCAAGATCGACCTGCGCGTCATCGTTCCCGCCGTCGAGAATTCCATAGCCGGCAATGCATTCCGCCCGGGCGATATCTACAAAAGCCGCAAGGGCCTGACCGTCCAGATTGACAATACCGATGCCGAAGGGCGGCTGATCCTTGCCGATGCCCTCGCCTATGCCGACGAGGACGCGCCGGATCTGCTGGTCGACATGGCCACGCTGACGGGTGCTGCCCGCGTGGCGCTCGGTCCGGACCTGCCGCCCTTCTTCACCGACGACGAGGATCTCGCCCATGAACTCGTCGACGCAAGCCTCGAGACCGACGATCCGCTCTGGCGCATGCCGCTCTACAAGGGCTACGAGAAAAACCTGAGGACTTCGATCGCCGATCTCACCAATGCGCCGGCTGGCGGCATGGCGGGCTCGATCACCGCTGCCCTCTTCCTCAAGCGCTTCGTCGGCAAGTCGAAGAGCTGGGTGCATTTCGATATTTTCGGCTGGGCGCAGAGCGAACGGCCCCATTCGCCTGTTGGCGGAGAGGCCCAGGGCATCCGGGCGCTCTACCGCTTCCTGCGCTCCGGGCTGAAGTAATGGCCCCACGGGCGGTGGCCGGCGGTCACCGCTCTTGCAATGCCGCGTCGATTGCCGGAAAAGAAATGCGCAAACGACGTCGCGGACCCGCCCATGACTGTTGAACTGACCGCCACGGAGGCGCTTGGCCTCTGGCACAAGGTGACGCTGCAGCAGGTGCAGCAGGACAAGCGCGACCTGACGCTGCGCCAGATGGCGATCCTTCTGGAGATCTACCTCGTGCCGCCGCCGCATACCGTCCGCGGGCTTGCGGCGAGATTGAACGTCACCAAGCCGGTCATCACCCGTGCCCTCGATACCATGGGCGAAATGGGGCTGGTCGATCGCGTTCGTGATGAGCGCGACCGCCGCAGCGTCATCGTCAGGCGCACGGTGGGCGGCGCGCTCTTCCTCGAAAAATTCGGCGACCTGGTCATCGAGCAGGGCCGCAAGCTGGGCTATTGAGAACACCATGAATACCACCGAAAACATCCTCGACCGCAGGCTCAATGCGTACCGCGCCGATCTGGCTGAGGCCGCTCTGAAAGGGCAGGTGGAAGCGGCCCGCTTCGTCGAGGGAACGCCGGCAAGGTTGGCTGTGCCGGTCGCGGCGCTGCGACCGAGGCCCGACCTCGCCGTCGGCATCGATACCGAACTGCTCTTCGGCGAAGAGGTCACGGTGTTCGACCGGGCCGGCGGTTTCGCCTGGGTGAAGGCCAGGCAGGACGGTTATGTCGGTTACCTGCCGGAAGCGGCGCTCTCCGATGCCGAGGCCGCTCCGACCCATCGTGTCGTCGTGCCGCGCACCTTCGTCTATCCGGGGCCGGACCTGCGTTTTCCCGCCTCATCGGCATTTTCCATGGGCAGCCTTGTCACTGTCGTCGGCGAGGCCGAAACGCGGGGCACGCACTACCATAATCTGCCAGACGGCCGCGCCATCGTCGCCGGCCATTGCTTGCCGCTCGGCTCCTGGCCGTCCGACGATTACGTCGCCATTGCTGCCCGCTTCCTGGAGACGCCTTATCTCTGGGGCGGGCGTTCGGGTTTCGGCATTGATTGTTCGGGTCTCGTGCAGCTTTCCCTGCAGATGACCGGGCGAAGCGCGCCGCGCGATTCCGACATGCAGGCATCGGGTCTCGGAGCGATCATTTCGCGCGAGGAGCTTCGTCGCGGCGATCTCGTCTTCTGGAAGGGACATGCCGGCATCATGGAGGACGAAAACACGCTCCTTCATGCCAACGGCCATACCATGACCGTGGCGCGCGAGGATTTCGAGGCCGCCGTCAGGCGCATCGGCTGGCTCTACGACATGCCGACCGGCTATCGCCGCCCGACTGCCTGAATCCGCCCGACTGCCTGAACCCGGTTGCCAGAAAGCCACGCACCGATCACAAAAGCGTATGCCTCTTTTCGTCGGGATGGTGCCGTCATTATATCTGATAACGAAATGGCCAGCCGGCAAACGATCCCGGCCGATCGTGCCGAGACGAAATGAGGATATGATGTCGGACAGCAGAGGGATGAAGCAGAGACCGGGGGAAGCGGGCCTGAAGCGCGTCCTGATGGCGGGGCTGGCTGTCGCCGTTTCCGTCTCGTCCTTTTCCGGCCCGGTATTGGCCGCCGAAGGGCTGCGCCTGCCGAAAACCTTCGAGCGGTCCGGCGACGCTACCTATTCCGACCTGCCGGGTGTCCGCCCCATGGCGCCCGGCGAATTTTCCTCCGACTCGAACTACGAGTGCCACACCGTGACGCGTTTCGTCGATCGGGGCCGGGACAGTCCTTTCCGAAGCAGCAGCGGCGTGCCGGTCGTGGTTTACCGCTGCACCAGGGACGGCATGGTGTTTGAAGGCCGCAACCCGCCCTCCAGGGGCTGGTATCCGGGCGTCAATCCGCGCAACATCGACTGAGCCGGCTCCCGATCGCTTGCCTCCTTGCACAAGCGTCGCCACCATGGCGGCGATTCGTCACCCGTATCGGAGCCATCGGCATGCCGCACCATCCCGCCCGTCAGAGCCCCCAGGAAACCTGCGGCGTCTGCAAGCGTCTGAAATCGAGACGGGACATGACCGCCTGCGATGTCGTGCGTCCCTCGCTTGCGGAAGAGCTGGACCGGATCACGCCCGACTGGCGCTCCACCGGCTGGATCTGCCGCGATGATCTGCAGGAGTGCCGCCGCCGCTCGGTGGAGGACATGATCCGCCGGGAGCGCGGGCAGTTGAGCGAACTCGACCGGGAGGTGATCGAAAGTATCGCCGCGCACGAGACGGTGACGGAGAACACCGAGGAGAGCTACGAGGAGACCGTCACCCTCGGCGACCGTATTGCCGATCGGATCGCCTCCTTCGCCGGTTCCTGGACATTCATTCTGTCCTTCCTCTTCTTTCTCGTCGCCTGGATGTTCGTCAACGCCATTCCGGCCATCTTCACGAGCTTCGATCCCTATCCCTTCATCCTGCTCAATCTCTTCCTGTCGATGATCGCCGCCTTTCAGGCCCCGCTCATCATGATGAGCCAGCGCCGGCAGGAGGAAAAGGACAGGCTGCGTTCGCAGAACGACTACCAGATCAATCTCAAGGCCGAACTCGAGATCCGGCATCTGCACGAGAAGCTGGATCATATTCTCGTGGGACAGTGGGAAAGACTGTCGAAAATCCAGGCAATGCAGCTCGAACTCTTCGAGGAACTGTCGGAGACGCGAAAATCCCCGCGCTGACGGGACGAAACCCGCCCAAGCCAAAACACTCCGGCGGAAGCCGGTTTGCCTGTTTCGATTTTTTAAAGCTAAATCCTTGATCTGGCAGCGATCAAGATTGGAATGGTGCCCAGAAGAGGACTCGAACCTCCACGCCTCGCGGCACAGGTACCTGAAACCTGCGCGTCTACCAATTCCGCCATCTGGGCGACGAGGAGCCGTGTAAAGGCAGCGACTCGGACTGTCAACTGGCTTTTTGAAGTTTTCGTGTCGGATATCGCAAAGCAGGCCGAAGAGCCTTGGAACGACGGGACCGGCAGTCTTGGAAAAGCCATGATATCGCGGAGGATTAGGCATGTTCGGGGACGGTGGCGCCAGGCATCGTCTTCCGGAAGGCAGGCGGAGAAGCGGCTGGACAGAAGGCCGCATCTGCCGGAGATTGCCGATGCGGGGAAGGGCGCTCCCGATGTCCGTCATGGACGGACGAATCTTCTGGCTGGAGGTAACATGATCAGATTGTTTGGAAAAATCCTGCTGGGGTCCTTCCTGGGCCTTGTCGGATTGTTGCCTGCCGTAACGCAGGCAGCGATGCCGATGACGCAGGTCGCGCCGCCCGCTGCAGAGCGGTCCGGCGTCGAAAAGGTGCAGGTTTACTGCGATGCGTATGGCTGCTACGAAACCCGCCGTCCGCCGGGCTATCGGCGGCCACCGCCGCCTCCCGGCTGGGACGATGGCTACCGCCGCCCGCCACCGCCGCGGTGGGACGATGACTATCGCCGTCGGCCCCCGCCGCGCTGGGATGACGGCTATTATCGTCGCCCCCCTCCGCCGCCTGCCTATGGCATGCCGCCGGGACGCAACTGGAACCGTCACGTCCGCTGGTGCCTCGACCGCTACCGGTCCTACAATCCGCAGACGAACAGGTTCCTGTCCTCCAGTGGTTACTTCAGGGTCTGCCGGTCGCCCTATTATTGACCGGCCCTGCAGCAATCCGGAAAGGGGTGGGCGAAAGCCTGCCCTTTTTCAGTTTTCACCGGCATTACTTGAAGCCGCCGTCACCCGGTCCGCATGGCCGAGGTCGCGTTCGGGTTCGATGATGTCGCGCAGCCGTTGCTTCAGTTCCTTCGGTCCGGGAAAACCGCCGTCGCGCTTGCGTTCCCAGATGAGTTCGCCATCGACGCGGATCTCGAAATTGCCGCCTGTGCCGGGAATGAGCGCCACTTCACCAACACTCTCCGGAAAGGTCTGCAGCAGTTCCTGCGCCATCCAGCCGGCGCGCAGCAGCCAGTTGCACTGCGTACAGTAGAGTATGGTCACCCGCGGCTTGTCACTCATCGTTCCTTTTCCTCGTTACATCTTCACGATAAAGTCAACTCTTAAAGTCATGTTTTTACCGAGGCATGCTTGAGCCTGGCTGTCTTTGCAGCCATTAGCATAACCGCAACAAACCGAGACCCGGAACGCAAAAATCAAGGAGTGCCGACATGTCCAACCCTGTCGACCGCAATCGGCTGATTGTCCCTCAGCTTCGCCCTGTCTACGCCGCCGGCTACGAGACGGTGGAGACCGTGCTCCGCGTCGTCGCCGGCTTCCTGCTGGTGACCCATGGCTACGGCAAGATCATAAATCCGTTCGGCGCCGTGGGAATGGTCGAGAGCCTCGGTTTTTATCCCGGCGCCTTCTGGTCTCCCCTTCTCTCGGCGACCGAATTCTTCGGCGGCATTCTCGTCGCCATCGGCCTCTTCACGCGCCCCGCCGCCTTCGCGGCGATGATCGTGCTGCTGGTCACGGTCTATTTCCACTGGATCGTCAAGGCGGAAGGCCTGGGTGGGGCTGAAAAATCGATCCTCTGGGCGGCGATCTTCCTGTTCTTCTCGATCCGTGGCGGCAATCGCCAGTCGGTTGACGGGCGTCTCGGAAAAGTCTTCTGAGGCCGGGCCGCAAGCATCGTGGCATGCCCTTGAAGAGCGCCGCCGGTCGTGGTCATCTCCGTGGTGGGCGAGTCGGCGGAGACGGACAATGCGCGTGGCGATCATCGAAAACACCCGATATTCGGATCCGGGCCAGGTGGGTATAGCGCTCGCCGAAGCCGGAGCGACAATCGAGGCGATTCGTGCCTATGCCGGCGAACCGCTGCCGGCGACCATTCATGGGCACGACGCCCTCGTTGTCTTCGGCGGCGAGCAGAATGCGCGTGACGACGAGAAGCATCCCTATCTGCCGGCGCTGGCGACGCTGATGCGCGACTTCGGCGATGCCGGCAAGGCCGTGCTCGGCATCTGCCTCGGCAGTCAGGTGCTGGCGCGGGCCTATGGCGCCGAGAACCTGATCGGAGCGGCGCCTGAATTCGGCTGGCATACGGTTTCCCCCACCGAGGAGGGACGGAGCGATCCGGTGATTTCGGCCGCCGCCGCAGCGCCGGGGGAGGGCTTTGTTTCCTTCCAGTGGCATGACGACACGTTCACCCTGCCTCCGGGCGGCGTGCACCTCGCCGGCAATGCGGCGGCCGTCAACCAGGCCTTCCGCGTCGGACGCGCAGCCTATGGCATGCAGTTTCATTTCGAGGCGAACCGCGCGGTGGTTGCGGAATGGAACCGGCTTTTCCCGGAGCATGTCGAACGCAAGGAACCGGGCTGGCTTGCGCGCCACTCGCAATATGCCGCGGCCCATGGCCCGGCCGCCGAAGCGGCGGGTCTTGCGATCGCCCGCGCCTGGGTCTCGCGCATCTGACGGCAAGGCGAGCGGGAGGAAGGAGATGACGGCGAGCGAACGGGAAAAGATGGCCGCCGGCCTCTGGTACAACTGCATCGATCCGGAACTCGACCGCCTGCGCATCCGGGCGCGGGAGGCCGTTCATAGCCACAATACCATGCCGCCCGCGCAACGCGGCTCCGCGGCGCCGGAGCTCGTGCAGCTCTTTGCCGGCTTCGGCGACGGCGCCTTTGTCGAAGCGCCCTTTCATTGCGGATACGGGTTCAACATCACGCTCGGCGAAAGGGTCTATATCAATGCCGGCTGCGTGATCCTCGACAGCGCGCCCGTTGTGATCGGCGATGGATCCATGCTGGGACCCGCCGTGCAGATTTATTGCGCCGAGCACCACAAGGACACCGCCCAGCGCGCCGCGGGCATCGAAATCGCCAGGCCGGTGACCATCGGCAAGGACGTCTGGATCGGCGGGGCGGCGGTCATTCTTGCCGGCGTCACCATCGGCGACGGTGCGATCGTCGGTGCCGGCGCCGTGGTGACCCGCGACGTTCCGGCGGGCGTAACCGTTGTCGGCAATCCGGCGAAGCCTTTGCCGTGCCCGTGAGAGGGCGCGGGCCCCCGACACATTGACCCGTGTCAATTCGCGGCGCATCGTTTGCGCTATGGTGGCATCCGTTCTGTTCCCTGGAAGATATCCATGAGCCTTTTCGCCTTTGCCGCCGCCGTGCTTCTTCTTCTGTTGACGCCCGGACCGACCAATACCCTGCTGGCGTTGTCCGGCGCGGCGAAAGGCGTGCGGCGTTCGATGCCGCTGATGGGCGGAGAGCTTGCCGGCTATATGACCACGGTCCTTCCGCTCGCCACCTTCGCGGGCCCCTGGCTGGAAGGTCAGCCGCTTCTCGCCGATATCGTGCGTCTCTGCGCCGCCGCCTGGGTGCTGATGCTCGCCGTCAGGCTCTGGGCCATGCCGGTGGCGTCGGCGAGTGAAGCGCATATCGATGCGCGCGCCGTCTATTGGACCACGGTCATGAATCCCAAGGGCCTCATCATCGGCCTCGTGCTCGTCCCGCCGGCGGGCTTCCTCGCAACCATCGCCTATCTCGGCGTGCTCACGGGGCTGATCCTCCTGGTCGCAAGCTTCTGGCTTGGCTTCGGCGCGGCGATCCTGCGGCTGATCGCCCGGCGGCATCCGACGCTTGTCGGACGCATGGCCGCCGGCTTTCTTGTCTTCTTCGCCGTTGCCCTGACCGGTCAGGCGGCCGGCTGGGTGTGACCGTTTCACCCCGTTCATAGCAGGCACGTCATCGGGTAAGCAGTCTTTCGAGACCCGGCGCCAAAACACGCGGCCCCTTTTCGAGGCTTCGAGGAGCGGTTACAGCTTCGGGGAACATTGCTCGCCACAGCGTATTGCGAAAGGACATTTGATGGACCGTGCCCATGATCCGAGCCAGTTGGAAATGGTGGTGCTGATGACGCCGGACATGGCGAATTTTTCCGGCAAGGTGCATGGCGGCGCGCTGCTGAACCTGCTCGACCGGGTGGCCTATTCCTGCGCCTCGCGCTTTTCCCAGCAATATGCCGTGACGCTCTCGGTTGATCAGGTGGTGTTCCGCCAGCCGATCCATGTGGGCGAACTCGTGACCTTCCGCGCCTCGGTCAATTTCGCTGGCCGCACCTCGATGGAAATCGGGATCCGGGTGGAGGCCGAGAATATCCGGACCGGCGAGCGGCGCCACACCAATTCCTGTTATTTCACCATGGTGGCCGTCGATGCCGAAGGCAAGCCGACGGCGGTGCCGGAGCTCGGGCTCGATACGGAGGCCAAGCGGCGGCGCGCCCGACAGGCCGTCGAACGGCGCACGCTGCGTCACGAATTCGAGACGCGTTTCCGGGAAGTCAAGGAAGGCAACGATTGACCAGGCGTCCGTGCCGGTCCTGCCACCGGTCGCGGGGATCGCGCGGCGGGCGGACCCGTCCGCTCAGGCTGTCGCGGCCGTCTCGTCCTCGACCGGCGCCTCGGGGGCATTCTTCTTGACGGACTCGGCGCAGTTCCTGGCGCTCGATTTCGAAGAATAGGTTTCGGACCGGACCATGATCTCGCCGTTTGCCGCGCGGAAACGGACAAAGGTCTCTCCGCTCTTCGCCGCGTCGATTTCGAAGCGATAGCCGCTGCCGGTTTCTTCCTTCGTCAGGTCGACGATGGCCGCGCCGGGGGCGTTCTTCTTGATGGATTCGACGCAGTTCTTGGCGCTTGCCTTGGCCGCGTAGTTTTCCGACCAGACCATGACTTCCGAATTGTAGACGAACTGAACGCGGAACTCGCCTTTTTCATTCTTCAGGATCTTGAACTTGTGCATGTTTCCTCCGAACACTCAAGTCGTTGCTGTTCTCAGCCGGCAACTACCAGGAATACTTAGAATGCAATTGCGGGAAGCACAAGACGGACGCCGGCCGGGTCGTTGGATCGAATGCGACCGATGTGATTAGCGGCATGGAAAGCCTGAAGCCAAGGTTCCCTTTCCCGTTAACGGCTCGCTCAGTTTTGCCGGCCAGTCTCGCCGCGAAACAGAAGGGAATGAAGGACGGCGGATGGCGAAGCGGGATCGGGAATGCGGGAAATTCCTGCCGAAAATGCTGATCGGCCTCGCGGGCGTTCTGACCGTCTTTCCAGCCGCGCCGGCTCTCGCCTGGACCCAGGTCGAGATCGATGCCGCGATTGCCACGCTTGACACGCCCGAGGCCCGGCTTTGCCCCGAATCGAACGGTTCGAAGCTCGAGCTTCCTTACGAGATCAAGGACATCAACGGCGATGCCGTCGATGAGATCGTCGTTCACCGGCGGGCCAGCGGCGCGGCGAGCTGTTTCGGCCGTGCCGGCTCGGAAATCAGCCTCCTGATCTCGGACGGAAAAGGTGGCTGGACCGACGCCTTTGGCTTTCCGGGTTCCGATCTCGCCTTCCATCCGCGCACCGACAGCGACTGGCCGGATGTCGAGATCCTCGGTCCCGGCTTCTGCTTTCCCGTCTGGCGCCACCATGAGGGCAGCTACGGCATCTGGCGTACCTGCGAGGACGGAAAACTCGTCTATGCCGAGGGCCTGCGCGACAGCGCCGTGCCGAGCGGTGTGACAAAGGCGAAGCCGGTGAGCCATCCGGGCAGCAACGGCATCGGCACGCTCTCCCCCGTCGAGGTGATCGACATTGCCTCCCTCGACGGCATTCCCTACGACCACAACGGCTCCATCATGATCGTCGACGGCGCGAAGGGGGTTATCGTCTATGACCGGCCCAAAAGCTCGATTGCCGGCACCGTCAAGCGCGGCACCGTGCTCTTCCGGGGCAAGCCGTGGGACATGAACAATCCTGACGGCGCCCTGATCGACGGCGTCGCCCATACCTTCAAGAAGGGATGCGACGCGACCGAATATCCCGTGCGTGGCCGCTACCACGTCATGTACGGCATGTCGCAGTTCATGCTCGAAGGGGCGGCCCCGGTGCGCTCCAAGGCCAATTGCGATATCACCGGCCACTCCATGACCAGCGGCAATGCCAAGCTGAAGTTCGATATCGCCTGGGATTGAGGAGCGGCGGGCGTTGAAAAACGCCTTTCAGAAGCCCTGAAAGAGGAAATCGGTGGCGGCGGTGACGTTGTTGTCCCCCAACGCCTCTATCGTCTGTCTAAACGATCGACGCGGAAGGCGCTTCCGTTGTACCTATGGTGAAAACCGGCCGAATATCCCGGGCTTGTTCGGAAGCGGAATGAAGAGGAGCGAGAACCTGAGTCCTCACTCATCCCCCATCTTCAGCGCTGCAATAAACGCTTCCTGCGGGATCTCGACCTTGCCGAACTGGCGCATGCGCTTTTTGCCTTCCTTCTGCTTTTCCAGAAGCTTGCGCTTGCGGGTGGCGTCGCCGCCGTAGCATTTCGCGGTCACGTCCTTGCGCAGCGCCCGCACCGTCTCGCGGGCGATGACCTTGCCGCCGATCGCGGCCTGGATCGGGATCTGGAACATGTGCGGCGGGATGAGTTCCTTCAGCTTTTCGCACATGGTGCGGCCGCGTCGCTCGGCCGCGGAGCGGTGGACGAGCATCGACAGTGCATCGACCGGCTCGCCGTTGACGAGGATCTGCAGCTTGACCAGATCGCTCTCGCGATAGTCCGCGAGATTGTAGTCGAAGGAGGCATAGCCCTTGGAGATCGACTTGAGGCGGTCGTAGAAGTCGAACACCACTTCGTTGAGCGGCAGTTCATAGGTCAGCATGGCGCGATTGCCGACATAGGTGAGCTCGGTCTGGATGCCGCGGCGGTCCTGGCAGAGTTTCAGGATGCCGCCGAGATAGTCGTCCGGCGTCAGGATCGTCGCCTTGATCCACGGCTCGCGGAATTCGCGGATCTTGACCACGTCAGGCATGTCGGCCGGATTGTGCAGCTCCTTCTCTGTGCCGTCGGTCAGCGTCAGCTGATAGACGACCGAGGGCGCGGTCGCGATGAGATCGAGGTCGAATTCGCGGGAAAGGCGCTCCTGGATGATTTCGAGGTGCAGCAGGCCGAGGAAGCCGCAGCGGAAACCGAAGCCGAGGGCGGCGGAGGATTCCATTTCGAAGGAGAAGGAGGCGTCGTTGAGCCGCAGCTTGCCCATGGCAGCGCGCAGTTCCTCGAAATCGGCAGCGTCGACCGGGAAAAGGCCGCAGAAGACCACCGGTTGCGCCGGCTTGAAGCCCGGAAGGGCCTCCGCCGTCGGGCGCTTGTCGTCCGTGATCGTGTCGCCGACGCGGGTATCGGCCACTTCCTTGATCGAGGCGGTGATGAAACCGATCTCGCCGGGGCCGAGGCTGTCGACATTCACCATCTTGGGGGTCAGCACGCCGACGCGCTCGACCGTGTATTTCGCGCCCGTGCCCATCATGCGGATCTGCTGGCCCTTGGTCAGCACGCCGTCGATGATGCGCACCAGAACCATGACGCCGAGATAGGTGTCGTACCAACTGTCGACCAGCAGCGCCTTGAGCGGCGCGCTCTCGCCACCCGTGCTCTTCGGAGCCGGCAGCTTGTGCACGATGGCTTCCAGCACTTCCGGAATGCCGAGGCCGGTCTTGGCGGAGATCAGGACCGCCTCGGATGCGTCGATGCCGATCACTTCCTCGATCTGTTCCTTGATGCGGTCGGGTTCGGCGGCCGGCAGGTCGATCTTGTTGAGAACGGTGACCAGTTCGTGGTTGTTGTCGATCGCCTGGTAGACATTGGCGAGCGTCTGCGCTTCCACGCCCTGGGAGGCGTCGACGACGAGCAGCGACCCCTCGCAGGCCGAGAGCGAGCGCGACACTTCATAGGCGAAGTCGACGTGGCCGGGCGTGTCGATGAGATTGAGGATATAGGTCTCGCCATCCTTGGCCTTGTAGTGCAGACGCACCGTCTGGGCCTTGATAGTGATGCCGCGTTCGCGCTCGATGTCCATCGAGTCGAGCACCTGTTCCGACATTTCGCGTTCGGCCAAGCCGCCGGTCAGCTGGATCAGGCGGTCGGCGAGCGTCGATTTTCCGTGGTCGATATGCGCGACGATCGAGAAATTGCGAATATGGTCGAGGGGCGTGCGGTTCTGTGTGCTCATGGCCTGCGCATATAGCAGCGGCAATGAAGCCCGCAAAGCGGAAAAGCAGGGATTTGTTCACCTTGAGGGGTGGATTGCCGGCCTTTTCGCATCAGCGCGGTTGCCGGACGTTCTCGCCATCCGGTTCGGTGATGACGCTGGCGTTCGGCACCTGGGCGCTGCGGATCTCGAAGCCGTCGCGGCCGGTGGCTTCCGCAGGCTTCCGCCGCTGCATGCGCCAGACCACGAAGGCGAGATAGAGCAGCGCCACGCCGATGGCCGCGAAGATGAAGGTCTGCTGATCGAATACCGGCGTTGCGAGCGTGACCGCGAGCGGCACGAGCGTCGCCGAGGTGGACCAGGCAACCAGTAGCGTCGACGACAGCGGCACGAAATCCTCTGGCGCCGTGCGGTCGTTGGCATGGGCGTTCGCAACCGAATAGATCGTCTCCACCGCACCGGACCAGATTGCGAATACCAGCATCAGAAGCAAGAGGTTGTTGAAGGACACGAAGAAGGCGCTGACCGCCATCACGGTGATAAGACCGCAGGTGATGATGAGCACGACGCGACGGTCGATCCGGTCCGACAGCGCTCCCAGCGGATATTGCACGAAGAGCATGCCGAGCTGCATGACGAACATCAGCATGGCCACGTCGCCCTGTGACACGGCGTTGTCGGCGGCATAGATCGGCGTGAAGCCCTGCACCACCATCGACAGTCCGCCGGCAGCCAGAACGCCGACGAGGCCGACCGGCGAATTGCGCCAGACCATGGGAATATCGACGCTGACATGGGCTGGCGGCGGTGGGTTCGGCAGGCGGGTGAGGCTGATCGGCAGGATGGCGAGCGCCGTGAAGAAGATGGTGGCGAGCGGCGCGAGATTGCCGTCGGCCGGGATCTGCCCGAAGATCCAGGCCCCGGCGCCGAGCCCGATGACATAGGTCATGTAGAAGAACGACATCGCCTTGCCGCGCCATTCGTTTGATGCGGCATGGTTGAGCCAGCTCTGGGCGATGATGAAATTGGTATTGCCCGCCGCTCCGTAGAGGCCGCGTCCCAACACCCAGAAGATCGGATTGACGCCAATGGCAATCAGCAGGGCGCCGAGGGTGACCAGCGCCATCGAGGCGGCAAAAAGCCGTGCATGGCCGACACGGCGGATGAGCGGCCCGGCGACCACGCAGCCGATGAGCCCGCCGAAGGCGACCGCGGTGATGGCCGCGCCGGCGGCCCAGGAGGGTGCTCCGGACCGGGTGAGCACGAAGGGAACATAGGCCGACATCACGCCGTTGCCGAGCGCCACCGCCGTCATCGAGACGATGATGCTGGCAATGGAAAGGGGGGAATTCCTGCGGTTCTGCATGATTTTTCACGGGCTTGCCGGACGGAGCGAAATGGTCCGGCCGGTCCGCACACTAGCCGGCGCCGCGCAAAAGGCAACCGGCCCGCAGGCGCATCCGCGCCGGGTTTCCCGTCAGACCGAAAACTGTTCCGGCCAGTCGCGGCGGGTGGCGACCTGTCCTTCGGTACGCAGCTTTGCGACAGCGGCAAGGTCGATGGAGGTAACGAGCCAGCTGGTCGCCTCCACCTCCGCGCTCTCGCTCTCGGCAAAGACCCCGCTCGGTGGCATGCCGTAGTCCGAGGGCACGTAAAGCGCGGCGCGGCCCCGGTTTTCGTCGAGCGCCGGCGACCAAGGGGCGGTGCCCGCCGTTGGCGAGGCAAGCACGGCGAACTGGTTTTCGAGCGCGCGCGCCTGCGCGCCGATCCGCACGCGGTAGGCTCCCGCCAGCGTGTCGGTGCAGCTTGGGGCCAGCACCAATTCGGCGCCCATCTCGGCGAGCTTTCGGCTGAGCATCGGAAATTCGTTGTCGTAGCAGATCAGGATACCGAGTGTGCCGACCGGCGTTTCGAAGACCCGCAACCCCTCCGCACCCGCGGCTATGCCCCATTGCTCACGCTCGAAGCGTGTCATGACGATCTTGTCCTGATGGCCGATCAGCCCGTCCGGGCCGAAGAGCCAGGCGCGGTTGCGATATTGCCCGTCGGGGTCCCGAACGGGCGCCGAGCCAGGCTGCAGCACGACGGAATGCTTGCGGGCTAGTTCCTCGCAAAGCCTCAGCCAGTCCGGCAGCAGCGGTTGGATGCCCGCGATGGAGCCGTGCAGGTCGGAGCGAACGGCCTCGTCCAGTTGGCCGGCGAGCACGAGGCCGGCATATTCCGGCAGGAGCAGCAGTTCCGCACCCCTGCCAGCGGCTTCCTCCACCAGCTTCGTCAGGTGGAGGATGTATTCCTCCCAGGTCTCGATCAGTTCGATCTTGTACTGGCAGGCAGCGAGGGTAACGGTCATCTCAGAGTTTCCGGATCCAGAAGGAGAGAGGTTTCGGGCTTTCGCTGGTTTCGTCGAGGTCGCGCCAGGAGAAGGTGGTCCGAAGCTCGGGGTGATGGGCGTAGCCGCGTTTTGCCCAGAACGCATCGAGTGGCTGATAGTTTTCGGGGCGCCGCGGATGGTCTGTGGGGCGCTCGACCGCGCAGAAAGTGGCGTAACGCAGGCCGAGTTTTCGCGCCTGGGCCTCGCGGTTCTCGAAGAATTTCACGCCGATGCCCCGGCCGCGATACTGGGGAAGCAGCACGCTTTCGCCGAAATAAAAATACTGGGCGGGATCGCGGCCGGCGGCGATGAACGGTGCCTTCACCTCGTCTGTTTCCGCAGTCATGGGCGTCCCCGTCGAGGCTCCGACAACGACATCGTCTTCGATCGCCAGGACGAAGATCGAGCCCTGCGAGCGTGCATAGATTTCCATGTACTGGCGCTCGTAGTCGCTGTCGCCATGATAGAGATAGGGAAAATCGCGGAACACCGCGATCCGCAGTCGCGCCAGGTCGTCGAAGAAGGGGCTCGCGTCGCCGCCTGAAAAGGATTTGATTTCCAGAGTCATAGATTGTCTTCTAGCGTTTCAATGCCGGTTATACCGTCTCGAATCATCCGATCCAAGTTTGCATGCGCCAGGGAGTTTTGCATGACCGCCGCCGACACCATCCGCGCCTATTACGATGCCTTCAACGTCCAGGACATGGAGCGCTTCCTGTCGCTCCTGACCGACGATGTTGCCCACGACATCAACCAGGGCGACCGGCAGATCGGCAAGGAGACCTTCGCAAAGTTCATGGACCACATGAACCGCTGCTATAAGGAAGAACTGACCGACATGGTCATCATGGTCAACGCCGACGGCACCCGGGGTGCTGCTGAGTTCATCGTCAACGGCACCTATCTCGCGACCGACGAGGGCCTGCCGGAAGCCAAGGGCCAGACCTACAAGCTGCCGGCCGGCGCCTTCTTCGAGCTGAAGGACGGCAAGGTTGCCCGCATCTCCAACTACTACAGCCTCCCGGACTGGATCCGTCAGGTTCAGGGCTGAACAGACAGGCGCGGGGTACCATCAGCACTTATCACAGGGCGGGCGGTCATCGTGACCCCCGCCTTTTGTTCGTCGCTTGACTCCACTATAAGAGAAATGCATTCTTTTATAATGGAATCAATGGATGCATATTTCGAAAAGACGGTCGGTGAGCGGGTGAAGCGCCTTCGTGGCGAGCGCAACTTGACGCTTGACCAGCTGGCGGAGCTTTCCGGCGTCAGCCGGGCGATGATCTCGCGTATCGAGCGTGCCGAGGCAAGTCCGACGGCGGCTCTGCTGGCGCGGCTCTGCTCGGCGCTCGGTGTTTCACTTTCGGTGTTTTTTGCGAGTGCGGGGCCCGAGGTTTCGCCCATTGCCCGACGAGAGGACCAACCGGTCTGGCGCGATCCGGAAAGTGGTTACCTCCGCCGCGCCGTCTCGCCCGGCGGCACCGGTTCGCGGGTGGATGTGGTCGAGGTGGAGTTTCCACCCGGTGCCGAAGTGCGTTTCGATGGGCAACAGGCGAGCCGCGCCCAATGGCAGCATGTCTGGCTGTTCGAAGGCGAGATGGAGCTGACGGTCGGCGACACGGTCTACACGCTTCGGCCGGGAGACTGCGTCTTCATGAATGTCGGCGATGTCCACGGCTTCCGCAACGCCACCTCGCAACCCGCCCGCTATGCCGTCGTCATCGACCTCGGCCACCGATAATTCCCGCCTCCCGGAGACGCTCTCATGGTCACGATCCGCATGCTTGACGAACAACAGGCGCTTGCCGCCCTGCCGGACCTTTGCGAGGTGCTGGCCGATTGCGTGGAGGGCGGCGCTTCCGTGGGCTTCATGTCGCCATTTACGCCGGAAGATGGCGAACTCTACTGGCGGGGTGTGGCCGCAGCCGTCGGCCGGCGTGAGGTGCTGCTCTTCGTCGCCGAGGTGGATGGCCGTGTCAGTGGCACGGTGCAGATCGGTTTCGCCTTGAAGCCGAACCAGCCGCACCGCGCCGACCTGATGAAGCTGCTCGTGCACCGCCGCGCGCGCGGCCTTGGCCTGTCGAGGCTCTTGATGCAGGCGGCCGAAGCCGAGGCCGCGAAGCACGGCCGCAGCCTGTTGGTGCTCGATACCGCGACCGGGGAACTGGCCGAGCAGATCTACGAAAAACTCGGCTGGACCAGAGGCGGTGTCATTCCGGACTACGCGCTCTTCCCCGATGGTCGCTACTGCGACACCACCTTCTTCTGGAAGCGCGTCGGCTGACGGTTCATTTTCCCGCTTGCAACGTGCGCTCGAAGGCGGAGACGATCAGGCCCGTCAGCTCCTCGTGGATGCTGGCGCGCGACCTCTTCGGGTTCTCGTTGCAGATCGGGTCGGGTTCGCCGATGGATGCCAGGAAGTTAGCCGACCCCGGCTTGCAGATGGGCAGGAAGCTGAAATGATCGGAATTGTCCACCTGCGCATAGCTGGCCTTCCGCACCTGTTTCGCCAGGTTATCCGATAGCACCGCGACCGGGATTTCGCCCGCGCTGCCGAGATTGATGAAGGTTAGCGGAATGTCTATGGCCTCCACGCTTTCCGGTTTGAACACGGTGGCAAGGCCCGGATCGACCAGCACGGCCGAGACGATGCGCGGATCGCGGTTCGATTGCTCGAAGCGGGTCCGGTCGATCCTGCGCAGGTCGAGCTTTTCCACCGTGACCTCTTCGTTGTCGGCAAAACCCCTTCCACCGCGGAACCACCGGCAATCCATCATCGCGGGATAGGTCTCGCAATAGCGGGCAAAGGCGTCGAGATCGGCGCGCGCGCCGGCAAGTTCCATCGCCGTGCTGCCCCCGAGGGAAAAGCCGAGGACGCCGATGCGATCCCTGTCGATACTGTCCCTGAAACGGCTGTCGGCGGTCAGCGCGGTGACGATCTCCGAAAGATCCTTTGTCCGCTCCCAGATCTTCGGCGTGGCGGCAGGCGTGGAATCGCCGCTCGTGGTGCCGGGATGGTTGGGGCCGGCGACGATGAAGCCGGCCGCTGCGATCCTTGCGGCGATCCATGCCATGCCCTCGACACGGGAACCGGAGCCGTGGGACATGAGCACGAGCGGGAAGTGGCCCCGCTTGATGGAGGCGTTCCTCAAGGCGGGAGATCCCTCGAAGATGCGGTTTTCCCCGGCGATCACCTCTTCGCCGTCACCCGCGGAAGGATACCAGACGGTGACCGCAAGCGACCGGTCCCGTTCTGGGGAAACGACGCTGATCTTCCGGATACCGACTGTCTCGGCGGAGAATGCCGGGCAGGCGGCCAGAAGGAAGGCAAGGAGTGTGAGTTTCAATCGCATGGGAGCTTATCCTGTTTTGCTGGAGAAGGCTCCCTCTTCATGCCGCGACGGGTCTTTCGCGACCTTGATCGCGTTCGAGGACGTCCCCGAACGCGATCCTGTCCGGCTGCGTCAGAGTATCCTGTCAGGCTGTCGCGCGCTTCTCCGTCAGGAAGTACAGGAAGGCGAGAGCCGGAAGCGCAAGGCCGATCATCGAGGCAAGCGGCCATCCGCCCTCGGCAAAAGCCCATGCGCCGACGGCCGAACCGATTGCGCCGCCGAGAAAGAAGATGGCCATGAACAGGCCGTTGAGGCGGCTGCGCAACTCCGCGCCGAGGCTGTAGATGGCGCGCTGGCCGGTCACGAGCGTCATGCTCACACCGAAATCGACGAGGATGGCGGCGAGCGTCAGCAGGGCAAGCGCAAGCGTGCTGCCTTCCGGTGCGACATGGGTGACAAGATAGCCTGCCGCGACGCTGGCGATGCCGAGTGCGGTCGCCGGCTTGCCGAGGCCCCTGTCGGCCAGCCTTCCGGCAATCGGCGAGGCGATGGCGCCGGCAACGCCGGCGAGCGCGAAGAGCGCGATGCCGGCCTGGCTGAGATGGAAGGCGGGGCCGGCGAGATAGAGTGGCGTCACCGTCCAGAACAGGCTGAAGGCCGCGAACTGGCAGGCCTGATAGGCGGCGCGTCGCTGC
The DNA here is from genome assembly GCF_047553425.1 of Paenirhizobium cremeum. Taxonomy (NCBI): domain Bacteria; kingdom Pseudomonadati; phylum Pseudomonadota; class Alphaproteobacteria; order Hyphomicrobiales; family Rhizobiaceae; genus Paenirhizobium; species Paenirhizobium cremeum. Next base: position 4,065,595 of record NZ_CP180217.1, read on the forward strand.
AGCACCTTCTGCGTGGCGAGCTGAATGCCCATCGAGCGGAGAAGACCGAGATAGCCAAGATGCGTTGTCGGGCGGCGGGCGGGCAATCTTGCGGCCAGCAGGACGGCGAGCGCCACCATGACGCCGGCCGAAACGAAGAATACGGTGTGCCAGGAGGTAAGGCGGGCGAGAAAGCTCGCAACCGGCCGGGCCATCATGATGCCGATCATCAGGCCGCTCATGACATTGCCGATCACCCGCCCACGGGCGTAATCCGGCGCCAGATTGGCGGCGAAAGGTACGATCATCTGCACGGCGACCGAGCCGAGGCCGATGGCGAGCGATGCCGCGAGGAAGGGGACGGGGCTTAAGGAAAGGCCGGCGGCGATCAGCGAAAGCGTGACAACGCCGATCATGGTGAGGATCAGCCGCCGGTTCTCGACGAGGTCGCCGAGCGGTACGAGGAAAAGCAGGCCGAGCCCGTAGCCAATCTGCGTCAGCGTCACGATCAGGCCGGTGGCGTGCACCGGCAGGCCGATGGCTTCGGCAATCGGGCCGGCAAGCGGCTGGGCGTAATAGAGGTTGGCGGCGATCAGGCCGCAGGCCGCAGCCATGACGAAGGTCATTCCTGCGGATATGCCGGGTGCTGCGGTCGGGCTGGCGGAAAGGGAGGTCATGGAAAAATCCTTCGGGAGAGGAGGGTCAATCGAGAATTCTGAGAAGCGCATCGGCGGCGGCATGGGTGGCCGCCGGCTTCGGGCCGGTCTTGCCAACGATGCGGATGCCCTGGAGAAAGGCCATGACGGCAAGCGCGGCTGTATCCACATCGACATCGCGCGAGATCGACCCGTCCGCCTGCCCGTCGCGAATGAAGCCGCGGATCTGCTCCAGTGTACGGGCTTGCGAGAGGGCGACCCGTGCATCCACTTCGGCGTCGAAAAGGGCGAGTTCGACGGCGGCGCCGATGGCAAGGCAGCCGCGGCGTCCGGTCTCGCCGCAGGCTGCGTCTGCATAGAAATGCAGCATGCCGCGCACCTTGTCGCGGCCGGTCGAAAACGGTGCAAGCTCGGCTTCGAGCAGGGCGTTGCGCACCTGCTTGTAGCGATCGAAGGCCGCAAGGAAGATCGCCTTCTTGTCCTGGAATGCTTTGTAGATGCTGCCGGCCGTCAGGCCCATCGCCGCCTTGAGATCGGTGATGGACGTGCCGTGATAGCCGCGCTCGGTGAAGACGACGATGGCCGCGTCGAGCGCGTCATCAATGTCGAATTCCCGGGGACGGCCTGCGGTGCGGTAACTGGTGGCGGACATGATCGAACCGTATTGGCGGTTAATTTGGAAATGATTGTTTCCAAATAGAGAAAGAATTGCCCGCCGTCAAGGCCGGCCGACAGGCTGCAATGGTGTCCTTCTCTTCGCTTGCCTGCCGCGACAGGCGGCGCTAGCCTCCGCCCAGCGTTAGAACAGAGGGAACGAGATGCGGGTTTTCTATTCCGAAAAACATAAGCTTAGGGATGCCAAGACGGAGTTGCACGGCGGCCTGCTGGTGAAGCCCTTCGAGGGGCCGTTCCGGGCCGAATGGATATTGGCGGCGGTGAAGGAAGCGGGTTTTGCCGACGTGGTGGCCCCGGCGGAATATGGCCTCGACACTGCGAAAAAGGTGCATGACGAGAACTTCCTCGAATTCCTGCGCACCTGCTGGGATCGCTGGACGGCGGCCGGTTATCCGGGCGAAGCGATCCCAACGGCTTACGCTTATCGCCGCAGCCGTAACCGCGCGCCGCGCAATATCGACGGCGCCGTCGGTTATTATGCCAATTCCGTCGAGACTTCGATCTCGGGCGGCACCTATGAGGCGGCGCTATCGTCGATGAATGTCGCGCTTTCCGGCGCCGACTGGCTGAAGGAGGGCAACCGCTTCGCCTTCTCGCTCTGCCGTCCGCCGGGCCATCACGCCGGCATCGATCTTTTCGGCGGCTACTGCTTCATCAACAATGCGGCCGTTGCCGGCCAGCGCCTGCTGGACCATGGCGCGAAGAAGGTGGCGATCCTCGATGTCGATTTCCACCACGGCAACGGCACGCAGGACATCACCTATCATCGCGGCGACATTTTCTTCGCCTCCCTGCATGGCGATCCGGCTGACGCCTTCCCCTATTTCCTCGGTTATGCCGACGAAACCGGCGAAGGCGCTGGCGAGGGGCTGAACGCCAACTATCCGATGCCGGCCGGCACGCCCTTCGACGTCTGGTCGGAAGCCCTTGCGGATGCGCTGAAACGGATCGAGGCCTATGGCGCCGAGGCCATCGTGCTGTCGCTTGGTGTCGACACCTTCGAGAAGGACCCGATCAGTTTCTTCAAGCTGACCACACCGGACTATATCCGCATGGGCCGGATGGTGGCCGCAACCGGCCTGCCGGTGCTCACCGTGATGGAAGGCGGCTACGGCGTGCCGGAAATTGGCCTCAACGTCGCCAACGTGCTGAAGGGGCTGGAGGGGTAGGAGGCATCTTGAAGATGCGGCCGCGGCATCCTGAATATCCCTTGATTGCACTATTGTAATTATGCATCTTATGAGTGTCTTCAGGAGGTGTTTTTCAGGGGGGCTGGATGGCCAGTTTGATTATTGAGGATGGTTCCGCTTCATTGCGGACTGTTGAGGAGGCAGAGCGTTCTTTCCTGCTGTCGAGAACGGTCCGCGATCTGCTGAGGCATGGACGGACGGTTGATCATTCTGACGGACCCATGCTGAACGCCACCGGCTTTCTCGCCACCGCGGTGGAGCGTGGTGGCCCGCTAACGGCCGCCATGGCGTTACAGAACGTTCTCGGCGCCGAAGACAAGGCCAGATTGCAATCGGTCAGCGGCAGGGCATCGGAACGCGCAAGACCGGGCGTCCTGCTCTCGGAGGGGCTTTGGAAAGCGTTGTCCGAGGCCCAGTCGCTGCGATTGGGAACAGGCGGGAACGATCAGTTCGTTGGCCTGCGTTATGTGCTGTTCACACTTTTCACATCGACTGACGCAGTCATAAGCGGCGAGATCGACGAGGTTTATTCGCTTCTCGATCTCAACCGTGACGACGCTCGGCTGCGGGTCGCGGACTATTGCATCCAGTATCACGAACCGACCGAGAATCTTAATCTCTGGCACAGGATCATGGTGGAGCGGGGTCTGAATTCGGTGTTGGAACGGTGGAGCGCGGGTGAAATATTGTCGGTGCCGCTCGTCGATAGCGAGCCGAGAGCAGCCGCCATTGCACTGCTCAAGCCCGACGACCCCTGGTCGGTCACGGTCGATGATGAGAGCGGCGCCGAACTGGAAGCTCGGGCATTCGCGGACATGATTGTTGCAAAGGAATTCGAGCCTCCACTTGCTGTCGGCATTTTTGGCGATTGGGGGGCCGGCAAGTCCTATTTCATGCGCCTTCTGTATGAAGCCGTCGCGGACAACCGCCGGCGATTGGCCCGTGACAGCCGCTCCGGCGGTATCACCTTCTGCCAGAGGGTTGTCCAGATCCGGTTCAACGCATGGCATTATGCCGAGACCAACCTTTGGGCGAGCCTTGTCGACCACATCTTCACTTCGCTCAATCAATGGACAGTTGCGACCGGAACGGCCAGCGAAGCGGATCATCTGTTCGAGAAGCTGACCACCGCGCAACGATTGACCATCGAGGCTGCGTCGGAACTTGCCGCTTCACGTCGTGCCCGGGCAGATGCTGCCAAAAAGCTCATCGAAGCCGAGGAGGCACTGAAGGCAAAACGATCGGAGCTCGCGGCAAGTCCTGCGACTTTCCTCAAAAGCGCCTTCAAGCTCGTTATCGGGAATGAGGAGTACAAGGCCCAGCTTGCGGCGGCCGGCAAAAAGCTCGGGCTTTCGGAAATCGCGGACGATGTCGAGGCATTGAAGAGCGCATCGCGCGCGCTTGATGACGAGGTTTCCCGTTTCGCCCTGTTACGGAACGGGATGGTACGCCAGTTGGCATCGCCTGTTGTGGTCATTCTGGTCGCTGCTGGAACATTGCTGTTGCCGCCGCTGGCAAGCGCTGTAGCCGGATGGTTCGATTTGCAGGTTGCCCAATTCGGGGCCTCCATCGGCGGCTTCGTTGCCCCCATCGTTGCTGCGCTTGGATGGGCGACAGCGAAGACAAACACAGCCGTCACCGTGGTTGGCCGCTATAGGTCGCAACTGGACGCGGAGCTGGACAAGCTGACCGAAAGTCACAATCAGGAGACTGCCGAGCGTGAAACGGCACTGGTTGCCGCTGAAGCGAAAGCAGCTGAAGCAGCCGAGGCGCTGAAGCTCGCAACGGCCTCCGCCACCGAGGCAGCTCTCGCATACAACAGCGAAACCGGCGGTGGCCGGGTGCTGCGGTTCGTCCGCGATCGCGCCGCCAATGGTGAATATGCCAAGCATCTGAGTTTCATAGCGACGGTCCGCAGGGATTTCGAGGAACTCAACCGGCTAATGACCGAAGCGTCCCTGCCGACCCCGGATGCGGCTACCGCCCAGCGGGCTCATCGCAGGCGCATTGAGGATTTCCTTGTTCGCGACGGCTCCCTGCTGACAGAACCGGAAAGGGAAAAACTTCTGGCAACAGCGGAAACGCCGGACGCCCCGGTGGAGAAGACCTTCGAACGCATCATCCTCTATATGGATGATCTCGACCGATGCGCGCCCGAGCAGGTTGTTGCTGTGCTCCAGGCAATTCATCTTCTTCTGGCCTTCCCGCTTTTCGTCGTATTCGTGGCTGTCGATGTTCGCTGGCTGAGACAGGCACTCGCGCAATATTATCCAGGACAGATCAGTGAGGAAGACAATACCAGCGCCAGCACAAGCGACTATCTAGAGAAGATCTTCCAGATTCCATATTGGGTGCGTGCATTCGATGCCGACGTGACGCGCCGTGTGCTGGAGGCAAGGATTGGACAGCAGTCGGCAGCGTCTGGAGACGGAGAAGTAGAGGCAACGACACCGAAGCTGCCGACCAAGGAAGAGGTAGGAGCCTCGCGGCCACAGACAACAACGAAAGCCGCGAGATGGTTGCCGCCGGAGGAAACCTATACAAATGTTCGCTCCCTCAGCCTTGCAGATAGTGAAAGGCAGTGCATTTCACAGATTGCCGACGTTCTGGATGGCTTGCCACGACGGACGCTGCGTTTCATTAACACCTACTGGATCATCAAGGGGGGGCTGAACGATGGCGACCAGTTGCGACTGGAAACAGGTGGCTGCAGAGCATTGGCCGCCCTTCTGGCTATAGCAATTTCCATGGAGGATGGTTATCCGGGCTTCGCCCTAGCGTTGGGGCGGCTAAAGGCGGGAACCGACCTGAAGGTAAATCTGGCTAAGGCGACAGGGGTAAGTTCCGAAATGGCGGACCATGCTGAACGGTGCTTCACAGTGGCGGGCGACCCGGCGCTTGCGGATGTGCAATACTATGCCGGTCTGGTGTCGCGCTACAGCTTCCATCGCGGGCTTGGCGCCTGACGAACGCCGAGGCTCCAGCCCGAAACCGGCCATCTGGTGAGGCATGCCTTTGGCCGGATATGTCCGCCATTCGTCCAGTCCGATGCTTTTTCCCTATGTTGAAAGGGCTATTCTCGGCTATCTCAAAATTCATGGAGAGCGAGAAATGTCCGATATCAACACCGCATTGATTGTCATCGACGCCCAGGAGTCCTTTCGCCAGCGGCCCTACTGGGATCAGGAAAGGGCTGAGATATATATCGAGCGCCAGCAGGCTTTGATCGACGGCGCCCGCGCCGCGGGCATTCCGATCGTGCGTATTTTCCATGTCGATGCCGATGAACCTTTCACGCTCGAAAGCGGCTTCGTGCGCACGCTCGCCGAACTGCGGTTTGAGCCCGACGTTACCTTCCACAAGAGCCGGCATTCAGCGCTCGTCGGGTCCGGCCTCGATGTCTGGCTGGTGGAAAACGGCATACGTCGGCTGATTATATCCGGTATCCGCACGGAGCAATGCTGCGAAACGACGACGCGGCATGCCTCCGATCTCGGTTGGGACGTCGATTTCGTTTCCGAGGCGACGCTGACCTTCCCGATGACCCATGCCTCGGGCGAGACCTTCGATGCCGACGCCATCCGCAAACGGACCGAACTGGTGCTTTCAGGCCGCTTCGCCCGCATCGCGACCGTCGAGGAAGCGCTCGGGAAAAAGGCGCTTGCCGCATGACAAGGAGCGGTCCGGAAGGAGAAAGGCAGACCGTTCCGGTGTTCACGCTGGTGCCGCCGGAGGCGCTGCTGATCGATATCGCCGGACCGCTCGAAGTGCTGCGCTATGCCAATATCGAGCAGAACGACCTGCATTTCGATTGCCGCTATATTTCCGACCGCGCCAGTCAGACGACCTCAATCGGGTTGAGGATCGACGGCCTCGAACCCCTGCCGGAGCAATTGCCGCAAGGGGCGATGCTCGTCATCTCCGGGAGTCTTTCGGTCGGGCTTGCCGAATTGCGCGGCGATCCCGAGCTTCGTCGGCTGAGAGACTGGCTGCGCGCGGTCGTCACGGACGATACGCGGTTGGTGACGGTGTGCTCCGGCGCCTTGCTCGCGGCTGCGGCCGGGCTGATGGATAGCCGGCAATGCACTACCCATGCGGATTGCATCGAAGAGCTTCGGTCGATCGCGCCGACCGCGGACGTGCTGGAAAACCGGCTCTATGTCGAGGACGGCAACCGCTTTTCCAGCGCCGGCATTTCCACCGGCATCGACCTCATGCTGCACGTGGTCGCGCGTCTCACTTCGGCGCGAGTTGCACTCGCCGCCGCCCGCCGCATGGTCATCTATCTGAGGCGGAGTGGGTCCGATCCGCAATTATCGCCCTGGCTCTCCGGCCGCAATCACATCCATCCGGCCATCCATCGCATTCAGGATGCGGTAATGCAGGAGCCGGCGCGGGATTGGAGCCTTGGCGATCTGGCGCGTCTCGGGGCGCTCAGCGAGCGCCATCTGACGCGGCTCTTCCGCGAGCATACCGGCCTGTCGGTGACGGAATATGTCAACACCATGCGGGTCGCGCTCGCCCGCGATCTCCTTTCCCAGACCCGTCTCGATATGGAAAGCGTTGCGGAACGCGCAGGTTTCTCTTCGACCCGCCATCTGCGCCGCGTCTGGGCCGAACATCAGCCCCTGCCGCCGAGCCAGTATCGCAGGGAGAGATACGGAGAAGGGTGAAGACAGCTTTTTTGGACGGCGAGGCTTTCGCCCGCCGTCGCGAATGTCGGATTACAGAAATTGAATGGTGGATCGTCTCTCCGGTTGCTAACCTTGCGCAATACCTGCCTGACCATCATGGTCGTTTTCAAGATTCCGGAGTTATTTCATGCAGATGCGCGCACTCGGCCGTACCGGCCTTTCGATCTCCCCGGTCGTTTTCGGCGGCAACGTGTTCGGCTGGACGGCAGACGAGAAGACCTCCTTCGACCTGCTCGACGCCTTTTTCGACGCTGGCTACAACGCCATCGACACGGCCGACGTCTATTCCGCCTGGGTGGATGGCCATGAGGGTGGCGAGAGCGAGACGGTCATCGGCAGGTGGCTGAAGCGTGGCCATGTTGCCCGCGACAAGGCGGTGATCGTTACCAAGGTCGGCTTCGACAACAGGGGACGCAAGACGGGGCTCAGCGCCAAGTGGATCGCGGAAGCCGTGGAGGCTTCGCTCCGCCGGCTGCAGACCGATTACATCGACCTTTATCTCTCCCACGCCCCGGATACGGACGTACCCCATGAGGAAACGCTCGGCGCCTTCTCCAGGCTGAAGGAGCAGGGCAAGGTGCGCGCCATCGGCTGCTCCAACTTCGATGCCGGTCAGCTTGCCGCATCCTTCGAGGTGTCCAAGGCGAACAACCTGCCGCGCTACGACGTGATCCAGCCGGAATACAATCTCTACACCCGTGACAAGTTCGAGGGTGCGCTGGGCGATCTCTGCATCGCAGAGGATATCGGCGTCATCAGCTACTACGCGCTGGCCGCCGGCTTCCTCACGGGCAAGTATCGCGAAGCCAAGGATACCGAGGGTGCGGCCCGCGGCTACCGCGTCAACGATTACCTGAACGACAAGGGTTTCCGCATTCTGGCCGCGCTCGATCAGGTGGCGAAGGAAACGGGGGCGACGCCTGCCGCGATCGCGATCGCATGGGTTGCCGCGCGCCCGGGCATCACCGCGCCGATCGCCAGCGCCACCAGCCTGCGCCAGCTTGAAAGCATGATCGCGGCCGGCAAGCTGCAGCTTTCCGATGCGCAGATGGCGCTTCTGACCGCGGCGGGTGCCTGAGGCTATGTCGTTTGAGATCCGTGACGTGCGGCCGGAAGACGAGGCGGCGTGGCGCCGCCTCTGGGCCGGCTATCTCGCCTTTTACAAGGTGACGCTCGGCGAGGATGTCGTCGCGAGCACCTGGTCCCGTATCCTCGATCCGCAGTCCCGCGTTGCCATGCGGGTGGCGGTCGTAGACGGGGAACTCGCCGGCTTCGCCATCCATCACTACCATCATTCGACCTGGGTGAAGACGCCGGACTGCTATCTGGAAGATCTCTATCTCGACGAGCGGTTTCGCGGCCATGGTATTGGCCGGGCGCTGATCGACGACCTGATCGGGATTTCGCGGGAGAAGGGCTGGTCCCGCCTCTACTGGCACACCGACCGCGACAATGAACAGGCGCGAAAGCTCTATGACACCTACGCCCGTGAAGACGGGCACGTGCGCTATCGGCTGACACTCGACTGACGTCTGTTGTCAGTCCGTATGCCGGAAGAAATCGATGAAGGCTCTGAGCGCCGGCCGCATCTGCCGGCGCGATGGATAATAGATGTAAAAGCCTTCGAAGGGTGGGCACCAGTCTTCCAGCACCCTGACCAGCTGCCCGCTTTGAAGCTCCTCGTGGATGCGGGCATCGAACAGATAGGCGAGCCCAGCGCCGTCGAGACAGGCCGAAAGGATGAGCTTGTCATCCGGCAGGATCAGCGGGCCATCGACGGAAACCGTGAGCGGACGGCCGTCGTTCTCGAATTCCCAGCGATAGAGGCGGCCGCTGGAAAAGCGTCGGCGGATGCAGCGATGATCGGCCAGATCGCGCGGATGGGCGGGCTTCGGATGATTGGCGAAATAGCCCGGCGTCGCCACGACCGCGCCGCGCAAGGGACCGCAGGCGCGCACCGCGATCATGTCGGCCTCGAGGCTTTCGCCAAGCCGTATTCCGGCATCGTATCCCTGCACGACGATGTCCTCGAAGATGTCGTCGGTTACAAGTTCGACGGTGATATCGGGATAACGCGCAAGGAAATCGCCAAGACGCGGCGCGATCAGATATTCGGCTGCCGGACGTGGCATGGTGATCTTCAGGAGGCCGGCCGGTGCGGCGCGGCTGTCGGCAAGGGCCGCGATAGCACCATCGATATCGTGAAGCGCTGGAGCCAGGCTGTCGAGCAGTCTGCGGCCCTCCTCGGTTGGCGCGACGCTGCGGGTGGTGCGTGCCAGAAGCCGGATGCTGAGGCTTGCCTCCAGCGAGGCGACGGCATGGCTGACGGCCGAAGGCGCAATTGCCAGCTCGTCGGCCGCCTTACGGAAGCTGCGATGCTCGGCGACGGAGGCGAAAACTGCGAGCTGGGAAAGTTGGATCCGGTTCATTGTTCTATCTGATAGAACAAACTGAGCGCCTTTGCAGCAATTATCAGAGCGGCGATCAGGGCTTACCTTGCCTTTGTCCGCTTGAGGCCGCCTCCCGGCCGTAATTTACGGATATCAAGATAAACAAAGCTCGATCAAAGGAGCCTTTCATGGAAACCCGCAAGCTCGGTAGTCTTTCCGTTTCCGCCATCGGCCTCGGCTGCATGGGCATGAGCTACGCCTATGGCGCGACCGACGAGAAACAGGCCGTCGCCACTTTGCATCGCGCCGTCGAACTCGGCGTTACCTTGTTCGATACCGCCGAGATGTACGGCCCCTATGTCAACGAAATCCTCGTGGGCCGGGAACTCAAGGCTGTGCGCGGCAAGGTGGTGATCGCCACCAAATTCGGCTTCAAGATCGACGACAGCAAGCCGCATGGACAGAACATCGTCGGCGTCGACAGCCGCCCCGAACATGTGAAGGCCGTGGCCGAGGCTTCGCTGAGGCGGCTCGGCACCGATGTCATCGATCTCTATTACCAGCACCGCGTCGACCCCTCCGTGCCGATCGAGGACACCGTAGGCGCAATGGCCGAACTGGTGACGGAGGGCAAGGTCCGGGCGCTCGGGCTTTCCGAAGCGAGTGCCGCCACCATCCGCCGCGCCCATGCCGTTCATCCGATCGCCGCCGTGCAGAGCGAATACTCGCTGTTCAGCCGCGATCCGGAGGAGAACGGCGTGCTTGCCACCTGCCGCGAACTCGGCATCGGCTTCGTGCCCTACAGCCCGCTCGGACGCGGCATGCTGACGGGAGCGATCCGCAAGCCGGAGGACATCGGAGCCGATGATTTCCGCTCGCAGCTCCCCCGGTTCCAGGCGGAAAACCTTGCCGCCAACGAGGCGCTAATCGATCTCCTGACCGCGATGGCCGGGGAAAAGGGTGTGACCGCCGCGCAGCTTGCGCTCGCCTGGGTGCTGCATCAGGGCAAGGACATCGTGCCGATCCCCGGTGCGCGCAAGATCCCGCATCTGGAACAGAACGCGGCGGCTGCCGACATCGCGCTTTCGGCCAAGGAGCTTACCCGCCTGTCATCGGCGCTCTCGCCCGACAAGGTGGCCGGCAAGCGCTATAGCGACGCCTCGCTGGCGATGACGAACCTCTGAGAGCCGAAGCGGCGACGTTCTTGGGTTACACCCCTCTGCCCTGCCGGGCATCTCCCCCTCAACGGGGGAGATCGGCAGAACGGCTGACCTTTCTACCTCCCCAATTTTCTCCCCCACATGTCGAAAGTGTTTTCGCTAGAGAGGGAGCGAGAGACGGCGACTATCCGATCTCCCCCCTTGAGGGGGAGATGCCCGGCAGGGCAGAGGGGGGTGAACCACAAGCGAATAGCTTCGGAATCCAAGACAGCTCGCGTCCTTGCCGGGATTGCTCCCTGAAGTTGGGGTAGCTCTAGCCAAGTTCCAGCGTCGTGATGCCGTAGACGCCGGACTGGTCCACTGTCGGCGCCGGCCCGCGATACATGCGTCGCGTGGCAAAGCCGCGAGTAAAACCGAGCCGGACGAGCCGGTTGGAAAACGCCTCCTGCGCCTCCGGCACATCGATCTGCAGCTCTTCGCCGCCGATGCATTGCAGGCACGCATCGAACAAGGCGTTGGCCGCATCGTCGTCGACGGCGAAGAGCGGGCCGAGCTTGTAGCCGACAAGGCAGCGCCGCAAAACCGCATAGCCGGCTATGCCGGCGGCGGTGGTTGCAACCAAGGTTTGGTGTGGGGCGGAAAGCCACTCAGTGAGGAAGCTGCCGCGCTCGGCCGGAAAGAACCGGCTGTCGAAGGCTCTGATGGCCGGCAGAAGGTCGGGCGTTGCCGCGCGTACCCCGATGGGCGATGTGGAAGGTTCCGATGGCGACGTCACGCGGCCGCTCCAGCGGAAGGTCTGGTAGATCGGCATAAAGCCCATGCTGGCATAATTGGCCTGTTGCTCGGGAACGCCGTCGAGACCGATGGTCCGCCCGTCGAGATGGGCCATTCCGGCATCCCAGACCTGCCGGCCATAGCCCTTGCCGCGATAATCCGGATGGCAGATGTAGAGGCCGATGAAACCGAAATCCGTGCCGTAGGCGACCGCCGAAATGCCCGCGGCAAGCACGCCATCCACGAAGCAGCCCAGGAAGCCCTGCGGATCGGCGGCGCGGAAGGCGTTTGCATCGGCAAGTCCGGGGTTCCAGCCTTCGTCCCCGGCCCAGCCGATCAGCGTTTCGACATCTGCCGGCGAAAGAGGCCGGATCTCCGTTCCCGGCGCGCTCATAGCCTGACCATGGCCGCCGGGGCGAAGGCTTCGAGCGCGCCGGTATAGGTCTTGTTGATCGGCGAGGCATAGGCGCCGCGCTTGGCTGTCGAAAGTCCGAGCGCCACCAGCGCTTCGGCCTGCTTCACGGCGGCGGCAACGCCGTCGATCACCGGGACGCCGAATTCGCGCCTGAGTTCGGCTGTGAGATCCGCCATGCCGGCGCAGCCGAGCACGATGGCTTCCGCCTTGTCCTCGCGCAGCGCGACTGCGATCTCGTTGCGCAGCCGATCGCGCGCATTCGATTGCGGGTCTTCGAGCGATAGCACCGGGATATCGGCGGCGCGCACCTTGGCGCGGCCGCTCATGCCATAGCGATGGACCAGATGTTCGAGCGGCAGGCGCGAACGCTCCATGGTGGTGACGATGGAGAAGCGCTGGGCGATGAAGGAGGTGGCGGCAAGGGCTGCCTCGCAGATGCCGATGACGGGCATATGGGCAAGCGCCCGGGCGGCGTCGAGGCCGGTATCGTCGAAGCAGGCGATGATCGCAGCCGATGCCCCGGCCTTTTCCGCCCGGGCGATCTCGACCAGCAGGCCGGGAACGGCGAAGGCCTCGTCATAATAGCCTTCGATGGAAACCGGTCCCATGGAGGAGGTGACCGCGACGATCTCCGTGCCGGGATTGGCCACGCGGTGGGCGGCGTCGGCAATCGTCGCCGTCATGCTGCGGGTGGTATTGGGATTGATGACCAGGATGCGCATCAGCCGCGCGCCCTTCTGCGGTTCATGGCGACGATCAGGCCGAGCGTGCCGGCAATCACCAGGAAGGAGAAGACGGTGGTGACTGTGCCGAGCGCGTAGAGCACTGGCGTCGTGACGTTGGTGGTCATGCCGTAGATCTCGAGCGGCAGGGTATTGTAGGTGCCTGATGTCATCAGCGTGCGGGCGAACTCGTCATAGGAAAGGGTGAAGCCGAACAGGCCAACGCCGATCAGGCTCGGCGCGATCATCGGCAGGACCACATGGCGGAAGGTCTGCCATGCGGTGGCGCCGAGGTCGCGGGCGGCCTCCTCATAGGACGGCGAGAAGCGGTTGAAGATGGCGAACATGATTAGCACGCCGAAGGGCAGTGTCCAGGTGAGGTGCGCGCCAAATGCCGACGAATACCATGCGGGCTGAAGCCCCGCCTGGCTGAAGACGACGCCGATGCCGAGGGAGATGATGATGGAGGGCACGACGAGGCTTGCGACCGAGAGATAGAACAGCGCGGTGGCGCCGATGAACTTGCGGCGGAAGGCGAGCCCCGCCAGCAGCGAGACGACGACGGTAACGACCATCACCATGAGGCCGAGCGCCAGCGAGCGGCGGAAGGAGCCGCCGAAATCGCCGACCGCCTGCTGTTCGAAGAGGTTGCCGAACCAGTGCACCGAGATCCCGTTCAGCGGAAAGGTGAGGCCGCCATTCTCACCCTGGAAGGACAGGATCAGGATCGCCGAGAGAGGACCGTAGAGGAACAGCACGAAAAGCGCAAAGAAAGCGGCGAGGATATAGAATTCGCGGGAGCGTTTTTCGGAATTCATCTCAGAGTTCCTTGCGGATATCGACGACGCGCAGGATGGCGGCGACCATCAGGAGAACCAGAACCAGCAGGATCACCGCATTGGCGGCTGCTGCCGGATATTGCAGCAGCGACATCTGGTTCTTCATCATCAGCGCAACGGAAGCGCTCTGGCCGCCGGACATCACCTGAACGGTGGAGAAATCGGCCATGACCAGCGTCACCACGAAGATCGTGCCGATCGCCATGCCGGGCTTGGACAGGGGAATAATGACATTGGTGAGGATCTGCCGACCGGAAGCGCCGGCGTCGCGAGCGGCTTCCACCAGCGCGCGGTCGATGCGCATCATGGTATTGAAGATCGGCGTCACCATGAACAGCGTATAGAGATGAACCATGGCGAGCACCACCGCGAAATCGGAATAGAGCAGCCACTCGACGGGCTCGGAGACGATGCCGGTGCCCAGGAGGGCGCTGTTGACAAGCCCGTTGCGGCCGAGCACCGGGATCCAGGAGATCATGCGGATGATGTTGGACGTCAGGAACGGCACGGTGCAAACGAGGAACAGCACCATCTGCATGGTGGTGGTGCGGATGTGGAACGCGAGGAAATAGGCGACCCAGAAGCCGATAAAGAGCGTGATCGCCCAAACGAGGAAGGCGAATTTCAGCGTGTTCAGGTAGGTCTTCCATGTCACCCACGAGCCGAGCGTTTCGGCGTAGTTGAAGGTGACGAAATCGGGATACATCTGGGCGAAGTCGTAATCCCAGAAACTGACGATGCCGATCATCAGGATCGGCAGGAGCAGGAAACAGCCGAGGATCAGCGCCAGGGGTGCTGCCTGTAGATAGGCGGGGAGCCAGGCAGGCAGGCGGATCTCGCGTTTCGGCTTCTCCTCGCCGACGCCGATAAAGCGCACTGTGTTCATCGTCTGTCTCTCCGTGTTGGCTCGATTGTCTGCATGCCCCAACGAAGGTTCCGCTTTGGACCCTCCTCTGGCCTGCCGGCCATCTCCCCCAACAAGGGGGGAGACACCGTTTTGTGACCTTGCATCCGCCACTCCAGGTGACGGGATGCACCGGAAACCCCTCCCCCTGTTGGGGGGTGGGGAGGGATTACCCCTTACGCTGCGATGAACTCGTTCCAGCGGCGGACCATGTAGCGGTCTTCGTCCATGACCGAGTTCCAGCAGGCGACCTTGCCCATGCGTTCCTCGAAGGAGCCGCCGTCGCGGATGGCGCCGGCCTTTTCCATGACCTTGCCTTCCGGCGAGAGGATATCGCCCTGGGCGGCCTTGCCCTCGATCCAGTAGCCCCATTCGTCGGCGGTCATGAAATTCTTGGCCGTTTCCATGCAGGCCGAGTAGTAGCCTTGACGGTTGAGGTAGCCGCCGACCCAGCCGGAGGTGTACCAGTTGATGTATTCATAGGCGGCGTCGAGCTGTGCGCCCTTGAGGTGCGAAGCAAGGCCCAGACCGCCGCCCCACGAACGGTAGCCTTCCTTGAGTGGCTGGTACTTGCAGGCGATGCCCTTGGAGCGGACGGCGGCAACGGCCGGCGACCACATGGACTGGATCACGACTTCGCCCGAGGCCATCAGGTTGACCGATTCGTCGAAGGACTTCCAGAAGGCGCGGAACTGGCCGTCCTGCTTCGCCTTGATGAGGAAGTCGATCGTCTTGTCGATCTCTTCTTTGGTCATGTTACCCTTGTCGGCATACTTGATGTTGCCCATGGCTTCCATAATCATGGCGGCGTCCATGATGCCGATGGAGGGGATGTTGAGGATCGATGTCTTGCCCTTGAAGGCTGGGTCCATGATGTCGGCCCAGGTGGTGATCTCGCGACCGACGAGATCCGGGCGGATGCCCAGCGTGTCGGCGTTGTAGATCGTCGGCATCATGGTGAAGTATTCGGTTTCGGCCTTGGCGAAGGTCTTGTCGCCGGGCTTTTCGACATAGCCGACCGTATGCGGCGCCGTACCCTGGGCGATCACGCTGTCAGGCAGCAGCTTGCCGTTCTTGAACAGCGGCACGACCTTGTCGTAATACTTCAGCTTCTTGGTTTCCATCGGCTGGATCACGCCGGTCGGATAGACCTTCTTGAGAATCCAGTATTCGATATCGGCGATGTCGTAGGAGTTCGGCTGGGTGACGGCGCGCTGGGCGGCGGCGTCCGAATCCGTTGCCGTCATTTCGAGCGTGATGCCGAGGTCCTTCTTGCACTGCTCGGCGATGGCGTTGATGTTCGAGACGCCGGTGCCGAACTGGCGCAGCGTGATGTTCGACTGCGCCCAGATGGTTGGGAAGCCGGTTATGGCGCCGGAGCCGGCGGCAAGACCGGCGGCAGCCGCGCCGGTCTTCAGGAGATTGCGGCGGGTCATTCCGCCGGTTTCGGTCTTGGTCTTCTCAGTCATGGCCCAGTTCTCCTCTGAGGTTTTGGTTGGTTGTGTTTGGCTTATCCGGTCAGTGCTGCAGACGGCCGAGCACGATGGCGTCTTCCGCCGGCCAGGAAAGCGGCACGGCATCGCCCACCTTGACGGGGCTTGCGAAGAAGTCCGCGTCGCTGACGATGGCCGTGAAGTCTTCGATCCCGGCGCCGGAGAGGGAAAGCTTCACGGACGAGCCGCGATATTCGATATTCGAGACGATCCCGGTGAAGCCGAGGCCTTCTGCAAACTCCCGGCCGATGCGCACCCGATCCGTGCGCACGGCGATGTCGGCGGGTGCGCCGGTTTCCTGCGCAGGACCCTGGGCGACAAAGCGCCCGCCGCCGATGACCTCGATCACCGGGCCATCTTCGCCAGATGCGGCAATCTTGCCCGAAATGACGTTGTGATCGCCCATGAAACGGGCAACGAAGGCCGTGGCCGGGCGCTCGAAGACCGTGCGCGGATGGGCGGCCTGTTCGATGCGGCCCTCGTTCATCACCACGATCAGGTCGGCAAGCGCCATGGCTTCCTCCTGGCTGTGAGTGACGTGGATGAAGCTGATGCCGAGTGTCGTCTGCAGCTTTTTCAGTTCCGCGCGCATGCGGATCTTGAGAAAAGGGTCGAGCGCCGAAAGCGGTTCATCGAGAAGCAGCGCCTCCGGCTTGGTAATAAGCGCGCGGGCAAGCGCCACGCGCTGCTGCTGGCCGCCTGAAAGCTGCGCCGGCCGGCGGTTGGCGTAGGGTTCGAGCTGCATCAGCTTCAGCATTTCCAGCGCCTCGCGCCGGCGGGCTTCCTTCTCCACACCTTTCATCTTCAGGCTGAAGGCGACGTTGTCGACGAGGTCGAGATGCGGGAACAGCGCATAGGACTGGAACATCATCGCCGTGCCGCGCTTTGCCGGCGGCAAGTCGGTGACATTGTTATTGCCGAGCAGGATATCGCCGCTCGAAACGCTTTCATGCCCGGCGATCATCCTAAGCGTCGACGTCTTGCCACAGCCCGAGGGACCGAGCAGGCAGCAATAGGTGCCCGCCGGTATCTTCAGGCTGATCGCATGCACTGCGGTGGTCGTTCCGTATACCTTGGAGACGGCGGCAATATCGATCTCTGCGGCTCTCGTCATGATTTACCCCTCTGCATGGGAAATCCAGATGCATGAGCCGTGCCAGTTCGCGTTTTGCCACTCCTCCGCCCTGATTCTAAGGTGTGTGGCGCAACTATGCCGGAACCTTGAGCGCATTCCGTTGCTGTATGCATAAAAAAGATGCGATTGCGTTCGATCATTAGGATATATTGTCGACAATCATTTTGCAGATCAGATGCAGCTTTCTGTTCCCATTGCATCGCATTGACGCTAAAAAGGCAGCATGCGCAAAGAAGACATGTCGCCCGCCCCGGGAACCCAGAGCCTGATCGATCCCAACCAGGAGGATCGCGCACGCGCCATCCGCGATCAGTTGCGTGACGCCATCGTCGACCGGCGTCTGGCGCCCGGCACCAAGCTTTCAGAAGCAGAAGTCGGCACGCTGTTCGATGTCAGCCGCACCGTGGTGCGTTATGCGCTGCAGATGCTGGCTTTCGAGGGGCTGGTGCGCACCGAACGCAATCGCGGCGCCTTCGTTTCCAATCCTTCCCCGGAAGAGGCCATGCAGGTCTTCGCCTCGCGCCGGCTGATCGAGCCCGGTATCGTCGCGGCCGCCGCCGAGCGGATCACCGTGGCCGATATCGCCGCCTTTCGCGAACAGTTGAAGGAAGAAGAACGCTTCCGCAGCGAGCGTGGGGCGAGCGCCCGGCGCGCCGAGATCAAGGCGTCGGGTGATTTTCACCTGATGCTGGCCAGGGTTGCCGGCAATGCCATTCTCGAAAAGTTCATGGACGAACTCGTCGCCCGCTCCTCGCTGGTAATCGCGCTTTATGGCCGCACCGGCGTTTCGAGCTGCGGCCACGACGAGCATGGCGAGATCCTCGACGCTCTGGAGAAGAAGGACGTCGCCCGCGCCACCGAATGCATGCTCCACCACATCGCCCATATCGAGGCCGACCTCGACCTCCGCGTCGGCGAGGCGCTGACGCTGAAGGACGCGCTCAATTTGTGAGCCGGAATCCGGGTCCGCTTTTAAGGTCTGAAACAAAAAAGGCCCGCTGATGTCCCGGCGGGCCATTTTTGTCTGGATCCTATGAGCCTTAAGCCCGAAGGCTGCCGCCGGTGGTCTTTTCGACGTTGCCGACAATCTTCTTCGTCAGGGCTTCGAAATCATCGTCGGTGAGCGTCTTGTCGACCGGCTGTATCAGAACCTCGATGGCGACCGACTTCCTGCCCTCGCCGACGGAGGCGCCCTCGAACACGTCGAAGACGTTGACGGCGGTAATCAGCTTGCGGTCGGCACTGCCGGCGGCCTTGATGATCGCGCCGGCCTCGATGGTCTCGTCGACCACGAAGGCGAAGTCGCGCTTGACCATCTGGAACGGCGAGAGATCGAGCGCCGGCTTGGTGCGGGTCGCCTTCTTCTTCGGTTCCGGAAGGGCATCGACGAACACCTCGAAGCCGCAAAGCGCGCCGGAGACATCGAGCGCTTCGAGCGTCTTCGGGTGGAACTCGCCGAAGTAACCGAGGATCACCTTCGGGCCGGCCTTGATCGTGCCGGAACGGCCCGGATGGTACCATGCCGGAGCGCCGACCTCGATCTGCACATTGCCCATCGGCAGGCCGCAGGCTTCCAGCACGGCGAGCGCATCGGCCTTAGCGTCATAGACGTCGACCGGCTTTCCACCGCCCTTGGCGGCGTTCGACCACATGCGGCCGGCGCCGGCAAGCGAGGCCGTACCGCGGCGGATACCGCCGGCGACGCGGCGCTGCCCTTCCGGCGTATCGTTCTCGTACGTGCCCGAAACTTCGAAGATCGCGACGTCACCGAAGCCTCGGTCGGCATTGCGCTGGGCGGCGACAAGCAGGCCGGGCAGCAGCGAAGGCCGCATGTCCGACATGTCTGCGGCGATCGGGTTGGCGAGCTTGAGCGCGGCGCTGCCGCCGCCGAAGAGCTTTGCCTGTTCCTCGGAGATGAAGGACCATGTGACGGCTTCCAGCATGCCGCGTGCGGCAAGCGTGCGCTTGGCGGTGCGGGTGCGGATCTGCAGCGTCGTCAGGATGCGGCCATTGACGGAGCCGGTCGGTGCCAGCGGCTCGGGCTTGATGTTGTCGACGCCATGCACGCGCATGACTTCTTCCACCAGATCGGCCTTGCCGTCGACATCCGGACGCCAGGACGGCACCGAAACCTTGACCTGTTCGCCTTCGCCGATCACCTCGAAGCCGAGGCCGGTGAGGATCGTGCGGGCTTCCTGGTTGGAGACGGTGAGGCCGGTGAGGCGCTTCACTTCCGAGAACGGGAAGTCGACGATCTTGCGGACATGGCCCTTGTAACCGGTGACCTTGGTGGCCGCCGCCGTGCCGCCGCACATCGAGAGCACCAGTTCGGTGGTGCGTTCGAGGCCGGGCACCATGTATTCCGGATCGACGCCGCGCTCGAAGCGGTAGCGGGCATCGGTAATGATGCCCTGCGAGCGGCCGGTCTTGGCGATGTTGATCGGGTCCCAGAGCGCCGACTCGATCAGCACGTTGACGGTGTTCTCGTCGCAGCCGGAATGTTCGCCGCCCATGATGCCGCCGATCGATTCCGGACCGTTGTCGTCGGAGATGATGACGTTCGAAGGATTGAGCTTGTAGGTGCGGGTGTCGAGAGCGAGGATTTCCTCGCCCTCCTGCGCGCGGCGCACGGTGAGCGTGCCCTTGACCTTGTCGGCGTCGAAGACGTGCATCGGACGGCCCTGGTCGAAGGTCATGTAGTTGGTGACGTCGACCAGCGCGGAGATCGGGCGCAGGCCGATGGCAAGCAGCCGCTGCTGCATCCATTTCGGGCTCGGGCCGTTCTTCACGCCGCGCACGAGGCGATAGGCAAAGCCGGGGCAGAGACGCTCGTCGTCCAGCACGATCTTCACCTCATGCGGCGTCTCGCCCTCGACCTTGAAGTCGGGCACCTTCGGCTGCTTCAGCGTGCCGAGGCCGGAAGCGGCGAGGTCGCGGGCAATACCGAAGACAGAGGTGCAGTCCGGGCGGTTCGGCGTCAGGTTGATCTCGATGACCGGATCGTCAAGGCCGGCGTAAGACGCGAACGAGGTGCCGACCGGGGCATCCTCGGGCAGGTCGATGATGCCGTCATGATTGTCGGAAATGTTGAGCTCCTTTTCGGAGCACATCATGCCATGGCTTTCGACGCCGCGGATCTTGCCGACTGAAAGCGTAACGTCGATGCCGGGAACATAGGTTCCGGGACGCGCCAAAGCACCGACGAGACCGGCGCGGGCATTCGGCGCGCCGCAGACGATCTGCACCGGCTTGCCGTCCCCGGCATCGACCGACAGAACCTTCAGCCGGTCTGCTTCCGGATGCTTCTCGGCGGAGAGAACCTTGGCGATGACGAAGGGCTTGTAGGCCGCCTTGTCATCGACATCCTCGACTTCGAGGCCGATTGCAGTCAGGCGCTCGCAGATCTCGTCGAGCGTGGCGTCGGTTTCCAGATGATCCTTGAGCCAGGAGAGTGTGAATTTCATTTTTGCACCCTTGTAAAATCGAGCGGGTTTGCCGGCAGCTCCCGAGCCACCTCGAATAGTTTTGAAAGAAGCGACGCGTATCCGCGCGCATCGTCGATAGCCCGGTGAGTGTGCGGATGATGTCCGAGCCACTCGGCAGGGAATTCAGTTGGGCCTGCCGACGGTTCCGTCTTGCCGAAGACGCCGAGCAGGTAGGTGCCGATGTCGAGCGGCGCGCGATTGAAGACGCAATGGCCCCAGATCGCGGCATCCAGCAGGAAGCGATCGGCGAATGTTTTCAGGTAGTGGTCGATCCACAAGCCGTCGAACATCACCGGTCTTGCCGCAAAGGCCCGCTGTCCGCCGAAGTTTTCGATCCAGTCGACGAAACGCTTCATGACGATTGCCGGGTCTTCCGGATCGGCCGTCGCTGCCATCCATGCCTCCGGCTGCGTCTTCCACCAGCCCATGGTCCGATCATCCGTCTGACGATCGGGACGAGGCTGGAGCACGGCTTCGAACTCGCCGCACAGCGCGCCATCGGAACGCAGGACGACGGTGGCAAAGCTCAGCATCGAATGGTGCATGGGATCCGGCCCATTCGTCTCGATGTCGGTCACGAAATAGTATGTCGGTGTCTGGCTCATCGCAGAAGACTTCCGCAGGGCTATCGGTAATTACGCGCTCAAGCCGCCGAAGAGTGTCGGCACGTCGAGCGGGCGGAAGCCGTAATGGCTCATCCAGCGCACGTCGGCGTTGAAGAAGTCTCTGAGGTCCGGCATGCCGTATTTCAGCATGGCGATGCGGTCGAGGCCCATGCCCCAGGCAAAGCCCTGATACTCGTCCGGATCGAGACCACCGGCGCGCAGCACGTTCGGATGAACCATGCCGCAGCCCAGAATTTCCATCCAGTCGGTGCCTTCGCCGAACTTGACGATCGGGCCGGAGGAGCGGTCGCACTGGATGTCGACTTCGAAGCTCGGTTCCGTGAAGGGGAAGAAGGACGGGCGGAAGCGCATCACCACCTTGTCGACCTCGAAGAAGGCCTTGCAGAATTCCTCGAGGACCCAGCGCAGGTGGCCGACATTGGCGGTCTTGTCGATGACGAGGCCCTCGACCTGATGGAACATCGGCGAATGGGTGGCGTCACTGTCCTGACGATAGGTCTTGCCGGGAATGACGATGCGGATCGGCGGCTTCTGCGCTTCCATGGTGCGCACCTGCACCGGCGAGGTATGGGTACGCAGAACCTTGCGCTCGCCGTTCTCGTCGGGCGACAGGAAGAAGGTGTCGTGCATCTCGCGGGCCGGATGACCCTCGGGGAAATTGAGCGCCGTGAAGTTGTAGTAGTCGGTCTCGATATCCGGGCCTTCGGCGATGGAGAAGCCCATGTCGGCGAAGATGGCGGTGATCTCGTCGACGATCTGGCTGATCGGATGGATGCGGCCGCGCTCAGCGGGCGAGGAGCGCACCGGCAGGCTGACATCGACGGTCTCTGCCTTCAGGCGGGCGTTGATCGCCGCGTCGCGCAGCTCGCTCTTCCGGGCGGTGATCTTCTCGGTCAGTTCGTTCTTCAGCGCGTTGATTGCGGCACCGCGCGTCTGGCGTTCTTCCGGCGTCATGCTGCCCAGCGTCTTCAGCAGTTCGGAAACCGAACCCTTCTTGCCGAGCGCGGCAACGCGCACTGCCTCGATCGCGGCCTCGTCTTCGGCTGCCGTAACATCCGAAAGAAGCGCTATTTTCAGACTGTCGAGATCGGACATCTTGTCTTTCCTGCCCTGGTTCCTCTGCCGAGCCTGACGTCCCGGCGTGACGATGATATGAAAAAACCCGCGCCAGCCCTGCCAGCGCGGGTTTCCCAATCGGATTGTGCAATGAGCTTGGGAAGCGCTGGCTTACTTGACCGCGCTTTCAAACTCGTTGGCCGTGCCGTTTTCCTTGAGGTAGGCAAGTGCCTTCTTGGAAGCTTCGACGAGGGCGCCGAAAGCTGCCGGCTCATGGATGGCCATGTCGGACAGAACCTTGCGGTCGACTTCGATGCCGGCCTTGTTGAGGCCGTCGATGAAGCGGCCATAGGTCAGGCCGAATTCGCGGACGGCAGCGTTAATACGCTGGATCCACAGGGCGCGGAAGTTGCGCTTGTTGACCTTGCGGTCGCGGTAGGCGAACTGCTTGGAACGATCGACGGCAGCCTTTGCTGCGCGGATCGTGTTCTTGCGGCGGCCGTAGAAGCCCTTGGCTGCCTTCAATACTTTCTTGTGCTTGGCGTGGGCGGTAACGCCGCGTTTTACGCGTGCCATGTCATGATCTCCTTAAACTTGGTCCAGTTGGGCGGAAGGTCTCAGAGACCGTTCGGCAGGTAGTTCTTGATAACCTTCTTGCCGTCAGCTTCGGCGAGGATCATCGTACCGCGAGCATCGCGGATGAACTTGTTGGACCGCTTGATCATGCCGTGGCGCTTGCCGGCAGCCGCAGCGACAACCTTGCCAGTGGCGGTGATCTTGAACCGCTTCTTGGCCGAGGACTTCGTCTTCATCTTGGGCATTTTGCTACTCCATTGTTTTTGTGAGAAACCAGCCGACGAAAGCCGGTTTTCAAGCATTAGAAACGGCCACGGCATGCCCTGCCGGACCGTTCGGACGCGCGCTTATAACCGCGAAGGGACAAAAGCGCAACGGGGTTCGACGGATTCTTGGGCTTTGTCTCTCCTCGTGATCCGCTACGTGCGCAGCGGAACCCTCAGTCTGACCGCCAGACCGCCGAGTCGGGAGCCTTCGAGCTCCATTGCGCCCGCATAGGCAGCAAGAATCTCCGCCGTGATCGATAGACCGAGACCGGAACCCTCGTCGTCCGCCCCGAGGTGCCGGCCCCTGGAAGGAAGTGTCGCGAGTTCGTGCGGAGCGATCCCGGGTCCGTCGTCCTCGACGGTGATGACGATTGCTCCATCCGCAACAATGGCCGCTATATGAATCCGACCGAGGGCATAGCGCGCCGCGTTGTCGAGCACATTGCCGAGCGCTTCCGCGAGATCGGCCGCATCCATGTCGGCGGTCAGCCGCTCATCGATATGGATTTCCCAATCGACATTGCGGGACTGGGTCACGGGTTTCAGCACGCTCACCAGCTTGCCGACCAAGGGAGCCAGTTCCGTCCGCGCCATCTGTTCTACGCCGAGCCTTGCCGATTGGAGCTGGCGGTCGGCGCGTTGGCGAACCAGGTCCACTTGCTGGCGCGCGAGCTTCTTCTGGGCCGGAGGCAGATGATCGGTCAGTTGCAGTAGCACGGTGAGCGGCGTTTTCAGCCCGTGGGCAAGATCGCTCGCGCGTGCCCTTGCCCTTTCCACCGCGGTTTCCCGCTCAGTCAGCAGCAGGTTCAGTTCGGACACGAGTGGCCGGAGTTCGGAGGCGCCGACATCCTCGACCGAGTTGGCCTGCCCCGAGCGGACAAGGCCGACCCGTTGCTGAAGTCGCGCAAGGGGGGAAAGCCCGACGCCAACCTGGAAAATCGCGGCAGCGACCAAAACCGCTGCCGTCAGAACGAGCATCAGCGCCATCGTGCTGTGAAACTGTGCGACGGCGTCATCGAGTTCGCTTCTATCGAACGCAGCCGAAAGCATGAAGCCGTGGGATCCGCCTTCATCGTCGAGCGCAATCTGGCGTCTGTAGACGAAAAGGCCGGCGCCATCCGGTCCTTCCGCCGCCATGAAGCCATGGTCGGCTCGTGGCAGGTCGGCGGGCAGTTCAACGTCCCAGAGCGACCGCGAACGCAGCGCGGCGCCCGTCGCGGGCGTTATCTGCCAATAACGGCCGCTTCCCGGAAGGTTGAAGCGGGGATCGGTCGGCGTTTTTTCCAGAACGGCTTTTCCGTCGCGAAGCTCGAGAGCTGCTGCAAGCTGATCGATGATCGTCGCGCATTCGACCCGATATCGCTCTGCAACGTAGTTCGAGAAGACGCGGCTGAGACCGAAGCCCACCAGCAGCAGGATGAAGACGATCGCAACCATGGCGCCGGCGGCGAGCCGGATCCGGAGGGATTGGATCATGTCTGGTTGTCCGGCAACAGGTAGCCGAAGCCGCGTCGCGTTTCGATCGCTTCCGGATCGGTCTTGCGACGGAGCCTTGTGATCATTGCCTCGACGGCGTTCTTGGCGGCATCGTCATCGCGGCCCTGGACATGGCGGGCAATTTCGATAGGGTCGAAGACGCGACCGGGGGCGCTGGCAAGAAGCTGCAACAAGCGATATTCCAGCGTTGTGAGTTCGAGCGGGCGGCCGTCATAGGTGACGCGGCGAGTTTGGTCATCGATGACAAACCGGCCGGCGGAGTTGACAGGGGAAGGCTTGCCCCGTGCGCGGCGCAGCAACGCCTTGAGACGTGCGAGCAGTTCCTCGCTGCGGAACGGCTTGGGCAGGTAGTCGTCCGCACCGGCCTCGAAGCCGTCAACCCGCTCCATCCATGAACCCCGGGCCGTCAGCACTAGGATCGGCGTGTCGAGGCCGGCTGCTCGCCAGCGCTTCAATATGGAGAGGCCATCCATGCCAGGTAGGCCGAGGTCAAGAATGATCGCCGCATAGTCGCCTGTTTCACCCTCGGCCCATACTTCCGGACCCGTAGCGAGATGGTTGACGAGATACCCCTCGGCCTCAAGTTTGGCCTTGGTGTGATCTGCTATGTCGCGATCGTCTTCGGCGAGCAGCAGTTGCATCGCGTTACCACCCGAACAGGGACAGCTTGCGGCCGGTCACCGCATTGAGGCGAAGAGTGCGCACGCTGCCGTTATTGTTCTCGACCTTGAGCGTATAGAAGGGCGATTTGCCTTCGAGCGAGAGATCGACGGAGATCACACGCCCGGCCTCCATGGCGTCCACACGGCGAAGGATCTCGCGAAGCGGCAGGATGCGCCCCTCGCGGACGGCGTCGCGCGCCTTGACGTGATCGTCCTCGCCGGCTTCGCTTTCGCCAGTGGAGCTGTCATTGCTCTCGTTGTCTTCGGATCCGGAATTGCTCCCGCCGCCGCTATCGTCACTACCATCATCACCGCCATCACCGCCATCACCGCCGCTGTCATCGCCGCCATCGTCGTCGGCTCTGGCTGGTGCGGCATGCGCAAGTGTGATGGCAAGCGGCATCGCCGCTGCGAGCAACAAGATGAAATGTCGCCTTTCCATAGCCATCATGCCTATGACGCTTTTCCTCGGACTTGGTTCATGGTTGAGAGTAGCGTTTGTTTCATTGCCGCGCCACCGGGGCGAAAGGAGCCCCGCCCGAGGCCGGGCGGGGAGAAATGGCGCGCAGTACCGGCGGCCGCGCCGCGGCCATTTCAAGCGCAATCAGTTTACAGGGACGACTGTAACTTGCGTGACCGTGCCTCTGGGAGCTTCGAACTTGACCTCGGTCATGCCGTGTTCCTGTTCGATTTCGACCCGCAGTCGACGACCGTTCTGGTCTACCGCGATCATCGTTCCGTTCGTCAGGCCACGCAGTTGGGTTTCGTTGACGACCAGACTGGTCTCGACATTGCGATCGCGGCGGTTGCTGGTCTGGTCGTCATGGATATCGCTGTCGTCCGTCTTGTCGTCATCGGAGGCGTCGTTATCGCTGTCGTCGTCGGAAGCATCATCTCTGCTATCGTCGTCACCACCGCTGTCGTCTGAACTGTCGTTTCCGCTGTCATCGCCATGGTCATCGCCTCCATGATCGTCTCCGCCATCATCGTCGGCATAGGCGACGGATATGATCGAGGAGGACAGCGGAAGGGAAATGCCCGAGACAATGGCGGGCAGCAGGGTCAGGGAGAGCAGGGCGGTGCTCGATAGGAGCAGGGGTTTGCGCAGCAGGGCGAACATCATTTTTCCTCCGATGTTGAACATGAATGATCTCGATGAACAACATCTTGCACTCGTCGTCCTGACAGGACGGCCCGTCCGCCTGTCAGCGGATTGTCAGCGCAAGTCATGAAAAAAGCCGCCCTGAGGCGGCTTTTTTCATGGGGCCTTGGAGCACACTTATTTCGGAGCGAGCACCATCATCATCTGGCGTCCCTCGAGCTTGGGCTCGGCTTCGACCTTGGCGATGGCCAGGGTATCTTCCTTGACCTGCAGGAGCAGCTTCATGCCGAGTTCCTGGTGGGCCATTTCGCGGCCGCGGAACTTCAGCGTCACCTTGACCTTGTCGCCGTCCTCGAAGAAGCGCGCCATCGCCTTCATCTTCACCTCATAGTCATGGGTGTCGATGTTGGGTCGCATCTTGATTTCCTTGACCTCAACGATTTTCTGCTTCTTGCGCGCTTCGGCCGCCTTCTTCTGGTTGGCGTATTTCAGCTTGCCGAGGTCGAGGATCTTGCAGACCGGCGGCTCGGCATTGGGCGAAATCTCGACCAGATCGAGACCGGCTTCCTCCGCCATTTTGAGCGCCTGATCCGTCGGCACGATGCCGAGATTCTGGCCTTCTTCATTGATAAGCTGAACTTTGGGAACCCTGATTTCCCGGTTGGAGCGCGGCCCATCCTTGACGGGGGCGTCGGCTTTGAAAGGTCTGCGAATGGTCGTATTCTCCTCGAAATGTTCCGGATAACCGCAACGTTCTCGCTGCGCTGGAATCTCGTGCGCAGGCAAGATGGCGATTGCGGGTTCTAAGTCAATAGCATGCCTTCCATAGAAAATCACCTGTTGTCCGTTCCTTCGCGAGTGTGTTTTACAGGCCGCAACGTCGCATGGTGCGGGCAAGAAGGAGAACGGGCATGGCCGAGGGTGAAAACGGGATCGTCGGAACGCAGTTGACTGTGGGCGGGGGTGGCGATGCGCGGCCGATCGCCATGCTGCTGCGCCGGCGCCAGGAGCACACCCCGCCGGCGATACCGGCACTCGTCTGGCTCGGCGGTTACCGTTCCGACATGACCGGCACCAAGGCCATGGAACTCGACGCGCTTGCGGCCGAAAAGGGGCTCGCTGCAATTCGTTTCGACTATTCCGGTCACGGCGCCTCCGGCGGCGAGTTCCACGAGGGCACGATTAGCCGCTGGACGGAAGAGGCGCTGGCCGTACTTGAACATGCCGCGCCGGAAACCGTTGTTCTGGTCGGCTCCTCCATGGGTGGCTGGATCGCGATCCGTGTCATCCAGGAACTGGCAAGGCTTGGCCGCGGGCCGAAGGTTGCGGGACTGGTGCTGATCGCGCCGGCGCCGGATTTCACCATCGACCTCATCGAGCCGAGCCTTTCGGAGGCGGAGCGTGTCTCGCTTTCCGAGCGCGGCTATTTCGAGGAACCCTCCGAATACAGTCCCGAGCCGAATATCTTCACCCGCGCCCTCATCGAGGACGGCCGGAAAAACCAGGTGCTGAAGGGCATCATCGAGACGGGCTGCCCGGTGCATATCCTGCAGGGCATGGCCGATCCCGACGTGCCCTACAGGCACGCGCTGAAACTCATGGAATTCCTGCCGGCTGATGACGTAGTGCTGACGCTTGTGCGCGACGGAGACCACAGGCTGTCCCGGCCGGAGGACATCGCCCGCATGAAGGCGGCAATCGCTTCGATGTTGCCGGAGTGATCGTGTCGCATTTTAACCATAGTTGACAAATCCCTAACGCGCCACGGACCGCGGTGATTGACTCGCACGCCGCTTGAACCTTAACGTTTTGTTAACGATTAAGGGGACGAGTTCATGATGAACGGTTCGAAAGCGCTTGCTGCGCTGGTGGTTTCGCTGGCGGTCATGGCGCCTGCCAGCACTGCCTTGACGGCGCCGAAGACCCAGTTGTCCATGCAGACGGGCAACATCACGTCTCAGCCGATCGGCCATTACGAGTTCTGCCGCAGCTATCCCGATGAATGCAGCGTCCGGACAAGGCCTGGTCCGGCGCCGCGGGTCACCGCCCATGGCTGGAGCATCGTGCGGGAAGTCAACGGTTCGGTGAATGCCGCGATCACGCCAATGACCGATGCCGAGATATACGGGCGCGAGGAAGTCTGGGCCTATCCGAGCGATGCCGGCGATTGCGAGGATTACGTTCTCCTGAAGCGCAAGAAGCTAATGGAAGCGGGCTTCTCTCCGTCCGACCTACTGATTACCGTCCTGCGCAAGCCCGACGGAGAAGGCCATGCGGTGCTGACGCTGCGAACCGCGGAAGGCGATTTCGTTCTCGATAACCTCACGGACGACGTCAAGCTCTGGACCAATACGCCCTACACCTACCTCAAGCGGCAGGCGAGCTTCGATTCGGGTCGCTGGGTCACCATCGAGAACGGCACCACCGACGTCATGGTCGGCGCTCTCAAGTAAGAACGAAAGCGCTACCTTCGGGCGAAGGACAGCGGGAAACCCTCGAACGGCTTGATTTCCTTCAACACGAAGGTCGTTTGCATTTCCTTGATGCGCGGCAGGCGGCGCACGACAGTCATCGCGAAATCCGCATAGGTGTCGAGGTCCGGCGAGACCACCTGCAACAGGAAGTCGGCATCGCCTGCAATGCTGTAGCAGGCGACGACCTCCTTGAGCTTCGAGACGCTGGCCGAAAATTCCTCCGCCTCCTGTTCGCTGTGGCTGTCGATCTTGACGCGAATGAAGGCGTGCACGCCGAGACCGATCTTCTTGCGGTCCAGTTCGGCGCGATACTCCCTTATGACGCCGGTTTCCTCCAGTTGTCGCACGCGCCGCCAGCATGGCGAAGTTGAAAGCCCGACCTCCTCCGATAGTGTCTGGTTGGTCATCCGTCCATCGGCCTGCAGCGCCTCCAGTATCCTGACGTCCACGGGCTCCAGTGCATTTTCAGGCATGATCCACCTCAGTAATTCAATAAATTGGTAGATTCTACCTAATCATGGATTGAGACAGTAATAAAAGATAGGAAATTTCCGGTGCGCAGCACTAGTTTTTGCTCGAAAACACAAAGCCGGAGCAGAAATGAGCGAAGACCTTCGTATCGCCATCGTCGTCAATCCCGAATTGCCCCAGGGCCTTCTCGCCAATACCGTTGGAGCGATCTCCATCGGAATTGGTGCGAAGCTGCCTGTGCTGGCCGCGCGCCGGCTTGAGGACGCCAAGGGGCGGCGGATCGACATCAGTTCCAGCCTGCCGGTGCCGGTCCTTCAGGCGGATGATGAGGCCTTGCGCAGGCTGATGCTGAAGGCGCTGGCGGGTGCCGATCCGGCGGGCGCCATTGTTCCGTTCCCGGCTTTCGCCCGTGCCCTGCACATCTATGCCGATTACGAGGCATCCTTGCCGGGTCGGGATCTTGGCGAGGAAAAGATCGACGGCCTCGGGATTGCCGGGCCGTCGAAATGGGTGAAGTCGCTGACGGGATCGTTGAAGCTGTTGCGGTGAGGGGGACGTGAGCCGGGTTGTGACCGACGGATACGCCCGGCCACTCGCTTTTGGCTCGTGGCGTTCGACGCTGAAATCGATTCGCTGGATCGATTTCAGCGGGCGCTTGCGCTCGGTCGCGTCTCACCCATTGCCGATCAGGATGCCGGCGGCGAGCACTAGCGATCCGCCGAATACGACCTGCATGACCGCACGGAAGAACGGCGTTTCCATGTACTTGTTCTGGATGAAGGCGATAGCCCAGAGTTCGAAGAACACCACCACCGCGGCGGTCAGCGTCGCCGTCCAGAAATGCGGGATGAGATAGGGCAGGGCGTGGCCGAGGCCGCCGAGAGCGGTCATGATGCCGGAAGCAAGCCCGCGCTTGATCGGCGAACCGCGGCCGGAAAGCTTTCCGTCGTCATGGGCGGCTTCGGTGAAGCCCATGGAAATGCCCGCGCCGACGGAGGCCGAGAGCCCGACGAGGAAGGTCTGCCAGGTATCGCCGGTGGCAAAGGCTGCGGCGAAGATCGGTGCCAGCGTCGAGACCGAGCCGTCCATCAGGCCGGCAAGGCCGGGCTGCACATAGGTCAGGATGAACTGCCGCCGCGCTGTCTCGTTTTCCTCCGCCGCCACCTCGCCCGGCACATGTCTCTCGCCGAGCATGGCGGCGATTTCTTCATGCCCCTGCTCGGCCAGCGCCAGATCGCCGAGCAGCTTGCGGGTCGAGGCATCGCTCGTACGCTTGGCGGCCTCCACATAGAAACGGTAGGCGCCTTCTTCCATCTTTCCGGCTTCCGCGCGGATCTGCTCCAGCGACTGGTTGGCGCGCAGCCAGTCGGGTTTGCGCTCGTAGAAACCGCCGACGTGATCGCGTCGGATCAGGGGAATGCGCTCGCCGAAACGCTGGCGATGCATGTCGATCAGCATGTTACGATGGGTCTGCTCCACCTCTGCCATGTCCTCGAACACTTTCGCCGACTGGGGATATTGCGCCCGGAGCTGGTCGGCGTAGGCGAGATAGATGCGCGCATCGTCCTCTTCGGACGAAATCGCCAGCGCCAGGATTTCCTGCTCGCTGAGGCTGTCGAAGGAGCGCTTTGCCGTTGAAAACAGGCTGCGGAACATGAATGGAAGACTCCAATTTTTAGAATTATTCTAAAATAAGTACCTGCCCTACCACTGGTCAAGAGGCTGGCGTAAGGCCAATCGACGCAGATCGATCGCATTCCGCCACGCCCGCGCATAGATGCGACGATCGGCCCCGGCCCTCCCGTTTGACGAATGCCAGCCGTAAGAGCATGAGAAGGTTACGCGGCAACTCAAAGGAGAAGGTCATGGAAAACGAACTGACCGGCAGGGCGGCCAACCGCGCCGAGATCCTGGAAAGAGCCGCCGCCGAGATGGCGGCGATGGGCGTCGACGTGGCCTTCATCGACCGTCTCGTCGAGACCTTCTACGGCCGTGTGCAGGCGCATGAGACGCTCGGCCCCGTTTTCGATGCGCGGCTTGCCGGGCGATGGCCCACCCATCTTCAGCGCATGAAGGCATTCTGGACTTCGGTGGCTTTCAAGAATGGCGCCTATGGCGGCAAGCCGGTCCAGGCCCATCAAGGGGTGAATGGTATCACCGAGGGGCTTTTTATCGAATGGCTAGCGCTTTTCCGCGCGACGCTTGCCGATCTTGAGGCGAGCGAGGCGGCGCAGGCCTGGTTCATGGCGACCGCCGAACGTATCGCCCGCAGTCTGGTCCTCTCTCTTTTCTACAATCCGGCCTTAGACGACCCCCGCCGCAAGGCATCCGCCGGATGAGTCTTCGCGCAGTTTTCTGATTTCCTGGCCTGCGATCCGCGCAATTTTGCGAAAAGCATGAGGCGTTCCGGCGCAATTCCCCGCATCGCCGGTCTTGCAACCTGGCGACGGTCGTGCTTAAGACCGCGCCGGCGGAGGAGGCCGGGAGGAAACGATGACGACAGGAAGCAACCAGGGCAGATGACCATGAACCGCCGTAATTTCTTCAAACAGGCCGGCGCCGTCGGCTTGGGTGCTGCAGCCTCCGCCGGACTTGCAGCGCCTGCCATCGCGCAGGAAAATCCCCAGATCACCTGGCGCCTGACGTCGTCCTTCCCGAAGAGCCTGGACATCATCTTCGATGCCGCAACCGATATCGCCAGAAGCGTGTCGGAAGCCTCGGGCGGCAATTTCACCATCCAGACCTTTGCTGCCGGCGAAGTGGTGCCGCCGCTGCAGGCCGCAGACGCCGTGGCCTCTGGCACGATCGAGATGGCCCATACCTGCTGCTATTATTACATCGGCAAGGACCCGGCCTTTGCGCTCGGCACGGCCATTCCCTTCGGCCTCAATGCACGCATGACCAACGCGTGGTTCACCGCCGGCGGAGGCAATGAACTGCTGAACGAGTTCCTCGCCGGCTATAACCTTTACGCGCTTCCGGCCGGCAATACCGGCGCCCAGATGGGAGGCTGGTACCGCAAGGAAATCAAGACCATCGACGACCTGAAGGGCCTGAAGATGCGCATTGCCGGCCTTGCCGGCGAGATCATGGGCAAGGTCGGCGTGACGCCGCAGCAGATCGCCGGTTCGGACGTTTATCCGGCGCTGGAAAAGGGCACGATCGATGCCACCGAGTTCGTCGGTCCCTATGACGACTACAAGCTCGGCTTCTACAAGGTCGCCAAGTATTATTACTATCCGGCCTGGTGGGAAGGCGGCCCGACCGTGCACGCGATGTTCAACCTCGACAAGTTCAACGAGCTGCCGGAAAACTACAAGCGCATGCTGACCGACGCTTGCGCGGCGGCGAACGCCCGGATGCTTGCCCGCTACGACGCCTCCAATGCCATGGCTCTGCGCCAGCTCGTGGCAGAAGGCACGCAGCTTCGCGCCTTCTCCTCGGATATCCTTGACGTCTGCCACAAGGCAGCTCTTGAGACCTATGCCGGTCTCAGCGCCAAGAATGAGAACTTCAAGAAGCTCTACGACAGCCAGCAGGCCTTCAAGAAGGACGCCTATCTCTGGGCGCAGGTCGCCGAATACGGCTTCGACACCTATATGATGCTGCAGCAGCGCGCCGGCACGCTCTGAGCCAAAACAATCCAGAAGACGAGTTCGAAAGCCCCGGATCGAAAGATCTGGGGCTTTTTGCCGTGATAGGGAAGCCTGCATCCCCGGTCGCAAAGCCGCTGCGGCGGCTTTCGCCTCAAGACGTCTGCGCCTTCAGATAGCTGCGGGGCGAACGGCCGAGCATGCGCCGGAACATGGTGGAAAAGGCCGCAATATTCTCGTAGCCGGCGTCAAGCGCGACATTGGTGATCGTCTCGCCATCCGCCAGTCTTGGCAGGGATGCGAAAAGGCATGCCTGCTGCCGCCAGGTCACGAAGCTCATTCCGGTTTCCGCACGAAACAGCCGCGTGAAGGAGCGACGGCCGATGCCCATGTCCAGCGCCCAGTCGTCGATGCTGACGCTTGCCGAGGGAACTTTCAGGAATTGCCGGCAAAGCCGTGCCAGTCTCTGGTCATTGGGAAAGGGCAGGCCGAGCGGCCGTTCCGGCAATTGGCGGAATTCGTCGAGCAGCAGGTCGGTGACCATGGCCAGACGGTTCTGCCTGACCGGTTTTTCCTCCACTTCGACCAGTTCCTCGATCAGGTTTTGCGCAAGCGGAGTGACTTCGACCACGCGCGGCCGGCTGGCGCCGTCGCTTGCGACATTCACATAGATGGAGCGCATTTCAACGGCGCTGACCATCTCGGCGGAATGTTCCATGCCGGCGGGAATGATGAGGGCATGGCCGGGCGGGATCATCCATCGCCTGTCATCCGTGCTGACGAGCACGATGCCACGCCGTGCGAACCAGAGCTGTGTGCGCCTGTGCGAATGAAGGGCAACTTTGAAACCGGCGGGATAAACGCGGCCAAGCGCCAGAACCGGCTCGTTTGCCTGCTCGATCCAGATGAGGCTCTGATTGTGGTAGTCCCGGTCGACGCTCTGAGCAGCCCCGGTAAGATCAATAACGCGCATTTGGCCCACTCTCGAAAGAATTCGACCACAACACAAAAGCGGGCCAGCGACAAGCCGGATATGACGAGTGTCAATCCGCGCAGGGGTATATGCGGATCAGGTTTATCATCACGGACGAGGGACAAAAAGGGATGGCCAGCATAGCAGCCAGCGAAGGCCGGGTCGAAAGGACTGCCTTCTCCATCATTTTCGCCGCAAGCTTCTGCCACATGCTCAATGACATCATGCAGTCGCTTCTGACGTCACTCTACCCGCTTCTGAAGGATAACTACGCACTCGATTTCGTGCAGATCGGTCTTCTGACATTTGCCTTTCAGGTCACGGCATCGCTGCTTCAGCCGGCCGTCGGCATCGTCACCGATCGCTGGCCCATGCCGTTTTCCCTGCCGGCGGCGATGCTGTCCACCTGCGCCGGCCTGATTACCCTTGCCTATGCCGGGCATTTCTCGGTGCTGGTGGTCGGGGCCTGCCTGATCGGCATCGGTTCTGCGATCTTCCATCCCGAAGCATCGCGCGTGGCCCGGCTCGCCTCCGGCGGACGTCACGGTCTGGCGCAGTCCTTCTTCCAGGTCGGCGGCAATACCGGCACGGCCATCGGTCCGCTGCTTGCGGCCTTCATCGTCATTCCGCGCGGACAGGGCGTCCTGAGCTGGTTCTCGCTGATCGCGCTTCTCGGTTTCGGCGTACTCTCGGGCGTCAGCGTCTGGTACATGCGTCACCGCCGCAGCAATGCCGGGCGACCCTTGCCCAACAGGACGCTGCCGCTGCCGCGCTCCCAGGTGGCCTGGACGCTCGCCATCCTGATCGTGCTGACGGCGACCAAGAATGCCTATCTGGCCAGCCTTTCCAGCTACTTCACCTTCTTCGCCATCCATAAGTTCGGGGTCGGCGTGCAGGACGCCCAGATCATGCTGTTCCTCTTCCTCGGCGCATCGGCGGCCGGAGTCTTCTTCGGCGGGCCGATCGGCGACCGTTTCGGTTCGCGGGCGGTAATCTGGTTCTCGATCCTCGGTGTCATCCCCTTCGCGCTGCTGCTTCCCTATGCCGATCTGTTCTGGACCTCGGTGCTGGTGGTGGTGATCGGCTTCATCTTTTCCTCCGCCTTCTCGGCCATCGTCGTTTTCGCGCAGGAACTTGTGCCCGGTCGCGTCGGGCTGATCGCCGGCCTGTTCTTCGGTTTTGCCTTCGGTTTCGGCGGCATCGGCGCAGCCGTCCTCGGCGTCTTCGCCGACAGGCAGGGCATCGAGTTCGTCTACAATGTCTGCTCCTACATGCCGCTTCTCGGTCTGCTAACCGTTCTCCTTCCACGCCTGCCGAGTGAGCGGCGCGCGTAAACGTCGGGAGGTCGGCTATCCGACGGGCGCCCGTTTCCGTTTGTGGGGCACCATCGCTGTGAAGACCCGGTATCGCCGGCGGATGACTCATGCTAGGAGCGGCGCTTCTTTTGATCGAACCACCGGCGGGGCTCCATGACCATCGCACTTTATTCTGACTACGTCGCGGATCTGAGGAGCCTGTTCGCCGAGCTTGACCGTTCGTCGGAGCAGTTCCAGACATTCGACGTACGAGTGGAACTGGCAGTCGCAGGCGGGCTCATCGTTTATGAAACAAAGCGCCGGAAGGGTCTGACAGACAGCCTTTTTTACGGCCGCTCCGCCAGCACCGGCGCCAACCAGCAGCTCTCGCAGGCCACGGCCTTCGCCGCGATCGATCGTTTCCTGGCTCTCGGCCAGTTCATAGCTCTTGCGGTGGATGCTTCACAGGACCACGCAATGGATGCCGGATACCCGCATTGCGCCGTCAACTTCTCCTATCGGAAGAAGGGGCACCCCAAGGCGCTTTCCATGCTCATGGTCTTCATCGGTTTCAACGACGATGCCGATGCGCTCGCCTATGCCGAAAAAGCCGAGGACATCTCTGCTTTCGTGAGCGCGCGGCCCTGCAAGGGAGATCGCGCCCACGAGTGGAAGTGAGACCTTGGCGCCTTATTGGTTGCCGGCCTCTTCATAAAGTCGCTGGGCCTCGGTCAGTGCGTCGTCCAGCCTTGTTCCGGCCCCATAGAGCGAGAGCGTTTCCGGCTTCGATACGCCAGCCGGAAGATGCGGCGAGACTTCCGTCTCTCCGAGTACCGTGCGGACCGGAATGACACCGGCCCATATCGGCAGGCCGTAATCCTCCTCGTCATCGCCGACGCCCTTGGCGCGAACCTTGGCCGAAGCATCCTCGATCCGCATGCCGATGACGGCCGTCGCCTTGATCTCCTGCCCGGTGGTTGGTCGAAGCAGTGTGCTGCGGTCCGGATAGAAGCGGTCGATGACGGCGCGCAGCGCCTTTTCCTTCTCCGTGGGATCCTCGACCAGCCGGGCAGTGCCGAAGCACATGGCTGAGCGGTAATTGGCCGAATGATTGAAGCCGGAGCGGGCGAGCACCAGCCCGTCCAGATGCGAGACCGTCAGGCAGGCCGGCGTTCCGGTCTTGAGATGGCGCAGCATGCGGCTCGCGGACGAACCGTGCCAGTAGAGCATGTCGCCTTCGCGCCAGTGGATCGTCGGCGTGCAGAAGGGCTGGCCGTCGATGACATAGGCGACATGACAGAGCATGCCGGCATCGAGGATCGCATGCACGGCGGTGCGGTCATAGCTGCCGCGCTCGTGCAGGCGCTTGACCCGGTTGCGGTCGGTAACGGGATAGGAGCCGGTTTCGGCTTCGATGGTGCTGGTGGACATGACCTTGCCTTCCTCAATGTTGTCGGTCTATCTATCCAGAGGCATTGGTTCGAAATAGCTCCAATTTCATGTCAAAAGTGAAGACCAATTCGGCCGACTGGTCGGCCCTGATCCCGGTCCTGCCGGATGACGGGCCGCATACGGCAGCACTCTACCGGGCCATCCGGCGGCTGATCGAGACGGGGACCATTGCGCCGGGAACCAAGCTTCCGCCGACGCGGGATCTGTCGGCCCGTCTGAAGGTTTCCCGCGGATCGGCGGTCGCCGCCTTCGAAATGCTGATCGCCGACGGCTTTGCCGAGGCGCGCACAGGTGCCGGAACCTTCGTGGCGGCGCAGGTTCCCGTCCTTCGCGCACCCGATACGGTCGTGGAGGCGGCAGGCGACATCGCGCCTCCCCTTCCGGGCACGTTGGGGATAGCGACTGCCGACGCTCGGACGTTGAAGACGTTCCGGGCGCTTATGTCCTGGCATCTGGCAAGGCCAGGCTTCGAACATTTCCATTATGGCGATCCGCAGGGTTCGGCGGATCTGCGCGAAGCCGTCGCCACCTATCTGCGAACGGCACGCGGCGTGCGCTGCGATGGCGCTTCCGTCGTCGTCACCCATGGCACCCAGCAGGCGCTCGACCTCTTCATCCGCAGCGCCTTGCAGCCGGGTGATGGCGTCTGGATCGAGGACCCCTGCTATCCGATGGCGCGAACCGCCTTTGCGGAAGCGGGAATGCGTCTCTCGGGCATTCCGGTGGATGCTGAGGGGATGGACCCGGTCGCCGGCGAGAACCTGATGCCGTCGGCGCGCGCTGTCTATGTCACGCCGTCGCACCAGTTTCCGCTGGGTGTCACCATGACCATGCGGCGCAGGCTGGCGCTGATCGACTGGGCACGGCGCAGCGACGCTTGGATCGTCGAGGACGATTACGACAGCGAGTTCCGCTATGCCGGGCCGCCACTTACTTCGCTGCAGGGCATGGATGACACCGGCCATGTCATCTATATCGGCACCTTTTCCAAGGCGCTCTTTCCCGGCCTTCGCATGGGTTACATGGTCGCACCGCCCTCCTTGCGAGAGAGGATCGTGGCGCTGAAGAACCGTACGGACCGTTTTCCGCCGACGCTGGCAGAGGCAGCCCTTACCGATCTCTTGCGCGAAGGGCATTTCGCCGCTCATCTGCGCCGCGCCCGTCGGCGCACCAAGGTCGCGCGGGACGAGCTGGTCGCGGGGCTCCTGTCCAATCCGCGTGCCGGCATCGAGGTGGAGACGCCCGATCAAGGGCTTCACCTCATCGCCCGCCTGCCTACGGGGGCGGAGGACACGGCGATGGTGGAGAAGGCGCGTGCGGCAGGGCTTGGCGTGCGGGCCTTGTCTGCCATGAGTGTTTCCGGAACGCCCCGGCAGGGGCTTGTCATCGGCTTTTCCGGGTTCGACGGCGAGGAGTTGCGGGCGGCTGCAAGCCGTTTCGTCGCGACCTTGTGAGAGATGGCCGTCAGGGCATGCCTTGCCGATGAAGGGTTCGCACTGCTACTAGGAGCGAACGCGAACAGCAGGAAGCCATGGCAGGGAGGCCGGGCTGGAGTAGGAGACAGCGTGAAATTCCTCGATCCGCAGCATCCGTTTTTCAA
The DNA here is from genome assembly GCF_047553425.1 of Paenirhizobium cremeum. Taxonomy (NCBI): domain Bacteria; kingdom Pseudomonadati; phylum Pseudomonadota; class Alphaproteobacteria; order Hyphomicrobiales; family Rhizobiaceae; genus Paenirhizobium; species Paenirhizobium cremeum. The sequence continues at coordinate 4,103,749 of NZ_CP180217.1, forward strand.
GCCGCTCTGGCGCCGCATCCTGACGGTGGTTGCCCCCGCAGCCTGGGGACTGGTCGAGCTGTCGAACAATGCCTCCGGCTGGGCCATTCTGTTTTTCGGCGCATCCGCCTATGCGGCTTATGAACTGCTGTTTAATTTCGAGCGCAGCAGCCGGGCGAAGACATCTGCCACCGACAAGGACAGGTCGCCGGCGGACAACCACAGCGGCAATGACGGAGGCGATGGCGGCAGCGATGGGGGCGACTGACCGGTTCACCGGGAACAGTGATATCTGCCGGTGCAGCATGGGAAACCGGCTGCTCTCTTGACCCTTCGGATGACCTTGCCAAGGGCTTCGAGCGCCAATAGGTTGCCTCTCTGAAACGATTTAAATGCAAGGAGAGGCCCATGTTGCGTTTTGGAATTCTGTCGACGGCGAAGATCGGACGCGATCTTGTGGTGCCTGCCATGCAGGATGCCGAGAACTGCGTCGTCACGGCAGTGGCGAGCCGTGATCTGGCCAAGGCGAGAGCCATGGCCGACCGTTTTTCTGTGCCGCATGCCTTCGGTTCCTATGAGGAGATGCTGGCGTCCGATGTGATCGACGCTGTCTACATTCCCGTGCCGACGGCGCAGCATGTCGAATGGGCCATCAAGGCGGCCGATGCCGGCAAGCATGTGCTCTGCGAAAAGCCGCTGGCGCTCAAGGCCGCGGAGATCGACGACGTTATTGCCGCCCGCGACCGCAATGGCGTTCTCGTCTCGGAAGCGTTCATGGTGACTTATGCTCCCGTATGGCGCAAGGTGCGTTCGCTGTTGTCGGAAGGTGCAATTGGCCGGCTCCGGCACGTGCAGGGGGCCTTCACCTATTTCAACCGTGACCCTGCCAACATGCGCAACAAGCCCGAGCTCGGCGGCGGCGGGCTGCCGGATATCGGCGTCTATCCGGCGATCTCGACCCGGTTTGCGACGGGTGCCGAACCGCAGCGCGTGCAGGCCGTGGTCGAGCGCGACCCGGAATTCGGTACCGACATCTATGCGAGCGTCAAGGCCGATTTCGGCGGTTTCGAACTGAGTTTCTACGTCTCCACCCAGATGGCAAATCGCCAGACCATGGCGTTCCACGGCACGGACGGTTTCATCGAGGTCCGCTCGCCCTTCAATGCCGACCGCTGGGGGGCGGAAGAGGTGGAGTTGACCAACCGTGCGCATAGCGAGTCGCAGATCTTCCGTTTCCAGGACAGCCGTCAGTATCGCCGCGAGGCCGAGGCCTTCGCCCATGCCGTGGAGACCGGTGACCACAGCGAGGTCGTGAGTCTCGAAAATTCCCGCGCCAACCAGCTTTTCATCGACGCGATCTATCGCGCCGGCGAAAAGGATGGCTGGGAGGAAGTATAAACTGTCCTCAGCGCCGGAAGACGAAGCGGGAATAGCCGAAGAAGCTGAAGGCCATGGCGGCGATGGAGGCGAAGACAAGCGCCGCAAACGGCGTGAGCATCGGGGCCGAGATCAGCAGTGCCGAATAGAGCAGGTAGTTTACCACGGCAGACGTGATACCCACCGAACCGTAGCGGAAGCCCTCGACCGCAATCGAATGGCGCGACGCCCCGAAGGTGAAGCTTCGGTTGAGAAACCATGTGCAGACGAGGGCGACGGTTATTGCGATGAGGCGCGCGAGAAAAGGTCCGAGCGGCGTCGCCTTGAGCAACAGCATCAGCACCGCCGCATCGATCAGGAAGCCCGCCGTGCCGACAATGCCGAAGCGCAGCAGCTTTTTCATGCGGCATCCGCCTTGCCGCTGCGGACGGCATTGTTTTCGTGGCTGCCGCTTGCCGTCTTTTCCGAAAGTGCGGGGCGCAGGGCAGGCAGGTTCATGTAGTGGATCCTCAAGTGTTCGGCGCGTGAACGGGCGAGCGAATCCAGGATCAGCGCGGCCGTTAGCGACAGGAACGACATCATCAACAGGACTGTGGCGAGAATCCAGCTTGGTACGCGGCTGACGTAACCGGTAGCGAAGAATTCGAAGAGCACCGGCGCCATGAAACCGACGCTCAGCGCCAGCAGGGCCGCACTGATTGTGCCGAAGAAGGCAAAGGGTCGGATTTCCTTCATCAGCATCGCGAACATCCAGAGGATCTTCGCGCCGTCGCGGAAGGTCGAAAGCTTGGAATGGGACCCCTCCGGACGCCTTCCGTAATCGAGTTCCAGCTCGCAGACCGGCAGTTTCAGCCGGGTCGCATGCACCGACATTTCCGTCTCGATCTCGAAGCCGCCGGAAACGGCGGGGAAGCTCTTCACGAACCGGCGTGAAAATGCCCGGTAGCCGGAGAGGATATCCGTGAAATCATTGCCGAAGAGAAAGCGGTAGAGCACGTTGAACATGCGGTTGCCGAAAGCATGGCCCTGGCGGCCGGCGTCGGCATGCACGCCGCGCCGCGTGCCGACCACCATGTCGGACCGTTCGGTGATGAGCGTGCGAATGAGTTCCTCGGCGTCTTCGGGCGCATAGGTCCCGTCGCCATCAGCCATGACATAGACGTCCGCTTCGATGTCGCAGAACATGCGGCGCACCACATGGCCCTTGCCCTGCCGGCGCTCGCGCACCACGGTCGCGCCTGCCAGCATAGCCGTCAACGCGGTGCCGTCGGTCGAATTGTTGTCGTAGACATAGATGCGTGCCGCAGGCAGCGCCTCGCGAAAGCTGCGCACCACGTCGCCGATGGTTGCGGCTTCATTGTAGCAGGGCAGGAGAACAGCCACATCCAGATCGTCAGGCCATATTCCGCGCATCGCAAGCTCTCGTGTAAAGGGGGCGGCCATCATGGCGTCGCCGGCGCTTTACTATTTCTTGAGAACGTTAAAGCTAGGTTTCACGTATCGATGCTGTCTGTGATCTCGCCGGCCATTTCTCACAGGAAGCCGGTTCGCGGGGAATGAATGCCCATGGCCGATCATGCCATTTCCGTCGGAACGACCGAGCCGTTCTGGACACGCCTCAGGCTGGTTCTACCGATCTATTATCTGGTTGTGGTCCTGGCCGTCGTTCTGGTTCATTCGCCGGGCGCCCGCGACTATGTCGGCGCGGACAACGACGACTGGATGCGCCTCGTCGAGGTCCGGGATCTGCTGGGCGGGCAGGGCTGGTTCGACCTGACCCAGTATCGCCTCGGCCTCGACGGCGGCACGCTGATGCACTGGTCGCGGCTTGTCGATCTGCCGATCGCCGCCCTGATCCTCCTCTTCGGCCAGTTCATGGCGCCGGAACGGGCTGAGGCCGCGGCGCTGCTCGTCTGGCCGCTCTTCCTGATCCTTCCGCTGCTGGCGGCGGTCGGTATCGGTGCGTGGCGTCTCGGCGGTGCGCCGGCCATGCATGTCGCGCTCGGGCTGGCCTGCCTTTTCGTCGTCGCCTCGAACCGTTTCCTGCCCGGCGCAATCGACCATCACAACGTCCAGCTCGTGCTGATTGCGACCATTGCGGCCATGCTGACGGATACGCGGCATCGGGCCGCGAGTTTCGCGCTGGCCGGTATTGCCTGTGCGCTGGCGATTGCCATCGGTGCGGAAACCACGCCGCTCGTGGCCGTCGCCTGCCTTTCGGTTGCGGTGGTCTGGGCCTTGCAGGGCAGCGCTTACGCACTCGCCGCCCGCGCCTTTTCGCTTGCGCTGACGCTTTCGATCTCCGCCTTCTTCTTTGTGACGGTGCCGCCGCGTCTTTACGGGCAAGTCACCTGCGACAGCCTTTCGCTGGGCTATTACGGCATCGCCACCGTCGGTGGGATCGCGCTTTTCTTCTCGACCTTTCTCTTCGGCGAGGGTGCGCGCACAAAGCGCTTCGCCGTGCTCGCAGTCGATGGCGTGGCGGTTCTGGCTGTGGCGCTGCTGCTTGCGCCGGAATGTTTGCAGAATCCGCTGAACGACCTCGACCCGCTCCTGGTAACGATGTGGCTCGACGGTGTGACCGAGGCGCAGTCCGCATGGGCGCAATTGTATCGCGAGCCAGGCACCTTCGGCGGCTATTATGCCGTCGGCTTTTTCGCCGCCGCCGTCTGCGCCTCCCGCATTCTACTCAGAGACCGTATCGAGGCGCATGCGGTGCTGCTGTCGCTCATTCTCGCCAGCTGGGCCATCGCTCTCGTTCAGGTGCGTGGGGCGGCCTTTGCCAATCTCCTGTCGATCCTGCCTCTTTCGGTGCTGGTCGCCGAGTTGCGGCGCAACGCCAACCGTAATCCCGAGCATATGGGGATAGGCTTCACCTTTGCCGTCGCCACCCTCCTCGTCGTGCCGAGCGTCTGGATGCTGGGTGGCACATTCTTCACCGAAGGCTCGGCGGGCGTGGTCAATCGTCTTCGTCAGCAGACGTCCGAAAGCGGCAAGCCGGGAGAGGATTGCTCCAGCAGGCGCGCCCTGTCGCAGCTTGCCGGACTGGAGCCGGCGACCGTCGTTTCGGGATCAGAAGCCGGCGTGAAAATCCTGCGCTACACGCCGCATCGTGTGTTAACCGCACCCTATCATCGCGATCAGGCCGGAATGCTTGCCGAATTGCATATCGGCATGGCGAAACCGGCGGAGGCGTTGCCCCTGCTGCGAAATGCGGGTGCGACGGTGATCGCCTATTGCAGGACAGATCCCCAGGCAAAGATGGTCGCCTCGATGGAGCCTGACGGGCTCTATGCCCTGCTGGCGAAAGGCGAGATACCTGCCTATCTGCAGGCCATGCCGAAGGACCCGGCATCCGGCTTCGTCCTCTATCGAGTGATCCCCTGATTCTCAGGTGCCCGATCCTTGGGCGGAAAGCCGGATGGCTTCACAGGACATGCGCTTTTCGGCAGGCGAAAAGAACGAGCAGCAGATCCACGAGCCCGATGTTGAAGCCGATCACCGCGGTGGCAAGCGGCAGCAGCGAGGCCGGCGCGGGCGGCAGGATGAGAGCCATCACGAAGACGAGCGGAATGAGAAGCGCGACCAATGCGATGGCGAAGGCCGAACGCGTCATGCCAGCGGCGATCCCGATCGCCATTGTCGAGAGAAATATCACGGCTGTCCCTACCCCTTGACCAGACTGATCTCTAGCACGACCGGCCGGAAATCACCCTGATCCACATCAAAGAACCTTAGCGGAATTCCAGTCGGAAAACGCCCATGTTTTCCGAGTTCCACCGGTATCTTCGCGACTGGTCTTAACCGATAAAAGCTAAGAACCGGTTTCCCGGGGGTAGTCCGGATGATCCGGGGAAGAGCCTCTATGCCTCTTGCCCGGATTCCCGTTTGCGGGACGGTCAGGCGAGGCCGACGATATCTGCCGCCGTGGTGCCGGTTTCAAGCACCCGCGTCACACGCAGCGGCAGGATCGCTCCGCCTGGCACATTGGTCAGAACGAGGCTTGCGCCCGAGAGTATCACGACAGCGAGATCGCCGCCGGAACCGACATAGAGGCCGCGGGTAGCCTCCTGCAGATCGACGTCATCGTCGGGAATGATGCCGAAGCCGGTCGCGGCGGGGCCGGAAAGCGAGGGGTGAAGGCTGGAGAATTGGTCTGTCATATGGTGCTCCTTCTTGGATTGTCGATGCACCATTGTCGCATCCTCCGGGCCTATGGGGACGATCTCGCGCCCCTCCAACCGGCCGGAACGGTGAGCAGCAACCGGTTTTTCGGTCAAGGACATGATAAGAAGAGAGTTTTCCTATGTGTCGCAAACGGGGGACTGGAAAAGCGGGGTGCTGAACTTCCCCGCGATTTGCGCTAGGGAAGAGTGATGAACGGTTTCTTCAACGACGATTCGCGCAGCAACCTCGCCGAGTTCACGGTCTCGGAACTGTCGGGCTCGATCAAGCGCACGATCGAGACGGCCTTCGACCACGTGCGGGTGCGCGGCGAAATCTCCGGCTATCGCGGCCCTCATTCCTCGGGCCATGCCTATTTCAGCCTGAAGGACGACAAGGCGCGCATCGACGCCGTGATCTGGAAGGGGTCCTTCTCCAAACTGAAATATCGGCCGGAAGAGGGCATGGAGGTCATTGCGACCGGGCGCATCACGACGTTTCCCGGTTCCTCGAAATACCAGATCGTCATCGAGCAGATGGAGCCGGCCGGCGCCGGTGCGCTGATGGCGCTGATCGAGGAGCGCAAGCGCAAGCTCGCCGCGGAGGGGCTCTTCGATGCGGCGCGCAAGAAGCCATTGCCCTTCATGCCGAGCGTGATCGGCGTCGTGACCTCTCCGACCGGCGCGGTTATCAGGGATATCCTTCACCGCATCTCGGACCGCTTTCCGGTGCATGTCGTCGTCTGGCCGGTAAAGGTACAGGGCGAAGGCTCGGGCGAGGAGGTGGCTAACGCCATCAACGGCTTTAACGCGCTTCAGCCCGGCGATGCAATTCCACGGCCGGATGTGCTGATCGTCGCGCGCGGCGGCGGCAGTCTCGAGGACCTCTGGAGCTTCAACGACGAGATAGTGGTCAGGGCTGCCGCCGCAAGCGACATTCCGCTGATTTCCGCCGTCGGTCACGAAACCGACTGGACGCTGATTGACCATGCCGCCGACGTGCGCGCGCCGACGCCGACAGGTGCCGCCGAAATGGCGGTGCCGGTCAAGGCGGAGCTGGTGGCGCAGGTGGCCAATCTCGCAGCCCGGCACGCCGGCGCTTCCGCGCGGCAGATGGAGCAGCGGCGGCAGAGCCTGCGCGCGCTTGCCCGCGCGCTGCCCTCGCTCGACCAGTTGCTGGCCCTGCCGCGCCGGCGCTTCGACGAGGCGGCGACGGCTCTCGGCCGGAGCCTCGAACTCAACATCATGGCCAAGCGCCGAAGCTTCGAGCGGGTGGGAAGCGCGCTTCGGCCGGACATGTTGGCGCGTCGTCTCCAGGAACGTCGCCAGAAGGTTCTGGAGCGGGCTGCTCTCGCCGAACGCATCATCGAGCGGACGATAGACCGCCTGAGGACCAGGATCGGCCGCGCCGATGCCGCTCTGACGGCGGTTCCGGCGCGTCTCAAGGGACATACGGATCGCAGCCGTGACCGGCTCGCAAGCCTGATGCTCAGGGCGGATAGCGCCATCCGCAATGATCTGAAAGTGCAGCGCGCGGCGCTGACCGGTCACGAGCGCATGCTGCAATCGCTTTCCTACAAGAACGTGCTGATGCGTGGTTATGCGGTCATCCGCGACAGCGACGCCCGGCCCGTTTCTCGTGCCGCTGCACTATTGGCGGGGGAGGCGATCTCGATCGAGTTCGCCGACGGGCGCATGGCGGCCGTAACAGGCGAGGGTGACGGAACTCCGCCCGCTCCCATGCCATCCGGCCCCGCGCAACCGAAGCCGGCGGCAGCAGGCCGGGCGGCAAGGAAAAACGAACCGTCGAGCGGGCAGGGAAGCCTCTTCTGATGACCGGGCGACGCTTTCTCCTGGTGCTCGCTCATCCTCTGGCGGAGAGCTTTGCCGCCACGATGGCAGGCGAGATCCGGGAAACGCTGGAGGCGAAGGGGCACAGCGTCGATTTGCTCGACCTCTATGCCGAGGATTTCGATCCGCGGCTCACCGCAGCCGAACGGGCAAGCTATATGCAGCCGCCCTACGATTTGTCCGCCGTCGAGACGCTGGTCGAGCGGCTTCGCGCGGCCGATGGCCTGATCTTCGTCTTTCCGCAATGGTGGTTCAACCTCCCGGCTGTCCTCAAGGGCTTCATCGACCGCGTCTTCGTGCCGGGCGTCGCCTTCGATCACGATCCGGAAGGAGGTCGCCTCATCCCGCGGCTCGGCAATATCCGTTCGTTCTGGGTTGTCACCACCACGGGCTCGCCCTGGTGGGTGGTGCACTTCTACATGGGCAATCCGGTAAAGCGTATCCTGAAGCGCGGCGTGGCGGCGTTCTGCTCGCGCGGTCTCGATTTTCGCATGTTCTCGCTGCATGATATGGATCGCGTTACTGAGGAACGATGCGAGCGGTTCATCGGGAAGGTCCGGCAGGCGCTTTCGCGGCTTTGAACTTCGGCCCCTGCGAGCATGCACCGTAACCGTATTTCATCGCACACGACTATTTGCAGCGGCGTGAGGTGGCCGGTGTTTAATTTCGTCGTTTCGTTCACTATTTTGGATGACGATAGGTTTAATGAGGCGGTGCAAGGTGTCGCAGATCCTCGACCATGCGCCAAGGAGAAACACATTATGAAGAAAACCTCTATCGCCCTTTTTGCCGGCCTTGCGCTGCTGACTTCGGGCGCGCTTCCCGCTTTTGCCGGCGACGGTCTTTCCTCCATCCTGTTCGGCAGGAGCTACAATGACGGCGTGACCGCAGTCCAGATCGTGCATCGCCCGAGTCATGCCGGCGACAGCCTGCCGCAGGCGGTCCTCTATGCGACGCCCGCTCGCATGCGACAGGCCCAGGCCATGGTCGCGCGTGATCCGGCTCTTCTGGATGCGCTCAGCCGCCGCAACATTGGCATTCACAATGTCGCCTGGGTGCAGACTGCCATGAACGGCGGCAAGATCATCTATTACTATTAGAAGCAGATCCGAGGCGGGTTTCAGCCCACCCGCCTGACGATCGACCTGCGGACCTGTCGGTTATTCAAAAGACGCCAGATAGGTCCGCAGCAGCCGGTCGAACGTCGTCCGTTCCTCGTCGCTGAGCGTCGAGATCAGCTTGTTCTGGTTGGCGACGTGATCGGTCACAGCCTCGTCGACCAGTGCAAGCCCTGTTTGGGTCAGGCCGATCAACACGCTGCGCCGGTCGTCCGGATTGACGATGCGCTCCACGAATTGCTGCTTCTCAAGCTGGTCGATCCGGTTGGTCATCGTGCCCGACGTGACCATCAGCGTATCCAGCAGTTCCCCCGGGGAGAGCCGGTAGGGCGCGCCTGAGCGGCGGAGCGTCGCCAGAACGTCGAAGCTCGACGATGTCAAGCTATGCCGACGGAGGACCTCCTCGATCTCCCGTCCAACATGGGTTCTGAGCCGAGCCAGCCGGCCGAACAGGCCCATGGCGCGCGTATCGAGATCCGGCCTTTCCCTTGCCCATTGGGCGAGAATGGCATCCACCTTGTCGGTCTTTTCGCTCATGTCTTCTGGTTAAGGTCGAAAAATCTTGACGTCAAGATAATCCGCGTTATGTTAAATTATCTTGAAATCAAGAATATCGACATGAAGACAAATTCGATCCCCATCGGAGCCATTCTGCTGACGGCGCTTGCCCCCATGGTCTGGGGAAGCACCTATATCGTCACCACTGCCATGCTGCCTCCCGGTTATCCGCTGACGGCCTCGCTGTTGCGGGCGCTGCCCGCCGGGTTGATCCTGCTTGCCATCGTCAGGCAATTGCCGCAGGGGATCTGGTGGATGCGTGTGCTGCTTCTGGGTGCGCTCAACTTCACATTCTTCTGGGCCATGCTGTTCGTATCGGCTTACCGTCTGCCGGGCGGCGTCGCAGCAACGGTCGGTGCCGTGCAGCCTCTGATCGTCATCGTGCTTGCCCGTATCGTGATGAACAGCCGGATTCGCCCGCTGGCGGTGGCGGCAGGGATCGCAGGCCTTTGCGGCGTGGCGCTTCTGGTGTTGACACCGAAGGCGGCGCTGGACCCGGTCGGCATCATGGCCGGCCTTGCCGGCGCCTGCTCCATGGCGGCCGGAACAGTATTGACGCGCCACTGGCGTCCGCCGGTCTCGAGCCTAACGTTTACGGCGTGGCAGCTTACGGCGGGCGGTATTCTGCTTGTACCGTTAGCGCTGCTGCTCGAACCGCCGCTGCCGCCGCTTTCGCTCACCAATATCGCAGGTTTCGCCTATCTCGGCCTGATCGGTGGAGCAATCACCTATATCCTGTGGTTCCGGGGGCTCGCCCGGATCGAACCATCGGCGGTCGCCTCGCTCGGTTTCCTAAGCCCGCTGGTCGCTACCGTTCTCGGCTGGCTGCTGCTCGGGCAGGCCTTGGGACCCTTGCAGATCGTCGGCTTCCTACTCGTGCTCGGCAGTGTGTGGCTCGCCCAGCGGGTTTCCATGCGGGCGTAGCAGGTGAATGGCCGCGACCCTCGGGCCGCGGCCAGATACGCTCAGCGGATGCGCATTCCGGCGGTCTCGTCATAATGCAGCGGCTTGTCGTATTTGGTCAGCGGTGCTTCAGGCACGGAACCGATGGTCACGCCATGTGGCCAGTCCGGCGGGCAAATCGCGATATAACGGGCATATCCGCCGAGACCGCCGCCGAATTTTGGATAGCCGATGGCGACCAGGGCGCCGGTTTCCGGCACCTGATCGAGATTGGCCACGCCTTCCGCCTGGGCGAAGCCGTTGTGCATCAGCCAGTGTTCGCCTTCCAGCGTCGGCGTCGTGTCCGTGTCGAGCGGCTCGTGACCGTGGAACAGGATCTTGCGTTCCAGATGCAGGAACTTCAGAGCATCGAGCCCGACGCCGGGAAAGGGTGTGGTCGTCGACAGCGCCGGGTCCGGCCATTTCTTCGACCAGCCGGAGCGGACGAAGACCACCGATCCCTCGGGGATCGTTCCATGTCTGGCCTCGAAGTCGGCGATGTCGGAAACCTGCAGGTGATAGCCCGGATCGGTCTTTACCTTCTCTTCGATCGAGATCACCACCAGCGGACGGATTGCATAAGTCGCCGGCAGCTCGTCGATTGCAGCATATTCCGGCGCCCAATGGGCCGGCGGATCGAGCTGCGTGCCGAGCTGATCTGTCGCGAGATTGTAGGTCGTCGCCTCGAAGCCGTGCTTCTCATAGGTATAGGTATCGCCCTTTTTGGCGTAGCCTTCGATGTCGACACCGGCCTTTGCGGGCGCCAAGGCCGATGGCCCGAACCCGGCCCAGACGGGGATGTTGGGTTTGATGGTATGGGTAAGGTCTACATATTTGGCGCCCTTGAAGACCTCGTTGTAGGCCTTCCAGAGACCGGGTTCCTCTGCATGTCCGGGAGCAGCAAGGCCAGCGACCGCCAAAGCGGTCGTCAAGATGAGCGTCTTGAAAAGTGATTGCATGATCGATGTCCTTTCCTGAAAATACCGGGACCGGCCGCCCATCACGGCGGGTAGGTCCCTAGACCTTTCATGCTTCGACGGACACGAAACGAAGTCAAGGAAAGGAAACGGCGCCCGCAGGCGCCGCTGGAGTGTTATTTTGCCTTGCGCGGGTTTGCGGGGTCAGGCCCACTCGCCCCTGCGCATGACGGGCACGCGCGCACCATCGGCGCTGATCCCGTCGATATCCACCTTGTCGGAACCGATCATCCAGTCGATATGGATCAGGCTGGAATTGCCGCCCTGCGCCTTGATCTGTTCGGGGCTAAGCGAGGCGCCATCGAGGAAGCACTTCGAATAGCACTGGCCGAGCGCGATGTGGCACGAGGCGTTCTCATCGAACAGTGTATTGTAGAACAGGATGCCGGATGCCGAGATCGGCGATGAATGCGGCACCAGTGCCACCTCGCCGAGACGGCGGGCGCCCTCGTCGGTATCGAGCACCTTGTTCAGCACTTCGGCCCCCTTGGAAGCCTTCGCCTCGACGATCCGGCCTCCCTCGAAGCGAACCTGGATATTGTCGATCAGCGTACCCTGGTGGGAAAGCGGTTTGGTGCTCGATACCGTTCCCTCGACCTTCAGCGCGTGCGGCGTAGTGAAGACTTCTTCGGTCGGGATGTTGGGATTGCAGGTCACGCCGTTCTTGGCGGTCGACGCGCCGCCATGCCATTCATGGCCGTCCGCAAGGCCGACCGTCAGATCGGTGCCGGGACCGGTGAAATGCAGCGCGGCGAACCGCTCGCCGTTCAGCCAGCTGGAACGCTTGCGAAGGTTCGCATTGTGGGCGGCCCAGGCGGCGATGGGATCGGCTTCGTTTACGCGCGAAGCGGCGAAAATTGCCTCAGCGAGCTTGGCGACGGCTTCCGCGATCGGTAGGTCGGGGAAGACGAGCTTTGCCCAGGACGGATTCGGATAGGAGCAGATGTTCCAGTTGATGTCGAAATTGGAGATATGCTCCAAAGCCGGCTTGTAGGCGATCGAATTCGCCTTGTTGGCGCGGGCGACCTTGGCCGGATCCTGAGCCGACAGCAGCATCGGATTGTCGCCGGCCACCGCGAGCCGGGCAGCGCCTTTTTCATAAGCCCTGGCCATGCCCTCGTAGAGCCAGTCGGATGCGCGGTCGAAGCTCGCATCGGGCGCGTGTTCGTAGCGCGCGAGCGTCGCCGCTTCATCGGCGTAGAAGGTGGAGACGAGGCCGGCGCCGGCCTTGTAGGCATGCCTGGTGATGAGGCGCACAAGCGGCAGGGCTGCAAGCGGTGCGGTGATGACGAGATCCTGATCCCGCTGCAACTGCAGGCCGACTTTGACCGCGACTTCGGCAAGTTTATCGAGGCGGGCCGGGTCGACGGCAGTTTCGAATTCGGGCAGGAATGTCATGGGATTAGGCCTGATGGTTGTTTGCATTGAAGATCTCAACGTAGATTGCTTTGAGGCGAAATTGAAGCGCGGGGCGGAAAAATGACGGAAGGCAGGATCACAGGAACGGGAACGGTTGCAGCGGTCCGGTCGCTGGCCGGAGCAGCCTTTTCACTGCTGCTGGCCGCGGCGCCCGCCTTCATGGGAGCGGCCTCGGCGAGCGAGTTCCGCATGACGATCTTCGGCCATGAGGTGACGATCGACAGCAACGACGATGGCGAGACGCTCAAGGTCGATGGCGCCGTGCTTCACTCCAACATTTATGTCTCGGTTACCCAGGTCGCACTCGTGGCCGGCATGCCGGTGGTGATCGGCGATTCCTCCGCTGGCGGCAATGCCTGTGCCGGCTCGCCCTTTGTCCTCCGGCTGCCGAAGGACGGCTCGCCGAGCCTGGACGCCCCGCTCGACACCTGCATGCCCGTAACTGCGACGGAGGAGGAGGGCAGGCTGGTCTTCGCGATCCAGCCGCTGCCGGGACGGGACGGTGAGCGCTGGAGCTGGGACCCGGCCGCTGGTTTCAAGACGCTGGATGCCGTTGCCTTCGCGCCGGATGCAGCCAAGGGGTGGCGCGAGCTTGCAGCCACCGCTCCCGGTCATCCCGGTGATCTTTTCGGATACGCCGAGATCGCCGCGCAGATGGAAGGCTTGCTCGGCAAGGATGCCGAAGACTACAAGCAGATCATCACCGGCGTCGGCAGCGGCGAGATGAAGGACGGCTTCTATATCGGCACCGCCTGCCAGCCGCATAACTGTGGCGGTGTTGAGGCGCTGGTGGCGGCCGATCCCGGGACGAAACAGGTCTATCTCGCATGGAAGCCGCAGGAGGAGAAGATCATCGTCCGGCCGGAGGTCAAGGAATGGCCCGCCATTGCTAAGGCTGTTCTCAGGGACTGGGCAGCGACCTGGAAGTAAGGCGCACCTTACGAAACCTCAGGCGACGACCGGAGCCGCAACGGCCCCTAATGCGCGTTGCACGTCTTTCGGATCGAGCTTCACCTGCAGCCCGCGCTGGCCACCGTTGATGAAGACATGCGGTTCGTCGAGCGCGGCGATCTCGATTGCGGTCGGCACCTTCTTCTTCTGGCCGAAGGGGCTGATGCCGCCCACGACATAGCCGGTGAGCTTTTCCGCCATGGCGGGCTTCATCATCGCTGCCGATTTGCCGCCAAGGGCGGAGGCGAGCTTCTTCATGCTGACCTCCTTGTCGGAGGGAACGACGACGCAGACCGGCTTGCCGTCGAGTTCGGCCATCAGCGTCTTCAAAACGCGGCGAGGTTCCTCGCCGATCGCCTCCGCCGCCTGCATGCCGATTCGCTCGGCGTCGGGGTCGTATTCATAGGTGTGAACGGTGAAGGCGATGCCTTCCTTGGCAAGCGCCTGCGTGGCGCGGGTGGTCTTCGACATGCCAGTCCTCACTCTGCAAGGAAGCGTTCGTAAGTTTCCGGCTTGAAGCCGATCAGCAGCCGGCCATCCCGTTCCAGAACCGGCCGCTTTATCATCGACGGCTGCTCCAGCATGAGGTCGATGGCACGGGCTTCGTCCAGATTCTCGCGCGCCGCATCCGGCAGCTTGCGAAAGGTCGTGCCAGCGCGGTTGAGAACGGTTTCCCACCCCGCCTCGCGGCACCAGCGCTCGAGATGCGTCCGGTCGATGCCGGATGCCTTGTAGTCGTGGAAGGCATAGTCCACCCCGCGCTCTTCGAGAAAGAGCCGGGCCTTCTTCATGGTGTCGCAATTCTTGATGCCGTAGATCGTGGTGGGCATGGTTCGGCGTGATCCCTGATTTGCAGTCGGCTCCAGATAGCATGGCGGAGGATGAAGGAAAATGAGGCCGGTTCAAACCTTTCCGGCGCTTATGACTGTCATTCGCGCCAAATATATGCAATATACATATAGAGGTGCCGAGTGATCGACGAGAAAGAAAAATTCAGGTTTGAAAATATCTTTGGAGCGATGAGCCTTGCGCTCGTCGACAAGATGGAGCGGGCTTTTTCTGTCGAGACAGGGCTTGGGCCGAGTGCTGTCGCCGCGATCATACAGATCGGTCTTGGGTCCGGTCATACGGTGGAGGCTCTTCGCCGGATCATCGGCCTCTCCCATTCCGCGACTGTCAGGCTGATCGACCAGCTGGAAGGCGATGGTCTTGTCCGTCGGGGCGAGCCGCTGGAGGGTGACCGCCGCGCCAAGACGCTGACGCTCACGGAGCGCGGCCGCGAACTCTACGAGCGCAGCGTTCAGGCGCGCCGAAGCGTGACCGACCGCGCCTTTGCCGCATTGAGCGAGGAGGAAATCCACCAGCTCGGACATCTTGCCGAAAAGGTGTTGCCGGCCCTTGTCGATCTCGGCGACGACCAGAACGTCGTCTGCCGCGTCTGCGATGAAAGTGTCTGCTTGCGCAATCGTTGCCCGATCAGCTTCATGAACTGACACGCAGGCTCTCCGTTTCTTCGGACAAGTGTCGGATCAGGCGAGGGCCGCAAGAGCTTCCCGGGGACCGGCCAGCGTCACGCGGTTCCGGCCGCCCTCCTTGGCGGCATAGAGCGCGTGATCTGAGCGGCGGATCATGTTGTCGAGCGTTTCATCCGCGTCCGTGGAACATACGACGCCGGCGCTTACCGTAATGCGCAGGCTGAGGCCATTGGGCTGTCCGAATTCCAGAACCTGAATATTGCGCCGGACCATTTCCGCGATCGCCCCGGAGCGGACGAGGCCGGTTTCCGGCATCAGCAGGATGAATTCCTCTCCGCCCCAGCGGGCGAGCAGATCGTCGGCCTGGGTCACCGATTTCAGGAGATTGGCGAATTCGCAGATCACCGTGTCGCCGACATCGTGGCCATATCGGTCGTTGATCGACTTGAAGTGGTCGACGTCGAACAGCACGATGGAAACGGGCGCATGAGTTTCCCGGCAATGGGCGATGTGCCGTGTCGCGAGATTGGTGAAGGCCCTACGATTGTTGAGGCCCGAGAGCGGGTCGGTGTTTGCCAGTTGCTCCAGTTCGCGCTGATAGCCGTGACGCTCGGTGAGATCCCGCAGTACCGCGACGAAGACCATGTCGTTTTCGGTCCGCATGCGAAGGATGGTTGCGCCGAGATTGACTTCCGTCCCGTCGGCCCGGTAGCCGACGATGAAGGAATTGCGGCTTCCCATGTAACGCGCATCCGCCGGACCACGGCCGAAATCCGAGAGATGACGGTGATGGTTCCTGCGATAGCGTGGAGGAAGAATGACGTCCAGCGGCTGGCCCACGAGGCTTTCGGGGGGCCGCAGGAACAGGCCTTCCACCGAAGGATTGCAGTATCGGATGATGCCCCGGCTATCGAGGGCGATGATCCCGTCTTCCATCTTCGTCACGATCTTGCGGAAAAGGTCGTCGCTTACGGAAAGCGGTGGCGTGCCGATGGATGCGATAGTCGTCACCGTGACTGGTCCTTGCCTGTGTCGTCAGCCTCAACCCGGTTGCCGTGGCCGGAACGCAACCGGACTTCCTGGAACATTGCCGGCGAAAACGGAGCCGCCTTCAATGCCCTATCTCTTTGTTTTCCTGCAATGCCGGCTTCAAAACCGGTTCCCGCATCTGTTGGGATTGGTCCACTTTATCCTTCTGCAAGGCCGCGAGGCAGCATCAATCCGCACCTGTTCATGCGGCCGAACGCCGCTCCTTAGCCCTCAGATGCCCGGCGCTCGGACGGCGATGGTGCGGAAACCAGGTTGGTTGGCCGCAAGAACCGAGGCCTCGCTCATCGTGTTACTGGCGATGCAGGGCGAGAAGCTGTGTGGAAGGGTCGGCTCATGCCGCCGTCTGAAGGCGTGTCTTGGCGGCCTTCATGTCGCGCGCCGGAGGCAATCCGAACATCCGGCCGTATTCGCGGGTGAATTGCGGGACGCTCTCGTATCCCACCGCGTAGGCCGCATTGCTGATAATCTGCCCCTCCGAAAGCATCAGCCGGCGTGCCTCAATAAGCCTGAGTTGCTTTTGGAACTGCAGGGGCGAGAGCGAGGTGACAGCGCGGAAATGCTCGTGGAACGATGACTGGCTCATTCCGGCGGCGGCCGCGAGCTGCTCAACTCTGAGCGGTTTGGCCAAATTGTCTCGAATGAGCGCGACAGCCCGGCTCACCCGCTGAACATGACTTTCCGGAACGCCCAGGTTGCGGATCGCCCCTCCGTGACGGCCCGATAGCAGCCAGAAATGCAACTCGCGGATCAGTTGCTTCTCCAGGATCGGAACGGAAGCGGGGCGGTCGAGAAGACGCAGTAGGCGCAACGCAGCATCGGCGACTTCCGCCTCGGTCGGATCCACGCGAACAGGGTTGCCGGCGAGGAAAGGGGTCGCTCCCATCTCCACCACCAAGCTCTCGATCACCGCGGGATCGAGATCGAACACCAGCGAGAGATAAGGCGAACTGACGTTCGCCCGCGTGATTTGGCTGACGGTGGGCACATCGGCCGTGATCAGGAGCGACTCGCCCGCGCCAAAGTCGAACGTGTCACTTCCCATCGTCACACGTTTGGCGCCCTGCAGTACCAGGGCGACAAGCGGCTTTGAGATTGCGTATTGCAGTGCGCTGGGAGAGGTTTGTCGGACAACCGCTACACCTGAAAATGGCGTAACGGCGACACCGTCGGTGTTCGCATGGGCCTCCGCATAGTGCCTGACAGTCTCGAGCAATGTGTGCATCATAAACTTAGCATAATTCCCGCCGCCAGGGCAGGCAATGCCGCAGGAGGAATAGGCAAGCATACCGCAGGTATGAGCAAGCCTCTTATTTGGTCTCGATCTCAAGGACATTGGAGCCCTCAGCGAGGCCCAAAGAGTCGGCGTCCAATGCAGATCGTTCCGTCGGCCATGCCAAGAGGGCGACGGAGAGGGACGCGATCAGGCAGCCAAGCGCCATCACGATAGAAACAGCGTCCAGCGACCACCCTATCTGGAACAGCAGACCTGCGATGATCGGACCCGTAGCGGATCCAGCACGACCGACGCCTATGACGAAGCCGGTGCCTGCTGCCCTGAACTGGGAAGAGAAGGATTGGGCTACGATCGAATAGAAGCCGGAATTGGCGCCGATGATGAAGAAACCGGCCGCTGAAGCAATGACGGTAAGTGCCGAAAGCTCCTGCGAAAATCGTCCGAATGCGGCGACCGCCGCCGCGCCGCATATCAGCGCACCAACGACGAGCAGTCGTACGTTCCAGATTTGCGAGAGGAGACTTATGGTGATTGTGCCCAAAAGACCCCCGATATGAGCCCAAACGAGGACACCGCCGGCTGATGAAGGCGAATACCCCATGTCCGCGACCAACTTCGGAATCCACTTCATGAGGAAGTATAGCGAGACCATATAGGCGAAGAATGCGAGAGTGAGGAAAGATGCGGTCCGGCGAACGTCTCTCGCCGGGCGACCCAAGCACCGTGTGTTTTGCAACGGCCGGGAAGGCAGCGCGTCAATCGGCGACCGTCCCTGCTGCAACAATATGCGGTTCAGTCGGGCGAGGGCGTTTCTCGGCTGATACTGGCATAGAAAGACGAGAGACTCGGGAACGAATAGCAGCGCTGGAACAATGAGGATCGTGGTTGCCAACGCGCCAACTTCGAATACGGCTTCCCATCGATTGGTCTGGGCGAGTAATTCCGAGATCAAGGTTCCGCCGGCAATCGCTCCGAGTGAGAAGCCGCCAATCATCAGTGCGATGGCGAGGCTGCGCCTCCGGTCATTGGCCAGTTCGGCGGCAATCGCGCTGCTTGACGCGAGCAGCCCGCCAACGCCGAGCCCGGTATAGAAACGGGCGGCGGAAAGATCGAATATCGTCGGCGCCCAGGAGGCGAGCCACATGCCGGTTGCCATAATGACAAGGCAGGAAACGATAATTGGCTTGCGGCCCAAGCGGTCGGAGACGAACCCGAGCAGGATGGAGCCGATGGCCATGCCGATGAGGTCCATTGCCAGGACAATTCCCAGGGTGGCGCGATCGATCCCCCAAGCTTCTGCGATCCCTGGAGCTGCAAACGAAATCGCATATACGTCGAACCCTTCGATGGACGTGCAGGCTGTCAGGATGGCGATCGCCACGATTTGGCGCGGATGCATCGGCTCACGCGCCAATTTCTCCAAAGGGTGCCCGTCCGCCATTCCAGCCAATCCTAAATTCGACGGGCGCCCCAGGTTCTAATCGGCTCCGCAGCGCTCTTCGGACAACGGCCAAAATGTTACCACGGCCGTCGATAGTAAGAAACCGAATTCCCGGAATAGTTACGGGTTCGCCGAGAG
Organism: Paenirhizobium cremeum; assembly: GCF_047553425.1. Classification (NCBI taxonomy): domain Bacteria; kingdom Pseudomonadati; phylum Pseudomonadota; class Alphaproteobacteria; order Hyphomicrobiales; family Rhizobiaceae; genus Paenirhizobium; species Paenirhizobium cremeum. Next base: position 4,122,422 of record NZ_CP180217.1, read on the forward strand.
CGTCAACGCTCTCGGCAGCCACTGTCAATCCAGAGCGGCGAGCGCCGAAGCTTCGAACCCGCGGAGGGTGGCCGTGTCGCCTGAGCGGATTTTCCTTGCCCATTGCGGATCGGCAAGCTGTGCACGGCCGACGGCGATCAGATCGAACTCGTCCCGTTCCATCCGCTCGATAAGCCGTTCAAGGCCGACGGCGGTAGAATTCTCGCCGCCGAAAGCGCCAAGGAATTCGCCGGACAGGCCGACCGAACCGACGCTGATCGTCGCTGTGCCGGTCAGCTTCTTCGCCCAGCCGGCGAAGTTGAGCCCCGTCTGGCCATCGATTTCAGGGAATTCCGGTTCCCAGAAGCGCCGCTGCGAGCAATGGAGGATGTCGGCGCCCGCGCCAACCAGAGGCTCGAGCCATTGGGCCATCTCGCTAGGTGAAGCGGCAAGGCGCGCGCCATAGTCCAGCGGTTTCCACTGGCCGAGGCGGAGAATGATCGGGAAGTCCGGCCCCACGGCGGCACGCACGGCAGCGACGACCTCGGCTGCGAACCGCGACCGTTCGGCGATTGTCGCACCGCCATAGCGATCTTCACGGCGGTTGGTGGCCGACCAGAAGAACTGGTCGATCAAATAACCGTGGGCGCCATGGATCTCGACCACATCGAAGCCGAGCCGCTTGGCATTGCCGGCTGCACGCGCGAATGCGGCGATTGTGTCTGCAATGTCGCCATCACTCATGGCGACGCCGCGTGGTGTGTCGGGACCAGCAAGGCCCGAGGGGCTTTCGACCGGGATCGCCGGTTCCCATCCGCTCATTCCCGGGGTCGAGCCGGTGTGCCAGATCTGCGGACCCATGCGACCGCCGGCGGCATGCACGGCGTCGATCACCTGCTTCCAGCCCGCCAGGGCAGCCTCGCCGTGAAAAAAGGGAATGCTGGGCTCATTGCGCGAGGCCGGTCGGTCGATCACCGTCCCCTCGGACAGGATCAGACCCGCACCGCCCTCCGCCCGCCGGCGATAATAGGCCGCGTTGGTTGGCCCGGGCACGCCGTCAGGCGCGAAAAGTCGGTCATCGCCGGCATGACAATTCGGTTGGGCAGGGTCAGAGAGCCGACCGAGAAGGGCTGGAACAGAATATCAGGGGAAAGCGCAGACATGGTAGCTCCGTTGTTGAGGCAGAGCAACCAAAGTATACAGTGGAAACCTAGGATCAATTACGCACTTTATTTCGCCCAGGTATATTGGAGGAAACCATGCCCCCTGCCGACCGCTTCAGCTTCTCTGTGAATTGCCCCAGCCGGTTGCTGTTCGACCAGATCGCCGACAAATGGTCGATGATGGTGCTTACAGTCCTGGACGACGGACCCATGCGCTTCAACGGGATCAAGCGACACCTCGAAGGTGTCACCCAGAAGGCGCTCACTCAATGTCTGCGCCGCCTGGAGCGCAACGGCCTTGTCGTTCGACGGGTTCTGCCGCTCTCTCCGGTTGCTGTTGAGTACGAGATCACGCCGCTAGGTCGTTCGTTGCAACCACCATTCAAGGCGCTTTACAAGTGGACGCTCGATCATCTCGATGCAGTGGAGCGCGCCCGCCTTAGCTTCGATGCGCAACTGGCCGACCAGCAGGGCAGAAGGGCTCTACGTTCGATCGGATGAGTCTGCCGCCAGCGCATGCGGACAAGCGCTGTATCGATCTGTTTTGGCGGGACTTGGCCGGGCTAACGTTGTGGACGCATCAGCCTTGGCGTCGCGGCGTGGGAGGCTATGAGTTCGTCGATTTTCTCCAGGAAGCTATGGAGCACCGGCGATGGATTGTCGGTCCGATAGCCTGCTGCAATCTCGATGACCGGAGGGTTGCCGGTGAGTGGTCTACTCACCACGGACCAAGGCAGTAGAGGTTCGACATAGGCTGGAAGAAGCGTAACGCCCCGGGTCGACGCCACAAGCGAGATACCGGTGGCAAACCCGTCGAGGAAGTGACTGGGCGAGACGAACAGGCCGCGCTCACGCAGGTACCGCTCCACGATCCCCCGCAGGACGTGCGGCGTCTCGGAATATCCAATGAACGATTCCGGATCGATATCCCGCGGGTCGATTTCGGACCTTGCTGCCAGGGGGTGATCGCTCGGCAGGATCACCACGATCGGCTCATGCGCGATGATCTTGTAACTGACATCGGGCTGTGGCTCGATGCGCGAGAAGCCGAGGTCGAGCTCGCCGCGCTGGACCGCTTCCGCGACATCCGGGGAGAAGTCGCTCGACACCCTGAAGTCGATATTCTTCAACTGGCTGCTCAGCACGTTCGTGACATGCGGCAGCCACTCCACCTCTTGGCCCGTCAGAAAGCCCACTGAAAAGCTCGTCTTGGGCGGCCGGACGGCACGCCGCGCAGCGGCAACAGCCTCGGCAGCCTGGTTCAGAGCAAGCCGGGCATGATCGAGAAATGCACGCCCTGCCGGCGTAAGCTCTACGCCTCGCGAACTGCGTGCCAGGAGATCTGTGCCGACCTCGAGTTCCAGATCGCGTAATTGGCGGCTTAGCGATGGCTGCGCGGTGTGAAGCCGCTTCTCGGCCGCCATCTTGAGGCTCCCTTCCTCAGCCACTGCCACAAAATATCTGAGATGTCGCAGTTCCATTTTGCCGATATGCCTCCAAGGTATATCTAGAACATATACAAAGTAATTCTTTCCGTGAAAATAGCTGCTATTAAAGAGATGTCGGCTGAGAGTGCTTACCGCAGAAGCATAGCCGCTCAGTGAGAGCGTTTGCGCGACCGTAGGGCCACCGCTAGTCGGCGGCACATCAAGATCGTGGAGGATAGCCGTGCACCCGTGTACCGGGAAGACCGCCCTTGTGACGAGCGCATCCGCTGGCGCGGGCCGCGCAGTGGCGATGGCTCTCGCCAAGGCAGGCGCGCAGGTCGTCGTTCATCATTCCCGTTCGCCCGCGGCGGCCGAGCAGATCGTGAGCGGCATTCGCGCGAATGGAGGAAAGGCTATCGCGCTGGCGGTCGATCTGGCGAGCCCTGATGGGCCGCAGGAACTCGCTTCGCGGACACGCGCAATTGTTGGAGATCGGCTGGACATCCTGGTCTTCAATGCCAGGCTCTCGAAATCGGGAAAACTGCAGGACGCGACTATCAAGGCGTTCGACGCGGAGTTCGCAGCCAACGTCCGGGCGCCGCTTTTTCTCATCCAGCAGCTGCTCCCGGTGATGAACAGGGGCTCGCGATTCGTCGTCACACTCGAACCGTCGTTGCCGCCCGAGATGACGCCTGCATCCTCCTCCGTTCAGGGTGGGCTCGAAGGTCTGGTCGGCCAGCTGTCCCCGGTGCTCGCGTCGCGCGGTATCCAGGTCGACTCGGTGATCCCGGCAAACCTGGCGCGTGTGGCGGGCGAGTGTCCCGGTGGCACACCGCCGTGCGCCGCGGGCGATGCTCGCGCGGCTCGGCCTTCCGAGATCGCACGCACCGTGACTGAACTGGTTTCTTCGCAAGGATAGGGACGTATCTCGGCCGACAGTGCCGGAGCGATATAAGGAAGACTGGAGACGAGACATGCAGCAGGGCATCATGCGCGTACCGGATGGAAGTCATCCGATCATCGTCGAGCCAATCGGGGGCCATGTGGTCGTCGTTGCCGGTGGCAAGGTCGTCGCCGATACGCTTCGCGCGCTGAACCTGCGCGAAGCGAACCTGCCATCCGTGCTCTATATCCCGCGTCGCGATGTTGACATGACTGTTCTGAAGCGATCCCCGACGTCCCGTTATTGCCCTTACAAGGGTGAGGCTTCCTATTTCAGTATTGCCGCCGATGACGCCGAGACACCCGATGGTGCCTGGATCTATGACATGCCGCATTGGGCGGTCTGCGAGATCGAGGATCATGTCGCATTCGACCCCGACCTGGTCGAGTGTATTGAAGTGCTGACGCACTGATTGCGAAAAGGAGGTTGATCGCAATGGACCTCATCAGCAGCCTCCAATCTTTTGTACGGGTCGCGGAGACGGGCTCCTTCTCGGCTGTTGCCGCCGAGCGCGGCGTCACCCAACCCGCAATCTCGCGCCAAGTGACCGCGCTTGAGGACTATCTGTGCGCGCGGCTCGTGCAACGTAGCACCCAGGCGGTCACGCTGACGGAGGAAGGGCGCAACCTTTTGCTCCCGGCCCAGGAGTTGATCGACGCCGCGGACGGCATCCGTCAATTGACCGGACGCTGGTCGCGTCAGCCGGTCGGATCGGTGCGCCTCGCGCTGCCGGTCTCGCTCGGCCTTTACCTCAGCGACCGGATTACCGCGTTGCTGAGCGAGTTCGACGAGCTCTCGGTCGATCTCGTGCTCCGCGACCGCTGTGGCAACCTGATCGAAGACGGCCTCGATCTCGAGGTCTGTATCGGCGAGCCGCAGGACGCCTATCTCATCTGCCGGCGGGTCGGCTCGATGGCCGAAATGCTCGTCGCCTCACCAGCCTACCTCGGGCGTAAGCCGGCTCCGGTCCGACCAGCGGATCTCGAAGGCCACGATTGCATCGTCCATTCCCGCTCCGGCTCGGGACGGAGCTGGCAATTCCTGGACGGCCCGAATGGCATGGGCTGCAATGTCGCTCCTCGCGGCAGGTTTAGCGCCGACAATGCCGCTGCGGCCTATCGTGCCGCACTCGGTGGACTGGGTATTGCCTGCCTGCCTGCCGTGCTCGTTTTGGAAGACATTGCCGCCGGTCGACTATGCCAGCTCATTCCGGAACAGCCACTTCGGCGTCACCCAATTTACATCACCTATGCATCGCGGCGGCGTCTTCCGCATCGCACCCGCGCGGTGATCGATTTCCTCGTCCGGTCGTTCCAGACCGATCCCGAGATGCGCATCGCAGATTGAGACACCCTAGGTATCAACGACCGGTCGATCTTGCAGCTATCAGGATCGGCAGGGACACTTACGCGCGTGCCAACTGAGGGCGCGCGGCGGAAGCCATTCCAGCCGCCACTGAAGGGTCAAGCTCATACCATCGGTATCGTCGGATATAAGATCGAGCTCAGTTCTGTGTCACCCGCGCCCGGCGTAACTTTTCATCAAGATCAACGATGCGGAGGCCGACAATGACCCCGACATACCATTCCCGAGGATGGCAACAGCCGCCCGATTACGAAGGGCCAATATGACTGCGTCCACGAGCTTTCGGAGGCTGACCACCCCCCCCGATCTCAAGGCGATCGACAAGCCGACCCTGATTATCCACGGCGCTGACGACCAGATCGTGCCGATCAAGGTGTCCGGCGAATTATCCGCCAAGCTCGTGCGGGGTGCGACCCTCAAGATCTACCAGAGCGGCTCGCATGGTCTCGCCCAGGTAGATGCCGAGCGCTTCAACGCCGATCTTCAAGGGTTCATCGAGAACTGAGGCGTCCCGACGCAGGCGGCGTGAGGCGGCCGCGTTTCCCAGGAACAGGCAATAATTTCCCAGCTTCCGGCAAGTTCCAACCCGCCGGCGAGCCTAGACCAACTCGCGTCCGGCCATGTGGCCAGGCACCATCCAGGAGTTTTGCCATGAAGGCCGATTTCAAACTTCTCATCGACGGCAGGGATTGCGAAGGATCAACCGGACAAAGCGAAGCCGTCGTCAATCCGGCGACAGGTGAGACGGTCTGCCGTGTCGCCTATGCCTCTGAGACAGATCTCGAGGAGGCTGTCGCGATTGCAGTCCGCGGCATGCGCGACTGGCAGGCCGTCGTGCCTTGGGAGCGCGGCCGCATCCTGAAGCGGGCGGCAGAGATCTTGCGCCGCGACAGCGAAGCCGCGGCGCTCACGATGACTGTCGAGCAGGGAAAACCGCTTGCCGAGTCCCGGATCGAGGTCGAACGCTCGGCCGATTTCCTCGAATGGGGTGGTGAGCAGGCGCGCCGAATCGCCGACCGGGTCCTGGCGGGTCGCACCCCGGATAGCCGGATCGAGGTCCAGAGCCACCCGATTGGGGTTGTTGCCGCTTTTACCCCGTGGAACTTCCCGATGGCGCTCGCCGCCAAGAAGTTTGCGGGCGCGCTCGGTGCCGGCTGCGGCATCATCTGCAAGCCTTCGCAGGAGACGCCGGGCTCGGTGCTGGTGATGGCCAAGGCACTGCTTGAGGCTGGCGTCACGCCCGGCGCGCTGGCGGTCGTCTTCGGCGATGCCGGCCAGATCTCCGACTATCTCATCGCTGCTCCCGAGATTGCCAAGATCACCTTCACCGGGTCGATCCCCATCGGGAAGCGCCTGGCGGCGGCCGCTGCCTCCCGCATCAAGCCCGTCACGATGGAGCTGGGCGGACACGCGCCGGTGATCGTCTGTGCCGACGCAGACCCCGACCGGGCCGCCGAGATGCTCGTGGGCGCCAAGTTCATGAATGCGGGCCAGATCTGCCTGTGCCCCACCCGCTTCTTCGTTGAGGAACCGATTGTCGAGCGCTTCACCGCGCGCTTCGTTGAGTTGGCAAGCGCGCTGCGCCTCGGCGACGGCACCGACCCCGAGACGCAGATGGGACCCCTCGCAAATGCGCGGCGGCTCGAGGCGATCAGCGGCCTGGTCGAGAACGCCCGCATGGGCGGTGCGACGGTGCTGACCGGCGGCAAACGTCACGGCGACCGGGGCTTCTTTTACGAACCGACGGTACTCGTTGACGTACCCGACGAGGCGGCGATCCTGCACGAGGAACCGTTCGGCCCGGTAGTGCCCATCCTGCCATTCACCGACGAGGCGGACATGCTGGCCCGGGCCAACGGCCTGGAGTTCGGGCTCGCCTCCTACATCGTCACCAATGACGTCCATCGAGAGCGGCGGCTTACCGCGGCACTCGAATATGGCGTGGTCGGCGTCAACGGCATGGTCATGCACTATCCCGAAGCGCCGCTCGGCGGCTGGAAGGAGAGCGGCATCGATACCGAGGGCGGTATCGAGATCCTCGATCCGTACCTGCGCACCAAATACGTCAGCATCGCGTAGCGCGAGGGGGCCGACAATGTTCGACGATCCTTCCTCTCCGCTCTCGTTCGTTGCGGGTTCCGCGATCCTGACGAACGCGTGCGCCATCATGCAGAACGGGGCGACCGTCCGGTACAATCTCGCCATCACCCAGTGGCGCGACTTCCGGGCCTCGCTGGTCGCGCGCGACGAGCGCCTCTCGCAGCAATATATCGACACCCAGGCAGCGCTTGGGTTCGCCGAAACGCGGGTGCGTTTGCAGCTTCACGGCCTTGGCCTGCTCAACGCCGCGGTCGCCTTGTTTGCCGCGACGACAGTAATGGGCGTGAGTGGGGCGTTCCTCGTCCAGGCGCTGATCCTGTCCGCGATGCCGGTGAACGTCGTCATGCTGGTCGCCAGCGGTATAGCGCTTTTCCTTCTTCTCGCCGCGACGATCACCTTCTTCCGCGAAGGCGCATACGGCCGAGCCCTGCTCGTGCTGCATCGCGACCTGGGCGAGCCCGTCGCGGAAGAAATCGCACGGAGCACCGGCCATGCCGACTGAACCAATTCATCCACTCACGCTCATCGATTCTCCGCTGTTCGGCGCGAGCCTGGTCGATGCGGGTATGCGCGAGGTCTTCAACTTCCGGAGTTTCGTGCAACGCTGTGTCGAGTGCGAAGTCGCACTGGCCCGGGCGCAGTCTCGCCTCGGCGTCATCCCGCGGGAAGCCGCCGACGGGATCGCGGCGACCGCGCAGCGCTTCAGTTTCGACCTGGATCGACTGCGCCGCGATACCGAGATCGTCGGCTATCCGATCCTGCCGCTGGTCGAGCAGTTTGCCGAGGCCGCGGGCGAGGCCGGGCGATATCTCCATTGGGGCGCAACGACCCAGGACATTATGGACACCGCGACCATCCTGCAGGTTCGCAGTGGGATCGAGGGCATTGAGGCGGTGCTTGAGGATGCGGTCGATGCGCTTCGGCGGCTGGCAACGCAGCATCGCGACACTCCGATGGCGGGACGCACCCATCTCCAGCATGCGTTGCCCATCACCTTTGGCTACAAGGCCGCGGTCTGGCTCTCGGCGCTCGAGCGCCATCGCGAACGGCTTATGCAGCTGAAGCCCCGCGTCCTCGTCGTCGAATTCTCAGGTGCGTCTGGCACCCTGGCCTCCCTCGGCGACAGGGGGTTGTCGGTTCAGGCTGAGCTCGCCAAGGTGCTTGGCCTCGGCGTGCCAGCGATCACTTGGCATTCCTCGCGCGACGGGCTGGCGGAAGCCGTCCAGCTTCTCGGCTTAATCACCGGCAGCCTTGCCAAAATCGCCGTCGATGTCTCCATCATGATGACCACCGAGATCGGAGAGGTTGCAGAGCCGTTCGTGCGGCACCGCGGGGCGTCAAGCACGATGCCGCAGAAGCGCAATCCGATCTCCTGCGAACTCATCATCGCCGCTGCGAAGATGGTTCGCCAACATGCGGGGCTCATGCTCGACGCGATGGCGCACGATTTCGAGCGCGCCACCGGGCCGTGGCACATCGAATGGGCGGCAGTCCCCGAAAGCTTCGCGCTGACCTCAGGCGCACTCGCCCAGGCCAGTTTCCTTCTCTCGGGACTTGAAGTGCATTCCGACCGGATGCGGGACAATCTCGGCGCATCGCGCGGCCTCATCGTTGCCGAAGCGGTCATGATGGGCTTGGCGCCGATCACGGGCCGGCAGTCGGCGCATGACCTCGTATACGCCGGCTGCCGTGAGGCGAGCGAGACCGGCAAGTCGCTCTATGAGGTGCTGGCCAAGATGCCCGACGTCGCCGGACCGCTGGGGCCCGATCGGCTGCGATCACTGACGGATCCTGCCAATTATCTGGGCTCGGCGGGGGCGATGGTCGATCGCGTCCTCAACCCCGGCCACGCCTCGTCATCGTAGAAATAGGCAAGAATGGCCGAGGAACCGGCAACACCGCTCCGGATCGGTCGACCATAGTGCGCATACCCCAACACCACCAACCAACGGAGCTTTCCATGACCACCATTTCGATCGTTACCGGCGCTAATCGCGGCCTTGGCTGCAACACCGCCGTCAGCATTGCCCGCCACGGCGGCGACGTGATCTTCACCTATCGCAACGGCGCCGACCAGGCACAGGCCGTCGTCTCCGAGATCGAGGCGCTCGGCCGCAAGGCGGTCGCGATCCAACTCGACGTTTCCGACATTTCGGCATTCGCCGGCTTCGCGGAGAAGGTCCGCGAGACACTCAAGTCGTGGGGCCGCGAAACGTTCGACCATCTGGTCAACAATGCGGGTCACGGCGAGATGGCCGCCTTCACCGAGACCACCGAGGCGCAGTTCGACCATCTGTTCAACGTGCATGTGAAGGGCGTGTTCTTCCTCACTCAGGCGCTGCTTCCGCTGATGGCCGATGGCGGGCGCATCGTGAACTTCTCGTCGGGTCTGACCCGCGTGTCGTTTCCCGGCTTTTCGGCCTATTCGGCGGCCAAGGGCGCGGTCGAGATCCTGACCCTCTACATGGCGAAGGAATTCGGTGCTCGTGGCATCACCGCCAACACGATCGCGCCGGGTGCGATCGAGACCGACTTCCTCGGCGGCGCCGTCCGCGACACGCCGGCCTATAACGAGGCGTTCGCCGCGATGATCGCGCTCGGCCGCGTCGGCGTCCCCGACGATATCGGTCCGGCGGTCGCCAGCCTGCTCGGCCCGGATAACCGGTGGGTGACCGCGCAGCGCATCGAAGTGTCGGGTGGTCAGAATATCTGATCCCTGACGAGCAGCCCGGAAAATTCCACCGAACCGGGCCGGAGCGAGGCCGCCGCTCACGCGCGCGAGACGCGGCGGCCTCATTCTTTTCCACGGGAGTTGCGACCATGCCGAAGATTATCGTCCATGCCCCGGCCACCGCCTTTGACGCGACCACCCGCCAGGCGATTGCTGCGGAACTGACCGATTTTGCGCTCGATTGCGAAAAGCTGCCTAAGTCGCCCTTCGTGAAGAGCACAGTCTGGACCTATTTCAATGCCTGTAACGACGACGCCGTCTTCATGGGCGCTGCATCGGCGACGATGCCTGTTGTCAGCATCCAGATCTTTGTCATTGAAGGCGGCCTCGACGCCGACGCGAAGAAACGGCTCATCCCAGGCGTTACCGAGATCATCGGCCGCCACCTGGGCATCGCCGAGCGAGTGCCGGTCTACATCGTCATCCAGGAAATCGCCGAGGCGAACTGGGGCATCTTCGGAAGTAACCCCGATCTCGCTGCGCTCAGGGCAACACCCCTCGACGCACCATCCATCTGACTGGTCCGGCGCCCGGAAGGGGCCGCTCGCCACCAATATAGGAGGATTTAGCCATGCGTGTGGGTGTCGCCGGCATCGGCAAAATGGGCGCCGCCATCGTGGCCCGGCTGCAAGAGACGGGCAGCGACGTTGTCGTCTGGAATCGCTCCCCTGAGAAGGCGACCGCTACCGGGCTGCCGGTTGCCGATAGTCCGGAACAACTCGCCAGACAGAGCGACATTGTCCTCTCCTGCCTGTTCGACGAGGCTGCCGCGAACGCCGTCTATCATGGGGACGACGGTCTCTTGCATGGAGCCGATGGCAAGCTGTTCATCGAGATGAGTACGCTGCGCCCGGAGGTACAGCGCTCGCTTGCCAGCGCTGTCGAAAATTCTGGTGGCGCCTTTATCGAGTGCCCGGTTGGCGGCACCACGGGTCCGGCGCGGGCGGGACAACTGATCGGGCTGGCGGGCGGTGATATCGCGGATTTGGCGCGCGCCCGGCCGGTACTTGAAAAGTTGTGCCGTCGTATTGAGCATATGGGGCCGGTCGGTAGCGGCGCACTCGCCAAGCTGGCGATCAATCTCCCGCTCCTCGTTTTTTGGCAGGCCCTCGGTGAGGCTTTTGCGCTCGCAAGGCCGCTGGAAAAGGACCCAGAGTGGATGGTCCAGCTGTTCACCGAGACCGCGGGCGGAGCAAACGTGCTGAAGGTCAAGGCATCGGCAGTGGCGGCCGCGCTGGGGGGAAACCCCGATGTGGTCGCGACCTTCGATATCGACGCGATGCGCAAGGATCTTCGGATGATGCGCAGCGAGGCGGCAGCCCTTGGCGTTTCGCTGCCTCTCGCCTCCCGGGCGCTCTCCGTGTTCGATGAGGCCGCCGCGACCGGCCTCGGCTCACGCGACTGCGCTTACGCGCCTGCCTATTGGGCTTCGCGGACCGGCGACCGGATGCCACCGGACTGACCCGCATGGTCGAGGCTCATACTGGCGGTATCGGCTGATATAAGCGCGGCCTCAATTCCCTTAACGGCCACCAAGTCTAATCTGCGGACAAAGGCAGACGGCACCAGAGGCGGCCCGGGAAAACAGAAGCTTCCCGACAAAACCCCAACCTCGGCCCCACGCCGGGGCTCGACGATCTGCAACCAGGAAAGAGAAAGGCTTTTCCATGTGCCAGAACTGCAATGACCCCACCCATGTGCCCGACGTTGCGGACCGGAGCCGGCGCAACCTGATCTTGGCCGGAGCCGGTCTCGCGGCCGCGCCGTTCCTCGCCGCTCCCGCGACCGCTGCGGATGCGCAGCAGCCCAGCCCGGCGCCCACGCCCACGGGCCCCTTCGAGACCCGCGCCTATGGTGCGGCGAGCAAGACGTCTCCAGTTCGTCCGCTTTCGATCAAGCGCCGCGCGGTCGGCCCGAACGACGTGCTCATCGACGTCCATTATTGCGGCATCTGCCACTCTGACATCCACCAGGTTCGCGACGAGTGGTACGGCATCATGACGACGCAGTGGCCGAGCGTGCCCGGCCATGAGATGACCGGCGTCGTGCGTGCGGTCGGCGCGAACGTCACCCGCTTCCAGGTGGGCAATACCTGCGGCGTCGGCTGCATGGTGAATTCGTGCGGCGAGTGCGCAAACTGCAAGGCTGGTCTCGAGCAGCACTGCCTCACGCCGTCGAAGCAGGTCTTCACCTACAATTCGCCCGACCCGGTGCTCGGCGGCCATACCTATGGCGGCTGGTCTGAGCAGATCGTGGTCCCCGAGAAGTTTGTGCTCAAGGTGCCCCGGACGGTCGACCAGGCGGCGTTCGCACCGCTGCTGTGCGCCGGTGTTACCACCTTCTCGCCAATCCGGCGCTGGGACATCGAGGCAGGCACCAAGGTTGGAGTCGTCGGCCTGGGGGGCCTCGGCCATATCGCCGTCAAGCTCGCGGTGTCGCGCGGTGCGGAAGTGACCGTATTCACGACCACCCCGGCGAAGATCTCGGAGGCCAAGCGCCTTGGCGCGGCCGATGCAGTGCTGTCGACCGACGCGGCGGCGATGCAGCGGCTGGCTGGTCAACTGGACATTCTGCTGGTGACGATCCCGCAAAGCTACTCGGTCAACCCCTATCTCGGGGTGCTCAGGGTCGCCGGCACGCTCGTCAACATCGGCAACATGATGAACCTCGATGACGTCAACGGCGCAATGCTCGTGTTCGGTCGCAAGAACATCGGCTCTTCGCTGATTGGCGGCCTCGCCGAGACCCAGCAGACGATCGACTATTGCGCTGCGCGCAACATCAAGCCCGAGATCGAGCTGATCCGCCCCGACCAGATCAACGAGGCGATGGACCGCGTGAAGGACAAGTCGGTCCGCTATCGTTTCGTGATCGACCTTCGGGCCGGCCGGGCCTGATCCGGCCATGCGAACAGGCAGGGCCCCGAGTGGCCCTTGCCTGAGCCCCACATCCCGTGAAGCATCCAGCAAGTAGGAGATGAGTGATGACCAAAGTTCTGATTGTTCTTTCCGCCGCGGACAAATGGACCCGCGCTGACGGCTCCATCTACGAGTCGGGTATCTGGGCCCAGGAATTCGTCGATCTCGACGAGGCGTTTGTAAAAGCCGGCTATCAGGTCGATCTGGCGAGCCCTGGTGGTGTCGTTCCGACCATGGACAAGAAAAGCCTCGACCCCAAGATCGTGGGCAAGGAGATCGCGGGACAGATGCGAAGCTATCTCGCCCAGAATTCGGAGCGGATCGAGCACCCCCTGGTCCTCGCCGACATCGACACCGGTATCTACCACGCGGTCGTGGTGCCCGGTGGACATGGTCCTGTCGAGGATCTCTACAAGGATCCTGATATGGGCCGTGTTCTCGTAGAGGCCGACAAACAGTCCAAGGTCATCGCCGCGGTCTGCCACGGCCCGGCCGCGCTCCTCGCCGCGACGGACGCGGATGGACAATGGCCCTTCGCCGGCCGCCGGATGACCGCGCTCAGCGACGAAGAGGAGATCGAGTTCGGAACCGCCGACAACGCGCCCTGGCTGCTCGCGGACACGCTGCGCAAGAAGGGAGGCCGCTTCGAGCAAGGTCCGAACTGGGGCGTCTTCGTGGTCACGGACGGCAACCTGATGACCGGCCAGAATCCCGCCTCAAGTTCAAAGCTGGCGGAAGCCGTGATCGAAGCGCTCAACGAAGCTCATACGAGCCCATCTCGCGCTGCTTAACCGTAGCATCCGGCCCAAAGATGTCGGGAAGGAGATCTCGGCCGCTGCCGCTTCATGTTCGACTTCGCCATCTTCGCTACGCTATAGCGGCCGCAGATCATGGTAGCTTTTTGCCTTGCCGCCGGAAGCCTCGACTGCATATTGTCAGCAGCTTAGCGTAAAAAAGTACCGTCAGGAGCCTCATCTGTCCTGACGGTACTTTCAAGCCTCGCTACGACCAATATGGGCGGTACCCGTCACCGTCCGACGGTCGCGACCCTTGCCCGCCAATAGGCTTCGGCAGATGCCTGAGAAACCATCTATCCTTGTCGGCAGGTTAGATCGTGCTCTGGCGTAGTTCTGGATACGCCCGGATAGGCAAAATCATTCCCACTCGATGGTGCCCGGCGGCTTCGAGGTCACGTCGTAGACGACGCGGTTGATGCCGCGGACCTCGTTGATGATGCGGGTTGCCGCACGGCCGAGGAATTCCATGTCGTAGTGATAGAAATCCGCGGTCATGCCGTCGACGGAGGTCACGGCCCGCAGCGCGCAGACGAATTCGTAAGTTCGGCCATCGCCCATGACGCCGACGGTCTGGACCGGTAGCAGCACGGCGAAGGCCTGCCAGATCGCATCGTAGAGACCAGCCTTGCGGATCTCGTCGAGATAGATGGCGTCGGCTTCGCGCAGGATGTCGAGCTTTTCGCGGGTCACGCCGCCCGGGCACCGGATGGCAAGCCCCGGTCCCGGAAAGGGATGGCGGCCGATGAAGCTATCGGGCAGGCCGAGCTCCTTGCCGAGTACGCGGACCTCGTCCTTGAACAGTTCGCGCAACGGCTCGACCAGCTTCATGTTCATGCGCTCGGGCAGGCCCCCGACATTGTGGTGCGACTTGATCGTCACCGACGGACCGCCGGTGAAGGAAACGCTCTCGATCACATCGGGATAGAGCGTGCCCTGGCCAAGGAATTCCGCGCCGCCGAGCTTTTTGGCTTCTTCCTCGAAGGTCTCGATGAACAGGCGCCCGATGATCTTGCGCTTGGTTTCGGGGTCGCTGACACCTTCCAGTTCGCCTACGAAGCGGTCGACCGCATCGACGTGGATGAGGTGTAGGTTATAGTGTTCCTTGAACATGGCGACGACACTGGCCGCCTCGTCCTTGCGCATCAGGCCGTGGTCGACGAGGATACAGGTGAGCTGATCGCCGACGGCCTCGTGGATCAAAAGCGCGGCGACGGAAGAGTCGACGCCACCTGACAAGGCGCAGATGACGCGCTTGTCGCCGACCTGGTCGCGGATCTGCTGGACCGCCTTGGCGCGATAGGCCGACATCGTCCAGTCGCCCTTGATGCCGGCGATGTTGTGCACGAAATTGCCGATCAGCTTTGCGCCATCGGGCGTGTGAACCACTTCCGGATGGAACTGCACGGCGTAATACTTGCGCTTCTCGTCGGCGATGAAGGCGAATGGCGCGTTGGCGGAAGTGGCAACCACCTCGAAGCCCGGCGGGATCGCGGTGACGCGGTCGCCATGGGACATCCAGACCTGATGACGCGATCCGGAGGACCAGAGCCCTTCGAACAGCGCGCATTCCTTGTCGATTTCGAGGAAGGCGCGGCCAAATTCGCGGTGATGACCGCCTTCGACCTTGCCGCCGAGCTGCATGCACATCGTCTGCTGGCCGTAGCAGATGCCGAAGATCGGCAGGCCGCTGTCGAAGATCACCTGCGGCGCGCGCGGGCTTCCCTCGTCGAGGGTCGATGCCGGGCTGCCGGACAGGATGATCGCCTTGGGTTTCAGCCGGGCGAAGCCTTCCTCCGCGGACTGGAAGGGAACGATCTCGCAATAGACGCCCGCTTCGCGGACGCGCCGGGCGATGAGTTGCGTCACCTGGCTGCCGAAATCGATGATGAGAACGCTGTCGGGATGTGCTGTCTGGGTCATGGCGAGCCTTTAAAGAAAAGCGACGGTTCTTTCAATCGGAGAATTGTGCCGATTGTCCGCAATTCGGGCGCATCGGCGCTCTTTTCCATGGGTCAGAACCAGAAGACGCCATCCTCCAGCGCGTCGAACAGGCCGTCGACGGCAAGCGCCAGCTTGCGGTCCACGACGTGCAGATACTGCTTCCAGTCATCGATATGGCTAAGATCCTCGCGACCGTCGGAAATCCCTCTCAGCCCGATCAGCGGCAGGTTGAAGGCATGGCAGGCGCGAAGCACAGCAAAGGTCTCCATGTCGACCATGTCGGCCCCGATCGATTGGTAGGCCGGACCGGATACGATGTTCGCCCCGGTGGACAGGCTCGCCGTCGGAATGCCGGGGATACGCAGCGGCAGTTCGACCTCCGCCGGCAGGTCGAGAAAGGGCGTGCGGCCTTTCTCGAAACCGAGCGGGGAGGCGTCCATGTCGCGGTAGGCAACCGATGAGACCTGATAGACCTCGGTCTGCTCCAGCTTGTTGGAGCCGGCGGAGCCGAGCGAAACGATAAGATCGGGGCGTTCGTCCTCCTCCTCCAGTTTCGCCAGCGTCCGGGTCAGCGCGATCGCCGCCTCCACCGGACCGACGCCGGTCATCAGCGGATCGATGCGCGAACGCAGGAAAGGCCCGTATTCCGCATCCACCGCCATGACGAAGAGGATCGACTTGCCTGAAACCGACTTGAGTTCGAATGTCATCCGGAAATACCTTCTCGGCCCCTGACGACCATCATCGTGCTGGTCATCGAGGCTATCAGTTTGGCGGGACCGTCGCTGAGCGCGTAGCCGCGGCCGTCCGCGACGATGATCGTCGAGCCGGGCTTGGTGATCTCTCCGCGGAACAGGAAACGTTCGCCGCGTCCCGGTGACATCAGGTTCACCTTGAATTCGATGGTCAGCATGGCGGCCTCGGCATCGATCACCGTATAGGCCGCATAGTTGCACGCGCTGTCGAGCGCCGCCGAAATCACGCCAGCATGCAAGATACCGTGCTGTTGCGTCAGTTTCTCGTCGAAGGGCAACTCGATCTCGACCACACCCTGGCTGATGCGGGTGAGTTCCGCACCGAGCGTGCGCATGGCCCCCTGGCGGGCAAAGCTCTGGCTTATCCGCTCGCTCACCGCATCGCTGTTGATTTCACTCATGAGTCAGCCCCTCTCGCAGCCGCGAAATTGGCATGGCGCATGCGCTTCGGCAAGCCGCAGACCGGGCGAAATCCAAAATCAGTTCATCAGGAAGATCGACGCATTGAGCAGCGTTGCGAAGGCAACCCACAGGGCATAGGGGACGAACAGAAGGCGTGCCGGGCGATCGATCGGTTCCGCCTGTTTCATGAAGCCGAGTATAGCGAGGAACATCACGACGATGACGATCAGCGCCAGCCCCGGCGCCTGCAGGCCGAAGAAGATCGGGGACCAGGTGAAGTTGAGGATCATCTGGGCGAACCAGATCTGCATGGCGGCCGATGCCGGGGCTCGTTCCCAGATCCGCGCGCCGGCGATTGCGATCATCACGTAAAGCACGGTCCAGACCGGCGCGAAGATCCATGATGGCGGATTGAAAAAGGGCTTTGCCAGCGACTGATACCAGCCGCCCGGCACGTTGGAGAGGCCGGAAAGGACGCCGAAGCCGACCACGACGACGATGAACACCAAATGGATAAGAAATTTGCGCATGTCGAAGAAATAGGGCGGTGTTTCCCACCGCCAAGATATCAGCCGGCGATGCGCACGATATGCTGGTCCCAGGCGACCGGGCTGCGGGTTTTCTCGAAACGGCCGTCGTAGGAAGAAACGGCAAAACCGTCCCTGCCGGCGGCGATGCCTGCGGCATCCGCCACTTTGGCCTGCGATAACACCTTGCCGGTCTTTGCATCGAGCGTTACCGCAAAGCCGCCCTGGGGCGATGTCAGGCCGACCAGGCCCTTGTCGCGGTTGACGGCGATGGCCCCGACGTAATTCCCAAGCCCCGTCGTCGTCTCCTCGGGAAGATCGATGAAGGAGATATCCTCCCCACGGGCGAAATGGCCGACGAGCGGCGGCAGGTCGTTGCGCGGGCCTTCGTATTGGCAGGCGAACCAGATACGCCCGTCCGCCGCAATGTCGAGATGGCGGGTGGAGAGCTGGCGGAGCCTATCCGGCATTGCATGCTTCTCGATGAGTTCGCCGGTTTTCGCATCCGCGATGACCAGCGACGGCTCCATGTGATCGAGATTGAGTTTGGTGCGGCCGAAATCGGGATGGGTTTCGATGCCGCCATTGGCGATGAGGAGAAACCGGCCGTCGTCGCTGACCGTCATGTCATGGGTGCCGATGCCGTGTGCGGGAAATTCTCCGATGCGGCGGAAACCGGCGCGGGCATCGTAGACGCCGATCATGCCGCGATTGGCGTCGAAATCGTTCTCGCTGGCATAAAGCAGGCGGCCATCCGGGGAAAAGCTGCCGTGCCCGAAGAAATGTCGGTTCTCCGGCGCGGAGATGACGACGGGTTCGGCGCGCCTCAGGCTGTCGAAGATGACGGCGAAGGTGCCGGGGCGTCGCGCAAACGCGACGGTCAGGCCCGTTTCGGCATTGTGGCCGAGACCATGGATGCGATCCGGCAGCCGGATCTCGTCGATGAAGGTGCCGTCTTCGCTGACGAGGCCAATGCCGTAGTGGCCATCCGGAGCCCGAAATCCGGAAGCGAAGACGGCATCCGTTCGCTCCAGCGCAAAGGCCGCGCGTGGCGTCAGCGATTGCAGGAAGGCAATGCCGGCGGCCCTGACGAAGAAACGTCGGTCGATCAGCGCGCTCCGGGCCATTTCAGTCCCCGTCGGAGAAGGAAAAGCCCGCGCCGAGCCCAATCGCGCCGCCATAGTCGTTGTTGAGGCGAAGAATGAGATCCTTGCCGTTCAGCAGCAGGAAGTCGAGTTTCGCACGCTCGGCAAGATCGGTGACCGCGACCTCGACGTCGGGATTGATGTTCATCGCCACGCGTTCAAGCGACTTGGCGACGAAATCGATCGACGAAACGGTGGAGCGGACGTCCTCGTTCAGTAGCTCGACCATATCGGAGCTGTCGAGCAGCGTCCGGATGCCGTCGACATTGTCGGCAATCGATTTGAAGGTGTTTTGCGAGCGCCAGTAGATCGCCTGTTTCGGGAAGGTATTGTTCGCTTCGCCCTTGTAGAAGGTTTCGAGACGCTGGTCGCGCACGGTTTCGGCGCCATGCACCAGAATGCCGAGAAGGGCGGTGATCGCCTCCCTGCCGTCGCGGAAGACCGGCTTATCGGGACCCGGATGCTTCCACGCATCCTGAATGCCGTCCGGCTTGTCCCAGATGTCGACGAGTTCGCCGCCGAGCCGTTCGACATTGCCGGCGATTGCCGCGCCATAACGGCAGCGGAAGCCGTCCTTCTCGGTCGTAAGAATCTCCGAGCCGGTGCCATAGAGCACGAATTCCAGCGCCCCCAGCCCCTGCATGGCGACGCTCTTGTCCTTCAGCGTGTCGACGCTGGTTGCCGTTTCGTCAGGCTTCGCGAGAACCGCCTGCACCTGCTTCAGGCCGGTGCTCTTGCGGTCGGGATAAAACAGGATGCGCTCGAAGCGGTTTTCCTCGATCACCGGGCCGACGCGCACGATCTCGATATGAGACCAGGCCGAGACCGTTTCGCCAAAGGTGGCCTTGGCGGCTTCGAGGTTTTGCTGCGAAGGCGCGGAGCAGAGCGTTTGCATGCTGGCGCCCAACGCATCGGCATGGTCGCGGAAATTGCGGTAGCCGGGCCGGATGAAGCCGTCGACGGCCTTTTCCAGCACCGTGGCAATGGCCTCCTCATGCAGTCGCGGCGCGGCAAGCGCCGCGTCCTGCGCCAGGGCGGGTGTCACGAACAACGCAGCGAGGAGAAGAAGGACATTCCGCTTCATAGGGACTCCAGAAAGGTGACGAGCGCCTTGCGTTCTTCGGGTGTCAGGCTGGCAAAACGATCGCGGGCAGGCTCTGCCTCTCCCCCATGCCAGAGGATCGCTTCCGTGAGGTTGCGGGCCCGCCCGTCATGCAGGAAGAAGGTATGGCCGTTCACCGCCTCGGTCAGGCCGATACCCCAGAGAGGAGGTGTCCGCCATTCCCGGCCGGAGGCATCGCCGACCTGCTGGCCATCCGCCAGACCATCGCCCATATCATGAAGCAGAAAGTCCGAATAGGGCCATATCAGCTGGAACGACTGCGCTTTGTTCGCAGCGTCCCGGCGGGTCACGTATTTCGGCGTGTGGCAGGAGGTGCAGCCAGCCCCGTAAAACAGCGACTTGCCCTTGAGCACGGCGGCATCGCCGACATTGCGGCGCGCCGGCACGGCGAGATTTTCCGAATAGAAGGTCACGAGGTCGAGCACCGGGTCCGGCGCTTCCGTATCGCCAAGCCGCGCCTGCACGCCGTTCGGCATGGAGCGGCATTTTTCCTGCGCTTCGGTGCAGTCCCCATAGTGGCGGGGCGCATCGGGCGTCGAAATGCCGATATCGCCGGCAAAGGCGCTCGAACTCTGGTCGCGAACCGAGGCGTTCTGCGCCTTCCAGCCGAAGCGGCCGAGCGTCATCTCGCCGGTCCGGTGATCGCGGGCGCGTGCGGCGCGGCCGGAAATGCCGTCGCCATCGCTGTCGTCGGGATCGGCCTTCGCCAGGATGTCGGCATCGGCGATGGCCTCGATCAGACCGAGACCCGGCATCTGGTTGGCGATGCGGGGGGAAAGGGTTGTATCGGCTTCGAGCGGCCCGTAGTTCAGGTCCGCAATGCGGTAGGCGGGCCTGCGCAGCATCACGGTCTCGCCGCCGGCAAGCGTCACCGGCGCTTCCGTGTATGTGATGACCATCCGGCCCTCGGCGGCAATGCCGGGCACGGCCATGTCCTGCAGTTGCGCGCCGTAGGTTGTGTCGGGAAAATTGACCACCTTGAGATCGGCAACCGCCTGGCGCTCGTCTTCGGTGCGTGCAGGACGGGCAAGTCGCAGGAACATCGATGTCGCGTCGGCATTGCCTTCCGGCGGCCGGCCGCGCCCATCCTTCAGATGGCAGTTCTGGCAGGCGCGGGCGTTGAACAGCGGGCCGAGCCCATCGGAAGCCTGCGTGGACGAGGGGGATGAAACCCAGAACTTGCGAAACAGCGCATTGCCGAGTTTGAAGGTCTCTTCCTCGGCGAAGGTGATGTTTGCGGAAGAATGCGAGAAGGCGTCGCCATTGATCGGCTGGGTCGAGGTGCCGGCCCCGCCCTGCATCGGCTCGAACTGTTCCGGCATGGAGAAGTCGGTGGTCGGTTCGGTGACCTTGAGAACCCGTTTCAGGTCCTTGGCCGAAAGGTCGGTTCGTTGCGGGGACGCTTCCTCGCCGGTCACCGGGGCGGTGAGCACAATCGCGCAGAAGCCTGTGAGCAGGGCGCGCGTCATGGCGCGAAGCAAGGAACCGGGCATCGGCAATGTGACCGGGCCACCGGATGCTGTCCGATGGCCCGCCTTTGTCTTATTGGAACACGGCGTTAGGATTATCGAGGCTGTCGGAACCTTCAAGCTCAACTGTGCCAAGATCCAGCGACGTAATGACGCGCTCGATGGTCTTCGTCTGGTCGATCAGGCCATCGATGGCGGCCTGTACGGTGGCGTTGCCTTCCGCATTGCCTTCGCCGATCATCTGGTCATAGGCTTCGACGGTTTCGGCGCGCTTGGCCATGGCGTTCATCGCGTCGAGCGTCTTGGTAAGCTTCGCCTTCATTTCCGTATCGAGCGCCGGATCCTTGGCGGCGACGAGTTCCGAAAGCGACGGACCTGTCATCTTGGTGCCGTTGGCGCGGATGTATTCGCCGGTATAGGCGGATGCGATGCCGATCGCATCGTTGAGATGCGAGTTGTGCGTGTTGTCCGAGAAGCAATCATGTTCTTCCTCCGGATCGTGCAGCAGCACGCCGAGCTTCATGCGCTCGCCGGCAAGCTCGCCGTAGGAGAGGGAGCCCATGCCGGTCAGGATGGCGGTGATGCCGGCCTTTGGATCGGCTTCCACATGCTTGGTGGCCTCGCCGTCCGGCGCCCATGCGGTCACCATATCCTGCAGGTCTGAGACGAGCAGGGTGGAGGCGGCCTTGAGATAGGCGGCGCGGCGATCGCAATTGCCGCCGGTGCAGTTCTTGGTGTCGTAGTCCGTGTAGGGGCGGTTGCCGGCGCCGGGACCCGTACCGTTCAGGTCTTGGCCCCAGAGCAGGAATTCGATGGCGTGATAGCCGGTCGCGACGTTGGCTTCGATCTCGCCTGCTTCATGCAGCGTCTCGGAGAGGAGTTCGGGCGTGATATTGGTCGCGTCGACGTCCTTGCCGCCGATCTTGATGTGCTTGTTGGCGATCACGTTGGCGACGTAGAGCGAGTTTTCATCGCTTTCGGTGCCATAGGCAGCGTCGACATAGTCGATCAGGCCTTCGTCCAGCGGCCAGGCGTTGACCTTGCCTTCCCAGTCATCGACGATTGGATTGCCGAAGCGGTAGACTTCCGACTGCTGGTAGGGAACGCGGGCCTTGATCCAGGCGGCGCGGGCCGCCTTCAGCGTGTCTTCGCTCGGCGTGGCGATAAGGGCGTCGATGGCCGTATCCAGCGCCTTCGCGGTGGTGAGCGAATCCTCGTATTTCGCATGCGCCAGTTCGGCATAATGCTTCAGAACGGCGGCTTCGTCGGTCGCGGCGGCTGCCGGGCCGGCGACGAAGGCTGCCGAGGCAACCAGCAGCGCAAGCGAAGCGCCGATCACAGTTTTCCGGGTCATGGTCTCTCCTTTGACGCTTCGGCGCCAATCCCTTGAAACGAACGAGCCTGTCTTGGCGGAAAAATAAACTGGTGTCAAATAGTCCAGAAACGGCGAAAGGCCCTGCTCTTGACGTTCGTCAACACCGTTGGTCCGCAAGGGCGCTTCGTCAGGGTTTTCGGATCATCCGGCAGAAGAAGAAGCCGTCGGTATCCGTCGAGGCGGGGCTGAGCGTAATGGTCCGCCCGTTAGCGGAAAGCGGACGGGGCGCCGCGGCGCCAAACAGCTTGTCCCAGGTTTCGAGCGCGGGCGCGATCTCGAATTCCGGATTGTTTTCGCAGAAGGTGGCGACCTGCGCGTCGTTTTCCTCAGGCAGCAGCGAGCAGGTCACATAGATGAGCTGGCCGCCGGGGCGGACATAATCCGCCGCCTCGGTCAGCGCTTCCTGCTGCTGGCTGACGCGCTCCTGCAGATTGCGCGCCGTCAGACGCCATTTGGTGTCGGGTCGTCTGCGCCATGTGCCGGTGCCGGTGCAGGGCGCATCGACGAGAACCTTGTCGAAGCGGCCCTTGAGGCCGCCGAGCGCCTTCAGGCTGTCATGAACCTGAACGTTATGGGTGCCGGCGCGCTTCAGCCGTTCGATGATCGGCGCGAGACGCTTGCGGTCGGCATCATAGGCGTGGACCTGACCCTTGTTGTGCATGGCCGCCGCCATGGCGAGCGTCTTGCCGCCACCGCCGGCGCAGAAGTCGAGCACCTGATCTCCCTCGCGGGGATCGACGAGATCGGCAACGATCTGGGAACCCTCGTCCTGCACTTCGAACCAGCCCTTCTGGAAGCTGAGTTCGGCCGTGACATTGGGAAGTCTCGACGGTCCCTCGCCGGCCGCGACCCTCATGCCGAAGCGTGCGATTGCCGCGGCCTGCGCGCCTGCACGGTCGAGCGCCTTGAGCGCCTTCTCGCGGGTGGATTTCAGGGTGTTGACGCGCAGATCGAGTGTCGGCCGCTCGGCAAGCGCCTTTGCTTCCGCAAGCCAGCCTTCGCCGAAGGCCTTCTCGAAGGAGGGTTCAACCCAATCCGGAATGTCGCCCTGTATATGGAGTGGGGCGTCTTCCAGTCTGCGGCTGGAAAAGGCGGACAGATGGTCCGCCGTCAAAGGCTGGGGAGCGAAGTTGTCGCCGTCGAATTCGGCGGCCAAGGCTTCTGCGGTATAGCCCCACTGACGCAGCAGCACCGACCACCCGAGTGCCGCGGCACTGTTGTCGTCCATCAGCCAGGCATGGGAAAGTTTCATGCGCAGGGCGTCATAGACGATGTTGCCGATGGCGGCGCGGTCGCCCGATCCGGCGAAACGATGGGCGAGCCCCCAGTCCTTCAACGCATCCGCAACCGGACGGCGGCGCGTTTCAATATCGTTCAGAACCTCGATCGCACCGGCAAGTCGGCCGCCCAGACGCATATTCATTCTCCTGCATTCGAAGAGAGCGTGGTAGCGGCGAATGCAGGCAAGAGCAAGCGTCCAGCCTCAGAAGCGGCGTAAGGGCGCCCCTTCGCGTAAATCGGCCAATCAGCCGATGACTTCGTAACAGACCTTGCCGTGGCCGGAACTGATCATGCCAATGTTCTGGGCTGCAGCCTTGGAGAGGTCGAGCACCCGGCCGCGGATGAACGGGCCGCGATCGTTGATGCGCACGACGACACTCTTGCCGTTCCTGGCGTTGGTGACCTTCAGCTTGGTGCCGAAGCGCAGCGACTTGTGGGCCGCAGTCAGATTCGACGGGTTCATACGTTCACCGGAAGCAGTCTTGGATCTGAGTGCATACCAGGATGCGCCACCGCATGAAGAGGCCGCATGAGCCGAGAGCGGGGCGAAAGCCGTGAGCGCGACAATCATTGCCGAGGTGAAGGTAGAGCGCCGGATCTTCGTCAATTTGCATTTCCCTTGTTGTTGAACTCCGCAAAGTTTTTTGCGTGGCGGGGCTTAAGCATGGGAAAAAATGGCAAAAACGTGCCTCATGTCGATCACGTAACATTACAGACTGTAACATTCGTGATTACGCAACTCGAATCGTCGAATTAACGGTTTATAAATAATCCAGAAAAAATCGTTTATTTACAGGCGATAAATGGAATGGAATTTCAGGTGAATCCCAAAATGAAGCGATCACGAAGAAAATCGCGCAAAAAAAATCCGCCACGCCATATTTGCCGCCCTAATTATGGTGATTCAGGGGCGAGCGTCTCTATCGACACTCTCTCAGCGTGTGCTCAACCGGGGTAAACGAGGCCCGCAGCCTATTTGTTCCAGCGGTTTTCGGACCACATCTCGGCGAGCGATATCCGGTAATCCGGGTATTGGAACCGGAAGCCGAGTGAGCGGATACGGGCGTTGGAAACCCGTTTGTTCTCGCCGTAGAATGACCGCGCCATCGGCGTCAGTTCCGCTGTCTCGAAAGGCTGCTCGGCCGGCGGCTCCACGCCCATCAACCTCGCCGCCTCGGAAACGACATCCTGCGGGGGGCAGGGCTCGCTGTCGGTGACATTATATATGCCGCCAATACGTCGCTCGCCGAGGAATGCCGCAGCCGCCGCGATGTCTTCCACCCGGATGCGGTTGAACACCTGGTCCTTCTTTATAAGGCGGCGGGCGGTGCCATTGGCGAGATTGACGAAGGCGTTGCGGCCCGGGCCGTAGATGCCGGAAAGCCGGAGAATGGCGAGCGGCAGGCCGGAGGCCTTGGCCAGCGACTGCCAGGCCTGTTCCGCCTCCACCCGTTCGACGGAACGCTGTGACACGGGCTTGGCTGGCGTTTCTTCGTCCACCCAGGCGCCGCCATGGTCGCCATAGACGCCGACGGTGGAAAGATATGAGATCCATTCCAGCGATGGCATGGCTTCGGAAAGCGAGGTGTTGCCCAGCAGCCGGAGAAGCGGATCGCCGTCACGGCCCGGCGCGATCGACTGAACCAGATGGGTGACCTTGGCGAATTCGCTCCTCAACTCGTCAGTCAGCGTCGTGCCGTCGAAGAGAAGGGGGCGGATGCCGGATGCGGAAAGTGCCGCTGCCTTTTCAGGGCTGCGGGTGGTGCCGGAGACCTCATGGCCTTGGGACGCCGCGAGCGCGCCGATTGCCTTGCCGGAATAGCCCGCGCCGAAGATCATCATATGCATCGTCATTGTCCCTCAATTCCATTCCTGCCGCACGTCTGCGTCTTCTTCTATATGCAGCCGCGTTTCCCGCAGCATCTTGAACGTCTCCGTCGGCAGCAGGCGTGAAAGCGCCCAGACTGCCATTCCGCGCACCTCCGCCGCCTCGTCGTCCATGAGGGTAAAGCAGATGTCGGCGAATTCCGCGCTGCCGGAGTTGCCGGCAGCGATCAGACAGTTACGGATGAAGCGGTTGCGGCCGATGCGCTTCACCGGCGAGCCGCTGAAGAAGGTGCGGAACGTGGCGTCATCGAGAGAGAGGAGGAAGCGCAGTTCTGGCTCCAGGAGATCTTCGCGCGCCTTCAGCTTCATCTCGCTCGCTTCCTGGGCGAACTTGTTCCACGGGCAGGCGGCGAGACAGTCGTCGCAACCATAGATCCGGTTGCCGAAGGCCGGTCGCAATTCCTTCGCTATGACGCCCTTGTGCTCGATGGTGAGATAGGAAATGCAGCGCCGTGCATCGATCTGGTAGGGTGCCGGAAAGGCATCTGTCGGGCAGGAGTCAAGGCAGGCGCGGCAGGAGCCGCAGCGATCGATCTCGGGCGTGTCGATATCGAGTTCGGCGGTGGTGAACAGGCTTCCGAGGAAAAGCCAGGAGCCGAATTCGCGGCTGACCAGATTGGTGTGCTTGCCCTGCCAGCCGAGCCCGGCTGCCGCTGCCAGCGGCTTTTCCATCACGGGCGCGGTATCGACGAAGACCTTCACGTCAGCGCCGGCCCGCGCCGCAAAGCGCGTGGCAACCTCCTTCAGTCTGCCTTTCATCACATCATGGTAATCGCGGTTGCGCGCATAGACTGAAATGGCGCCCTTGTCCGGTTTGGCCTGCAAGGCGCGGGGGTCCTCGTCCGGCCCGTAATTCAGCCCGAACATCACGACTGAGCGGACCTCGCTCCACAATATACGGGGATCGGCGCGCCGCGCCTGCGTTTCCGCTATCCAGGCCATGGTGCCATGTCGGCCCGCAGCGATGAAGGCGGCGAGTCGTTCCGGCGCTTCCGGTATCGAATCGGGCGGGGTGATGCGGCAGACGGAAAACCCCTGCGCTGCCGCCTCGCTCTTCAGGAATGCCGTCAGGCCGGCGCGCCGCCTGTAATTCCGCTCGTCGGGTGCAGGCGCAGCCATGCCGGCCTCGTCAGAAATCGAGGTCCGCGTAATGCGAGACCGGGGTGAGGCCGCGCACCCGCTCGGCCAGCAGCGGACGGAAGGATGGGCGCGATTTCAGGCGCTGATACCATTCCTTGGCGATCGGGAATTCTGACCACTCTATTTCACCCAGATAGTCGAGCACCGAGATCGCCGATGCGGCGGCAAGGTCGGCATAGCTCAGCCGGTCACCGGCAAGCCATGTGCGGGAGCCCGCGAGCCAGCTCAGATATTTCATGTGCTGGCGGATATTGGTGCGCGCGGTCCGCAGGATCTTGGAGTCCGGTGCGCCGCCGCCGAGCCCGTTCGGGATCAGCAGCTTGTGAACCCGCTCGCGCACCAGCGGCTTGGTGACGTCATGCTCCATCTTCTGGAGGAACCATTCCGTCAGCCGGCGGATTTCTGCCCTCTGGAAAGGGTCTTCGGCCAGCAGCCGGCGGTCACGTTTCAGCACGCCATGGGTTTCGTCCAGGAATTCGCTGATGACGGTCGCTCCGCAGAGCGTACGCATGTTGTCGTCGACATAAACCGGCAGAGTGCCGGCAGGATTGAGAGAAAGAAATTCCCGCCGCTTCTCCCAGGTCTGTTCCTCCACCAGGTCCACCTGGAAGCCGTATTCGGACAGCACCAGCCGGATGAACCGGGACGCGGTGGACATGGGATGATGATACAACGTCGGCATTGCTACTCGAATTCTATGGCTGTTGGATTCCGGCATGACGCGTATAGCGGCTGGTCATGACCACGGCTTCCAAGCTATATGAGCTTGGTTCGCGCAATACAAGCAAATCGCTCTCTTGTCCCTCCCCCTCAAGGAATCACCATGGAAGATCAATCCATTCTCAGCGCGCTTTTCCTTGGCCTGATTGAAGGCCTCACGGAGTTCATCCCGGTTTCCTCCACCGCGCATGTGCTGCTCGCAGGCCATTTCCTTGGCTTTAAATCGCCGGGAAACACCTTTGCCGTGCTGATCCAGCTCGGCGCCATCCTCGCCATCCTGAGCGTCTATTTCCGCAAGCTTTTCCTGATCGCCATCGGCCTGCCGTCGGACCCTTCCAGCCGCCGTTTCGTCCTGTCGATCCTGGTCGCCTTCCTCCCGGCGGCGGTGATCGGCGCGTTGGCCCACGATTTCATCAAGTCGGTGTTGTTCGAGACCCCTGCACTGATGTGCGTCACCCTGATCCTCGGCGGGATCGTGCTGCTGTGGGTCGACCGTATGCATTTCACGCCCAGGTACAAGAACGCACTGACCTATCCCCTGCCGCTCGCATTCAAGATCGGTCTCTGCCAGTGTGTGGCGATGATCCCGGGTGTTTCCCGGTCGGGCGCGACCATCGTCGGTTCGCTGCTGCTTGGCGCCGACAAGCGCTCCGCTGCGGAATTTTCCTTCTTCTTGGCCATGCCGACCATGGTCGGCGCCTTCACGCTGGATCTCTACAAGAACAGGAATTCGCTGAGCTTCGACGACGGCGCGATCATCGCGATCGGCTTTATTGCGGCATTCGTTTCGGCTCTGCTGGTGGTCCGTGCTTTGCTCGATTTCGTATCGAGGCGGGGTTATGCGCCGTTCGCATGGTGGCGTATCGCCGTCGGCGGCATCGGGCTGGTGGCCCTGGCGCTCGGTTACTGACCGGGCGGTTCTCCAAACAGCAAAGGCCGGGCAAATGTCCGGCCTTTTTCATAGGGAATATGAAGAAGCAGGCTTACTGGGTTACGGCGATGGAGCCGGTGCTGCAGGGGTCGACGCCGTAGGCAGGAGCGCAGTTGCCCTTGCGGGCAGCTACCGTCGAAGGTGCCACAAAAGATCCGGCGAGGATCACCAGTGCCGCACACGCAAAAAACAGTGCGATAGACTTACCCATGAAGAGGCCTCTTGAGAATGATGCTGTGATTCGTCGCCGATCAGGTTGCAAGGCGAGAACAGGTGGACTGTTTACGCATTGCCGATACGCTCATCAATAGAAGATCTTGCTGAATTCCCGGTTAACGCAGCTATTTTACCGCTGCGTCTTTTGTGCAACGCTGGGATGGGCAAAATTGCCCGTGGCTGCTCTCAGGCAGCCTTTCCGGCACCGTTGAACTGGCCGTGGGGACGGTAGCGCACGAGGTAGGTCGGCAGGATCGAGGTCAGCGCCACGGGGTTGATTCCCATGCCTTCGAGAGTACGGCCCTCGGCCTTGGCGGCGTCGGAAACCACATTGTCCACCTTCAGGAGCTTGACCTGGTCGCTGGTGAGCGCCGGCTTGACGAAAGGGATCGAGGACGAGATGGAGCCGATCAGCGAGGCAACGGCAAAGGGCATCGGGATGAAGGGACGCTTGCGGTCGATGACCTCAAGGATGGTCTCGAGACACTGGCGGAAGGTCAGCACATCCTTGCCGCCGAGTTCGTAGATCTTGCCGCGAGCGAGCTTGCCGTCCACGGAGCGGGCGATCGCCTCGGCGACGTCTTCCACATGAACGGGCTGGAATCGCGTCTTGCCGCCGCCGATCAGCGGCAGGAAAGGCAGACGCTGGGCCATGCCGGCGAACTTGTTGAAGAAGCCGTCTTCCTGTCCGAAGATGATGGAAGGGCGCATGATGACGGCATCGGGCAGGATCGAGAAGATCGCGGCTTCAGCCTTGCCCTTGGTGGAGGCATATGACGACGGCGAGTTGGCATCGGCCCCGATGGCCGAAACATGGGTGAGCTTGGCTCCGGCGGCGCGGGCGGCCTCCGCCACGGCGCGGGCACCGAATTCCTGGACGGCGTCGAAGCTGTTGCGGCCGCTTTCGAACAGGATGCCGACGCAGTTCACCACATAATCGGCGCCCTGAACCGCAGCGTCGATGGAAGCGCGATAGCGAAGGTTTGCCTGGGTGAAAGAAATCTGCCCGACATTGCCGAGCGGCTGCAGGTGGAAGGCGAGGTCCGGACGGCGCACCGCAACCCGGATACGGTAGCCGCGACGCGCCAGAGCCCTGACGACATGCCTCCCGACGAAGCCCGATCCCCCAAACACGGTGACGAGCGGCGGCAGGTTGGACAGGGTCATGATGGGCTCCATGAAAAGGCTGGCGCGGAATGCGTTGTGGTCTTTGCGTCTCTTAGCCGAATCCCTTTGTCAGCGAAAGGGCCAACCTCCGCCATTGCATGCTTCCGATGGTCTCATGCGCCTTCTACGACGACCATCTCCGCATCGGCCACTTCCTGGCGGATCTTGGCGGCGATCTGGTATTCCGGCGAGTTGTAGCAGTCGACGGCAGCCTGGTGGGACGGAAACTCGATCACCACGTTGCGGGCGCGGGCCTTGCCCTCGAGTTCCGTGAACGCACCGCCCCGGGCGAGGAACTTCGCGCCGTATTTCTCGAACGCGGGCTTGGCGGCGGCGACATAATCCTTGTAACGCTCGGGATCACGAATATCGACACGGGCGATCCAGTAACCTTTGGGCATTTTCTCTCTCCCTGCTTGCGCCTTTCGCGCGATGATCTCGTTGATGTGATGCGTCTTCCCGTCCGACGCGCCTCAGGCGAGGGCCGCGCCCATTTCGGCGAGGATCGCACGGGCCGCTTCCTTGGGGTCGGGCGCTTTCACGATCGGTCGGGCGACGACGAGATGGCTGGAGCCCGCCTTCAAAGCATCGGAAGGCGTCATCACCCGCTTCTGGTCGCCCTTGTCGGCGCCGGCCGGCCGGATGCCCGGGGTCACCAGCGCCATGTCCGGGCCGATGATCTTGCGCACCGCTGCGGCTTCTTCCGCCGAGCAGACGATACCGCCCATGCCGGCGATGCGCGCCTGTTCGGCGCGCTTCAGGACCAGCGTGTGGGGATCGTATTCGTAGCCGGCGTCGATCAGGTCCTGCTCGTCCATGGAGGTGAGCACGGTCACGCCGAGCAGGCAGAGGCCGGAGCCCTTGGCCGCCTCGACCGCTGCCCGCATTGCCTTCGGATAGGCGTGCAGCGTCAGCATCGACATGCCCATCTTCGCGATGTTCTCGACGCCTGAGGCAACCGTGTTGTCGATGTCGAGAAGCTTCATGTCGAGAAAGATCTTCTTGCCGCTGGCGGCAAGATCGCGGGCGAATTCAAGACCGCCTGCGAAGGCGAGCTGATAGCCGATCTTGTAGAAGAGGATGTCGTTCGCCAGCTTGTCGACGATAACCTCGGCCTCGCGGAGCGTCGGTACATCCAGTCCGACGATCAGGCGTTCACGTGCGCTCAATGGTCCACTCCCTGCCAGTTTTCCATGGGCGTCCAGTCGCATGTGACGCGCCGATCCGCAAGGGAGAAGGCGAAAAGATTGCCGCCGCCGCCCGGCTGGTCCCGGTTGCGGGCGATGGGAAGGCCGGCAAGATGGCATTTCAGGAGAGTTCCGACGCCGCCGTGGCCGACGAAGGCGATCGGACTTGAGAGGCCGTGCCTGTCAAGCGCGGTTTCGACGGCGCTCACGATCCGCCGTTGCGCATCCACTGCCTTTTCCCAGCCGCGAAAGCTCTCGCCGGGGTGTGCGAAAAACCAGTCGGCGGCCTTCTCGAATTCCTCGGGCGGCAGGAAGCCGGTGGCTGATCGGTCGTTTTCATGCATCGCTTCCACCGTTTCATAACCGATGCCTGTGGCCTCGGCCAGGATCGCGGCCGTTTCCATGGCCTTCACCTCGGCACTTGAAACGATGCGTCTCAGCTGGCGTACCCACGGGAGGGCCGAGGCGGCTCGCGCTCGCTGCGCTCCGATATCGGAAAGCCCCCACTGCGGAACGGGAACATCAGGATCGATCCGGACCTGCGGATGGGTGATGTAGAGACCGAACATCGCCGGTTATGCCCGGCGATAGACCCAGAGCTGGGCCGGCGGGATATTGCGGACGATGAAGTCGTAATGCTGAATGTGATAGCGATGGGGACGTGCGATGATCGGTGAGACCGGACCGTAGGAGATCTGCATGACGGGTCGGCCGGCGGGAATGCGGTCGAGCAGGTCTTCGAGCATGCTGATGCGCGCTTCCATGGGGAAATTGAGAAGCGGAACTGCTGAGACGACGGAATCGAATTTCTGTTCCGACAGTGCGCCGAGCGTCTTGCCGAGGTTGAAGGCATCGCCATGAATGAAGCGGACCTTGGGGTAGGTCCGCGTCAGATGCTGGAAGAAATCCTCGGAATATTCGACAGAAACGATATCCTCGGGCTTCACGCCCCGGGCGAGGATCGCCTTGGTGATGACGCCCGTGCCGGGTCCGAGCTCCAGCACCGGCAGGCCGGAGTGGACAGTATCGACAACGCTGGCCATGCGCCGCGCCGTGATCGACGAGGTGGGGGCGATGGCTCCGACCGTTTTCGGGCCCTGCATCATGCCCTTGAAGAACCGGATTTCGTCGTCGAACTTCTTCTCGAACCGCTCTTTCAAGCGCAATGCCATTGCCACGCCTCCATGCCCAGCTTCAACCGCGGTTCATCCGCAGGCCGAATGTTGGATCAATGTGTCGCAAAAACAAGGCTTTTTGGCGCGGACGGATAAAAATCCAAAGGAATAGTTACCGTCAGACGCGCATCGGCATCAGCACATAAAGCGCATCGTCGCCGGCCGTGTCGCGAATGAGCGTTGGCGAGCCGGCATCGGCCAGCAGGAATATCGCGTCGTCGCCGGAAAGCTGCGCGGTGATGTCGAGCAGGTATTTTGCGTTGAAGCCGATCTCCATCGGGTCGTTCTCGTATCCGACGGCCACTTCTTCCGTGGCGCTGCCGGAATCGGGGTTGTTGACCGTCAAGAGCAGCTGACCATCGGAAAGGGCGAGCTTCACCGCGCGGCCGCGCTCCGAGGAAATCGTCGAAACGCGGTCGACGGCCTGGGCGAAAGTCTGGCAATCGACCCGCATTTCCTTGTCGTTTGCCGTCGGGATGACGCGCTGATAGTCCGGGAACGTGCCGTCGATCAGCTTCGAGGTCATGACGATGGAGCCGATCGTCAGGCGGATCTTGGCATCAGACACTTCGAGGGTGACGACGAGATCGGGATTGTCGACCAGTTTTTGCAGTTCGCCGACAGTCTTTCGCGGAATGATGATGCCCGGCATGCCTTCCGAACCCGAGGGAGCCTCGACGTCGGCGCGGGCCAGCCGGTGTCCATCTGTCGCGACCGCGCGCAGCTTCAGCGCACCGCCAGCCTCGATCGTGTGCAGGAAGATGCCGTTCAGGTAGTAGCGCGTTTCCTCTGTCGAAATCGCGAATTGCGTCCGGTCGATCAGCATCTTCAGGTCGGTCGCCTTGAGCTTGAAGGCATGGGTGAAGTTGCCGGCTGTGAGGTCGGGGAAATCGGCTTCCGAAAGGCACTGGAGCGAGAACTTGGAACGGCCGGAAGCGACCGTCATGGAAGAACCGTCCGGATTGGTCGCGAGCAGTACTTCTGCGCCGTCCGGCAGCTTGCGGACGATTTCATAGAGCAGATGTGCCGGAACGGTAGTGGCGCCGGCCTGTTCGACCATGGCTGGGGTGGCTTCGGTAATTTCGAGGTCGAGGTCGGTCGCCTTCATGGCGAGGCTTGCGCCTTCGGCCCGCAGCAGCACGTTCGACAGGATCGGGATCGTGTTGCGCCGTTCGACCACGCGATGCACATGGTTCAGCGATTTGAGAAGGTTGGACCGTTCAAGAGTAATACGCATGGACGCTACCGCTTTCGACCTGTCGCGGTCGCTGGAGGACCGCAATGCTCTTTCCGACTGCAGGCTGCGGCCGGATGATGTGGACGGGCAAAATGGCAGCAATTGCGCATGGATTGCAAGAGGGACGGTGCCGACCTCGTGTCAATTCGATACGATCAACGTTAATCCACAGAGGAAAGGATTGCCTTGCCCCTTGGCCGGGGCGGGGCGATAAAGGGTGATCGATGTGCAGGCGTGAACGGGAAGCAAAGTGACGGGCGACAGGAACGACGAAAACGGCCGCGAACGGACCTATCGGGTGAACGATGTGCGTGTCGCGGCCCGGCCGCTTCAGCCGGCGCTCTATCTGGTCGCGACCCCGATCGGCAATCTCGGCGATATCACGCTGAGGGCGCTGGAAACGCTGGCTGGCGCCGATGTGCTGGCCTGCGAGGACACTCGCGTCACCCGTGTCCTTCTCGACCGTTACGGCATTCAGAACCGTCCCTTCGCCTATCATGAACACAATGCCGCCGAGGCGGGGCCGCGGTTGATTGCAGCGCTTGCGGCGGGCAAGTCCGTCGCTCTGGTCTCGGATGCCGGCACGCCGCTCGTTTCCGATCCCGGCTATCGTCTCGGGCAATTGGCGATCGAGGCTGGCCACCGTGTGGTGCCTATCCCCGGCGCCTCCGCTCCCCTTGCGGCGCTGGTCGGCTCCGGCCTGCCGAACGACGCCTTCCTCTTTGCGGGCTTCCTGCCCACCAAGGACAAGGCCCGGCGCGACCGATTGGCGGAACTCGCCGAGGTCCCGGCGACGCTCATCTTTTTCGAGAGCCCCCATCGGATCGGCGATACGCTTGTCGCGGCCGCCGATGTGCTCGGTTCGGAGCGCTCGGCCTCTGTCTGCCGCGAGCTGACCAAGACCTTCGAGGAATTCCGGCGCGGTACGCTCAAGGAGCTTGCCGCCGCCTATGCCGACCAGGCGGTGAAGGGCGAGGTGGTGCTGGTCGTCGGCCCGCCGCCGGAAAAGGCCGCACCCGATGCGCGCGAAGTGGACGGTCTTCTTCTCGAACTTGCGGGCAGTCTGCCGACCGCCAAGGCCGCGACGGAAGCGTCCAGGATTACCGGTCTTCCCCGCAAGGAACTCTATCAGCGACTGCTCGATCTCAAGGGCGCAGCATGAGCGATATCCGGCCCGGGGAAAAGCAGAAGACGAGCCCCGGTCCAAATCGCGGACGGATGAAGGCCGAACGGCGCGGCCGGGTCTCCGAATATGTCGCGGCCCTTTATCTCCTCATGAAAGGATATCGCATCGTCGCCATGCGTTACCGCAGCCGGGGCGGGGAGGTGGATATCATTGCCCGAAAGGGCGTTGTGATCGCGCTGGTGGAGGTTAAGGCCCGGGACAGCGCCCAAAGGGCCGTCGATGCGGTCGGCTTTTCCTCGCAGCAGCGTATCCGTTCCGCAGGCGATCACTGGCTGTCGCGCCAGCGGGATGCGACGGCTCTTTCGGTCCGATGCGATATCGTGGCCATCGTTCCAGGCCGATGGCCACGGCATTTCATCGACGCTTTCTAACCACCTGACCTATCCGCGACATGGGATTGCGGATTGTCATCCCCCTGTCATGTAAGTTTCAAGGGCGCGTCACAGAAGCCGAATAATGCAGTCCTCACCCCAACACCGGCGGAGAGGATTTATCCATGTTCAAGAAGCTTTCACTGGCAGCGCTGGCCCTGTCCATGACCGCAAGCACCTCGCTTGCTGCGACCAACATCACCTGGTGGCATGGCATGGGCGGCCGTAACGGCGAAGTCATCAACGAAGTCGCCCAGAAGTTCAACGAAGCCCAGAGCGAATGCGCGCTGACGCCGGTCTCCAAGGGTTCCTATGAAGAAGCCCTGTCCGCCGGCATCGCGGCCTTCCGTTCCGGCGAGCAGCCGAACATCCTGCAGGTCTTCGACGCAGGCGCCGCCACCATCATCAACGCCAAGGGTGCCGTCATTCCGGCCGAAGACCTCATCAAGCAGGCCGGCTATGATTTCAACCGCGAAGACTTCATCGAAGGCGTTCGTTACTTCTATGCCGACTCCACCGGCAAGTTCGTTGGCATGCCGTTCAACTCCTCGGCTCCGATCATGTACATCAACACCGACGCCCTGAAGAAGGCCGGTGTCGAAGCTCCGAAGACCTGGGAAGAGTTCGAAGCCATCGCTCCGAAGCTCAAGGAAGCCGGCTACATTCCGCTCGTCCAGACCCAGCTCACCTGGGAATTCACCGAGAACTTCTTCTCGCGTCATAACCTGCAGTTCGCTTCGAACAACAACGGCTACGACAGCATCGTCGACACGAAGATCAACGTGACCGATCCGAACCACGTCATGATGTATGAAAAGCTGAAGGCCTGGTACGACCAGGGCCTGTTCGGCTACTACGGCGCCGGCTGGAACGACAACCAGAAGCCCTTCGAAGAAGGCAAGGTTGCGCTCTGGATCGGTTCTTCGGGTTCGTTCGGCGGCCTGCAGAAGACCGCGACCATGCCCTTCTCGGCAACCTTCCTGCCCTATTGGAAGTCGATCATTCCGGAAGGCGTGCACACCTTCATTGGCGGCGCCTCGCTGTTTGCCATGGCCGGCAAGCCGGAAGCCGAAAACAAGTGCGTCGCTTCCTTCTTCCACTTCCTGACCTCGCCGGAGATCCAGAAGTTCTACCACCAATCGACCGGCTACGTCGCCATCACCAAGGCGGCCTACGAGCTGGCCAAGAAGGAAGGCTACTACACCGAGAAGCCGGCCGCCGAAGTCGGTATCCAGCAGCTTTCGCTGCCGGGCGCCGAGTGGGACAAGGGCTACCGACTGGGCTTCTATCCGCAGATCCGCTCGGTGATGGAACGCGAATACAACCGTATCTTCTCCGGTGAAACCACGCCGAAGGACGCGATGGAAACCATCAAGAAGGAAGCCGACGAGCTGCTCGCCCGCTTCGCCAAGACGGCCGGCTGATTTCCGGAACCTGATGTGATGATGAGCTCCCGGGGGCTGCGCCCCCGGGGTTTGCTTTGAAAGGCACCCGATGAAGCGCGTCCAGTTTTCCTCGCGATTTCTACCCTATCTGTTCCTGTTGCCGCAGTTCGCGATCATCGCGATCTTTTTCTACTGGCCGTCGGCGCAGGCGATCCATTCCTCGTTCTTCATCGAAGACCCCTTCGGCTTCGGCGCAAGTTTCGTCGGATTGAGCAACTACACCGACGCCCTGAATTCCGCGGAATATCTGAAGGTCGCCCGTTTCACGATCGTCTACAGCCTGATCGTCACCTTTCTTACCCTGTCGCTCGGCCTGCTCCTGGCGCTGAAAGCCGATGCCGTCATTCGCGGCCAATCGGCCTATCGGACACTGCTGATCGTCGTCTATGCCATCGCGCCCCCGGTCGCGGGCCTGATCGGTATGATGTTCTTCGACCAGCATATCGGCCCCTTTGTGAAATTCGTCTCGCTGTTCGGCTGGCACATGAAGGTCGGGATCAACTACTTCGACACCGCCTTTGCCATGGTGGCCGTCGCTGTGTGGAACCAGATCCCCTATAATTTTATCTTCTTCCTGTCCGGCCTGCAGGGCATTCCGACCTCCATTCGCGAGGCCGCGGCGATCGACTGCAAGTCGGGAACGCGGCGCTTCTGGACGGTCATCCTGCCGCTCCTGACGCCGACCGCCTTCTTCCTGCTTATCATCAACATGACCTATTCGCTGTTCGACACCTTCGGCGTCATCGACGTCATCGTGAAGGACAAGGCGGCCAACAATCCGATCACCCTGGTCTACAAGGTCTATCTCGACGGTTTCCGCGGCAACGATCTCGGCGCGTCCTCGGCCCAGTCGGTGATCTTGATGGTGGTGGTCCTGGTGCTGACGCTGATCCAGTTCCGCTTCATCGAACGCCGCGTTCACTACGGTTGAGGAGAGGCGCATGTACAGAACAAAGTTCTTCGACCACCTGATCCTGATCGCCGGCGTCGTCCTGATGCTCGGGCCGCTGGTGGTCGCCTTCACCACATCCACGCACAGCGCCGCTGAAATCCATTCCAAGGGGCTGATGCTGGCGATCGGCGACCAGTTCGACGAGACCTATAGCAGGGTGCTATTCCATGGCGGCGGCTTTACAGGCCAGGTGACCGGCCTGACCATGGCCTGGAATTCGCTGATCCTCGGCGTCGGCTTCGCTGTCGGCAAGATTGTGCTGTCGATGATGGCCGCCTATGCCATCGTCTATTTCCGCTTCCGCTTCGCGACGCTTGCCTTCTGGCTGATCTTCACGACGCTGCTTCTGCCGCTCGAAGTGCGCATCATGCCGTCCTATCAGGTGATGAGCGACCTCGGCCTGCTCAACACCCACACCGGGCTGATCCTGCCGCTTCTGGCGTCGGCGACCGGCACTTTCTTCTTCCGGCAGTTCTTCAAGTCCGTGCCGGACGAGCTGTTGGAGGCCGCGCGCATCGACGGTGCCGGGCCGATCAAGTTCTTCTTCGACGTGCTGGTGCCGCTCTCGCGCACGATGATCGCAGCGGTTTTCATCATCATGTTCGTCTATGGCTGGAACCAATATCTCTGGCCGCTGCTGATGACGACGGACGAAAGCTTCTACACCCTGATGCGCGGCATCAAGCAGATCCTGCAGGTCTGGGTCGGCTCGCAGATCCCCGACTACAACGAGGCTTTCGCCATGGCCGTGCTCGCCATGCTGCCGCCCGTCATCGTCGTGGTGATCTTCCAGAGCTGGTTCATCAAGGGCCTGACGGAAACCGACAAGTAGGAAAGGTTGAGCCCATGGCTTCCATTCATATCGACCAGGTCTCGAAGATCTACGACGGCGGGGTTCGC
Source organism: Paenirhizobium cremeum (assembly GCF_047553425.1). NCBI lineage: Bacteria > Pseudomonadati > Pseudomonadota > Alphaproteobacteria > Hyphomicrobiales > Rhizobiaceae > Paenirhizobium > Paenirhizobium cremeum. The sequence continues at coordinate 4,160,377 of NZ_CP180217.1, forward strand.
GCCGTCAAAAGCATCGACATCGATATCGCCGATGGCGAATTCATCGTGCTCGTCGGTCCGTCCGGCTGTGGCAAGTCCACGCTCTTGCGCATGGTCGCCGGGCTGGAGACCATTTCGGAGGGCACGGTCAGCATCGACGACCGCATCGTCAACCAGATCGAGCCCGCCGACCGCGACATCGCCATGGTGTTCCAGAATTACGCGCTCTATCCGCACATGACGGTCTACGACAACCTCGCCTACGGCCTGAAGAACCGCAAGACGCCGAAGGCGGAAATCGAGGCGCGTGTGGCGGAAGCTGCCCGTATGCTGGAGATCGAGCCCTATCTGAAACGCAAGCCGCGGGCACTTTCGGGCGGCCAGCGCCAGCGCGTTGCGATGGGCAGGGCCATCGTGCGGAAGCCCGCGGTCTTCCTGTTCGATGAGCCCCTTTCCAATCTCGATGCCAAGCTGCGTGTCACTATGCGCGGCGAAATCCGCAAGCTGCAGCGCCGTCTCGGCACGACCGCGATCTACGTGACCCACGACCAGCTCGAAGCGATGACGCTTGCCGACCGGCTGGTGGTGCTGAATGGCGGTGCGATCGAGCAGATCGGTACGCCGCTCGAGGTCTATCATCGCCCGGCCTCCACCTTCGTTGCGAGCTTCATCGGCTCTCCCGCGATGAACCTTGTGCAGGGGATGGTGGAAGGCGGGAAACTCTCCGTCGGAGATGCGGCGATCTCATTTCCGGGCGGCCTGCCGGTTGAAGGCGAGGTGACTGTCGGCGTCCGGGGGGAGGATCTGATGCCTGCCGCCGCAGACGAACCGTCCCTGCCGTTCAAGGTCGATTATGTCGAGGAACTCGGCGCCCATCGCCTCGTCCACGGTCTTGTCGGCGGCCAGCCACTGACTGCCGTTATTGCGCTCGGCACGGAAATTCCGGCGCAGATGCGTCTCGCGGTCATGCCGCAGCGGCTGCATTTCTTCGATCGCGCCAACGGCCGGCGGATCGCGGCTTCATCGGCGGAGGTGCCGCAGGTCGGAGAGGCAAATCCGGTGATGGAAGCGTCTCCGGCATGATCGTCTCCACCGTTTGCAGCCTCGCCGCCTCGATCCGGGGCGGCGAATTCCTGCAATTTTAGCGATCCCGCGAACGATAATATAACCGCTCTTTGGTAGCGTTCCCGCGAAATTCACAAGTGGATGGGAACGGAAATGCCTTTGAAGCTCCTGATTGCCGGCATGGCCGGCGTGCTGATGACCATGCCGCGCCCGCGCCGTTTCGGCGATGTCCCGCCGGTCGTCTCGGCCAATAGCGGCCATCTCGCTTTGAAGCCCGCGCCGATCAATCCCGAATGGATCATTCGGGGAACGCCGATCGCCCGCGTCGGCGATCATTCCACCAGCGCGGACGAAGCAAGTTCGACGGCCGTGTGGGATTGCACGGCGGGGGAATTCCGCTGGTATTTCGGCTGGGACGAAACCGTGGTGATCCAGGAGGGCGAGGTGCACGTCACCGCGGAAGACGGCACGGAGCGCATCCTGCGGGCAGGCGATATCGCCTATTTCCGCGGCGGCACCTGGGCAACCTGGCGCGTGGACGAATACGTGCGCAAGATCGCCTTCCTGCGCAAACCCTTTCCCGAGCCGCTGGCAATCCTCTATCGTATCCGCAACGCGCTGCGTTCCCCGACCGCAAAAAGCGTGCTCGGCTGATCCGCCTATCAGCAAAATTGAAGACCGCGGGACGTTGCCTTTGGCCTTGAGGAAGCCTAAATCTCCAAGGCTTTCAACAGGGGCAGGGTCATGGCGAAGATTCTCAATGTCGCGGTCCAGATGGACCACGTCTCCACCATCAATATTGCGGGGGACTCCACTTTCGCAATGAGCCTGGAGGCGCAGGCCCGCGGCTATCGGCTTTTTCACTATACGCCGAACCAGCTCAGCATGCGCGACGGCCGCATCTTCGCCACCGTCCAGCCGATGCAGTTGCGTGACGTGAAGGGCGACCATTTCACGCTCGGCGAGGCCGAACAGGTCGATCTCTCGACCATGGATGTAGTGCTGCTCAGGCAGGACCCGCCTTTCGACATGGCCTATATCACCTCGACCCATCTGCTCGAACGCATTCATCCGAAGACGCTGGTCGTGAACGATCCGGCCTGGGTGCGCAATTCGCCGGAGAAGATCTTCGTCACCGAATTTGCTGATCTCATGCCGAAGACGCTGATTACCCGCGATGCAGGCGAGATCGCCCGCTTCCGCGAGGAGATGGGCGATATCATCCTCAAGCCGCTTTACGGCAATGGCGGCGCCGGCGTTTTCCATTCCGCTCGCGACGATCGCAACTTCTCGTCGCTGATCGAGATGTTCCACCAGATGTTCCGTGAGCCCTTCATTGCCCAGGCCTATCTGCCGGCGGTGCGCAAGGGCGACAAGCGCATCATTCTGGTCGACGGCGAACCCGTCGGCGCCATCAACCGCGTGCCGGCCGAACACGACAGCCGTTCGAACATGCATGTCGGCGGTCGGGCCGAGGCAACCGAACTCACGGCACGCGAGAAGGAAATCTGCACCCGCATTGGGCCCGCGCTGAGGGAGCGTGGCTTCCTGCTGGTCGGCATCGATGTCATCGGCGATTACATGACCGAGATCAACGTGACGTCGCCCACCGGCATTCGCGAAGTGAAGAGATTCGGTGGCGCCGATATTGCAGCGCTCCTGTGGGACGCCATCGAAAAGAAGCGCGCCTGACCGCGCTCCGGATCGCAGCCGTGTGCGATCCGGTTTTGTTCGCCAAATGCAACCGGCGACAACCTGTTTCCGACTTTAACGCGAATTTGTTCCGTTAATGTTCTTGTTTTTGCATTGCGATCGTGCAAGATTGCAATCGGCAGCCCGCGCAAGATGTAGTTGCGCAGATGGCCAGCAGAGGGGCGAGCAGGGGAACGGGCGATGGTGGCGCGTGTCAGTACGGTTGCATTTCAGGGCATAGAGGGCGTTCCGGTCGATGTTCAGGTGATGGTCGCGCCGGGCAAGATCGGCATGCAGATCGTCGGCCTGCCGGACAAGGCGGTGGCCGAAAGCCGGGAACGGGTACAGGCAGCGCTTCATGCCTCGGGACTGGCGCTACCGCCGAAGCGGGTGACGGTCAATCTCGCTCCCGCTGATCTTCCCAAGGAAGGCTCGCATTTCGACCTGCCGATCGCGCTTGGCTTGATGGCCGCACTTGGCGCCATTCCCGCCGATGCGCTTTCCGGTTATGTCGTCATCGGCGAACTCAATCTCGATGGGACGATTGCCGCCGTGGCCGGCGCCCTTCCCGCCGCAATCGGGGCGAACGGCATGGGCAAGGGCCTGATCTGCCCGGCCGAAAGCGGCGCCGAGGCTGCCTGGGCGGGGTCGGACATCGATATCCTGGCACCCCGCAGCCTGATTGCGCTTGCCAACCATTTTCGAGGCACCCAGGTTCTGTCCCGGCCGCAACCGGCGATACGGGCGCCCGCCGCCAATCTGCCTGACCTCGCCGATATCAAGGGACAGGAGAGCGCCAAGCGGGCGCTGGAAGTCGCTGCCGCCGGTGGCCATAATCTGTTGATGGTCGGGCCTCCCGGCTCCGGCAAGTCGATGCTGGCGGCCCGCCTGCCGTCCATCCTGCCGCCGCTTTCCGCCGCCGAATTGCTGGATGTCTCCATGGTGCATTCCGTCGCCGGCCAGCTCTCGGGCGGCAAGCTTTCCGACCGGCGGCCGTTCCGCACGCCGCATCATTCCGCCACCATGGCAGCTCTTGTCGGGGGCGGTCTGCGGGCACGGCCGGGCGAAGCCTCGCTCGCGCATCACGGCGTACTTTTCCTCGATGAGTTCCCGGAGTTTTCGCCGCAGGTGCTGGATGCGCTGCGCCAGCCCCTGGAAACGGGCGAATGCATCATCGCGCGGGCCAATCACCGGGTCTCCTATCCTGCCGATTTCCAGCTTGTGGCGGCAATGAACCCCTGTCGCTGCGGCATGGCGGGAGAGCCGGGACACACCTGCGCCCGCGGCCCGCGTTGCCTCACCGATTATCAGGGACGGATCTCCGGCCCCCTGATGGATCGCATCGATATCCGCATCGATGTGCCGGCCGTTTCGGCCACCGACCTCATCAAGCCGATGGCGGCCGAGCGAAGCGAAGATGTCGCCCGTCGCGTTGCCGCTGCCCGCGAACGGCAACGGGAGCGTTTTGCGACGGCCGGTATCGCGGGCGTGGCGACCAACGCCCGTTGCTCGACGGCGATGATCGAAAAGTTTGCGGAACTGGACGCCGGCGGCACACAACTCCTGAGGGATGCGGCGGAGAAATTCAGGTTTTCAGCCCGAGCCTATCATCGGGTGCTGAAGGTTGCGCGAACGCTTGCGGATCTCGACGGAGCGGCGATGCTCGGGCGCATCCATCTCGCCGAGGCGATTTCCTATAGAATCCCGTCGGAACGGCTCTCTGCCGCCGCGTGAAGCTGGGCCGGATGAATCCGGAAGGCGAAAGGGGCGCCATGTCGCGCCCCTTGATGCGGTGCAGAGCCGGACGGCTGTTATTCGCCGAGGCCGGCGAAAAGGGCCGTCGACAGATAACGCTCGGCAAAGGACGGGATGATGACGACGATGGTCTTGCCGGCATTTTCCTCGCGGCTGCCGACCTTGATCGCCGCCGTTAGCGCGGCACCGGAGGAGATACCGACGGGTACACCCTCAAGCCGTGCCACGAGCCGCGCGGTTTCGAAAGCTTCATCATTGGTGACGGTGACGATTTCGTCATAGATCGCGGTGTCGAGGATTTTCGGAGCGAAACCGGCGCCAATGCCCTGGATCTTGTGGGGGCCGGGATTGCCGCCGGAGAGCACGGGACTGTCGGCCGGCTCGACGGCGACAACCTTGATCGAAGGTTTTTTCGCTTTCAGCACCTGGCCGGCCCCGGTGATGGTGCCGCCCGTGCCGATACCGGCAACGAAGATGTCGACCTTGCCATCCGTGTCGTTCCAGATTTCCTCGGCGGTCGTCTTGCGATGGATTTCCGGATTGGCAGGGTTTTCGAACTGCTGGGGAATGATGGCGTCCGGCAGCGTCGCGGCCAGTTCCTCGGCCTTGGCGATTGCCCCCTTCATGCCCTTCGGCCCCTCGGTCAGGACCAGTTCCGCGCCGAACAGCGCCAGCATCTTGCGGCGCTCGATCGACATGGTTTCCGGCATGGTCAGGATCAGCTTGTAACCCTTTGCCGCGGCGGCAAAGGCGAGTGCGATACCTGTGTTGCCGGAGGTCGGCTCGATGAGGGTGGTCTTTCCGGGCGCAATCTTGCCCTGAGCCTCGAGGCTTTCGATCATGGCGACGCCGATACGATCTTTCACCGAGGCGATCGGATTGAAGAACTCGAGCTTTGCCAGAAGATTGGCCTTCACTCCCTTCTCCTTCGCGAGCTTGTCGAGGCGCACGATCGGCGTGTCTCCGATGGTCTCGGTGATCGAGTTGTAGACGCGGCCGCGGCCCGGCTTCTTGGCTTCCGACATGATCTTGCTCCCTGGAAATGCCCTTTGTCGGAAATCACAATAGGATCAAAACCGACCGCTCGCCAGAAGCCTTCATCCGCTTGGCGCCGATAGTCTGGAAAAAACGCTGCGACCCGATGCCTCGATTGCGAAAGTCATTCCAGCCTATGCGCGGGTGGCGATATAGGCGGCGGTACCGGCCAGAACGCTGGCCGCCGAGCGGTTCAGGGCCTTGAGGGCTGCCGGCTTTTTCAGAAGCGACCGGGCCTGCGAGGCGAGCAGGATGTAAGGCACCAGAACCGCCATCAGCACCGCGAAAGTAATGCTCACAAGCAGCGCGTAATCCTGCGCGCCGATCTTGTCGAGAGGAAGCAATGTCGGCACCAGCGCGACGTAGAAGAGCATGGTCTTGGGGTTTCCGAGCGTTAGTAGAAAACCGGAGAGGAACGACAGGCCGGCATGGGTCGAGCGCTGCGCCTCGATGTCTTGTGGAAGCAGTCCGGCTGTCCAGAGTTTCCAGGCGATGTGGCAGAGATAAAGCGCGCCGAGATATTTGATGATGAGAAACGGCGTGGTGAAGGTCTGCGCCACCAGGGCGAGACCGAGGACGACCGCGGTCAGGTAGCAGAGGTCGCCAAGGATGAGGCCGAGCCCCATGAAAAATGTCGAACGGAAACCGGAGCCGAGGGCCCGCGCGACGATCGCCGTCATGCCCGGTCCGGGAATGGCGGCGGCGATGAAGAGTGCGCCGCTATAGGCGATAAGGGTGGCGGGTGTCATGGTTTCCTCCTCGTGGAAGCCGGGTTCCAATGACCAGGACTGGGCCGCGAATCCGGTTGCCGGGATTGCTCCGGTCTTCGGTGACGCCCTATCGTTCCTCGCGCGAACTTGCAATGGTGACAGGATTGCGCTTGCGGCGGGCGTTCTGGCCCGCATAGGCTTGCGGCGCCCGCCTTTGTCCGACATTTCCAATTGGATTTCCGATGCCTTCTCCGCCTGCCATCCTCGCATTTGCCCTGATCTGCCTTGGCATGGTGCTCACGCCCGGGCCGAACATGATCTATCTGGTGTCGCGATCCATCTGCCAGGGGCCGGTCGCCGGCCTCGTTTCGCTTGGCGGCGTGGCGCTCGGCTTCGTCTTCTACATGCTGATGTCGGCGCTCGGCATCACCGTCCTCATCATGGCCGTGCCTTTCGCCTATGATGTTCTGAAATTCGCAGGTGCTGCCTATCTGCTGTGGATGGCATGGCAGGCGCTCAAGCCGGGCGGGCGCTCGCCCTTTCAGGTGCGCGACCTGCCGAAGGATAGCCCCCGCAAACTCTTCGCCATGGGCCTTGTGACGAACCTTCTCAATCCGAAGGCCGCCGTTCTCTATCTCTCACTGCTGCCGCAGTTCGTCGATCCCGCCAAGGGCAGCGTTCTTCTGCAGTCGGTGGTGCTGGGGAGCACGCAGATCGCCATCAGCGTCACGGTCAATTCCATGATTGCGCTGATGGCGGGATCCATTGCCATCTTCCTTGCGGGCCGTCCCTTCTGGATGGTCGTTCAACGCTGGTTGATGGGCACGGTGCTGGCGGCGCTCGCCTTGCGGATGGCCACGGAAGCGCAGCGCTAGAGCATTTCCAGCAAGAGCGAGGTCGCTTTTGCGTTCGGAGAATGCGTTAAAACAAAAAGATAGGGCAATTCCTGCAAAAGCGGAAACCGGTTTTGCCTCCGGAAATGCCCTGAAGGCTTAGAAGACCGGGCGCATGAAGCTGCGGTCGTAGCTCAGGATGCAGCGTGTCTCCTCGGCATAGGCGAAGGCAGCCTTGCACTCTTCGTCTTCGGCCATGCGGGTTCTGTAGACTTCATATTCGGCAAGTGAGGGGAAGCTGAACAGCGCAAGCGCGATGTTGTTTGCCCCCTCGGATGGCAGGAAATAGCCGTGATGGGTGCCGCCGAGCCGGTTGACGAGAGGGATCCAGAGCTTCGCATAGTGTTCGAATTCGGCAAGCTTGTAGGGATCGATGACATAGCGAAGGCTGCAGGTGATCATGCACGGTTTTCCTTTGTGCGGGGTGGGTTGAGAAACGGCGGCGCCCAGTTGAGCGTGGCGGCGATGGCGGCAAGCAGGATGCCGGCAGCACCCGCTGCCTGCGTTGCGGTCAGCACGTGGCCGAAGGCGAAGATATCCACGAGCACGGCGACGACCGGATAGAGAAACGATAGCGTGCCGGTCAGCGCGACCGGAAGCCGCTGGATGGCGCTGTAGAGCAGGGCATACATCAGACCGGTATGCACGAAGCCGAGCGTGGCGAGTATCGACCATGTCGCCGGCGTGGAAGGCAACGATGTCCAGTCCGCCAGCGGGGCGAGCATGATGGCTCCGGTCGCCACCTGAACCAGCGCGATCAACTGCGGTGGGGTGCCCTTGAGCTGGCGGGCGGCGAGTGCAGCAAGCGCATAGCAGAAGGCGGCGGTCAGCGAGAGCAGGATGCCGAGAATATATCCGAACGACCCCGCGGCCGTTCCGATCTGAACGCCACCCATCGTCATCGCCACCGTTCCGGCAAAGGCGACGACCAGCCAGAAGACCTTGCCGCGCGAAATCGTCTCTCCGAGAAACACGACGCCCAGGCCGACCAGCAGGAAGGGCTGGACGTTGTAGACGATCGTGGCGACGGAAATGGAGGCAAGGGGATAGGCGGAAAAGAGAGCCAGCCAGTTCAGGACCAGCGCCACGCCACCCGCAATCGCCAGCATCAGCCGTCGTCGGTCGAATGCATCGAGGCGCAGATGGCCACCAAACCGGCAGATCAGGAGCAGCGCCGGAAGACCGAACAGACAGCGCCAGAAGACGACGTTGACGGGCGGCTCGCCCGACATCACCACGAACCATCCGATGGTTCCCGACATCGCCATGGCGGCGGTCATTTCCCATATTCCCCGTCGTGACGCGTCAGCCATTGTTCTCTCCGTTGTTGTGGCTGCATTCTATTACGGTCTTCCGGGATATTGCTGGTCTTCGATTAGGTTGATAGTCTTTCTCGGGTATTTTTCTTAGGAGAATAGTCCGTGGAGGCTTATCTTTCTCTGGATGCTGCGGATCGCAGGATCGTCGAGGCACTGGCCGAGGATGCGCGCATCTCGCTGAAGGAACTTGCAGTGAAAGCGGGCCTTTCGTCGCCCAGTTGTTCGGAGCGATTGCGCCGGCTCGAGGAGCGGGGCGTGCTGACCGGTTACAGCGCGGATGTGGAGTTGGAGGCGCTTGGCTATCCCCTGCAGGCGATTGTCCGGGTACGCCCGCTGCCTGGTATGCTGCATATCGTCGAGCGGATCATTCAGGAGACGCCCGAGATCACAGAATGCGACAAGGTGACGGGCGACGACTGCTTCATCTGCCGCATGGCCGTGCGCAGCATGACCGATCTGGACCGCATCCTCGAACGCGTGGTGGAGCGGGCGCAGACGAATACGTCTATGATAAAGTCGACGCCGGTGAAGCGACGCCTGCCGCCGCCGGTCGCTTAAGCGGATTTCAGAACTCCGCCATGGGGGAAATGCAGGTCGGCCCGCTCGGAAAAAGCTCGTCCGGCGCACGCATCATGAAGACCTGCGTTCCGGTGTCCGCGACGGCCTCTGATTTCCAGGAAAGGCGATCCCGCGTGATGAATGCCTCGACGGAAACAGGTGCGATACCAAGACCGGCGACGATCTCGGCAAGCGGCGGAATACGGGGGCCGGCGACGTCGAGAAGCTGGAATGCTCCATCTTCCGCCAGCCGCCACACAATGACGGCCTCCTCGTCGGCGAGCAGGGAGAGCTTGATATCTTCGATCAGATGACAGTTCAGCAGGAACATCAGTCGCTGGTCGGCAACGGCAAAGCGGCTGGAAACCGGCATGCGGCCGGCGAGTAGCTTCCGCAACAAATCGAGATCCGCGTCAATGTCGAGCGGGCGGGCCGACCGTGGTTTGCCGGACGCGGCCGGCGCTGGCCCCTTGAAGCTGTATTGCGGTACGGTGCGGAAGCCATGCGGCTCATAGAGGCCGGGCTTGTCCGTGTAGAGCACGATGGCCTCGAACCCCTGCTCGTCGCAGCGCTCGAGCGTGATGTGGATGAGGTCCTGGTAGAGGCCACGACCGCGATATTCGGGCCGCACCGCGCCCGATTGCCAGCCGGCAGCCTTGATGACGCGTCCACCGACCATCATCGGCATGGAAAAGGCGCTAAGATTGGCGACGCAACCGCCGTCGCCGTCGAAATAGGCCGAAGGAAAGCTGCTGCGGTCATGACCGCCAAGTCCGTCGAGGGCACTGATATCGACGTTGAAGATATCGATGAGTAGCGTCTTGATCGCCGACCATCCGGCCGGATCATCGAAATAGTCCTGACGGAAGAGGAGGCCCGGCCTGTCGGGCGGGCTCATGCCACGCCGGTGGAGCCGAATCCGCCCGCGCCGCGATTGGTGGTGGAAGCCTCGGTTGCTTCCTGAACCCGAACCTGCGTTACCGGAGCGATGATCGTCTGGGCGATGCGCATGCCGCGGGTGATCTCGAAAGGCTCGTCGCCGAGATTGATGAGCAGCACTTTCACCTCGCCGCGATAATCGCTGTCGATGGTCCCGGGTGTGTTGAGGCAGGTGATGCCGTTCTTGAAGGCAAGGCCGGAACGCGGACGGATCTGGGCCTCGAAACCCTCCGGGATTTCCATGACGAAACCGGTCGGAACGAGCGCGCGCTGTCCAGGCGCAAGCGTGATCGGCTGATCGTCGGCAACGGCGGCTCTGAGGTCCATGCCGGCGGCACCGGCCGTCTCGTAGGCGGGCAGCGGCAGATCCTCACCATGCGGCAGGCGGACGAGCTTGAGCGTGGGGCGAATGTCGTTATGGATATTCATGCGTCCATTAGTTTGCGCGCGAAAGCCGCAGGTCAATTGCATTGCCGGCTTTTAGTCGCTAGATACGCGGCAATTCCACAGGATTCACACTCATGGCTGAAACGCTCGCAGAGGCGGTATCCCGCCGCCGCACTTTCGCGATCATCGCGCATCCGGACGCCGGCAAGACCACGCTTACCGAAAAGCTGCTGCTGTTCGGCGGCGCGATCCAGCTCGCCGGCGAAGTCAAGGCCAAGAAGGATCGCATCCAGACCCGTTCGGACTGGATGAAGATCGAGCGCGAACGCGGCATCTCGGTCGTTACCTCGGTGATGACCTTCGAATATGAAGGCAATGTCTTCAACATTCTCGATACGCCCGGCCACGAGGACTTCGCCGACGACACCTATCGCACGCTGACGGCGGTCGATGCTGCCGTCATGGTCATCGATGCCGCCAAAGGTATCGAGCCTCGGACGCTGAAACTCTTCGAAGTCTGCCGCATGCGCGACATTCCGATCATCACATTCGTCAACAAGATGGACCGCGAAAGCCGCGATCCCTTCGAGATTCTGGATGAGGTCGAGGAGAAGCTGGCGCTCGACACCGCGCCCATCACATGGCCGGTCGGCCGTTCCAAGACGTTTTGCGGCTCCTACAACCTTGCCGACAACACCTATCGCGGTTCCGACACGCAGGTCGAACCGACGCCCGTCAACGGTCCGCAGGCGGTTGCAGATCGTCTGCCGGAAAACGAGCGCCAGGTCTTCATCGATGAACTGGAACTTGCCCGCGAGGCCTGCCGTCCCTTCGACCGCAAGGCTTTCCTCGAAGGGCATATGACTCCGGTCTTTTTCGGCTCGGCGCTGAAGAACTTCGGCGTTCGCGACCTCATCAACGCGCTTGGTGCCTACGCGCCGCCGCCGCGCGATCAGGTGGCCGATATCCGCACCGTCCATGCGGCGGAAGACAGGATGACGGCCTTCGTTTTCAAGATCCAGGCCAATATGGACCCGAACCATCGCGACCGTATTGCCTTTGCCCGCATCTGCTCGGGCAAGCTGGAGCGCGGCATGAAGGCGAGGCTTTCTCGCACGGGCAAGCAGCTTGGTCTGACCGCACCGCAGTTCTTCTTCGCATCCCAGCGCCAGCTTGCCGATACGGCCTATGCCGGCGACGTGGTCGGCATTCCGAACCACGGCACGCTGCGCATCGGAGACACGCTGACCGAAGGCGAACCGCTGGTGTTCCAGGGCGTGCCGAACTTCTCGCCGGAAATCCTGCGCCGCGTGCGTCTGGAAGATGCGATGAAGGCAAAGAAGCTCAAGGAAGCCCTGCAGCAGATGGCGGAAGAGGGCGTCGTCCAGCTTTTCCAGCCGGAAGATGGTTCGCCCGCTATCGTTGGCGTCGTCGGCGCCCTGCAACTCGACGTTCTGAAGGAACGCCTGTCGGCGGAATACGGCTTGCCGGTTTCCTTCGAAATGTCGCGCTTTTCGGTCTGCCGCTGGATCTCCGCCGAGCAGCCGGTCGATCTCGACAAGTTCATGTCGTCGCATCGGGGCGATATCTGCCGAGACCTCGACGGCGATCCGGTTTTCATGGCGCAGGACGGCTTTTCGTTGCGTTACGAGTCAGAGCGCTATCCGGCCGTGAAAATGGTTGCGATCAAGGAATATCACGTCGCCAAGGCGGCGTGATACCGGCTTTATCCATTCATGATGCGGATGGTCAGGCTTCCCTGACGATCCGCATCTCGCCGGTGCCGTCGAGATGCACGGTCATGCCTTCATAGGAGGCGATCGTCGCATGGGACGTTTCCATCCTGTGGCTGTGGGTGGCGGTAACCACCATGACGTCCGCGCCCGCCGCTTCGGCGGCCTTCACGCCTGCTAAAACATCCTCGAATACGAGGCAGCGCGACGACGGCACGTCGAGATGACGGGCCGCGAGCAGATAGCCTGCCGGATCGGGCTTGCCGATCTTTACATCCTCCGCGGTGACGATCCTTGGCGGTTGTGGTAGGCCGGCAGCCTCGATCCGCGCCCTTGCGAGTGCGACGGGTGCCGAGGTCACGATGGCCCAGCGCTTCGGTGGTAACGACTTGAGGAATTCGACTGCGCCGGGAATTGCCACGACCCCCTCGACATCCTCGATCTCGCCGCGCTCGATCTCCAGCGCTTCAGCCTCGACATCGATACCGGGAAGACCGAGCCCCCGGATGGTATCGACGCCGCGCTTGCCGTGCATTGTCGGCAGGAAGGCCTCGACGTCGAGGCCCTGCCGTTCCGCCCATCGGCTCCAGACCCGCTCGGCCGCGGCGATGGAGTTGAGCAGCGTACCGTCCATGTCGAAGAGGAAACCGGCATAGCGCTTGTCGAAGACTGTGGTTCCGCTGGTGGTCAATGTCGGCTCTCCGAAGCAGATGGTCATGATCGGCAAGGAAATAGCCGGTTTTGCGGTGGGCGGCAAACGCTTGCGGTTCAAAACCGCGTGGTGCAGGAGACGCTTATTGTGTTCGGCTTTCACAGGTGACAGCGGACGAGGCGCGGTCTATAACAGCCGTGTTGAGAGACAGGGGCGCTCGTCGCAAGACGGGCTGAGACGTACCCTTCGAACCTGAACCAGATAATGCTGGCGGAGGGAGTCGCTCGGGATCGCTCACCCGTCTTCGTGACTGTTGCGTTCCTGCCGATTTGCCCCGCCTGAAAGGGGCAAATGAACGAGATCCAGTTTCCCGGAAACCTGTTGCGCGAGATGCGCGAGACGGCACCGCTGGTGCAATGCATCACCAACTACGTCGCGATGAACATTGCCGCCAATGTGTTGCTGGCGGCGGGCGCTTCGCCTGCCATGGTCCACGCGGAGGAGGAGGCAGGTGAATTTGCCGGCATCGCCGGTGGGCTCACCGTCAATATCGGCACGGCCTCGCCGCAATGGATTGCCGGCATGAAGGCGGCGATCGGCGGAGCGACCGCCGCCCACCGGCCATGGGTGTTCGATCCGGTTGCGCATTTTGCCACCGCCTATCGCCGCAAGGTGACGGCCGAGCTTCTGACGCTCGCCCCGACGGTGATCCGTGGCAATGCCTCCGAGATTATTGCCCTTGCTGGCGGTACGAGCAGCGCGAAGGGCGTCGACAGCCGCGACCCGGTGGAACTTGCCGAGAAAGCGGCAAACGAACTGGCCAGACGTCAGGCTTGTGTCGTCGCGGTGACGGGCACGACCGATTTCGTCACCGATGGCCGCCATGCAGCCAGGCTTTCCGGCGGCTCCGCGCTGATGCCGAAGGTGACGGCGCTCGGTTGCTCGCTCACCTGCCTCGTCGGCGCCTATGTCGCCATCCGTCCTTCAGATCCTCTTTCGGCAACCGTCGCGGCTCTCGCGCATTTTGCCGTGGCCGGTGAGCGGGCGGCTGCGGGATCGGACGGTCCGGGTTCGTTCGGCTGGCGTTTCCTCGACGCTCTCGCTGCCCTCACACCGGAGGTGCTGGATAGCGAAGCAAGGATCGAACGGCTATGAAAAACGTCGATCTCTCCCTTTATCTGGTCCTCGATCCGGTGCTGTGCGAACCCATAGGCATGGTGGAAACGGCCCGGCTCGCCGTTGCCGGCGGCGCGACGCTGGTCCAGCTGCGCGACAAGAAGGCGGCGACAAGAGACATGATCGAGACCGGCCGGGCGCTGAAAGCCGCCCTCGCCGGTTCCGGCGTGCCGCTCATCGTTAACGACGATGTCGAGGCGGCAATTGCTATCGGCGCCGACGGCGTGCATGTCGGCCAGAGCGACATGCCCGTTGCCGAGGTGCGCAGGCTGATAGGGCCGGACATGATCCTCGGTCTTTCTATCGGCAGCGTCGAACTGGCCAATGCGCTCGACCCGTCGGTCATCGATCACGTCGGCGTCGGACCGGTTTTTCCAACCTCGACCAAGCCCGGTCATCCGCCGGCCATCGGGTTTCAGGGGCTTGCGGCGGTCGCTGCGGCTAGCCCCGTGCCGGTCGTCGGCATCGGAGGGCTGAAGCTTCAGCATGTCGCCGACACGCTTGCGACAGGCGCGGCCGGCCTTGCCGTCGTCTCCGCCATCTGCGGCCAGCCTGATCCTGCCTCGGCGACAGCGGAACTTGCAGAGGCGATCCGGAGGGCACGCCGATGATCCGCAATGTATTGTCCATCGCCGGCTCCGATCCCTCGGGGGGAGCGGGCATTCAGGCCGATCTCAAGACCTTCTCGGCCTTTGGCGTTTACGGTATGGCAGCGCTGACGGCGTTGACGGCCCAGAACACCAAGGGGGTCTCCGGCGTGCATGCCGTGCCGCCGGAATTCGTGGCCGAACAGATCCGCATGGTCTTTGCAGACGTCCGGGTCGATGCGGTCAAGATCGGCATGATCGCCAATGCCGGCATTGCCCGTGCTGTCGCCGGCGTGCTGGCCGCCTATTCCGATGTGCCGGTGGTGCTCGATCCGGTGATGATCGCCAAGGGTGGCGCGGCGCTGCTCGATGTGTCGGCGGTCGCTGCCTTGACCGAATGCCTGTTGCCGCTCGCGACATTGTTGACGCCGAACCTGCCTGAGGCGGCCGCCCTGCTTGGCATGGGAGAAGCTCCCGATCGAATGGCTATGGCGGAACAGGGTACGGCTCTGCTTACGCTCGGCCCGGCTGCCGTTCTCGTCAAGGGAGGACATCTCGAAGGGTCGGAAAGCCCGGATGTCCTCGTCTCGAAGGAAGAAACGCACTGGTTCGAGGCGCCGCGTGTTGTGACGAAGAACACCCATGGCACCGGCTGCTCGCTGTCGAGCGCAGTCGCCGCCGGTCTCGCCATGGGCCTGTCTCCGGTCGAGGCCGTCGCCACCGCGAAAGCCTGGCTCGCTGGAGCAGTCGCGGCATCGGGCGACCTCTCCGTCGGCTCCGGGCACGGGCCGGTCCATCATTTTCATCGTTTCTGGCAGGCGAGCCCTACGGCATCTTCGAATCGAGCGTGATGTCCTCGCCATCGACGGCGAATGTGCCGTAGCCCTTGTGATGAATGGTCTTTGGCATGGTCCTTGCCGGATCGTGCCAGGCCTTCACCACTTCGAGGACGAAGAGGTTGTAGCGCTCGACGAAATCCTGATCGACGACCTTGCATTCGAGATTGGCGAAGCATTCGGCGATAAGGGGCGCGGCGATTTCCGTTGCCGGAAGCGGCGTCAGCCCGATCTCCGAGAATTTGTCGGTGTCGCGCCCCGAGCAGTTACCGATGGCCACCACCTTTTCGGCCATCTCGACGGAGGGAATGGCGATCACGCATTCCTCAGTCTTCGTAAGCGCAATGAAACTGTAGTCGGCGCCGCTGACGATGCAGGCGAGCCTCGGCGGGGTGAATTCCATCATCATGTGCCACGACATCGTCATGACATTGGCTTTGCCGCCGTAGCTTGTGGTGAGCAGGACGACGGGACCCGGCTCGATCAGCTGATAGACCTTGGAAATCGGGAATTCCTTCATGACGGCACCTCTTGTGGCTCCGTTCCGAGCCCCATGCGAGACAAACTAGGCACTGCGTCCCAGGCTGTCGACGGCCGAAAATGCCGCAATGCCGGGCACACGTCCCGGCGTTGGAGAAGATTGCATCTATCAAAGGCAGCGGTCAGTGGTCGGCCTTGATGAAGGTGCCGTTCTGCAACTCGCGCATGGCCTGCATCAGCTCTTCGCGCGTGTTCATCACGATCGGTCCATGCCATGCGACCGGCTCCTTGATCGGCTTGCCGGTCACGAGCAGGAAGCGGATACCCTCATCGCCGGCCTGCACGGTCACTTCGTCGCCGGTGTCGAAGACCACGAGCGTCCGGTTGCCCGAGAGATCGCGGATATTCAGCTCCTCTCCCTGATACTCCTTCTCGACCTTGACGCCGAAGGGCTTCGAGGTGTCGCGGAAGGTGCCGGACCCCGCGAAGATGTAAGCGAAAGCCGAGCGATAGGTGTCGACAGGAATGCTCTTGCGCTTGCCCGGCGGCACGGAAATGTCGAGATAGACAGGCTCAGCCGCGATCCCGTCGACCGGGCCGCTCTTGCCCCAGAAGTTGCCGGAGATCACCCGGACCGAGGTGCCATCGTCATCGACCACGACTGGAATATCCGCCGATTTGATGTCCTGGTAGCGCGGCGCGGTCATCTTGAGCGACGAGGGCAGGTTGGCCCAGAGCTGGAAGCCGTGCATTTTGCCGGCAAAATCGCCCTTCGGCATTTCCTGGTGCATGATGCCGCTGCCGGCCGTCATCCACTGCAGGTCGCCCGCTCCGAGCAGGCCCTGGTTGCCGAGGCTGTCGCCATGCTCGACGGTGCCGGCGAGCACATAGGTGATGGTCTCGATGCCCCGATGCGGATGCCAGGGAAAGCCGCGGATATAATCGGACGGGTTGTAGTTCCTGAAGTCGTCCATCATCAGGAAGGGGTCGGTCATCGACGGATCACCGAAACCGAAGACGCGGTGCAGCTTCACGCCGGCGCCTTCCATGGTGGGCGTGGCGCGGCTCTCATGCTTGACGGGGCGAATGGACATTGTTCCTGTTCCTTTGGGGCGCGTTTCTAACTTGGCGTCCAATATAGTCTAACCCCGGCCCCGCCGAAGACGGCTGCCGGGAACGCAGTGTTCACAAAACGAAATGCCGCAGTGCAAAAAGTGATTGCCCGCACTGTCAGAATTCTGTCATCAATAACGCAGGTGTTTATACTTCGCTAACTATTCGAGCGAAAACTGGCGGGATCGACGTCCCGCCTTTTCGTAACGGTAACCGCTCTGGCCGGCGGGCCATGGAGTAAAGAAAGAATGTGTCGTTGGGCAGCCTATCGCGGAGAAGCCATCTATCTTGAGGAACTGGTCACGTCTCCCGCCCACTCGCTGATCGAACAGTCCCATTGCGCCACGCGGGCCAAGACAGCAACGAATGCCGATGGTTTCGGCCTTGCCTGGTATGGCGACCGGCCGGAGCCCGGCCGGTTCCGCGATGTGTTGCCGGCATGGTCCGACTGCAACCTGAAGAGTCTTGCCCGCCAGATCCGCTCGCCGCTTTTCCTTGCCCATGTGCGGGCGGCGACCCATGGTGCGACCCGCCGCGACAACTGTCATCCCTTCGTCAACGGCAACTGGTCCTTCATGCATAACGGCCAGATCGATCATTTCGACCGTCTGCGACGTCCGATGGAAACCATGCTGGATGACGAGCATTTCCACGCCCGTGCGGGAACCACCGATTCCGAACTTATGTTCCTGCTCGCCCTGCAATTCGGTCTGCGGGAACGTCCGCTGGAGGCAATGGCGGAGGCGGTGGGTTTCGTCGAGCATATGAGCCGGCATCTGACGGGAACCGCACGAGTGCGCTTCACCGCCGCCTTTTCCGATGGCCGTACCCTCTACGCGGTGCGCTATGCGACGGATGCCCAGGCTCCGACCCTCTATGCGGCACCCATGGGTGGCAAGGGCGGTTATTGCCTCGTTTCGGAACCGCTGAACGACGAAACCGACACCTGGGTCGAAATCCCCGACGGTAGCGCCGTGATCCTGCGCGAGGACGGGCTCGATGCCGTGGCGTTCGAGCCTGACATGGCTGCCCTCGACGTCAACACCCAGGCCGCTGAGTAAGTGCCGGCTATCGGATCGCTCGTTCCATCGCGCATCGCTTTTCGCGAGGCATCCCAAGCGTCGCCTCGTCATCGAGATGGCCGCGCAGATAGGCGTCGAGATTGACGTCTTCGATCATTGAAAAGCCTATTCGTGCATAAAATGGTGCGTTCCAGGGCACATCGCGGAAGGTCGTGAGCGTAACCCGGCCAAGTTCCTTCTCTCGCGCAAAGGCCGTTGCCGTTTCGATGAGGCCGGTGCCGATCCCTTGGCGGTGATGCGCTGGCAGGACGGAGAGCTCGAGGATGTGAAGCGAGCCAGGCGTGGCTTCGGCACTGAGAAAGCCGAGGATTTCACCGTCCGCGCCCTCTGCGACCCAGGTTGTGCCATCCGGAATGCGGGCGCGATGAAGGTCTTCCGGGATATTGCCGGCATCGGCCAGCCAACCAAGTTCGGGCATTGTCCGAAAGAGTTCGCTTGCGGCCTGCTCGACATTCGGCAGCTTCGCCGCGTCGCAAAGACGCGCCGGACGCAGGCTATATGTCACGACCCCGCTCCTTGGGCGAGCTTTTCGACGATGAGCTCTGCCAGACGGCCGGCCACCTCGTCCTTGGCAAGGTCCGGCCAGACGTCGACGCCGGTCGGGGAAATGACCTTAACGCTGTTGCGCATGCCGCCCATGATGCCGGTTTCAGCGGAAACGTCATTGGCGACGATCAGGTCGGCGCCCTTCCTCTCAAGCTTGATGCGGCCGTTTTGCTCGACATCCTGAGTCTCGGCCGCAAAGCCCACCACGATTTTCGGCCGTTTCTCGTGGTGGCCCACGGTCTTCAATATGTCGGGGTTTTCGATCAACTGCAGGGGGGCGGGGCCTTCTCCCTGCGTCTTCTTGATCTTCTGGTCGGCCGATGTCGCCACGCGCCAATCGGCAACGGCGGCCACCATGACGGCGATATCGGCGGGCAGATGCGAGATCACCGCATCCCGCATCTCTTCCGCCCGCTCAACGTGAAGCGTCGTGACGCCGGCCGGATCGGGGATCGTCACGGGGCCGGAAACGAGCGTGACCTCGGCGCCGAGTTTCGCCAGCGCCGCCGCAATCGCGTGGCCTTGCCGGCCGGAGGAACGGTTGGCGATGTAACGAACCGGATCGATCGGCTCATGCGTCGGTCCCGATGTCACGATGGCCTTCCGACCGGCAAGAGGCTTGAGGCCGGCATCGAGCAGGGCTTCGACGGCGGCGACGATATCGAGCGGTTCGGCCATGCGGCCAAGGCCGCTTTCGCCGCTTTCCGCCATTTCTCCGGCCATCGGGCCGATGAATCCGACGCCGTCGCCGTGAAGGGTCGCGACATTGCGGCGTGTTGCGGCGTTCGTCCACATCTTCGGGTTCATGGCCGGCGCCAGGAGGATCGGTCGCTCTGTTGCGAGCAGAACAGCGGAGGCAAGATCGTTGGCAAGCCCGTTCGCCATCTTCGCCATCAGGTCAGCGCTGGCGGGGGCGACGACGATCAGGTCGCAATCGCGGGCCAGACGGATATGGCCGACATCCTGCTCATCCTCGCGGGAAAAGAGATCGGTGTAGACATGGCTTGCCGAAAGCGCGCCAACGGCCAGCGGCGTCACGAACTGCTGGGCTGCCTCCGTCATGACGGGCCGCACCGATGCCCCTCGTTCCCTGAGACGGCGGATCAGATCGAGGCTCTTGTAGGCGGCGATACCGCCGGAAATGACGAGAAGAATGCGTTTCCCGGATAAGCTCATGTGATGGTCCGATTTCCCGTTTGCGGCGAACCTATCTCAAGGAACGGAAAAGCGGAATTGATTTTCGCGGGGACAAGGTCCGTCACGTTTCGGCCTGCTCCGTCCGCCGGGGCCGGAGCACGACCTTGACGTCGCATGGCTTGCCGAAGAACGGAGAGGAGGTGACGATCAGTCGGCAGCCTGCCTCCACATAGGCGCCGACATTGTCTTCCGTGACGCCGCCGGCGACTGCAACGGCTGGCATGGGGGAATGCCTCCGGGCGATCTCCACCGCCCGTGCGGTATCCTCCGGAGAGAATTTTTCCAGCTGAATGACGTCGATGCCGCAGGACATCAGCTCTTCGGCATCCGCAAGCTTGTCGACCTCCACGACGATTTTCTTCTCGGGCGCCCTGGCCTTGAGTGCGGCTATCCACAGTGCTGCAGGTTCGGCGATGAAGGTTCGATGCTCGGGAAAGACAAGGATGGTCTCGGAAAGGCCGAGCCGGTGCATCATGCCGCCGCCTGCGCGCACGGCCCTTGTGCTCGCTTCCTTCGTGCCGGGAAAGTTCTTGCGGGTGCAGGCGATCACGGTCTCCGGCGCGATGCGATGGGCGGCATCGACGATCCGGCGAGTCCGTGTTGCAATCCCTGAAAGATATTCGACAAGGGTTTGTGAGATTTTCCACACGGCGTGCAGAGCCTCTGCATTGCCGGTGGCCACCAGGAACGGTTCTCCCTCAGCCAGAAGCCGGCCGCTCGGGATGAGGTGTTCGACAAGTGCTCCCTTCATCTCGAGCATCCGAGCGGCTTCCTCGCTGCCGCAGAGCATCATGGGGTTGCGCGCACTGTAGGTGATGGACGCCGGCCTCTCGCCGATCCCGAGACTGTCGGTGGTCAGGTCTCCAAACGGTACGTCCTGCAGCAGAAGATGGTCCAGAAGGCTGTCTGAAAGTCTGGTCATGCTTGTGTCTCCGTATGCGGATGGACGGCTTCGGCAGCATGGTGGCCGCGCGGGTCCAGTTGGCATGCGAGACACGGTGCAAGATATGTGCCGCCGCCATGGCGGCGGCTCGGTCAACCGATCTGGATGGCGATCGCGACGAGCGCGAACGCGATAATCCAGAGCGCCAGACGGCCCGATCGGCTGTGGCGTGCCTCGGCCTTGCCGATGGCGTCTGCGGTTTCCGCATCGAAGCGCAGGCCGTTCTCGCTCATCTGCATGATTTCGGCATGGAATTTCTCGGTCTTCGCGGCGATCTCAGGGACGGCTTCGGCAAGCCTGAACGCGGCCTTCATGCCATCCTTGAGATCGGTCGCGATCCGTTTCGGACCGAGATTGTCGCGGATCCAGCCCGAAACCACCGGATCTGAAGCTTTCCACATATTGAAACGGGGATTGAGCATCCGCGCCACGCCCTCGACCACTACCATGGTCTTCTGCAGCATGACCAGTTCGGGACGCGTCGCCATGTCGAAGAGCTCGGTCACCTCGAAGAGCAGGGTCAGAAGCTTGCCCATGGAGATGGTCTCGGCCGGCTGGCCATGAATAGGTTCGCCGATAGCGCGGATCGCCTGTGCGAAGCTCGCGACATTGTGATGGGACGGTACGTAGCCGGCTTCGAAATGCACTTCCGCGACGCGCAGATAATCCCGGGTGATGAAGCCGTAGAGAATCTCGGCGAGGAAGCGCCGTTCCTTCTTGCCCAGGCGCCCGGCGATCCCCATGTCCACGGCGACGATCATACCGTCGGGAGCGACAAAGAGATTGCCGGGATGCATGTCGGCATGGAAGAAGCCGTCCCTGAGGGTGTGGCGCAGGAAGGACTGGATCAGCGTGTCGGCGAGTTGATCGAGATCGTGGCCCGCAGCCTTCAGGGCCTCGACATCGGACATCTTGATGCCGTCGATCCATTCCATCGTGACGACGTCGCGGCCAGTGCGCTCCCAGTCGACTTCGGGCACGCGGAAACCCGGGTCATTGCGGGTATTCTCCGCGATTTCGGAAAGCGCCGCAGCTTCGAGCCTCAGGTCCATCTCTACCTTGGTCGTCTGTTCCAGCGTCTTTGTGACCTCGACCGGCTTCAGCCGGCGGGTGTGCGGTAAAAAACGCTCCTGCAGGTGCGAGACCAGGTACATCGCCTCGAGATCGGCGGCAAAGCGCCGGCGCACGCCCGGGCGGATCACCTTGACGGCGACTTTCCTGCGGCCCTCGGTCGTCTCGACTTCGGCGGGGTGGACCTGGGCGATGGAGGCCGCTGCAATCGGTTCGCCGAAGGAGACATAGAGATCGTCGACCGATCGTCCAAGCGATTCCCTGATCGAGGCCCTGGCTGCATCCGTCGGGAAGAAGGCCATGCGGTCCTGCAGACCGGACAGGTCTTCGGCAAAGTCTGCGCCGACCACATCAGGCCTGGTCGCCAGGAACTGGCCGATCTTTACATAGGAGGGGCCCAGTCGCTCGACGGCGCGCGCCAGTCGGTCGGAACGCTCTTCCCGTTTCGCCCGCTTGCGCGTGAGGAGCCCGGCCGCCGATTTGGCAACACCCACCATCGCGGGAAGTCCATCTGAGGGAAGCGCGGAGACCACGCCTTCCCTGACCAGCACCCAGCCTACCCGCGCGAGGCGGAAATATGCTCCGATCGTGCTCATGAAGATCAGATTTTCCAGCCGGAATGCAGTGCGGCGATCCCGCCGGTGTAGTTGGTAAAGCTCACGCGCGAGAAGCCGGCCTTGGAAATCATTGCCGCGAAATCGCGCTGGTTCGGGAACTTGCGGATTGATTCCACCAGATACTGATAGGGCTCGGCATCACCGGTAATCATCCTGCCGAAGCGTGGGATCGCCTTGAACGACCATTCCTCATAGACACGGTCGAGAAGCGGCATGTCCACTTCGGAAAATTCCAGCACCAGCAGCCGGCCGCCGCGTTTCAGCACGCGATAGGCTTCCTTCAGCGCCACGTCGATATGCGGAACGTTGCGGATGCCGAAGGCGATCGTATAAGCGTCGAAACTGTTGTTGTCGAAGGGAAGACTTTCGGCATTCGCCTCGACAAAGGTGAGGTTTTCCGAGAGCCCTTTCTTCTCTGCCCGCTCCGCACCGACCCCGAGCATGGACCCGTTGATATCGAGGACGGTGACATGGGCGAGCCGGCCGGAGGCCTCGACGATGCGGAAGGCGATGTCGCCGGTACCGCCGGCCACGTCGAGCGCTCTGTAAGCGGGGTCCTTGCGCGGGTGGAGGGCCGCGACCATGGCGTCTTTCCAGACGCGATGCAGGCCCGCCGACATCACGTCGTTCATGATGTCGTAGCGCTTGGCGACCTTGTGGAAGACCTCGTTGACCAGACCCTGCTTTTCGCCATCCGCGACTTCGCGGAAGCCATAGGAGGTTTCCATGCCGCCTTCGGCGGACGTCCGGCTCTCGGCCATCAATTCACTCCATCTCGTTCTTGGTCGAAAAGACCATAGCGAAAATGCGCCAGGCGCGCTATCTCCGGGCCTGGTATCGGCGGCGGAGCCATTGCGCTGGTCTATAGACCGTTAAGGCCGCCGTTCAAACAGAAAGATGGGGCCTGATGCCGGAATTGCCAGAGGTCGAAACCGTCAGGCGCGGATTGTCGCCGACCATGGAGGGCGCCGTCATCCGGCGGCTTGAACTGCGCCGGCCGGACCTGCGCTTTCCCTTGCCGCGGGATTTTGCCGCACGCACTGCCGGCCGGCGGATTCTTGCCCTGTCGCGCCGCGCCAAGTACCTGCTGATCGATCTCGATGACGGGGCGACGGTGATTGCCCATCTAGGGATGTCGGGTTCCTTTCGCATCGAGGCCTCCGGACAGCGAGACGTGCCGGGCGATTTCCATCATCCGCGCTCCAAGGACGAGAAGCACGATCATGTGATATTTCATCTGGAGGGGGCGGATGGCGGCTCCCGCGTCATCTACAATGATCCCCGCCGCTTCGGCTTCATGGACCTGACCATGCGCAACGAGCTTGAGACATATCCCGCCTTTCGCGATCTCGGGCCGGAGCCCGTCGGCAACGCCTTGTCCGCCGACTATCTGGCGACCCGTTTCGTTGGCAAGCAGCAGCCGCTGAAAAGCGCACTGCTCGACCAGAGGATCATCGCCGGCCTCGGCAATATCTATGTCTGCGAGGCGCTGTGGCGTGCGCATCTTTCGCCCGAACGCGCAGCCGCCACGCTGGTGACGCCGACGGGCCGGCCAAAACAGCAATTGCTCGCCCTGACGGAGGCAATCCGCGCCGTCATCGCCGACGCCATTGCTGCGGGGGGCTCCTCGCTGCGCGACCACATCCAGACGGACGGGTCCCTCGGCTACTTCCAGCACAGCTTCAATGTCTATGACCGGGAGGGTGCCGCCTGCCGGACGCCGGGTTGCGGCGGCGCCGTCGAGCGGATCACACAGTCGGGACGGTCGAGCTTCTATTGCCGCATCTGCCAGAAATGAGGAAGCAAGGGAGAGAATGTCGATGAGCTATGAGACCATATTGCTGGAGACCCGGGGTCGGGTTGCGCTGATTACGCTCAACCGTCCGCAGGCGCTGAACGCGCTCAATTCGACGGTGATGAACGAATTGCGGCAGGTTCTGACGGCGATCCAGTCCGACGATGCCATAGGCGCCGCCGTGCTGACCGGTTCGGAGAAGGCCTTCGCGGCCGGCGCAGACATCAAGGAAATGCAGTCGCTCAATTTCATCGATGCCTATCTTGGCGATTTCATCAGCGGTTGGGACGACGTGGCCTCCTTCCGCAAGCCGCTGATAGCGGCGGTCTCCGGCTTTGCTTTGGGCGGTGGCTGCGAACTCGCCATGATCTGCGACTTCATCATTGCCTCGAAGACGGCGAAGTTCGGTCAGCCGGAGATCACGCTCGGGGTGATACCCGGCATGGGGGGCACCCAGCGCCTGACGCGCGCCGTCGGCAAGGCAAAAGCGATGGATCTCTGCCTGACCGGCCGCATGATGGACGCGCAGGAAGCGGAAAGCGCCGGTCTCGTTGCACGGATCGTGGAACCCGAGCGGCTTGTCGAGGAAGCGGTGGCGGCGGCCGAGAAGATTGCGGGCTTTTCACAGCCGGCGGTGCGGATGGCCAAGGAAGCCGTCAACCGGGCATTCGAGCAGACCCTTGGCGAGGGGTTGCGCTTTGAGCGCCGCCTTTTCCATTCGCTTTTCGCAACGGAAGATCAGAAGGAGGGCATGGCCGCTTTCATCGAGAAGCGGAGGGCCGACTTCAAAAACCGCTGAGGTCTTGGATGGGCAGGCGTGATTTCGTTGAAATTGCTCGTTGACGGAACCGCGCTTTCCCGGTATATGCCCGCCCACGGTTGGGAAAGCCGCTGGCTTTTCCGAAATAAGCTCCCCAATGGCTGAATTGGCAGGTCGCAACGACCCGACGCGGCGTTGGAGGAGATTGGTTTGAATTCGAAGAGAGGCATCCATGGCCAATACAACTTCGGCGAAGAAGGCGACCCGCAAGATCGCTCGCCGCACTGCAGTCAACAAGGCTCGCCGTTCGCGGGTACGTGGTTTCATTCGCAAGGTTGAAGAAGCGATCGCCTCCGGTGACGCAGCACTCGCCAAGGACGCACTGAAGGCCGCCCAGCCGGAACTGCAGCGCGCTGCAGGCAAGGGCGTGGTTCACGCAAACACCGCTTCCCGCAAGATCTCGCGCCTTGCCCAGCGTGTGAAGGCCCTTTCCGCCTAATTCAAGACGCAATTTTGACATTTTATTGAAGCCTGGCTGCAAAGCCGGGCTTTTTCTGCTATCCGGCTAATCGTTTCTTCTGGTTGCATTGTTTAACGATTGCGTGTCATTGAGGTGACATAAAAAATCGTTATTTTTCAAATACTTACCGGAGGATCTTTGTTGGGTGGGCGCTTTACTTAAGGGCAGGCGCCCCTGCTTTCGAGTCAAGGATTTTTTATTTTCGGGTCGTTTTTTTGTGGCGGAACTTCGTCCGTTTCGGAATCTCGTTGATTTAAAAGCGATTCTTTTTTGGAGAATTGTGACACTCGAAGCGAGGCGTGAGAGTCAATGGCCGGCTCTTAATTTTGCGTAAAATTCACTGTTGATCTTGGCTTTTGATCCTGCCTTAATGCTTCTCAACAGGGCGCGCGGAGCTTGCCTCCGGAGCAGTCTTAGCCGGCGAAAGCCGGTGTTCAGGGCACTCACCGCTCCCTGGGCGGGATCTTCGTATCCCGTTTTTTCAGACAGTGTGGATTTTACGCCGGAGACCCTTGGTTTCCGTGACGGAGAAGTTTGTCTTCTGTGTCGGCCGCTAAGGTCGGCGAAATGGTGAGAAGAAGTAGACGGCGGCCGCCGGGGTTCATGTCGAGGATGAACTTTCGGAGGCTTCCGGTGTGACGGCCGATGACCCCGTGGCTGGGGTGGCTGCGCATGACGGATTGGGGGACGCCGGATCCATTGCATGATGCGATGCGGTCTGTGGCGTGTGGCTGAGGCAGTTGCCGGGCGCGGTACAAAGACGCCCGGCGCGAATGATAAGTTTTGGAAGGCGGCAAAATGCAAATAAATACTGTGACGGCCGGTGCTGTGGTAAACGGGGACCACGCACACACGGCGGTAGGCGCCGTGCGCTCCGAAGGAGCAGGAGAAAATACTGAA
>NZ_CP180218.1:0-283419 GCF_047553425.1 Paenirhizobium cremeum
CGATAATGCAAGATTATCTGTCGTTATAGAATCGAGACGAGCTGTGCGGTTTGTCGGCAAAACTGCTGGAATAATCGCTCGCCTCTGCTATCCTCTCTCCCATGGATTCGACCACGCGCCCGACCGATATTCTGACCCCGGTTCTCTCCCGCCTGCCAAGTTGGGCGAGGCAGCCCCGCCCAAATCCCGACAACGCAGACGCCGCCTTCGCCGCCGGCGTTGCCTTGAAATCACTCGATGATCTGGTGCGGTCAAGCCCAGCCTGGGCCGGCTGCTGGCGCGCCCGTCAGGCCCTCAAATGCGCCGCGGCAGCGGTGCGATTGATGGGCCGGAACGAAGACGAAAACGCGCTGCGCGACGCCGTTCTGCTCACCGCAGTTGGCGACGATCCAGGACCGGCCGGCAAGGTGTTTCTCGCCTATAAAGGGCTTGCAACCCGAAAACCCGGCTTTTCCTCGAAGGCCCTGGCCGAACTCGCCGATTTGTTGGGCTTGGCATGGGACGGGCGGCTGGCCACCGCCGTCGATCTTGCCGATGTGGCGCTGCAGTCGGGCCGGCCGGCGCTCTTCGCCGCTGCGGACCTGGTGACGGCAATTGTCGCCGTCCGCCCGGACGCCGAGCCGCTGGCATGGGCGCTCGCCGATATCCTGATCGCCGCGAAACTCAAATGGGAACGGCCCGTGCCGCTGCTGATGGCCGAGCGTTACGGTCCGGCCTTCCGCACGCTCGGGGGCAGGGGGCGTATTCGTCCTGGCGATGACGTATTCGGGCGGGCGGTATGTCTGGCGCTCGTTGAGGCCATCGATGCGGCGCTACGGAGTGCCGGCGATATTGGACGCCGCGCCGAAAGCCTCCTCCTGGTCGCGCCGAAGGTGCGCACCAAGGGGGCGGAGGCGGTCATCCGCAAACTGCTCGATGACGATGCTATCGCGGCATCTGCTCCCGGAACCAACCTGTCGCGTTGGGCCAGCAGCCGCATGTTCGAACGGCTTCAGGGTTTTGGTGCCGTGCGTGAACTGTCGGGTCGAACGAGCTTCCGGATTTACGGGGTGTAACCATGGGGGAACCGCATTTGGAAAGAGCGATGAGGAAGACCAAAACCCGAAGCGAGGTCCTCATCGATCGTGAACTTCAGGATCTGCCCCCGGAACTACGCTGGCGCGAATGGATGCTGCGGGTCGAGGCGGTGATCTTTGCCTCGATCGAGCCAGTCGATCGCGAGACGCTGGCCCGGGTGGTGGGGCGGGACTGCAGTATCGACCTGTTGGTGGAGGACCTGCGCGAAGATCTCGTCGGCAGACCATACGATATCGTTTCCGTCGCAGGCGGCTGGCAGCATCGGACACGCGCCAGTTATGGGCCGATCATCCGTGCCTCGTTCGCACCGACGCGCTCGATTTCCGCGAACCTTTCGGAGCACGAGGCTGCCGTCTTGATGGCGATCGCTTACTTTCAGCCCGTGACCCGGGCGGAACTGATGAAGGTCTTCGGCAAGGAGATTTCCCGCGACACGATTGCCGATCTCCGTTCTGCGGGTTTTCTCGCCTCCGGTCCGCGCAGTCCCTCGCCCGGAGCTCCTTACACCTATGTCACGACAAAGCAATTCCTCTCTGCTTTCGGCTTCGAGACGCTCCGCGACCTTCCGGATATCGAGGCACTCGAGGATGCGGGGCTGCTCAGCCGGAAAGCGGACTCCGCGGTGGATACAGATGAGGATCAAAGCCAAGGCGAAGAAGAGGGGGCGCCGGAGGAGGATCATGACTGGGACGACGACACGTTCAGGACAACGTCCTAGATTGTCCGTCCGGGACGCGCTCGAGACTCTGGATGGGACCCTCGATCCTTTATCTTTTGCGGAATCATTGAAAAGATACGCAATCAGTAGAGCCGTTCATCGTGACCCCGGCACTTGAATGGCCGGCGCCATAATCGGGGTGTGTGTATCCAGCATTTAGGGCCGCGGGCCCGGAACAGATCAAACGATGCCGCCCGAGCCACCCTTCACAGCCGGTCGTTCCGCCGCGACCTGGGCGCGATAGCCGCTGGCGCGATAGGTGGCGACCGGATCGATAGCGCCGCCGGCGCGGCGGCGGGCTTCGGCCAGGATCGGCTCGACATCCGTGCGATAGGCGCGCTTCAGCGTTTCCGTCGCCATCAGCGCATCGTTTTCGCTTTGGAAGCCCTCCAGTGCCGTGCGGTCGACCAGAAGCGCCTGGGCATAGGCGCGGCGGATCTCGTTGGCGCTGGAAATCAGGCTCTCGATCGGATCCGTGACATTGTGGCTCTGGTCGATCATGTGGGCCGGGTGGAAGCCCTTGACCCCGCGATGCTCGGCATCAACCAGTTCGTTGAAGACGAGGAAGAGGCGGTAAGGCTCGACCGAGCCGGCATCGAGGTCGTCGTCACCGTATTTCGAGTCGTTGAAATGGAAGCCGCCGAGCTTACCGAACTGGATCAGGCGGGCGACGATCATCTCGATATTGGTGTTCGGAGCGTGATGGCCGAGGTCGACGAGGCAAAAAGCCTTCGGGCCAAGCGTCTGGGCGATCAGGAAGTTGGTGCCCCAGTCCTGCACGACGGTCGAATAGAAGGCCGGTTCGTACATCTTGTGTTCGGAGAACAGCCGCCAGTCTTCCGGCAGAGCCTTGTAGATGTCGGCCATGGAGGCGAGGTAGCGCTCGAACTGGCGGGTGAAATTCGACTGCCCCGGGAAGTTCGAACCATCGCCGATCCAGACGGTTAGCGCCTTCGAGCCGATGGCATTGCCAAGCTCGATGCATTCGATGTTGTGTTCGACGGCCTGCGCGCGGGTTGCCGCGTCTATGTGGCTGAGCGAGCCGTATTTATAGGAATGGGCCTGATCCGGCGCGTCGGAGAAGGTGTTGGAGTTCATGGCGTCGAAGCTTAAGCCGAGCGCATCGCCCTTTGCCTTCAGGTCCTTCGGGTCCGCTTTGTCCCACGGAATATGCAGCGAAACCGTCGGCGTGGCGCGGGTCAGTTCGTTGATGACCGAGCAGTCTTCCAGCTTGTCGAAGATATGGCGCGGCTCGCCGAGGCCGGGAAAACGGGCAAAACGCGTACCGCCGGTGCCTACACCCCAGGAGGGAACAGCGACGAAGAACTCGGCGACCTGCTTCGTGACGGCGTCGATGTCGATATTGTTGCGGGCGAGCTTTTCGCCAAGGGCTGCATAGTCGGACTTGAGCGCGCCGGCGCGCTTTTCGTTCTCGGCCGAAATCACGTCGGCGGCGATCTTCTGTTCTGTCATATCATCCTCCCCGCAACGCTGCGCGAGCATGAGGCCGCGTCGAAGACGTTGCAACTTTCCAAACCGCGAGGGGCCTGCCGCCGACCTTGGGAGCGTCGGCAGCAGGCAATTGTTATTATTCAGCGCGTGAAGCTCTGGGCGTTACCAGCATCGACGTTGATGATATTACCGGTCGACTTGGCCGAGAGATCGGAGGCAAGGAAGTAAATTGCTTCCGCAATGTCTTCCGGGAAGACATTGAGCTTCAGCATCGAGCGCTTGCGGTAATGCTCCTCCAGATCGGTGACCTCGATCTTCGAGGAAGCCGCACGCTGTTCGCGCCATTCACCGTTCCAGATCTTGGAGCCGCGCAGGACGGCGTCAGGATTGACGGTGTTGACACGGATGCCGGCTTCCGCCCCTTCCAGGGCCAGGCAACGGGCGAGATGGATCTCGGCGGCCTTCGCTGTGCAATAGGCCGAGGCGTTCGGCGAGGAGGCGAGGCCGTTCTTCGAAGCGACGAAGACGATATTGCCGCCGATCGCCTGCCGGCGGAACAGGCGGAACGCTTCGCGGGAGACGAGGAAGTAACCAGTCGTCAGAATGTCGATATTCTTGTTCCACATTTGAAGCGTGGTGTCCTCGACCGGCGCAGAGGAGGCAATGCCGGCGTTGGAAACGAGAATGTCGACACCGCCGAATTCGACGCAGGCTTCAGCGAAGGTCGAAGCGACGGCCTCTTCCTTTGTCACGTCGAGAGTGACGGAGCGAACGGCATCCGCGCCGTAGCGCTTGGAGAAATCGGCAAGCGTGTCGGACAGTGCGTTGGCGTCGATGTCGGCGAGCACCACGCATGCGCCCTCGGACATCAACCGTTCAGCCGTTGCCCGGCCGATGCCGCCGGCGCCGCCGGTAACGAAGGCCACACGGCCTGCAAGCGACTTCGGCTTCGGCATGCGCTGGAGCTTGGCTTCTTCAAGCAGCCAGTATTCGATGTCGAAGGCTTCCTGTTCCGGCAGACCCTGATACTCGGAGACCGTCGAGGCGCCACGCATGACGTTGATGGCGTTGACATAGAATTCGCCGGCGATGCGGGCGGTCGCCTTGTCCTTGGCGAAGGACAGCATGCCGACGCCCGGAACCAGGAAGATGACCGGGTTTGGATCGCGCATGGCAGGCGAATTGTCGTGCTTGCAGGTCTCGTAATAGCGCGTGTAGTCGGCGCGGTAGTCTTCGAGAGCCTTGTCGAGGCCGGCGATAACAGTGTCGACATCCGGCTTGGCCGGGTCGAAGTCGACGATCAGCGGGCGGATCTTGGTACGCAGGAAGTGGTCGGGGCAGGACGTGCCGAGGCTGCCGAGCGGCTTCAGGTCTTTCGAATTGACGAATTCTAGAACGGCGGGCTGGTCGTCGAAGTGACCGAGCTTGCGCTCAGCCTTGCCGATGCGGCCGCGGATTTCCGGCATCAGCCGTGCACCGATGGCGCGACGTTCGGCTTCCGGCAGGCTCTTGGCGACTGCGCCGCCGAAGATCGTCTTGCCGTCCGTCTCCCTGGCGAACCATTCGATCGCCTTGTTGATGATTTCGAGCGTCAGCAGATAGCATTCCTTGGCGTCGTTCGCCCAGGTAAACAGGCCGTGGCTTTCGAGCACGACGCCCTTGGCCTTCGGATTGGCCTTGACGAAGGCTTCGAGGTCGAGACCGAGCTGGAAGCCCGGGCGGCGCCAAGGCAGCCAGCCGATTTCTTCCCCGAAGATCTTCCGGGTCAGTTCCTTCGAGTTTTTCGAGGCGGCGATCGCGATAATCGCGTCCGGATGCATGTGGTCGACATGCGTGAACGGCACGAAACCGTGCAGCGGCGTGTCGATCGAGGCTGCGCGCGGGTTGAGATTGAAGGTGCAATGGGGCAGGAAGCCAACCATACGGTCTTCGTCGTGGACGCCCTTGTAGATGCCCTTGAGAGCTTCGAGCTTTTCCATATAGAGGGTGGCAAAACCATCGAGCTTGATGGTGCCGACGTCGCCGCCGGAGCCCTTCACCCACATGACGCTGACCTGATTGCCCGTGAGCGGATCGGTTTCGAGCACCTTCGCAGAGGTGTTGCCGCCGCCGTAATTGGTGATGCGCTTGTCGGCGCCGAGCAGATTGGAGCGATAGAGCAGCTTGCCCGGTTCATCGAGCTTTGCAGCGTAAGCGTCGTCCCAACGGTTTTCGAGAAGGCGGGTTTGGCCCGTCATTGCTTCCTCCCTTGCGTGTCGATTCATGGGCCGCTTCACTGAGCGGCCCATCTCCTTCTGGTCGACGGTATCGCGCATCGATCCGACTGTTGTCAATCAATTTCGATCATAAATGCTCATTGTGCGGTGCAATATTATCTTTTTTGATCGTTTTTGATTGACAGCGTAAAAGCAATACGAATAAATCAAGCTCAGGAGGGGCCCATGCACGAACGCGAACGACATCGCATTATCTTAAGCGCGATCCAGGAAAAGCCGGTCATCACCGTGCAGGATATCGCTGAGCTGACGGAGGCTTCCGAGGCCACGATCCGTAGGGATATCGCGTCGCTTCATGTGCAGGGCAAACTGCGCCGGGTACGCGGTGGCGCCGAGGCGGTGCATCCTCCGCAGCTTGGAAATCTCGCGGCACGGCCGTTCAGGGTGTCGGAATCAGTCAATATCGATAAGAAACGCGCAATTGCGCGCGCAGCCGTCGATCTCTGCGAAGAAGGCGATTCGATCATCATCAATGGCGGCACGACCACCTTCCAGATGGTGCACTTCATGTCTGCTCGCCGTCTGCAGGTCATGACCAATTCGTTCGCCATCGCCGAGCATCTGGTGAAAAATTCGAAATGCACGGTTTCGGTTCCCGGCGGCGCGATCTATCGCGACCAGAGTCTGATCCTTTCGCCTTTCGACAACGACGCGATCCGCAATTTCTACGCTCGCCGCATATTCATCGGCGCGCAGGGCATTAACGCGCTCGGCGTTATGGAATCGGATGCGCTGGTGATCCAGAGCGAGCAGAAGCTGGTCCGACAGGCCGAAGAGCTGATCGTCATGGTCGATTCCAGCAAGTTTTCACGGCGTTCCAGCCTGATCCTGTGTTCGCTCGACAACGTCTCGACGATCATCACGGATGACAAGATTCCGGAGGAGGCGGCCGCGATGGTCACCAATTCAGGCATAAAGCTCATAACGGTCAAGCCGATGGCCTCGACCGAGAAGGAGGATACCACGTCGGTCGCATGAGAGGCGCGGCTGCGTGGGGAGTTCAAGCAGTCCATCAACCTGGGAGGAACATCAAATGAAACTAGCCAAGACACTGCTCGCAGGCGTCGCCCTTGCCGCCATGGCCATGGGTTCAGCCGCAAGTGCCGCTGATATGAAGATCGCGCTCGTGGTCAAGTCGCTCGGCAACGGCTTCTTTGAAGCTGCAAACAAGGGTGCGCAGGAAGCCGCCAAGGAACTCGGCGGCGTCGAGATCATCTACACCGGTCCGACATCCACGACGGCCGAAGGCCAGATCGAAGTCATCAACTCGCTGATCGCGCAGGGCGTCGATGCCATCGCGATTTCCGCCAACGACCCGGATGCGGTCGTTCCGGCGCTGAAGAAGGCTGCCCAGCGCGGCATCAAGGTCATCTCGTGGGACTCCGGCGTTGCTCCGGAAGGCCGCATCATGCACCTGAACCCGTCTTCCAACGAGCTGATCGGCAAGATGTGCCTCAAGCTTGCCGCCGACCACCTGCCGGAAGGCAAGGGTGACTTCGCCATCCTGTCGGCCACCACGACCTCGACCAACCAGAACATCTGGATCGAGGAAATGAAGAAGCAGTTGAAGGACTTCCCCGGCCTCAACCTCGTGACCACGGTCTACGGCGATGACCTCGCCGACAAGAGCTACCGCGAAGCCAACGGCTTGCTGTCGTCCTCGCCGAACGTGAAGGTCATCGTTGCTCCGACCACCGTCGGCGTTCTCGCGGCCTCCCAGGCCGTGAAGGATGCGGGCAAGATCGGTGACGTCTACGTGACGGGCCTTGGCCTGCCTTCGGAAATGGCCGGCGCCATCAAGTCCGGCGCGACCAAGGAATTCGCCATCTGGAACCCGATCGACCTCGGTTATTCGGCGACCCAGATCGCCTATCACCTGGTCAAGGGCGACACCGACGGCGCTCCGGGTTCGGAAATCGAAGCCGGCCGCATGGGCAAGATCAAGATCGGCGATACCGGGGAAGCTGCAATGGCGGATCCCTTCGTCTACGACGCATCAAACATCGATCAGTTCTCGAAGATCTTCTGATCCTCGGACACCAAAACACCCGGCGGCGTTGGCCGCCGGGCCCTTTTCTATTTTCGGATGCACGGGATGATGACCGTTCAAGCTTCAAAAATCGGCGCGGGCGCTGAACCCGCTGACACGCCCATCCTCGAGATGCGTGGCATTTCCCAGATCTTTCCCGGAGTGAAGGCGCTCGATGGCGTGAACATCGCGCTCTATCCCGGCAAGGTGACGGCGTTGATTGGCGAGAACGGTGCGGGCAAGTCGACGCTCGTGAAGATCCTGACCGGTATCTATCGCCCGAACGAGGGCGAAATCCTGATCGATGGCCAGGCGATGACCTTTGCCAGCGCGCAGGCCGCGATCGATGCGGGTGTAACCGCGATCCATCAGGAAACCGTGCTTTTCGACGAGCTGACGGTCGGCGAGAACATTTTCCTCGGCCATGCGCCCCGCACGCGTTTCGGCTTGATCGACTGGAAGACCATCAACCAGCGCGCTCGCGAGCTGATGGCGGAGCTTGAAAGCAATATCGATCCGACGATCCGTCTGAAGGATCTTTCGATCGCGCAGCGCCATCTTGTGGCAATCGCCCGTGCTCTTTCGGTCGAAGCGCGCATCGTCATCATGGACGAGCCGACCGCGGCTCTTTCGCGCAAGGAAATCGATGATCTCTTCCGCATCGTCGAAGGTCTGAAACGTCAGGGAAAGGCGATCCTGTTCATCAGCCACAAGTTCGACGAGGTCTACGAGATTGCCGAGAACTATGCCGTTTTCCGCGACGGCAAGATGGTCGGCGCCGGCGTTCTGAAGGACACGCCGCAGGATGAAATCGTCCGCCTGATGGTCGGGCGCGACGTGCACGACGTTTTCCCAAAGGTGGAGGTTGCCATCGGCGACACGGTGCTTGCCGTCGAGCGCTACTGCCATGAGACGGAATTCCGCGATATTTCCTTCGAGCTGAAGAAGGGCGAGATCCTCGGCGTTTACGGCCTCATCGGTGCCGGTCGCTCGGAGCTCTGCCAGTCACTGTTCGGCATCACCATGCCGGCGTCCGGGGCGTTGAAACTCGATGGACGCGACGTCGTGATCCGCTCCCCTGCAGACGCCATCGCCGCTGGCATCGTTTATGTGCCGGAAGAGCGTGGTCGCCATGGTCTGGCGCTTGAAATGCCAATCTACCAGAACATGTCGTTGCCGTCGCTGGCCCGTACGTCGGCAAGGGGCTTTCTGAAAGCGATCAACGAGTTCTCGCTCGCCCGCAAGTATGCCGAACGGCTGGATCTTCGCGCCGCTGCCCTTTCCGTGCCGGTGGGAACGCTTTCGGGCGGCAACCAGCAGAAGGTGGTCATCGGCAAGTGGCTCGCCACCCAGCCGAAGGTCATCATTCTCGACGAACCGACCAAGGGCATCGACATCGGCTCCAAGGCCGCCGTCCATGGCTTCATCTCCGAACTTGCGAACGAAGGCCTCTCGATCATCATGATCTCCTCCGAACTGCCCGAGATTCTCGGCATGTCGGATCGCGTTATGGTGATGCGCGAAGGTCTTCAGGCCGGCATCTATCAGCGTCAGGGCCTCACCGCCGAGACGCTGGTGCGCGCCGCGACCGGCAATGCGTAAGGACATTTCAATGCAACGTCTCCTGAAAAACCGCGAATTGTTACTCGGCCTGATCATCATCGTGATGATCGTCGGCTTCTCGACCCGGGCATCCAATTTCGCCACGCCCGGAAACCTCGCCAACATCTTCAACGACACGTCGATCCTGATCATCCTGGCGCTCGGCCAGATGACGGTCATCCTGACCAAATCGATCGATCTCTCGGTTGCCGCCAATCTGGCCTTTACCGGCATGGCGGTCGCGATGCTCGATGCCGCCTATCCGGGCCTGCCGCTGGCGCTGCTGATCGTTCTGGCCGTCG
Source organism: Paenirhizobium cremeum (assembly GCF_047553425.1). Lineage (NCBI taxonomy): Bacteria > Pseudomonadati > Pseudomonadota > Alphaproteobacteria > Hyphomicrobiales > Rhizobiaceae > Paenirhizobium > Paenirhizobium cremeum. Next base: position 9,457 of record NZ_CP180218.1, read on the forward strand.
TGATCGGTGCAGCCCTTGGCGCGATCAACGGCTTCCTCGTCTGGCTTTTGCAGATCCCGCCGATCGTGGTTACGCTCGGTACGCTGACGATCTATCGCGGCATGGCCTTCGTACTTTCCGGCGGCAGCTGGGTGAATGCGCATCAGATGACTCCCGATTTTCTCAATCTGCCGCGTCTCGTCGTGCTCGGGCTGCCGATCCTGTCCTGGGTGTCGATCGCCATCGTCTTCCTGATCTGGTTCGTCCTGACCCGCACGCCCTTCGGCCGCTCGACCTATGCCGCCGGCGGCAACCCGACGGCTGCGGTTTATGCCGGCATCGATATCGGCCGGGCGCGCTTTCTTGCCTTCGTGCTTTCGGGCGCGCTTGCGGGGCTTGCCGGCTATCTCTGGGTTTCGCGCTATGCGGTCGCCTATGTCGATATCGCCGCCGGTTTCGAACTCGATAGCGTCGCGGCCAATGTCATCGGGGGCGTGTCGATTGCCGGCGGTATCGGGACCGTGGTCGGAACCGTTCTCGGCGCGCTTTTCCTCGGCGTCATCAAGAACGCGCTGCCGGTGATCGGCATCTCGCCCTTTGCCCAGATGGCCATTTCCGGCATCGTCATCGTGCTGGCCGTTGTCTTCAATGCCCGCGCCGAACGCAAGAGGGGCCGCATCATCCTGCGTGATCGCGCAGCCAAGGATACCCATGAGGTGACCGCATGACCGTTGCAGCTTCCGAAAACGTCGTGACACGCCGCCAGATTCCGGATCGGCTGGGCACGCCCTTCAAGCGGTTGATGGGAAGCTGGGAGGTCCTTCTGTTCGGCGTCGCCGTGGTGATCTTTATCGCCAACTCGCTGGCTTCGCCCTACTTCCTGGATGCCTGGAACCTGTCGGACGCGACTTTCAACTTCACTGAAAAGGCGATGATCGCCTTTGCCATGGCGCTGCTCATCATCGCCGGCGAAATCGATCTCTCGGTCGCCGCCATCATTGCGCTTGCATCGACCGCCATGGGTGCTGCCGTTCAGATGGGTGTCGGCACGTCCGGCCTCGTCGCCATCGGCATTGGCGTCGGCCTTGCCTGTGGTGCTTTCAACGGTCTGATGGTTGCGGGGCTGAAACTGCCGTCCATCGTGGTCACCATCGGCACGATGAGCCTCTTCCGCGGTATTTCCTATATCGTGCTCGGCGATCAGGCCTATGGCAAATATCCCGCCGATTTCGGCTATTTCGGCCAGGGCTATGTCTTCTGGGTCTTCTCCTTCGAATTCGTGCTTTTCCTCGTTCTCGCCGGTGTCTTCGCCGTTCTTCTGCATGCGACGAATTTCGGCCGGCAGGTCTACGTGATCGGCAACAACCCGCTTGCGGCACGTTTTTCCGGCATTCCGGTCGAGCGGGTGAAGTTCATCCTGTTCGTGCTCACCGGCCTGATGAGCGGAATCGCGGCCGTCTGCCTCACCTCGCGTCTCGGCTCGACCCGTCCTTCGATTGCTCAAGGCTGGGAGCTCGAGGTTGTGACCATGGTGGTCCTCGGCGGGGTCTCGATCCTCGGCGGGGCGGGCACCATCGCGGGCGTCGTCATCGCCGCTTTCGTTATGGGCCTAGTCACCTTCGGCCTCGGCCTTCTCAATGTGCCGGGCATCGTCATGTCGATCTTCATCGGCCTGCTTCTGATCGTTACCATCGCACTGCCCATCATCGGGCGTCGCATTCGCAACGCAAGGAAGAGGTGATGTCCGAGCTGGAAAAGCATGCCTTCAAGATGAAGCTCAATCCCGGCATGGAGGCCGAATACAAGAAGCGTCATGACGAGATCTGGCCGGATCTTGTCGACCTTCTGCACGAGGCTGGCGTCAGCGATTATTCGATCCATCTGGACCGCGAGACCAACACGCTGTTCGGTGTCCTGACGCGCCCGAGAACCCATGGCATGGCGAGCCTTCCGGAGCATCCGGTGATGAAGCGCTGGTGGGCTCATATGGCCGACATCATGGAGAGCAATCCGGACAATTCGCCTGTCGCCACCGATCTCGTCACGGTGTTCCACCTGCCATGACGGATACGAAATACGAGCGGGTCGCCGTCATCGATATCGGCAAAACCAATGCCAAGGTGGTCTTGCTGGATGGGAAAAGCGGCGCCGAAATCGCTGTGCGCAAGACGCCCAACACAGTCATTGCCGGACCGCCCTATCCGCATTATGACATAGAGGCACTCTGGTCCTTCATCCAGGCAACGCTTGCGGAGTTCGCCCGTGCTCCGGGCTTCGACGCGATTTCCATCACCACCCACGGTGCGAGCGCGGTGCTGCTGGGCAAGGACGGAGAACTGGCGCTGCCGGTGCTGGATTACGAGTTCGAATACCCGCAGGCGATCCGCGAAGCCTATGCAAGGCTCCGGCCGGAGTTCTCCGAGACATGCTCGCCCGCCCTTTCCGCGGGCCTCAATCTCGGTGCGCAGCTGCATTTCCAGAAGAATGCCTTTCCAGAAGCATTCGAACGCGTCTGGGTCATTTTCACCTACCCGCAATACTGGGCGTGGCGGCTGAGTGGAGTGGTGGCCAACGAGGCGACCTCGCTCGGTTGCCACACGGATCTCTGGAACCCCGCGAAGGGTGAGTTCTCGTCGCTGGTGGATCGTCTCGGTATCCGCGACAGGATGGCTCCGGTCCGCTCGGCATTCGACGCTCTGGGGCCTGTTCTGCCCGAGTTATGCGCGGTGCTGGGGCTGTCGCGCCCGGTACCGGTCTATTGCGGCATTCACGATTCCAACGCATCGCTACTGCCTCACCTGATCCTCCGCAAACCGCCATTCTCGGTGGTTTCGACGGGGACCTGGGTGGTGTGTTTCGCAACACCTGGCAACATCGAGAAATTAACGCCGGAGCGCGACAGCTTGGCCAACGTCAATGCCTTTGGCAAGGCCACGCCTTCGGCGCGTTTCATGGGCGGCCGCGAATTCGAAGTTTTGATGCATGGCCTCGCCATGCCGGACGGCGATCTGGATGATGTTATCGACAGGGTTATCGGCAAGTCTCTGATGATCCTGCCGAATGTCGTCGAGGGGTCCGGTCCTTTTCCTGGACGTTGCATGCGATGGGTTGGGTCGCCGGCTTCGGGCGCTGAAAAGGTCGTTGCGGCGTCGCTCTACATAGCACTGATGACGGAGGTCTGCCTCGATCTGATCGGCGCGCAAGGGGAGATCATCGTGGAGGGGCCGATGAGCCGGAACACGGTCTATTTGAAGGCGCTGGCGGCGGCCACAGGTCGCGATGTTATCGTCCAGTCCGGGGAATCCTTGAGTGGCACTGCTCTTGGGGCCGCGATGCTGGCGGGGATGAAGCTGCCGATCTCGGGTTCCATACGCTATACCCCTTCGCTGGCGTTGAAAGACTACCGGGATGCATGGCTGACCTCATGACGGGCTTGTCGCAAATTTTTGCGCTTAACGGGCTGTTCACCAAGCTTGGGGAATTCCGCTCCCGATGTAGCGGGGCGTAGCCATGATTCTGAATTCCATTGCCGAGAAATTGAAGCGCCAATCTAAAGACGATTTCAAAGGGTGGCATTTCGAGGCGTGGCTGATCTTGCAAGCGGTGACCTGGTATCTTCGTTATCCGCTCAGCTACAGAGATCTGGAGGAGATGTTCCGCTGAACTGCGAGCCCTGATCCGAGTGGATCAGCACCTTGTCCTTCGGTTTGCGTCGCCAAACCGCCATGAGCAGAGCCTGCAGCACGACGTCGGTAGTTTGGCGACTCTGCAGTGCACAGCCGATCACCCGGCGGGAATAGAGGTCGATGACGACGGCCAAATATGCAAAACCTTCGCAGGTCCGGATGTAGGTGATGTCCGTGCCCCACGACTTGTCCGGAGCCGCCACGTCGAACTGCCGGTCGAGCGTGTTGTCGATAGCGACGGAAGGCCTGCCGCCGTAGATGCCGGGACGGCGTTTTTAGCCAATCTGCGCCTTGATCCCGGCAAGGCGGCTCAGACGCGTAACCCGGTTCGGGGCGGCCCATGACGACCGCCTCGGCGCCGACCGCCTGAACCTGGGTCCGCGCACCAGCGCTGCGAGCAAGCGCGCGGACGCATCGGCCATCGGCCAGCAGGCGGCGGATGAGGTCTCGACCGACGAAGCCGGAGCCTTCGGCGACGAGGGCCGGGTGGGGCGAATTCCGCTTCCGCGATGTCGACCTTGCCGCAGGTGTGGTGCAAGATTGACTGCGTTGCCGGAGATCTGATCGGTCTTCGATCTGGATCCGGACGCCTTATGCGATCAGTGCAACGCACCGCACCGGAGTGCGTCAGTCCAGCATCACCATGTGGGCGGCAACCTGCTCTTCGAAGAATTTCGAAAATGAGGCGATCCTCGGAGGCAGAGCCTGGTATGGCGGATAGAACAGCGTCAGCCACAGCTCCGGCGGCGCCCAGCCCTTGAAGACGTGGACGAGGCGGCCGCTCCTGATATGGTCGGCGATGTTGAAGCCTGGCAACAGGGCAACACCGGCGCCGTCCGCCGCCATGTCGGCCAGAACCTCGCCGCTGTTGGCGCTGAACGCCCGACCTGCAGCAATCGTGATGCTCGATCCGCCGTCCGACAGCACCCAGTTCTCGCGTCGGCTTTCCCCGCTATAGGCAAGGCAGTCGTCTGGTTTCAGTTCGTTCGGGTGCTCCATGGAGGTGAAGCGACTGCCCGGTGCGGCGACCAAGATGCGCGGCACCCTTCGGATCTTTCTCCAGATCGTGAATTTGTCGGAAGGCTGCGAGGAAATGCGGATAGCGAGATCGTAGTCGTCGTCGACGATGTTCACCAGCCCATCGGACAACGAGATCTCGAAGCTCATCTTCGGATAGCGTTCCTTGAAGCCGGACAGGATCGGCGGCAGCACCGTCTTGCCGAACCATGTCGGCGCGCTGATCCGCAGCCGCCCTTCATCAGCCTTGTGGGCATTCATCACCTCGCGCCTTGCATCTTCCAGCGCCTTCACCGCGGGCTGAATCTGCGCGGCGAAGATGGCGCCATCGGTCGTCAGCGACACCTGCCGGGTCGTGCGTACGAAGAGCTGCACGCCGAGTTCAGCCTCAAGCGCTGCGATGGCACGTGTCACCGCTGCTGGTGTCATGTCCAGTTCGCGGGCGACCTGAGCAAAATTCCGCTTCTCCGCAGCAAGAAGGAAGGTTCGAAGAGCTTTGTAATCGTTCATGTTATTGTTTCGTTTATTGCAACTAAATCGAAACAAATATTGCAATTATTTTCAGCATTCAAGCTGGATACAGTCATTTTAACACTTGAACCCAACGGCCATTGAAAGGCGTCGACATGATTAAGGATATCAAGGGACTGCATCACGTGACCTCGATGGCTTCGGATGCTCGGCAGAACAACCGCTTCTTCACCGAGACGCTCGGTCTGCGCCGCGTCAAGCAGACGGTCAACTTCGACGACCCGAGCGTCTACCATCTTTATTATGGCGACGAGAACGGCTCGGCCGGCACCGTCATGACCTACTTTCCGTTCCAGAACATGATGCAGGGCCGCCGCGGCGTCGGCGAAGTTGGGGAGACACAGTTCTCCGTGCCGAAGGGTGCGTTGACGTTCTGGCAGGATCGCTTGACAGCCCAGGGAGTCGGCGGTCTGGAATCGGATGTCATATTCGGCGCCAACCGACTTCGCTTCAGGGGACCCGACGGCGATGGCCTGGCGCTCGTCGAGGCTCACGATGACAACCGCGCTCCAAGGCTTTCTCCCGGCATCCCAAGCGATGTGGCCATCCGCGGGTTCGCTGGCGCGCGTTTCAGTCTGCATGACAGCGCTGCGACCGAGGAACTGCTCGGTTTCATGGGCTATCAGCGCGCCGAAAAACAAGGTGACGTGACCCGTTTCATCATTCCGGGAGGAAACGGAGCGGATATGATCGATCTCGAGGCGCTGCCGAAGACGGCGTTCGCGCGACAAGGTGCCGGTTCGGTTCATCATGTCGCGTTTGCCGTTGACGATCGCGAAAAACAACTCGAAGTGCGCAAGGCACTGATGGATACGGGCTATCAGGTGACGCCGGTCATCGATCGCGATTATTTCTGGGCGATCTACTTCCGCACGCCGGGCGGTATCCTGTTCGAGGTTGCCACGAACGAGCCTGGCTTCAATCGCGACGAGGACACTGCTCATCTCGGTGAAGCCCTCAAGCTGCCAAGTCGATACGAAGCGTACCGGGATCAGATCCGGGCCAATCTCGTACCCCTTGCCGCCTGAGACGAGGCCAGGGATTGAAACCGAAGGCGTCGCGACCCTCGGGTGCGCGGCGCTTTAGTGCGTCCTGCGCGTACGACCGTAGCAATGGACGATGTGTGCATTGAGCGCGAGAGCGATATGGGCGACCAGCGATCGGTCCACATCACGCTGGCCGATCAAGGGAAGGAGTGCCGCGCCGATGTCGCGAACCGTCGGATCATCCCTGCCGCGACAAACCGCGAGATCGTCGACCGACGGCGCTTCGGTCTGTTCGGCCAGCTCGGCCAGATGCTTGCGTGGCAGATGGATCGCGAGCGCTTCAAACTGTCCGCGAACGGAAATCGCAGCGCCTGCCGCAAGATTGATGAGACATATCGATCCTTTGGGATAGATCCTGAAGGGGGCCGGCGGCCTGTCTTGGAAAATGTCGGAATGCTCGGTGTCCCTCAGGTAGAGCACGAGGAGAAACGCATCCTCTGCCGGGATGACGACCGATGGACCTGAAAGGGGATACTCGCGACAGACGTGGATTATCGTCATCTCGGCTTCCCGGAGCGGCCTGACGACGAGCGTGGGCGCGTCGCCCACCCTGAACCATTCGCCCATCTTGTCGGTGACCGCCGATGCTGTAGCCACAATAAACTCGTATCGGGATGGCCAATGATGCCGAAGAGACATGTCGGGCCGTGGTTGTAAAGATGCCGTTCAATCCACCGTTGTGGCGCGTCCGGCCATATTGGGATAGTTAAAGTCCTCGTCTTTCCCGCATGGCAACGGAAGAGACCCGCCTGCTGGTTTTTATCGAACGGAAGGTAGCGTGTTTGATGAGGAAATCCACCACTCCCTTTGAAAAACCTGCTGACGCATCGACCGACAGCTTCGGTTGTTCGCTCGAAAAGCTGTCCACGAACCAGACACTTCGCGGTGCCGGCCTGACTGTGCTTCGCAAGGGGGTGCGGGAAGGCTTGTCTCAGCAGGTATCCACGGAAGCCAGCAATCGCGGATTTGTCATCGGCGTCTCCACGCTTCCTGGCCATACCCGGCGGATCTTCCACGAGCATCACGCGACGACACATGTCTTCGAACAGGACTCGGTATATATCCGGAGCCTGGACGAGAGATACAAAGCCGATCTCCGGAATGCCTTCGACTTTCTTCTCTTCGAGATTTCTCCTGCCGCGCTTGCGACGATCGCCGAGGAAGCCGATCTGCGGGCGGTGTCCGTGCTCAACACCATAACGGGTCATCCCGATCCGGTTCTCGCCAATCTCGCACGCGCCCTGATACCGGCACTCGAAAATCCCGAGCAGGCGAGCAGACTGTTTGTCGATCAACTGACGACGGCGATCGGCACCCATGTGATCCAGAAGTACGGTCATCGGACCGCCGCTTCCGGGACTCGCGCGCGAAAACTGTCCCGTGCCCAGGAGAATGTCGCCAAGTCGATTATTCTCGACAATCTTCATGGCAACGTATCGATTGCGGAACTCGCCCGGGCCTGTAACCTTTCGCGTGGCTATTTCATCCACGCCTTCCGCGAAACGACGGGAATGACCCCTTATCAATGGCTGTTGCGGGAGCGGATTGCCAGAGCGCGGACGCTCCTGCTGGAGACGGATGTCGCAATTTCCGAAATTGCCATCTCCTGCGGATTTTCCGATCAGAGCCACTTCACGCGCGTGTTCGTGAACCTCGTCGGGACCACGCCCGGCATCTGGCGGCGCAACGCCTGAATGTGGCGGATTGCATTTGCGAGGCGCATGCGGCCTTTTGCATTGCCATGCAGAATTTACCTGCATTTCATTCCATGAACCTGACTAATCAACAAGACCGCTTAGCCGGTTCGCGCCAGAAATCTCCGTGTTCGGCCAGCGATGGGCGCTTGCCATAAACGATACGGACATCCGGCGCCATGTGAAGATTGTTGCGGTTTTCGCAATTCATTCGCAATTAATATTGCAATTCCGTGCATGGGTCTGCTGCGTTAGATTTCTATTCAGCAGCCAAGGCAACAAGTGAACGGCTTCCAAACGAAACCGGCAACACTTCAAGGATTTCGGAAAGACGGCGCCACCGCGTCGTCCGATCGATAGCTGCTGCCCATTTTCACACCGCAACACGCGGTTCAGACAACCAAAGAGGAAAGACCATGTCCAAGCTCGAAGTTCTTACCCCCGCAAACAGCCAGCTCATCTTCATCGACCAGCAGCCGCAGATGGCTTTCGGCGTGCAGTCGATCGACCGTCAGACGTTGAAGAACAACGTTGTCGGGCTTGCCAAGGCAGCGAAAATTTTCAACATCCCGACCACGATCACCACGGTCGAAACCAAGAGCTTCTCGGGCAACACTTTCCCCGAACTGCTTGCGGTCTACCCGGAGAACGATATTCTCGAGCGCTCCTCGATGAATTCCTGGGACGACCAGAACGTTCGCGATGCGCTCGACAAGAACGCCGCCCAGGGCCGCAAGAAGATTGTTGTCTCCGGTCTCTGGACAGAAGTCTGCAATACGACCTTCGCGCTTTCGGCGCTGCATGATCGCCCTGATTTTGAAATCTACATGGTCGCCGATGCTTCCGGCGGCACTTCCGCCGACGCGCACAAATACGCCATGGACCGGATGGTGCAGGCAGGGGTGATCCCCGTCACCTGGCAGCAAGTCCTGCTCGAGTGGCAGCGCGACTGGGCTCGCAAGGAAACCTACGACGCGGTCACCACGCTCGTTAAGGAACACTCCGGTGCCTACGGCATGGGTATCGATTACGCCTACACCATGGTTCACGGCGCTGAAGAACGCGTCAAGCATGGCAAGCGCATCGGCCCGAACCCCGCGAAATAACGATCCTGGCGGGCCGCTTCGAGGACCCCGTCGAAGCGGCCTTTTTCTCACTTCGTGGAGAACATCCCATGAAAATTTATCTTCTGTCTCTCGGCGCAGGCCTGCTCGTCGGCATCATTTACAGCCTTCTCAATGTTCGCTCGCCCGCCCCGCCGGTCATCGCGCTCGTCGGGCTCCTCGGCATCCTGGTTGGTGAACAGATCATTCCTCTGGCAAGATCGCTCTGGGCAAAAGAGCCTGCTGCAATTTCCTGGATTCATCAGATCAAACCGCACATGTTCGGTCATTTGCCAAAAGGCCGTGAAAATCTTGCCGTCGCTCTTGGAGCAGACGAACAACGTGAAAAGCGAGGCTGACATGACCTCGAGCTTCACTTCCATGACGCGCCGCAACGTGCTGCTGACGACGGGTGCTGCTGCAGTGACCGTCGCAATTTCACCCGCTTTCGGTTTCGCAGCGAATGCTGCTTCCGCCACAACCTCACACGAAGGAAACAAGACCATGGCATATGTAACCACCCAGGACGGCGTTGACATCTTCTACAAGGATTGGGGTCCGAAGGATGCCCAGCCGATCGTGTTCCACCATGGCTGGCCTTTGTCTTCCGATGACTGGGACGCGCAGATGCTGTTCTTCCTGTCGAAGGGCTATCGCGTCGTTGCTCATGACCGCCGTGGACACGGCCGCTCTGCGCAGGTCTCCGAAGGTCATGACATGGACCATTACGCAGCCGATGCCTTCGCGGTCGTGGAAGCGCTGGATCTGAAGAACGCGGTCCACATCGGACATTCGACAGGCGGCGGCGAAGTTGCCCGCTATGTCGCGAAGCACGGCGAGCCGTCGGGCCGCGTTGCCAAGGCGGTACTCGTTTCCGCCGTTCCGCCGATCATGCTGAAGACGGCCTCGAATCCGGAAGGTCTGCCGATGGAAGTCTTCGATGGCTTCCGCTCTGCGCTGGCCGCCAATCGTGCGCAGTTCTTCCGCGACGTTCCGGCTGGCCCCTTCTACGGCTTCAATCGCGACGGTGCGACGGTGCATGAAGGCGTGATCCAGAACTGGTGGCGGCAGGGCATGATGGGCGGTGCAAAGGCCCATTACGATGGCATCAAGGCCTTTTCGGAAACGGACCAGACGGACGATCTGAAGGCCATCGGCGTGCCGACGCTGGTCCTGCATGGCGAAGACGACCAGATCGTGCCGATCGCTGCTTCGGCTCACAAGTCGGTCAAGCTCCTGAAGAACGGCACGCTGAAGACCTATCCGGGCTTCTCGCACGGCATGCTCACGGTCAATGCAGATGTCCTCAATGCAGACCTGTTGGAATTCATCCAGTCCTGAGGATATCCCGGGGCCGCGATCGTCGTCGCGGCTCCGGTCTTTCGTGGACAACAGCGGTGTGGGGTCGTCTAAGCGGTAACGTCGGCCTGAACTCGTCGCATTCAAAGCTATCTACAGGAGTCTTGCCAATGACGACACGTCGGACCTTTCTTGGAGCGGCGTCAGGTCTCGCGTTTTCGAGCCTCTTTTCCACGGCCAATGCCGCCGATCCTCAACAACCCGGAGTAGACGATATGCATCCCGACCTCATTCTCCATAACGGTCGCTTCACCACGCTTGACCGGACCAATCCGAACGCGACGGCAGTCGCAATCAAGGATGGGCTTTTTCTGGAGGTTGGGTCGGATAGCGCGGTCATGGCGCTTGCCGGACCGGACACGAAGATCATCGATCTCAAGGGTAAGCGGGTATTGCCCGGCCTGATCGACAACCATACCCACGTCGTGCGTGGCGGCCTGAACTTCAACATGGAACTGCGCTGGGACGGCGTACGCTCGCTTGCCGATGCCATGGACATGCTGAAGCGTCAGGTGGCGATCACGCCGGCACCGCAATGGGTCAGGGTCGTGGGCGGTTTCACCGAGCATCAATTCGTCGAAAAGCGTCTTCCGACCATCGAGGAAATCAATGCCGTGGCGCCCGACACCCCGGTTTTCCTGCTGCATCTTTACGACCGCGCACTGCTGAACGGCGCCGCCCTGCGTGCAGTGGGGTATACGAAGGATACGCCCAACCCTCCCGGCGGCGAAATCGCCCGTGATGCGAACGGTAATCCGACGGGGCTGCTGCTGGCCAAGCCGAATGCCGGCATTCTCTATTCGACGCTTGCCAAGGGGCCGAAGCTGCCGCTCGACTACCAGGTCAACTCGACTCGCCACTTCATGCGCGAGTTGAACCGGCTTGGCGTGACCGGCGTGATCGACGCGGGTGGCGGCTTCCAGAATTATCCAGACGACTACGAGGTCATCCAGAAGCTGTCAGATGAGAACCAGATGACCGTTCGGCTGGCTTACAACCTCTTCACCCAGAAGCCGAAGCAGGAGAAGGAAGACTTCCTCGTCTGGACGCAGTCGGTCAAATACAAGCAGGGTAACGACTACTTCCGTCATAACGGGGCCGGCGAGATGCTGGTCTTTTCCGCCGCCGATTTCGAGGATTTCCGTCAGCCGCGCCCGGACATGCCGCCGGAAATGGAGGGCGAACTGGAAGCCGTGGTGCGCATTCTGGCGGAAAACCGCTGGCCCTGGCGCCTGCATGCGACCTATGACGAGACCATCTCGCGAGCGCTCGATGTCTTCGAAAAGGTCAACAGGGATATTCCACTCGAGGGACTGAACTGGTTCTTCGATCATGCCGAAACCATTTCGGAGCGCTCTATCGACCGCATTGCAGCTCTCGGCGGCGGCATCGCGACCCAGCATCGCATGGCCTATCAGGGCGAGTACTTCGTCGAGCGCTACGGCCATGGCGTTGCGGAAGCGACACCGCCGATCAGGAAGATGCTCGACAAGGGCGTGAATGTCTCGGCCGGTACCGACGCCACCCGCGTCGCCTCCTACAATCCGTGGGTCTCGCTTTCGTGGATGGTGACAGGCAAGACAGTCGGCGGCATGCAGCTTTATCCGCGCGCCAACTGCCTCGACCGCGAGACGGCGCTCAGGATGTGGACCGAGAAGGTCACATGGTTCTCCAACGAGGAGGGAAAAAAGGGCCGCATTGAAAAGGGTCAGTTCGCCGACCTCGTCGTGCCGGACAAGGACTTCTTCTCCTGCGCCGAAGACGAAATCTCCTTCATCGTCTCGGAACTGACCATGGTCGGCGGCAAGATCGTCTATGGTGCCGGAGACTTCAAGACGCTCGACGAAACCTCCATTCCACCGGCGATGCCGGACTGGTCGCCCGTCCGCAAGTTCGGCGGTTACGCTGTCTGGGGCGAACCGGAGGGCGCGGGTGCCCGTTCGCTGCGCCGTACCGCCATCTCCACCTGCGGCTGCGCCAGCGATTGCGGTGTGCATGGACACGATCACGCATCGGCATGGACGTCGAAGCTTCCGATCGCTGACCTCAAGGGTTTCTTCGGTGCACTCGGTTGCTCCTGTTGGGCCGTGTGAGGCCGGGACATCAAAGGGCTATCGTCTAAGACGCCAGCCCCCTTCCGGCTTGCCGGCCATCTCCCCCCAAGGGGAAATTTGCGGCAACCGCTCCGTCTCATTGGGTTTCGGCGGATAGGGTGGGTTAGGCTCTCCCTTGTGGGGAGGGGTGGGGGCCTCGCGTTCATATGCGATAGCTCTGCTCCTCTATCAGTGCCATTGGGCAGGCAGTGTTTGCCCATTCGGCATTAATTGCGGAAATCGCAATTAAATCTGAATTTTTAATGCAATTGTTGGCGGCAATCTCTCCGGCCAATATCGCTCCATCAGCCCAATACAGCGCCGCTCGGCTCGACCGGCCAAACCCAACAGGAGCAGACATGACCGATCATTCTCCAGCCGCAACACGCAAGGGCAGCTTGCTCGCCCGCGTCACCGCCGCGCCTGCGACGCGCACCATCGCGCTATTGGCGCTCTGCGCCGCCTATATCCAGGGTCCGCTGACCAAGATCTTCGATTTCAACGGGGCCCTGGCCGAAATGGATCACTTCGGTCTCCATCCGGCCGCGTTCTTCGCGGTCGCCGTCATCGTGTTCGAACTGACGGCGTCGGCATTGGTGGTCTCCGGTTTCTTCCGTTGGGCGGGGGCCCTGGCGCTGGCCGGTTTCACTCTGATGGCCACCTTCATTGCGCTGCGCTTCTGGGAAATGGCTCCAGGAATGGACCGCATGATGGCGACCAATGCCTTCTTCGAGCACCTCGGCCTCGCAGGCGCGTTCGTCTTCGTCGCAGCTTTCGATCTTAGCAGGGGAGCAGGCAAATGAGCGCCGCCAAAACATCCGGGGGCACATTCGCTCCCCTTGCGCAGCCTGTCTTCGCGGTTCTCTGGACTGCCACCGTCCTCGGCAACACCGGCAGTTTCATGCGCGACGTCGCCAGTTCATGGCTGATGACCGATCTCTCCGCATCGCCTGCCGCAGTCGCCATGATCCAGGCAGCCGGAACGTTGCCGATCTTCCTGCTCGCCATCCCGGCGGGCGTACTGACTGACATTCTCGACCGTCGCAAATTCCTGATCGCAGTCCAGCTTCTTCTGGCCTTTGTGAGCATTTCGCTGATGGCTCTGTCCCAGATGGGTATGCTTTCGGTCAGCGCGCTGATCGGCCTGACTTTCCTCGGCGGCATTGGCGCCGCCCTGATGGGGCCGACCTGGCAGGCGATCGTTCCCGAATTGGTGAAGCGAGAGGACGTCAAGAGCGCGGTCGCTCTCAACTCGCTCGGCATCAATATCGCCCGTTCCATCGGGCCTGCCGCCGGTGGTCTGCTTCTTGCCGCCTTCGGAGCGGGGATCACCTATGGGGTTGACGTTGCGAGCTATGTCGTCGTCATTGCGGCTCTGGTCTGGTGGCCACGTGCAAAGAGCGGCAACGATGCGCTTCAGGAAAACTTCTTCGGCGCCTTCCGGGCAGGACTTCGTTACACCCGCTCGAGCCGCCCCTTGCATGTCGTCTTGCTGCGTGCGGCGATTTTCTTCGCTTTCGCCAGTGCCGTCTGGGCGCTCCTTCCGCTTGTCGCAAGACAGCTTCTGGGCGGCGATGCCAGCTTCTACGGCATTTTGCTTGGGGCAGTTGGCGCCGGCGCGATCGGTGGTGCGCTGGTCATGCCGAGACTGCGTGAACGCCTGAGTTCCGACGGCCTTCTGCTTGGCGCGGCCCTGATCACCGCAGCCGTCATGGGCGCCCTGTCGCTTGCCCCGCCGAAGATCGTCGCGATCATCGCTCTTCTCTTTCTCGGGGCTGCCTGGATCACCGCGCTGACGACACTGAACGGCGCAGCGCAGGCGGTGCTCCCGAACTGGGTGCGTGGTCGCGGTCTTGCCGTCTACCTGACCGTCTTCAACGGTGCGATGACCGCCGGAAGCCTCGGTTGGGGTGCGGTCGGCGAGGCTGTCGGCATCCGTTCGACCTTGCTCATCGGTGCCGCTGGCCTGATTGTCGCAGGTATCATCATGCACCGCATCAAGCTTCCCGCTGGCGATGCCGACATGGTGCCGTCGAACCATTGGCCCGAACCGCTCGTCGCCGAACCCGTTGCACATGACCGTGGTCCGGTCCTGATCCTGATCGAATACAGGGTGGAGAAACATCACCGCAGCGCCTTCCTGCGTGCCATCGATCAACTTTCGCACGAACGTCGCCGCGATGGTGCCTATGGATGGGGTGTCACCGAAGACGCCGCCGACCCGGAAAAGATCGTCGAATGGTTCATGGTCGAATCCTGGGCCGAGCACCTTCGCCAGCACAAGCGGGTTTCGAATGCCGATGCCGACCTCCAGGGAAAGGTTCTGGCCTACCATGTCGGACCCGACAAACCTGTCGTTCGTCATTTCCTGACAATCAATCGACCGGGCGCCGCCTGACGAAGGCTACGGAGCAGGGCGGCTTCGGCCGCCCTTTTCATTATGTCGCCTGGTGCGATGAATTCGAAAGAATTGATGCGACTGCGAATATAAACCGTCGGCTGTTTGGGCAATCTGGCGTGAACTCAACAGGATACGCTCTCCCGACCTCGCCGATCTCTTCACGGCGTCGATGACCTTGAGCGTCTGGAGCCCCTCGCGACCGCTGACGAGTGGGCGTTCCTCACCGCTGATGACCTTGCAGAACTGCCGGATCTGCAGGGCAAGCGGGTTCTCCTCGATATACGCGGCCTCCTCCGTCTCGAGGGGCTCCCACCAACTGCGCTTCGACGGGTTGCGCCAGACCGTCAGGGACGGGACGGTGAGGGAATCGTGCGTCCCGCCAATGACGTAGCAGGCTTCGTCGTTTTCGGATAAACCGGGTTCTCGCCCGTCGTCATCTCCCAGCTCCAAGGCGCCACGACGGCGTCGGAAACGGACGCGGTTGCAAGAACACCGTTCTCGAATTCAATGAGGATCACGGCCGTCTCCTCGACCGCATTGCCACGAACGGCATTGGATTCCCGCGCCTGAACGGCGCTGATATCGCCGAAGAGATAACGAAGATTGTCGATGTCGTGAATGAGGTTCAGGAAGATCGGCCCGGCCCCGGCCTGACGTCGCCACTCGATATCGAAATAGTCGTCCGGCTTGAAAAGCCAGAACATCGCGTTGACGACCAGCACTTGCCCAAGTCGGCCGCTGTCGATGATGTCCTTCAGAGCATGAAAGGCGCCGTACCACTTCTCCACTTTCTCAAGTGAAATCAGCATGGATTGAGTATTGGCAGAAGCAGGCACGACGCCTCCCTCGATATGTCAGTTCACGGTGAAGGGGATGTTGGGAATGGATTCCGGGAATTGCAGAAGATCGATTCCCATCCATTTCCTGGTGATGGCGGCCAGCTCGCCATTCGCCTTGATTTTGTCGAGAAAGGCGTTGACGGTTTCGTTCCAGTCCTCTTCGCCCAGGTGCGTCCCGACGCCGTTATAGGTCGTCAGGAAATCGATCTTGCGTTCGTATGTGCCGGGCGCCGCAGCCTCGAGCCGCTGGCCCTAGAACTGGTTGCCGCCGACGATCGTGCCCTTGGCCTTCACCTCTTCGACGCCTGCGGCGGATGCCGCGGCGGCGTCGAAGAGGACCAATGCCGTCGTTGCAAGCGTCACGCCGATGAATTTCCTGCGATTGTATTGCATTTCATTTCCTCCTCTTTGGTATCGTTGTGTGGGGTGTCAGCGGGTGGCCTTGGCCATCCGTTTCTCGAGAGCCGCTCCGAAATGGGAGAGCGGCCAGCAAATGACGAAATAGATCGCGCCGACGATGCCGAAGACCAGCAGCGGGCGGTACGTCTGGTTCGAAACGATCTGTCCGGCGCGGGCGAGTTCGACAAATCCAACGATTGCCGCAAGCGACGTGCCCTTGATGAGTTGTACCAGGAAGCCGATGGTTGCCGGCAGGGAAATCTTGAGTGCCTGGGGCAGGATGACATCTTTCATCCGCGACACGGAATGAAGTCCGAGCGCGTTGGCGGCCTCGGTCTGTCCCTTTGGCACAGCCTGGATGGAGCCGCGCCAGATTTCGCCGAGGAATGCACTCGCATGCAGCCTGAAGGCGATCTCGACCGCCAGCCACGCGCTCACATCGATGCCGAGCAGCGCGACGCCGTGATAGACCGCGAAGAGATGCATCAGCAGCGGCGTGCCCTGGAAGAGCCCGATATAGCCCATAGCAATTCCGGGGCGCGCTCCAAGACCGCACCGAAGTCGAACTGGTAATTCATGAAAGGGTCTTCCTGCTCCGGGCGCAGCCTCCACTGCGCCAGATCAGGAATGTCTAAGTCTCTGCCTGAAGAACTTCCCGCGTTTTCAGATTGAGATTTCGCAGATGCGCCGATGCCGGTGTGTCGCCGACCAGCGGCACCTCCACCGAAATGGCGGCCTTGCCGTCAAGTTTCGCAATCAGGTCCTTGAGCGCCAGTATTCCATCGCCTGGCGCGAGGCGCCCGCTCCGTGCCTCCTTCATCATGTCTTCGGCACCCTTCGGCGGCGGGCCGACCACATCGCAAAGCTGAACGTGCCGCACGATATCGACATCGATCTCATCGACATCCCCGCCGTTGCGGAAGAAATGAATGGCATCCACCAGGGCGCCGGCATTGTCCTGTCCGCATGCATGAACGAGTGCGGCGCTCTCGCTGTAGCTGCTGACGGCGCGCCAGCCCATGTTTTCGATATCGACAGCCATGCCGTACCGCCCGGCGAGCTGACAGAATGCATTGAAATTTTCGATCAGACGGCTGCGATCCGCATCGTCGCCACAGGCGGACAGCCGTTTTGCGCCAATATCCGCTGCGGCTGCAACGATGTGCTCGACGGAGGCCGCCTGGAAATCCGGGCCGACAATGAAGAACTCGATGTCGAAGACCTTCATGCCTTCGCTGTCGAGCAGGGATCGGAACTCCGACGCCGCCCGACTGCCCTGCGGCAGTTCGTAGTAAGGCGCGCCGGCAAAGGCCGGATGGAGTCGAAGCCCGACCGAGCCGAACCCGGCGGCGGCGGCCTGCCGGACGAATTCCTGCGGCGGCAACTGGATCGCCGAGAAATGCGCGACGCCGATCGGGTTTTTCTGCATCTGCCGGGCGTCGGTCATCGGACCGCTCCGGTGCGGGCGAGGTGGGCCAGAAGATTGGTGCCCGTGCGATGGATATGCTGGCGTAGTTTTTCGGCGGCATAGTCGCTGTCGCGGGCCACCGCGCCCTGCGCAATCTCGCTATGCTCCTGGCTCACGTTTCTGTCGCCGGATGTCTGTTTGAGAAATGTCCTGCGGTAGCGATCGTTGAGATTGAGCAGCGTCTTGCAGAAGTGAAGAAGAAGCGGCTTGCCGCAGCCTGAAATAAGGGTGAGGTGGAAGTCGCGGTGGACGGCTTCCCAATGCTCCAGCGTTTCGGGCCTGCTCGCATCGCGCTCGGCGCGGTTCAGCTTATGAAGCGCGCGCATGACATTGCCCTCCCATTCCACGTCTCCGAGCCGAATGGATTCCTTGAGCGCGAAAATCTCGAACTCCTCACGAAGCACGGTGATTTCCTCGAGGTTCGCCAGCGAGACCGGGGAAACCCGATAGCCGCGATTGTCCTCGAATTCGACAAGGCCATCGGAAATGAGGCGCGCCAATCCTTCGCGCAGGGGGCTCAGGCTCACGTTGAACGCCTGCCGTTCCTTGTCGAGATTGATCTTGCTACCGGCTTGCAGGCTGCCGGAAATGATCGCTTCCCGCAGCCGGGATGCCAACTGGCTGCCGATCGTATTTTTCCCGTCGTCGGAAAAACTGCCGATCTCGGCTGGGCCCGCCGCGCCGTCCTGCTGCTTCATGGTGTCCTCCCGAACGGACGTCGTCCGTCGTCGATGATGGTTAGAATAAACGATTATTATTGTCAACCTTCAAGAAATTTACGGTTGCTCTCGAGAGAATATTTGCACATTTTTTCCGTAAAATCCAATGAAATCAATAATAAATGACGGGATTTCCCTTTCATTCTGAAGGTCGATGATTTTGTCCAGCTCGGGAGCGCTTGACAGATAATCGATTATTCTTGTATCGGTCGCCCATCGGGAGGTGGCAGCATATGGTGATGAGAACTGAAAGCGATGTAACGCCCGCCGTGGTCGCGGCGATGCAGCAGACATCCGATCCAAGGCTGCGCGAAATCCTGGTTGCGCTCGTGAAGCATCTTCACGCCTTCGTGCGCGAGGTGCGGCTGACAGAGGCGGAATTTCGCGAGGCCACCGCCATCCTGAACGAAATCGGAAAACTTCAGACCGACAGTCATAACGAGTTCGTACTGATGTCGGGCTCGCTCGGCGTTTCCTCGCTTGTCTGCCTGCTGAACAACGGGGACAAGGGCCAGACGGAGACATCCCAGTCGCTTCTCGGTCCGTTCTGGCGCCTCAACTCTCCAAGAGTCGAGAACGGCGGAACGATCATTCGTTCCGAAACGCCCGGCACGCCGCTTTTCGTGCATGCCCGGGTGGTCGACCGGGAGGGCAGGCCGATTGCCGGTGCCGAGGTGGATGTCTGGCACGCATCGCCGGTGGGCCTTTACGAAAACCAGGACCCGGACCAGGCGGATATGAACTTGCGCGGCAAGTTCATATCCGATGAGGACGGGCGTTTCTGGTTCCGCACCGTGAAGATGGTAGGCTATCCAATCCCCGTCGATGGCGTCGTCGGCCGTCTGCTCAAGGCCCAGGGCCGTCATCCGTATCGCCCGGCCCATCTGCACGCCCTGATCTTCAAGCAGGGTTACAAGACACTGATTTCACAGGTCTTCGATCCCAGCGATCCCTACATCGCATCGGATGTTCAGTTCGGCGTGACCGCGGCTCTCACCGGGGATTTCGTCCGCTACGATGAGCCGCATCCGACCGACCGCGACATCGAGGGAGCCTGGTTTTCGCTCGACTACACCTATGTCATGGAGCCCGGCGAGGCCGTCCTGCCGCGCCCGCCCATCAAGTAACGTCACGACCGGAGCCAGTTCATGATTACCGAAGAGCAACGTCAGGCGGCGGCAGACGCCATATTGAAAGCGGAGACCGAGCGAAAGCCGATCGTGCAGCCCAGCAAGACCTATCCGGGTCTCGATCTCGATGACGCCTATCGCATCCAGGAGCTTTGGGCACAGTCGCGCGTTTCCCGTGGCGCGCGGATCGTTGGCCACAAGATCGGCCTCACCTCGCGTGCGATGCAGATGGCGTCCAAGATGACGGAACCCGATTACGGCGTCATTCTGGACGACGCGCTCTACAACGACGGAGCGCAGATCAAGGCGGATCTCTTCATAAAGCCAAGGCTTGAAGTGGAACTGGCCTTTATCATGGGCGAGGACCTCAAGGGTGCGGGCACCCGGATCTACGACGTCATGCGCGCGACCGAATTCGTCGTGCCCGCCCTCGAGATCATCGACTATCGGACGGAGGTGCCGCGGGCGATCACCGATACGATTGCCGACAATGCGGCCTTCGGAGCCATCGTGGTCGGCGGACGTGTCATTCGCCCCATGGATATCGACATCCGCTGGGTCGGGGCGACCCTGTCGAAGAACGGCATTATCGAGGAGTCCGGAGTTTCGGCGGCGATCATGGGGCATCCGGCGGCCGGCATCGCCTGGCTCGTCAACAAGCTGCATGCCGTAGGCGGCGGCTTGAAAAAGGGACAGATCGTCCTTGCCGGCTCGTTTACGCGCCCCGTGGATATCGCTGCGGGCGATGTGATCCAGGCCGACTACGGTCCCGTCGGTTCCATCGGCGTTTCTTTCTTGTGAGGCTGAAAAATGGATCTTCCCGTCAACAAATTCAAGGCGAAGCTCCGCAGCCGGCAAAGCCAGATCGGCCTCTGGTGCGGACTTCCGGGCAGCTATGCGGCTGAAATCGTCGCGCCGGCCGGTTTCGACTGGCTGCTGTTCGACACGGAGCATTCCCCGAGCGACGTGCTGACGGTTTTGCCGCAGTTGCAGGCCGTGGCAGCCTATGACGTCGCGCCTGTCGTGCGGCCTGCGGCCAACGATCCGGTCCTCATCAAGCGCTTTCTGGATATCGGCGTTCAGACGCTGCTCATCCCCTATGTTCAGAACGCGGCTGAAGCAAAGGCCGCGGTGGATGCAACCCGATATCCGCCTGAGGGCATCAGGGGCGTTTCAGCGCTCACGCGGGCCACCCGCTTTGGCAGGGTGAAGAATTACGCGCAACAGGCCGCCCAGGAACTCTGCGTTCTCGTCCAGGTCGAAACGCGCGAAGCGATGGCTCATATCGAAGCCATGGCATCGATCGATGGCGTGGATGGCATCTTCATCGGACCGGCCGACCTTGCTGCCAGCTTCGGATATCCTGGGCAGCCCGGCCACCCGGAAGTGGTCGAGGCCATCGAAAAGGCCATCGTGCTGCTCAATCGGCTCGGCAAGCCGGCCGGGATTCTTACGCCGGATGAAGAATTCGCGGCACGGTGCATGGAGTTGGGAACGCTGTTTACGGCGGTCGGCGTCGATGTCGCCGTGCTGGCGCGCGGCGCCGAAGCCCTGGCAGGCAGGTTCTCGGATCGGGCTTGACGAATGGCGGCACCGGAGAACATCGTCGCCGAACTTGCACCGACCGGGACAATCCGTGCGGCGGTGAATACCAGCAATGCCGCCCTCGTCCGTATCGATGAACGCACGGGAACGCCAGCCGGTCCGAGTGTCGACCTGGCGAATGCCGTGGCCGCAGAAATCGGCTGCCCGATTTCGGTTCTGAAATATCGATCGGCGGCGGCAATCCTGGCGTCGGCGGATCTGAACGAATGGGATATCGCCCTGATCGCGGCAGATCCGTCCCGGATGGATCGGTTCGCATTTTCCCCACCCTATGCGTTTGCTACGGCGACCTACCTCGTTCCGGCGAGGTCCGATGTCCGCTATGCGGCGGACGTGGACGTTTCCGGCCGCCGGATAGCAACCGCACGAGACGCCGCCTACACGAAAGAGATCGAACGCCGGGTGAAGAATGCGACGATCGTTTATGCCGAAAGCCCGTCGGCAGCGGTGGATATGCTGAAAGCCGGCGATTGCGACGCGGCCGCGGGGCTGAGGCAATCCCTCGAACCTGCCGCCCTGCATGACCCGGCGTTTCGCACACTGGCCGATGCCTTTTCCGAAATTCCCCAGACCGTCGCCGTCCTGAACACTCGGAAAACGGCCGCGGTCTTCCTCGCGAATTTCGTGGAAGACTATCTAAAAAAGCGCTCCCTGCCGTAGCAAGGCATCGGCACGGAATGTTTTCCAAGTGCAGGCCGGTTGGGAAAATCAGGCGACATCACGCCGAGCGAGTTCACGGGCCAGTTCCAGAAACGCTCTCACGCCAGCCGACAGATTGCGGCGACCGGGATAATACAGGCAGAGCCCCGGATATGGCGGCGTCCAGTCCTCCAGTACACGAATGACCCGTCCGGCCTCGATTTCCGGAAGAATGTCCTGCTCGAACAGATAGCCCACACCAGCGCCTTCAAGCACCGCAGTCCGGGTGAGGCTGGTCTCATCGAGCGAGATCTGACCCCGAACTTCTATCTGAACCTGCTCCCCGTCCTTCTCAAACCGCCATCGAAACAGAGAGCCGTCCGGCAGTCGAACACGAATGCACCTGTGCCCGAGAAGATCCGGGGGAACCACAGGCATGCCGTGCTTCTCGAAATATTCAGGCGAAGCAACCACGGCATGGCGCTGAGGCCGGCCGAGCGAAACGGCAATCATGTCGCTGGGAACGAGGCCTGCAACTCTGACGCCCAGATCGAACCCGTCCCTGACGATATCGACCATCTTCCCTTCGGTGACGATATCGACATTCATCTCGGGATAGCGGCGCAGGAACTCAAACACGAGCGGTGTGAGGATCGCGCGGGCCGCAAACGGCGCCGCGTTAATCCGTATGGTTCCGGACGGCGTTTCACGCTGTTCGCGCACGGCTTCCAGCGCTGCATGGAGATCCTGAAGCGATGGAGCGACCTGCTGCATGAAGAGCCGACCGGCGTCCGTCAGCGAAACGCTCCGCGTGGTGCGGTTGAACAACCTCACGCCCAGCCCGGCCTCGAGCCTGCCTATCGTGTGGCTCAATGCGGTCGTCGAAATGCCGAGATCGATGGATGCCGCACGGAATGTCCCTCGCCGGGCAATCGCGATCGCGGCTTCAAGTTCCTTCAGGCTCGCCTGGTCCATTATCCCGATTTTTTCATCATGCCATGCCGGTTTGTCCCACTTATTCATCCAATTGTCCAGTGTTAGCTATCGTCTCAAGCAAAGGAGAACACTCATGGCGCCAACACTGCCCAAACCCATAAACGACTATGTCGAGGCCAACGCGAGGCTCGACCTCGACGGCATGCTGAAACCCTTTTCCGTCGATGCGCTCGTCCTGGACAACGGACACCGTTACGACGGCCCCGCCGAACGGCGAAAGCTGCTCGAAGAGGCGGTGGCCGTAAAGGCGATCTTCACGCCGGATACCGTTCGCCACGAGGACGGTCAGGTCGTGGTCGAAGGCCCTGCGCATGGTGACTTCAAGGGCAGCCCGATCCGCTTCACCTATCGTTTCACGCTCGAACAGGACGCCATCAAGGCCCTGGAGATCACGGCATGAATATCAAGGCTGATCCAACCGAGTTTTCGGGAAAGCGCGTGCTCGTCAGCGGCGGCACGAAGGGTGCGGGCCGCGCCACGGTCGAGCGCTTTCTGGCCGGCGGCGCCCGGGTCATCACCGCCGCCCGGGGAACACCGGAGCCGATCGACGGTGTCGACTTCGTCCAGGCGGACCTGACGACGGCCGAGGGAGGAGAACTTCTGGCCAGGGCGGCGCTTGAACGCCGGGGCGGAGTGGACATCCTCGTGCATGTTCTCGGCGGATCGTCGACACCGGGTGGCGGCTTCGTCGCCCTGACGGATGAGCACTGGCTATCCGAACTGAACCTGAACCTTTTGGCGGCCGTTCGCCTCGATCGTCTCCTGATCCCGCAGATGATCGAACGCGGCAGCGGCGCGGTGGTGCATGTGACCTCCATCCAGTCTGTCCTGCCTCTGCCGGAAGCCACCACCGCCTATGCCGCCGCCAAGGCAGCGCTCAAGACCTACAGCAAGTCCATCTCCAAGGAGCTCGGCCCCAAGGGCGTGCGGATCAATGTCGTCTCCCCCGGCTGGATCATGACCGAGTCCTCCGTGGACTTTCTGAAACGATTGCAGGCGGCCAATGGCGGCACGATCGAGGACGCGCGGCAAGTCGTCCTTGACAGCCTGGGCGGCATCCCGATCGGACGTCCGGCCGAGCCCCATGAGGTCGCCGACCTCATCGCCTACCTGGCCTCGGATCGCGCCGCTGCGATCCACGGCGCCGAGTTCGTCATCGACGGCGGCACGGTTCCGACCGTCTGACGTGAGGCGTGCACGGAATGTGAGTGTTGCGAGCCTTGGGAGGACCGGCGACGGTCCTTCGACGATGCCGGGAAGGGACCCCAGGCTCCCGGACAATCACGTTGAAAGGCTGAAGGCCGGTCGAGGGATGCCGGGATTGCAGAGCCACGCAAGCGCTTCATCACGTCCTCGCCCGGCGTGACAGACGCTGCATTTTCTCGTTGAATGTCCGAAGCGGAAGCGACAGCAGTCTTGCGGCATCCGCACTGTTTCCGGCTGTGGCCAATGCGTTCTTGAGAACGCCCAGTTCGAAGGTATCCATCTGCTCGGCGAGAGACGTGCCGGGCACGTCATGACCATATTTCGCGGCGCCCTCCGGCGCCCAGTCCAGATCGAGTGCCCGTCTTTCCGCCAGCAGTTTCAGTTCACGCACATTGCCGGGCCAGGGATAAGAGAGAATTCTCTCCATCTCCTCGCCCGTCAGGGGCCGGTTTGGGACCCCAAGGCGGCTGGCCATGGCCGCCGTGAAGTGGCTGAAGAGGACGATTGCGTCATGGCCGCGCTCGCGCAGCGGCGGGATCGAGATCTCCGCGCCCATGAGCCGGTAATAGAGGTCTTCGCGGAAGCCGCCGCGTGCGGAAAGGTTCTTGAGACTTTCCTTGGTGGCCGAGACGACGCGGATGTCGATCCCGATATCCTTGTTCGAGCCGAGTCGGGTGATCGTGCGTTCCTGAAGCACGCGCAGGAGTTTGGCCTGCGCGGCGGCGGGCATGCTCTCCACTTCGTCGAGAAAGACGGTCCCGCCATTGGCAAATTCGAACTTGCCGAGCCGGCTCCCGCTTGCGCCGGTAAATGCACCGGCCTCATGTCCGAAAAGCTCGCTTTCTATGATATCGGCGGGAAGGGCCGCGCAATTGAGGGCGACGAAGGGCTTATCCCGGCGCAAACTGCCATCGTGAAGCAGCCGGGCGACGACCTCCTTGCCGGTGCCGGTCTCCCCAAGGATCAACACATCGACAGGCAGCGCCGCCAGCCGTGCGATGGCCGATTTGAGCCTCGCGGTCGACTGGTCCTCGCCGATGAGATGACGCTCGATCAGCGCCTCAATCTCGTTGCTGCGCTCATAGGCGGCCACCTTGCGGCGCAGGCTCGAGCTTTCGACGGCGTTTCGCAACGTCGCGATCAACTGGTCGGGCAGATACGGCTTGGTCAGAAAGGTGAAGGCGCCGCCCTGCATCGCCGCGACTGCCATGGGCACGTCGCCGTGACCGCTCAGGATAATCACGGGCAAGGTCGGGTGGCTGGCCTTGATGGCGTCGAGGAGTTCGAGGCCCGACATGCCGCGCATCCGAACATCCGAGAGAACCACATCCGGTTTTTCCGCCGAAAGCATCTTGAGTGCCTCTTTGGCGTTGGAGGCCTCAATGACACGGAGATCGTTGAGCTCCAGCCACTGAGCCATCGACTGGCGAAGCGTATGGTCGTCTTCGACAAGAAGAACAAGGGCGGGCAGAACGGGGGCGGCGTTCATGCGCGCAGTCTCCCGCGATCCGTCTCCACGCGCGGCAGTTCGATCCGGAAACCCGCGCCACCGAGCGGTGAAGGGAAATAGGACAGCCGGCCATGGTGGTCCGTGACGATGCGGTTGGCCGTCGCAAGTCCGAGGCCAAGGCCTTCGCCTGCGGCCTTCGTGGTGTGAAAGGGCTCGAACAGCCGCGTTTGTTCGGCGGGATCGATGCCTGCGCCATTGTCGGAAATGGTGAGCGCGCAGGCCCCGTCACCGATCTCGATCGCCACCTCTATTCGCGGATTTTCCACATTGCGCACCGCGTCGACGGCATTGTTGAGGAGATTGAGAACAACCTGATCGAGCTGCGTTCCGCTGCCGTGGACAACCACGCCCTCCTGCAAACGGTCGATGGCGGCAATACCCAGATCGGCGAAGCGGAATTTCAGCAGCGTCAGTGTGCGACGGACCTGGAGGGCGAGATCGAGCTCGACAAAGTCCTCGTCCTTGCGGCGCGCCAAGCGCTTCAACTGATTGGTCAGTTCCGAAACGCGGCTGACAATATCGCCCATCGTGTCGAAATTCCCCTTGGCGACATCGAGCTTCCTTCGCTCCACCAGAAGGCGGGTCGAGGCGATATAGGTCTGAAGGGCTGCGAGCGGCTGGTTGATTTCGTGGGCAAGCCCGGCAAAGCTCTGGCCGATGGCCGCCAGCTTCTCCGCCTGCGTCAGGTTGGTGCGGGTGACGTCCAGTTGTCGTTCCGCCTCCTGCCGTTCGGCAATCTCCAGGGCGAGCCGCGCGTTCGTCTCGCGCAATTCGCTTGTCCGTTCGTCGACGCGCGCCTCCAGAACCTCCAGCGCCCGCCGCGCGACCGCCTGCGCCTTGCGCCGCTGCAGCAGGATCATCAGCCCGGCCACGGCTAGCATCAAGGCAAGAACCGCGGCCAGCGCCAGCGTATTGGCAAGCCGTTCCACCGAACCGAGGTCGGCGAAATAGTTCAGGACCCAGCCATCCGGGCCGAAAGCCGCCGTAGCGCGCAGGCGTTGGGGCGCCTCTGCACCGCCGAACGAGGCCTTCTCATAACCGCCTTCGTTCTTCAGCGCGATGCCTGCCAGGCCAATCGCGGCGTCGCCGTAGCGCCGTTCGTCGGTCAGTTGCTTCAGCTGCCCGGTGCTGACGGCGCCAATGGCCGTGTAGCGCCATTGCGGATTCGAGGAGAGGAAGATCACGCCCTGGCTGTCGTTCATCGCAACCGTTTCGCCCGCGTCGCGCCATTGCTGCTCAACGGGAAGAAGGTCGATCTTCACGATGGCGACGCCGACGACAGCGCCGTCCAGGGTGATCGGGGTGGCGAGGAAATAGCCCGGCTGACCGGTCGTCGCACCGACTGCGTAATAATTGCCGAAGCCCTTGGCCAGCGCATCCTGGAAATACGGACGATAGCTGTAATTCTGTCCGACGAAACTGCCGGGACTGCCGAAATTGCTGGAAGCGATGGTCAGGCCCGATGTGTCGGCCACGAAAAGCGCAAGCGCGCCCGATGCGTTGGAGATGCGCTCCAGAAGCTGGTTGGCGGCCAGACGCTGATCCGCTGTCGCATTCTGCCGGAACAGGTCTTCGATTTCCCGTGAGCGGGCGACGACATCAGGCAGATAGCGAAACCGCTCGATGCTGGTCGAGAGCGTCGCCGAGATGAGACGAAGACGCTCCTGCGCGGTGCGGGAGACGTCGCGCGCCCCGTAATCGACGGCAACCGCCCGAACCAGGAGGGCGGTGCCGACCAAGCATAACGTAAACATCAGCA
The DNA here is from genome assembly GCF_047553425.1 of Paenirhizobium cremeum. Classification (NCBI taxonomy): domain Bacteria; kingdom Pseudomonadati; phylum Pseudomonadota; class Alphaproteobacteria; order Hyphomicrobiales; family Rhizobiaceae; genus Paenirhizobium; species Paenirhizobium cremeum. The sequence goes on from NZ_CP180218.1 coordinate 36,636, forward strand.
TGAGCGGCAGATAACGACCGCGCAATCCCCGTCCTCCTCCCGCGTCCTCGCCCATGAGGCGAAAACTGTCCGCACGGTCTCCCGCCGTGCGCTTTGCGTCAATCAAGGGTCAGTCCCTTGCGTTCGTCAAGGGTGAAGCGGTCATGTTCGGCATGGACGAGGCTCGCCAGTTCCTTTTTGATGGCGTTGAACTCAACCGAATTGCTGTCGCGCGGGTAGGGTAGATCGATGGCGACATCCTTTTTGATCGTGCCTGGGCGATAGGTCAGGATAACGACGCGCGAGCCGAGATAAACGGCCTCCTCGATGGAATGCGTGACGAAGACAATTGTCTTGCCGACGCTGCGCCAGATGCGCAGAAGTTCGTCCTGCAACGAACGGCGGGTCAGCGCGTCGAGCGCGCCGAACGGCTCGTCCATCAGCATGATCGGCGGATCGAGCGCCAGAACGCGGGCAATCGCGACGCGCTGGCGCATGCCGCCGGAAAGGTCCTTCGGAAAGCGGTGGCGGAATTCCTTGAGACCCAGCATATCGAGCAGTTCGTTGACGATGCGGGCGATCTGATCCTTTCCCGTGCCGCGGATCTCAAGGCCGAATGCGACGTTCGCCTCGACCGTCATCCAGGGGAACAGGGCATATTCCTGGAAGACCATGCCGCGATCCGGCCCCGGCGCGGTGACTGGCTTGTCGGAAACTTCAAGTGTGCCCGACGTCGGCAGCGAGAAGCCGGCAATGGCATTGAGCAAGGTGGATTTTCCGCAGCCCGAGGGCCCCAGAAGGCAGACGAATTCGCCGGGCCGGATTTCCAGATCGATGTCTTTCAGGGCCACGACCCCGCCCGGCTCTGCGCCGAAAATCTTGTTGACGCCTGCGGCCCGCACCAGCGGCTTGACCTCGGCTTCCATGTCCTTCGAAACGGTGTGATGCGCGTTCATGATGTCTCCTCCCGATTGAGTTGTTGCTCGCTTTGCCGATGAGCGGTCGGTAAGGGAGCCCGCGAAGGCGGGCTCCGGCAGCGTCAGGATTCGATGCCCCGGTGCCAGCGAAGCAGGTGGTTGTTGACGCGGTTGACGCCGACATCGATGGCGAGCCCGAGAAGGCCGATGGCGATCATTCCGGCGATCACCTTGTCGGACCACATGTATTCGCGAGCTTCGAGAATCCGGTAGCCGAGGCCGCTGTTGACCGCGATCATCTCCGCCACGATGACGACGATGAAGGCCGTTCCTATGCCGATCCGCATGCCGGTCAGCACATAGGGCGTGGCAGCCGGCAGGATGACGCGGCGGAACATGGTCATGCGGCTGGCGCCGAGATTGGTCGCCGCGCGGATATAGATGCTGTCCACGTTGCGCACCCCGGAAATCGTGTTGATCAGCACGGGAAAAAAGGCCCCGATGGAGATCAGAAAGATCGCCGGCGGATCGCCGAGCCCGAACCAGAGGATCGCCAGCGGAATATAGGCGATCGGCGGAATGGGCCTCAAAAACTGGACCACCGGGTTGAGATAGGCCTCGAACCGCCGGTCGGTGCCCATCAGCAATCCAAGCGGCAGCGCGAGGCCCGCGCCCACGGCAAAGCCGAGCAGGACGCGACGCATGCTGGCGACGAGATCGCTGAGCAGTTCGCTCGACCAGATCCAGTCGGCAAAGCCGGCGCTTTCCGCAAGGTTCTGCGCCGGCAGGAGATAGATCCACAGCCTCTCGATAATGGCGAGAGGGGACGGCAGGATCACCGGTTTGATGAAGCCGGACTGTGACAGCAACTGCCACAGCACGAGCAATACCACCGGAACCGCCAGATTTCTGAAGAGCGTGCGGGCCATGGCTTATTTCGCCTTCAATGCGTCGTCGAGCAGGTCGGTCTTGACCCAGTCCGTCGCCTTCGGCGGATTGGCGAGCTTGCCGACGCCGAACTTGACCATCAGGTCGGTCGTGATCTGCACATGCTCGGCCGTAATCTCATAGGTATAGGGCGAGTTGCCGATGGCGTCCTTGAAGTCCTGATCGGTGATCTGGCCCTTGAACATGTCGTTGATGACGTATTTCTCGGCTTCCGCGGGATGGTCGATGAAATACTTCGTCGCCTCGACGAAGAGCTTCATGGTGCGCTCGGCGACGTCCTTGTTGTTGTAGAAGCTTTCCGAAAAGACCAGGGAACGAACGGGCATGCCGAGCGGCGTATCGTAAGGCTTGAGGATTTCGATGCCGAAGCCCTTGTTGACGGCCTGGCTCGCCTGCGGTTCCGACTGGCACATGGCGTCGATATTGCCGGCCATCAGTGCCTGATTGAGATCGGCAAAAGCCATGTAGACGATCTGCACATCCTTGCCGGGCTTTTCCGACCAGGTGAGGCCGGCCTTGCTGAGTTCGGCCAGAAGCAGCAGTTCCTGCGCGCCGCCCCGGGCGACACCCACCTTCTTGCCCTTGAAGTCGGCGACCGAGCCGATGCCGCTCTTCTCGCCGGCCACGATCCGTGCGCCACCCTTGGCGAAACCGGCGACGGCATAGATCGGCACGCCGGAGGCGCGGCCGGCAATCGCGGCATCGACGGCGCTGGCCGCGATATCCACTTCGCCGGCGACGATGGCCGGCAGGATGTCGATGCCCTTGGCGAAGAAGCGCTCCTCGATCTGAAGGTCATATTTCGGCGCCAGTTCCTTCATGTAGGAAATTGCGCCGTAGTGTGCGAACTTGAGATTGGCGAGCCGCACCTTGTCGGCGGCTTGCGCGGATGTTGCGGCAACGAGTGCGGTGGCCACCAAAAGGTGGCGCATCAAAGTCTTCATGATTTCCTCCCAAAACAGGTAGACCCCTCCTAGGGTCGATCCCTTCTATGCAGACGGCGTGCCAGAACGGGAGGGAGGCGCATGGCCATTTGTAACGTGCTGTAAAGACGTCATTTTTTAAGAGGGGGGCGAGAAAGCGAGATCTCTGCCCCATGTATTTAGGCAAGAAGTTGCTTGAGGCGGGCAAGAACTTGCCTGCGTCGATCCGCAGCCCCTCAAGCCGACGAGTCCCGGGCCTGGCGACTTGCGGCAAGCGGCTCTTTCTTTTCGAACCGCAAACGCAGGATCATGATGGCGCCGATCCCATAGAGGGCGGCGACCAGCAGCCAGATCGCTCCCGGCCAGTCGGATCTCAGGGAGAGGTAGGCGCTCGAAAACCCGAGCGGAGCCAGGATGGAGGCGAGGCTGACCGCCGATTGCAGCACACCCTGGAATTTCCCTTGCTCCGCCTCGCTCACCTGGCGGGTGGCAAGCGACTGAAGAGCAGGGACACCTATGCCGCCGAGCGCCAGAAGCGGCATTGCCGCGAATACCATCCAACCCTGTTTTGCGCCGGCAAACACGGCAAGCGCGGCGCAGGCGCTCACAATTCCGGTGAGTATCGCACCTCGCTCGCCGAGACGCTTTGTGGCAGGTCCGGGGAGCAATGCCTGTGCCAGTGTCTGGCAGGTGCCGTAGGTGCCAAGGGACAGACCGATCCACAAACCGTTCCATTGAAAGACGTCGTTGCCCCACAAGGCCCAGCAGGTGCCGTAAGCCTCACCCAGGCCGCTGAATATGAAGAATATGAACACAAGTGGCAGGACGCCTTCGATTGTGAAGGCCCAGCGGAGCGGTAGAAGCGGGTTCAATGCCCGGACGCGGACGTTTTCGCCGGCGGGCGAACGGGACTCGGGCAAGGCGAGAATGCACAGCAGGAAATTGATGCCGGTCAGAACCGCCGCTGCCACGAAGGGCAGCCTGACCCAATGATCGCCGAGCAGTCCCCCGAGGACTGGGCCGAGGATGAAGCCGATGCCAAACATGGCATTCAGCAGCCCGAAACGCCGCGGTCGCATTTCCTCGGACGATGTGTCGGTTATGTAGGCGGCAGCAACGGACATGTTGGCGCTGGTGAGGCCCGCAAGGGCCCGGCCAAGGAGCAGCAGCCAGAGGCTGGGGGCAAACGCCAGGAACAAGTAGTTGGTCATCGCGCCGATGAGCGAGATCAGCAGGACCGGACGTCGGCCATGGCTATCGCTGAGCGCTCCGAGCACTGGAGCAAAGACGAACTGCATGGCGGCATAAAGCGCCATCATGATGCCGATGTATGGGGTAACGTCGCCAACATGCGTGACGTCTTTCAGCAGCGAGGGAAGGACAGGAAATATCAGCCCGATGCCGACCGCATCGAGGGCGACCGTTATCAGGATAACGAGGAGAGGTTTGGTCATAGCGTTCGCTCCGGACGCCAGCCGGCGACGCGCGGGTGTGCGTGGCCGGAACGTCCATTGAAGCCCGAGATGTCTCGGGTGCAGGTTTCAGGGAGACGCTGGCCGGCTCACATTTCATGTGGTCCGACGTGTGCTTGACCGCATGGACGACAATTCGTCCACCTGCTTACTCGCGCCATTGGCGGATCAAGGTAAGCGGTCGCTTTTCGCGATGGCCATTTGGTAATTCGGGCTGAGTGGCCCGTCAAGCCCTTCGGGGAAGACGGACCCGAGGCGATGCGGCATCCATCCGCAGAATTGATCGGCGATGGCGGTTGTGATCTTCTTCGCAAACTGCCCTCGAGAACGATGTCGGGAACTCGTCTTGCGCATCCACCACCTCAACTGCGGCTCGCATTGTCCCGTCGGAGGGCGCCTGTTCGACGGAACGAGCAATGGGCTGTTCGCACATATCTGCACGCACTGCCTGCTCGTCGAGACCGCGGATTTTTTGGTCCTTGTCGATACCGGCTATGGATTGAAGGACGTGATGCGGACATCGGCGCGAAGACTGCCGCTTACATGGCCGCTCATCCTCAACACCCGTCTGCGCGAAGGGGACACGGCTATCCGGCAGATCGAAGCGCTGGGCTTTTCGGCGCGGGATGTGCGACACATCGTACTCACGCATCTGGATTTCGACCATGCGGGCGGTATCGCGGATTTTCCGCAAGCGAGGGTCCATGTCATGACCGGCGAACGGAAAGCGGCGGAGAACGCGAAAGGGTTCGTCGCTCGGCAGCGCTACAGACCTTCAATGTGGAAAGACGTCACGGATTGGCGAATGTACGAAGCGGAAGGTGAAGCGTGGTTCGGGTTTCGGTCGGTCCGCGACCTCGATGGCCTTCCGCCCGAGATACTGATGATTCCGCTGCCGGGCCACACGACCGGCCATGCCGGGGTCGCGATCAGGTCGGGCGACCGCTGGCTCCTGAATGCAGGAGACAGCTTCATGCATGATCGGCAACTCGATGGGGTCCATCCGTACTGCCCAACGGGGATCGAAATCTATCAGGCCATCATGAGCACCGATCGGTATGCCCGCCTCGACAACATCGAGAGACTGCGTGATCTCAAACGGGATCACGGTTCGGAAGTGCGCATATTCGCCTCGCACGACAGCATTCAACTGGCGGCTATGCGTGGAGAGGCGCCATCGCGTTAGCGGCCGGTATGCGCCGCGATGGCCGTGCGTCCTCAAGACCTGTGGCCGCGGACTATCCGGTCCCGACCATTTTCATTCGCCATTGCCGATCAAAGGGGCGAGCTTACTTCAAAATCGATTAGTTCGGCGGGACAAGGTCATAGCGGTTGGCCGAGCCGAGATACCGGGCGGCTGGCCTGTCGAGGGAGAGATGCGGTCCCAAATCGTGGCGGGCATCGTTGAGTGCCTTCCAGAGGCCTTCATTGCCGAGCGATGGTATCGTGACGAGTTCGCCAGCGTCGAAGCCGGATAGCGCAGCATCGACCATCTGCCCTGCGTCCATCATCATTCCTGCGGGGATGACGGAGCTGTCGAGACCGGCGCGTTTGAAAATCTCAGTCTTGGTGAAGCCGGGCATAACCGCCTGGATGCGGACGCCCTTGGGCCGAAGTTCGGCATCGAGCGCCTGTGTGAGCGAGAGCACAAACGCCTTTCCGGCAGCATAGCTTCCATTGAAGCTTTCTGGCATCAGAGCGACGACGGACGCAATGTTTATAATCGCTCCCGCGCCTTTGGCGACGAATGTCTTTGCGGCTGCGACAGTGAGTGCATGCAGCACATTGACGTTCAGATGCACCACTTGGTCGAGGACCTCCTCGCTGGAGTCCAGGACACTGCCGCTCGGCGCGATGCCTGCGCTGTTGACGAGAAGTTCGATATTCTCCTCTTCTCGGATGCGCTTGAGAAGAATGTCGAGGTCGCTATGCCTGCTCAAGTCGAGAGACAGCGGCGTGGTGGAGACTGCGTAACGCTCAGTCAATTTATTGGCGGCGTTGCGCAGTCGTTCAGGGTCTCGGGCGACCATGATGAGGTCATGGCCTCGGGCGGCGAGCCGGTCGGCGTAAACCGAACCGATGCCGGAGGATGCTCCCGTGACGATGGCAATGGGTCTGGTCATGGCAATCTCCTTAAATTGGCTGACAGGGACTTACCGCGCGTGAACTTTTCGGTCGCGCCATCGGGCGTCAGGCGGCATGGCCGACGGGGAGGGCGCTTACCTGGGACGCAGCGGGCCGCGCATGGCGCTCGGCCCAGTCAAGCGCGAAGTCGGCGACCTCTTCCCAGCCCGCGTCGATGCAGGTGAAATGCGAACGGTCGTCGAATATCTTGAGTTCGGTGCGAGACGCCCCGCGCTTCTGCTTGTCGTAGATCGCTCTCGTCATGCTGGCATCGGCGATGAGGTCGAGGCCGCCGCCGATCAGGAGGAGCGGCGCGCGGTCGGGATTGTCCCAGCGGATTTTTCCGACCGACGTCAGGATGCCGTCCCAATAGACCTTGCCAGCCGTCGGCACGATATAGCGATCGTAGTAATCGTCGACCCGATCCTTCGGGAGCGTATTGGCGAAGCGCGTGCCGAAGAACCGGCGCGACATATGCATGGTTCGCTTCCAGCTGCCCCAGGAGGCCAGCACCGGGAGGGCGGAGACGATCGAATGGATGCCGAGGCGCACTCCGGTCGTCGGCGCCGGATCGATCGCGACGCCGGCGACCCCGAGACCGCGGTCGAGCAGTATCTGGGTCCAGACCCCGCCGGCAGAGTGGCCCATCAGGATGGGCTGCTCCGGCAGCTTGCGGATCTCGGCTTCGAGGTGGTCGACGATCGCCTTCACGCCGACCGTCTTGAGCATGGGATGCGGATTGGCCCGCAGATCGGCCGGATCGCCGTCGTCATACGGCCAGTTCGGGGTCACGACGGAGTAACCCTTGGCTTCGTAGCGGGCCTTGAAGCCTTCCCAGCTCTTCGCATTCAGCCAGGCTCCGTGGATGAGCATGATTGTCTTCGTCATCGGAATTCTCCTTGTCGTGCTGTCCGGGCCCGGATGTCTCAGGACGAGGACTTGAAGAACGCCAGCAAGTCGGCGTTGATGACGTCCGGATGGGTCGTGCACATGCCGTGGGGCAGGCCCGCATAGGTCTTGAGCGTGCTGTTCTTCAGCAGCTTGACCGACAGTGGTGCGGAATCGGCGTAAGGCACAATCTGGTCGTCGTCGCCGTGCATCACCAGCACCGGAAGATCGATCTTCTTGAGGTCTTCGGTGAAGTCGGTTTCCGAGAAGGCCTTGATGCAATCGTAGTGGGCCTTGGCGCCGCCCATCATGCCCTGCCGCCACCAGTTCTGGATCACGCCCTCCGAGACCTGGGCGCCCGGACGGTTGAAGCCGTAGAACGGACCCGCCGGCACGTCGCGGAAGAATTGGGCGCGGTTGGCGACCAGCGCAGCGCGGAAGCCGTCGAAAACCTCGATCGGCAAGCCGCCGGGGTTCTTTTCGGACTTGACCATGATCGGCGGGACGGCACCGATGATGACGGCCTTGGACACGCGGCCCGGTTTGGAGCGGGCGACGTAATGGACGACTTCGCCGCCACCCGTCGAGTGACCCACATGGATGGCCCCCTTGAGGTCGAGCTTTTCGGCGAGCGCCGCGACGTCGGCGGCGTAGGTATCCATCTCGTTGCCGGTGTCGGTCTGGGTGGAGCGGCCATGACCGCGGCGGTCATGGGCGATGACCCGAAAGCCCTGACCGAGGAAAAACATCATCTGGTTGTCCCAGTCATCGGCAGAGAGCGGCCAGCCGTGATGGAAGACGATGGGCTGGGCGTCGCGCGGGCCCCAGTCCTTGTAGAAGATTTCGGTGCCGTCCTCGGTGGTGATGTAAGACATGATCGAGTTCCCTTCTTCGGTTGCTTTTTCTGCGGTGGCGGCCGGAGCCATCTTCGGGAGAGCCGCGACGGCGAGCGCCGCGCTTCCTCCGAGAAGCATGTCGCGCCGGGTCGCGGTGAACGAAGCCTGTGCGATTGTGGTGGCGTTCATGGTCGTCTCCTTGGCGGGCTGAATGCCTCTGTTCGACGAGATGAAGCTTGGCGGAGCGGGCGATGTAACGCGAGTAAAGCGTCGTAAATCTCTGAGAATCGAAGTTCCGGGTGGCGTGCGGCCATAAGGAAAGGGACCTGGCCGCGTGGGCCCGGTCCCCTCCGGAACACGATCGGACTGTCGTCAGGCTGCGACGAACCTGTAGGCATCGCCCTTTTTTTCGGCGTATCCCACGCCTGGATAGGTCCAGTGGTAACCGAGCAGCTTCAGCTTTTCATTTGCGGCGCGGTCGAGCAGGTCACGCCGATTTTTGAGTGCGAGCTCTGCATCGGTGTCGAATCCGAAATGCCAGCGAGGATGCTGAAAGAAGATGACGTCGCTTGTGCAGGCGTCACCCGTGATAACGAGGTTGTCGCGGCCGGCGAGTTCGATGGAGATATGGCCGGGCGTGTGGCCGGGCGTATCGACGATGGACATCCCCGGGACGATCTGATCTCCTTCCTTTACCCGCGTGATACGGTCCTCGACGGCGAAAAGGTCTCGTCGGGCGCCCTTGGCGAAGCCATGCAGCGCGGCCGGCCGGCGCGTTTCGAAGTCCTTGTCGGTCCAGAAATCCCACTCCGCCTGGCCGATGAAGTACTCGGCGTTGGGATAGAGGAGCGTCCCGTCGGCGGCGGTCGTCGCACCCGAGTGGTCGGGATGGGCGTGCGTGAACACGATCTTGGTGATCGATGCAGGATCGACCCCGTTTGCCCTGAGATTGTCTGCGAGGCGTCCGGCACTGGGCTGGAAGTTGCCGCCGGCCCCGGTGTCGATCAGGATCAGGTCGCGGCCGTAGCGGATCAAGGGAACATTTGCCTGGACCCTCGCGCCCGTCTTGTCGCCGCCCATGGATTGCAGGATCGGTTCGCGAAGCTCGGGTGTGGCGTCAGGGAGCAGGATCTCGGCTGAAAGCGTGAGAAAGCCGTCGCTGAAGACCGAGATATCGAAATCTCCGTGGCCAAATCGATGCATGGCCTGAGCATAGGCGGGAACTTCCGCCACGCCTGCCAGCGCCGCGCCTGCCGCAAGTGAGAGGAATTGCCTTCGATCGATCGCATACGGGTGAAAATTGGTCATCGACATGTCTCCGACAGATTGGGTTGAACACGTCAATTCTGGGCGCATGCCTGCCTGCGGCCGAGTGAATGCTTGTGAATCGGTGCGAAAGGGCCTCGTCTTCTTAACCGAAGAATGAGGTGAGCCCGTCAAGACCGGCAGTCGCGGTGCGAACGATGAGGAGGCCCCGGCCGATCTGGCGCGCCGGCGAGGCGTGCGGAGGCACGACTTTCCTGCCCTCTTCCAGAAACAGAAGTTTCAGCGCTCTCGCGGGACCGGGTTCCGTCGGCTCGGCCGGAAAGAAAACCGCAAAGTCGAAGTCGTCGACGACGATCTGTTCGATGGTAAGCGCGTCGGCGATGTCGCTCCGGGCCACTTTATCGCCCAGGAATTTTGCGATCTCCGGCTCTTCCGAAAACTTGCGCATGTGGCCGGCGACGGCGGGGAAGCCGCCGCCTTCGCAAGCAAACACGACCTCAACTCCCGAATGCCGGAGGGCATTGCAGCTCCTTGCGACGTCCAGAGCAAGATCCCTGTCGGGGAAACCCGCTCTATCCTCGCCGTCCAATATAATCAGTGCTCTGAAGGGAAGGGTCGCCATGCCAATGCCTCTGTTGCCGACAGAATATGAGCGCGGCTGCGGGCGAGCCAGTGAGGCGTTGTAAATCGAAGTAAAGGAGGCCGATCAGTGTAGAGCCCGGCGATCGGGTGCGTTAGGCTCGGCGGCGGGCAAGTCGACAATCTCGCTCTCTCCATCGGCGCCAAAAGCCGGCGGCAGCCACGGGAGGCTCGGGTCGAACCGTCTTTCCCATGCGATTGCGCCCTGTGTTCTCGCTTCGGTCCTGCCTGCCTCGAACCAAACGTCAGCAAGCGCGGACCCGTCTGGATCGCCACCCTCAAGAACCAGATGGCCCTTGATCCGAAGCAATTCCGGTTTGCACCAGCGCTCTCCCGACGTCTCGCAATGCGCAAGCGCCTCTTCGATCTTCACCACCGCTTCATCGAAACGGCGCAACGCCGCCAGCGCCTTCGCTTCGACCGATTGGAAATAGGTCTTGAACAGGACGAAGCCGGCGCGGTCGAGGATGGCCATGCTGGCCCGAAGCTCCTCCAGGCATCCGGGGGCATTTCCCTCCCAGAGCTTCACCTCCGCCTGGAAACAACTCGCATAGCAGTGCCAGACATCCAGCGACAGCGACTTCGTATGGTCTTTCAGCAGCGCGATATAGTCCCTGGCAAGGTCGATCTTGCCGGCCAGCAGCGCAAGCGGGCACGCGGCCTCCGCAAGCACGTTGGCCAGGGACAATTCATGTCCGATGGAGATGGCCTGTTCGACACAGGCCTGAGCCTCCGACAGCGCCCGTTCGCTCTCGCCCAGAACCCAATGGTCCCGAGCGAGAATGATTCTGGCGGTGATCCGCTGATCGAACTGGAACCGGGTCGTCTGGCTGGTCGGCAGAGCGTCGTACTCGGCGATCATCTGCGTCAGGATTTCGCGCGACTGCGCATGTCGTCCAAGCCAATGCAATGTCGCGCCCAGGATGCGCCTTGCGACGATCCGGTCCGCCGGATCGCGGGAACCCGCCGCAACAGTCGCGAACTGATTTGAGCATTCAAGCCCCAACTGAGGCTGCGCGCGGTTTATTGCATCGACCCACATGGCCCATATCGCACGGAGTTGATAGTCGACATCGCCGAGACGTTCCGCGATCCGCAAGGCCTCGGTCCACGCGTTGATTCCCTTCTCCGGGATCTCGGTCGACCGCATCTGCGGCCAGCCCAAAGCGGCGTAGAGTTTCATCCGGCGCCGCTCGTCGGCATCGGGGTGGGCGTCGAGATAGGCAATCGCCTTGGTAACGGCGGTGAAGCACTCGTCGAGAAGCGAAAGACGGAAGAACAGCGGCAGGGCTGCGACAGTCAGCCGGACGCCCGTCATCTCGTCGCCGTCGGGCTCGAACGCCCATTCCAGGGCGAGCCTCAGGCTTGCGACATGCTGCGAAAAATCCTCGGACCAATCGTCCATCGATGCGAGGTAGAGTTCCTGTTCGCCCCTCTCGAAAAGGCTGGACAGATATTCGGCGAGCCGCAGCATGATCGAGCGATGGCTTCCGCTCTCCATGAGCTTCTCGGCGGCATAGAGGCGCGTCGTGTCCAGAAGGCGGTACCGGGTGGTATCCGACAGGGCTTCAGCGACAACGAGCGACTTGGCAACCAGGGTTTCGACAACGTCTTCGGGATCGGCAAGAACCGCCGTGGCGGCATCGGCCGTAAACCAGCCACGGAAAACGGACAATCGCTGGAGAGCCGTCTGCTCCACGGGGGAAAGGACATAGTAGCTCCAGTCGAGCGTTGCCCGCAGCGTTTGATGGCGCAGCAACGCCGTTCGCCTGCCTCTGCTGAGAACCCTGAAACTCTCCTTCAAGGATGTCGAGAGGGCTTTCACGGACATGGTGTCCATTCGTGCGGCCGCCAGCTCGATGGCGAGCGCGATACCGTCCAACTGCCGGCAGAGTTCCACAACGTGTACCACGTCGTCTTCGCCGAGCCGGTAACCGCCCCTGCACGCGGCCGCGCGCTCCACGAAAAGTTGGACTGCAGGCGACAGGGAAGCCTCCGATGCCGACGTTCCGGTTTCAGGCAGTTCCAGGGGGCTGAGACGGTGTACCCATTCCCCGTAAGCCCTCAAGGGTTCCCGGCTTGTGGCGAGGAACCGCGCCGACGATGTGCGCCCAAGAATGGATTCCACGAAAAGTGCCGCTTCGTCGACGACATGTTCGCAACTGTCGAGCACGATGCAGATGTCGCGCTCCTCCATCACATCCGCTATCTCCCGGTCGATGTCGTCGGACCTTGAGAGAATGTCGAGCTTGGACGCCACTTCGGTCGAGATGAGTTCGCCCGAGCTCAATTCGGCGAGATCCACCCAAACGACTTCCGTGGACGATCGCCCCAGCACGGCACGCGCCACGGTGGACTTCCCGATGCCGCCGGGCCCAACGATGGTCAGAAGCCGCACGTTGAGCAAACGCTCGGACAGTGCCTCCACCACCTGGCTGCGTCCGAAGACCCTGGCGTTGATACGGCGTTCCGCAGGTGTCGGCTGAGCCGGTTTCCGGACCTCCATTTTCGAGACGGGGTTTGCGAGCGGCGTTGCCGCAGCGATGAAGGTATAGCCGCGACCGGGGACATTGTTGATATACCTGGGTTCGCGTTTGGTGTCTCCGAGAGCCTTGCGGATCGCGGAGATATGGACGCGCAGATTGGTTTCGTCCACGAAGGTGTCGGGCCAGGCGTGGCGAATGATCTCTGCGTTTGTGAGCAACTTCCCTGCGCTGGCGGTCAGGCAAGCCAGAATGTCGATCGCACGGCTTCCCAACGGAACGGGATCGCCATCCCGCGTCAGCGTACGCTTTCCCGGACTCAAGACGAACGGGCCGAACTGGACCTCGTCTTCCACCATCTTCCCGCCTTCCGCCGGACCGACATCGGCCGCTTAACTGGCTATGCCTATCGAAGGATCAGGATAGCGAGCTTCGTGCGACAAGCAATACAATCTGACAATTGTTAATTGTGTTGCTTGGTTATGCCTGGGCCTGAAGCATTTCCGGCGAAGAGAAGACCGCCTTCAGTGCTCGTCTTCTTGTTTCTACTGTGTTGAAACCGCTCTAGCCCGCAGAACTGAACCTGGTCGTCTTGGCGTTGTAGCCCAGCTTTTCGGAGACCTCGTTTGCTGCGGTCAAAAGGCTTTCGAGATAGGCGTCGCGATTGCGCAGTCCGTCTTCGCGCGGGGTGACGAGGCACAGGGTCGCGATGCAGACGCCATCCGCCTGGAAGATCGGCACGGCAAAGCAGTGGGTGAAGTTCTCCACTTCGCTGTTGAAGGTGAAGAAGCCGTCGCGGCTCGCCTGACGCACCTGTGCGATGAAGTCTCGGGGCTCCATGCGTTTGCCGCTCGGCAGGACAAAGTCCTCCGGCGGGATGAGGTCAACGATCTCTTGGTCGCTCAGGTGGGAGACCAGCAGACGACCCGAAGCCGTCCAGACGATGGAGACGAGTTCACCGACATTGGAGGAGATGCGGAATGGCCGAATGCCTTCCCGCATCATGGCGACGGTGTATTTGCGGCCTTCCAGCAAGCACATCTGCGCCGTCTCGCGTGTCTCCTCCGCCAGCCGCACCAGCATGCGGTCGCATTCCCGCATCAGGTCGAACTGTTCGGCATAGGCCGTTCCAAGGAAATAGAGGCGGCGACCGAGAAATACCCGGCCGTCTCCCCCCTGGTAATCCAGCATCCCGTGACTGAGCAGCAGGTTGACCAGTTCATAGATCGAAGAGCGCGGCGCGCCGATTTCCGACGCGATTTCGTTCGGCCGCATGGGCTGACGCTTCACGCGCAGGAATTCGAGTATCTCGAAAGCGCGATCCAGTCCCCGCGTGCGTCGCGAGATCGTGTCGCCTACGGCTTCCGTCATGCTCTTCTCCATAGTGTTTTCAGGCGCGATCGGCGCGATAAGCGATGCAATCCACCTCGACCTTGCAATCGACCATCATCCGCGACTGGACGCAAGCGCGCGCCGGCGGGTTTTCGCCGAAGTACTCGGCATAGACGCCGTTGAAGCTCCAGAAGTCGCGCGGATCGTCGAGCCAGACGCCGACGCGCACCACGTCCTCGATGCCGTAACCCGCCTCATGCAGGATGGCAATGAGGTTCTCGATCGCCTTGCGGCTTTCCTCAACGATGCCGCCGCGGACGATTTCACCCTTGTCCATCGGAACCTGGCCTGAAACATGCAGCCATCCATTGGCTTCGACCGCCCGTGCGAAGGGAAGGGGCTGTCCGCCCGCGCCGGTTTCGCCTGCACCGTAACGCTTTATCGTCATTGCATTCTCTCTTTTCTTTTAGTTGAAGCTGGATGTCTTGAGGAATTCGGCAAGACGTTCCGTCTTCGGCCTGATGAACATTTCCTTGGGATCGCCCTCTTCGCAGATGACGCCCTGATTCATGAAGATCACGCGGCCGGAGACCTCATAGGCGAAGCGCATCTCGTGGGTGACGAGCAGCATGCTCATGCCGTCGGCAGCCAGGTCTTTTATGACCTGCAGCACTTCGCCGACGAGTTCCGGGTCGAGCGCCGACGTCACTTCGTCGAACAGCATAAGCCGCGGCGCCATGGCGATCGCACGGGCGATGGCAACGCGCTGCTGCTGGCCACCGGAAAGCTGGCCGGGGTAGTGGCCCCCGCGTGTGCCGAGCCCGACGCGATCAAGCCATTTTCCGGCGATGGCCTCGGCCTCGTCCCGCCCCATTTTCTTGACCTTCACGAGACCGAGCATGACGTTCTGCAGCGCCGTCATATGCGGAAAAAGGTTGAACTGCTGGAAGGCCATGCCGGTCATGGCGCGCTGGCGGGCGATTTCCTTTTCGCTCTTGCGCTTGCGGCTCGCCCCGGAATGTTCGTAGCCGATTTCCTCCCCTGCCAGCCGGATAGACCCGCCCTGGAATTCCTCCAGCATGTTGATGCAGCGAAGCATGGTTGTCTTGCCGGAGCCGGACGAGCCGATGATCGAGATCACCTCGCCCTCCTGCATGGTGCAATCGACGCCTTTCAGGACTTCGAGCGTCCCGTATCGCTTGTGCAGATCCTTGATTTCGAGAAGTACCTTGCTCATGACATGCAGCCTCAGGACGGGACGGCGGTCTTGCGCTCGACATATTTGCCGAAGCGTTCGATGCCATAGTTGATGACGAAATAGAGAAACCCGGCGAAGAAATAGAACTGCAGGCTCATGAAGTTCCGGGAGATGATCTCCTGTGTGCGCAAGAGCAGTTCCGCGACGCCGATGACGGAAAGCAGCGTCGAGGCCTTGACCATTTCCGCTGCCGTGTTGACCCAGGCCGGCAGAAACTGCCGCAGCGCCTGTGGCCAGAGCACGTAGGCGAATGTCTGTCCGAAGGTCAGGCCGATTGCCTTTGCGGCCTCGGTCTGGCCTTTCGGGATGGCCTGCAGGCCGCCGCGGACGATTTCGCCGACATGCGACGAGCAGAAGATGGCCAGCGCCAGGACACCGGCCTGGAATGGCCCAAGCTCAATGCCGACGGTCGAGAGCACGTAGTAGCTTGCGAGAACCAGCACCAGCACCGGCGTGCCGCGGATGAAATCGGTATAGGTCCGCATGACGAACCGCAGCATCCGGTTGCCATAGACGAGCGACAGGCCGACGATGACGCCGAGCAACGAACCTGCGACGATCGACAAAAGAGAGATCGACGTCGTGACGCCAAGGCCCTTGAGGATGACGTAGCGCGCGAGCCAGATCTGGTCGAGGAAGGCGGGAAAATCCATCATGACATTACCTCGGTACGGCCAGACGCCGTTCGGCGACACGCATCAGCGCCGCAAGCACGGAGCA
Source organism: Paenirhizobium cremeum (assembly GCF_047553425.1). Lineage (NCBI taxonomy): Bacteria > Pseudomonadati > Pseudomonadota > Alphaproteobacteria > Hyphomicrobiales > Rhizobiaceae > Paenirhizobium > Paenirhizobium cremeum. The sequence goes on from NZ_CP180218.1 coordinate 52,421, forward strand.
GGTGGCAACATAAAGAGCCGATGCGACAATCCAGGTTTCGATAACGCGGAAGGTTTCGACATTGATCTTGCGCGCTTCGAAGGTCAGTTCCGGAACGGCGATCGCAGCGGCAAGCGACGTATCCTTGAACAGCGAGATCACCGTTGAAGACAAGGACGGCAGGACGTTGCGCAACATCAGTGGCGCGATGATCGAGGTGCGGATCTGCATCGGCGTCAGGCCGATCGCCAGTCCCGCTTCCGTCAGTCCCCTCGGGATCGACAGGAGGCCCGCGCGAAACACTTCCGCGAGATAGGCGCCGGAATAGATCGCGAGCACGGCGATGAAACTCTCGATCTTGCCAAGACGTATGCCGAGCTGCGGCAAGGCGAAATAGGCAAAGAGAACCAGGACGAGGATCGGCAGGTTCCGGATGATCGTGACGTAGGTGGCTGCCGGAGCCTTGACCCAGCCGCTTTTCGAAATCAGCGCGAAGGCGACAAAGAGACCGATCACGGCGCCGATCAGAATGGAAGCAAAAGCCAGGCCGAGACTGAGCAGGAGGCCTTCGAGCAGTTGGTCGAAGCTGCGCCAGACGGCGGCAAAATTGAGCGAGTAGCCCATAGTGTCATCCTGCCATAGCGGAATGGGAGAGGACGAAGGACAGGTGTCCTCCGTCCCAAGGGAGTTTCGAGGTTTACTTGTATTCGACCGGGAAGCCGATCTGCGGCGGCGCCAGATCCTTGCCGAACCAGGTCTTGTAGGACTTGGCATAGAAGTCGAATTCCACCCCGGTCATGGCTTCATGCAGCGCGGTGTTGACGAAGTTCAGCCAATCCTGATCGCCGCGCTTGACGCCGCAGGCATAGGTCTGCGGATTCCAGCCATATCCGGCGTCCTTGTAGCGGCCGGGGTTCTGCGTCATGTACCAGGCGAGGGACGACTGGTCGGTGGCGGCGGCATCCGCCCGGCCGGATTCGAGCGCCTGATAGATCAGATCGACGGAATCATACTGGTCGACCTTGGCCTCGGGCAGCGCGGCATGGACCATGTCTTCGGCATAGACGTTCTGCAGCACCGAGATGGTGACGGACGAGCCGGCCGCCTTCAGGGCCGCGTAGTCGGCATATTGGCCGTCAGCCTTCAGCATCAGGCCTACACCCTCGCGGTAGTAGGGGATGGTGAACGCAATCTGCTGGGCGCGTTCGCCTGTCACCGTCATGAACTGGCAGGTCAGGTCGACCTTGTCGGTGGTGATGTTCGGGATGCGGGCATCCGACGACTGGTTGACATATTCGATCTTGTCCGGGTCGCCGAAGAGCGCCTTGGCCACGATGCGGCCCATGTCGACATCGAAACCCTGAAGCTTGTCGTCGGCGCTTTTGAAGTGCCAGGGCGCATTGGTGCTGCCCGTGCCGAGCACGAGATGGCCGCGCGCAAGAACCTCGTCAAGCTTGCTGCCGTCTGCGAGTACCGGCGAGGCGGAAAGGAAGGTGGCGGCGACCAGCGACATCACGCCGGCGCGGAAGGAAATGTTCATGGCGGTTCCCCTTGGATTTAAGTCGTCTATCAATCCAATATAGCGGACATATGTCTGTTTTACTGGATTGATATATGAAGTCCTATGAGAAAGGTCTTGTCAATAGCCACGGATCGCGCATCGGCATATTGCTGTCGCGTCGCGGAATTTTCGGCGATGGATGAGTTGCGAGCCTTGAGGAGAGCGGGCTCTTTTTCGACTGACGACCTTGCCATTGTCGATACGCCGGCAGTACCGGCCGATCTCCCTGTCGCAAAGACAATATCGAGCGTTTTCAGTCCTATGCGGGATCGTCCGGGACTACGCGTCCGACCGGATATCGAGGTGCACAAGCCCTGGATGGGTGCGCGCGGGCCGCCGCTGGGGAGGCGGGACCGTTGGAGGGGGCAGGAAGGTCGTCACCTCCGGCGGGAGGTGCAAAACGGCTTCGTTCTCCCTTCCTGGGTGAAAGGGAGAACGCTTGTCAACAGGCTGGCCGATTGCCGGTAAGATCGTCAGGCAGGCCGTTCGGAAGCGCTTGGGCGCCACTTGATGAGATGCTTTTCGGCGATGTCCAGGATGCTGTCGATAATCAGCACGAAGATCGCGAGGATCAGGATGCCCGCGAAGACGCCGACCGCATCGAAATTGCCTTCCGCCTGAGCGATCAGATAGCCAAGCCCGGCGGAGGAGCCGAGATATTCCCCGATAATCGCTCCGACGACGGCAAAACCGACCGAGGTGCGCAGCGACGAGAGAATCCAGCTTGCCGCCGCGGGGAAGTAGACGTGGCGGAGCAGGTCCGACCGCCTGGCTCCCAGAATGCGGGCATTCGACAGCACCACCGGGTTCACTTCACGCACACCCTGCATGGCGTTGAAGAAGGTGACGAAGAACACCAGCGTCACGGCGAGCGCCACCTTGGACCAGAGGCCGAGGCCGAGCCAGAGGACGAAGATCGGCGCAAGCACGACGCGGGGGATTGCGTTCAAGCCCTTGATGAAAGGGTCCAGAATGCGCGCCGCCGAACGGCTGAGGCCGAGCCAGACGCCCGCCGCCACGCCAAGGGCCGTTCCGACCAGATAGCCGAGCACGGTTTCCGTCAGGGTAATCGCCACATGGCTGTAGAAGCCGGCGTCCATGATCCAGGATACCACTTGATTGAAGATGTCGACCGGAGCCGGGAAAAAGAAGACGTCGATGATGCCGGCCGTGACGCCGAGCTGCCAGCCGCCGACAATGGCGACCAGCAGCACGACCTGGATGAGACGTTCAGTCATGGCGTTCATAGCTTTTCTCCACTTCGCCGCGCAGCGATGACCAGATGTTGCGATAGAGATCCAGGAAGCGTGGATCGAGCTTGATTTCCGCGACATCGCGCGGACGTTCGAGATCGACGGGGAAACTGTCGATCACGCGCGAGCGCGGTCCGGCGGCAAGCACCACAACCCGATCCCCAAGGGCAATTGCCTCTTCGAGGTCGTGCGTAATCATCACCACGGCGCGCCGTTCCTCCTGCCAGAGCCGCAACAGCTCATTCTGCATCAGGTGTCGGGTATGGATATCGAGCGCCGAGAAGGGCTCGTCCATCAGGATGACCTTGGGGCCGGTAATCAGCGCCTGCGCCATCTGCACCCGCTTGCGCTGACCGCCGGAGAGCTGATGCGGGTAACGGTGCTCGAACCCTTTCAGTCCGACTTTCGCGAGCCACGTCATCGACTGCTCGCGTCGCTCCGCGGCGCCCACACCTTTGAACATGGGGCCGAGCTCCACATTCTCCAGCGCCGTCTTCCACGGAAGCAGCGCATCCTGCTGGAACAGATAGCCGATGTCGTTCTGGACACCGCGCACCGGCTGGCCGTCGATCGAGACTGTGCCGCTCGACGGTTTCAGAAGGCCGGCGATCGCGTTCAGAATAGTGCTCTTGCCGCAGCCGGTGGGTCCGACGATGGCGAGAAACTCGCCGTCGGCGACGCTCAGATTCACGTCCTGCACCGCCACATAGGCGCCGAAGGACATGGTGACGCTGTCGATGGAAACCATCGACTTCGCCTGACGCGGACTGTCCGCCGGGGGTTTTGTCTTCACTACAGCCAATGCCATGACCTCCTCCTGTCAGTTGGCGACGACGGTGCCGACCTTGTCGACGAACGCGTTCGTGTAGGTCTTCGTCAGGTCGATTTCAGCCGTCGCGACTTTTTCGTTGAAACTCTTCAGGACGGCGAGCGGCGTCTTGATGTCTTCCTCGTCGATACGCCCGTCCTTGGAAAAGATCGCCTTCGCGTTCTCGACCGCCTTGATGTAGGTATCGCGATCCCCGGAGATGAACTCCTTCGGCAGCTTGTCGACGATCTCTTCGGCGGAGTGGCTGTTCATCCATTCGAGCGCCTTGACGGTCGCATTCGTGACCTTCTGGACAGTCTCGGGATTGTCGTCGATGTAGCTCTGTGTCGCGTAGAGAACGGAGGTCGGATAGATGCCGCCGTAGATCGCTTTGGCGCCTTCGTCGCTGCGTCCGTCGATCAGGATCTTGCCGACGCCCTTGGCCTCGATGAAGGTTGCCGCAGGGTCGTAGTTGACCAGGAGGTCGACCTTGCCCTGTTCGAGTGCGGCGACCGCCGCCGAGCCGGAGCCGACGCCGATCAGGGAGACGTCGTTTGCCGACAGGCCGTTGCGCTGAAGATAGTAGCGGACGAAGAAGTCGGAAGACGAGCCCGGCGAGGTGATGCCGATCTTTGCGCCCTTGATCGTCTGCGGCTTGGCCGGATCGAATGCGCTGCCCTTGCCGCCGGCCAGCACGAGCCCGGAGTTGCGGGCGAGCTGCACGAAGGCGACGACGGCCTTGTTCTGCGACTGCATCTGGATCGTGTGGTCATAGAAGCCGACTGCAATATCCGTCGAGCCGGCCACAAGCGCCTGAAGCGTCTTCGAGCCACCCGATGCGAAGTTCTCGACGGTCACGTCCAGGCCTTCCTTCTCATAAAGGCCGAGACCCTGGGCGACCGGGAAAGGCAGATTGTTCAGGTTGTAAGAGCCGACACTGATGCGGACGGGGTCCGCGAAGGCGGAACCGGCAAAAGCGACTGTTGCCGCGAGGGCGAGCATGAATTTACGCATGATATTCTCCTCCTGTTGGTGGTGCCCTCCCGGCAACCACGGTTATTATGCCGCACAACCCAGTTGCGTGACAGGTTTTGCGAAGACTTGTCCGTCGAACAGCCGCCTGGCTGTCCGCAGTATCCCGGCAACGATCTTGCCGTCTCTTTCATGAAGCTTGACATTCAGTTGGCCGCTGGGGTGCTCGATGGAAAGCACCAATGGCGGTTTGCGGGCGCCGACAAGAAGGGAAGCAACCGTGCCGTCGGTGATGCAGGCGGTCGCGATCCCGACGGCGCCGGTCGTCGCAAGCGAGGGATGGCATTGATGCGGCATGAAATAGCGCACATTGATGTCACCGCCTGAGTTCGGCCTCGATATGAGGACGGGCTTCGGGGTCACCTGATTGCGCACGTCGCCGAGGCCCATCCGCTCGCCGGCCGCGATGCGCAGCGTTTCGAGCCGTTCCAGCAATTGCCTGTCGGCATTGAGTTCGGCCGCTGTCTCGAAGCCACTTGCGCCGATCGCGGCAGCCTCGATCAGCATCATCGGCATCGCACAGTCGATGCAGGTGACAGCCACGCCATCGATCACGTCCACCGGCTTGCCGGTCGGAAAAAGCTGGCCTGTCCGCGCTCCCGCGGCATCCATGAATGTCAATGCGATCGGTGCTGCACGGCCTGGAACGCCGTCAATTGCAGCATCGCCGAGATAGGAGACGACGCCGTCCGGAGTGGGAACTTCGGCGTCGATCAGCTTGCCGGTGTTGACGTTGTAGATCCGAACGAGCGTCGTTCCCCTGCGTGCGGGGACAAGCCCGGCTTCGATGGCAAAGGGGCCAACCGCAGCCAGCATGTTGCCGCAGTTCGGGGAAGTATCGACGATCTGTTGATCGACGCGCACCTGCGCAAAGAGATAGTCGACATCGGCGCCGGGAATACTCGGCGGCCCGACAATGGCCACCTTGCTCGTGACGGGGTTGCCGCCGCCAATGCCGTCGATCTGCAGCGGATGGCCCGAACCCATTACCGAGAGCAGGATCCTGTCGCGCTCACGAGTATCGGCGGGAAGATCGCGTGCGAGGAAGAACGGTCCCTTCGAGGTGCCGCCTCTCATCAGTACGCAAGGGATCGCGAGCAGGTCGTTCATCGCTTGTGCTTCCGTTGAAATTATGTCATCGCCGTATCAATTGGCGCCGTTTGATCCAATTATCGGAAGAAGCGTTTATTTGTGAAATGCTAAGAATCGGAGGATTGATGCAAGATGAGCATTAATTGCGAGATACTCGATCTTCGAGCCTTCCTCAGCGTCGTGGAACTGGAGAGCTTTCATCGCGCGGCCGACGCTCTGCATCTGTCACAGCCGGCGCTGAGCCGCCGCATTCAGAAACTCGAGCAGGTCATAGGGGCGCCGCTCCTGGAACGGACAACCAGGCATGTGTCCGCGACAGCTCTCGGTACCGAGCTCGTGCCGCTCGTCAGGCGCATGCTGGAGGAGTTCGACGGTTCGCTTTTTGCGGTCCGTGACGTCGGACCCAATCGAGGCGGACTGGTGACGATCGCATGCCTGCCCACCGCGGCGTTCTATTTCCTGCCGACCGTTATCCGCCAGTTCAATGCGGAGTATCCGAACATCCGCTTTCGTATCCTCGACTTGCCGGCGACCGACGGTCTTCAAGCGGTGGCGCGAGGGGAGGTGGAGTTCGGCATCAATATCATGGGCACATCGGACCCGGATCTGGTGTTCGATCGGCTCGTGGAAGATCCGTTTGTGCTGGCTGCACGCAGGGATCACCCGCTCGCCGCCAAGTCTACGGTCGGATGGGCGGAGCTTGAGCCCTACCATCTGATTACCGTTCATCGATCGAGCGGCAACAGAACCCTGCTCGACGCGGCCCTGGCGAAATCGAATATCAAGCTGCGCTGGTTCTACGAGGTAACCCATCTGTCCACCTCCCTCGGACTGGTCGAGGCAGGCCTCGGCATTTCGGTGCTTCCCCAAATGGCAACCCCGCGGGAAGATCATCCGTTTCTGGTCACCCGCCCCATCCGCAATCCGGAGATATCGCGCACCATCGGCGTGGTTCGCCGCCGCGGCGGCACCTTGTCCCCGGCGGCAGAGCGGTTTCTCAAGATGCTGATAGATGTATGGGGAGGCGATTGAGACGCATGAGGGAGCCGACAGCGTCAGGTCGAACGCTTCACAGGCCACTCGCGGTCGTCATTGACCTCAAGCTCCGCCTCACGTCTCGCCCTGTTTTTATTTAAGGAAGATGGCCACGGGAAAGGCGATGCCGGTGGTGGACGTCGCTTTCGATGCGTAAATCAGGGTCGAGCAGCCCCTTGAAGGCGACTGCCGGAGGTCCATTCTCGCCTCTCCCGCGCATACCACGGTCTTGCCGCCGAAGTTGCGCGGATGGAGTGTCGAGGTGCTCGTTCCAGATATGCAGACCTCTGGATCAGTCTTGGACCGTCCTGGTTCAGGAGGGGAAGAGCTTGAGCCACCATTTCCCCGAAGGTTGGCGATATTGCAATCACCGCCCCGGATGCGAGGACGATCTCGCAAACAACCGCTCGTGCCTTGATGTCTATGTATCTCACGCCCGGTATGCCTAAAGGCAATGTCGGCACGATGGGATCGAGAATCACGTTTATTTCCGTTGGCGTCACGCCGTTCAGAATGAACGCGACAGCTCCGTATTGGCTGTATCGGTAGCTCCGGACAATGAGATCCTCCGGCAGAGCGCCGGCTTGACGCGTAATCTCAATCGCAATTCTGTAGCTCATTTCTTGTCCTCCTCTTTTCGCTGAAGAAGGTTTAGAGCCCCTGGTGTGATCCGTTTAACAGGCGCTCCAAGATCGCCATCCGAACGGGCACGCCATTTGCGACCTGGCGGAAATAAGCGGCTTTGCGAGAGGCGTCGACCTCGGTCGGCAGCTCAATGCCGCGAGGTAGGGGATGATAAATCCGAACATGGGGAGCTGACCGTTGCAGGATCTCGGGTCGCAGGACCAGCTTGCCAGCGACCTCGCATGGGCTCTTCGTCCCTATAACGTAGATCACATCCACGCGTCGGATAGCGTCTTCTAACGCTGCGACATATTGAAAAGTAAGGCCATGGGAACGCAGTTCCCGTTCTTCCGCATCGGAAAGATGTTCGTCGTCGTCGGTAAGAAGAAAGACACTTACATCCAGAAATTTCGTCAGGAAAATAAGGAGAGAGTGTACGCATCGTTGATTAACATGGCCAACGATCAGGATTTTAAGTCCATCGATAGCGCCAAAATCATCTTCCATACTAAGGAGATCGATAAGCGCCTGCGTCGGGTGTTCAGCGCGGATTCCCCGGCCGTCACCACCATTTATGACGGGTATGGCGCTTTCTTGAGCGTGGAGGTCCACAGCACCGACCTCGTTGTGACGGATGACCACAGCGTCGGCATAACCATTCAGAACACGCGCCGTGTCAGCCATGCTCTCGCGCCACTCTCCACCAGCCTTCGTCACGTTCGGATCGGAGAAGCCCACGCATGTCCCGCCCAGTCTTTGTGTCGCGGCTTCAAAGCTCAGACGCGTGCGCGTGCTTGGCTGGAAAAAGAGCGTGGCAACGATTCGACCGACCAACATCTGTGGGATCGCCCGTGTCCTTACACGTTCCCGATAATACCTGCTCCTCTCGCCAATATCTGAGAGATCCTCCCTGCTCAGATCGTGGGCAGACAGAAGGTGATAGGGCTTATTTCTGGTGAGCATGTCGTTCCTCCATCGGCTGACGCTCCGGTCTCGGGAACGTTCCGCGGTTTCGAACAAGGAGAAGGGTGATTGCCACTATGAACGGCCAGACGACTGCCGGCCCGAAGGCGTGAAGATCGATGAAATCCATGGACGCGCCAATGACGGGCACTCCTATAAAGCTGCCGATGCCCCACATCATCGAAAGAAGCGCCTTTGCCCGGATAAGCGAATGTCCATCGAAACGCTGGCTGACCAGAACCAGAACAGCCGAATAGGCGCCGAAGGCGCCTCCTCCGGCGAGGAAGAGAAGAACCGGAGCGAGGGCGGGTAAGCGAATGCCTAAGGGAAGGGCAAGCATGGTTGCGACGGTTGTCGCGGCCGCCAGGCGAAGAACCCGTTCGGCACCTATTCGATCGCACAGAGCGCCTATCGGCCATTGCAGAACGGTCGCTCCCACGAGGGCGACCCCCAGCAAGAAAAGGGCGTGCTGGCTCGATAACCCGGAGTCAATGCCATAGGCCGGAAACAGGGCAAGAAAGCCATTGTCAAAGATCGCTGTCGCCGACGATGCAATGAAGAGAGCGGGTGCCACCGCAAACAGCGGCAGAAAGCCGGTGGTTTTTTCTCGGGCCGGTAACGGGAAACTCAGTTCGGTTTTTGCCCACGTAACAGGGATGACCGCACATAATACGATCATACTGCAGATGGCGACCGCTCCCATCGGGCCAACGCCCGAAAGGGCCGCAACGAGAAAGGGTCCGGTGGCGTATCCGAGTGTGACGAGCCCGTTATAGGCGCCGAGTATTTTACCCCTGTTGCGGTCGCCCAGGACCATCATCAATGCACTTTCGCCGAACAAGAAGAGAATGTTGGCTGTAAAACCGAGCAGGAAGCGCAGGACCAGCCAGGCTGGATAGAACGTGAAAATGCTGTGAAGCAGCATCGTAACGGCCGTTCCGACGATCCCTGCGAACAGCCAATTGAAGATCGATCCACGGCTGGCGCGAGAGAGAATGGCTGCCGAGGTCAAGAGCCCAAGTGGCGTCATGGCCGCGCTCACAGCGATAGCCGAGGATGTGTGGCCGCCCTCTTTAAGGGCGATTGCCAATGCGGCATAGACGGCGCCAAGGGCGACTGAATACGCCGCGACTGCTCCTATCAGTGCGGGAATTGCCCGTTCGGACGCTGCCTCAGTCATTGCGGAGAGCCAGAAGGTAGCTGAGCGGAGGCTTCAACTCACTGTTTTCCAGGCTGCGGAAGGCTTGAGAAATGTCCTCGCCGGTTTCACGGAAAAGGTCGAGGCGAAAGCCGAGGCCCAGTGCCGCCATGATGACATCGTCGAGCTTGTAGTGAAAATAGTAGATCTCCTGCGCGTCGTAGGTCGTTCCACCGACGTAATCGAGGCCGCTGGTGTGTCGCAGCGGTTTGTCATCGAAGTAGGAACGAACGATTTCGAGCGGCGCGCTTCCCCGGTTCCGATCCTTGAGGAACATTTCCGTAATGGGATGAGACTCGTAGATGCTGAGATAGCCCCCTGGCTTCAGCAGTCTCTTTGCAACGCTGAAATACTGTTGCAAATCAGGCATGAAGCACAGTGCCCCGGCGGTGACGACGACGACGTCGAATTGTCCGTCGTAGTCAGCCGGGATCTCATAAATGTCCGAGACGACGAACTCGCTTTGAACGCCGGCAGCCCTGGCGAAGACAGCCGCTTGGCTGATGAACTCTTCCGATATATCGAAGCCGACGGTCTTTGCAGCGCCTAGACGGGCTATTGAAACCAGTTCGCGCCCGTTATTGCAGTTGAATTGCGCGACGGCTGCTCCCTCGACGCCGATTCGGCGAAGCTCTTCCTGGTGGATCGGCGTCAAAAACAATTTCGACGGGTCTTCCATCTCTTTGGGAAGCGCGTGCGATTGCCTCCAATGAATCGGGGCTACTTCATTCCAGGCGGTTTTCGCCAGATCAGTATATTGTCGGTTGTGCATCGGTTTTGTCCTCCATCCGAAGATGAGTCCAACCATTGCAACCACCGAATGTTCCCGAAAGATTTCACCTGTTCAGGTTTGTTTTTGGGAATGCGATTTCACAGCGTTTGAGATCCCACGGTCTTTCTCGCAAAGCCGTGGCTCCGGTCAAAGCGGCAGTTCACGGCGTTCGATCTCCGCCAGCATGGCGAGGTCGAGGACCTTCTGGAGTTCGGCGGCATGGCGGAAACTCGGCTCCTGCACTCTGCCGTCTCGGATCGCAGCGACGAACTTCTCATAATTCGTCGCAACGGGATCGACGTCGATCTCCCGCCAGACGGCAAGTTCCACGTCTTCCTGCAGGCAGGCCCTAAGCCTGGAGGCATCCACCCTGTGGATCACCTCAAGCGCCCCCTTGTCGCCATGCATGCGCAGCCTGAGTTCGTTCAGATGCCCCGTTGCCCAGCGGCTCGCGTGAATGACGCCAATCGCACCGTTGGCGAATTCCGCCGTCATGGTGAAACTGTCATTGGCGTCGAGTTCATATTCCCCGATACGGTTGCCGGGCGCCTTTTCATAGGTTTTTAACCGGGCAAAGATGTGGTCGATATCGGTTGCGGCGCCATAGGCTGCGAAGTCGAGAATATGAATGCCGACATCGCCCAGGACGCCGTTGGAGCCGTGTTTGGTCGAAAGCCGCCAGAGCCACTGGGTTTCGGTCGACCAGTCGCCCCAGGCCCTCGATACAAGCCAGCTTTGCAGATAGGACGCCTCGATATGCCGGACCGTCCCGATCTCGCCCGCAAGCACCATCTGCCGCGCTTTTTGAACCTGCGCGACATTGCGGTAAGTCAGGTTGACCATGTTGACCAGACTCGAAGCCTCCGCCGCAGCCGCCATTTCGGAGGCCTGCGCATATGTTTCGGCAAGCGGCTTCTCACACATCACGTGCTTGCCGGCCTTCAGGAGCCGAAGCGTCGTCGGATAATGCACGCGGTCGGGCGTGACGTTGGTGGCAGCGTCGAACTGTCCCCATTCGATGGCTTCTTCAAGGGAGGTGAAGCTGTTCGCAATGCCGTGGCGGACTGCGAAGGCACGCACCTTCGCAAGGTCGATATCGACGGCGCCGACCAGCTTGACACCGGGAATGGTCGAGAAGTTCATGGCATGCCTGTCGGCCATGCCGCCTGTTCCAAGAACCAGAAGACGAACGGGTTCCATGTCAGCGATACCCTGCCTCGCCGGCCTGGTGCAACTTCGGGCCTCGTTCGGAAATGGGTTCGGGTGCGCTGTCGACCGGCACGTTGGGCGCCTCGTGGCATTGGATCGGCGCGGGCTGGGGATTGCAGGCCCAGTGAACCGCGTTGCGGATTACCTTCTGTACGGTTGCGTCATGAAAGGTCGGATAGGTTTCGTGTCCGGGACGGAAGTAGAAGATGTTGCCGGCCCCGCGCCGCCAGGTGAGGCCGGAGCGAAACACCTCTCCGCCGGCGAACCAGGAAATGAAGACGGTCTCCAGCGGTTCCGGGACAGAAAAGAACTCGCCATACATCTCCTCGTTCTCCAGCACGAAATTGTCGGGAATGCCGGAGGCGATGGGGTGTCCGGGATTGACGGTCCATATGCGTTCCCGCTCTCCGGCCTCGCGCCATCTCAGTGCGCACGGCGTGCCCATCAGCCGCTTGAAGGGTTTGCAGAAATGGCCGGAATGAAGAACGATGAGGCCCATTCCTTCATAAACGCGGCGCGCAATCTGCTCCACCACCTCGTCCGATACGGCTCCATGATCCCGGTGTCCCCACCAGATCAGGACATCCGTTTCGTCGAGACGGTGGGCAGGCAGTCCGTGTTCAGGCTCCTGAAGGGTTGCCGTCGATGCGGCAATCGCCTCGTCGCGCCGGAGCGCTTCCGCAATCGTCGTGTGCATGCCGTCAGGATAGATGCGGCCGACCGTCTCGTTGAGGTGTTCGTGAATGTTTTCGCCCCACACGATTGTTCTAATCATCGTCACTGGTCTCCGGTTTGCTGATTGCCCGGCTTCGAGGGCGAGAGCCGTTGAAGCCACGCTCGCCAGGACGCTGCGACGCAGCGCCTTTCGGTCTTTATCGAAACCGTGGGCAGGAGGATCTGTGCCGGGGTGCCGGCCTGGGTTCACTGGGGTTGCTCCGCATTGGCCGGTCGCTGGCAGGCAAATCGCTCACGATCGGACGGCGGCATCGTCGCGACATGGACCTTGTGTCCGGACCGCCCCGGCCGGCGCGACAGTCGCCGCAGGCGCGGCAGGCAGCCTCCTCGTCATGTATGTCTCCTTCCGAGAGCGTGGATATCTGGCCAAGATAACAGCCTGAAACCGCTTTGGTTCCGGCGGCGTCCGCCGAATGCTCGCTTGCCGTGGGCGGCGGGCCCATCCCCGGAAGCGCTCCGGCCGTTTTTCGGCAAGGCAGGAACAAGGCGTGGCCACGGACGTTGTGGAGACCATGGAAACGATCCTCGCCGATTTCGCCCACGAAACCCATCTCTCCATGGGGGCGGTGACGCTGCGCCTTCTGATTGCCCTGATTTGCGGTGCCGTCGTCGGTATCGAACGGGAGTGGCAGCAGCGGCCGGCGGGATTGCGCACCCATATCCTCATCTGCCTTTCCGCCGCGGCGCTGGCGATTTCGGGCATAGAGATAACCTATCTTTCGACCTTCCAGTCGGATGCGATCAGGATCGATCCGCTGCGCCTGATTGAAAGCCTGACCAGCGGGGTGGCCTTTCTGGCTGCGGGCACCATCGTTTTTGCCCGCGGTGAGGTGAAAGGGCTGACCACCGGCGCCGGCATGTGGCTTGCCGGCACAATCGGTCTGGCTGCCGGGCTCGGCCTCTGGCAGATCGCGGTCGTCACCACCGTCTTCGCCGTCATCGTTCTCTGGCTTCTCCGCCGTCTGGAGGTAGGCCTGAAATTTCGGGAAGGCGGGGACACGTCTTCCGACCAGGGCAAGCAGACAGGCAAGGACCCGCATCCTTTTCCGTGACGCTTCCCACGTGGGCGGGCAGAACACGACATCTTCGAAAACAAGCCGATGGATCTGAGGTCAGGTCATCTCTCGTCGTCCTGTCGTCTTTCCTGCGCTTTGAATTTGAAGGTTCGCCGGGATCGAAATCCGTCACAGCGTCTCTCAGTGAGAGCGGAAGCTTGCAATGTCGGGCCGCGTTCGCCCGGAGACCCGCATCGGGAGGAAAATAGCTGCGGCGGAACCGCTGTGCCGGTTACGGAGTTCAAGCCTTGCAGACGATTGCGGAGGCGGCAATGAACGAAATCCCGGCCAGCAACACTTCGCTCACGGGGTCCACGGAACGGCTCCTGTTTCGCAAATGGGGCGCCGAGTTCGTCGGCACCGGTCAGGTGCGGTTCCGGTTATGGGCCCCAAAGGTGGAGGAGGTCGGGCTGAAGCTCCATGGCAACGATGCGCCGATGTCCCCGACGGGGGACGGCTGGTATGAATTATGGGCGGACGGGGTTTCGGTCGGCGATCCCTATCAGTTCATTCTGCCGGACGGGCGGATGGTTCCCGATCCCGCCTCGCGACAACAGCAGCGGGATGTTCACGGTCCCTCGCTGATCGTCGATCCGACATCGTTTACCTGGCAGAATGCCGAGTGGCGGGGCCGTCCCTGGCACGAGGCGGTCATCTACGAATTGCATGTGGGGGCTTTTACGCCGGAGGGAACCTACGAGGCGGCAATCGGCAAGCTCAAGGACCTCGCGGAAATCGGGATCACCGCCATCGAAATCATGCCTCTGGCTGCCTTCAGCGGGGCGCGGGGCTGGGGCTATGACGGCGTGCTTCTCTACGCTCCCCATCCCGATTACGGTCCCCCGGACGATCTGAAGCGACTGATCGATTATGCGCACGGCCTTGGAATGATGGTCTTCCTCGATGTGGTGTACAATCATCTCGGCGTGTTCGGAAATTACATGCCGCTTTATGCTCCCGCGTTTTTTAAGGAAGGCGGGACACCCTGGGGCCCTTCGCTTAATTTCGATCTGCCGGAAGCACGGGAATTCGTCGTCCAGAATGCGCTATACTGGCTCGAAGAGTTCTTCTTCGATGGACTGAGGTTCGATGCGGCGGATTATCTGGCCGGGGCGGGAGACAGGAAACCGCTCCTCGACGAGATCGGCGAAAGGGTGCGGCAGGAGTTTCCCGATCGACTTGTCCATCTCGTCATCGAGGATCCGCGCAACGTCACCGGACCCCTGGAGGATTCGGAGGGACGTGGCCCGCTCTACCGGGCGGAGTGGAACGACGACTTTCACCATGTCGCCCATGTCATCGCGACGGGCGAAACGATTGGCCATTTCGCGGACTTTGCCGACGACCGCTGGAACAGGATGCGAAGGGCGCTCGCGGAGGGTTTCGTCTATCAGGGGGAGCCCCGGCCGTCATACAAGGGACGGCCGAGCGGCGAGCCGAGTGGGCATCTTCCGCCGATCTCCTTCGTCAATTTCCTGCAGAACCACGATCAGGTGGGCAATCGTCTCAAGGGAGACAGACTGCGCAGCCTGGCAGACGGCCAGCTGGTCGACGCCCTGTCGGCGATCCTCTTCCTCAGCCCGCAGATTCCCCTGATGTTCATGGGCGACGAATTCGGTTCCCGCCAGCCGTTCTGCTTTTTCTGCGATCATCCCGAGGAGAACCATGCGGCCGAAAGGGACAACAGGCTGCGCGAGGCGGCGAATTTCCAGGAGATAAGGGATCGCGACGTGCCGGATCCCAATCTTTCGGCGACATTCCGGATGTCGAAGCTGGTCTGGGAAGAGGCGGACAGCGAGGACGGGCGGCGTCACCGAAAGTTCATTGCGGATCTCCTGCAGAAACGCAGGCTCCTGATCTGGCCCTTCATCGAAGGCTTCGCAGAGGTTTCGGGGCGAAGTCTGGACGCGGTCGACGGTGTCGTCGCCATCGACTGGACAGCGGGGGATTGCCGGATTGAACTGCGGGCGAACCTGACCGGGGATCTGCTGTCCTGCGCGCCGGTGACCGGGAATGTTTTCCATCGATATCCCGCCGATCTTTCGGTCGACATCGGCACGCGGGATTGCCGTCTGCCCGGCTATACCGTCGTCTTTGCCGCGGCGAGGCTCCAGCCGCAATAGCCGCCGGACTCGCCACTGTCTCGTTGCGGGATAATTATGCAGCCATTTTCCGGCAGCTCTCGGCGCAGCGGCGGCATGCGTCCACGCAGCTCTGCATATCGCCGATCGCTTCGCAGTCGCGAGCGCATTCCTCGCAGATTTCCGCGCATTCGCGGCAGACATGCCTGTGGTGCTGCGAACCGATCAGCATGAAATGGGCGGCCGTGCGGCATATTTCCGCGCAGGCGGATATCAAACGGAAATGGGACGGTTCGGTATGCCTGCCGCCGGTTTCCAGGCAATGCCCCATCGCTGTCGAAAGGCACTCGCGGTAGCACGCCAGACAATGATCGATGCAGGTTTTCATCTCGGGTGAAATATGTTTCACGAGGTTTTCCTCCGTCAGTTGGTTGCGTGACCTAACGGCATGGATGCGGAACCGTTCCCTTTTGCCTCTCCATGCGGCGCAAATAATCCGGGGAAGGGGAGGGATACTGGAACTCTCCGCCGGGGCGCGAGTTAGACACTCGTTTTGAACATCGGGAGAAACCACATGGACGAGCGGAGCAGGGAAGAACGGATTCGCCAGCGTGCCTACGAGTTGTGGGAGGCGGAGGGGCGGATCGACGGCCATCACGAACGGCACTGGCACGACGCCAGCGCGGAGCTTGAGCAGGCGTCGGCCATCTCTGAGGCCGGCGAACAGGCGGATGACGCAGGCGCAAGCGCAGCCGCCCCGAAAGTGAAGTCCAGGTCGGTCCGTCCGTCCAAAACAGCCTGAAGACGTCGCCCCGGGACGATTTTCCATGCGGCGGCCTGGGCCGCGATGGGCAGGAAGAGCGTCTTCAGCCTGTACACTCCGGCTGAAGGCGCTTTATCCGGAACGCCGGTTCGGTCTTCCGCTCGCGTTCCCGGCTTGTCGTGCCGGCGAGCGGCGCATCGCCGCGACGCCATGGCAGGGCTTTTCTAAAGGATCGGCTTGCCGCCGGTCACGGCGATCGTGGCGCCGGACAGAAAGCTCGAGAACGGATCGGCGAGCATGACATAGGCGGTTTGAAGCTCCGCCGGCTGGCCGGGCCGCTTCATCGGAACCTGAAGCCCGAAGTCGCGAACCGCCTTTTCCGGCAGGGTCGATGGTATGAGCGGTGTCCAGATCGGACCGGGCGCCACGGCATTGACCCGGATTTCCCGGTTCGCAAGCATCTGCGCGAGGCCAGCGGTGAAGTTCTGGATCGCGCCTTTGCTCGTTGCATAAGCGAGCAGCGACGGATTGGGGGCGTCGGAATTGATCGAGGCCGTATTGATGATGGCGCCTCCAGCCTTCATATGGGGAACCGCCGCCTTGGCGAGGTAGAACATCGCATGGAGATTGACCCGGAAGGTCAGTTCCCACTCCTCGTCCGAAATCTCGCCGATATCGGAAAACGAAGCCTGATGCGCGGCATTGTTGACGAGAATGTCGAGCCCGCCGAGTTCCCGAACCGCGCGTTCGACGATGTCCCGGCAATGGGCCGAAGACTGGATGTCGCCGGGGACCGTGACGCATTTTCGGCCGGCATCCCGCACCCATTTCGCCGTTTCCTCCGCATCCTCATGCTCGTTCAAATAGGAGATCAGAAGATCGGCGCCTTCGCGGGCATAGGCGATTGCGACGGCCCGGCCGATGCCGCTGTCGCCGCCGGTTATGACCGCGCGCAGGCCGCGCAGCCTGCCGGCCCCCCGATAGCTTTTCTCGCCGTGATCCGGCATGGGGTCCATGGCGGCCGTCGTCCCTGGCATCGGTTGCTGCTGCGGCGAAAAGGGAGGCGTGGGATAATTGGTCATCGGATGCTCCTTCCGTTTCATAGATGTTCAAACCGCAAACCGGCCCCGGAAGTTCCGGCAAGCTTTTGGTTTTTCAGAGGGAACCCCGGTCGAGCGCGCCAGTGGAAATACGGTTCGTATTTGCGGTGACGAGCTCCCGGTAGAGCTCTGCATATCGTCCTGCGCTGCGGCCCCAGCCGAAATCCGCCTTCATCGCCTGCGACTGCAGCCGCCGCCAGAATACGGGACGGTCGAAGGCGGCCAGCGCCCTGTCGAGCGCATGATAGAGGTCTTCGATCGATCCCGGCTGGAACTGAAAACCGGTGGCGACCCGGGCCTCCATCGCCGCTTCGTTCGCATCGATGATCGTTTCTGCCAGCCCGCCCGTTCGCGCGACCACGGGGATCGCCCCATATCGCAACGCATAGAGCTGGGTCAGTCCGCAGGGTTCGAAACGGGAGGGTTGGAGGATGATGTCGCTGCCGGCATGCAGCAGGTGGGCCCCGGGCTCGCTGTATCCGATATGCATGACCACCTGGCCGGGATATTGCCGTGCCTGTTCCAGGAGCGGATAGGCGATGGCGGGATCGCCCTCCCCGAAGATGACGAGTTTCGCGCCGCGGTCGACGATGCCGGGAACGACGGGCGCCAAGAGGTCTATGCCCTTCTGCCAGGTCAGGCGGCTGACCACGGAGACGATCGGGCGGTCGTTTTCGATCAGCCCGAATTGTCGTTCGACCGTGCGCCGGTTTTCCCGGCGCCTTGCAAGCGTGCGCGTGTCGTAGCCTGCCGGAATATGGGGATCCTGCGCGGGGTCCCAAATTGTCTGGTCGATGCCGTTGAGGATGCCGCGCAAGGCTTCCTTGCGCGTGAAAAGGATACCCTCCATCCCCATGCCGAGCCCCTCGGTCATGATTTCGCGGGCATAGGTCGGCGAGACGGTCGTCACGGCATCGCTAAGGGCTATCCCGCCCTTCAGGAAGCTGATGTCGCCGTAGTATTCGAGGCAGTTTACATCCAGAAGGGAGGCCGGCAGGCCGAGAGCATGGAACACCTCGGTGGAGAATTGTCCCTGAAAGGCGAGATTGTGAATGGTGAGAACGGCTGGAACGGCCAATCCCATGCTGCGCATGTAACAGATGGCAAGCGCCGTCTGCCAGTCGTGCAGATGCGTGATGTCCGGACGCCAGCCTTCGATGCCGTCGGCGGCGATCCGGGCCGTTGCCAGCGAGAGGGCGGCAAAGCGCTTCCAGTTGTCGTGATGGTCCGTGCCGCTCTCGTCGAGATAGGGCCCACCGCCGCGACGGTAGAGTGCCGGACAATCGAGGATCAGAAGGTCAAGGCCTTCGTGGCGACCTTGCAGCACCCGGGCGTCTTCTCCAAGCAGGGGAAGATCGAGAACGGAGACGAGATCCCGGCAAGCGGCAAGTACGCCGGGATAGCCGGGGATAAGCGTTCGTGTTTCGACCCCGTGTGGCGACAGCGCCTTGGGCAGGGCCCCCACCACATCCGCCATGCCGCCCGTCTTGACGAGGGGAAAGACCTCTGATGCGGAAGACAGCACGCGAATGCGATCCGGAGTGTTTACTTTACCGCTCCTCGCGGTCCGCGCCGTAACGTCGGTTGCCACGGCCCGTTTTCCGGCGCGGCTCGGCATTTCCATTGTCATGAGGTTCTCAAGCGACGCCATCCTGCCGTTCTCTCTGTCATCCCTGTCGAAAAGCGAAAGGCGCACGCGTTAGCCGCGCGGCCGTGTTGCCGGCGCCGCGCTTTATGCGCGCCGTTTTGTCAATGCGAGGTCATGAATTGCTTCGAAATCGATTTGCGGCGAAGGAGATGCCTGGACGTTGGCGGATGACCATCGAAAGGGCTTTAGTGCTGAAATCGACGGTCTGACGGCTTTGGCGACCAAGACATCCTCCCCGGAAAACCTGACAACACAACGAAGCCGAAATCGCTTTGTTCCGAATTTTGAGGCAGCCGTGGGCGCCCCCGCGGGAACTGGCGGCCGGGAGCGGATGGAGCG
The DNA here is from genome assembly GCF_047553425.1 of Paenirhizobium cremeum. Classification (NCBI taxonomy): domain Bacteria; kingdom Pseudomonadati; phylum Pseudomonadota; class Alphaproteobacteria; order Hyphomicrobiales; family Rhizobiaceae; genus Paenirhizobium; species Paenirhizobium cremeum. Next base: position 71,668 of record NZ_CP180218.1, read on the forward strand.
CCGGGACGATGGACCGGCAGGAGAGATATCGCCGGCGATTTCCGGCTCTCCGCCGGCGCGTGCCACCTGCATGAGATTGTCGTAGAGGTCGGCCAGCTTGACCCGCATGGGCCGCTCGGCCGACATCGATTGCGTGCTGCAATTCGGAATCCATCGTCATATCCCCCGCGCTTGTCGGCCTTGTCTGCCGCTGCCCGGTGAGGTTTCGGCATTCGGCTTGACGACGCTTGACCAGAAGTGTTGCTGCCGACGGATGAGGGAATTTGACGGGAAGGAAACCCTGGCGCAGTATGCGCAAACTACGTCATCGGGTTCAGGCAGATGTCGGACACATTCTTTCGGAAAAGCGGGAGTCTAAGCCCGGACGAACTCGCTCGGGTCCAGGGAATTTTCGACCGCGCCTGCGCCCGCTTCAATCTGCCTGCGGACAGCGATGCCGCGAAGGAAGCCGCGGTCCAGCTCATGGACCTATACCAGCATGGCATTCGCGACGAGGAAATGCTCCTCGCCATGCTCAGGAACTGAAGGCTGAGGACTTTGCGCTTTCCTGCTTTTTACCTTGCCGTTCAAAGCAAGAGATCATGATGCGTTCTGTAGACGGGAGGACTTGCCGCTCTGACGGCGCATGCCATTCCGGCCTCCCCACAGGCTGAAAGAAAGCTCTCCCGCGCTATGGCGAGCGGGGTCATCTTGCCGAGAGCCCCCCTGCACGCATTGACGGCGCTGCGGTGTTGAGGCCCGCCGGGCAGAGGCCATGCCTTTTCCAACAGCTCCAGTGCCTCCTGCGGCGAGGCGAGCGTTCTAACGTCGTTTTGCTGAAATCTGACTGTGACCCATGATGACCACGTGGCGTTTCTGGTCTGCATTTCCTGATCCTCGCGCCTCCCTGTCGGCACATAACGGAGGAATGCGCTGATTGTTCCTTACCATTCACGTCACGCGCGCCGCGATTCCGGGGTTCACCTTCAGGCCCGCGCATGCGATCGCCGCGGAACCGTCTCGCGCCACGGCTGGCGCGGAATGGTTCGGGCAATCCCGCTCTTTTCGGCCATCCAGTCCAGAGGGGAACCTTCGCGTCCTTCTTTCCGTTTCTTTCATCGAGGAAAGGAGACGCTCCATGACCAGCAATACGCATGCGAAGCAGAAGCGGAAGGACATCGAGGGCCAGTTCGCACCGGCCCAGGCCGGAGGCAAAAACGATGGCGTCGCGAGCGCCAAGCCTACAGTTATTACCGGCTCCGAGGATGCAACCGTCCATAAATGGCCGCCGGGTACCAAACGCCCGCCGAAGGACTGGGACATCAACCACGATCCTGCAGAGCACGGGGAGTGACACGCCATGTCCGAATTGAACATCTACCGTCTGGTTCCTTCCGCGCCCGTCGGCGATCCTCGTTGGCAGAACAATCCCTATCAGGAGGAAATCGTGGTCCGCGCCCACTCCAGCGGCGACGCCAGGATCGTTGCGCAGGAGGCCGAGCTTGACTTTCCGGATGTGAACGCAAAGCCGGCCGAGGGTGTGCAGACCGATATGGCTTCGGCATTTCGCAATGAGAAGCTCTTCACAGTCATTCGCGATGATAGCGGTCGGTTTTCCCCGGAAGGCCCTCGCGGTGTTCTGGCCGGTGACATGCGTCGCGGGGTGATTGCTGCCGGACATCGTCCGGCTCACGGGCCCATCGCGGGTTGACCCGCTGAACGGCGCTTGCGCGCGGGAGCCTCAATCGAGCCTGGGTCTCACCAGCCTGAAGAATCCGGCGGGAGAAGGTGGCCGCGTCTCGACGAGCGAGACATCCGGTCTGCCGAGACCCCATTTCTCTATGCGCGACAGGGAAAGGCCGCACTCAGCCCAGACGATCGGCAACGGGGGCGGCCTCTGGCGTTCGATGAATTTCTTGAAGCGACCGGTCTTGCCGTTTTCCGTTTTGTCCTGGCGAAGAAATGCGAGCCGGTTCCCCGCACATTTGCGGATCTCGTCATGGCCAGTGGCGGCGGTGGTGCTGCTCATGGAAACCTCCTGTTCTCGGTGATTTCGATCTTTGCTGTCCAACACATCGGCAAAGTTTCGGGTTCCCTTTCGGTCGCCGCAACGCCGGCGCCATCGATCGACGGGGAACCAATCCCTCGGTGAGGTCTTCTTGTTGCGGTTGTCCCCGAAGGAGCGTGTGCCGCATGAACAACGAAACGACTTCCAGACACATCGTCGCCGGAAACTGGGAAACGCTCGGCGCGAATTTCGATGGAGAGGGCGTGAATTTCGCCCTTTTTTCGGCCCATGCCGAGCGCGTGGAACTCTGCCTGTTCGACGAAACAGGTCAGCACGAGGTCCAGCGGCTGGACCTGCCCGAATACACCCACGAAATCTGGCATGGCTATGTGCCGGGACTGAAACCGGATGCCCTTTATGGCTTCCGGGTGCACGGATCTTATGACCCGGCCGGCGGCCATCGGTTCAATCCCAACAAGCTCCTGCTCGATCCCTATGCGCGGGAGCTTGTTGGGGATATCGCCTGGTCGGCCGCGCATTTCGGTTACGATACCGAAAGCCCGGACAAGGACCTCAGCTTCGACAAACGCGACAATGCAGCGGGAATGCCGAAATGCCGGGTGATCGATCCCTCCGGCTGGACATGGGCGGGAGACAGGAAGCCGAACATTCCCTGGTCACAGACGATCTTCTACGAGACGCATGTGAAGGGCTTTACCCAGCTTCATCCGGCCGTGCCGCCCGAACTGCGCGGTACCTTCGAAGGAATGGCCCATGACGCCGTGGTCGATTATGTCAAAAGCCTCGGCGTTACCTCGGTCGAACTGCTTCCGGTCCATGCCTTTCCCGACGAATCCTATCTCCTGGACAAGGGGCTGCGGAACTATTGGGGCTACAACACGCTCGGCTTCTTTTCGCTGGCTCCGCGCTATTACGGTCCGCGTGGCCTTGCGGGTTTCCGGGACATGGTACGGGCATTCCACGATGCCAATATCGAGGTCATTCTGGATGTGGTCTACAATCATACAGCGGAAGGCAATGAGCTTGGGCCGACACTGTCGTTTAGGGGAATCGACAATTTCTCCTATTATCGCACCCTGCCCAGCGAGCACCGCTATTACATCAACGATACCGGCACCGGGAATACGCTGAACACCTCCCATCCCCGTGTGCTGCAGATGGTGATGGACTCGCTGCGGTACTGGGTCGAATGCCTGCATGTCGATGGCTTTCGCTTCGATCTCGGAACCATCCTGGGCCGGGAGCCCGAGGGCTTCGACCAGCGCGGCGGATTTTTCGATGCCGTGACCCAGGATCCCGTGCTGTCCCGGGTGAAGCTCGTGGGCGAGCCATGGGATATCGGTCCGGGCGGTTACCAGGTCGGGGGCTTCCCGCCTGGCTGGGCGGAGTGGAACGACAAGTATCGCGATACGCTTCGGGACTACTGGAAAAACACTCCTCATACAGCCCCCGACTTCGCCACCCGCGTGCTCGGCTCCGGCGATCTCTACAACCAGCGGGGCCGGCGTATCTGGGCGAGCGTCAATTTCATCACCGCGCATGATGGCTTCACGCTGCACGACCTCGTTTCCTATGACGGCAAGCACAACGAGGCGAACGGCGAAAACAACAACGACGGTCACAATGACAATCGCAGCTATAATTACGGTGCCGAAGGCCCGACGGACGACGAGTCGATAAACGCCGTGCGCGAACGCCAGAGGCTGAACTTCATGGCCACGCTGCTATTGTCTCACGGCACGCCGATGTTTCCGGCCGGCGACGAGTTCGGCCGCAGCCAGATGGGGAACAACAACGCCTACTGCCAGGACAATGAGCTGAGCTGGCTGCATTGGGAGGAGATGCCCGCCTCGGGCAAGCGATTGACCGAGGCCGTAAGTCGATTGATCGCCATGCGCCGGGCACAGCCCCTGCTTCGTCGCGACGACTGGCGCGACGGCACAGCCATTACCTGGGTCAATGCGGGAGGAGGGGAGCAACTGCCGGAGCATTGGCAGGAAAGCTTCGGCATGACGCTCGGCGTTCATCTCCATCGAGATGATCTCGATGCCGCCGAGGGGGCCTGGCCGGATGTCCTCATCCTCTTCAATCCGAGCGATGCCCCGGTGGATTTCGTCATTCCGCCGGTCCGGGGCGAGAGCTGGCAGCTGGCGTTCTCCACGGACGCGCTTTTTCCCGAAGAGCCCGTTCTTGCCCGCGCCGGAACGGGCTTCAAGCTTTGGCCGCGAAGTCTGGCCCTCTTCCGTTCGCCCGACCGGAAAATCGAAGCGGAGGCAGGAACCCGGACGGGTTAGCAAACGTTTGTTGCTTGTCAGGGAGGGCGCCATGGAACGCGAGGAATTTTACGAGATCGTCGCCGACGAGAACGGCTGGGCGATGCTCATCGACGGCGTGCAGCACGATACCTATCCAAGCTGCCATCTGGCGGTGGAGGCGCTGCGGATGAGGAGGGCCCGTGAGCTTCGCCTCAAGGGCAAGATCGTTTTCAGGGTCCAGACGGCGGGAAACCATATGGCGAAACACGTGCTGGGGATGGGCGGTATCCTGCAGACCTGAGGCATGTCGGGCAAAGGCCGCAACGGCTCTGAAAGACCTGTACACGCCTTGGCGGGGAGAAGGTCCCCGTTCGGCTGTCGAACAAACCGGGAGAAAAGGCATGGAGGCTGGCAAGGTGGCATTGGTGACGGGAGCCGGATCGGGCATCGGCAGGGCCGCCGCCCGGCGCCTCTCCCGCGACGGCTTCGCCGTTGCCGCGCTGGGTCGAAACCGGCAGGAGATTCTGGCCGTCGCCAGGGAACTGACGGAAGAGGGCGCCAGTGCCTTTGACGTCGTGGCCGACATTTCCATAGACGAGGAGATGCGGCTTGCGGTTTCCCAGGTCGCAGAGAGGTTCGGGCGGCTGGACGTGGTGGTGGCCAATGCCGGTATCAACGGCACCTGGGCGCCGATAGAGGATCTGCAGCCCCATGAGTGGGACCAGACCATGGCTGTCAATCTGCGCGGAACCTATCTCACCCTTCATCATAGCGTGCCCTATCTGAAGGCGGCTGGCGGCGGCTCGGTCGTCGTGATTTCCTCGATCAACGGCACGCGGACATTCACCACACCCGGCGCGACCGCCTATTCCGCGACGAAGGCGGGTCAGATGGCGATGGTGCAGCAGCTGGCGCTGGAACTCGCAAGGCATAAAATACGCATCAACGCGGTCTGCCCCGGCGAGATCGATACGAACATCAACGACAATACCGCGCTGCGCGGCGAAGACGAAACCGCGATACCGGTGATATGGCCGGAGGGACAGGTTCCGATCACCGGGGGACGCCCCGGCAGGGCGGAGGATGTCGCGGACGTCATCGCCTTCCTTGCGGGCGAGGGCGCGCGCCACATCACCGGCACTCCGATATGGGTGGACGGCGGACAGGGGCTTCTACGCTGAAGCATAGCGAGGTCGCGTTGTGCGGTGAGGTCGCAATTGGCGCGGCTCGTCGCCTGGGGCGGTATAGCGCCCGGGACAGCCTTGCTTGACTTCCACCCCTGTCGCACCCATGTTTGGGGCATGTCGACCGAGCGCTTCCATATAGCCCTTCAACGGGTGTGCCTTATCGCAGGCATGTGACCCCCGGCCCGGTCGCGTCGCGACCCGGTCGTGGGGCATCGGTAGCTTCCCGTCAGTCGGGAATCTGAGCTACGAAGCGACAATCCCTTGAAAATTTTCGAATGACAGCGGCGCGCCCAGCGTCCTGCTGCGTTTTTGTACAGGACAATGAACAATGGCTCCCGAAAAGAAGCTGCATCGCAAACCTGCTATCATCGTCACCAGGTCTGACTACGAGAGGCTGTCGCGTCTGGCGGAGGCCCACGCTTCGCGCAATCCCGAAGTCTCCGAGGAACTGCTGGCGGAACTCGACCGTGCCCGCATCGTGCAGGATGACAAGATCGGCCGCGATGTGGTGCGTATGGGTTCCACCCTCCGCTTTACCAGCGATCTTGGTGAAGACCGCACTGTCACGCTGGTGTTTCCGGGCGAAGCGGATATCGCCGCCGGCAGGATTTCCATCCTCACGCCTATCGGTGCGGCGCTGATCGGTCTGTCCGCCGGCCAGTCCATCGACTGGACGGCGCGGGACGGTCGTGTCCATCGCCTCCATGTCGAACAGGTGGGCCCCTTGGAGCCGAGCTTTGTGAAAGCCGTTCACGCGGTGGCACGATGATCCGGGTCCGTCCGCTGCCTGAGGCTGATCCTTTATCGCATCCCCGCCGCGCGTCGATACGTGAGGGCGCGCGTCTCTGCTTGAACCGGAACGAAGCGGGGGAAACGGGGGAAAGCGTTCCCCAAGACCGTTCGCGCGTTTTGGCGGAGGACTAGAGCATTTCCGGCGAAAACGGAATCGCCTCCAATGCTCTATCTCTTTGGTTTCACGCAATTCCGGACGCGAAACCGGTTCCCACTTTTGCTGGAATTGCTCTAGCCGCGCAAGGCTTTCGGCGGAACGCCGAATTCGCGCCGGAAGGCGGTGGAGAAATTCGCGGGGCTCGAATAGCCGGCGAGATAGGCAGCGCGGGCGATCTGCATGCCTTCGCTCTCGATGGCGAGCCGAGCCTGCCTGAGCTTCGTCGTGCGAACGAAGCTTGCCGTGGCAGTGCCTCGACCGAGCCGGATCAAGCGGTGCAGCGTGTTGACGCCGACCGACAGATGGGCGGCGATCTCCTCGGCGGACGGCAGCCGGCCCGTGCAGCCGAGAATATAGTCTTCCGCCTCGTCGAGTTTTCTTTCTTCCGATGCCCGCAGCGCCGAAGACGGCGCTGCAATGGCCGCATTGCTGCCGGCAAGCAGCTTGAAGCACTCGTGAATGACGGTGAGGGTCTGGGCTTCGAGGAAGAGGCGGCGGAGGCACGTTTCCTCTTCGGGCGGCGACATGATTCGGTTGGCCAGTTTCAGGAGCGCGGGCGTCGGTTGCCATGACAGCAGTTCGAACTCGGAACGGGCAAAGCGCTCGATCGCGCCGGCGGTGCAATCCGCGAACATGTCGCCGGCCGCCAGCCATTCCGGCTCGATCCTGATCTTCAGCTTGCGGATGTGGTTGCCGACGCTGGTGTGATTGCGGAAACGTTCCCCCTGGCGATTGGCGAGCATGCAGGCCGCCGGGATCCAGCGCGAGGAGGGCGGCACCCGCTGCGGAGAAGGCAGGCGCCGGTTGCCGATCTCAGCATCGACCTTTCCCTCGAAGAAGAATTTGATCGACAGGTGAGGCCTGATTTCGGTTTCGGCGGTCAGGTCGCAGAGACTGACGACGTCCGAGACGTGCACGCTGAGCCCGCGCCGAAGCTCGATGTCGAAGAACCGCCCGCGCATGATCGAGGAATCGGTTCCGGGGTCGTTTTCGACCATCGAGATGGTTCGATTTTGCCGCCGCACGCGGTCGATGAAGTCGCCGGCCCGGATGATGTCTCCCATGACGCCCTCCAGGAAGGATGGGTTTCGAATTCGCAAAAGAAATTTTGCGGTGCGCAAAAGACCTCGGCATTGGTCGGCACAGGTCCTTGCTATATAGAAAACATGAGTAATGCAATCATATTAATTCGAAAATCGCGGGGGCCTTGTGAAAGTTCGGGTTGTGCAAACTGCGTTCAGCGGATCGGTGAGCATTCTGGCAGTTCTGGCCGCATGTGCGGCGGCGGCTCAGGATTCGACCGTTCTCAAGGAAATCGTGGTCACCCAGGATGGGGACCAGACAGACAAAAGCGGCGATACCTTCTTCGCCAAGAGCGCGCGCTCCGCGACGAAGACGGGCACGCCCCTCATCAAGACGCCGCAGGCGGTCTCGGTGGTGACGAAGGCGCAGTTCGAACAGCAGGGTGCCGTGACGGCGGCTCAGGCCCTGCGTTACACGCCGGGCGTCACGCCCGACATCCGCAACAACGACCGCTACGACATCGTGCCCGTGCGCGGCATGGGTATGGCCAACTACCAGAATTTCATCGGCTATCTCGACGGCCTGCGCCTGCAGCGCGGGCTTTCCTTCTCGCAGCCGACCGTCGAGCTCTTCGACGTCGAGCGCATCGACGTCGTGCGCGGGCCGTCCTCGGTGCTCTACGGACAGATCGCGCCCGGAGGCTTCGTCAATCTCGTCTCGAAACATCCGACCGAGGAGCCCTATCACGAGACCGGGCTGACGGTCGGCACCGACCGTTATGTCAAGGGAACGCTCGATCTCAGCGGTCCCGTCGCCGGAAGCGACGTCTTCTTCTACCGGCTGACGGCCTCTGGCCGCTACAACGAGACCAATATGGAAGACGTGACCTCGAAGCGGCTCTCGGTCTCTCCCTCGCTCATGGTCAAACCGGAGGAGGGCACCAGCCTCACTTTTCTGTTCAACTATTCCGACGATCCGGCCAGCGCCTATCCGGCCGGCATGCCGGCGGCCGGCACCGCCTATGCGAACGGCAGCTATCCGGACATTCCCTACGACTTCAACGTCGGCGATCCGGACTTCGACAGCTTCGAGCGCCGCACGACGCGCCTCGGCTACGAGTTCGAGCATGAATTCAACGACACCCTGACCTTCAGGCAGAACCTGCGCTACATGCATGTCGATAGCGAGCATATCGGCCTCAGCGCGCGCTCGATGAGCGGCACCACGATTACCCGGCTCGCCTCGCATCTCGAGGAAGATGTCGACACCTTCGTCGTCGACAACCAGCTCCAGGCCGATTTTGACACCGGGCCGTTTGCCCACACGCTGCTCTTCGGCCTCGACTATCAATATGCCGATGCCGACCGGTTGATGGGGACGGGGTCGGCCTCGTCGATCAATTACCTCAATCCGGTTTATGGCGGGGCGATCGCCGTCCCGGCCTTCACCTCGGACACGCGACAGTTGACGAACCAGACCGGCCTTTATGCACAGGACCAGATCGAGTTCGGCAAGCTCAACGTGACGTTCGGCGGACGCTACGACAGCTACGACATAAAGACCGACACGACGACGCTCGCAACCGACGTCACCACCTCGGCGGAGCAGGACGGCGACGCCTTCACCGGCAGGGTCGGGGCGGCCTATCTCTTCGATTCGGGCATTGCGCCCTATGTGAGCTATGCCACCTCGTTCGAGCCGCCAAGCGGGCTCGGCTATAGTGCGGCCGGCGGCGTTACCCTCGATCCCGTCGAAGGCCGGCAGATCGAAGCTGGCGTCAAATACCAGCCGGAAGGCTCGGACAGCTATCTCGCGGCCTCGGTCTATCGCCTCGTGCAGTCCAACATGACGACCTCGGATGCCGCTCATTCCGGCTACTACCTGCAGGTTGCTGAGGTGACGACGACGGGTGTGGAACTCGAGGCCAAGCTGGCATTCGACGCCGGCTGGGATGTCACCGCGGCCTATACCCATATGGACGCGGAGATGACCGAGAACGCGACGGCTGCCTATGTCGGCAACCGTCCCTATGCCGTGCCTGAGGACACGGCATCGCTCTGGGTCCATTACAGCGTCCAGGACGGAGCGTTCGAAGGCCTCGGACTCGGCGCCGGCGTGCGTTATGTCGGCTCGACTTACGGCGACGAGGCCAACAGCTTCAAGGTCTCCGCCTTCACGCTGTTCGACGCGGCCCTCGACTATGATTTTGGCCGCCGCAATCCCGATCTCGCCGGGCTGAGCCTGAACGTGAGCGCGAGCAACATCTTCAACAAGGAATACGTGTCGAGCTGCAGTTCGACGATCGCATGCTTCTATGGCAGCACCCGCACCGTATACGCCACGCTGAAATACAAGTGGTAAGCGGCAAACAAGAACGAGAATGGAGAGCAGAATGCCGAAGATCTCGGACCAGCAGATCCGCCAGTACGTCATCGATTGCGGCACGCGCCAGACGCCGCTCCTCAGGCGGTTGCGGGAGCAGACGCTGGCGCTTGCCGAAGGTCACATGATGACCACCCCCGCCGCCGGACAGTTGCTCGCGCTTCTCGCCCGGAGCATAGGAGCAAGGCGTGTGCTCGAAATCGGCACGTTTACCGGATATAGCGCCCTGTGCGTCGCGGACGTCCTGCCGGAGGACGGCATGCTCGTCGCTTGCGACGCCAGCGAGGAATGGACAGCGATCGCGAGATCCTACTGGCAGGAGGCCGGTGTCGACGACCGCATCGACCTGCGGCTCGGGGATGCCACGCAGACCCTCGAGGGGATACTGGCGGAGGAGGGTGGCGCCGGCTTCGACTTTGCCTTTATCGATGCCGACAAGGAAAGTTATGACGCCTATTACGAGCTTTGCCTGAAGCTCGTGCGGCCGGGCGGCCTGATCTGCTTCGACAACATGTTCTGGGGACGCTCGGTGGCCGACCCCGAGGATATGCGCCCGGAAACGGTGGCGCTTCGAGACCTCAACCTGAAGATCCAGTCCGACGATCGGGTGGACATGTCGCTCGTGCCGCTCGGTGACGGCATGACCTTCATTCGCCCGCGACCGCGCGCCGTCGAACGGGCGGCGGTAGCAGGCGTGGCCGCCTGAGGGCCGTCGCCATGACCGGACCGAGACATGCTGCCGTGTGGCCGAGAGCGATCCATCGTCTGGCCGCATTGCTCGCAGCCATGCTCTTCACGCTGCTGTCGGCTTACGCCGCAGAGGCCGAGATCGTTGCGACCGACCTGAAGGGTCGCGAAATCCACCTGGAGCAGCCTGCCCGCAGGCTGGCCGTCGATGATCCCCGCATCATCATCGCCCTCTCGTTCACGGGCAAGGAGGCCCCGGCGCTTGTCGCGGCCTGGCCGCACGATGTGGCGCGGATCGGCGAAGATCTCTACCGGACCTATCGCGCGCGCTTTCCGCAGATCGACGGGCTGCCGAAGATTGCCAGCAATCAACAGAACCTTGCGGTGGAGGAAATCGTCGCGGCGAAGCCGGATCTGGTCGTGCTTTCGCTCTATTCACACGTTGCCCCGGAACAGATCGCACAGCTCGAAGCGCTCGGCATACCCGTCGCCTATGTGGACTTCACGCTCGATCCGCTCGCCCATACCGGCGACAGCATTCGCCTGCTCGGCCGGTTGACGGGGAACGAGACCACGGCAGACGCCTTTGCCGACTTCCGCGACGGGGAAATCGCCAGGCTGGTGGCGCGCGTGGACGCGGTTGCCGCGGCCGGATCGCCCTCCGTTTTCATGGAGACGCACGCCTCGGAGACAGAGGCCTGCTGCAATTCTCCGGGAACGGAAAACTTTGGCAGGGTGCTCGCCCTCCTCAAGCTGCGGAATGTCGGCGACATCCTGAAGGGGCGGCCGTTCGGGCAGGTGAGTGCGGAGCACGTGATCTCTTCCGGCCCGGAAGTCTATGTCGCGACTGGCGGTCCCTACATGGAAAAGCGCAACGGCCTGCTGATCGGCCCGTCCTACGACACCGGCACGACGAATGCCTCGCTTGCAAGGCTGCTTTCGCGGCCCGGCTTTTCGAGCCTCCCGGCGGTCTCATCCGGCCGTGTCCACGGCATGTCGTCGCAATTGCTGGCGCCCGGCTTTGACCTCCTGGCCATGCAACTGATCGCCGCATGGTGCTATCCGCAGGCCTTTGGCGAATTCGATGCCGCAGAGGCTCTCCAGGTTTTAAACGCCCACACCGCTGTGCCGCTCGAAGGCACCTACTGGACGAAATGACCCGCCGGACGCCACGGCGTTCGTCGGTAGGAAACCCAGACACAGGAGTCCGCTATGGTCCATCCGTCGACCTTGAATGACGTACTGCCCGAAGATCGGGTCTTCCCGGCGAACCGGCCGTCCTACGTGCTCCGGTCTGGCGACGAGACCCTGCTTGCCTACGGCGTCGCGCGGGAGCTGCCGGGCGGTGCCATCGCCGATCTGGCAGGCCGCGTCCGGCGCCATTTCGAGGAAAATCCGGCCGGTCCCGATATTCTGGTCGGCGCAATCCCCTATGCCCGCGAGGCATCGACCCATCTCCTTCATCCGGAAAAGGTGCTCCGGGTCATGGGACGCCACGAATTCGCCGCGCCGGCCGGCCATATCGAGACCCATGCCCATGGCATGCAGGTGACGGCGGACCCGTCGCCAGACGCCTTCTCGGCGGCCGTCGCCCGCGGGCTTGCTCGGCTTTGCGAGGCGCCTGACAGCCTGCGCAAGATCGTCCTGTCGCGCAGCCTCAGGATCACCGTCGGAAACGACATCGCCGTTCCCGCTCTCATTGCCAGGCTCGCGGCGGACGACGCCGTCGTGACGTTTGCGACGCCGCTGCCGCCACGGGACGGGACCCCTCGCTTCCTTGTCGGGGCGACGCCCGAACTCCTTGTCGAGCGACGGGGATCGCGCGTCTTCTCCCACCCGCTCGCAGGCTCGGCACGGCGCAGACCCGACCCTGCCGGCGACCGCGAAGCGGCCGATACGCTGCTGCGCTCGGAGAAGGATCGGCGCGAGCATGCGCTGGTGGTCGAGCAGATCATGGACGTACTTTCCCCTCTATGCACGGAGCTCGCCGCGCCGGAGGGGGTGACGCTCAAGGCCACGCGCAGCATGTGGCATCTCGGCACGCGGATCAAAGGCGTGCTGAAGGATATCGGAACGTCGAGTATCGAGCTGGCGGCGCTCCTGCATCCGACGCCGGCGGTTTGCGGCATGCCGCGCAGAGAAGCCGATGCGGTCATCCGCGATCTCGAGGGCTACGACCGCGGTTTCTACGCGGGCGCGGTCGGCTGGTGCGATTCTTCCGGCGACGGCCGCTGGTATGTTTCGATCCGCTGCGCCGAGATCGAGGGCCGGCATGCCCGCCTCTATGCCGGCGCGGGGATCGTGCCGGGCTCTACTCCGGAAGGAGAACTGGCCGAGACCGCCCACAAGTTCTCCGCCATGCTGGAAGCCTTCGGCCTTTCCGCCGCGCAGATCGGAGAGGCGTGAGATGCTCCCGCTTCGACAGACCTGGCCGCAACATCTTGCCGACCGCTATCGGGAAAAAGGCTACTGGCGTGGCGAAACCATGTTCGGGGTGCTGAGAAGGACGGCGGCCGCCTATCCGGAAAACCTCGCCGTCGTCGGCACCGACGGGCGGTGGACTTACCGCGAACTGTTCGAGCGGGCCGAACGGATCGCCCGCGGACTGATCGCCGCGGGCCTTGCGCCCGGAGACCGGGTGGTGGTGCAACTGCCGAATTGCGCGGCCTTTCTTTCCGTCGTTTTCGGCCTCTTCCGCGCCGGCCTCATTCCGGTGTTTTCGCTTCCGGCGCACAGGGAGGCGGAGATCACCCATTTTCTCCGCCGGGCCGAAGCGGTCGGCTACATTCTCGCGGACCGGCATGGCGGCTTCGACTACCGCGAGCTCGCACGCAAGGTTAGACAGCAGGTAACGGCGCTCCGCCACGTCTTCGTGGTCGGAGAGGCGGAGGAGTTGCAAGGGCTCGACGACCTGCCCGCGGGTGAAATGGCGCTTCCGGACGAGCCGCGTCCCGACAGCGTCGCCTTCCTGCAGATTTCCGGTGGCAGCACCGGGCTTTCCAAGCTCATCCCGCGCACGCACGACGACTATATCTACAGCTTCCGGGCAAGCGCGGAGATCTGCGGGATGACCCCCGACACCGTCTTCATGGCCAGCCTGCCGGTCGCCCACAACTTTCCGATGAGCTCGCCGGGCGTCTTCGGCGCGATATATGCCGGCGCGCGTATCGTCATGTGCCCGTCGCCGAGCCCCGAGACGGCGTTCCAGTGGATAGAGACGGAGCGGGTGACGATGACGGGGCTGGTACCGCCGCTGGCGTTGCTCTGGATGCAGGCCGCGGGGCGGACGGCCTTCGACATATCCAGCCTCGACGTGCTGCAGGTCGGTGGCGCCAAGTTTGCGCCGGAGGCCGCGCGGCGGGTCTCCTCGACGCTTCGATGCAGGCTGCAGCAGGTCTTCGGCATGGCCGAAGGTCTTGTCAATTATACCCGGCTCGACGATCCGGAGGATCTGGTGACGGAAACCCAGGGGCGGCCAATCAGCCCCGACGACGAGATCCTGATCGTCGATGACATGGGGCAGCCGGTGCCGGCGGGGGAGCGGGGTCTCCTCCTCACCCGCGGACCCTATACGATCCGCGCCTATCACAACGATCCCTCCGCCAATCAGCGGGCCTTCACCGAAGACGGTTACTACAGGACCGGCGACATCGTGCGCATGACGCCCGAGGGATACCTCGTCGTCGAAGGCCGTGCCGGCGACCACATCAACCGCGCCGGCGAGAAGATTTCCGCCGAGGAGATCGAGGATCACCTGCTCGCCCATCCGGGCGTGTTCGATGCGGCGGTGGTGGCGATCCCCGATCCCTATCTCGGCGAGCGCAGCTGCGCCTTCGTCATTCCGAACGGGCCGAAGCCCGCCACCGCCGATCTCAAGGCTTTCATCCGGGGGCGCGGGCTCGCGGAGTTCAAGGTGCCCGACCAGATCGTCTTTGCCGAGAGCTTCGAGACCACGGCGGTCGGAAAGGTGAGCCGCAAGGTGCTGCGCCAGCGACTGCGGGACGCACTTCTGCTGCGCGAGAAAGAGGAGGCGTAAGATGGGACTGCCGAGGATTGCGCCTTACGACCTTCCCCGCGACGACGAGCTTCCGACCGCGCGTGCGCCGTGGCGGCTCGAGCCGCAGCGCGCCGCGCTGCTGATCCACGACATGCAGAACTACTTCATCGGCGCCTTTGCCGCCGATGCTGCACCGATCGCGCCGGTGGTCGAGAACATCCGGGCTCTCGGGCGCGCCTGCCGTGCCAAGGGCATTCCGGTCTTCTACACGGCACAGAACGGCAATCAGGACCGGCGCGACCGCGGGCTTCAGGCCGACCTCTGGGGACCCGGCATGACGAGCGCGCCGGAGCACCAGCACATCGACGCGCGCCTTACACCCGAGGAGGGGGACACGGTGCTGGTCAAGCACCGCTACAGCGCCTTCCAGCACAGCAATCTCGCCCATCTGATGCGCGTTCGGGGCAGGGGCCAGTTGCTCATCTGCGGCGTCTACGCCCATATCGGCTGCACGCTGACCGCTGCCGATGCCTTCCAGCGGGACATCGAGCCCTTCCTCGTCGCCGATTGCCTCGCGGATTTCTCCCGCGAGAAGCACGATATGGCGCTCGCCTATGCCGCAAGCACGTTTGCGGTGCCGCTTGGGCTTACCCGTGCGCTTCAAGAGATCGGGGGAGCATAAGCCATGACCGATTTCACCATGGAGACGCTTCGCCGGGACATCGCCCGGATGATCCATGTCGATGCTTCCGAGATCGGCGACGCCGACAATCTGATGGACCTCGGGCTCGACTCCATGAGGGCGATGGCGCTCGTCCTCTCCTGGGAACAGAAGGGCCTCAAGCTCGACTTCTCCCAACTCGCAGCCGACGTCACGCTCGCCGGCTGGTGGGCCGTCGTCGCGCGGCAGCAGGACATGGAAAGGACCTGAGCCATGGCATCCTCGGCCGATATCGTGCGTTCCGACAACTCCGCCGCTCCGGAAGTCCATCCGCTCGGCGAGGCCCAACGCGGATTGTGGTTTGCCCAGGCCCTCGATCCGGAAAATCCCGTCTTCAACACGGGCCAGGTGATGGAGATCTGCGGCGCGCTCGACGTCGAGCGGTTCACCCGTGCCGTCGGAAAGGTCCATGCGGAAGCCGGAAGCCTGTCGCTACGCATTCTTGACGACAACCGGCAGATCGTCGAGGCCAGCGCGGAGCCGCCGCTTTCGATCGTCGACCTATCGCAAGAGGCCGATCCGGCCGCCGTCGCCCGCAGCGATATCCGGCGCGACATGGAAACGCCGCTCGATCTCGCCCGGCAGAGCCCGGCCCTCTTCCGGCTCTATCGGTTCGGCGAAAACCGCTTCTGGTGGTATGTGCGGCTTCACCACGTCATCGCCGACGGTTTTGCTGTCCATCTCGTCCTCTCGCGGGTGGCCGAGCTTTATAACCGTGGCGCGGCGGACGCAGGCCCGGCGCTTTCCCCCCTCGAGATCGCGCTGGAGCAGGACCGGCTTTACGGGCGCTCGCCGCAATATGCCGAGGATCGCAGCTTCTGGACCGACGCCCTGAGGGACATGCCGGAGGTGGCCGGCATCAAGCCGGGACAGGCTCTCACCGCCCACAGCTATCATCATGAGACGCAGCCCGTGCCGGTGGCGCTGTCTGACCGGCTGCGCGATCTGTCGATCGCTCTGAAAACGGGTTGGAGCGACATTGCGACCGCCCTGGTAGCGGCCTATTACGCCCGTTTCGTCGGGCAGCAGGATGTGACGGTCGGCGCGACTTTCATGGGGCGTTTCGGTTCGCCGGCGGCGCGCGTGCCGCTGATGCTGATGAACATTCTGCCGGTGCGCCTGAAGATCGACGAGGACCGGCGCCTCGGTGACTGGCTCGCCGCGGCCGCCGCGACGCTTGCGGCGGCGCGTCGCCACGGGCGCTATCGCCATGAGCATGTCCGTCGCGATCTCGGCCTCGGCGGTGGCCAGCGGCGGCTGTTCGGTCCGCTGGTCAACGTGCTGCCCTACGAGGAGGATCTGAGGCTCGACGGCGCCACGGTCACTGTGGAGCGGCTCGGAACCGGCCCCGTCGACGACATCACCTTCTCCTTCCGTGGCGACCCTATGCGGGCGAACCTGTCGGTCGAGATCGACGCCAATCCGGACCTCTACGGCATGGCGGAGGTCCGTGCGCATGCGGAACGCTTCCTGCACTTTCTCGACCGGGCGGTCGAAACCGCACTCGCCGACGGAACGCTTGCCGATGTCCCGACGGTGACGGACGCCGAAGCCGCATGGCTGATCGGAACGCTGAACGACACCGGCCATGCGGTGGAGCCCCTAACGCTCGTGGAGGTGATCGAAAGAGCCTTCACCCGGCATGCCGGGCGTGAGGCGCTTCGTTTCGACGGCGAAAGCCTGAGCTACGCCGAACTGGACTGCCGCTCGGCAGCACTCGCCCGGCAATTGATCGCAGCCGGAGCCGGTCCCGACCGTCGGGTCGCCATGGCATTGCCGCGCTCATCGGAACTCCTGATCGGGCTCGTCGCCATCCTGCGGAGTGGCGCCGCCTACATGCCCGTCGATCTTTCCCATCCGGCCGAGCGGATCGAACGCATGCTCGCCCGCGGCATGCCGGTCCTCGCGCTCGCGCCCGAGGGCGCAGTGCTGGGAGATGTGCCGGTGCTTGCCCCTTCCGCCTGGACAAGCGAGCCATCCAGCGATCTGTTGCCGGCCGTCGATCCCCGTGATGCGGCCTATGTGATCTTCACCTCGGGCTCGACCGGCGAGCCGAAAGGGGTGCTTGTCGAACACCGCGCGATCGTCAACCGGCTGGAATGGATGAAGGAGCATTATGGATTTTCGACCGATGACGTCATCCTGCAGAAGACGCCGATGACCTTCGACGTTTCAGTCTGGGAATTCTTCCTCTCCTTCTTTGCGGGCGGGACCCTGGTGATGGCGCCGCCGGAGGCGCACAAGGACCCCGAATGGCTTGCACGCCTCATCCGGGAGAACGGCGTGACGACCGCGCATTTCGTGCCGTCGATGCTTTCGGCCTTCCTCTCGGAACCCAAGGCGCAGGGCCTTTCGCTGCGGCGCGTCTTCGCAAGCGGCGAGGAACTGACGGCGGATCTGCGGGACCGCTTTCATAGGGAGATTTCCGCCGAACTCCACAATCTCTACGGCCCGACCGAGGCCGCGGTCGACGTCAGCTACTGGGCGGCGTCTGCCGACGATCGTTCCAATCCCGTCCCGATCGGCCTGCCCGTCTGGAACACCCGTCTCTACGTCCTCGACGCCCGCCTGCGGCCGGTGCCGCCGGGTGTCGCAGGACGGCTCTATATCGCCGGAGTGCAGCTTGCCCGTGAATATGTCGGGCGAGCAGACCTCACGGCCGAACGTTTCGTGCCGGACCCCTTCCATGCTGGCGAGCGGATGTATGATACGGGCGACATGGCGCGGCTGCGACCGGACGGCGCCATCGACTATCTCGGCAGGCTCGACAACCAGATCAAGCTGCGCGGCCTCAGGATCGAACTCGGCGAGATCGAGGCCGCCATCCTCTCCCATCCGCACGTCACCCAGTCCGTCGTGATCCTGCATCGGGCGGGGGCGGACAAGCGGATCGTCGGTTACTACGTTGCCTCGCCCGCGGTCGAGGAGGCGGCATTGCGCCGGCATCTGGAGAACCTCCTGCCCGACTACATGGTGCCGGCGGTGCTCGTCCACCTTCCCGCCATGCCGCTCTCCGCCAATGGCAAGCTCGACCGCAAGGCGCTGCCGGCACCGCACTTTTCCGCGGGGCAGGGCGAACCTCCGCTGCCCGGCTCCGAGCAGATCGTTGCGGATCTCTTCGCCACCCTCCTGGAACCCGATGAACCGATCAGCCGCGACGACGACTTCTTCGCTATCGGCGGCCATTCGCTGCTGGCGGTGCGCGCGGTGCAACAGCTCGGTCGCCTCTTCGGTCGCGATATCGGGCTCGGTACCCTGTTCCGCCACCCGACGGTGAGGCGGCTTGCCGCCCACCTCGACGGCGAGGTGAGGGCGGCCGACAACGGATTGCAGCCGCTCATCAGGCTCAACGCCACCGACAACGACGCGCCGCCGCTCTTCATGATCCACCCCGCCGGCGGCATTGCCTGGTGCTATGGCGGCTACGCGCGCGCACTTGCCGCCGAACGTGCGGTCTGGGGTATCCAGGCCGATGCACTCGATCCCGGCCATCCCGAACCGGAAAGCCTCGAGGCCATGGCGCGCGCCTATGCCCGACGCATAGCGGAGGTGGCGGGTGCCCGGCCGGTGCATCTTTGCGGCTGGTCGGTCGGAGGTATCATCGCCCATGCGGTCGCAAACGCGCTCGTCCGCTCGGGCCATACCGTCGGATGCCTCGTCATGCTCGATTCCTATCCGGCGGACTGCTGGCGCAACGAGCCGGACCCGGGTCCCGACGCCGGACTGAAGGCGCTTCTCGCCATCGCAGGCCATGACCCCGACCGGCTTGCCGACCTGCCCATGACACGGGATGCGGTCGCGGATTTTCTCCGTCGTGAGGAAAGCCCGTTCGCAGCGCTGCCGGAGTCGGCCTTCGACGGCATCGTGCGGGTGGTGTGTGGCAACAACCGCCTCGTGCGCGCTCATGTTCACGAAACCTATCCCGGTACAATTCTGCATGTGGCCGCAGCGCCTTCCGGGAAAAGGCCGCTCTCGCCGGCGGATTGGCGAGCTTATGCGGGAGCGGTGAGGGAGTACCGGGTGCCGTTCATCCATGCGGAGCTGACGGCGGCGGCGGCGGTGGAGGCGGTCGCACCGCTTCTTGCCGCGGAAATGGCGGCGCGGGAGGATCGCGGATGCAATTGACGGGACTGGCAGGCAAGGCGGCGTTCGTGACCGGCGCGGCCGGGGGGATCGGCCGTGCCGTGGTCGATGGACTGGTCGCATCGGGAGTAAGGGTTTTCGCGACGGACAGACAGGCTGAACCGACCTGGAGCGCTGCGGAAGGTCCGGTGCGGGGTTCGGCGCTCGACATCAGCGACGAGCGTGCCGTGCAGCGCGTGATTGCCGAGGCGGAGACGGAGATGGGCGGTTTCGACTTCGGCGTGAACGTCGCCGGCATCCTCGATACGACGCCCGTTGCCGATCTTAAGGGTGACGTCTGGCGCCGGGTTTTCGACGTCAACTGCCACGGCGCCTTTTTCGTATGCCAGGCGCTCGCCGCCCGCATGGCGGAACGCAGGCAGGGTTCCATTGTCGTCGTCGGGTCGAATGCGGCCGGCATTCCGCGGAAGAACATGGCGGCCTATGCCGCCTCGAAGGCGGCGGCCACCATGTTCGTCCGGTGCCTCGGTCTGGAAGTGGCCGAGCACGGCGTCCGCTGCAACGTCGTTGCACCCGGCTCGACGCTCACGCCGATGCAGACCGGCATGTGGACCACGCCGGCCTCGCAGGAGCGGGTCATCGAGGGCGATCTCGCAAGCTATCGGACCGGCATTCCGCTGAAGAAACTCGCCATGCCCGAGGATATCGCAAACGCGGTGCTGTTTCTTCTTTCCGACCAGGCCGGGCACATCACCATGGCCGATCTCTATGTGGATGGAGGCGCGACGCTGCGTGGCTGAAAACAAGAAAAACATGCGCTTCCAGGCGCTCGAAAATGGCGCGCTTGCCGCGAGAAGCCTCTTCGTTCCGGATTGCGAGCATTTTCCGTTGCCGGGCGCCGATGGCCGGAACCATGAGATCTATGTCCATGTGCCGGCGGTGGAGCCTCCGCCCGGCGGCTTTCCGGTCCTCTACCTGCTGGATGCGAACGCCGATTTCCTTCTTGTCGTGGAGACGCTGCGACGGCTCTCGCGTCGTCCGAAGGCGAGCGGCATCCGTCCGGCGGTCGTGGTCGGCATCGGCTACCCGGACGGCCCGGACTATGATCTCGACCGCCGCTACGAGGATTTCACCCGCGGTCCTCCCGAAATCGACGATGCCGGATGGCAGGCGAGCACCTGCCACGGCGGGCAGGCGGCCTTTATCGATTTCGTCGAAAACCGGCTGAAGCCCTTCATCCGGTCGACCTTTCCCGTCCGGGAAGATCTGTCCGCCCTGCTCGGCCATTCGCTTGCCGGATATCTCGTGCTCGACTGGCTCTGTCAGCGGCCGCAATCTTTCCGGGCATTCCTGGCGGTCAGTCCCTCCATCTGGTGGGGGCGTGAGGCGATGCTTGGCCGTCTCGCCGGTCGGAAAGCGTCCTTCGACGGCCGCTTTCGGGCCTATCTGACGGTCGGCCAATGGGAAGAGGAGCCGGCCCCCTGGCAGGCCGACCTCGCGGCGAACGCCTCTTATACGTCTCTTCGCCGCCGGCGGGCGATGATCGGCAATGTACGGGCCTTTTCCGAGCACATCGGGGAGGCCTATGGCGACGGCGTGACCGTGCGCTGCGATATCGAGGACGGCGGCGAGCATTCGAGCTCGCTCATCACCTGCCTGCCGCGCGCCCTGCGGTTTGCCTTTCACGAAGGCGATTGAACGGCCGTTTGTGCAAGGGGCGCCCGCGATGCCGGCAGCGGAAGGGGAGGCGGGTCGCTTGCGCCGAACGGCAGGACACATCGGCAAAGACAGCCCGCCTTCGGCGACCCCGCTTGATCCGGGGAGCGTGCGGCTGCGGTGGCTGCGGACCGAGGATATCGAAACGCAGCCGATCGAAAGGTGGTCCGGGCTTCTGAGCGCTTTTGAACAGGACCGGGCAACGCGCTTTCGCCATCGCGCGGACAGGGCCGCCTACGTTGCCGCCCACGCGCTGCTGCGCCTGATGCTGAGCGAAGCCCTCGGCGGCGATCCGAGGGCGTGGGCATTCGAGACCGGTCCCACCGGCAAACCGGCGTTTGCGGCCGTTCATCGTCGACCGCGGCTTCACTTCAATATCTCGCACACCCGCGGCCTGGTCGCCTGCGCGATAGCGGGCGTACCCGTCGGCGTCGATGTCGAGGCGAGCGACGGCGACGTACCCCCGGCTGTGGCCGCACGGTTCGCGCCAGGCGAACGCGCAATGCTTGCGAAAGCTGAGGGCCTTGAATACCGCTCGATATTCTTCCGACTCTGGACACTGAAGGAGGCCTATCTCAAGGCAACCGGGGAAGGCCTCTCCGGACGTCTCGACTCTCCCGCCTTCCAGCTCGATCCTCTGCGCGCGACGTTCCTGCCGCAGGAAGGTGATCCCGGCGTGTCAGGCAATTCCGGCATCTGGCGATTTTTCGAGTTTCTGCCCTGCGCCGGATATCGGCTCGCGCTTGCGGTGCGGAGCGCGGAACGGGTGTCCCTGGACGTTATCGCCGGCGATCGTGGGAGACCTGGCGCTCGACGATCCCATCGATGAATATACTCACCAGATGTGCGATGCGCGCTTCCGGCGAACTGTCGTGCTCGGTCGCGAGCGATATCGCGGTCGCCACGCAGACTATGTCGTTAAAGCTGATATCTGGCCGAACGGCGCCCGCCTCCTGCGCCGTATGCAGAAGTCGGGAACCTTCCTCGCTGGTTGCGCGGCAGCCGGGCGTTCCGATCTGCAGAACCGTCCCGAGAGACGCCGCAAAACCGCGATAGACATTCGAATACCGGACGAGTTCCTCGAGGTAGGCGCGCAGGGCGTTCAAGGGTTCGAGAGCGCCTGCCCGGACGCGGCTCGCCTCGGCGAAAGCCAGGAATCGGGCGCTATAGGCTGCGGCGAGCAAGTCTTCCCGCGTCGGGAAGCGGCGATAAAGCGTCGCGATCCCGACCCCGGCGCGCTTTGCGACCTCATCCAGCGAAACGCCCGCGCCCCGCTCCATGAAGACTTCTTCGGCTGCGGCAAGGATTCTTGCCTTGTTCAGCTGCGCATCGGCGCGCAATGGGGTCTCCTCAGCCAAAAAATCTGCCTCACTGTCACTTGTAAGTGGAGTTTATCTCCATATAGTAAATGGAGCAATCTTCCACTTAATGCGAAAGCGAGCGAACGGCATGACGAAACGATTTGAGGACAAGGTCGTGGTGATCACGGGCGGAACGGACGGCATAGGGCTGACGACAGCCAGGTTGTTCGCCGCGGAAGGCGCCCATGTCTATGTCACGGGACGGCGGCAGGAACGCCTGGACGAGGCGCTTGAGGAAATCGGCAACGGTGCCGTTGGCGTTCAGGGCGATGTCAGCGAGCCTGCAGCGCTCGACAGGCTTTATGCGCAGGTCAAGCGTGACCACGGCCGTGTCGATGTGGTCTTCGCCAATGCCGGCGTGTCCGAGTCCGCGCCGATCGGCGCCATTGAAGAGGATCATTTCGACCGTGTCTTCGGCATCAACGTCAAGGGCACGGTCTTCACCGTTCAAAAGGCTCTGCCGCTGATGTCTGCCGGTGGCGCCGTCGTGCTGGCCGGGTCGGGGGCGGGAGCCAAGGGCTTCGCAAACCTGTCCGTCTACAGTGCCACGAAGGCGGCGATCCGCTCCTTCGCTCGAACATGGACGACCGATCTCAAGAGCCGGGGCATTCGTGTGAACGTCGTTTCCCCCGGCATGGTTCAGACACCGGCCATGAAGACCTATCTTCGCAACAATGCCGGTGCCGAGGAATGGATGCAGCAGGCCATTCCGTTCGGCAGGCTCGCCGAGACCGAGGAGATCGCCAAGGCGGTTCTGTTTCTGGCATCGGACGAAAGCAGTTTCGTCGGCGGGGAGGAGCTGTTTGTCGATGGCGGCTTCGTGGCGGTCTGAAAAGGCATAGCGGTCTCGTGACCTCGCGAAACCTTCGAACGGGTTCGCCGCGAAACTCCCTCGTAAGCGTCGGAGTTTCGCGGCGGAATTTTCACGCTGGAATTTTCACGGTGGCCGCCGATCGTGTCGGGCGAAACCGGGGCCTTGCCGAGGTTTACTTGATAACCCCGGCTTCTCCATCGGAATAGTTCACCGGCATCCAGTCAAATTGCTGGCCATCCTGCAGGACGTTGCCGATGCCGGGGAACGCGATGTGGGCGCCGGCGACAAGATATCCTTCCGCTATCGCTTCGGCGAAAGCCTGTTTGCGGGACTTTACCGCGCTGGGGCGGTCGACATCGAACTCGATCGTCACCTCCGGCTGCTTGAACTGAACGATGTCGCCGTGGGTGATATCCCCCCAGAACACCAGCTTCTTGCCGCCACTCTCGACCACGATGGAGCTATGGCCGGGGGTATGTCCGGGGCGCAGGATCGAACGGAAACCCGCGATGACCTCCTGATCGTCCTTGAAGCTTTCGACCTTGCCGCGCTGCAGGTATGGGCGCAAACACTCTTCCGCTTCCTTGAACAATTGCTGGTTCAGGCCCGCAGGTCGCGCATCCGCCGGCGTCTTCAACCAGAAATCCAGTTCCCGCTCGGGAACATGCACGGTTGCGTTTTCGAAGACCACTTTTCCATCGCGGACCAGACCGCCGGAATGGTCGGTATGGACATGGGTCAGGATGATATGGTCGATCTGCGCGGCGCTGTAACCCGACGCTTCGAGATTGGACGCCAGATGTCCGACCTCCTTGCCCAGATAGGCCCCGGTTCCGGCGTCGATCATTACGAGACGCTTTCCGTCGTTGACCAGGAAGGCGTTGACGGAGGTATCCGTCGGGATGTCGCGGAAAGCCGCGCGCAGCAGTTCGGCGGCATCCTGAGCGGTGACGCCACGGTACATCTCGGGAAGCGGAAGGGGCAGAGTGCCGTCCAGCAGTGCCGTAATTTCGAGATCGCCGAGCGCCATCCTGTAGAAGCCGGGCGCCTGAAAGCCCTGCTTCGGAGCAGCCGCGAGGGTGAGGGAGGGGGCGCCCGTAACGGCGGCGACGGTCGCCAGGGCAGAAGCCGCCTTGAGGACGTTTCGTCTTGTAATGTTGTCCATGACAATTCCTTCATCGATTTCCGCCGCGAAAAAGTTCAATAATGAACGATGCGGCGCTTGCGGAAGGAAAGTAGGCTGGAGCGGCCCGTGTGATTAGGTCGCCAAGTCGGATCGCGCTGTCAAGAATCTGGCTACAATCGGCAGGGCACGGCTGTCCGTCTCATTGTGCCTGCAATGTCTCCTCGAGATGCTCCGCCAGATAGTCGATAAACGCCCTCACCTTGAGGGGCTGGACACGGCCGCCGGCTCTCACGGCGTACAACGTGGCGCTGGGCCCGGACCATTCGGGGAGAATGCGCACGACCTCGCCGGACACGACCGCCGCTTGAACCAGGTAAGGATTGGTAAGCTGGATCCCTTGTCCTCTGACCAGGAATTCGAACAATGCTTCCGGATCTGTCGCAACGATCGCCGGATTGATCGGATAATCGACAACCTCGCCCTCTGTCGCAAGTGGCCATGAGTGGTAGGGGCGGCCATAAAACAATTGGGTCACGAGGCAATCATGGTCTTTCAATTGCGATGGGTGTTGTGGAACTCCATGCCGTTCGAGATACCGCCTGGAAGCGTAGAGACCTGTCTGAAGATCGGCCAGGCGACGAGCGGCGAGGTTGGAATCCGGCATCTGACCGTTCCAGAGGCGGCATGCCACATCGATGTCCTCGTGCACGATGTTTTTTACTTCGTGGTCGAGCAGCAGCTGGAGCCTGACCTCGGGATAGGCTTCCCGAAAGCCGACCAGCAGCGGGGCGATAGCCTTGGTGACCAACCAGTGGGGTGCGGTCACTCTCAACCATCCGGAGGGCTTGCCGTGCACTTGTTCGACGGCGCTCTCGGCGTCGCCGATAAGGCGGGCGAGTTCCTGGCAACGCTCGAAATAGATGGAGCCCGCCTCCGTCAGACGGATATTGCGCGTCGTGCGATGGAGGAGCTTCACCCCCAGCCTTTGCTCCAGGTCCTGAACCTTCTTGCTCAGGCGCGCCTTGGACGTCCTCAGGCTGTCTGCCGCAGCCGTAAAACTTCCTCGCTGGACCACCTCGATAAACGCCAAAGTATCGCTCATGTCGCGAAGCATCAGTGCCTCCTCAGCCTTGACGGCTCCGCAGCGAATGCTGCGACACCTCAGATCGAGCCGAATGTTGATTTCTGTTAGGATGCGTCCCGGCGCCTTGCAAGCGCACTCGGCTACCCGCCGGACATATCGAGATAGGCAAGGCACATGACGATGAGCTGTTTGCGGATTGCGATCTGTTCCGGCGCGGGCAGGTTGCGTTCGAAAACGTTCCTGACGGTTCCGAAAATGACAGACAGCAGCGTCACGTTCACGAGGTCGATATCGGCATAATTCGCGGTCGGAGCGCTCTGCAGCATGGCTATGGTCGCCGCGTCCATGCGTCTGGCGAAAGCCTCGATCAGCGCTTCGTTGTCCAGTTCGACCGCAGAGCTGTAGAGCGCGCGGGTCACGTCGCTTCGCTCGGTCTTTGCCTCCCAGTAGGTGGTGACGAGCGCCTCTATCATCGCCTTCGTCGACTTGCCGTGTTGTGCGAGGCAGGCCTTTTCCACACGCTCCGCCAGTCGGTCGAGATAACGCTCGTTGAGCGCGTAGAGCAGAGCCTGCTTGTGCGGAAAATACTGATACATGGTGCCGACCGAAACACCGGCGCGCTCGGCCACGCGCGTGGTGGTCAGCCGGTGCGTTCCCTCGCCGATCAAAACCTGAATGGTCGCCTCGAAAATGGCGTCGACCGTCGACATTGCGCGCGTCTGACGCGGCTTTTTGCGGGCCTTCAGATGGCGAGGCGGCGATACATCCATATGCGAATCCCGAAAACGAATGATCCTTCATATATTGAGCGGCGTGTTTCGCCAATATCCGAAGGACATGCGATGACTGATACGAATAGAATTGCGCTTGTGACAGGTGCCAACAAAGGCATTGGGCTTGAAATCGCGCGGCAACTCGCAAAGGCCGGTGTGACCGTGCTGATGGGTGCCCGCGACCTGCAACGCGGACAGGCTGCCGCCGGCGAGCTGGTTCAGGCGGGACTGGCGGTGGAAGCTATCGAGGTCGATCTCAACAACGAGGCGACGATCACAGCCGCCGCCGCCGCGATTTCCTCAAGACATGGCCGGCTCGACATCCTCGTGAACAATGCCGGCGTCGTCGACGCCGAAGACGGACCGCCGACCGTCGCAACGGTTGCTGCGGCGCGAAGGCTGATGGAGACGAACTTCCTCGGCACGCTTGCCGTGACGCAGGCCATGCTGCCGCTGCTGCGCCGATCGAAGGCCGGACGCATCGTCAACCTGTCCACGACCCTTGGATCGTTGGCCGTCAATGGCGATCCGACGTCTCCCTATTACGAGGCCCGGCTGATGGGCTACAACGCCTCCAAGGCGGCGCTCAACATGCTGACGGTGCAAATGGCGGCAGAGCTGAAGAACACCCCCATCGTCGTCAACTCGGTCGCACCGGGTTATGTGAAGACGGATCTGACGGGCGGCAATGGCTTCATGACGCCCGAGGAAGGCGCACGCCTGCCTGTCGAGTACGCATTGCTCGGTGCCGACGCCGTCTCCGGCCGGTTTGTGGCGCCGGACGGTCCCGTCGCCTGGTGACGATGGTTCATGTGGGCTGGCACTGCCGGCCCACATGATGCAGCTCGCTGCCACCGCCGCGGAAAACAGCCTCCCCTCCGCTGCGAGACGCCAACCCGGCGAAGGCGCGTCCGCCGTCTAGTCTTCCGCTGGATGCGCGAGCGATCGTGTCCGGTGATCCCATCGCCAGCATTTACGTCCCGTCAGGCGTGTTCCGCCCCACCAGCGGTCGATGCCGTGCGTTTTGACGAAATCCAGTTCGCCGGCGAGGATTTTATGGCCGACATCCGTCAACCGCACGCGGCTCTCTCGAAACCTGTCACACGCATCGGCGTCCTCGAGGACGTCGTCAGCGCCGAGGCGCCCTTCCAACCCATCAATGAGCGGAGCCGCGCCGGACGCCAGCGAGCCGAGCAGGGAGACGATCTGCGGCAGGTCGATGAGCCTTGCCGGCTCCCGGTAAAACGCGCCGAACAACTCGTTCACCTTGGCGCCCTCGATGCCGATGGTCTCAAGCGCCAGCCTTTCGCATGCTCCGAGCCCCGTATCCCGTCGAGGCAGGTCGTCCAGCAGCGCGTCCCTTGCGTTTTCCAGAAACGGGAAAAGAGCCATATCCTGGTGCCGCAGGCCAAGCCAGGCCTCCGGCGTAGGGGCGCAATAGGCTGACCAAAAAGACGCCGCCGCGCTCAGATGCCGTTCCTCCGCCTGTGTCGGCGATGCTACTCGCTCAGGTGGGGTGCTGGCGTCCACCTGGCCCCATCGAGCAGGCGCATGCACGAGAAAAAGCCTGCGGTGCTCGATGCCGGCGGCAAGCGCCCGGGTGAGCAGCAGCGTCATCAGAAGCTGGCTGTTGGGGTCCGGATCGATGTAGAACTCGCAGCGCTCGACCTCACCCAATCGAGAGAAGACGCCCGCGATGTCGGGCTCGACAGCGGGAGGAAGCAAAGTCTTCCCGCCTCCCGGAGGAAGGCCGTGCTTCGGTTGCGCCGAGGCGATCGGCGCGCGGATCAGCCGGGCAGACAAAGGAACGATCTCCGGCCGGGGCGAGGAGGTCGCATGGACTGCCTTCAGATATCCGGCAGCGGTGTCGTCACAGGTCAGGCACAGTCGGGTTTGCACGTCAGATCCTCATTGCCTCGAAGTGGGCAGCTAGCCAGAGGATGATGACGTCAAAGTGACCCGGACCGCCCTCATCGAATGATCGTCGTCGCATCGGAACATCCGCCGCGGCTGATGGAACCGGTTTCCACCGGCATCCTTCTACACGAACGCCTTCATGCAGAAGCCGATGTCCCGGTATTTTTCCCGGGAAGTGCCCGCAACAAATAGCAACAGGATGAAACGCCATTCCCCGGCCTGATCTTTAGGGTCGGGTTTGAGATCGTCTGCGGCTCGTGATTTTTCCGCAGGCCAACGAAGAGGTCGTTTCATGCATGGGAAAACGTGGCCGGGTCGGCTTGTTGCCTGGCGAACCATCGGCGCCGCGGTTGCCTGCTTTGCTGTCGCCGGTACGAATGCAGCGTCGGCAGGGGCGGTAGAGCAAATGCCGGTGACGGTGGTCGTCGCCCGCGAGGCGCCGGTGACAGAGCAGATCGCTGTGGTCGGTACGCTCGCCGCGCGCGAGGAAATCCAGGTCCATTCCTCTCTGGAGGGGCGGGAGATCAAACAGATTCTGGTCGAGGTCGGTGAGCGGGTGGAGGCCGGCAAGCCTCTGGCGCTTCTCGATGCCGCCGATACCCTGTTGGCGCTGGACAAGAATGCCGTCAGCATGCAGCGCGCCAAGGTGGCCATCGCCGCGGAAAGAAGCAAGGTCGACATCACTCTGGTGAGCGAGCGGGAGGCTTGGAAGAAGCTTGAGCGAAGCCGCTCCCTTCAGCCCAAGGGAGCCGTCTCGGATCAGACGCTGGAGGAGCACCAGAACGCCTATGACCGCGCGGTCGCCGAACTCGCTCTGGCCCGCCAGTCGCTTGCTCTGGCCGAAGCGGATGAGCGGATCATAGCGAGCGAGCGACGCGAGATCGAGCTGACGCTGGAGCGCTGTACCCTCCGGGCACCGAGCGCCGGCGTCGTACTCGATCGCCGCGCCCGCCTCGGCGCCGTGCCGTCCAGTTCAGACGACCCTCTTTTTACCATAGCGCGCGACGGCGCGATCGAGTTTGTGGCGGAGGTGACGGACGGCAATTTCGTTCGGCTGAAGGAAGGCATGGCGGCCCGGATTGCCGTGCCCGGCCTCGATGTGCCGGTGTCCGGCACGGTGAGACTGACCGCCGCGCGGCTGGAACCGAAGACGAGGAGCGGTTCGGTCAGGATCGAACTCGACAGCGATGAGTGGCTGGTCCCGGGCGCCTATGCCCGCGGCGAGGTCGATACCGGGACGCGATCCAATGTTCTGCTGCCGGGAACGGCCGTCAAAAGCGCCGGCGGGATAAGCAGCGTCTACGTCGTCAGGAACGATCTTGTCTCGGTGCGCAACGTCAAGGTGGGCGTGCAGCGGGACAATCTCGTCGAAATCCTGGACGGTCTCGGCGATGGCGAGATGGTCGTGCTGAAGGCAGGCGGCTTCCTCAGGGATCGCGATCGTGTGACCCCCGTGCTTGCCTCGGTCGAGGGCGGTGTGCCGCGCGAGCTGTCGGAAGTCGTCGTACCGGCCGATGCGGAAGGAGTTCGTCGATGAACGCCAATCTGTCGGCCTGGGCAATCCGCAAACCGCTGCCTTCCATCCTGTTGTTCGTCATCCTGACGGTCGTGGGCCTCTACAGTTTCTCGCGCCTGCCGGTGACCTATTTCCCGACCATCGTCACGCCTCTTGTCAAAGTCACCATAGAACAGTCCGGGGCAACGCCGACCGAACTGGAAACGGAGGTTACGCGGCTGGTGGAGGATGCGGTCGCTTCCCTGCCGGGGCTGAAAGAGCTCAAGTCGACGATCGACCAGGGCCGCTCGGTCACCTCGGTCGAGTTCGAAGTGGGCAAGGTTACGCCCGACCAGGCGATGGTCGATGTGCGCGATGCACTTGCCAGGGTGCGTGCCGATCTGCCGCCAACCATCGACGAACCCATCATTGAACGGGTCGAGGAGGAGGGGCAGTCTGTGGTGACCTACGCGGTCGCCAGCCGGAACATGACCGTTGCTGAACTCTCCTGGTTCGTGGACGATGTGGTCTCCCGGCATCTTCAGGGTCTGCCCGGGGTCGGACGCATCGACCGGGTCGGCGGCGCCGATCGCGAAATCCGTATCGAGCTCAATGCCGACAGGCTTCATGCACTCTCCCTTTCCGCGAAGACGGTCAACGACACCCTTTTTCAGTCCCAGGTGGACGCCTCGGGCGGTCGCAGCGACGTCAGCGGCCGCGAGCAGGCGCTGACGACGATGGCCGCGGCCAGAACCGTTTCCGATCTTGCGGATCAGCGCATTGCCCTTTCCTCCGACGCATCGGTCCGCCTGGGAGACCTCGGCCAGGTGGAGGACAGCATTGCGGAAGCTCGATCCTTCGCGACGCTCGATGGCAGCGATGTCGTCGGTTTCTCCGTCTACCGCACTCAAGGGGCCAGCGACGTTTCCGTTGCGGCCGCGGTTGCGGCCGCCGTCGCAGACCTCCAGGCTGCCCATGTCGAGGTCGGGTTCCGCCTCGTAAACGACAATGTCGCCTATACAGCCGGCAACTACAGTTCGGCGATGCACACGCTTGTCGAAGGCGCGATCCTTTCCATCGTCGTCGTGTTCCTGTTTCTCAGGGATTGGCGCGCGACGGTCGTTGCCGCGGTGGCCCTTCCCCTGTCCATCATTCCCACCTTTTTCGCGCTGGAGTTTCTCGGCTTCTCGCTGAACATTCTCAGTCTTCTGGCAATCACCCTGGTCACAGGTATTCTGGTCGATGACGCCATTGTCGAAATCGAGAATGTCGTGCGTCACCGCAACATGGGTAAATCGGCCTATCGGGCCGCTCTCGATGCTTCCGACGAAATCGGTCTGGCGGTCATTGCGATTTCGGCCACGATCATCGCCGTCTTCGCGCCGGTGGGAATGATGAGCGGCGTCGTCGGTCTGTATTTCCGCGAGTTCGGCCTGACGGTTGCCATTGCCGTCTTCTTTTCCCTGTTGGTGGCGCGGCTTATCACCCCTATTCTGGCGGCGTATTTCATGACAGGAAGTCCTCCGGTCGAGGCGCCCAAGGGATTCTTTGTCGCGACATATGAGCGGCTGCTTCGGTTCAGTCTGCGCTGGCGATGGATGACCGTCGGAGCCGCGGTTGCATCCTTTGCCCTTGCCATGGTGGCGCTGCTGTCGGTTCCAACGGCCTTCCTGCCGGAGGAGGATACCGGCCAGCTGACCTTGACCATCGAGCTTCCGCCGGGTGCGACCCTCATGGAGACCCGTGCTGTCTCCGACGACGTGTCCCGCCGTATCTTCGGCTTCGAGGAGGTTGAGGGCGTATTTGTCCAGGCGGGCTCCAGCATGTCGGGTCAGCAGGACGTTCGCTATGCCACCGTGCTGATCGATCTCACGCACAAGTCGGAGCGTTCGCGGTCATCCTTCGAGATCGAGGCCGACATGGAAAACCGGCTCGCCTCCATGACGGATATCAAGTTCCGCTTCCTGAACAGCCGCGGCGGGCGCGACATGTCGTTCGCCGTGCTCGGGACCGACGGCGCCAAGGTGCAGGCTGCCGCCGACAGGATCGTCACCGAAATGGCGACGGACCCCATGTTCATCGGGCCGGCGGCGGAGAATGCCGCGATGCGGCCGGAACTCCGCTTCAAGGTGCAGTCCGACAAGGCGGCCATGCTCGGTGTCTCCCCCACCGAGATCGCCGACCTCATTCGGGTATCGACCGTCGGCGACAGCGATAGCCGTCTGCCAAGCCTGCTCGACGGCGCCCGACAGATCCCCATCCGCGTCGTCATCGACCGGCAGTCGCGCGACGATCTCGGCAGGCTGGAACTGCTGACGGTCGCGAGTGCGGATGGAACGCGCATACCGCTGACGGCGGTCGTGAACGCCAGTTTCGACGAGACGGTTTCCGCAATCGAACGTTCGGATCGCAGCCGCCTCGTTGAGATCGGTGCCGATATGGCCTCCGGCACGACGTCAGGACAAGGCATGGAGCGGCTCTTGCAGCTCGAAAGCGTCAAGAACCTTCCCGATGGGGTGCGCATCCAGGCAACGGGCGATTCCGACACCGAGGGCAGCGTTTTCGAGAGCTTCGCCGTTGCCATGGGATCGGGGATCATGCTGGTTCTGGTCGTCCTGATCCTGCTGTTCGGCAGCCTGCTCGCACCCTGGACCATTCTTGCATCGCTCCCGCTTTCAATCGGCGGCGTTGCGGCGGGTCTTCTGTTCACCGGCAATGCCATGTCCTTGCCGGTTGTCATCGGCATCCTGATGCTGATGGGCATCGTCACGAAGAATGCGATCATGCTGCTGGATTTCGCTATTGAGCGGGAGGCCCATGGCTTGCCTCGGTTCGAGGCCATCGTCGAAGCCTGCAGCGAAAGAGTGAGGCCGATTATCATGACCACGCTCGCCATGGCGGGTGGCATGGTGCCTTCCGCCCTCGGGATGGGAGACGGAGGAGAATTCCGCTCTCCGATGGCAATCGCGGTGATTGGCGGACTGCTCGTATCCACGCTGTTGTCGCTGATCGTCATTCCCTCGCTCCATCTCATTGTCTCCAATCTTGGCGATCGCATTGCCCGAAGCGTCAGGCCGTTCCTCCAGCCGGCCGATGCCTAAGGCGCTAAGCGCGCAGCCGATTGCAGGCAATGCAAACGGGAAGGGGTCGGGCCTGCGTGGCCCGGCCCCTTCTTCCGTGGATGCGTCGCAACAAAACGTAACGAACCGAAACAATGGACGCATTCGTGGAATGCATGCTGTAATGACAGTCGAGGGAGTCAGACATGCAGCCATCAGCGGCAAACGCACAGATAT
The DNA here is from genome assembly GCF_047553425.1 of Paenirhizobium cremeum. NCBI lineage: Bacteria > Pseudomonadati > Pseudomonadota > Alphaproteobacteria > Hyphomicrobiales > Rhizobiaceae > Paenirhizobium > Paenirhizobium cremeum. Next base: position 104,542 of record NZ_CP180218.1, read on the forward strand.
TGATCGTCGAGGACGATCCCGAAATCGGCAAGCTTCTTGCCATGACGATGCGGGAGAACGGCATGACACCGACGGTCGCCGAGGACGGTCATGTCATGCAATCGCTTCTGCGCAACAATAGCTTCGACCTGATTATTCTCGACGTCATGCTGCCCGGCGAGGATGGCCTGACGCTCTGCCGGAGAATTCGCGCCGAAAAGACCACTCCGATCATTCTGCTGACGGCGCTCGGCGAAGAGGTCGACAGGATCGTCGGCCTCGAAGTCGGCGCCGATGACTATGTCACCAAGCCCTTCAGTCCGAGGGAAGTCGTCGCCCGTGTGCGAAGCCTTCTGAGACGCGCCTCCTACGGCCTGGTTTCGACGAACAGCCAGCGCAAACTGCGGTTTGACGGGTGGCAGATCGACCCGCTTCGTCGCCAGTTGCACGATCCAAGCAATGCCCGTGTGGCGCTCACCACCACCGAGTTCGATCTGCTTTTGGCCTTCTGCCGCAATCCGGGGCGGGTCATCACCCGCGAGGAACTGCTGTCGCTCACCCATGCCGGACTTGCCGGACCGATCGAGCGCAGCATCGATGTCCATATCAGCCGTCTGCGCCAGAAGATCGAGGTCGACCCACGCGAGCCGGCGCTGCTGCAGACCGTGAGGCTCGGAGGCTACACATTCACGGCGGCGGTCGAGGAGGTATGAACGAAAATGGCCGGGAGCGGGGCTCCCGGCCACAGCGCAGTCCTGGCATGCCGATCGTCAGAACTTGTATCCGAGGAAAAGTTGCGCGGATGGCTGGAGCTTTTCCTTGACGATCGGGCTGTCGGCGGCATCGCCGGTCAGGATGCCGAGGCCCGCCTGACCGCGGATCAGCCAGTTCTCGCTCAAGAGATACGTCGCGGCGACGGAAACTTCGACGCGCTTGAGGCCTGCTTCGGCCTTGTACTGGGGCAAGCCCGAGGCTGCGGACTGGGCCGCGTTCACGCCAAAATAGGCTTCCATGTGTTTGTCGTTTGCAAGAATGGCTTCGGCATTCGCCTCCAGGATGAGCCGTTCCGTCACCGGTGCCGAATATCCGATGCCGACCGTGCCGATGAGGCTTTCGCTTCCGCCGAGCGTCTGGTCGACGGCGGCATAGAATTCCACCGGCCCCCATTCATAGCTCGCCTTCGCCCCGAGCGTCGCGGCAAAGTCGATATCGCCCAAGCCGCGCAGGTCGGCATGATCGCTGTCGTCCCGGCCGGGTTCATAGCCGACATTGGCAGACAGGGCGAAGTCTCCGTAGCGAAGGGGGGTCACGGTCACTCCGCTCGGGTCGATTTCGAGCCATTCGCCATAGGTGAACACCACGAAGGGCACGGGGCTGATCTTGAACTCATCGCTGCCCTCGTATTCCGGCTCGTATATCCCCCCTCCGCCGACAATAAGGCTCCAGTCGGGCTTCACCGGCTCGTTGGTCATGCGGGCGTTGTCGAATGCCATGTCCTGCGGCGGCTCCGGCTCGGAGGGATCTGCGGCAAACGCGCCTGCTGCCATTCCCGTTATGCCCAGGGCGGTAGAGAGCGCGAAGGACGAAACGCGCAGGTGGTTCTGTCGGACGAGAAACATGTTTGCTCCAGAATTGGGGTTATTCAGCCTGAGGTTGGGGTGGCCGACAGGCGAGAGGTTTGACACCACCAGTTTTCACAGGAGCGGCTTCTGCGGGGTGTCATTATGTTGCGGTTTGTTGCGCGGCTCTTGCCATGAGTGACGGCCGCGGGCGGGAGGGTGGACATGAAACGTAATATTTCCGGCAAAGCCGATATGCTCTGCCTGTGCTAAAGCAGTTCCACTGGAGGTGCGTCGCGGTGCTGCGTCCGGAATTGCAGAAAAAAGAAAGGGCCGACGCAGTTCCGCGGATCAGGGAAAAGCGTGGCAGCTCGGGGACAGTCGGATGGAGCCTTCATGAAAATGCGCCTGCTCTTCACCCTCAGGACGATCCACGCGCAGATTGCCGTGATCGTGGTTCTGGCGCTTCTGATCGTCGTCACGGCCGCACCCATCGTCGAGCGCTGGCTCCGCGACGACTACCATACGCCCGACATCGAGCAACTTGCCGACCGGCTCCGCGCGGTGGCCGATATTCTGGCGGTCGCGACACCGACCGAGCGGGAGGCCATTGTCGAGGCCGCCCGGCGTTCCGGCTGGGACATGACGCTCGAGCCGCTGTTATTGAGCATGCAATTTGCCGGAGCGTCCGAAGGGGAGCGCCTCTCCGACAGGGTCGTCGAATGGCTCTTCCCGCCGGATGACTGGACAGTTCCGCTCGGAGGCTGGCGTACGTTTCTCGGTGACAGACGCGTGGTTGCCATGCAGGTCGACGATACGTCGATGATTGTTTCGACCGTTGCGACCGACGACATCTTGCTGATTACCGATTTCATCGGCCAGGGGACCTATTATGTCGTGGCGATCCTCACGCTGGTGTTCCTTTTCTCCTCATTCGCCATCTGGTCGATCCTGCTTCCGCTGCGCCGCATCGCGCATGCGGCTGGCAATGCGGACCTCAGCAACGACGCTCCGATTTTCGAGGAGCGCGGCAGCAGGGAAATCGTTGTCGTCGCGAAGGCGCTGAACAGCATGCACAACCGCATATCCGTGATGATGGAATCGCGGACCCGGATGCTGAGGGGGATCAGCCACGATCTGCGAACACCGCTCACCCGGCTGAGGATGCGCGCGGAAAACTTGCCGGAAGGCGCCTCCCGGGATGCAATGCTGTCGGATATCGGTCGCATCGACGGCCTGCTGACCGAGAGCCTGGACTATCTTCGCGACAATCACCGCCAGGAGAGCATCGAGCGGACGGACATAGCCAGCCTTGTCCAGACCGTCTGCAATGAGTTTGCCGATGTCGGCTTCAATGTCGAGTACCGGGGCCCGAACCGGCTCACGGTCAATTGCCGGCCGCTCGCCCTGACCCGTGCGATAACCAATCTCTGCGACAACGCCACGAAGTTCGGTCGTTCGGTTTCGGTCGAGCTCCAGCAGGAAAGGGACGGCGTGGCGATCGACATATCGGACGACGGCCCGGGCATTTCCGGCCAGGACAAGGAGCGGGTGCTGGAGCCCTTTTTCAAGGCCGATGCCGCCCGAAATGGACCGAATGACGGCTTCGGGCTCGGCCTGCCGATCGTGGCCGAGATCGTTCAGGCCCATGGCGGTCGTCTGCAACTTCTGGACCGGCAGCCCCACGGGCTGCATGTTCGCCTGGAACTACCCTCCGGCTAACCGACCGCTGCGTTCACCGGCTCTTACGTTCGCTCCTTCCAGCCGGAAAATGCACCGGAAACTCTGACCGAAACGGCGGGGTTTGAAGAGTTCAGATCACAGGACCTTTTTTCCGCAATCTTCCGACGGAGCCTTTGAACGCTGCGGCATCAACTGATCCAGGGTGACCGTTCCAAACCGCTCCAGGAGCAGGCTTTCGGCGCGCAGCATCGTATCGGAGAGAGCCGCATTCACGCTCTTCTCGATCATGCAATCCGGATGCCTGCTGCGAGAACCGATGGCAAAGAGCGTGGGCCGGTCTAGCGCTTCGTAGACGGCAAGCAACGAGATCTCCTTGAGGGGCCGGGCCAGGCGCCAGCCGCCGCCATGCCCTTTGCCGGACGTGACGTAGCCCGCCCTGCGCAAGCCGGCCATAGTCCTGCGAAACACCGCGGGATTGGTGCCCATGCTGACCGCCAGAACCTCCGAGGTCAACGGCGCCTCGGTCTGCGCCAGATGCAGGAGCACATGCAGTACGTCCGATAGCCTCGTGTCCTTGTTCATCGCCTGCCTCCGCCGACGCGGTCTCCTCTCGCTATGTCGTGAAGTCATGTAACAGTTGTTGATGCGTGATACCAGCGCATGTTATGCATCTTCATCTGATACATAAGAGGGCGCATCATGAACGGCAATCTCAGCACTTTCCTGAACCCGGCCTCCGTGAGCGCCTACGTCCGCGAAACGCCAGGCAAGGTGCCCGGTCTCGCAGACCTGCACAAAATGACGACGCTGCTTCTCGCGGAACAGGCGCCCGATGCTGCGCATATGCTGGTCGTCGGCGCTGGCGGCGGGCTGGAGATACGGGAAATGGCGCGGGCACGACCGGCCTGGCGATTTACCGGCGTCGATCCGTCCCCGGCCATGTTGGAGATTGCCCGAGATACGACCTCGGCCTGCGCCGGGCGGGTAGATCTCATTCTCGGTACGGCCGTTGACGCGCCTTCCGGTCCCTTCGACGGAGCAGCCTGCCTTCTTACCTTGCACTTCCTCGACAAAGGCGAGCGGCTTCAGACCCTTCGGGAAATCCGCGAGCGTCTGAAGCCGGGCGGTGTCTTTGTCGCGGCCCATCACGCGAATGTCGACGGTCAGGCGGAAGCCTGGCTGGCGCGGTCTGCGGCCTTCGCCGGAGGCGTAAACCCGGACCCCAGAAAGGCCGAAGCATCTGGAAGAGCGATGGCAGAGCGGCTGCCGCTCCTCTCGCCGGATGAGGAAGAAGAATGCTTTCGGCAGGCGGGCTTCCGGGAACCGGCGCTGTTTTATGCCGCCTTTTCGTTTCGCGGCTGGGTCATGACCGCTTCCGGTTCGATGACGCAGGCAACTGGAAAAGAGACCGGGTGATCGCCGATGGAGCTCTTCAACTTCGCCTTCGGCCCCTATCCGCAAAGGCTGAACATCTATCTGGCCGAGAAGCGGCCGAAAGATGTGGCCGTGACGATATACGAAGCGCCTGACAAATTCGCCGGCGTGCCCCCGCCCGAGGTCAAGACCCTCACCCCCATGGGGTCTCTGCCGATCCTTCGGGATGCCGACGGCACCGTCATCGGACAGTCGCTGGCGATCCTCGAATACATCGAAGACCGTGTCCCGGAGCCGGACATGCGCGGGAACACTCCGGCAGAGAGGGCTCAGGTCCGCCAGTTCATGCATATGTTCGACGAGGCGCTGACATTTTTCGCGCTCTGGGCGCGTCACGGCAGCCGCCTCGGACACGGTGTGGTGCGCTCAAGCCGGGAGGTCGCCGAAATCTGCGCAGGCAGGTATTTCGCTCGGCTGCGCGAAATCGACAGAATGATGACCGGAAGCCTGTTCCTTGCCGGGGAGCGGGTCACTATCGCTGACTGCGTCGCGATTGCAACGCTGCAATACGCCAACGACTTCTATGCGGTGCCAATCCCGCCCGGATGCATCGATCTGCAGCAGTGGTTCGACCGTTTCAGCCTACGCCCCAGCGCCACACGGCCGCCCTATCCCGAGGAACAGCGGGCCAAGGCATACGGTCTGATGGAGCAGACGGAAATTTTCGCCTGAACGGCGCTTCGGACCGGTTGAGGTCTGCGAAAATCGCAGAAGCTCAGAGATCGACGGTTCCGAGCCATCCGCGCGGTAAGACGAGTTCTCCGGTATGCCGCAGCAGGACGCCGGTTGTCCGGACAGACGACCGGCGTCCCGATGGCTGGGGGGCAGCCTCGTTCTCCGAGTAAGCCTGAAGGCTCACTCCTCGTCCTGGAATACCTCCTCGCGCTTGGCCCGCACGTTCGGCATGAAGACCACGATGAGCACGAGGGTTGCGAGGAGAAGCAGGCCGGCGCTGATCGGGCGGGTGACGAAGGTCGTCGGGTCGCCGCGCGAGAAGATCATGGCGCGGCGCAGGTGTTCCTCGAGCAGCGGGCCGAGCACGAAGCCGAGCAGCAGCGGCGCAGGTTCGCAGCGAAGCTTGACCAGGACATAGCCGATGAAGCCGAAGAAGGCGACCGAATAGAGGTCGAAGACGTTGGACTTCACGCTATAGACGCCGATGGAACAGAAGGCCATGATGATGGGAAAGAGCACGTAATAGGGCACTTTCAGGAGCCGGACCCAGAGGCCGATCAGCGGCAGGTTCAGCACGACGAGCATCAGGTTGCCGATCCACATCGAGGCGATGATGCCCCAGAACAGGCTCGGTTGTTCGGTTGCGACGTTCGGCCCGGGGACGATGCCCTGGATAATCATCGCGCCGATCATCAGCGCCATGACCGGATTGGCGGGAATGCCGAGGGTCAGAAGCGGGATGAAGGAGGTCTGGGCGCCGGCGTTGTTGGCCGATTCCGGCCCGGCAACGCCCTCGATGGCGCCCTGGCCGAACTCCTTCGGATTGCGCGACAGCCGTTTCTCCACCGTATAGGAGGCGAAGGCGGCGAGGATGGCGCCGCCACCGGGCAGTACGCCGAGGATCGAGCCGATGCCGGTGCCGCGCAAGACGGGCCCCGCCATGCGCCGGAAATCCTCCCGCGTCGGCATGAGGCCTTCGACCCGGCTCATCAGCACCGAGCGCGACTTCTCGTTTTCGAGATTGCGCAGGATCTCGGCGATGCCGAAGACGCCGACCGCGACCGCGACGAAGTTGAGCCCGTCGGCGAAATCGACGATGCCGAGCGTGAAGCGCGGCGTGCCCTCGAAGATGTCGTTGCCGACCAGGCCCAGCAGCAGGCCGAGGATCAGCATGGCGAGCGCCTTGACGATCGAGCCGTGGGCGAGCGCGACCGACATGACAAGGCCGACGACCATCAGCGAGAAATATTCGGCAGAACCGAACTGCAGCGCAACTGCGGTGAGCGGCGGGGCGAAGATCGCCACCAGGAAGGTCGAGACCGTGCCGGCGAAGAAAGAGCCGAGCGCGGCCGTGGCCAGCGCCGCGCCGGCGCGACCCTTGCGCGCCATCTGGTAGCCGTCGATCGCCGTCACCGCCGAGGAGGATTCTCCGGGCATGTTGATGAGGATCGCCGTGGTCGAGCCGCCATATTGCGCGCCGTAATAGATGCCGGCGAGCATGATGAGCGAGGAGACGGGCGAAAGCTGGAAGGTGATCGGCAGCAGCATGGCGATGGTCGCCGTGGCGCCGATGCCGGGGAGCACGCCGATCAGCGTGCCGAGCAGCACGCCGATCAGGCAGAAGAGCAGGTTTTGCCAGGTTGCGGCGGTGGCGAAGCCGAGAACGAGATTGTCGAAGAGTTCCATCGCAAGCCTCCTAGAAGCGTGTCCACGGGCCGAAGCGCTCGAAGGGCAGTCCAAGCGCGTAGCTGAAGACTGCGACCGAGAAGACCGTAATGCAGAGCGACAGGATCAGAGCCCACATCACGTTCATCCGATGCGACGCGAAACAGGCAAAGAAGGCGCAGAGGAAGAGCGAAGGCACGAAACCCAGGCCGCGCACCGTCAGGCCGAAGATGACCGGCGCCGGCAGGATGAAAAGCATGCCGCGCCAGGCGATCGGGCCGATCGGCTCGCCCTGCTTGCGGAAGGACTGGATGAGGATCACCAGTCCGAGAAGGATGAGCAGCACCGCCAGTAGCAGCGGGAAATAACCCGGTCCCATGCGGAAGGAGGTGCCGATCTCCAGCCCCAGCGACTGGATGGTGAAGAAGAGGCCGACGCCGATGAAAACCAGCCCGCTGATGAGGTTGGTGCGATCGAAAGTTGGATTGTTCATGATGTCCCCGGCAGTTGCCCCCGGCGGTCGGCCTGTGTGGGACGATGGCCGGCGGGTCGATGTTTTATCCAGGCGAGCCCCTCCCCCGGTGCCTTGCGCCGGGGGAGGGGATGCAGGCGAAGGCCGCGAGGCTCAGTCCGCGTATTGGCCGGCCGCTTCGATGATCGGCTTCCAGCGGGCGATCTCGCTTTCGAGCTTGGCCTTCAGCGCTTCGGGCGTGGCATCGGCCTCGGGTGAGGGCGCCGTGCCGAGTTCCTTGAAGCGGGCGGCGACATTCTCGTCCTTCAGTGCCTTCTTGAGCGAGGCGCTGAGCTTGTCGACCGTCTCCTTCGGCGTGCCCTTCGGGGCGTAGACGCCATGCCAGATCCCGACCTGGAAGTCCTTGAGCCCACCCTCGGCTGCCGTCGGCAGGTCGGGGAAGATGTCGAGCCGCGCAGGCGACGTCACGGCATAAGCCTTGATCGTGCCGCCCTGGATCTGCTTGGTGGTGTTGGTCGTCTGGTCGCACATGATGTCCACCTGGCCGCCGAGCAGGTCGGTCATGGCTGGACCGGTGCCCTTGTAGGGGACGGTGACGAGCGGCGTTTCGATCGCGCTCATGAACAGCATGCCGCAGAGATGCGAGGCCGCGCCGATGCCGGCATTGGCGACGGTCACCTTGTCGGCATTGGCCTTGACGTAGTCGATCAGGCCCTTGAGGTCCGTCGGCTCGAGATCCTTGCGGGCGACGATGGTCATCGGAACCTCGGTGACGAGGCCGACATAATCGAAGGCGTTCAGGGTGTCATAGGCGAGATTGCGATAAAGCGTGGCCGATGTCGCCATGCCGATATGGTGCAGCAGAAGGGTGTAGCCGTCGGGGTCGGAGGTGGCGACGCGGCCCGCTCCGAGCGTGCCGCCGGCCCCGCCGACATTCTCGACGATCACCTGCTGGCCGAGATCCTTGGACATGGATTCGGCGACGAGGCGGGCCACGGTGTCGGTCGGGCCGCCCGCGGCGAAGGGAACGACCATGGTGATGGTGCGCTCGGGATATTCCGCGTGGGCGGCGCCGGCGAGCAGCGTCATAGCAAGGGCGGTGGCGGCAAAAAGCGATTTCGATATCATGGACGATCCTCCCGTCATCAGGTCCAGTCGCCGGCAAAGCTCCTCCAAAGCCGGCGCTGAAAACGGGTTTTTCACGGCTCGCACCGCAGCAACAACCTGACGCATGTCCGAAATGATATGCTTACAAAAGTTTTGCGGCGCACCATGGGTGGAATCCCTCCCAAGGCAGTGGGGGCGTGGGTGGATTTCCACCCATCCGCTCAGTCGTCGGCGATTTCGCCGTTGGCGAGACGCTTGCCGAGGCCGTATTTCTGCATCTTCTCGTAAAGCGTCTTTCGGGAAATGCCGAGCTGCTCGTAGACGGGCCTGAGGCTGCCGCCATGGGCGGCGATGGCGTTCGCAATCAGCTGTCGCTCATATGAGCCGACCTTGTCGGCGAGGCGGGTGCCGGCGCGTTCCCCGACACCGTCGGGGATGGCTTCGTGCATGGGCAGGCCGAGCACGAAACGGTCGGCGGCGTTGCGCAGCTCGCGGACATTGCCGGGCCATTCTCGTTCGGAAATCTCGGTGACGACCTCGGGCGGGATATCGACCGGCTCGCGGCCATAGCGTCCCCAGGCTTCGCGGACGAGCTGGAAAAAGAGCAGGGGGATGTCCTGCCGGCGCTGTGCGAGCGCGGGCACGCGCAGCGTTGCGACGTTGAGCCGGTAGAAAAGGTCGGCGCGGAAGGCGCCGTTCGCCACGGCCTCCTCGAGATCGACCTTGCTGGTGGCGATGAAGCGGACGTCGAGCGGCACCGCCTCGTTGGAGCCGAGCCGGGTGATGGTCCGTTCCTGCAGAACGCGCAGGAACTTCGCCTGCAGATCTATCGGCATCGAGCCGATCTCGTCGAGCAGGATCGTGCCGCCGCGGCCATGCTCGAACTTGCCGTAGCGGGCACGCAGCGCGCCGGGAAAGGCGCCGGCCTCATGGCCGAACAGTTCGCTCTCGATCAGGGTCTCCGGCAGGGCTGCGCAATTGATGGCGATGAAGGGACGGCTCGCCCGGCTGCTGACATCGTGCAGCGCGCGGGCCACCACCTCCTTGCCGACTCCGGTATCGCCGATGATAAGCGTGTCGGCGTCGCTTGCGCCGATGGCGCGGAGCCGGTGGCGAAGCTCGACCATGACGGCGGTGCGGCCCGGCAGCCGGGCCTCGATATCGTCACGCTTGCCGGCGGCGGCGCGCAGCCTGCGGTTTTCCAGCACCAGTTCGCGGCGATCGAGCGCACGGCCGATCGTCGTGGCGAGCACCGGCATCGCGAAGGGCTTCTCGATGAAATCATAGGCGCCCTCGCGCATCGCCTTGACCGCGAGCTGCACGTCGCCATGACCCGTAATCAGGATGACGGGTATGTCGTGGTCGATCTCGCGGACGCGCTGGAGCAGCGTCATGCCGTCCATGCCCGCCATGCGGATATCGCTGATGACCACCCCGGCAAAGCCCGGGTTCACATGTGCGAGAAGATCCTCGGCGGCGGAAAAGGTCTCTACCTTCAGGTCGTGCAGTTCGAGGGCCTGGGCGGTGGACACGCGCAGGTCCTCTTCGTCGTCGACGAGCAGGATATGCGCCTCGCTCATTCGGCGGCCTCTTGCTGCGCGGCAGCGGCATCGAGTTCGATGCGGAACACGGCGCCGCCTTCGGGGTGATTGGAAACCGTCAGGTTGCCGCCGAAATCCTTGACGATGTTGTAGGAGATGGACAGGCCGAGACCGAGACCCTTGCCGACGCCCTTGGTGGTGAAGAAGGGGTCGAAGATGCGCTCGGCGATGGCCGGCTGCACGCCGGGACCGTGATCGCGAACCTCGACCACCACGCGCTCGCCCTCGCGGCGGGCGTTGACGTGGATGCGCCGGTCGTCGAGCCCTTCCACCGCATCGGCGGCGTTGGAAATGATGTTGACCAGCACCTGCTGCAGGCGGACCGAGCCGGCGCGCACGACGGGCGGCGGGCTGCCGAGATCGCTCACGACCTCGGCCCGGGCCGTCGCCAGACGGGCGGAGACGATTTCCAGCGTATCGAGGAGCACCTCTTCGACCGATACCGGGGCGAGCTTCTCGTTCGGCTTGCGGGCGAAGTTCCTCAGATGCCGGCTGATCGAGGCCATGCGGTCGATCAGGCTCGATATGCGCGCGAGATTGCCGCGCGCATCGTCATAGCGCTCCCGGTCGAGCAGCAGGGCCGCGCTGTCGGCATAGGTCTTTGCGGCGGCGAGCGGCTGGTTGAATTCATGGCTCAGGGCTGCCGACATCTGGCCGAGCCCTGCGAGCTTGCCGGCCTGGATGAGGTCAGCCTGCGTCTTGCGCAGTTCGAGGTTGACGCGGGCAAGGTCGGCCGTGCGCTCTTCGACGCGGCGTTCGAGCTCGGCCTTGGCGCGGCTTTCCATCTCGATGCGCTCGTTGAGCCGTGCGCGGCGCTGGATCAGCACACCGCCGGCGAGGCCTGCGACACAGATGAGAAGCACGAGTGCGGCGATTGCGGTGCGGGCCTGGGAATGGACGGAGCCGGTGTCCATCAGCACGTTCACGGTCCAGTCGGCTTCCGCGACATATTGCGAGAGCGCCAGATATTCGCGGGCGCCGTCCGGCTCGGCGATCCGCATCAGTGCATGGCTTGCGAGACGGGAGCGCTCAATCGGCAATTCCCTGAGCACGGCGTCGGAATAGCGCCGCGATTGCGCGGTCCGCGCCAGCCGCTCCCGGGTCAGCGGAAGGACGCTGGAATAGAGCCAGGCCGGGCTGCCCGACATGAAGATGATGCCTTCGGGGTCGTTGACGATGATCTTGTATTCACCGCCGCGCCAGGAGTCCTCGATCGCGTCGATATCGACCTTGAAGACGATGACGCCCCTGATCGATCCTGCGACACTGACAGGCGAGGCGAAATAATAGCCCCGCTTCGCCGAGGTCGTGCCCAGCGCATAGAAACGCGCCTGGCGGCCCTGCGCCGCATCCTGGAAATAGGGGCGGTAGCTGAAGTTCTGTCCGATGAAGGTGGCCGGATCGTCGTAATTGCTCGCGGCGATCGTTTCGCCATCCATCGTCATCACATAGATGTCGGAGGATCTGAGCAGCGCGTTGATTTCCCGGAGATAGACATTGGCCGCCATCCTGAGCCCCTGGTCGGCGGGCCGGGTCAGCAGTTCCTTGATGTCGTCGTGATCGGCGATCAGCGCCGGCAGGGGCTCATAGCGCTTGAGCTGGCCCGACAGCGCAGACACGGCGAGCCTCAGCGCGCTGCCGGCCTGCAGCGAGGCTTCGTTCATGAAGCGGAGCGTGACGAAGGGCAGGCCCCAGCCGATAACCGCCACGGCCGCGGTAAGCAGCAGCGCCGCCAGCAACACAAGGCTTCGATGTGCGTGTCTCAGCGTCTCCTCCACTGACTGCGAAACCGCCGACGGCGATTGGCCGGCCAGCATCGCAGATTGCAGCCTTCATTCCAAGCAGCAGCGCTCGCGGAGTGTGCAGGATCGTCGTGCCGGGTGTCGCCGGACAAGGCGTCGTTGCACGACGCTCTCGCATTTTGGGCCGTCTGACCGGATCAATCCAGCGGCTTGTAGGCGACGACGTCCATCTCGACCTTGACGTCGACCATCATGGGCGACTGAACGGTGGAACGTGCCGGAGGATGATCGATGAAGTGCTTCTGGAAGACGGCGTTGAAGCTCGAGAAATCGCGGGCATCGTCGAGCCAGACATTGACCTTGACCACATGGTCGAGCGTGCAGTCGGCGAGCGCCAGAACCGATTTGATGTTCTCGATCACCTGTTCGGTCTGGACGGCGATATTGCCGACGACGACCTCGCCGTCGACGGTCGGAACCTGGCCCGACACATAGACGAAATCGCCGGCGCGGACGGCCTTGGCGAAGGGGCGGCGCTGGCCGCCGGCCTGAGGGTCGGCAATGTCGTAACGGATGAGTTTCTTGCAGCTCATGAGTTCGTCTTTCTGTTCCGGTGCAGTGGGTGCGGGGTCTCTAGGTTTTTCAGTGCGCGTCCTGCACGAAATGGCCGGGCGATACTTCGCGATAGCTCCGCTTCGGCGCGACGTAATCGAAGGGCCGCACCGGGCTCTTGATCTCTTCGGTCAGCGGCGGCGGGGTCCGCCCGCGGCGCGACGGATCGGGGATCGGCACGGCCGAGATCAGCCGGCGCGTATAGGGGTGCTGCGGATTGTCGAAGATCGCTGCCCGCGGGCCGATTTCGACGATCTCGCCGAGGAACATCACCGCCACCCGATGGCTCATCCGCTCCACCACGGCCATATCGTGGGAAATGAAGAGATAGGCGAGGCCGTGCTTTTCCTGCAGGTCGAGCAGCAGGTTGGAGACCTGCGCCTTGACCGAGACGTCGAGCGCGGAGACCGCCTCGTCGGCGACGATGAATTTCGGGTTGAGCGCAAGCGCGCGGGCAATCGAGATGCGCTGGCGCTGGCCGCCGGAAAATTCGTGCGGATGGCGGTCGGCCATCGCAGCCGAAAGGCCGACCTGCTCCAGGAGTTCCGCGACGCGCTCTTTGGCATTCCTGCGGCTCAGCAGGCCGTGGGCGAGCATGGGTTCGGCGATGGCGGAGCCGACCGTGATGCGGGGGTTCAGCGAGGCGAACGGGTCCTGGAAGATCATCTGCGAGGTGCGCCGCATGGTCCGCAATTCACCCATGCCGGCCCTGGTCACGTCCTTCCCGTCGATGACGATCGAGCCGGCGGACGGCGTGAGAAGCCGGATGATGGCACGGCCGGTCGTCGACTTGCCGCAGCCGCTCTCGCCGACCAGCGACAGGGTCTCGCCCGGACGAAGATCGAAGGAGACATTCTCCACCGCGTGGACACGGCCATTCGGCAGGTCGAAGCGAACGGTGAGATTGTCGACCTTCAGGATCGGTTCGGCGGTCTGCGCGACCGGCGTCATCTCGCGGCCGTCGACGGCTTCGCCCGTGGACGCATCGACTTCGGGGAAACGCTTCGGCGCAGCCGCCGCGCCCATCGTGCCGAGGCGGGGGATCGATGCGAGCAGCGACCTGGTATAGACGGCCTTGGGTGCGGCAAAGATCTCGGCGGTCTTGCCGGTCTCGATCATGTCGCCACGGAACATCACCACGGTGCGGTCGGCGATTTCGGCCACGACGCCCATGTCGTGGGTGATGAACAGCACGCCCATGTTTTCCTCCCGCTGCAGTTCGCGCAGGAGGTGGAGGATTTCGGCCTGGATCGTCACGTCGAGGGCGGTTGTCGGCTCGTCGGCGATCAGGAGCTTCGGGCGGCAGGCAAGCGCCATGGCGATCATCACGCGCTGGCGCATGCCGCCGGAAAACTTGTGCGGATATTCGTGCAGACGGGTTTTCGCCGCGGGAATGCGGACACGCTCCATCAGTCGCAACGTTTCGGCTTCCGCCTCCTTCCACGACATGTCGCGGTGAAGCACCAGGGCTTCGGCGATCTGGTTGCCGATGGTGAAGACCGGGTTGAGCGAGGTCATCGGCTCCTGGAAGATCATGCCGATTGCGCCGCCGCGCACCGAGCGCATTTCCGCTTCGCTGGCCTCAAGCAGATTTCTGCCTTCGAGCAGGATGCGGCCCTGCGAGCGCGAGCGGCCCGGCGGCAGAAGCCGCATCGTCGACAGCGCAGTGACGCTCTTGCCCGAACCGCTCTCACCGACGATGGCGACGGTTTCGCCGGCATCCACATGCAGGCTGATATCGCGGATGACGGCCTTCCAGCCTTCCGCCGTCTTGAACGAGGTCGTCAGGTTCTCGACCGAAAGCACCGGCCGAGCGGTTGTGGTGGTATCGGTCATGGTCAGCTTTCCTTGGCGAGGCGCGGATCGACGAGATCGCGCAGGCCGTCGCCCAGCAATTGCAGGGAGAGGACGGAGAAGACGATGGCCAGCCCCGGAAACACCATCAGCCAAGGGGCGTTGTTCATGTATTCGCGGCCAGACGCCAGCATCGTGCCCCAGGTCGGCATGTCGGTGGAAACGCCGACGCCGAGGAAGGAGAGGCTCGCTTCCGCCAGCATCGCGGAGGCGAAGACGAAGGTCGATTGCACGAGGATGGGGGAGGCAAGATTGAGCAGGACGTGGCGCGCGAGGATCTGCCAGGTGGGCAGGCCCATGGCGACGGCCGCTTCGATATAGGGCAGTTCGCGCAGCACCAGCGTCGAGCCGCGCACGATGCGGGCAAGACGCGGCGCATAGGTTATGCCGAGCGCCAGGATGACGGTGGAGAGCGACGGGCCGAGCGCTGCGACCAGCGCGATGGCAAGCAGGATGTCGGGAAAGGACATCATGGCGTCGAGCAGGCGCGAGATCGGCGCATCGAGGCTGCGGAAGAAGCCGGCGGCAACGCCGAGGATCACGCCGAGCACGGTGGAGATGGCGACGACGCCGAGGCTGACGAGAAGCGAGATGCGGCCGGCAAAGATGGCGCGGGAGAAGATGTCGCGGCCGAATTCATCCGTGCCGAAGACGTTCGTCATCGACGGCGGCTTGAGCTTGTTGACGATGGACAGCTTGTTCGGCGCATAGGGCGCAATCCAGGGCGCGAGGATCGCGGCCAGAACGACGACCGTGAGGATGATGGCGCCGACGAGCATGGCGCGATTGCCGAACAGGCGGCGCAGGCCCGAAGCGAAGGGCATGGAAACGGCGGCCATCGTGGTCATAGGCGCACCCGCGGATCAACGAGAATATAGAGCATGTCGACGATGAAGTTGATGAGCACGTAAATAGCGGCAACGACGAGGAGCGCGCCCTGAATGACGGGGTAGTCGCGGCGCAGCACGGCCGAGACGACGAGATTGCCGACTCCCGGCAGGCCGAAGACGGTTTCGGTGACGACGGCGCCCGCGACCAGCATGGCGATCGACAGGCCGATGACGGTGATGATCGGGATCATCGCGTTCTTCAATGCGTGCTTGAGGACGACACGGCCTTCGCCGGCGCCCTTGGCGCGGGCGGTGCGGACGTAGTCGTCGCCCAGCACATCGAGCATCGCGGCGCGGGTAAAACGGGTGATGAGGGCCGAGTTGACGATGCCGAGCGCCACGGCCGGCAGCACGAGGTGGTGCAGGCGTTCGAGGAACGGCGTTTCCGGCCCGCCATAACCGGAGGCGGGGAACCAGCCCTGGCCGACGGCAAAGAACTGGATCAGCATCAGGCCGAGCCAGAAGCTCGGCACGCTTGCCGCGACCATGGTCAGCGTCACGACGATCTGGTCGAAGATCGTGCCGCGCTTGACGGCCGACAAGATGCCGACCGGCAGCGCGATCGCGACCGCGATCAGGATCGAGAAGAGAGTGAGGAAGAAGGTCGGCTCGGCACGTGCGGCAAGCGCCGTCGTGACCGGCTGGTCAAGGAAGATCGACTGGCCCAGATCGCCCTGCAATATGCCGAGGACGAACTGGCCATATTGGACGATCATCGGCGCATCGAGCCCCATCCTGCTGCGCAGTTGCGCAACGTCTTCCGGGGTCGCATCCGACCCCAGCATGACGGCGGCAGGATCGCCGGGCGTGACGCGGACGATGATGAAGACCACCGTTACGACCAGGGCGAGCACGATTGCCATGCCCCCCAGCCGTTTCAGCAGCGCCAGTGCGATCCTTGCCATAGTCGGTTCCCAGTCTCTTTCAGCCTTACTTCTTCGGGCTCACGTTCCAGAAATGCGGCCAGTAAGTCGGCTCGTAGCCGGAAACGCCGTCGGCAACGCCGGAAACGGCATTGAAGTTGCCGACCTTATAGAGCGGTGCATCATCGTAGATCACCGTCTGGATGCCTTCCCAGGCCTTTTTCTTGGCATCGTCGGTCGTGGCGTCCATGTAGGCCGCGACGGCCTTCGCCTTCTGCTCGGATACGTACCAGCCCGGATAGGTGTCGGTGATGGTGTTGATCGTGGTCGGGTCGCCCGGGAAGTTGGAGTGGGTGATGAAGATGTCCCATTCCTTCGGATCGGCGCGGCGGGTGGTGAGCGTTGCCCAGTCGACGACCTGCAGGTCGACCTTGAAGCCGGCGGCTTCGAGATAGGCCTTGGCCACTTCGCCGATCTTGTAGTGGAATTCGTACTGGCGGCTGGTCATCAGGCGCAGCGGCGTGCCGTCATAGCCGGCTTCCTTCAAGAGCTTGGCGGCCGTTTCCGGATCGCCTTCGCCGTAACGGGCGACGCCGGCCTCGGTGTGCCAGAAGGAACCCTCGGGGAAGATCGAGGCGTCGACGCTGAAAAAGCGGTCGTCGGAGAAGGCGGCCATCATCATGTCGTTGGCATTGAGCGCTGCCTGCACGGCCTGACGGAGCTGCTTTTTGACGAGCAGGCCTTCCTTCATGTTCATGTTCATCGAAGCCCAGCCGGCGTTCTTGAAGATGACGGGCTTGGCAACGCCGCTCTTTTCGACGCGCTCATAGGCGCTGACCGGCAGGGAGTCGGCATAATCGAACTGGCCGGAGATGAGCCCTTCGACACGGGTATTGGCGTCGGGAACCGGGACGAAGCGGATTTCCCCGGCGATTGCCTCGCGCTTGCCGGCATAATTGCTCGGCGTTCCCTCGGGCGACTTGTAGCCGTCGAAGCGGACGAGCTGGGTATACTGGTCGGGCTTGCGCTCCTTCAGGGCATAGGGGCCTGTGCCGACGAATTCGGTCAGCGTGTCCGCGACCTTTTCCGACGGCAGGATGACGGAAGCCTGGGAGAGCGTGGCGAGGAGCGGCGCGTAACGGGACTTCAGCTTGATGACGACGGCATGGTCGCCGTCTTCCGTCAGGCTGTCGACGATGCCGGCCACCTGCTTGCCCTTGGAGTTGATCGCCATCCAGCGCTTCAGCGAGGCGGTGACGTCCTTGGCATCGAAATCGCTGCCGTCGTGGAACTTCACGCCCTCGCGCAGCGGGATCCTGTAGGCCAGGCCATCCTCGGAAATCTCAGGCATGCCGGCGGCGAGCAGGGGAACGGACTTCCATTCCGCATCGTAGGTATAGAGTGTCTCGAAAATGTGCTGGTCGATGGTCAGAACGATGTCGGTCGGCGTCTGCATGACGTCCAGCGTCGGCGGTTCACCGATCGTCGCGACGGTCAGAATGCCGTCGCCGCCCTGCGCGAATGCCAGGCTGGCAGTGCTGGCAAGCGCTGCCAGCGTTGTGAGAACAAGCGCACTCTTTTTCATGGTCTTCCCCTTGTTGCGTTCGGTTCAGTCAAAGATTTCGGCCGGCTTTCCTTCCGACCGAGAATTCAGCCGTCGAGCCCCAACGGGTCCGCAACGCGCGGCCAGAGCTCAAGGCTCGCCTTGCGATAGGGCGTCGTTGCGGGATCGGTTGGATAGGACGTCGGCGCGGCGATATAGACGATCTCGGAGGAGATCGGCTGGAAGCCCGCATAAAAATGGTTGGTCGACTTGATGAGCAGATAAGACTTGCCCGAGAAATCGATGCCCTGGTTGGAGAAAATGTCGGGCTCGTAGGTCTGGGTCCGGCTGGTAATCAGCACGATGTCGATATGGGTGCCGACCGGGCGGATAACCGCGGCACTGCCGAGCGTCACGCGGGAGTTGCGGAAACTCTGCCAGCCGGTATCGAAAACCTTCTGCACGGTGCTGCGCAGGTCGAGCGGTTCTCCGCCTTCGGGGCTCGATTTGCCACCGACGCGCAAGGCAATTTCAGCGCCTTCGCCGGCCGCATGGCAGAAGCTGACCGCAATCGGGTCCCAGATGGTCGCGACGGCGAAATCATCCATGCCGCGCTCCAGCATGCGGCGCAGGATATGGGTCGCGTCGCCCGCCACGCCACCGCCGGGATTGTCCCAGACATCGGCGATCGTCACCGGCTTTTCCGGATGCGCGGCACGAACCGCAATCGCCTTGTCGAGACCGGCCTCGGTATCGAACATCGGCATCGCGGTGGTCTTTCGCAGGCTGTAGAGCTCACGCCCGAGCCTTGCCGCCAGTTCATCGCCCTTTGCCTTGTCGTTGTCGGTGACGACGACGATGCGCGTGCCCATGTCGGGCAGGTCGCCGGCCATGAAGCCGTGGATGACGGAGGCGGACAGGATGCCGTCCTTGCCTTCCATCGCCTGCATGCGGTCGACGAAGGAACGCATCGGCTCGCGGCTGGTCGGGAAGATGGTAATCATCCGGCAGTCGAAGGTGGAGATCACCGGCCTGATTTCGCCGCGCAGCGCCCGGAGCGCCAGCTCGACGACATGCTCGCCGCGCTGTTCGAAATCCGTATGCGGAAATTCGAGGAAAGCGGCCATGATGTCGAGATTGGCGACGCGCAGCGCCGTCAGATGGCTGTGCGGATCGAATTCGGCGGCAATCAGAACGTCGGGTCCGACCATGTCGCGGACGCGGGAGAGCAGATCGCCTTCCGGATCGTCATAGCCTTGCGCGGCCATTGCGCCATGCAGGCCGAGCACGACGCCGTCGACGGGCATGGCCGCCTTCAGTTCGGCAAGGATCTGGTCGCGCAGCGTCTCGTAGGTCTGCCGCTGGATGAGGCCTGCAGGCTCCGCCCAGCAGGACGTGCCTTCGATGACCGTGAAACCCTCAGCCTTGCCGCGGCGGCGCAGGATCGGGACAACCGAGGAACAAAGGGTCGGCGTATCCGGATGCTCGCCCGGTCCGGCATAAAACGCGGCCTTGAAGGCGTTCATATCCGTCGGCACGGGGGAGAAGGTGTTCGTTTCAGTTGCCAGCGAGGCAGTGAAAATGCGCATGTCTGCTTTCCGAATACACGTCGGCCCATAGGCCGCCATAAAGCTGGCCTGGATGCCGTCGCCATGTTTTCCTGGTTTGAAGTTTGCCGGAGCCGCTTCCGCAAAAGCCGCCGGGGCGACAGTCTCAGCGCTCTCGGATCGTCTGATTGCCAGTCTTCCTCAGTTCACCCATTCACCGTTTCGGTGTAATTTATTTTCTTCATAATGCGTCAGATCCGTGAGAAGTCAATATATTTTCCAGATATCGCCAAATTTCTGTAATTTATTTTCTTTAATGTCGAAAACGAGGAAGAATTTTCACCTGAGGCCATCAGGTGAAGATGGAGCGCACGGGCCGAAGGGCCGACAATGTATTTGGGAATCAAGAATTTCCGCAGGGTTGCGCCGCGCAACGTCAGCCTGACGCGCCGAAGCCGCCATGAAAAAGGGCGCCGTCCAGGGGCGCCCTTTTTTCATCGTGCTGCGACGGTTGCCCCGGTGCGGTCGATGGCCGTCGCTTGATAACCACGAAAAATTTCCGGATAGCCGGCTTACCAGACGGTACCCCGCGCATCGACATTTTCGACCCGCGTGACGATGCCGTTGCGATGGAAGACCATGCGGTCGAAGAGGTTGGTGACGACGCAGGTATGGTTCGGCACGACCTTCACCATCGCGCCGATTTCCGCGAACGGCCTGGTGCAGCCGGAAATATCCACGACGGCATGTTCTTCCGAGAGCGAGACGATACGGGCGCCCTCGAAGCCGACGATCGAACCGTAATCCGAAAAGCCGAGCAGATCGGAAGTCAGCGCCTTCGAGCCGCTGTCCAACACGGCGCGATCCGGAGCCGGGCGGGAAACGACGGTCGCGAGAATGTACATGGCGAGGTCATCTTCCGTGCAATGGCCGGCGCGCACCATGCTGCGGTCGTTGTAGACATAGGTGCCGGCGCGATGTTCGCTCGCCGATGGCACCAGATGGGCGGAAAAAAGGTCCGGCGATCCACCGCTGGAGCGGACCGGGCATTCCATGCCTTTTTCGGCGAGCAGCGCCATCGTCCGGGCCATGAAAGCCTCGACCTGCGCGGCGCCGCCGATGGAGGGATAGGTCATGATCCCGCCGAAGCGCAGGCTGGGCGCGGCTGCGATCCTTTCCGCAAGCGCCACCGCCGCTTCCGGCGTCTGCACGCCGCAGCGCTTTCCGCCCGTGTCGCATTCGACCAGAACGGAAAGCGGTCTGTCGGCGTCGAAGGCCGAGGCGAGACCGGCGACCGTCGTTTCGCTGTCGGCGACCACGGCGAGTTTCGTGACGCGGGCATTCAGCGCTTTCAGGCGGACGAGCTTGGCCGGTCCAAGGATGTTGTAGGTAATCAGGATGTCGTCAAAACCCGCATCGGCAAAGACTTCCGCTTCCGTCACCTTCTGGCAGTTGAGGCCGACTGCGCCGGCTTCCACCTGCTGGCGGGCGATGGCTGCGATCTTGTGTGTCTTGATATGCGGGCGGAAAGCCTTGCCGTGCGTGTCGCAATAGGTCTGCACCCTGGCGATGTTTGCGGCGAGCCGGTCCTCGTCGATGACGGGCATGGGCGTTGCGACCTGTTCGAGCGGCGTGCCGGGTTCCGGCCACGGATAGTTCATGATGGGACCTCGTTGGGGCAGGATGCGCCGCCGGATGAAGTGACTGCGGCGCGAGGGAGGTTACTTTTATTTTCACGGGAATGGCAAGTTTCATTGATGCCTGTCCGCATTATGCTATCAGATTGCGTTATGGTGAAATTCATTTTCACCGATGGATGATTTTTCTCCCATGCCGCTGAAGGAGAAGACCGGATGGACCTGTTTCACGCCCTTTCCGACGAAGACGGCAGGCTTTCGGGCCTCGAGACAAAACTGGCGCAGTTTGCCCTGGAGAATGTGGATTTCGTCGTCAATTCGTCGATCATCGAACTGGCGGAACGCGCGGGGGTGTCCCCGCCGACGGTTACCCGTTTCTGCCGCCGGCTGGGTTGCCAGGGCTATTCCGACTTCAAGGTGCAGCTTGCCAAGATGGCCTATGTCGGGCTGCGTTACCTGAAGCCCGAGGCGCCGACGGCGACCGCCGAAGAGGTCGCCAGCGATATCGTCTCGAAGGCGCAGAACGCTCTTTTCGAAGTGCATCGCCAGCTCGACCTCAGGGCGATCGAAAAGGCGGCGCAGATGCTGCGAGGGGCCGAATTCATCCAGGCCTTCGGTTCCAGCGGCAATTCGGCGATGATCGTCAACGAGCTGCACAATCGTCTGTTCCGGCTCGGCTGCCGGATCAATTCGTCGAACGACCATGGCATGAACCTGATGATCTCGGCCGCCGCGCAGCCCGGAACGGTCGTCTTCGGCTCGTCGTTCACCGGCCGCGACATGGGGCTCGTCCATTGCCTGGAGCTGTTGCGCCAGCACGCGATCCCGACAATCGTGATGACCCAGGGCGGCTCGCCGGTGGCGAATGCCGCAGACCTCGTGATCGCCATCGAGATGCCGGAGGGCAAGAACATCTTTCGCCCGACCTCGACGCGCTACGCCTATCTTGCGGCGATCGACATCCTGGCGAACATGGTCGCCTATGCCGACCGCAACAGGGCGCTGAAATCGCTGCGTCCGATCAAGGAAGAGCTGGTGCGCAATCGCGACGGCGACGACCGGCAGCTTCTCGGCGACTGAGTGTAGAACCGGCTTCTCCCAAGGGCGATTGCCCCTTCTGGCCTGGATCGCACAAAGGACGCATGGTGGATCAGGCTCGCATTCACCGCATTTGATCGTCCGGTTCACATATTGCGGACGGAAGCCTGTGGACATGATAGAACGGGCCCGGTTCGGTGAAATCAGATCACAGGTTCGGCATGGACAACCGCGCAGGCGAAATGATGGTATTCGTTCGGGTCGTGGAGGCGGGGAGCTTTTCCGAGGCTGCGCGGCTTATGCTGATGACGCCGTCGACGGTATCCAAGCTGATCGCCCGTCTGGAGGCGAGGCTTGGCGTTCGACTCATAGAACGTTCGACCCGCAGGCTGGCGCTGACCGAAGAAGGACAGTTCTATTATGAGCGCAGCCAGGCGCTGCTCGCCCAACTCGACGAGACCGAGCAGCAGATCGCACACGGAGGAGCAGAGCCCGAAGGGATCGTCCGCATCACCTCCTCGGTGAGCTTCGGCACCACCGCGCTGGAACCCATCCTGCCGGCGTTTTTCGAGGCCTATCCCAAGGTGATCGTCGATCTTTCGCTCTCGGACGAAGTGATCGATCTCTATCTCGACCGCACGGATATCGCGATCCGCGTCGGCAAGCTTCCCGACTCCAACCTGATGGCGCGCAAGCTCGGCGAGACCAAGCGGTGCATCGTGGCATCGCCCGCCTATCTTGAACGCCACGGCACGCCGACAACGCCGGAAGAACTCGTCCATCACAATTGCCTTGGGTTCAATTTCCGTCGCGCGATGCCCGTCTGGCCGATGCGCGAAGGCGGGCGGATCGTGGAGCGCATGCTGAGCGGGTCGCTGCTGGTCAACAATGGCGATACATTACGGCGGATGGCGATTGCCGGCGTCGGGATCATCCGCCTTGCCGATTATCATCTGCGCGGGCCGATCGAGCGCGGAGAACTTGTCGAGCTTCTTGCCGACAGCGATATCGGCGTCGTGGACGAGGTTCACGCCCTTTATCGCGGATCGCAATTCCTCCCCGCTCGCGTGCGCGCGTTTCTGGATTTCGCCGTACCGCGCATGCAGAAATTTCTGCAGCCGCATTAAAAACCAAGCCGACCGAGGCGCTATGGCGTCTCGGCCGGCAGGAGCTTTGATGGCTTGGTTCAGTCTTCGATCGGGAGCGGGGCTGCCGGATTGACGAGACCGCCATCGCGCAGTTCACGCCAGAAACCGGCCGGAATGGCCTCGCGCAGGGCGGCGCCATCCTCGGCGATCCGGGCCGGACGGCTGGCGCCCGGGATGACTGCGGCAACCGCCGGGTGGGCAAGCGCAAACTGCAGGCCCGCAGCCTTCATCGAGATGCCGTGGCGATCGGCGATCGCCTTGATCGCGGCGACCTTGGCGAGGATCTCCGGCGTCGCCGGCGCATATTCGAAGTTCGGACCGCCGACCAGTGCGCCTGAACTGTAGGGGCCTCCCACCACGATCCCCAGACCACGTTCTGCCACCGTCGGCATGACGCGCTGCAGGGCGCGGTCGTGATCGAGGAGCGAATACCGCCCGGCCAGCAGGAAACCGTCCGGCCGGGGCTCATCCAGCGCCAGCAGCAACTCGATCGGCTCGACCTTGTTGACGCCAAGGCCCCAGGCCTTGATTACGCCTTCGTCGCGCATCCGGTCGAGGGCGCGGAACGCGCCTTTTCTGGCCTCCTCGAATTTGCCGAGCCATTCATCGCCGTAGAAATCCTGGGCGATGTCATGCACCCAGACGATATCGATATAGTCGGTCTTGAGGCGCTTCAGGCTGTCCTCGATCGAGCGGTAGGTGGCATCCTCGGTGTAGTCGTTGACGATCTTGTTGGGGAGGCCATATTTGAAGACGTCGCCCTTCTCTCCGAGATCGCGGGCGCTGACATCCTCGATCTCGTCGAGGATCAGGCGGCCGACCTTCGTGCTGACCACATACTGGTCGCGAGGCTTGCCGGCGAGCGCTCTTCCCATGCGGATTTCGGCGAGACCTGCGCCATAAAACGGCGCGTTGTCGTAGTAGCGGATGCCGTCGTTCCATGCGGCCTCGACGGTTGCGAGCGCTTCCTCCTCGGGAATATCGCGAAACATGTTGCCGAGCGGGGCAGCGCCAAAACCGAGTTTGCTGTGCAGAATATCCTTGAGTGTCATTGCAGGAGCCTTCCGTTTTCATCCCGAACCCAGCGTTCGGTGTCGGAATTCAAAATAGGCCCCGCGGGCAATCGGCAGTAGCCGGACGCTGATCTCAGAACTTTGGAAGACAATTCACAAGTCAGCTGCGAGCATCCCGTGCAGGCGGTAACCTTCCGCCTTCGGGTCAAAGCCAGAAGCGGCTCCATCCCTCTCCAATATCATGGCGATAATCTCGGCCTTGTGCCGCAGCGATGACGGAAGGAACATCGCCTGACGTGCGGCCAGAGCGCGGAGCCGGGTGGGGTCCGGGGCATGATCGGCAACTTTGGCCAGGCGGCGCCAGATGGCCGCATAGGCCGTCTCGACGGTCAATCGCATGAAGGCATCGGCCGCCGGCGCCGGGTCTTCCGCGGCAAGCATGCGCGTGCGCGCCTGCTGCCACAAGGACAGCGCGTCATCGGCGCCGGCGGAGCTCACAAACCGCGCAAATGCGTTCGCGGCGTTCCCGCCGTCGTGGCGCAACAGCCGTGTCGCCAGCGTAAGCGCGTGGATACCGTTCGCACCCTCGTAGATCGCGGTGATGCGGACATCGCGCAGGATCTGCTCGACCCGGTATTCCCGCAGATAGCCGTATCCGCCCAGCACCTGGATCGCGAGATTGGCGGCGGCGACGCCACCCTCGGTGCAGGCGAACTTGCAGACGGGCGTGAGGAAATCGACGAGTTCGGGCGCCTCCTGCAACTCCAGTTCGACCAGGGCGACATGGCAAAGCGCGCGTCCCGCTATCGCGATGGCCTCGGCCTCATCGAGCATCCGCTGCACGTCCGGGTGGCTCGCGAGCATCGCCGAACCCGTCTCGCCGGCGATTTTCCCCTGCCGCCGGCCCCGGGCATATTCGGTCGCGATCCGCGTCGCGCGGGTAGCATGGGCAACCCCCTGCAAGGCAACGTCGAGGCGGGCGTGGTTCATCATGGTGAACATGGCCTTCAACCCTTCACCCTCATTGCCGACAAGCTCGGCCGGTGCGCCATCGAACAGCATCTGGCAGGTCGGCGAGCCATGCAGGCCCATCTTCTCCTCGATCCGCGTCACCGTCACCGGCAGCCTTGCGCCGGCATCGTCATGGGAGGGAACGAGAAACAGGCTGAGCCCGCGTGTGCTGCCCGCGGCACCTTGCGTGCGGGCGAGCACGAGATGGAGGATACGCGGTGTCAGATCCTGATCACCGCCGGAAATGAAGATCTTCTCGCCCGAGATGCGCCAGCCATCTGGTCCCTGTTCGCCACGGGTCCGGATGCCCGAGAGGTCGGAACCGGCGCCGGGTTCCGTCAGCGCCATGGTGGCCAGCCACTCGCCCGAGGCGAGACGCGGCAGCCAGCGCTCCTGCTGATCGGGTGTGCCATAATCGACAAGCGTTCGCGAGGCGCCGGGAACGAGGCCGGCAATCATCTGCAGCGCATGGCTCGCCCCGGCGAAAATCTCCGTCACGGCCCCGAGAACAGGCGCCGGCATGCCCTGGCCGCCCGCCTCTTCCGGAATGGAAAGTCCCGGCCAGCCCTGTTCGGCGAACGCGGCATAGGCCGCGACCAATCCTTCCGGCATATGCACGCGCCCATCCACGAGCCGGCAACCCTCACGATCGGCGGCTTCATCGGCCGGCGCAACGACGCCCTCGGCCAGTCGGGAAAACTGCCTGATAACCTCCTGCACGAGATCGTCGTCCCAGGCTGGAATTCGCCCGGCCCCGGCGACATGCCGCAGCGAAAAAAGGATGGTCTCGACGGGTGCTTCGAAGGAGATCATGGGTTTTCTCTTCTCTCATCGGCAGACGGCAGGCCGAGCAGCCGCATGGCATTTTCCTTGAGGATCTTCGGGCGGACGGCGTCCCGGATCGGCAGGCCGGCAAATTCCTCGAGCCAGCCTTCCGGTGCAATCATCGGCCAGTCGGAGCCGAAGAGCATGCGCTCCTTCAGCAGGGTGTTGGCGTATTGGATGAGGATCGGCGGGAAATAACGCGGTCGCCAGCCCGACAGGTCGATCCAGACATTGGGCTTGTGCACGGCGACGGCGAGCGCCTCTTCCTGCCAGGGAAAAGAGGGATGGGCCATGACGATCGGCATGTCGGGGAAATCGACGGCCACGTCGTCGAGATACATCGGATTGGAATATTTCAGCCGCATTCCGTTGCCGCCCCTCATGCCCGACCCGACGCCGGTCTGGCCGGTGTGGAAGAGCGCCGGAACGCCCGCCTCCGCAATCGCCTCGTAGAGCGGCCAGCACATCCGGTCATTGGGATAGAAGCCCTGCATGGTCGGATGGAACTTGAAGCCCCGGATGCCGAAATCGGCGACGAGGCGTCGCGCCTCCCTTGCGCCCATGCGGCCGCGGGCCGGATCGATCGAGGCGAAGGGGATCAGGATGTCGGGATGTCGGGAGGCCGCCTCCGCGACCTCCTCGTTGGCATAGCGCCGATAGCCGGTCTCGCGTTCGGCATCGACGGGAAAAATCACGGCAGCGATGTTCTGCTCCCGGTAATGGACCGCCGTCTCGTCGACGGTCGGGGGATGCTGCCACGGCGCGCGGAAATAGCGCGCCATGGCAGCCTGCAGATCGTCATAGCCGTCGTCGGCGTGGCAGCCGCAGGGCTCCTCGGCGTGGGTGTGAAAATCGATGGCCCGAAGCGTCGAGAGGTCGAGCATGCGGCTGCCCTCTCCGTCAGGCCATCTGCAGGCTGCGCCCACGGCGCACCAGCAGCAGAACCGTCGTCAGGCCGGCCAGAAGCGTGATCGGCACGAGAGCGAACATCACGTCGGAGGGTGTGCTGCCGCCGGCCACCAGGAAGCCCGCGAGCAGGGGCCCCGCAATCGAGCCCAGCCGTCCGACCGCGACCGCAACGCCGACGCCCGTGCCGCGGATCTCGAAGGGGTAGCATTGCGGCGCCACGCCGTAGAGAATGGCCTGTACGCAGAGGATGGCACCGCCCACCAGCGCCCCGGCGACAAGCGTCAGGCCGAGATTGGCCGGCAGCAGGCCGAGCATGAGAAGGGCACCCGCTGCCGCGGCAAAGCCGAGGGCAACCGGCATGACCGGGTTCTTCTGGTCGAGCATGCGTCCGCCGATGAGGCTGCCGACCACGCCGCCGAGATTGAACAGGATCTGCACGAACGAAGCCTCGTTGCGGGCAAGACCGCGGGCGACGAGGAGTTGCGGCATCCAGTTCAGGAGCAGGTAGACCACCAGCAGCCCGAGGAAGAAGGACACCCAGAGCGCCGTCGTGGTGATGAGCGTCTGCGGCGCGAAGATGCGCGATACGGCGCCCGAGACGGTTTTCACTTCGCTCTTCTGCACCCGCAGCGGCGGCAGCAGGGTATGGATGAACGGTGCGAGAATGAGAGGCATGACACCGCCGACGACGAAAATCGAGTGCCAGTCGTCGCCATGCAGGCCGAGCATGGCCACCCCGCTTGCGACAGCGCCGCCGAGCGGCACGCCGGCATACATGATCGCGACGGCCCGCCCGCGCCGCGCCGGATCGGTCGATTCCGCCGCAATGTTCACGAGGTTCGGCAAGGCGCCGCCGAGACCCACACCGGTCAGGAAGCGCATGACGACGAGCTGTTCGAAGCTGGAGACGAAGGCCGTTGCAACGGAAAAGATGCCGAAGGTCACGAGCGAAAGCACGAGACCGGTGCGCCTTCCCCATCCGTCGGCAATGCGGCCGCCGGCGAGCGCCCCGAAGATCAGGCCGAACGTTGCGGCCGAAAAGAAGAACCCGATTTGTTGCGGGGTCAGCCCGAAAGCCGGCGCGAGCTTGGGCACGGCGACACCGGCGGCCTGAAGGTCGAAGCCTTCGATGACGGCCGCGAGAAAGGCAAGCGAAAGCGCTCGCCGCCCGCCGGAGCGGTGGTCGATATTGGTTTGCATTACTTCCTCCCAGAAAGCGGGGCCTCTCCCCCGCGGTTTAGAGCCTAGCCCTGCTTCGGCCCATCCTCCTGCCAGATCTTCGCCAGAAGCCGGCGAAGTTCCTTCTGTTCAGCCGCGCTCAGGCGGCAAAGCATGTTGCGCTCATGGTCGGCGATCAGCGCCAGCCATCGGGCGGCTTCCTCCTCGCCGCGGCGGGTCGGGAAAAGACGCTGGATTCGCTGGTCGGACGAATCCGCCTCACGCAGGAAAAGCCCGCGTTCCTCGAGATCGGCCAGGATCGAGACGATATTGGCGCGCTGCATGCCGAGCGCGCGACAGATATCGGCCGAACTGATGCCGGGCATCTCGACGATGCTGAGCAGCACGCTCATCGGCACCGGCCGCGTGTTGGCCGGCTCCAGCGCCGAGACGGCGCCCTGCAGGTCGAAGACCGACGCACGGCGCAGGTGATAGCCGACCAGATCCTCCAGCCGGCCGATCGAAGCCTCGACGTCCTCTTCTCGCTTCGGCATTTCCAGTGGCATTTCGTCGTCCTTCACGATGTCCTCTTGCAATATCCATAATGCTATGCGACATAGCAGTCAATCCGCTATGTCGGATAGCGGTTAACCCGCCGGCAGATCGTAACCGCTGCCGGGTCGCTCTGGGAGGAGCCAGATGACTTTTGTTTCCATGCGTATCGCAGGGGCGGAACGCGCCGCCACCACCGGCCGGACCTTCCGGCGTCTCAATCCCGTCACGGGCGAGGTTGCGAGCGAGGCTGTGGCAGCCACCGTCGCGGATGCCGTTGCGGCGGCCGATGCGGCAGCGGCGGCGTTCCCCGCCTGGGCGGCTCTCGGTCCCAATGCGCGCCGCGCCATCCTTTTGAAGGCCGCCGATGCGCTGGCAGCCAAGGGCGACGCCTTCGTTGCCGCCATGGCCTCGGAAATCGGAGCGACGGTCGCCTGGGCACGGTTCAACGTCATGCTCGCTTCCTCCACGCTGCGCGAGGCCGCGGCCCTCACAACGCAGGTTTCCGGCGAAGTGATCCCCTCCGACAAGCCGGGCTGCCTGTCCATGGCGATCCGCGAGCCGGCCGGTGTCGTGCTCGGCATCGCGCCGTGGAACGCGCCGGTCATTCTCGGTGTGCGCGCCATTGCTACGCCGCTCGCCTGCGGCAACAGCGTCGTCTTCAAGGCATCGGAAATCTGCCCGCGCACCCATGCGCTGATCGTCGAAGCGCTGGAGGAGGGCGGTCTTCCGGCCGGCGTCGTCAGCCTTGTGACCAATGCGCCGGAAGACGCAGCCGAGATCGTCGGCGCCTTGATCGATCACCCCGATATCCGCCGGATCAACTTCACCGGCTCGACCAATGTCGGACGCATCATCGCGGAACGCGCCGCCCGGCAGTTGAAACCCGTCCTGCTCGAACTCGGCGGCAAGGCTCCTCTTCTCGTGCTGAAGGATGCCGATGTCGACGAGGCGGTAAAGGCCGCGATCTTCGGGGCCTTCTTCAACCAGGGCCAGATCTGCATGTCGACCGAACGCATCATCGTCGTTCCCGACGTGGCGGAAGAGTTCGTGGCGAAGTTCACGGAACGCGCCAAGGCGCTGAAGGCCGGCGACCCCCGCGACGGCAAGGCTCCGCTGGGCGCCGTAGTCGATGCCCGCACGGTTGAAAAAGTCGAAGCGCTGATCGCCGACGCCGTTTCCAAGGGTGCCACCGTCACCGGCGCAGGCGCAGCCGATGGCGTGCTTTTGCCTGCACAGGTGGTCGACAAGGTCACCTCCGACATGCGCCTCTATTCCGAGGAGAGCTTTGGTCCCGTTGTCGCCATACTCCGCGCCAGGGACGAGGACGACGCGGTGCGTCTTGCCAATGACAGCGAATACGGCCTCTCGGCCGCCGTCTTCAGCCGCGATACGTCGCGCGCGCTGTCGGTCGCGCGCCGCATCCGCTCGGGCATCTGCCATGTGAATGGCCCGACCGTGCATGACGAGGCGCAGATGCCTTTCGGCGGGACCAAGGCCTCCGGGTATGGCCGCTTCGGCGGCAAGGCGGGTATCGCCGAGTTCACCGAATTGCGCTGGATCACCGTCGAGACACAGCCGGGCCACTTCCCGCTCTGACGGGACGGGAACAGCGCCCGCCGCCAAGATCAGAAGCCGGCGACACGCTGCGCCGGCCCGCTCCAATTGATGCATTTCCAAGGAGGGCCACATGGCCAACGATACCGATACTGTCGCATTTGATGTCATCGATGGCATCGCATGGGTACGCTTCAACCGTCCCGACAAACGCAATGCGATGAGCCCGACGCTCAACCGGGCGATGATGGAGGTGCTCGACGAACTCGAGTTCCGTTCCGATGTCGCCGTGCTGGTGCTGACCGGGGAGGGGGCTGCCTGGACGGCCGGCATGGATCTCAAGGAATATTTCCGGGAAACGGAGGCCGAAGGGCTCAAGGGGGTCCGCCGGTCACAGCGGGAAAGCTACGGCTGGTGGCGCCGGCTGCGCTGGTACCAGAAGCCGACCATCGCCATGGTCAACGGCTGGTGCTTCGGCGGCGGCTACGGTCCGCTCTTTGCCTGCGATCTCGCATTCGCGGCGGATGAAGCGAAGTTCGGCCTCTCGGAAATCAACTGGGGCATCCTGCCGGGCGGCGGAGCGACCAAGGTCGCCGTGGAGTTGCTGCCCTTCCGCAAGGCCATGTATCATGCGCTGCTGGGTGAGCCGATCGACGGAAAGACGGCTGCCGAGTGGGGCCTCGTCAACGAAAGCGTGCCGCTTGCCCAGCTCAAGGATCGGGTGAGCGAGGTGGCGAAGATCCTGCGCGCAAAGAACCCGGTCGCGCTCAAGGCCACCAAGGACGCCATCCGCCGCGTCGGCGTGATGACCTATGACGAGGCGGAGGATTATCTCGTCCGCGCCCAGGAGGCTGCAAACTCCTTCGACAACGAGGGACGCAAGGAGGGCATTCGTCAGTTCATCGACGAAAAATCCTACAAGCCGGGCCTTGGGGCCTATGACAAGGACCGCAAGGTTCGCTGAAGCCCGAGGAGGAGAAAGGGAGGAGGAAAAATGCTGGACTTCATTTCACCCGATCCGGTGGCGCTTCACGCGCGCCTCCGGCCGGCGGCGACGGCCTGCGTCGATCTTGCCGGCAATCGGCAGTGGACCTACCGGGAACTTGACACGGATATCCAGCGCGCCGTGACCGTGCTGGGCGCCGAAGGCATCGTGAAGGGCGACCGGGTGGCTGTGCTTGCCCGCAACAACGTGCATCAGGTCATCCTGCAGCAGGCGCTGATGCGGCTCGGCGCGATCTTCGTTCCGCTCAACTGGCGCCTGTCGCAGCAGGAACTCGGGCAGTTGCTGAGGGACTGCACGCCGTCGATCCTCTATACCGACGAGGATATCCCGGAACTGCCGCCCGGCTGCCGCGCGAAGAGCTTTCGCAATTTCGCCTCCGAGGTCGCGGTCGCTGAGCCGGGAGCGCGATGCACGCCGCACTCCGGTCACGACACCTGCATCATTCTCTATACCTCCGGCACCTCAGGCGTGCCGAAGGGTGCGCTGCTGACCTCGCAGTTTCTGCTGGCGACCGCGGTGAACTTCAACATCCTGGGCGAGGTGGACACAGGTTGCGTGTTCCTCTGCGACAGCCCCATGTTCCATGTCATCGGTATCGTCACGCAGATCTGGCCGCCGATGCTGCGCGGCGGCACCTTCATCGTCTCGCCCGGCTTCGATCCCGAACTGACCAATGAGCGGCTGGGCAATCCCGATTTCGGCGTCACGCATTATTTCTGCGTGCCCCAGATGGCGGAAGCCCTTCGCCATGCGTCGAACTTCGCGCCCGAACGGTGGAGCAGGCTCAAGGCGCTCTTCACCGGGGGCGCGCCGAACCCGCCGGCCCATATCCGCTGGTGGCTCGATCACGGCGTGCGCATGGTCGACGGCTACGGCATGACCGAAACCGGGACCACTCTCGGCATGCCCCTGTCGCAGGAGCTTCTGCGCGCCAAGGCGGGCGCGGTCGGCCTTGCGGGACCGCTGACAGCCATAAGGCTGGTGGATGAAGACGACCGCGACGTGCCGGACGGGTCTCCGGGGGAGATCCTGGTCTTCGGGCTCAATGTCGTCACCGGCTACTGGAACCGGCCGGAAGAACGGCAGCGCAGCTTCACGGCGGATGGCTGGATTCGAACCGGCGATGTCGGACGCCGCGACGAGGACGGTTTCATCTCGATCGTGGACCGTCGCAAGGACATGTTCATCTCCGGCGGCGAGAACGTCTACCCGGTCGAGATAGAGGCAGCGCTTGCCGAACATCCCGGCGTCCGCGAGGTGGCGGTCATCGGCATTCCAGACGAGCGCTGGGGCGAGGTCGGACGAGCCTATGTGGTCATGGCCCCGGATCGGCGGCCCGACCCTGAGGAACTCGCACGGCATTGCCAGTCGCTGATCGCCCGCTACAAGGTGCCGAAGGAGTTTCGCTTCGTCACCAGCCTGCCCCGGACCGGCTCCGGAAAGGTGATGAAACACGTGCTGCGCCGCGAGGCGCTTGTGGAACTCTGATGCGAGGCGTTGCCTTCGCCCTGGCAAGGCAACGCTCTTCTCTCGACCGAACGATTGCGACCGCAAAAGCCGGGAAGATCGATCGCCGGGGCTGACGCAAGCACCGGGAAGCCGATCTCTTGTCGGAGTCGCACCCGGATGCCGGCACGGAACCGGCGCCGATCCGTGGCATGCCGTATCCCCTGTGGGACGCCCCGATGTCCTCACGACACACAAAGATTCCAAAAAACTTGACACTATCAATCATATTTAGGATGGAGATATAGCACTAAATTTTGAGGGACAGTTTCATGTTTTCCAGACGGAACGAGCTGGCGATCGCTCTTGCGCTCGTTGTTACGCAACCGGTCATTTCATTGGCGGAACCGATCACCATCATCGACCATGAAAAGCGCACCGTGACGCTGGCAAAGCCGGCCGAGCGCATCGCCTCGATCCCGATCCCGATGGCCTCGACCATCATCGCCATGGACGGCGGTACCTCGAAGCTCGTCGGCATGAACCCGACCGCCAAGTCGGCGATCGTCGAGGGCGTGCTCGGCAGGATCTTCCCCGAGGCCAAGGACATCCCCTCAGACATCACCGCGCCGAACTTCATTCCGAACGTCGAGGAACTTGCGGCCACCAATCCGGAACTGGTGATCCAGTGGGCCGATCGCGGCCCCGACCTGGTCGACCCGATCGTCAATGCCGGCCTCACCGCGCTGCTGATTTCCTACGGCACGGAGGAAAAGACCAAGCAGTACCAGGCCATGGTGGCGACCGCGATGGGCAAGCCCGAGCGCGCCGATATGATTAACGGCTGGCGCGATCAGGTGGCCGCCGAAATGGCCGCGAAGTCGAAGGACATTCCGGCGGAGAAGAAGCCGAAGGTGCTTTATCTCGGCCGCGCGCTCGAGGGGCTGACCGCGTCCGGCGACAAGGGCAACTACAACGCCTTTTATATCAATCTGGTCGGCGCCACATCGGCTTCCGCCAAGGTTGAAGGCCAGGGCACGACGATCAGTCCCGAGCAGATCGCCGAGTGGAACCCGGACGTCATCCTCCTCAATAGCTTCGAGGCCAAGCTCGGCGTCGAGCGGATCTATGACGACCCGATCCTGTCGCTGACCAAGGCCGCCCAGGAAAAGCGCGTCTACAAGATGCCGCTCGGCGGTTATCGCTGGGACCCGCCGAACCAGGAAAGCCCGCTGACCTGGATGTGGCTCGCCAATCTCCTGCATCCGGACATCTTCCAGTACGACCTGCGCGGCGAGATGAAAAAAGCCTACAAGACGCTCTACGACTACGACCTGACCGACGAGGACATCGACGGCATCCTGTGGATCGGCATGCAGGGCGACGCCACGAACTACGCCCAGTTCAAGGCGAAGTAAGATGGCGATGGCGGCGACGGAGAGCAGGCGCCGAAGCCGGATCGGCTTCAGGATTGGCGCGTTCGGGCTCATGGGGCTGGCGCTCGCCGCCGCCATGCTGTTTTCGATCGGGGCCGGACGCTTTTCCGTCGATGTGACGCGCATCGGCGAGATCCTGCTGGCGGCGATCCTGAACCCGGATGCCGTGCCGACCCAGATGGACGAGCGCATCGTGCTGCTCGTGCGATTGCCGCGCGTGCTTCTGGCGGCGCTGTCGGGTGCAGCGCTCGCCGTTGGCGGGGCGGCGCTACAGGGCGTGTTCCGCAATCCGCTGGTCTCGCCGCAGGTGCTCGGCATCAGCCAGGGCGCCGCCTTCGGCGGCGCGCTCGCCATCCTGTTCGGCTATTCCGGTTTCGTCCTGCTTGGAATGGCCTTCATTCTCGGCCTGTCGGCGTTGGTTCTGGTCGGGCTTCTTGCCCGCATCAATGGCCGCACCGAGGTCATCACCGTGATCCTGGCCGGCATGATCGTCGGCGCGCTGTTTGCCGCGCTGGTCTCCGTGGTGCAGTTCGTCGCCGATCCCAATACCTCGCTGCCCGCCATCGTCTACTGGCTGATGGGGTCCTTCTCGACCGCCACCTGGCCCCGGCTGTGGCTCGCCGTGCCGGGCATGGGGCTTGGTCTTCTTGCCGTCTGGCTGTTGCGCTACCGGCTCAACCTTCTGGCGCTCGAGGAGCAGGAGGCCCGTTCGCTCGGCGTCAATCCCGACCGCGAGCGCTGGTACATCTTCATCGCCATTTCGCTGATGACCGGAACCTCGGTGGCGGTGGCCGGTATCATCGGCTGGATCGGCCTTGTCGTGCCGCATGCTGCGCGCATCCTGGTTGGCGAGGATCACCGTGCGCTGATCCCGGCCTCGGCCCTGCTGGGCGCCGCCTATCTGACGTTGATCGACACCATGGCGCGCACGCTGACGGCGGCCGAGATCCCGCTTGGCGTCCTGACTGCGCTGGTCGGCGCGCCGGTGTTCGGCTACCTGCTGCGCCGTCACTTCAAGGAGACGAACCGCACATGATCGGTCTTGAAGACGCTTCCGTTTCCTTCGGCGCCCGCACCCTGTTTTCCGGCATCAGTTTCACCGTGCCGGTCGGCCGTTCCATGGCGGTACTCGGCCCCAATGGTCGCGGCAAGACCACGCTGCTGCGCGCCCTGCTCGGTTTCCAGCCGCTGGCGAAGGGTCGCCGCAGCGCCCCGAAAATTGCCGGCTACGTGCCGCAGCACGGCGCCTCGCAGGCCAAGCTTTCCGGCCTCGACGTGGTCATCATGGGTCGGGCGGCCAGGCTCGGCCTGTTCGGCCAGCCCTCGGCGGACGACCGCGCGGCGGCCGAGGAGGCGCTGGTCGAGGTCGGCGCCTGCCATCTGGCCGAGCTTCGCTACGACCGCATGTCCGGCGGCCAGCGGCAGATGGTGCTGATCGCCCGTGCCATCGCCACCGGATCGCCGGCTCTGGTCTTCGACGAACCGACCTCTGCGCTCGATCTCGGCAACCAGTCGCGCACGCTGGAACTCTTGAACACGCTCAGGCTTCGCCGCGACAAGGCGATCCTGTTCACCACCCACGACCCCAACCATGCGCTGGCGGCGGCCGACGACGTGTTGCTGATGATGCCCGGCGGGCGCGAAATCCACGGTACCGTCGCCGACATGATCGAGCCCGACAAGCTGTCCGAACTCTACGGCGTGGCGATGCGCTGGGTGGACGTCACCGGACCGACGGGCGAGACGCGCCGGGCGATCCTGCCCGCCTTCGCCGGAATAGAGGCAGCATGACCACGATCTATCTGAAATCCGCCTACGATGACCCGTCTGAGACGGTGAAGGCGGCCGCAGCCGAGGGCGTGGTGACGATCGTCGAGCAGTCGGCGCTGACGGCGGATATGCTTCTGGCCCACAGGGGCCTGATTACCGGCAACCAGCTCGACCAGAATGCCATGGTCCTGATGCGCGACGTGCTTGCCGCCTTCCTCGACGCCGGCGGACGCTGGTTTTTCAACGGCCATATGGTGCGGCCGCTGGTCGACGGCATGGCCCAGTACCGGCCGATCGAGGCGCCGAAGCGCGCCGATTTCGACCTTTCCTCCGTCAACCCGCATCCGTTGTTTTCCGGCATCGACCTTTCGAAGCTCGAGACCAACAAGGGCGTGGCGGGCTTTTACGGCCGGGGCTGCAATCCGCTGCCGGAAGGCGCCGTGGCGGTGAACGGTCTGGGGTCGGCGAAGGTGCCGGTCGATTGGGTCTGGGACCGGCCTGGGGGCGGACGCATCTTTTCCCATGCCGGCAACGATCTCGGTTCCATGGGGCTGGAATGGAACCTTTCGGGCGAGCTGACGCGCCGCATGATTGACTGGACCCTTGGCGGCGCCTGCCTCGACCCTTGGCCGACCGCGTCGTCATCGTCGGCGGCCGAAGAATTGCTTGCCGAGCCCGAAACCTACGGCGGCATGCGCATGTCGAGCCGGACCGGGAGGCGCATTGTCGCACCGTCCTGTGGTACCTACTACCATATCCGCAGCCTGGAAGGACCGCGCTATACCGAAGCGTTCGACGTGATCTGCGCGCCCGAACAACTCGCCGATATCCTGCGCCCCGACGATATTCTGTGGGTTCCCTGCCGCACGCCGGTGCAGCGCATGATCGCGCAGAAAGCCGTGCTTGCCCGTCATCTGGCGGCGGGCGGTACTGTGGTCGCGCTCGGCGAGAGCCGGTCCGACCTTTGGCTGCCGCATGTCGACTTCACCGGCACTCCGACGAACTGGTGGTGGTGGCTCGATCCGGCAGCCGATCTCGGCGTGCGCGTCACCGAAGCTGCGGCCCGCCATCCGCTGATGGCCGACATCGGCGACCGGGAAGCGACCTGGCACCTGCATGGCTGGTTTGTTCCGCCGGACGGCGCCACGGTGCTCGCCCGTGACGGCGAGGGCCGGGCGATCCTCTACGAGGACAGGGTTTCGACGAAGGGAACGATGATCCTTTCCTCGCTCGACCCGATGTTCCATCACGGCTCGCATTTCATGCCGGCCACGACCCGTTTCCTCGACCGCTTCGTTCCCAACCTGAAAGCCCTTGCAGATGTCTAATGCCATTACCGTGCTCGACAACGGCCACCCGATCAGCTTCACCTTCGACAGCATCAACGCCTATCACGGCGGCGGCTTTCCGGGCGGCGTGGCTCATGCGCTCAAAGCCATGCAGGCGGCGTTTCCGCTGCTGTCCGACACGCCCTTGGAACGGCGCGAGGTGACGATCGTGACCGCCTTTTCCGGCCCCGGCGGACGCGATGCGCTGGAAATGGTGACCCGGGCGCTCACCGAGGGGCGGTTGACCGTCGACAAGTCGATCGGCGGCAAGGACGTCATCACCGACCCGCCCGGACCCTACGTGTTCCGCTTCAGCTATCGCGGCCGCACGGTACAGGCTGTGATCCGGCCCGGCCATGTGAAGGAAGAATTCGTCACCCTCGGCGCCAAGAAGGACAAGACGCCCGATGAGATTGCCCGTCACGAGGAATTGAAGGCCGAGATGGCCTACCGTTTGCTGCCGCTTGCTCCGCAAGAGGTTTACGCCGTCAGCCTGTACTGACGGGTTCCGGCCTTAGACCGGGCAAACTGCCCGTTGCAAAGCGGAGGCAGCCGGCCATGCCGCCGGATCGCGCGGTCAGCGCTTATCTTTGTTGCCGTGGCACGGGCGATCCGGCGGACGACCCCGCAACGAAGATCGGCGTGCGGCGCGCGCCGGAAGTTTCGCCATTAACCGACAAGCGGTCGTTATTAAGGTCCGTAACGAGGGTTTGCGGACCCCTCGGCCTTGCTGTGCCCACGGGAGCCAAGCTTCCGTTTTTTATCCGGCGTTCACGTCGCAAATTAATAGTTCGTCATGGTGACGAATGTTTATTTCGCTGCTATAGAAGACGATAGTGCAATTCGTTTTCGAGGGCAGACATGGCATCGCCGGCCACCGCCAACCGACAGATGGGTCAATCCGCGACCGCATTCCCCACAAACAAGGCCAGGGCGGCGGCATACATGCTGATCGCAGTCACCCTGTTCGCCTTTCTCGACAGTTGCGCCAAGATCGCTTCGCAGGATCTTCCGGCCATCGAGGTCGTGTGGTTTCGCTTCGCCATTCACTTCGCGCTGGTGGCCGTCGTCTTCAATCCCTGGAACACGCCTTCGGCCTGGAGAACGGCGAGCCCCAGGCTGCAACTGGCGCGCGCTTCGGTGCAGATCGTCTGCACGGGCCTGAACTTTCTGGCGCTGAGCTACCTGCAGATCGCCCAGACGCTGTCGATCCAGTTCATGGGGCCGATCTTTGTCACGCTGCTCTCGGTGGTGTTTCTCGGGGAGACCGTCGGACGCTACCGCTGGGGCGCGATCCTCGTCGGCTTTCTTGGCGTTCTGGTCATCACGCGGCCGACGCCGGGCAGCTTCGAACCGGCGTTCGGCATCATTCTGCTGTCGGTGCTGGTCGGTGCGAGCTACAGCATCATGACGCGGCGTCTGGCTGGAACGGATTCCCCGGGCAGCATGCTCTTGATTATGGCGGGGTTGCCGGCGGCGATCCTGACGCCGCTCATGCCTTTCGTCTGGGTCTCGCCGGGCGAGCCGCGCCTTTGGGCTGCATTGATCGGCGCGGGTTTTTTCGGGGCCCTCAGCCATTATTTCTACATCCATGCGCATCGCTATGCGCCGGCGTCCTTCCTGGCGCCGCTGCAATATTTCCAGTTCCTCGCCGTTCTGCTCCTCGGCTACGTGATCTTCGGCGACGTTCCGACCATGTGGACCTTTGCGGGCGCTGCTATCCTCATCGCGTCGGGTCTGTTCATCTGGTATCGCGAGCGCCGCCTGGCGAAGGAAACCTCAACTGCGCAATCGGAAGCGACGGCACTCGGCGAATAGATCCCTCGCCGACAGTATCGTCCTTGACACCGATATCGCTCGCCGCATAATAAATTCGTCAACATGCCGAACAAATATAAGGACAGTGCTGTGTCAGCCATTTCGACGCCTGCCGCCTCCGAGAATGCCCTGTCGCTGGCGGCCAATGCCCGTCGCCCTGCGGACGGAAGCCATGTGGTCGGCATCGACCTTGGCGGCACGAAGATCCTTGGCGGCATTGCGGATGGAAGCGGCGAGGTTCTGGCGACCCTCAACGAACCGACTGCGCATGGACAGGGAGCCCCGGTTCTGGCCCAGATGGCGCGTCTCGTGCAAGATCTGGCCGCCAGGGCAGGTATTGCCGTCTCGGACGTCCGGCAGGTGGTCATTGGCGTACCCGGCGCCGTTTCGCCCAGCACCGGCCTTGCTTCGCTTTCGCCCAATCTGGAGCTGCCGGAGGGGCGCCCGCTGGCCGCATTGATGGCCGAGCGGCTGCCTTGTCCCGTCATCGTCGAGAACGACGTCAATCTCGCGGCCTATGCCGAGGCCAGCGCCGGCGCCGGTCGCGGAGAGCGGTCGCTTGCCTTCGTCTCCTTCGGCACAGGCGTCGGCATGGGTCTCGTCCTGTCCGGAGAACTGATCCGCGGCGAATTCGGCCGGGCAGGGGAGATCGGTTATCTTCCGGTGGGGGCGGAGCCCCATGCGCGTGCGCCGAAATCCGTGAACGGCCTGTTCGAGGATGAGGTCGGCACCCTCGGCATCCGCCGCCGCTATTCCGAAAACGGCGAGACGGTTGCCGACATTTTCGAGAAGGCCGCCCAGGGCGACCGCGAGGCCGAAGGCGTGATCGACGATATCGCGCGGACGGCCTCTGTCGGCATAGCCGCCATCCATAGCCTGATCGATCCCACGCTGACGGTCATCGGTGGCGGCATTGGCAGCCAGGCCCGCTTCTTCGATCTGCTGAAGACTTATTTGCGGCCGCTTCTGCCTTTCGACTGCCGTATCGAGCCAAGCCGGTTCGGTTCCCAGGCGGGCATGATCGGCGCCGTCATGCTTGGCCTGCATCTCACCGGGGACGCGCACCGTCGCCCGGCCTAACCCGGCTTTCGCCAATCGCACGGAAGGAAACAGCAATGACCGAGACGAAACAGCCTCTCGCTAAAGCAAGACCGGACGGACAGGTGGCGAGCCGCGAGGCCCTCCAACTCGCCTTCATGGCGCCGAGACTGCAAGGTGACTTCTATCCCGAGGGCAGGCTGGAAGTCTCGCTCTGGGGCTGTGGCCGGATGGCCAATATCTTCCTGGAACCCTGGACCAGCCCGTTCGTCTATGCCCCCAATCGCCTGAGCGCGGATCGGCAGGGTCTCCATGTCGCTCAGTCCCAGCCCGTTCTGGTGCTGACCAACAGTGTGCTGCGCTCTGTGCAGCCGGCGCGGCGCTGCGCATGGTGGGGTTCGCTGGTGCGGCCTGAAAAGGTGGTTCACCGCGGCAGGCGGCGCATTGCCAAAACGCCCTGGGGCGTGACGATCGTCGAGGACCGGGGGGATGGCGTCATAGCCGTCGCCGTCGGCGCGGGCATGGAAGAGGCCGAGCGTGGCCTGTCGCTCACCACCGAACAGATCGTCGCCGAGTGCCAGGCGCATGTCGAACGATGCGATCTGCTGCCGTCGGCGCCGCCCCTGCTGCGCAGCATGGCGCTCCAGAGCGCCCATGCCTCCCTCTCTTCGATCCGGCGAGCCGAAGACGGCCGGTTTTTAGGCCTTGCCGCCGGCCAGGCCTACAGCGCGCCGACCCGGACCTACTACCGTGACGGCTACTGGACGCTCCAGGCCCTGCTTTTCCTTGAACCGGATGCGGTGCGCGAGCAGATCGACCTTCTGGCGACCGGCATCCAGCCGGATGGCGAGGCGCCGAGCGGCGTCATTCTGACCGGTCCCGCACAGGGGCTCGAATGGGAGAAATACCGAACCACCGCGCCGGAATATCGCATGGAGCATCTGCGCCCGACGGACTGGTGGAGCGATCATTTCGATAGCCCGCTATTCTTTGTCCTCACCATCGGCGACTATATCTGCACCACCGGCGATACGGACGTCATGCGAAGGCACTGGCCGGTCGTCGAGGCAATCTTCCGTCGTTACATCGGCTTCGACAGCCATGGAACCGGCCTGCCGGTCAAGCCGCGACAC
This sequence comes from Paenirhizobium cremeum, assembly GCF_047553425.1. Taxonomy (NCBI): domain Bacteria; kingdom Pseudomonadati; phylum Pseudomonadota; class Alphaproteobacteria; order Hyphomicrobiales; family Rhizobiaceae; genus Paenirhizobium; species Paenirhizobium cremeum. The sequence goes on from NZ_CP180218.1 coordinate 145,591, forward strand.
GACCGGGACTGGGCCGACAATGTCTATCGGCACGGCTATGTGTCCTACGACGTCGGCTTGTGGATCGGTGCGCTGGACGTGATCGCGCGCCATGGCGCGACCTGCGACGCCTCCGTGGCGCAGGAGGCTTCGGAACTCGCCGTCCAGGCGCGCAATTCGCTCGACGGCGCGCTGCTCCAGCCTTCGGGCTGGTATGCCGATTACGGGATCAAGGGCGATTTCGTCGAGGATCACCTCACGCTCGATAGCCTCACCCTGTTGCGCTTCGACGCGGTCCCGGCAGAGCGTGCCCGAACGGTTCTGGGGCACGTGCAGGCGCTTCTCGAGACCCGTAACAACGACCGCCAGCCCTATGGCGACTGGGGGGTGATGTGCGCATGGCCGCCGTTCAAGCGCGTTGCGGATACACGCGCCAAGTCGGCTTTCGCCTATCGTTATCACAACGGCTCCGACTGGCCGTATCTCTCCGGCCTCTATGCCGAGCAGCGGCTTCGTTTCGGCCTTGACGGTTGGGATTATCCGATGCTGCGATGGTGGAAGACATGCCTTGAAAACGGGTGGATCGGTTCCGTCGAATATTTTGCCCCGCCTTTCGGTCGAGGGTCCCTGCTGCAGGGATGGACGGGCATGCATGCGGCCGCAATTCTCGAATACAGGGAGGCGATCGAGGCGGCGATCGCCAAGGGAGCGGTCGTCGAATAGACGGCCGCCGGTCCCAGGTTCGGGCTTTGCGGACACGCTGAAGCGATCCCCGTTCGAAAGAGCGGGGATCGCTTCTCTTTTTGGGCGGTGTTAAAGGCGAGCGCTACCGCTTAGCCGGACAGGCCGGCGGCCGCCTCGGCGTCAACGATCCACTCGACGTTTGCGTGGCCGCTGAGCGCCGATGCAGGGCAATCGATGTCGAAACCGCCCGCATGCGCCCGTACAACGGCGTCGCGCTTGGCCGGACCCGTTGCGAGCAGCAGGATGCGGCGGGCCTGGAGGATTGTCGCGATTCCCATGGTAATGGCGAAATGGGGCATTCTCCCATCGGGAAAGAAGGCGCGGTTGGCATCGAGCGTGGAGGAATGCAACTCCACGACGCGGGTGCGGCTGTCGAGGGGGGAGCCGGGTTCGTTGAACCCGATATGGCCGTTGCGGCCTATCCCGAGCAACTGCAGGTCGATCGGCCCGGTCGCGGCGATGGCGGCTTCGTAGCGCGCAGCGGCGGCGGAAGGATCGCTTGCATGACCATCGGGCACATGGGTACGCGTCTTGTCGATATCGACATGGTCGAACAGCAGCCGGTTCATCGTCGATCGATAAGCGGCCGGATGCTCGCTCGCCAGGCCGACATATTCGTCGAGATTGAAGGTTGAGGCCGATGCGAAGCTGACGTTGCCGGCGCGATAGGCTGCAACCAGCTCCGCATAGACCGGTTCCATCGTGGCGCCGGTGGCAAGCCCCAGTACGGCATCGGGCTTTTCCTTCATGAACGCGACGATGCGGGCTGCGACAAGCCGCGCGGCTTCCCTCGCATCGGGAGCCACCGTGACGCCGGAACGTCTGGCAGGCAGGCGGGCGCTGTTGGTCTGCATGGTTTTCTCGTGAAGGCAGGGTGGATCATGCCGTCCGCCCGTCAGGCGGCCGGTCGTTCGAGAAGGTTCGGGCCTAAAGGCTTCAGGCGGCGACGCGGGTGCCGTCGGCGCGCCGCTTGGGAAACGATACGCCCGTTTCGGCATGAAAGAGGTGCAGGCGGGCCGACTCGATCACCAGTTCCAGAATGTCGCCCTCCTGGGCCGGCACATGGTCGGGAAGGTGCAGCACCACATCCGCCTCGTTGCCCTCCAGCTTTCCATAGACATAGGTTTCCGTGCCGACGCTTTCGGCATAGTTCGTCTCGAAGCGCACGGCATGGCCTTCGCCCGATGCTGTGCGGCGCAACTGGAAATGATTGGGCCGCGCGCCCAGCGTCGCTTTCTCGCCGACTTTTCCGGAGGCCCCTTCGACCGGCAGCGAGAGCGCGCCGAATCCGGGAACGTCCACGGTCACGCGCTCCGACTGGGCGTCGAGAATGGTCCCCTCGAAGAAATTCATCCGGGGCGAACCGATGAAGCCGGCGACGAATTTGTTGGCGGGATAATCGAAAAGCTCGAGCGGCGCGCCGAACTGCTCCAGCCGGCCGCCATTCAGCACGGCGATGCGGTCGGCCATGGTCATGGCCTCGATCTGGTCGTGGGTCACGTAGATCATGGTGGAGCCGAGCCGCTTGTGCAGCCTGCTGATTTCGCCACGGGTCTGCACGCGCAAGGCGGCATCGAGATTGGAGAGCGGCTCGTCGAAAAGGAAGATCTTCGGCTGGCGCACGATGGCCCGGCCGATTGCCACGCGCTGCCGCTGGCCACCCGAGAGCTGCTTCGGCCGCCGGTCGAGCAGCGGCTCGATCGCCAGCATCCGCGCCGCCTCTGCAACGCGCGCGTCGATTTCCTCCCGGCTCATCTTGAGGTTCTCAAGTCCGAACGACAGGTTCTTGCGCACGGTCATGTGCGGGTAGAGCGCATAGGACTGAAACACCATGGCAATGCCGCGGTCGCCGGGGGGCAGGCGGGTAACGTCGTCCTCGCCGATGCGGATGGTGCCGGCGCTTGTCGCCTCAAGACCGGCAATCGAACGGAGAAGAGTGGACTTGCCGCAGCCGGACGGACCGACCAGGACGACGAATTCTCCGTCCTTCACGTCGAGATCGATGCCGTGGATAACCGGATGGGTGCCATAAAGCTTGACCACCCCTGTCAATGTCAGACCCGCCATTGTTTCGTCCTCTTTCGCCCGGAAGGGCGTCACCTTCGCGCGGAACCCTATAAGCCCAATTCGTCGCCAGTGTGACCAATTCATTATAGTTCGTCAAGGTAACGAACATATTTTATTGATCGACCCGAGAAGATATCAACCGCAAAGGCGGTGAAACGCGCGTGTGGCTGACTTTCCGAGGATTCGGCTTGACTCCAAACGAAAGGCATATTTAATTCGTCTTGGTACCGAACAAATTATTTTCGTCGAATTCCGGCTCGACCTGCTTGTCGCGCCGGGTGCCAAACAAGAACATCGCACCGGCCATGGTCGGGCAGATGAAAGGGGAACGTGATGAATGTCCTGAAACTCACCGGCGCGGCAGCGCTGGCAACGCTCATGTCGCTGTCCGGCGCTGCGGCGGCGGAACTCAAGCTCGTCTGGTACGTCGAGGACGACAGCCAGGAAGCCGCGCTGCGTACCATTCTCGACAAGTACACCGCATCGCATCCGGACACGACCTTCGATCTGCAGATCACGCCCTATGACGGCATGCTGCAGAAATTCCAGCAGTATGCGGCCTCCGGCATCATGCCTGACCTGTCTCTGACATCGTCCATGGAGCCGGTCATCCGGCCGTTCCTCGCCGACCTCAACAAGGAGATCGGGCCGGAATGGATCAACGACTTCGTCAAGGGCTGGGCCGATGGAGCCCGTCTCGGCGACAAGGTCATCGCCGCGCCGCTGAACGTGACCTCGACCGGTATCTTCCTCAACGTCGACGCCTTCAAGAAGGCCGGCGTCGAGATCCCGGCCCAGGACAAGGGCTGGACCTGGGAAGAATTCATTCCGAAGATCAAGGAAGTCGCCGAAAAATCCGGCACGCGCTATCCGCTGGTCTGGGACGTGTCGGCAAGCCGCTTCATCGTTCACCAGTTCCAGTATGGCAACCACATCTTCTCCGAGAAGGAGCCGATCCAGGTCGTTATGGACGATGCCAAGTGGGAAAAGAGCCTCGACGACTTCATCGCCATCACCAAGGACGCCATGCCGCCAGGCTTGTGGACCGGTGCAAGCTCTGACAATCCGAAGGAACTCTTCGTCGGAGGACAGGCGGTCGCCTATATGTCCGGCAGCTGGCAGATCCCGACGCTTGCAGGCAAGGCGGGCTTTGCCTGGCAGGCCGGCCCGACACCGGCGGGCACAGTGCGCTCGTCGATCTACGGCGGCGATTATCTGGTCGCCTTCAATACCAGCCCGAACCTCAAGGAAGCGGTGGATTTCATCAAGTGGATCACCTCTGCGGACGTGCAGGCGGATTATGCCAAGACCTTCGGCGTCATTCCGGCGAACCTGAAGGCCGCCAAGGTCGAATATGGCAACGAGGCGGCCTCCGCCGCGGTCAAGACCATGCAGTCCGAGCTTGACGCCAGCCCGGCCTATGCCGCGACCGACCAGGCATGGCCGGAAATGCAGCCGGTCTGGGCCGTCATCAAGCCGGCCGTGACGCAGGCCGTCGCCGGTCAGATCAGCACGGCCGAGGCCGTCAAGCAGATCCGCCAGGCCGCGCAGGAAGCTATCGAGGCTGGCCGGTGAGTGCGGTCGTCACCCAGGCAGCGGGGACGGGCGCAAGCCCGTCCGCCGCATCCCCGGCCAAGGCGGCCTTTCGCTTCGCCTGGCCTTATCTCCTGATGCTGCCGACGGTGGCGCTGCTCGTCGCCTTCACGCTCTACCCCCTGGCGCAAGGCCTCGTCATGGCCTTTTTCAAGCGCGGGGTCGTGGTCCTGCCGCAGGTACCCCAGACGTTGCCGACCTTCGTCGGCTTCGACAACTTCGTCAGCCTGCTCGGAAACGGCGAATTCAGGACGTCGCTGTTCAAGACGGTGGTCTTCGTGGTCTGCGCCGTGCCGCTGAACATCGCCTTTTCGCTTGGACTTGCGCTTCTGCTGCAGCCGCAGACGAGGCTTTTCTCCTTTGTCAGGACCGTCGTCTTCTTTCCCTCGATGATTAGCCTTCTCATCATCGGCGTCACCTGGCGCTGGCTGTTCGGCTTGAACAACGGCCTTGTCAATTACCTGCTGTCGCTTGTCGAGATCGCGCCGGTTCCGTGGCTCGAGCAGGATACCATGGCGCAGATTGCCGTCATGGTCGCCTGGATCTGGTGGCAGGCGGGCGTGAACATGATGATCTTCCTTTCGGGCCTGACCGCGATCTCGCCGGATTACTACGAGGCAGCCTCGATTGACGGCACGCCGAAATGGCGGCAGTTCACCCACATCACCCTGCCGCTGCTGAAGCCCACCATGGCCGTGGTTGTGGTGCTGTCCTGTATCGAGGCTTTCAAGGTCTATGAACTTGTCGTCTCTCTCACCGGCGGCGGCCCGGGCAAGGCGACCGTCTATCTCATCCAGACGATCTACGAGACCGCATTCCAGAAACCGATGCAGGCCGGCATCGCCGCTGCCCAGTCGGCGGTTCTGTTCATCATCCTGATTACGCTGACCATCGTGCAGTTGCGCGTTTCGAGGAGCAAGGAATGAGCTCTCCCTATTCCCCCCTTCGCCTGACGCTCGTCGCGCTGGTCCTCCTCGTCTTCATGCTGCCGCCGGGCTGGTTGCTTTTGTCGGCTCTCAAGCCGCAGGCTGAGATTTTCCAGTGGCCGCCGACGCTGTTGCCGGTGAACCCGACTTTCGAGAACTTTGCAAATGCAATCTCGAAGGCGCGCTTCCTGCTGTTTTTCCAGAATTCGGCGATCGTCGCCATTCTCTCCGCCATGCTGTCCGTGACCATCAGCGTCATGGCCGGCTATGCGCTGGCCAAGTTCCGCTTCAAGGGCGACACCGTACTCTTCATGCTGATTATGTCATCGCTGATGGTGCCGCTGCAGATCGTGCTCATTCCGGTCTTCCTGGTGCTGCGGGACCTCGGCCTTCTCAACACGCTGGCCGGTCTGATTATCGCACCGGCCGCGACGCCGACCGGCGTCTTCCTGATGCGGCAGTATATCGTCAACATCCCCGACAGCCTGCTCGAGGCCGCCCGTCTCGACGGCACGCCGGAATGGCGCATCCTCCTGCGGATCATCGTTCCACTGTCCATTCCCGCGATCGGGACGCTGATGGCCTTCAACCTGGTCTGGCGCTGGAACGACTATCTCTGGCCATTCCTGATCGTCAACGACCAGGACATGTGGACGGTGCAGATGGCGATCGCCAATTCGGTCGGCCGTTTCGGCATCGACTGGCCCCGGTTGCTGTCGATGTCCGTCCTTTCCGTGCTGCCGGTGCTGGTCGTCTTCTCGGCGCTGCAGAGACTGCTGATGGGCGGCATTATGGCGGGTGCGACGAAGGAATAACCGAGCTTTCCTCCCAAGGAAGGACGACGGAAACGCCGGTTGGCGAGAGCTTCGCCAGCCGGCGTTTTCTTTTGCGGAGAGTGCCTCCCGCCGGTGCAGGCTCTGTCGCGGCAGTCGCGTCCGCGACTACGGATGCTGCTGCGGCAGGCGCATTTCGCTCGGCAGGTCCTGCGGCGAAAAGAGGCTGTTGTGCAGGTGGTTGAGGGCAATGGCGACGGCGCCGATCAGGGTGGCGCGCGAACCGAGCAGGCTTGCCTCGACCGCGATCGGCCGGCGCGTGCAGGCCGGCAGGGCCTCGCGGATGAGCTTTACCATCAGCGGATGGCGGCCGACATTGCCGCCGAGCACGATCTTTTCCGGATCGATCATCGCATCGACCGAGACGACGAGCAGCGCTGCGAGGCGGGCCGTCTCGCGGATCGTTGCCAGTGCGGGTGTCTCGCCGGCTTCGGCCCGCTCCAGCACCTCGCGCACCGATGTGCCGAGGCCGCCGGCAGCCTTGTGGCGCTCGACGATTCCGCGGGCGCCGATTGCGCATTCCAGGGCGCCGCGCTCGAGGCTGTCGGCCGCATAAGGATCGGCGCCGAAAGGAAGATAGGAGATTTCGCCCGCCGCGCCCCGGGCTCCTCTTATGAGCTTGCCGTTAATCATCATGCCGAGGCCGATGCCGGTTCCGAGCGAAATGAATGCGCCGCTGTCGATGCCGGTGGAGCAGCCCTTCCAGGCTTCGCCGATCATTGCGGCATTGACGTCGTTCTCGATCGTCACGTCGCAACCCAGCGCCTGTCGCAGCCCCCTCACCACATCGAGGCTGCCGACGTCGCCCATGTTGGGGGCGAGCGCCAGATGGCCCGTCTCCGGATCGACCACGCCGGGGGTGGCGACTGCGGCGAAGAGCATTTTCTCCGGCCGTATATTGGAACGCGCAAGCCCGGCCTCGACGAGGTCATGCACCTGTTCGAACTGGGCAAGGCCCGTCTTGCCGCCGGTGGCATGTTCGATTTCATGGACGATGGTGCCCGTGAGGCTGACCAGCGCCAGGCGAACAGTGTTGGCGCCGATGTCGACGCCGAGCGCGTAGCCGCCATCGGGGGCGACTTCATATGTGATGGCGCTTCGCCCGACCTTGCCGCTCACGACACCCTTGACGCGCACCCAGCCGGATTCCTCCAGGGTGCGGATGACCTCCGACATGGTCTGCTTGGAAAGTCCGGTTTTCTTGGCGAGCGTGGCGCGCGAGGTCGGGCCCTCGTTGAGAAGGATATCCATGGCCGCGCGAACGGAGATCTGTCGCAGAACGGGCGCGGGGGGCGCTCTGAGATTCATGGGCGGCGGGCCTCTTGGGTTGTGAACGGGCTGCGAACGATGCTCGGAATGATTACCTCAAGCGGGAAGCTTTTGAAAGCGTTCGCCGACCTGACGAACTTAATCCCTACGCGGAATTTGATCTATTCACAGGCGGATGGCGCAATCGGCGCCCTCTCCCCGGCGCGGGATGCTGCGGGCATCCTTTTCCATCCGCAGGGCGCTTTCCGCTCCGAAAAATCCTGTCGGCGAGTGACAGGTCTTCCTTCCTGTCGTTGGATGAGACGTGGAAGATCCCCGTCCATCCCCGGTGGGTAAACTCGTTCGGGCAATGGCCCGGCGAGGCAGGTTTGTCGTGTCAATATCGTCTTATGAAGGGGGTGGACTGTCTGATTATATGGGCCGGAGGCATCGGTCTCAGCCCTCCTGAGAATTGAAAACGCCGGCAATAACCGGTCTGATCCAGCCTGGGTAAAGCGTGTGTGCTGTGTGCGTAAGGGAAGCTGGCATCCCATGAAAATCGAACGTCTGGCGGATCTTGATGAGAGCTCCACGATCGCGGCGGATCTCGTGATCGTGGGCGCCGGTCCCGTGGGCCTGACGATCGCCAGCGAATGCGCGGCTACGGGCAGGAAGGTGCTCGTCGTCGAAAGCGGGCTCGAAGTGGAAACCGCACAGCATGCTGAACTCAATGCGGTCGAGAACATCGGCGAGCTTCAGTCGGAAGCGCAGGTGAAAAAACGGATAGAATTCCACGGCTCTCAAGCCCAGTTCTGGTCTCCGCAGGTCCAGCCCTTCGGGGTCCGATGTCGGGCCCTCGGCGGATCGACGCATGCATGGGCCGGCAAATCGGCCCCCTTCGATGCCATCGACTTCAAGCCGCGCCCCTGGGTCCCTTATTCCGGTTGGCCGGTCGATCACGGTGAGATCGCGCCTTACCTGCTACGCGCGACAGAGGTTCTGAACCTGAGCCCCAAGGCGCCGCCCCGACGGTTCGATGCGGAGGGGCTGCATTCCTTCTATTGGCAATTCGCCCGTTCCCGCGTCGACAAGCTCGACGTCATGCGTTTCGGCAGCGAGGTGATGGCGCGGCGGCCCGCCAATGTCCGCATTCTGCTCGATGCATCCGTGACGCATGTCGGCCTGAACGCCGAGGGGACGCATTTTTCGTATCTCGACGTCGCCAGCATGGAGGGCAGGCGCGCGCGCATCGAAGCGAAGCTCTGCGTCCTTGCCGCAAGCGGCATTGAAAACGCCCGCCTGCTCTTGGCATCCAACGACGTTCACACCAACGGTATCGGCAATCGCTACGATGTGGTGGGACGCTATCTGATAGATCATGCCGCCGCGCGTGTCGGCCGTTTCTCGGCCGATGACATGGCCGTGCCTGCTAAGCTTTTCGGCTTCTTCGGGGTTCACCACAAGAGCCGTTCGCATATGTTCATGCATGGGCTGGCACTGACCGAGCGCGTGCAGGAACAGGAACAACTGCTCAACGCCGCGGTCTATTTCTCGACGGAACGGGCGCCCGACGATCCGTGGGACGCGCTGAAAAAACTGTTGCGCTGGAAAAGCGCGAACATCAGCCGCGACCTGTTGTCGGTGGTGACGGGATCGGGGTTTCTTGCGAGGGGGATCGGCATGAGGGTCCTGTCGGACCACCGCACGCCCCAGGCCGTCAAGGACCTCGTCATCAATGCCGCGATCCGGCTGTCGCCGAACATGGTCGCAGACGAATTCCAGAGCCGCGGCTTGCCCCACAAGCTTTCCGGCCTGCGCATCGAAGCCATTTGCGAGCAGATGCCCAATCCCCAAAGCAGGATCAGCCTCAGTTCGCGGAAGGACCGGTTCGGCACGCCTCTCGCAAGGGTGGACTGGCGCATCAACGCGGCCGAGCGGCATACGCTGCTGCGGATCGCCGAACTCTCGCGCGCAGCGCTTGTAAGCCAGGGACTACCCGCTCCCACGCTGGAGGAATGGGCGCGCGAACGCCGGCCTGAAGATATCGTCATCATCGACATGGCGCATACGCTCGGCACGACACGGATGTCGAACGACCCGAAGACCGGTGTCGTCGACAGGAACTGCAAGGTCCACGCGCTGCCCAACCTCTATGTCGCCGGCGGTTCCGTCTTCCCGACCAGCGGCCATGCCAATCCCACCCTGATGATCGTCGCCTTTGCGATCAGACTGGCCGATCATCTGAGCGCGCAACTGAGGGCCGGCTGAGGCAGAGCGGTCGCCTGTCCGCTCTCGGCTTTTTGCCCTGGCCGACGTTGCCGGCCTTATACCTGTTCCGCAGATCGGGCTGGTTCGGGGTGCTGCCTCGAAGTCTTCATCGAACCGCCGTCTGCCGGGTCCGTTCGGCCGCCGCGACGATCGTCTTTTTCAGTCATATCTCTGTGATCTTGCAGCGATAGAGCCTCTGTTGGACCTGTTTCAAGACGCAACAAAGGAGAAGCGCTATGGCTAATATCGACACCAGTAAATTGTCCTGGGACGAATGGGACGAGCTGCAAAATCCGCCGCCGGCCGAAACCGATTTCGACCGCGTCGTCGAATCGGCTCTTTCTCGCCGCGGCTTCCTCGGCGGTGTTCTGGCCCTCGGTTCGGCCGCCGCCGCCATGGGCACGCTCGGCACTGCCGCCAACCTGATGTCGTCCACCTCGGCCGAGGCACAGGAAGCCGCCGCTTCGCGCTTCCCGTTCAAGCCGGTGCCGGCCGCGACCGACAACACCATCCACGTTCCGGAAGGTTATAGCTGGAAGCCGCTTGCAAAGTGGGGCCAGCCGCTGTTCTCCAACGTTCCGGACGTCGACCCGGTCAAGGGTGTGGCGGTCGAGCATTCCGACAAGGTTTTCGGCGAAAACACTGACGGAATGGAACTTTTCGTTGTCGGCGGCCATCAGATCATCGCCGTCAACCACGAATATGTGAACCCCGAGATCAACCTGCCGCATCGTGAAAAGGGCAATCCGGAGAATGCGGACGAAGTGCGCATCCTGCAGAACATGCAGGGCGTGACGGTCATGGAAGTGGCCGAGGGTGAAAATGGCTGGGAAATCGTGCTCGATAGCCCGTTCAACCGCCGCATCCACCACAACACGCCGATGAAGCTTTCCGGCCCCGCCGCCGGCTCTGACCTCATCAAGACCGCAGCCGATCCGAACGGCACCGACTGTCTCGGGACCTTCAACAACTGCGGCGCCGGCCGTACGCCGTGGGGCACCTACCTGACCTGCGAGGAAAACTTCAACGGCTATTTCGGCACCACCAATGCCGAGTTCAAGATGCCTGACGACTACAAGCGCTACGGCATCGCCGCCGAGACGCGTTATGCCTATGAGAAGTTCGATGAGCGCTTCGATGTGGCCAAGAACCCGAACGAACCGCGCCGCGCCGGCTATGTCGTCGAGATCGATCCGTCGGATGCCTCCTCGACCCCGGTCAAGCGCACCGCGCTCGGCCGCATCAAGCATGAAAACGCCGCCGTGGTGGTCGCGCGCGATGGCCGCGTGGTCGTCTATATGGGCGATGACGAGCGTGGCGAATTCCTTTACAAGTATGTCTCGAACGGCATCTACGTTCCGGGCGGCGATACCTCGAAGCTGCTCGACGAGGGCACGCTCTACGTCGCCAAGTTCGCCGACGACGGCACCGGCGAATGGCTGGCTCTGACGCCGGAAACCACCGGTATGAAGATGGACGAAATCTGCGTCTTCACCCGCCAGGCCGCCTCCAAGGTCGGCGCCACGACGATGGACCGCCCGGAATGGGTGGCGATCAACCCGGTTGCCATCGAGGCTTATTGCGCGCTGACCAACAACTCGAACCGCGCCGTTCTCAAGGACGGCAAGATGCGGACGAACGCCGGCGGCGACGTCATGGCGCTCAACGCCGCCAACCCGCGCGAGAAGAACGAATACGGCCAGATCATCCGCTGGTATCCGGAAAACGACGATCATGCCGACGGCAAGTTCAAGTGGGACCTGTTCGTCATGGCCGGCAATCCGGACGTTCACAAGGGCGATGCCTATGCCGGTTCCTCCAACATCAACTCCGGCAACATGTTCAACTCGCCCGATGGCATGATGTTCGACAGCACCGGTCTTCTTTGGATCCAGACCGATGGCGAAGACACCAATGAAGGCGAGTTCCTTGGCCAGGGCAACAACCAGATGCTCGCCGGCGATCCGGCCACCGGTCGCATCGAACGCTTCCTGACCGCGCCGAAGGGTGCGGAAGTGACGGGCCAGACCTGGTCTGCCGACAAGCGCACCCACTTCGTCGGCATCCAGCACCCCGATGCCCCGTTCCCGGACGGCGAAGGCAAGCTGCCGCGCTCGACGGTGATTGCGATCAAGCGCAACGACAATGCGTTGGTCGGTTGATCGCCAGGTGTCTTGATAAAGTCGGGGGCGCCGGTTTCGGCGCCCCTTCCATTTCCGGTGTCGCGCAAACGCGCTTGTCCAGGCCTGCCCGCGCTCGGCTCCTCCTTCCATGGGGAAGGGCCGGCGCATGTCTCAGAAGCGTGCGTCGATATCGACCACGCCGATCAGCTTGTGATTGACGAATTCCTTCAGCCCCAGTCCGATCAACTCCCGGCCGTAGCCGGAACGCCTGATGCCGCCGAATGGCAGGTCGGCTTCCACCTTGGTCGGGTGGTTGACGAAGACCATGCCGGTCGAGATCTTCCGGGCGACTTCCGCACCATGCGCCGGATTGGAGGTGAAGACGGAGCCGCCGAGGCCGAAAGGCGAATCGTTGGCGATACGCACCGCATCGGCTTCGTCCCGTGCCCGGAACAGCATCGAGACCGGTCCGAAGAATTCCCAATAGCGGGCCGGGTTGTCCTCGGCGAGATCGGTGAGGATGGTGGGCTGCACAAACGCGCCCCGATTGGGCACGGGCGGGCCGACTTCCTCGGCCTTTGCACCCAATCTGACGGCCTCGCGGATCTTCTCCTTCACTTCGTCCGCGGCGCCCTGCGACGAAAGCGGCGCAAGTGTCGTTTCGGGAGCGAAGGGATCGCCGGCGACGAGGCCGGCCACGCCTTCGCGGTATCGAGTGAGGAACTCGTCATAGACCTTGTCGACGATAATCATGCGCTTTGAGGAAACGCAGACCTGGCCGCCGTTCCAATGCCGGCCGAAGACGCCCCACCTGACGGTCTTTTCGAGATCGGCGTCCGCCAGCACCACGAAGGCGTCGGCGCCGCCAAGCTCCAGCGTCGATTTCTTCAGGGCCTTGCCGGCCTGCGCGGCGACAACGGACCCCGCGCCTTCCGAGCCCGTCAGCGCCACGCCATGCACCCGGTCGTCATTGAGGATGAGCTCGATCTGGGAACGCGTCGCGTAAAGGTTGCGGAAAGCGCCCTCGGGAAGTCCGGCTTCCTTCATCAGCCCTTCGAAGGCTGCGGCGCTCTGCGGCACGTTCGAGGCGTGTTTCAGCAGGACGGTGTTTCCCGCCGAAAGCTGCGGCGCGATGATGCGGGCGATCTGGTAGTAGGGGAAATTCCACGGCTCGATCGCGAGAAGGACGCCCAGCGGTTCGTGAACGAGGACCGCTTCTCCCTCGGCCGGATCGAGCACGGGCAGCTTTTCCGGCTTGAGCAGTTCCTCGGCATTGCGGACATAGTATTCGAAGATCCTGGCGGAAAGCTCGACCTCGGCCTTCGCTTCGGTGAAAAGCTTGCCCATCTCGAGCGTCAGCAGTCTCGCATAGGCGTCGCTGTTCCGGCGCAGGAGATCGGCCGCCTTCTGAAGAATGCGGCCGCGTTCGGCAAACGGCGCTTCCTTCCAGGAGAGAAAGGCGTCGTGCGCCTTGCCGATGGCGTCGCGGACTTCGTCATCGGTGGCGTCGGGAAATGTCTTCAGGGTTTCGCCCGTGTAGGGATTGATTGTGGCGTAGGCCATGATGGATCACCTTTCATGAGATTAATCCGTAAAACCACCGGCCGGGAAAGCGGGAGAAGGATCGAAGGGTGAAAGCGCGCGACAGGCGTTCTATGAAGCGTCTCAAGGCGCTGCATATTCCTGACCTCTCGTCCGTGGAAGACGGAGGGGAGGCATCGCGGATGGCTGCGATCCTGCTCTTGACGGCCAATGCAACTCCTTGATTTGGCTGGAGCTGGCTTTCATATAGATGGCAGGTTGGCCGGCCGTCAGTAGAGCGCGGGATATAGGTTCGGCCTGTGTCGCAACATCGCGACAGCCGGGGCCGGCCGGCGCCGATGCGCCTCGATATCGGCCATGGTTTCGGGGCTTCGCCGTTACGGGAGCGCCGGCCGCAAAGCCACGCTCCGCGAATGGGGAAAGGATAATGGCGCCCTCGGCCTTCAGTGCAGCTTGAACTCACCCTCGACGCGGCGCCATTCGTTCGGTCCGATCAGTCGCTGATGGGTATAGCGCACGGAATGCAGCGGTCCATCGAGATTGGACCGCCAGAACTCCAGGAACCGATGCATTTCGGGGAAATCCGGCGCCAGGTCGTAATCCTGCCAGACATAGCTCTGCAGTACGGATTCGAAATCGGGAATACGATAGAGAATATGCGCCGTCGTCAGACCGTAACCGTTCAACTGGCGCTCCAGATCCGATGAAAATTGCATGCTTTATCTCCGTTGTGTGACAGTTGAAGGCTGCCGGAAAACTGCCGGACGATCAACGGATTTTTCAACGATGGAAGACGGTTTATTGTTTCTTTCCAGTATGTTAGCAGCAAGAATTGATGAGTGCTGATTTTTTCTTTTTCGCCTCTTGAAAACGAAAAAATGCAAAACCAGATTTTACGCGCAAAACGCTCGATCGAGGTTTTGTACCCGCCCGGACTGGTCATCCGGTCCGGCATTGGGGGAACAACGTCATCATTGTTTGTCCATGGAGGAAAACATGTCGTTCCGACCGCTTCATGATCGCATTCTCGTCCGCCGGGTCGAATCGGAAGAAAAGACCAAGGGCGGCATCATCATTCCCGACACTGCCAAGGAAAAACCGCAGGAAGGCGAGGTTGTCGCCGTAGGTCCCGGCGCGCGCAACGATGCCGGCCAGATCCAGGCCCTCGACGTCCGGGTCGGCGATCGCATTCTCTTCGGCAAGTGGTCTGGCACCGAGATCAAGATCAACGGGGAAGACCTACTGATTATGAAGGAAAGCGATGTCATGGGCATCATCGAAGCCCAGGCCGATCAGAAGAAGGCCGCCTGAGGCCCTCGCGTCATCAGTCAAATTAGATCTGCCTAACTAAGGAGTGAAAAAATGGCTGCAAAAGAAGTCAAGTTCCACAGCGATGCCCGTGAACGCATGCTGCGCGGGGTCGATGTGCTGGCCAATGCCGTAAAGGTCACCCTCGGGCCGAAGGGCCGCAATGTCGTGATCGACAAATCGTTCGGCGCTCCGCGCATCACCAAGGACGGCGTTTCCGTCGCCAAGGAAATCGAACTGGAAGACAAGTTCGAGAACATGGGCGCGCAGATGCTGCGCGAAGTCGCCTCCAAGACCAATGACCTCGCCGGTGACGGCACCACCACCGCAACCGTTCTTGCCCAGGCCATCGTCAAGGAGGGCGCCAAGGCCGTCGCTTCCGGAATGAACCCGATGGACCTGAAGCGCGGCATCGATCTCGCCGTTGACGCCGTGGTCGGGGAACTCAAGGCCAATGCCCGCAAGATCACCAGCAATTCCGAGATTGCCCAGGTCGGCACGATCTCGGCCAATGGTGATGCCGAAATCGGCCGCTATCTCGCCGAAGCCATGCAGAAGGTCGGCAACGAAGGCGTCATCACCGTCGAGGAAGCCAAGACCGCCGAAACCGAACTCGAAGTCGTCGAAGGCATGCAGTTCGACCGCGGCTATCTCTCGCCCTATTTCGTCACCAATCAGGAGAAGATGCGCGTCGAACTCGAGGACCCCTATGTCCTGATCCACGAGAAGAAGCTGTCTAACCTGCAGGCCATGCTGCCGGTTCTCGAAGCCGTCGTTCAGTCCGGCAAGCCGCTCCTCATCATTGCTGAAGACGTCGAAGGCGAAGCCCTTGCAACGCTCGTCGTCAACAAGCTGCGCGGCGGCCTCAAGATCGCTGCCGTCAAGGCTCCGGGCTTCGGCGACCGCCGCAAGGCCATGCTGGAAGACATCGCCATCCTGACCGGCGGCACCGTCATCTCCGAGGACCTCGGCATCAAGCTCGAGAATGTGACGTTGAACATGCTCGGCCGCGCCAAGAAGGTTGCCATCGAGAAGGAAAACACCACCATCATCGACGGCGCCGGTTCCAAGGCCGAGATCGAGGGACGCACGGCGCAAATCCGTGCGCAGATCGAGGAAACCACCTCCGACTACGACCGCGAAAAGCTGCAGGAACGTCTTGCCAAGCTCGCTGGCGGCGTTGCCGTCATCCGCGTCGGCGGTGCGACTGAAATCGAAGTGAAGGAAAAGAAGGACCGGGTGGACGATGCGCTGCATGCCACCCGCGCCGCCGTCGAGGAAGGCATCCTGCCGGGCGGGGGTGTCGCCCTCTTGCGCGCCGTCAAGGCACTCGACGGTCTCAAGACCGCCAATGACGATCAGCGTGTCGGCGTCGATATCGTACGCCGGGCGATTGAGGCGCCTGTCCGCCAGATTGCCGAGAACGCCGGCGCCGAAGGTTCGGTCATCGTTGGCAAACTGCGCGAGAAGTCCGAGTTTTCCTATGGCTGGAACGCTCAGACCGGTGAATATGGCGACCTTTACCTTCAGGGCGTGATCGACCCGGTCAAGGTCGTCCGCACCGCGCTGCAGGATGCGGCCTCCGTCGCCGGTCTTCTGGTGACGACGGAAGCCATGATCGCCGAGAAGCCCAAGAAGGAAGCCGCTCCGGCCATGCCCGCCGGCGCCGGCATGGATTTCTAAGGCCGTCGCGACCGAAGGCCCGCCCGACCCTCGCGGGGCGGGCCTTCCCTCCAGGCCGGCGAATGCGGTCCGCCGCTCCGGCTCCGGAGAAAGCCGAAGCATGAGAAAGCGGAAAATCCGCAAACCCTCATCCGTGGAAGCAATGCAGGGATTGCTGTTTCGCGGGGAAAGTTGTCGCCTGCAATGTGGCGTAATCCATCAAGTCTGAGGGTTTCGGCGCCCGGTTTGCCGTGATAGGTTTTCGGTGGGAGGGTTCAGCATGTTGCCGAATGACGCCATACTTTCTCCTGAGGATTTGAAACGACTCCAGAACGTCTACGACCGTTATGTCGATGTTCCAAACATCGATCCGGTCGAGTTGGCGACGACGCTTATCGGGCTTTTCCAGAACGGCGCCGACAGCGAAACCGACCTCGTTTCGGGGATTGAGGCCAGGTTGGCCGGCACCCGATTGCACACGCCCGGCGCGGGAGGCTCCTTTTCCTGAGCCTTCGTTCCCGGCCAAGGGGAACGGTTTTGCCACCGCGCCTTGTCAAGCGGATGACCGGTCGCATCTCCTGAAATCCCCTTCCGTCGAAGCCTTGCGCGCACGGTCCCTGCACACATGGCCGCGATTGCGCAGCACCCCTGCCCACTCGGCGGGGCGAATGCCGTTTCCGCCTCTCCTTTTCCGCGACGTGAGATGTCCGATGCGATCCGGAGGACCGTTCGTTGCGTAGATAGGCATGCAGCGACTGATGTGGCTGAACCGGTTCCTGGAGGGTGGCAAGTCGTGGCTCGGAGAGAACAGAACGCTCAAAAGCTCGCCTGGATCGTTGGCGCAAGTTCCGGCATCGGCCGGGCCCTTGCGCTTGAACTGTCGCGGACCGGTTATCGCGTCGCTGCGTCTGCCCGGCGTTCCGAAGAATTGGAAGAGCTTGCGCGCCGGTCGGAAGGTGCGATCCGGAGCTTCCCGCTCGATATCCGCAATCGCCAGGCCGTGCATGAGACGGTTGCCTCGATCGAAGAGGCGATGGGGCCGATTGCGCTTGCCGTATTCGTCGCCGGCACATATGTGCGGGATACACCCAGCCGGTACGACAGCGAGACTTTCCGCCGCCTGATAGATTTGAATCTGGTCGGAACCAGTCATTGCCTGGAAGCCGCCATCGAGGTCATGGTCGCAAGAGGTTCCGGCAGGATTGCGCTTGTCGGCTCCGTTTCGGGATATGCCGGATTGCCGGGTGGTGCCTTTTACGGCGCAACGAAATCCGCGCTGATGACGCTCGCGGAAGGAATGTATCCGGAATTGCGGCAAAGGGGTGTGGACATCCGTGTCGTCAATCCCGGCTTCGTCCGGACACCGCTGACCGACGTCAACGACTTTCCCATGCCGTTCATCATCTCGGCGGAGGAGGCTGCGAAGCGGATCGTCAGCGGGCTGAAAGCCGGCAGGTTCGAAATCGCCTTTCCCCGGCGCATGGTTCTTCTGCTCAAGCTGCTTCGGATTTTGCCCTATCCGCTTTTCTTCGCCGTGACGGGCAGGATGCTTCGAAAGACTTGAGCCTTTCAGCGCCCCAATGTGAACTGCACGACATCGAGCCTGCCCGTTCGAAAACCTGCGGCGCAGTAATTCAGATAGTAGTGCCACATTCGCCGGAAGCGTTCATCGAAGCCGAGCGGCTGGATGCGTGGCCAGTGGGTGTCGAAGGCGCGATCCCAGGCGAGCAGCGTCCGTTCGTAGTCGCCACCAAAACGCAGCCGGTCCTCGACGGTCAGACCTGCCTGCCGGGCGCAACGCTCGAAAGCGGTAACGGATGGCAGCATTCCCCCCGGGAAAATGAAGGTCTGGATGAAGTCCGCATTGCGGCGATAGCGGTCGAAACGCGCCTCATCGATGGTGATGACCTGCACCATGGCCTTCCCGCCATCCGCAAGAAGGTCGCGAATGCGACGGAAATAGACCGGCCAGTTCTCTTCGCCCACGGCCTCGAACATCTCGATGGAAACAATCTTTGAAAACCGTCCCTGGACGTCGCGATAGTCCTCGAGGCGAATGTCGGCATTTCCGCCAAGTCCCGCAAGGGCCAGGCGCCGGCGCGAGAATTCGGCCTGCTCCCTCGAGAGCGTCAATCCTGTCACCCGGCAGCCGGTTTGACGGATGGCCTGTTCTGCGAAGCCGCCCCAGCCGCAGCCGATTTCCAGGACGTGGTCGGTCGGTGAGATCTCGAGCGCGTCGATGATCCGACGGTATTTTGCAACCTGCGCCTCCTCCAGCGTCTGGTTCTCCGACGAAAAAAGCGCGGAGGAATAGGTCATCGTCGGGTCGAGCCATAACGCATAGAAGTCGTTGCCGAGGTCGTAGTGGAAAGCGATGTTCCGTCGGCTGCCGGCGCGGGTATTGGCCCTCAGCGCGTGGCGGAAGCGCGCAAACCAGCGGCTAAGGACGCTCGGTGACAATATTTCGCTTAACCGGTCTTCATTGACGATTGCCAATTCGAGCAGCGCCGCCACATCGGGACTTTCCCAGCCGCCGTCCAGATAGGCTTGCGAGAAGCCGAGGCTGCCGCCGGCGATCAGCTTCCAGACCGGCCGCGCATTGTTGAGCCGCATGGTCGCCGCCGGGCCCGGCTCCGGGCCCGATGTGTGAAACTCGTCACCATCCGGAAAGACGATTGTCAGCCTTCCGCGGGAGATGCGGTTCGCCCAGCCACGGATCATACGTTGCCAGAGCGCCTGGCTGCGACCCGGCATCAGCCGCGTGGTGCCGTCTGCGTGACTCATATTCGCTCTCCCCCCGTGCGGGTGTCGGGTTTGACGATGGTGCGTGCTACGCGCTCGTCCGACCGGCGATGACGGTGAACGGGTATGCCCTTCAGCCAGAGTTTGAAGGCTTCCCAGTGGATTGCCGCCGTCACCTTCAAGGTCATGAGAGGGTAGGTCGCGAAGGCTCTCAGAAGCATTCCATCCGTGAGAGGCGCACGCCTGCCGGCGAAGGAGGCGTGCAGCAAGGCGCCTTCGCTGTCGTATTCGTTGATCGAGACGAGCACGGTCTCATCGGGCGGCATGATGCGGAACCGATAGCGGCAATTCATCGGCACGAATGGCGAGACATACATCTGCTTGGCGCAGTCATGGCGGACCGAGCCGTCATTGCCTGCACGGCCTTCACACACCGGGATCACATAGGTATGCCGCTCATGGAACGTGTTGCATACCTCGTAGAGAATGGCCTGCAACGTGCCGTCGGACGAGCGGCAGAAATAGACGGTGAGCGGGTTGAAGACATATCCCAGTATCCTGGGATAACAGAGCACCGCAATTCGAATGCCGCTGGCTGTTATTCCTGCCTGACGAAGATTTTCCTCGATCCAGCGTCGAAGGCCGCCGGTGTCGCCAAGGCCGTGGTCGGCATCGTGAAAACTGAAGACGGCGCGCCTGTTATAGCCGAACAGCCTGAGGCTCCGGCCGAGCGTTTCGATCTCGTCGAGATCGATCAGCAGCGAAAACACCCGGTAGCGGAGGCTGTGCTCCGCAGGCCGGTGGCGAGAGTGCACGACTGAACCGAAGAAGAGCGCGGATGCCTGGTTCATTCCGCCGCCATCCGCTGCTCGTCGAGGAATATGCGACCCGATTCATCCTCCACCGTCCAGGGCCTGCGCGCGCCGCCAAGCTGTTCGGCGACGGCAAGGCCGGATTGCAGGCCATCTTCATGGAAACCGCTGCCGAAATGCGCGCCGCAGAACCATGTGTGACGACGGCCCTGCAATTGCCAGAGTTGCTTCTGCGCGGCGATGGCCTTGGCGTCGAAAAGAGGGTGCGTGTAGCCTATCGTATGGTGGAATTTTTCCTCCTCGATCTCTTTCGGGGGATTGAGCGTCAGAAAGAGCGGCAGGCGTGGGTCGAGGTTTTGAAGGCGGTTCATCCAGTAGGTCACGCTCAATGCCCTGCTCTCGTCGCGACCGGTCCCTGAAAGGTAATTCCAGCTTGCCCAGACCGACCTGCGTCTCGGCATCAGGCCGGGATCGGAATGAAGAACGGCGATATTCTGCGTGTAGTCGAATGCACCGAGAATGCGACGTTCCCGTTCATCGGCGTCCGACAACATCGCGAGCGCCTGATCGGCATGCGTGGCGATCACGACATGGTTGAAGCGGTCCGATTGTCCGTCGGCACACACCACCGTCGCGCCGAGATCGTCGCGACGCACGTCGGCGACCGGCGAGCCGAGGCGTATCTCGCCGCGAAAATCATCCAGCATGCGCTTCACATATTCGCGGCTTCCGCCCCGGACCGTCCGCCATTTCGGCCGATCCTTCAGAAGCAGGAGGCCGTGATTGACGAAGAAGCGCAGAAAGGCCTCGAGCGGATATGCCCGCATGTCGCTGGCCTTCGTCGACCAGATCGCGGCCCCCATGGGCAAAAGATGGTCTTCGACGAAGCGCCGGCTGTAGTTTTCCCGTTCCAGAAATTCGCCGAGCGTCATGCCGCCGGTTTCCGGGCGGTCGAGCATAAGGGGCGCCTCCCGGTAGAAGCGCAGGATATCCTTCACCATCGACCAGAAGCGCGGGCGCAGCACGTTGATCCTCTTGCCGAGCAGCCCCGAGATTCCCGATCCGGAATATTCGAAGGAGCCGTTATCGAGAGACGCGGAAAAGGACATGTCCGACTCTTGCGTCGGCACATCGAGTTCCCGGAAGAGGGCGGCAAGATTGGGGTAGTTCCGTTCGTTGTAGACAATAAAGCCGGTGTCCACCGCAACGGTTCCATCGGGGCCCGCGACCTCGACGGTGTTCGAATGTCCGCCGGGGCGGGCCTCCCGATCGTAGAGGGTAACATCTGCGGTGCGCGAAAGAAGCCATGCCGCGGAAAGTCCGGAGATGCCGGAGCCGATCACGGCAATCTTCCTGCGGCTGTCGAATGGCCCTTGTTTGGCGTGACTGCTCATGACAACGCTTCCGTCTCTCTGGTTTTCGACAGGTATTACGTGATGAGGACGCAGTCGGATTGGTGGAGTGCGAATTTTTCGAGACGACGTGATCCATGCTCGAACGTGCGGCGTAGAGGGGAACATGACGATACTCGTTCCGCCGACTTTCGACCGTTGTCATTTTGGACAGACCGCCCCTGGCGGGAAAATCGCGCGGAGGGGTGGCGAAACCGCGGCGAGGAAGGCGCGCACGACGGTTATGAATGAAAGTCCGCAAGACATGTCGAGCCTTGTCGAGGCCGTCGCGCGCGACCGCGATGTGGCGGCCTTCGAGATACTGTTTCGCCATTTCGGGCCCAGGGTGAAGACCTACATGATGAGGAAGATCAGGGACAGGCAATTGGCCGAGGAATTGATGCAGGAAGCGATGATGTCGGTCTGGAACAAGGCCGCCCTGTTCGATCCGGAAAAAGGCGCGGTTTCCGCCTGGATCTTTACGATAGCGCGCAATCTGGTGATTTCCGCCTTCCGCAAGCAGAACCGGCCCGAATTCGATCCTGACGATCCCGCCTTTGTCCCGGTCGCCATCGAGCCCGCCGATGTCGAGTTGCAGAACCGGCAGGAGGCAGACAGGCTTCTTGCGGCGATGGGGCGCCTGCCGCCCGAACAGCTTGAACTCGTGCAGCGCTCCTTCTTCGGCGAGGTGCCGCACGCCACACTTGCACAAGAGTACGGCCTGCCTCTCGGAACGGTGAAATCCCGCATCCGCATGGCGGTCGCCAAACTCCGGAAGAGCCTGGGAGAACGGTCATGACCGTCCGCCATCATTTGAGCGACAGATTGCTCGCGGCCTATGCGACCGGCGAACTGGCCGAGGGCTGGAGCCTGGCCGTTGCGACGCATCTCGCACTTTGCCCCGAATGCCGTTCAAGACTTCGCCGTTTCGAGGCCGCCGCGGGAGAAATGCTGGACGAACTTCAGGGGGATCGGGCCGACATGGAAGATTCCTGGGCGCAGGTGCGCGAGCGCTTGACGAACACGGACGTGCTCCCGAGGCCGGTCATATCCCGACCCACCGAGCGCCTGGACGGCGCCGTCCTTCCCGCGCCGCTGCGCTCATACCTTGGCGGAGATGCGCATGAACTCAGATGGAAGCCCCTCGGACGCGGCGCTCATCACGTTCTGATCCCGACGCTGGACGACGAAACGACCGCGCGCCTGTTGCGCATCCCCGCCGGCAAGCCGGTGCCGGAGCACAGCCATGGCGGGCGTGAACTGACGCTCGTGCTTTCCGGAAGCTTTAGCGACCGCACCGGTCGTTTCGGGCGCGGCGACATCGAGGAGGCAGACGAAATGCTCGAACACCAGCCGGTTGCCGGGGTGGAAGAGGATTGCATCTGTCTTGCCGTCACGGATGCGCCGCTCCGTTTCAAGAGCCGGTTCTTGCGCCTTATCCAGCCTGTTCTCGGGATCTAGGGACACCTTGTCATGCGTACCTATCTGATTGCCTATCTCTCGTCAGCGATTGTGCTGTTCGGTCTCGATTATGTTTGGCTGAGCCGCGTCGCCGGCGCCTTTTATCGCTCGCAGATCGGCGACATCCTGCGTGATCGTCCGAACATGACGGCGGCCGCGCTGTTTTATCTCTTTTACATCGTCGGTATCGTCTATTTCGCCGTCATGCCCGGCTTGAACAAGGCAAGCATGGCCACTGCGCTCGCCAACGGCGCGCTTCTCGGCCTGATCGCCTACGGTACCTACGACATGACCAATCTGGCCACGTTGAAAAACTGGTCCCTGCAGATCAGCCTTGTCGACATGGCGTGGGGCGCGGCGCTGACCTCGGTTGCTGCCGGTGCCGGCTATGCGGCGGTCGCGCTTCTCAAGGCATGACGGATAAGGAATGACCGGGGAGACGCTCCCCGGCCGGATCGTCGTTTCTCAGGCAGGCCGCAAAATGCGGAGGGGCTGCGCTTCGTCGCAATCGACGAACGAGAGCGGCGGCATGCGCGTCCGAAAAAACGACATGCCGCCCTTTCTGCGTCAGCCGAACAGAGCCAGGCTGCTCTTCAGCGTGACCCAGACACCCCAGAGCAGCGGAATGCCGACAACCAGCCAGGCAAGCGCGGCCTTGCCGTCGAGGCCGCCCTTGCCGATGCCGAACGAGCCCGTCGGGCCGGCCGAGGCCGCGGCGGATTTGGCCTGCAGGGAAGCGACTTCCTCGTCCGACATGAACCATTTGTCCGAAAGGGGGCGGACGAAAAGGTTGGCGACGAGACCGAGGGCCAGCATGCCGGCGAGGATATACATGGTGCCGGAATAAAGGGCCGGCCCCGGCGCGACGCCCGCCGCGACCTGTGCTTCGCGGATGTAGTTCACCACGACCGGGCCGACGATGCCGGCGGTTGCCCAGGCCGTCAGCAGACGTCCATGGATCGCGCCGACGAACTGTGTGCCGAAGATATCGGCGAGATAGGCCGGGATCGTCGCGAAGCCGCCGCCATACATCGACAGGATGATGGCGAATGCGAGCACGAACAGCGCCTTGTTGCCCATGTCGGCCAGCGTCGGTGCGGTCGCATAGAGCAGGATGCCGAGGATGAAGAAGGTGAAGTAGGTATTCTTGCGGCCGATCTTGTCGGAAAGCGACGCCCAGAAGAACCGGCCGCCGATGTTGAACAGCGAAAGCAGGCCGGTGAAGCCGGCGGCGATTGCCGCGATCTGGGTTTTCTGCGCCGCATCGAGTTGGGAGAAGGTGAGGTCCGGAAGCCCGATCAGCGAGCCGGCAAAGATTTCCTGCAGCATGGGGGAGGCCATGCCGATCACGCCGATGCCTGCCGACACATTCAGGCAGAGCACGGCCCAGATCAGCCAGAACTGCGGCGTCTTGTGCGCATCGCGCAGGTGCACATGGCGGGTCGTAATCATGGCCTTGCCGGTGGCGGCGGGCGTCCAGCCATCCGGCCGCCATCCGGCGGGCGGGATACGGTAGCCGAAGGCGCCGCCCATCATGAAGACGAAGTAGACGGCGGCCATGACGACGAAGGTCTGCAGCACGCCGACGGAGGTGTCCGTCTTGAAGGTGTTCATCAGCAGGTTTGCGAGCGGAGCGCCGATCATCGCGCCGCCGCCGAAGCCCATGATGGCCATGCCGGTCGCCATGCCGCGACGGTCGGGAAACCACTTAATCAGCGTGGACACGGGGGAGATGTAGCCGAGCCCGAGCCCGATGCCGCCGATCACGCCGGCGCCGAGCCACATCAGCCAGAGCTGGTGGAACATGACGCCGAGCGCGGCGATCAGGATGCCGCCGCACCAGCAGCAGGCCGAGACGAAACCGGCCTTGCGCGGGCCGACGCGCTCCAGCCAGCCGCCCCATATGGCCGCGGAACAGCCGAGAAGAACGAAGAAGAGCGTGTAGATCCAGCCGAGATCGGCAACGCGCCAGTTGCACTCCGTGGTGAACAGCGCGCCGGCAAGCGTCAGGGAAGAGCAACTGTCCGGCGTGCTGCCGAGCGCCTTGGTGAGCGGCAGCCAGAAGACGGAGAAGCCATAGGCCATGCCGATGCAGAGATGGATGGCGAGCGCGGCCGGCGGCACGAGCCAGCGGTTAAAGCCGGGTTTGGCGATGATCCGTTCGCGATCGAGCAGCCCAGCGCCTTGATAGCCGCCCGAAAGTTGTTCCGTGGTCACAGACATTCGAATTTTCCTCCCTCTTGTCGATGCCGCGCCCGGCCGAAAAAGCTTCCGGCTCGCAGGCAATTGATAAACAGCAAGCGCCGTGCCAGCCGGCGATTCCTTTGTTATCAAGGAGTTAAGGGTAGGGCGGGTTGTTTTTCGGGGACAAAATGTCCTTCGCCTGGACAAAATGTCCGGACAATCAGTCCGCTTCGGGTAGCCAGAGTAAGAAGGTCGTTCCCGCGCCGACGGTGCTTTCGACGGACAATGCGCCGCCCTGGCGGTCGATCAGCGTCTGGCTGATCGACAGGCCGAGGCCCGTTCCCTCGCTGCGTTTCGTCGTGAAGAACGGGTCGAAGATGCGTTCTATGAGATCGGGCGCCATGCCGATGCCCGTGTCGGAAACCTCGATCGTCACGCCGGGCCTGCTGTCGCGCTGCTCATCGCGGCTGGCGAGGCGCAGAGTGCCGCCGTTCGGCATCGCATGGATCGCGTTGACGATGAGGTTGACGAGCACCTGCTGCAGCTCCGTTCGGTTCATCAAGAGGAGCCGTGTCGCGGTGTCCTCGCGCTCGACCCGGATATCCGCCTTGTTGAGCAGATACTGGACGAGCGGCAGGCAATCGGAGATGACTTCGGCGGCGGCGTGGCGTTCCAGGAAGCCGGCATATTCCTCCGGCCTCGCGAATTGCAGCAGCTTGTTGACGATCAACGTCATGCGGTGGATCTGTTCGTCGATCAGCCGAAGTTCGGTTGCGACTTCCGTCGCCCGGTCGTCCAGCACGCTGCGAACGACTTCGAGATTGCCCTGCATCACCGCAATCGGGTTGTTCATTTCATGCGCCACCCCGGCGGTGATTTCCCCGATTGCCGCAAGCTTCTCCGACATGATGAGCTGTTTGGTGGTCGCCTCGAGCTGCTGGTTGGCGAGTTCCAGCTCCCGCGTGCGCTCGGCGACGCGATCGTTGAGTTCGTCGTTCCAGGCCCGCAACTCGCGATCCCGGTCCTGGAGCTGATCGAGCAGATGGTCGAGATGGGCCGATACGACGCCGATCTCGTCGCGCGGGTTTTCAAGTCGGGTGCGTGCGCCGAGATCGCCGGACTCCACGGCGGCGATGGTGCCGGTCATGCGCTCCAGCGGTTTGAAAATCGAACGGGCCCAGCGAAGGAATATCGGCACGCTTGCTGCCGTGACCAGCAGAAAGGCGATGGCGATGCCGATGATGGTTTCCATCTTGGCGCGCGAGAACGGCGCTTCGAGGAAGCCGACATAGAGCATCCCGACACGATTGCCGAAACTGTCCCTCACCGGCTCGTAGGCCGAGACGTACCAGTCGTTCACCACGAAAGCGCTGTCGAGCCAGACCCGCCCCTCATCGAGGACCGCGGAACGAACGGCGGCGGAAACGCGCGTCCCGAGCGCGCGCTTGTCCTCGAACAGGCGCACATTGGTGCTGATACGCACGTCGTCCAGGAACAGCGTGGCCGTGCCCTGGCTGCCTTCCGGCAGGCTCGCCTTTCGGTAGACCAGATCGTTGATCGTGTCGATGAATTCGAGATTCTGGTTCAGCAGGATACCGCCGACAATGGCCGCGCCTTTCAGGCCCGGCACGTTTACCGGGCTTGCGGAATGCACCACCATGCCCCGCGTTTCCGCGGTGCGGTCCGTCGGGACGGCGTTGGGTGTCGGCACGAGATCGAGACTGGCCCTCTTCGCCAGCGCAGGTGAGATCGCCGCAAGCTCCTCGTGTGAAAGAATATCGATCGCCGTGCTTGGCCTGCCGCCGAAGGCCGAGGCCATCACCGGCCAGTCGGTGCGGATCGCAGTCGAGGAGGGGGTATCGACGGAACCGATGATGCGGCCATCCGGCTCCACCAGAAAAAGGAAATCCAGCTTCAGCCTTTCGCGGCTTTCGCGCAGATAGTTCGCGAGCGAGCCCGTCTCGCGGGAGGAGGATGCGGCGTCGCGAAGGGCAACCGATTCCGAAAGCGCGTTCAGATGCTCGCCCGTGTTTTCAAGGATGCGCAGGAGATACTGGTGGGCGATGGTGAGGTCGCCGTTCACCTTCGAGATCAGCAGGGCGTCGAACTTGCCTTCCCAGCGCGCCATGGTGGCCACGAGCAGCAGCGGCAGGATGACCAGCGTCGGCAGAAGGGCGATGGCAAGAAGCCGGACGCGGATGGAAACGCCCCGGCTGGCGACCTTGTCGGATGCGTGCTCAGCCATTCCAGGCCACAAGCTTGCGATCGATGGTCTTTCGTGAAATCCCGAGCAGGCGGGCTGCCGCGTCCCGGTCGCCGCCCGTTTCGGCGAGCACCGAAAGGATGTGCCGCCGCTCGACGGCTTCCAGCGTATCCTGCGCCGCCTCGGCGCGTGGCGAAACGGGTCCGTGGAAATCCTTGGGGAAGCTGCCGAGGATCAGCGTGCGCTCGATGAGATTGCGCAGTTCGCGCACATTGCCCGGCCAGCCATAGGCCTTCAGCGCCGCCTTCACCGTCGCGTCGATCGGCACCGGCGGCATTCCGAGTTGCTGCGAGAGCTTGCGCATGAAGAGTTCGGCAAGTTCCAGCACATCGTCCGCGCGCTCGCGCAGCGGAGGCAGCGGCAGCTGCATGACATTGATGCGATAGTAGAGATCGGCGCGGAACGCCCCCTGCTGCACCAGCTTTTCCAGATTGGCATTGGTGGCGAAGACGAAGCGCAGATCGATCGGCACTTCGCGTTCGGCGCCAACCGGTCTGACACGCCGGTCCTCGATCACTCGCAACAGCTTGGACTGGATCGGCAGGGGCATTTCGCCGATCTCGTCGAGAAACAGCGTGCCGCCCTGCGCATGCAGGAAGAGACCGTCACGCCGGCTTTCGGCGCCGGTGAAGGCGCCGCGGATATGGCCAAACAGTTCGGACTCGATCACATCGGGCGGAATGGCCGCGCAGTTCACCGGCACGAACGGTTTCGCGGCCCGGTCGGAAAGCGCATGCAGCGAGCGCGCCGCCACCTCCTTGCCGGTGCCGGACTCGCCCGTCAGCAGGACGGTCGTCGGCAGCGGCGCAACGCGCGCGATGGCCTCTCGCACATGCTGCACGGCGGCCGAGCCGCCGATGAGCTTGTCCCGCAGCAGGATATGGTCGGCGGAGGCCTTCAGCTCGTAACGCAGCACGAAATTCTCCCGCTGCAGGCGCATGCGGTCGAGGCAGCGGGCAACCGCATTCAGGATCTGGTTGGACCGGAAGGGTTTCAGCACGAAGTCGACGGCGCCGGCGCGCAGGGCGCGTATCGCGGTTTCGAGGTCGGCATAGGCCGTCATCAGGATCGCATCGGCGAAAAAGCCGATGCCGCGCTGCTCGTTCAGCCAGTCGACGCCGTTCTTGCCGGGCATGATGTTGTCGAGGATGACGACGTCGAAATGGTTCTGGTCGAGCTTGCGGGAGGCTTCCTCGGTATTGGCGGCCTCCTCAATCAGCTTGCATCGCGGCTCCAGCGTGCGCACGAGAAAATTGCGCATGCCGGGTTCGTCGTCGACGATCAGGATCGAGGCCTGCGCGAGCCACGGGCCGAATTCCGGATCCCTCTGGCTGGCCAAAACTCTCCGTCCCGGTTCGATCCTCACCGCGTCGCGTCCCCCCTCGTTCAACATCGAACCATTCATAACAGAGCCGGCCCGAAACGCCAAAACGGAGCGATGCGGCCGTTCGGGCGTCCCCAGGATGCCTCAAACGCCTCATCGTCGGCGCGGCCCTCAATGCGGACGGAGAGCTCAGCCGCCGTCGAGCTGCACATTTGAAAGCTGCAGCCAGGGCGGGTTGTCGGCGTACATTTCGCGAATGAGCTGCTTGATCTCCTCGATCCTGCCTTTCGCATCGTCGCGCCGGAAACTCATGATGATCGGCGACGTCGCCTTCTCGTCCTTTATCATCCGGTAACAGACGTCGTCGGGCCGTTGCCTTTGCGATGCCGCGGGAATGATGCACGAACTCACCCCGGCCGCCACGATGCCGAGCGCCGTCTGTATTTCCCTGACCTCTTCCACATTGCCGGGGGAAATCCCCTGCTCGGTCAGCATGTTGAGGATCTCGTCGGCGAAGCTGGGGCGCGGCGTCGACGGGTAGACGATGAGGGGTTCTCCCTCGAGTTCGGCAAGCGCGATCGGCTCGGAGGACAGCGATTTCGGATGGCCCTTGGGGAAAGCGACGACCAGCCGCTCCTCGCGCAACGTCAATCTCTCGATTTCCCTGTCGTTGAAGCGAACCCTGCCGAAGCCGACATCGATCCGCCGCTCCTTGAGGGCGGTGATCTGCTCGGTCGACATCAGTTCCCGGATTTCGATGTCGAGGTCCGGCCAGCGCCGGCGCATGCGGCGGACGAGATCCGGGATACCGCCGTAAAGGGTGGAGCCGACGCAGCCGATGACGTAGCGCTCCCGTTTCGACATGCCGATCTTGCGGGTCTGTTCGCGCATGTGTTCGGTCCGGGCGAGGATCTGGCCGGCCTGTTCATAGAAGAAACGTCCGGCCTCCGTCAGGTCGAGAGGACGGCTCGACCGGTCGATCAGCAGGACGCCCAGTTCCTCTTCCAGTTGCTGGATCTGCCGGCTGAGGGGCGGCTGGGCGATATGCAGGACTTCCGCGGCGCGCGAGAAGTTCCGTTCACGCGCCACGGCGAGGAAATAGCGCAGCTGCCTTAGCTCCATCGTCATACCTTTCAGGTATAAAATCCAACCTTTATAGTTTTGGACCGATTTCAAATTGGACGCTAGTTTCTTTGTAATCAAGGGAGAAGGCTCGGTGTCTATCGAAATCCGCATCAGTGCGATCGAAACGATTATACTCGATCTGCCCACCATTCGGCCCCATCGGCTCTCGATGGTGACCATGAACCGGCAGAGCATGACCATCGTCCGCATCCGCTGCTCCGACGGTTTCGAGGGGCTGGGGGAGGGAACGACCATCGGCGGTCTCGCCTATGGGCCGGAAAGCCCGGAAGGCATAAAGCTGACGATCGACGAATATATCGCGCCGCTGCTTATCGGTCGCGACGCGACCCGCGTCCAGTCCGCCATGGACCTTGTCGCCAAGGCGGTGAAGGGCAATCACTTCGCCAAATGCGCCGTCGAGGCTGCCCTGCTCGATTGCCATGCGCGCCGTCTGGGGCTGCCGATGTCGGAGCTT
Organism: Paenirhizobium cremeum; assembly: GCF_047553425.1. Taxonomy (NCBI): domain Bacteria; kingdom Pseudomonadati; phylum Pseudomonadota; class Alphaproteobacteria; order Hyphomicrobiales; family Rhizobiaceae; genus Paenirhizobium; species Paenirhizobium cremeum. The sequence continues at coordinate 175,661 of NZ_CP180218.1, forward strand.
CTCGGAGGCCGCCGCCGCGACAGCCTGCCGATTGCCTGGACCCTCGCCTCCGGCGATACGGCCAGGGATATCGACGAGGCGCAGGCCATGCTCGATCAGCGGCGACACAAGGATTTCAAGCTGAAGATCGGCGTGAAGTCGATTGAAGAGGACATTCGCCACGTGGGCGCGATCCGCAAGGCGCTGCCGGACCTGGCCTCCATCCGGGTGGATGTCAACATGGCGTGGCGGGAGCGGGAGGCGCGCGGCGCGATTGCGGCTTTGGCCGATGCCGGCTGCGTGCTGGTCGAACAGCCGGTGGAGGGGATTTCGTCGCTCGCGCGGCTGCGGCGGACGTCTCCGGTTGCCATCATGGCCGACGAGGCTCTGGTCGGGCCTGAAAGCGCCCTGGAGGCCGCGAGTGCGCGGGCGGCCGATGTGTTCTCGATCAAGATCGAGCAGGCCGGAGGATTGTTTGCCGCCGCACGGGTGATCGCCATCGCCGAAGCCGCGGGCATCGGGATTTACGGCGGCACCATGCTGGAGGGGCCGATCGGCACCATCGCAGCATCTCAGTTGATGGCGACGGTCAGGGAACTGGAATGGGGCACCGAGTTCTTCGGCCCCCTGCTTCTGACCGAGGAACTGCTTGAGGAGCCGTTGCGCTTCGAGAATTTCGAGCTGCAATTGCCGAAAGGGCCGGGGCTCGGCGTGGCCCTTGCGGAAGAAGCCGTCGATCGTTTCCGCAGGGGCGGCAAGCACGCCTCGACCCTGCGTGTGGTGGGGTGAGATCATGCTGTTTCATGTTCGGATGGACGTTCGCCTGCCCCACGATCTGCCCCAGGAAGAGGCGGTGGAGATTATCGCCCGGGAAAAGGCCTATTCGCAGGAGTTGCAGCGCAGCGGCAAGTGGCGGCACATCTGGCGCATTGCCGGCGAATACGCGAATTACAGTGTTTTCGACGTGAAGGACAATACGGAGCTGCACGAGATCCTCTCGGGCCTGCCATTGTTCAAGTTCATGCATATCGAGGTCGCGCCGCTGCTGCGGCATCCGTCCTCGATCCGCGGCGACGACACCTGACGCCGCCGCCGGCGGAGGGGCCCGGGAGGACGGGCCCGCCTGATTTACCAAGCTATCCAAGAGGAGGAGTGACCATGAACGTTAAGATTTTCGACAGGCCGGATATTCAGGCATTTCTGAAGGTCCTGAGCGGTCTCGACAATACCGGCGGCAATCCGCGCATGAAGGAAATCGTGCACCGGATCATGTCGGATCTTTTCAAGGCGATCGACGACCTGAACGTCACGCCTGACGAATACTGGACCGGCATCGCCTGGCTCAACGAACTCGGCGCCGCCGGACAGGCCGGCCTGATCTCGCCCGGCCTCGGCCTCGATCACTTCCTCGACGAGCGTCTCGACGCCATCGACGCGGCGCTCGGGATCGAGAACCCCACGCCGCGCACCATCGAAGGCCCGCTCTACGTGGCCGGCGCCCCGGTGTCCAAGGGCTTTGCCCGCCTCGACGACGGGACTGACGAGAACGGCCACACGCTCATCATGCACGGCACGGTCTACGGCTCCGATGGAAAGCCGCTGCCGGGGGCGAAGGTCGAGGTCTGGCACTGCGACACGCGCGGTTTCTATTCGCATTTCGATCCGACCGGCAAGCAGGCGCCGTTCAACATGCGCCGCACGATCATCGCCGACGACAAGGGCTGTTACAAGTTTCAGAGCATCGTGCCGCATGGCTACGGCGTGCCGCCGGGCAGCCCGACCGAGAAACTGCTGTCGGCCCTTGGCCGCCACGGCCAGCGTCCGGCCCATATCCACTTTTTCATCAGCGCCGACGGTCACCGTAAGCTGACGACGCAGATCAACATCGAAGGAGATCCGTTGATTAACGACGATTTTGCCTATGCGACCCGCGACGGTCTGGTGCCCTCGGTCATCGAACGGACGGACGAGGCGAGCATCCACGCCAATGGGTTGAACGGCCCCTTCGCCGAGATCGTTTTCGACATCCGCCTGACCGCGCTTGTCGATGGCGTCGACAACCAGGTCAACGAACAGCGCCAGCGCGCCGCTGCCTGAAGCGTGTCGCGATCCTTCGGGTTCGCGTCTTGAGCTTCAAGTCCGGTCTTTGGCATGCCGCAACCGCAGAACCGATACGCAGTTCTGCGGGGCATGCCTTGGCCGGCGGCAAGACCGGCGGCCCGAAGTGGCCGCCGCCAACCCAACGTTATCACCGACATTGTGGCAAGGGCCGCGCCACCGGCGCGCCCCTGCGGGAGAACGCTCATGTCCGCAATCATCGACAAGGCCCGGGACCTCGACCAGCTGCTCGCCAGCGCCGTTCAGGACGACAAGGAGGCAGGCGTATTCCGCTGCCGCCGCGACATCTTCACCGACGAAGACCTGTTCGAACTGGAGATGAAGCACATCTTCGAGAGCAACTGGGTCTATCTGGCCCATGAAAGCCAGGTTCCGGAAAACAACGACTATTACACCACCTATATCGGCCGGCAGCCGGTGGTCGTCACGCGCGACAAGAACGGCGAGCTGCATGCGGTCATCAACGCCTGCGCCCATCGCGGCGCGATGCTGTGCCGGCGCAAGCACGGCAACAAGGGCAGCTTCACCTGTCCGTTCCACGGCTGGACCTTTTCCAACACCGGCAAGCTTCTGAAGGTCAAGGACGAGAAGACGACGCAGTATCCGCCGCAGTTCGGCAAGAACGGCTCCCACGATCTGACCCCCGTCGCCCGCTTCGAAAGCTATCGCGGCTTCCTGTTCGGCAGCCTCAAGGAAGACGTGGCGCCGCTTGCGGAATATCTCGGCGAGACCAGGGTCATCATCGACCAGATCGTCGATCAGGCGCCGAACGGGCTCGAGGTCTTGAGGGGCAATTCCTCCTACATCTATGACGGTAACTGGAAGCTCCAGATGGAAAACGGCTGCGACGGTTACCACGTCAGCTCCGTGCACTGGAACTATGCCGCCACCATGGGCCGGCGCAAGGAGGAGGGCACGAAGGCGGTGGACGCCAACAGCTGGAGCCGCTCCGTCGCGGGTGTCTACGGCTTCGAGAACGGCCATATCCTGCTCTGGACCAACACGATGAACCCCGAGGTGCGGCCGGTCTATCGCCACCGGGACGAAATCCGGGCGCGGGTCGGAGACAACAAGGCGGATTTCATCGTCAACCAGACCCGTAACCTCTGCATCTACCCGAACGTGTTCCTGATGGACCAGTTCAGCACCCAGATCCGCGTGACCCGCCCGATCAGCGTCGACAAGACCGAGATCAGCATCTTTTGCTTCGCGCCGAAGGGCGAAAGCGAGGCGGACCGGACCCTGCGCATCCGCCAGTACGAGGATTTCTTCAACGTGTCCGGCATGGGCACGGCGGACGATCTGGAGGAGTTTCGCGCCTGCCAGGCAGGCTATGCCGGTACGGCGGCGTTGTGGAACGACCTGTCGCGTGGTGCGCCGCTCTGGATCGACGGTCCCGATGACAACGCCAGGCGCATGGGCCTCAACCCGCTACTCTCCGGCGAGCGCAGCGAGGACGAGGGGCTGTTCGTCCGCCAGCACGAATACTGGGCGAATGTGATGCGCGAAGCGCTTGCCGCCGAGAAGACGGGAGCGAAAGCATGAGCATTTCCTTAGACGCCATCTGTGCCTTCCTGTATCGCGAGGCACGACTTCTCGATGACCGCGAATGGGATGCGTGGCTGACCTGCTACGCTCCGGACGTCACCTACTGGATGCCGGCCTGGGACGACGACGACCGGATCACCGAGGACCCGCAGTCGCAGATCTCCCTGATCTACTACCCGAACCGCGACGGATTGGAAGACCGGGTGTTCCGCATCAAGACCGAACGTTCCGGCGCCTCGACGCCGGAGCCGCGCACCAGCCACAATGTGACGAATGTGGAAGTGCTGGAGATGCGGGGCGACGAGGTCGACGTGCGCTACAACTTCCACACGCTGAACCATCGCTACAAGGTCACCGACCATTTCTTCGGCACCATGTTCGTCACGCTGCGCAAAGACGGCGACGGTCTGCTGATCTCGAACAAGAAGATCGTCCTGAAGAACGATTACATCCGCCAGGTCATCGACGTCTATCACATCTGACCTGTGTCACCGGGCTTTCACGAACTGATGAGGAGGGTTCCATGGCCTGCTACAAGATCGCATTGAACTTCGAGGACGGGGTGACCCGCTTCATCGATTGCAAGGCGGGGGAGAAGGTGCTCGATGCCGCATTCCGCAACAGGATCAATCTGCCGATGGACTGTTCCGACGGGGTCTGCGGCACCTGCAAGTGCCGGGCGGAAAGCGGCGCCTACGATCTCGGCAGCGATTATATCGAGGATGCGCTGAGCGAGGACGAGGCCGGGGAGGGCCTTGTCCTGACCTGCCAGATGGTCCCGTCGAGCGATTGCGTTCTTTCGGTGCCGACGACGTCCTTCGCCTGCAAGACGGGCCAACAGTCGTTTGCCGCCACGGTGGCGGGCATAACGCCGCACAACGATGCCGCGATCGTGCTGGAACTGGATGTCGACGCAGCGGCGCAGGCGCCCGTCTTCCTGCCGGGCCAGTATGTCAACATCGACGTCCCCGGCAGCGGTCTGACCCGCTCATACTCCTTCAGCAGCGCGCCGGGCGAACGGCGCATCGGCTTTCTCATAAAAAAGATCCCGGGCGGCGTGATGAGCAGCTGGCTTGCAAGGGCAAGAACCGGAGACAGGCTCGATATCACCGGTCCTCTCGGCAGCTTCTATCTGCGCAACGACGAGCGGCCGCTTCTCATGCTGGCCGGCGGCACCGGGCTTGCGCCGTTCCTGTCGATGCTGGAAGTGCTCGCCCGCGCCGGCTCGCAGCAGAAGGTTCATCTGATCTACGGCGTCACGCGCGATCTCGACCTTGTGCTCGTCGAGGAACTGGAACGGTATGCGACCCGCCTGCCGAATTTCAGCTTTGCGACCGTGGTGGCCGACCGAGCATCCTCGCATCCGCGCAAGGGCTGGGTGACCGAGCACATGCCGGCGGACATGCCGGCAGACGGCGACTTCGATGTCTATCTCTGCGGTCCGCCGCCGATGGTCGATGCGGTGCGGCGCCATTTCGACGAGACCGGCGTCAGGCCGGCGAACTTCCACTACGAGAAGTTCACGCCGAACGCCGTGCTGAAGGAAAGCGCATGAACGCGCCGGTCTTTGAGAACCGCTTCGCCGGCAAGGTGCTCGTGGTGACTGGAGCGGCACAGGGCATCGGGCGCGCCGTCGCCCTGCGCGCGGTTCAGGAGGGCGGGCAGGTGGTTTTTGTCGACCGGGCCGATTTCATCGGCGAGGTCGTCGCGGAGGCCGCAAGCCCCAATGCCGCAGCCTTCAACACCGATCTCGAGACACATGACGGGGCGGAAGCCGCGATGCGGTTTGCGGCGGAAAGGTTCGGCGGCATCGACATTCTCGTCAACAATGTCGGCGGCGCCATCCGCATGCGACCGTTCGCGGAATTCAAGCCGCAGCAGATCGATGCGGAAATCCGCCGCTCGCTGATGCCGACGCTTTACTGCTGCCATGCGGTCATTCCGCATCTTTTTGCCCGCGGCGGCGGCGTGATCGTCAATGTTTCGTCGAACGCGACGCGCGGCATTCACCGCGTCCCCTATTCGGCGGCGAAGGGCGGCGTGAACGCGATCACCCAGTCGCTCGCGATGGAACTCGCCGGTCGCAATATCCGCGTGGTGGCGACGGCACCCGGCGGCACGGAGGCGCCCGCCCGCCGCGTTCCGCGCAATGCCGAGGGCGACACGGCCGAGGAGCGGGGCTGGATGTCGGAAGTGGTCGATCAGGTGAAGCAGTCGAGCTTCATGAAACGCTACGGGACCATCGGGGAACAGGCCGCGCCGATCCTTTTCCTCGCCTCCGACGAGGCGTCCTACATCACCGGCAGCGTGCTGCCGGTCGCAGGCGGCGATCTCGGATAGTCCACCTAATTTCCATGCGTAACAACTCGGGGAGGAGTGATATGCGCAATATCGATGTGAATGAAGCAATAGACAGCCATCCCTTCGGAGGGTTCCAGTGGACGGTGGTGGCGCTCTGCGCGCTATTGCTCATCGTCGACGGATATGACGTCTTCGTCGCCGGCACGGTGTTGCCGACGCTGATTGCGGAATGGGGCCTGAGCAAGCCGCAGGCCGGCGCTCTCCAGGCCTGGGCGCTGTTCGGCATGATGTTCGGCGCGTTGGTCTTCGGGCCGCTGGCCGACAGGATCGGCCGCAAGAAGGGTATCGCCATCAGCTTCATGCTGTTCACGGTGTCGACGCTCTTCACCGGTTTCGCCGCCTCGCCGGACCAGTTCAAGGTCTTTCGCTTCATCGCCGGTCTCGGCTGCGGCGGACTGATGCCGAACGCGGTCGCGCTGATGAACGAATATGCGCCGAAGCGCCTGCGCGGCACCATGGTGGCGTTGATGTTCTCCGGCTACTCGGTCGGCGGCATGGTGGCGGCGGGCCTCGGCATCGGTCTCATTCCGCAATACGGATGGCAGCCGATGTTCTTCATTGCCGCCGTACCGCTCGTCATGCTGCCCTTCATCCTGTGGCAGCTGCCGGAATCGCTCGGTTTCCTCATCCGCCAGGGCGATCAGGCCAAGGCAAAGCGCATCTATGCCAAGATCGATCCCGCCGCGCGCCTCGGTGAAAACGATAGGCTGGTCTTCAGCGAAACCAAGGGTGCATCCGCCTCGGTCGCGGAACTCTTCCGCCACCAGCGCAGCCTGCGCACCCTCATGCTGTGGGTTGCCTTCTTCTGCTGCCTGCTGCTGGTCTATCTGCTGTCGTCCTGGCTGCCGAAGGTGCTGCAGGAAGCCGGCTATGCGGAAAAGGCGAGCCTTCTCAGCCTTTTCTCGCTGAACTTCGGCGGCATGGTCGGCGCGATTGCCGGCGGCCGGCTCGGGGATCGCTTCGGCCTGCCGAAAGTCGTGGTCGGCTTCTTCCTCGCAGCCGCCGTCTCGATCGCGCTCATCGGCTACAATCCGCCGGCCGGCATCCTTTTCCTCATGGTCTTCGTTGCCGGGGCGACCACCATCGGCACGCAGATCCTGCTCTATGCCAGCGTGGCGCAGCTCTATAACCTCTCCGTCCGTTCGACGGGGCTGGGCTGGGCCTCCGGTGTCGGGCGCATCGGCGCCATCGTCGGACCGACGCTCGGCGGCGTATTGCTCGCCCAGCAGTTGCCGCTGCAGCAGAACTTCCTGATTTTCGCCGTACCGGCGGCGGTTTCCGCTCTCGCGATGGCGGTCTTCGCCGTCAGCAACGCCCGGCGCGAGAGCGCCGTCCAGCTGGCGATGGTATGAGAAACGGGGTAGCCGGCGGGTGGACATGCCGGCTACCCTATCGGTCGTCATCCGTTCCATCGACCTGTCCCGCGCTGGAGCCGCTGCCGGGACAGGCCCGATGAACCCCATAATCCACGGCCTGAAGAGTTCCGGTAAAATGCCCCATCTCGATCTCTCCACCCATCGCCTCCATTATCGCATCGACGGCGACATCTCGGACGAAGTCAGGCCATGGCTGCTCTTCTGCAATTCGCTCGGCACCGACCTGCACATGTGGGACGCTCAGGCAGAAGCATTGTCGGAGCGTTACCGCGTGCTGCGCTATGACAGGCGCGGTCACGGCCTGTCCTCGGCACCGCCCGCGCCGTATTCGCTTTCCGATCTCGGCGGCGACGTGCTCAGGCTGCTCGATGCCCTCGATATCGGGCAGACGCATTTTTGCGGCCTCTCCATCGGCGGGCTGACGGGGCAGTGGCTCGGTATCCATGCGGGCCGCCGGCTCGGAAAAATCGTGCTTTGCGCCACGGCGGCTAGGATAGGAACGGCGGAGAGCTGGAGCGCCCGCATCCAGGCGGTGCGGAAAGACGGACTGGAGGGCCTTCGCGCTGCAACCGGCGAAAGATGGTTCACCCCGGAATTCAGGGAGGCGGAGCCTGGCATCGTGGGGGATATTCTCGACCGTTTCGCCGCGACCTCGGTCGAGGGCTATGTGGGCTGTTGCGCGGCGCTGGCTGACGCCGATCTTCGCACTGAAATCGGAGGGATCGCCAACCCGGTTCTCGCCATATCCGGCGCTGCCGATCCGGTATGTCCTCCCTCCGATCTCGAGCAGATCGCAAGCGGCGTGCAACGGGGAAGCCATCTCTCTCTTCCAGGACGGCACATCGTCAACATCGAGGCGGCCGACCTGTTCAATGCGGCAGTCAGAGACTTTCTCGATCAGCAGCCGGCAGCTATCCGCCCGGCAGAATGACCGATGATCCGGCCTGGTCCGGCGGTCGAACCCCTCCCGCCGGCTTGACACCCTTCCGCGTTGATCGTTTCTGACTGGGACGGACGGCAGGCCGCCGCCCGCCCGACAGAAAAAACCGGAGGAAACCCCATGACCAGCAGCGGCGCCAATATCCTCATCTGCGACCTGGTGGGCCTCAAGCTGCTCTCCGACGGCCGTCCCGACCACAGCGAGATCGCGCGCTACGTGGCGGAAAAGGGCGGTGTCTTCCATGAAGGCAGCATGAGCGCTCCGGCCACCGTCTCCGACGGACGCCTGCATTTCCATTACCTGCCCGATCTCAGCACCCGCGAGGAGCTTCTCGCCGTTGCCGGAAACGGCCAGTATGACGCCGTGATCGCCGCCGCCACCTTCCTTCCGGCGGAAACCGTGTTTCCGCTCGGAGGCGTGCGGATCGGTGCCGGCACCGGCAATATGGGTTCCGCCTCCTGGGGCGGCGGCAGCGGCGCGGGCGGAACGGCGCCGCTGATGAACACGCCGGGCACCAACAGTCGCGCCACCGCGCAGATGGTGCTGAAGGCACTGTTGAAGGTCGTGCCCGACCTGCCGGTAGACGAACTCCACGCGCGCGTCGCCGCAGGCCAATTCGATACCGGTCGCGAGCTTCGCGACTATCCGACCGAAAAGCTGGAAGGCAAGCGTCTCGCGGTGATGGGCTACGGCAATATCGGCCGCGAGGTCGCAAGGCTTGGCCAGGCCTTCGGCATGGATGTCGTGGTGCATGCCCGCGCCCGCCACCGGGAATGGATCGAGGCCGAAGGCTTCATCTATGCGGAAGATCCGGTTCGGGCGGCGGCCGGTGCGGATGCGCTGAGCGTCCATGTCGGCCTCGGCCAGCCCGTTGCGGAAACCGGCACATGGAGCAATTCCGGCCTGATCGGCGACGCCGTGCTGTCGGCGCTGAACGATGGCGCGATCCTCATCAACTACGACCGCGGCGAGCTGGTCGATGTTCCGGCGCTCGCACGCGCGCTCGCTGCGGGCAAGGTGCGCCATGCGGCGATCGACGCCGACCTCTTCCGCAATCTTGAGACCGGCGCGCTTTCCGGGCCGATGCTGGCTTATCTGGCGCTCGTCGAAACCTATCGCGACCGGCTGGAGCTTCTGCCGCATGCCGCAGCCGATACCGATCATCCCTCTCGCGTCGCAGGCGCGAAGCAGGCGGTCGACCAGATCTTTTCGGCCATCGTCGAAAAGCGTGTCATCAACCTCAAGGGCACGCTGCCCGAGGGTTATACCGACGGCGGCCCGCAGGTTCCGACCGGCATCGGCGGTCTTTCGGCAGGCGGTCTTGCCCGCTTTGCTGCCAACGAAACCACGCTGAAATTACTCGAAACCGCCGCCCGCAACATCGCCGAACTCACCGCTTCGCTCGGCGCGGCCCGCGCCGAAGGCCGCCTCGGTGAAGCCGCAACCGCCTCACTCGAAGCCATGCTGCTGAACACGAACCGGCTCGCGAGCCTCATCCGCACCAACGGCCTTCAGGGTCCGCCGGCGAGGGCTTGAGCGGCGGATGGCCGCTTTCTGCTATTCGCCCGCTTCGCCCAGAAGGCCGTCATAAACCTCCATGAGGGCGTCGGTAATGGCCTGACCGAGGGCATTGCCCGCCGCGCGGACATCGTCTTCCGATCCGTCGCGGGCAGCCTTGGCGAGCGCAAAACCCTGTTCGCTGACGATCAGCTTTGAAACCTCGATCGCCCAGAGGCCGAAATCGCCGCGATTTTCGATTCTGATCGTGTCCATTGGGTCCTCCGAATGCCTTGGGCGGGTCTGTCTTCCTGCGCCGGACGGGGCCGGACGCACCTGCGTATAGGCCCAAGCCGGGGCGGAAGCGAGCGCTTTGATGAAAGACATACGAGGTTGTCTTCGGGCGCTTGCGGTTCAGGCCGCTGTCTCGCTTCCGGATGCGAAGGCGAAAACCGCATCGTAAACACCGCGCGGCATCTTCAGGAGCTTCGAAAATGCCCGCGCGACATCGGTCCTCTCCACGCCCGGAATATATACGCCGTACTCCTGCAGGCGACGGGCATGGTCGCGTGCTCGCGCGATCCGTCCTTCGCCGGCTGTTCCCGGCATGATCGCGATCACCGTCAGCCCCACGGCCGGGGAGGCGTTGCCGGATCGGAAGTCCGGCACGTCAAGCGACCAGGGCCCACCCGTCAGGCCGGCGGAAAGCATCTCCACGAGAAGCGCCACATTGGCGCCCTTGCGGCCGCCGAAGGGCAGCAGCGCGCCTTCAAGCGCCTCTTCCGCGTTGTGGGTCTCCCTGCCGTCGGCATCCACCGCCCAGCCCTCCGGAATGGGCCGTCCCTCGGCCGCCGCTGCGACGATGTTGACGAAGGCCGTCGCGCTTGAAGACTGGTCGATGACCAGCGGCGGCACCCCATCGCCGAGCGGAAAGCCGAAGGCCAGAGGGTTGGTGCTGTAGACGGCCGGGCCACCGGGCCTGGTTACGACCATGGCATTGGCGTTTGTCGCCGCGAGGCCGACCAGGCCTTCGGCCGCAAGCCGGCGCACGTAATATCCGAGCTCTCCAGTGGTGTAGCTGTTCGTCTGGGTAAGGATGGCAATCCCCAGGTCGCGCGCCGTATCGACGAAATCGCCGAATGCGAGGTCGAAGCCGAGCTGCGCTATGCCGCCATCGGCATCGGAGGCGAGAAATGCGGGGAAGGGGCGCGTGAGGTCGGGGGCGGGATCGCCGTTGATGCGTCCCTCGCGAAAGCTGTTCAGGTAATCCAGCATATGCGGGAAACCGAGCGTCGCCGGCCCGAAGCGCGCCGCCGAAAGCGTGGCGGCGACGAGCGACCGCGCGCTTTCGGGATTTGCGCCGGCGTTCAGGCAGGCGCGCATCGCGAGCGCTTGCGCTTCCGCCTGATCGAGTTCGATTTCGTCGGACATCATGCGCCCTGTATTCTGCGACAGCATGGCGAGAGGCCCCGAGGCTCGACGATCCCGGCGTTCAACACCGCGTCCGCGATGGCTGCGCCGATCAGGCCGATCCTCAAGCCTTTGCCTGTTCCCACCTTGCCTTCACTCCGCTCTGTATCCATGCCGCGCGAAAAAGCGGTCGAGTTCCCGCTGCTGCGGGATCTGGCCGGTATAGATTGCGATGTATTCCGGGATGCGCTTCATGCGCAGCGCAAGATCCTCGCTGGATTGCATCGAGATATATCCGATCTGGACCAGATAGGTCGTGCGTGCGCGAACGTCCGCCGGCCCCTCGGCGTAGCCGAACCGGGAGAACATGCGGCACAGCGCCTCCATTCTCGTCTGGTCGGCCCGCTGCACTTCCGCAAGGATTTCCGGCGATTGCAGGGCCCAGCTGCGGACCGCGAACTCGAACTGGGAATCGAAGAGATCCTTGTTCAGCCAGCAATCGAAGACGTTCAGCATCGCCTCCGCGATGGATTCGGCATAGGCCTCGGTTTGTCTGACCAGATTGCCGGTATTCTTCTCTCTCCAGCGCGAAACGAGCGCGCCCAGAAGCTCCTCCCGATCCTTGAAGAACCAGTAGAAGCTGGTTCGCGAAAGATTGAGCCGCTTGGCCAGCGGCAGGATCTTTACCGAATCCACGCCGGATTCGAGCAGGGTTTCGTAGGCGGCCTCAAGCCATCCTTCGTGCGAGCCTCGCCATCCGCTGTCAGCCGTCGCCTGTTCCATGGCAGTCTCCTAACAGATACCACTCGCTGTCACAAGTAAAATGTACATATACGTCGATTTGCCGGACGATGCTGTTTTTGATTGTTGACACTTATGTACATTTCCGCTTACCGTCGGAAACAAAGCCCCCAAAAGACGGAGCCCGTAGCATGTCGAACGATCCCCTGCTTCAGCCCTATCAGCTGAAGCACCTGACCCTGCGCAACCGCATCATCGTCACCTCGCACGAACCCGCCTATCCCGAAGACGGCATGCCGAAGGGCCGCTACCGGGCCTATACGGTGGAGCGGGCGAGGGGCGGGGTGGCCTTGACCATGACCGCCGGTTCCGCCGCCGTCTCGAAGGACAGTCCCCCGGTCTTCAACAATCTGCTTGCCTACAAGGACGAGATCGTTCCCTGGGTTCGGGAAATGACCGATGCGGTGCATGAAGCGGGAGCCGCGATCATGATCCAGCTCACCCATCTCGGCCGCCGCACCCGCTGGGACAAGGGAGACTGGCTGCCCGTGATTGCCCCCTCCCATCATCGCGAGGCGGCCCACCGGGCATTTCCCAAGAAGCTCGAGGACTGGGATATCGAGCGCATCATCAAGGATTTCGCCGATGCTGCCGAACGCATGAAGGCGGGCGGCATGGACGGCATCGAGCTGGAAGCCTACGGCCATCTCATCGATCAGTTCGTCTCGCCGCTCACCAATGAACTCGACGGTCCCTATGGCGGCTCGCTCGACAACCGCATGCGCTTCTGTTTCGACGTCCTGAAGGCGATCCGCAAGCGGGTCGGCGACGACTTCATCTTAGGCTTGCGCTATACGGCGGACGAATGTCTTCCCGGCGGGACCGGAAAGGCCGAAGGCCTGGAAATCTCCCGCCGCCTCAAGGAAAGCGGCCTGATCGACTACCTGAACATCATTCGCGGCCATATCGATACCGACCCGGGCCTGACCGACGTCATCCCGATCCAGGGCATGGCAAGCGCCCCCCATCTCGATTTTGCCGGCGAAATCCGCGCGGCGACGCATTTTCCGACCTTCCATGCCGCGAAAATTCAGGACGTCGCCACCGCGCGCCATGCGATTGCCGCCGGCAAGGTCGACATGATCGGCATGACCCGCGCCCACATGACCGACCCGCATATCGTGCGCAAGATCCTCGAAAGGCGCGAGGAGGACATCCGTCCCTGCGTCGGCGCGAATTACTGTCTCGACCGCATCTACCAGGGCGGCCTTGCCTTCTGCATCCACAATGCGGCGACGGGCCGCGAGGAGACGATGCCGCACGATATCCCGAAGGCGGCGGTGCGCAAGAAGGTGGTGATCGTCGGCGCCGGCCCGGCCGGCCTCGAGGCGGCGCGCGTTTCGGCCGAGCGCGGCCACGAGGTCGTGGTCTTCGAGGCGGCGAACGATCCCGGCGGACAGATCCGGCTCACCGCCCAGAGCGAGCGCCGGCGGGAAATGATCGGCATCATCGACTGGCGCATGAGCCAGTGCGAGAAGCTCGGCGTCACCTTTCATTTCAACACATGGGCGGAAGCCGGCACGGTTGCGGCGGAAAATCCCGATGTCGTGATTGTCGCGACCGGCGGCCTGCCGCATACCGATGTGCTGACCCATGGCAACGAGCTGGTCGTCTCCTCCTGGGACATCATTTCCGGTGACGTGAAGCCGGGTACGAACGTGCTCGTTTATGACGACGCCGGCGATCATGCCGGCCTGCAGGCCGCCGAAATCATCGCCAGGGCGGGCGGCAAGGTGGAAATCATGACCCCGGACCGGTCCTTCGCGCCGGAGGTGATGGCCATGAACCTCGTCCCCTACATGCGCTCCCTGCAGAAGCTCGATGCGACGTTCACCGTCACCTACCGGCTGGAGGCCGCGGAAAAGAGCGGCAACCAGCTCATCGCTCATGTCGGCAGCGATTACGGCGGGGTCGCGAAGCAGCGCACGGTCGACCAGATCGTCGTCAACCACGGCACTATTCCGCTGGATGACCTTTATTTCGAGCTGAAACCCGGTTCGAGGAACCTTGGCGAAGTCTCGTATGACGAATTGCTGTCCGGGGCGCCACAGACGGTCGAACGCAATCCGGACGGAGCCTACCAGCTCTTCCGCATCGGCGATGCGGTCGCAGCGCGCAACACCCACGCCGCCATCTATGATGCGCTGCGCCTCGCCAAGGATATCTGACGACGGCGCGGGGCATGCGCCGCACGGAGCATCCTCGGTATCGTCCTCCTTCGCCGCGAGAGGAAGGAGGCGTCCCGACCGGCTGCCGGTCCGGGGCGCTCCCGGCGAAGGCCTGTCACCTGCCGCAGCAGGCCGGCTCCGCCTTCTGTTCCGCCAGCCAGCGGTCGCGCGGCTTGCAACTGGATGGGCGGGCGGAAAGCGTGACCTCGAACCGGCCTTCGTTCATTTGCGGCGGCGAGGCGCTGTAAAGCGCCATGGGCCGCATTCCATCGCTGACCTCGAAGGTCAGCCTTGCCGATGGTTGCAGACGAACATGGTCGGAAACCTTGCGGATAATGGCGGAAAACTTGCCCGCCGGCATATGGGACCGGCCATCCTCCTCGATATCCCAGAGCTGGATGAATATTTCCGACCAGCTTTCCGGATTGGCGCCGCAGTCGAGGGCGGAGAAATCGCCTGCCTTGACCTCGGTGACGTGATAACCGGGCTTTACCGGCCGACCCTCGTAGAGAAATATCAGGGATGCCTCGGGTACGTCGGCGAGCGCATCGAGAAGATGGCCGAGCGTTATGTCTGTCAAAGGGGGCTTGTCGATCGTCGTCATGTGCGCTACTCCTCTATTCAATATTTCAAGGATTATTTGAATATGGACGAACGTCAAGCTCTAATATCGTTCGCGGCCCTTTCCCAGGAGACGCGCCTCGCCATCGTCCGCCTTTTGGTCGTGGCCGGACCGGATGGGCTTGCTGCGGGCGTGATTGCGGAGCGCATGGGCGTTTCGCCCTCCAATGTTTCCTTCCATCTGAAGGAGCTGGAGCGGTCCGGCCTTATCTCGCAGAGACGGGAATCGCGCTCCATCGTCTACAGCGCCAGTTATGAGACCCTTGCAGCTCTCCTGACCTTCCTGATGGAGGATTGCTGCTCGGGGCATCCCAGTATCCGCGAGGGAATGAAGCGATCCGAGGGCTGCTGCGCGGAGGAAGACGTTTCCGGCGGGGATGACGTCCTTGCCTGAAGCAAAAGTTCCGGTCGGCATCGTATCCGCCCTCGGCCTCACCCAGATCATCGGCTATGGCAGCCTCTATTACAGCTTCAGTATCCTGGCGCCGGAAATGGCCGGCGATCTCGATCTCACGCTCGCGCAGGTCTTTGCCATCTTCTCGGTGTCGCTGTTCGCCGGGGGGCTGTCGGCCCCCTATATCGGCCGGCAGATGGATCGCATCGGGGCCGCAACCGTGATGGCGCTCGGTTCGGCCCTGTCCGCGCTGACCCTCATCCTGTGCGCCTGGTCGCCGTCCGTCGCGACCTTTGCCTGCGCAATCGTCCTTTTGGAAATGGCTTCCGGAATGGTCCAGTACCAGGCGGCCTTCGCGGCGCTGGTGGAAGCCGATCCCCGATCCGCATCGCGAAGCATCACCTATCTCACGCTTGTCGCCGGTTTTGCCTCGACGATCTTCTGGCCGATCTCGACCGCGCTGATGGGGCATCTTTCCTGGCGCGAGATCTATCTGCTTTATGCCGCGCTGAACCTTGTCGTGTGCATGCCGCTGCATATCTGGATCGTGAGAAAGGGAAAGGCTGCGGCGGCCAACGGATCGGGATTTGTCCGCGAGCATTTGACCGGCACAATTCCCCGTGAACGCCGACGCGGCGCCGTGTTTGTCGTTTCTGCCGCCTTCGCGCTTCTGGGCTTCACCCTGGGAGCGATGCTCGCCCATATGGTGCCGATGCTCTCTGCGCTGGGGCTTGGAAGCGCCGCTGTCTTCATCGGTGCGCTGTTCGGCCCGGCACAGGTGCTGAGCCGATTGGTCAACATGATTTTCGGCACGAGGCTCGCCCCGCCGGGGCTCGCCCTCCTGTCGGCGCTGCTCATGGTGATCGGTGTCGTCGTTCTGGCGCTCTCCGGCGACTGGCTGCCGGGTGCGGTCGCCTTCTCCATATGCCTCGGCCTCGGATCGGGCATCAACAGCATCGCCCAGGGCAGCTTGCCGCTCTATCTGTTCGGCTCGGACGGTTACGGCGCCCTGACCGGCAAGATGGCGGCGGCGCGGCTGGTTTCAGGCGCGGCCGCTCCCTTTGCCTTCGCCGTGGTGATGGAGCGGTACGGCACAGGCGTCTCGCTCATGATGAGCGCCGCCCTCGGCTCCATCGGCATCGCCGCCTATGCCGTTGTCGCCCTGGCGGCGAGACAAAGCCCCGCCGCCCACTCCGACATGCCTGCCGGAGGAGACCTCAAGTCTTGAAATGCAGGCGTCGCTCAGGCGATGCGTTTTCCTTCCCGATCGAGAACCTGCTCGCCGTCTTCCTTGGAAAACGGGCCTTTGAACGTATCGGGCAGGATATCGAGCACCACCTCCGAGGGGCGTGCAAGTCGGGTGCCGAGCGGGGTCACCACGAAGGGCCGGTTGATGAGGATCGGCGTGCCGATCATCGCATCGAGCAACTGGTCGTCGGTCAGGTCGGGATTGTCGAGACCGAGTTCGGCATAGGGTGTGCCCTTTTCCCTGATGGCCTGACGAACCGTCAGTCCGGCATCCGCGATCATCTGTACGAGCCGCTCGCGCGTCGGCGGTTCCTTCAGATATTCGATGACGGTCGGTTCGATCCCCGCCGCGCGGATTAGCGCAAGCGTGTTGCGGGAGGTTCCGCAGGCCGGGTTATGGTAGATCGTGGCATCCATGCTTATTGCCTTTCGGTGACGGTGGAGCGGGAAACGGCGGGCGCTGCCTCATACCAGTCCTTCGAGCGGTTCACGATCCAGACGACCGAAAGCATCACCGGGACCTCGATGAGCACGCCCACCACGGTCGCCAGCGCAGCCCCGGACTGAAAGCCGAACAGGCTGATGGCGGCTGCGACCGCGAGTTCGAAGAAGTTGCTGGCTCCGATGAGGGCCGAGGGGCCGGCCACGCAATGCCGTTCGCCGGCGAGCCGGTTCAGGAGATAGGCGAGCCCCGAGTTCAGATAGACCTGGATCAGGATCGGAACGGCCAGGAGGGCGATGACGGCCGGTTGGGCGATGATCTCTTCTCCCTGGAAGGCGAAGAGAAGAACCAGCGTCGCAAGCAGAGCCACCAGCGAGATCGGCTGCAGCGTTGCAAGCATGCGGTCCAGCGCCCGTGTCGTTCCGTCGGCCGTGAGCCGGCGCCTGACGATCTGTGCGATGACGACCGGCACGACGATGTAGAGGGCGACCGAGAGGACAAGCGTGTCCCAGGGAACGGTGATTGCCGAGAGACCGAGCAGAAGGCCGACGATAGGGGCGAAGGCGACGACCATGATCGTATCGTTCAGCGCGACCTGGGACAGCGTGAACAGCGGCTCGCCGCGCGTCAGATTGCTCCAGACGAACACCATGGCCGTGCAGGGGGCCGCTGCAAGGATGATAAGCCCGGCGATGTAGGAGTCGATCTGGTCCGCGGGAAGGTAGGGGCGGAACAGCCATCCGACGAAGAGCCAACCCAGCACCGCCATGGAAAACGGCTTGACGGCCCAGTTGATGAACAGGGTCACGCCGATGCCGCGCCAGAATGTGGAAACCTTGGCGAGCGACCGGAAATCGATCTTCAACAGCATCGGAATAATCATCAGCCAGATCAGGATGGCGACCGGAATGTTCACCTTGGCGATCTCGGCCGCGCCGATATACCGGAAGACCCCCGGCATGAGATGTCCGAGAGCAACGCCGACGACGATGCAGAGGAAGACCCAGAGGGTGAGATAACGTTCGAACCTGGACATTAGGCGGACTTTCCGGCGGGGGTGGTCGAACCTTCCATCGTGCCGATCTGCCGCAGCCTTGTCTCGAGCGCCAGCCGGTCGATGGAGGAGAGCGGCAGGCTGATGAAGGCGGTGATCCGGTTCTTGAGGAAGCGTGCCGCCTGTGCGAAGGCGCGCTGGATCTCGACTTCGGACCCGACGACGGCGGCAGGGTCCTCGACGCCCCAGTGCGCGGTCATCGGATGGCCGATCCACACCGGGCAGGCCTCTCCGGCGGCGCTGTCGCAGACGGTGAAGATGAAATCCATCTCCGGGGCGCCGGGTTGGGCGAACACATCCCAGCTCTTCGAGGAGAAGCCGGTCGAGGGATAGCCCAGCGCCTCGAGCTCCCTGAGGGCGTGCGGATTGACTTCGCCCTTCGGATGGCTGCCGGCCGAATATGCATTGAAACGCCCGCCGCCCTCCTTTTTCAGGATGGACTCGGCGAGAATCGAGCGGGCGGAATTGCCCGTGCACAGGAAGAGCACGTTATAGGTCTTGTCGGTCATGGTCGTGATCCGTGGCTGTATGGGATTGTCTGGCGAGTTTCATGATGGTCGCCGAGGATGGGCAGATGGAAGAAAGCTGGCGGGTCGCCAGCACGGCGCCCGGCACGCTTTGCCGTTGAACTTCCACAAAGCCGAGCCCGGCGAAAAACGGCGCCGCGTGTGTCGTTGCGAGAAAGACGTCGCCGTCGTCCTCGATGTTTGCAAGGGTCGCTTCCACAAGGGCGCGTCCGAGACCGCCGCGCCTGCGATCCGCAGGCACCACGACCGATCGGAGAAGATAGTCGGAGCCGCAGCGTTCGAGGCCGGAAAAGCCGGCGATTTGGTCGTCCTCCCCGACCACCGCCCTGAAGAACGCCCGTCCGTCGTCTTCAATGTCATCGGTCGGCAGATCCGCAGCCGTCAGGGCCTGCCTGAGGCGGGCATCGCTGCCCGTGATCTGTTCCAGGCGAACGGCGCTCATGACGGTGTCGTCTCCGGGCCGCAGCAGGGCGTGAGCTCCGCGATGAGCGGTGCGCAAAGCTCGTTCGAGCCGCCGCAGCAATCTTTGAGGAGGAAGAGCGTCAGCTCCCGCAGCCCATCGAGATCGGCCCTGTAGATGATCGACCGGCTCTGCCGCTCGCTCTTGACCAGTCCCGCACGCGCAAGCGTCGCAAGATGGGCCGACATCGTGTTCTGGGGCACGGCGATCAGCCGGGCAAGCTCGCCGGCCGGAATGCCGTCGGGCTCGTGCCGCACAAGCAGCCGGAACGTTTCAAGGCGGGTGGTTTGGGCCAGGGCGCCAAGCGCCGCTATCGCTAGGTTATTTTCCATATATCCAGATTAATGGATATATTGTGGTTGTCAAGCCACGGAGTTGGCCATGCAAGACGGATGCGATGGTGTGGCAGCCGGCGAGAGGTCACCCGGCTGCGGCTTCGATGCGGCGATAGACTTCCCTGGATCACGGCCGCGGGGGTCATGCCGCCGGCATAGGCGGCTGCAAGACCGGGGAGGGTGAAAGGCAGGGCAGGTTCTGCATGACGTCATTCCGCATTATCGAGAATTTGCACGGGCTTCGTCCACTGGATCAGGACGATGCAGCCCTCTTCGGAAGACACCGAATGGATGCTGCCCTGCGGATTGGCGACGAAGGAGCCCGGCCCGTAATGGCCGAACTCGTCGCTTTGCGAGCCGTGGAGGACGAGGATCGTCTCGAGCCCCGCGTGAAGATGCCGGGGCACGCTCGCGCCCGGCGCATAACGCAGCAGCGCCACCTCCGGTTCGCCCGTGACGAGCCGGCAGATATCGACGCCGTCCCGGAAGAATTCGAAATCGCAATGACGCCAGCCGCCTTGCAGGAGATCGGTCAGCGTGAAGGCCTCAGTCATTGAGTGCCTCCGCGATCTGGTCGACGCTTGCGGCCCAGCCGACGATGGCGCCCTGGGCGGTAATCATGTCGATGGCCGCCTGCTTGAAGGCGGGGAAGTAGCTCTCCGTCGCATCGACGGCCAGCAGGCATTCATAGCCCCGGTCGTTGGCCTCGCGCATGGTGGTCTGGACGCAAACCTCGGTGGTCACCCCGGCGAATACGAGCTGGCGGATGTCCTTCTCCTGCAATATCTCGCCGAGCCCGGTGGCATAAAAGGCGCCTTTGCCGGGCTTGTCGATGACGATTTCGCCCGGGATGGGATAGAGTTCCGGCACGATGTCCGCGCCGTCCTCGCCTGCGATCAGGATGCGGCCCATCGGGCCGGCATCGCCGATCCTGAGCGTTGGACTGCCCCGTTCGCGCTTGGCCGGCGGGCAGTCGGATAGGTCGGGCGCATGGCATTCGCGCGTATGGATCACTGTCAGGCCCGCCCTGCGGAAGCTGCCGATCAGCCGGGCGGTGGCCGGCACGATCGCCTGCAGCCGCGATACGTCGTTGCCGAGCGTCTCGCCGAAACCGCCGGGCTCGATGAAATCGCGCTGCATGTCGATGACGATCAGCGCCGTTCGCGCGGGATCGAGGGTGAAGTCGAAGGGGCGGGCCTTGATCGTTGCCATCAGTGATGTCCTGCCATGTGCTTGCCGATTTCGCCGATATTGGCGGCAGAGGCCGGCGTTTCATAGACGATGCCGCCTTCCGACATGACCAGAATGCGGTCGGAAAGTTCGAGGATCTCGTCGAGGTCCTCGCTGATGAGCAAAACCGCCGCCCCTTCGTTGCGCGCCTTGACGATACGGGCGCGGATTTCGGCCACCGCCGAAAAATCGAGCCCGAAGCACGGATTGGCGATGATAAGCAGGTCGACCTCGCCGTTCAGTTCGCGGGAGAGCACGGCGCGCTGCACATTGCCGCCGGAGAGCGAGGCGATGGGGGCGGAAAGCCCGGCGGTCTTCACCTTGTATTCGCTGACGCGGGCGGCGGCCTCGGCTTTCATCCGGCGGCCTTCCAGCCAGAAACGCGGCCTGCCCTCGGCGAAATCGAAATCGCGGAAGAAGATGTTTTCGGCCACCGTCATCTTCGGCGCGCAGGCATTGCGCAGGGGCTCTTCCGGCAGGTAGCGGATGTTGAACCTGCGCGCCTCGCCGCGGGTGGCGCGGAACGGCATGTCCTTCACCCGTATCTCCCCTTCTTTCAGCGGTCTCTGTCCCGCCAGCATTTCCATCAGCTCCATCTGGCCGTTGCCGGATATGCCGGCAATGCCGACGATCTCGCCGGATTTCACCTTGAGATCGGCAATCTCGATGGTCTTCAGGCCGGAACGGTCCGGCGCCCTCGCGCCTGAGACCGAAAGCACGGTTCCGCCGTTCACGGCGAGGCGCGCGGCGGGGCGAACCAGTTCCTTCTCGCCGATCATCATCGCCGCCATGTCGGCAGTCGAAAGCTCCGAGACCTTGCCGCCTCCGACATGTTCGCCGCGCCGGAGCACGGAAACCTCGTCGGCGAAGGCGGTAACCTCGCGGAACTTGTGGGAGATCATCAGGCAGGTGAGCTGTTTCGATGTGGTGAGCCCCCGCACCATGCCCAGCAGTTCGTCCGCCTCAGCCGGCGTCAGCACGGAGGTCGGCTCGTCCAGGATGAGGAAACGGCGACCGAGATAGAGCTGCTTGAGGAGTTCGAGCTTCTGTTTCTCGCCGGCGGCAAGCCGCCCGACCGGTATGTCGAGCGGCACGGAGAAGGGCATGCGCGCCATGAAATCGGCAAGCCCCTTGCGCTCCCTCGCCCAGTCGATGCGGGCCGGCACGTCGGCGCGGCTGATGACGAGGTTTTCCGCGGCCGTCAGCGACGGCACCAGCGTGAAGTGCTGGTAGACCATGCCAAGGCCGAGATCGTGGGCGGCGCGGGGATCGGCCACTTCGATTTCGCGACCCTCGACCATCATCTGCCCCGCCGTGGGGCGATAAAAACCCATCATGCATTTGACGAGGGTGGATTTGCCGGCCCCGTTTTCGCCGAGCAGCACGTGAAACGATCCGGCGGCAACGGTAATCGAGACGTTGTCGAGCGCGGTGAAGGAGCCGAAGCGCATGGTCATGCCGAGCGTTGCGACCGCGATCGCCCGGTCCGGCGCCTTGTATTCCTCCGGGGGGACCTTCATGGCAGGGCCTCCACGAACTTCTCGCTGTCCGACACCGAGCCGAACACGCCGCCCTGCATCTTCACCATCTTGATCGCCGCGGCGTGATTGCCCGGATCGGTTGCCGCGCAGCAGTCTTCGAGCAGCAGGCATTCGAAGCCGCGATCGTTTGCCTCGCGCATGGTCGTGTGGACGCAGACATCGGTGGTGATGCCGGACAGCACGATATTGTCGATGCCGCGCGTTCTCAGCAGAAGCTCGAGATCGGTGGCGCAAAAGGAGCCCTTGCCGGGCTTGTCGATGATCGGTTCGCCTTCGAGTGGCTTCAGGTCGTCGATGATTTCCCATCCCGGCTCGCCGCGCACCAGGATGCGTCCGCACGGGCCGGGGTCGCCGATCCCCGCGCCGATCTGGCGCGAGCGCCAGCGCTTGTTGGGCGGCAGGTCGGAGAGATCGGGCCGGTGTCCCTCGCGGGTGTGGATGATGTGGTAGCCCTTTTCGCGCATGGCCGAGAGCACCTTGCGGATCGGTTCGATCGGTGCGCGGGTGAGCGCAATGTCATAACCCATCTTGTCGACATAGCCTCCGACGCCGCAGAAGTCCGTCTGCATGTCGATGATGATGAGGGCGGTGTTTTCCGGCCTCAGATCGCCGTTATAGGGCCAGAGATAGGGGTCTGCCTGAATGGTGGTCATCTCGTTTTCCTGGCAATCCGTTGTTACTTGACGATGGAGAGTTCGCCGGGGGCGGACGGCATGGCCCGCGTGGTCGAACTGGTGGCGATGAGAAGGGCAAGCGTCAGCACATAGGGCGCGGCGTAGAAGAGATAGTAGCCGCTGGTCACGCCGACGGATTGCAGCGCCGGCCCAAGCGCGCCAGCACCGCCGAACAGGAGCGAGGCGTAGAGGCAGTTCACCGGGTTCCAGCGGGCGAAGATGACGAGCGCCACCGCCATGAGGCCCTGGCCCGAGGAAATGCCCTCGTTCCAGCTTCCGGGATAATAAAGGGAGAGATAGGCGCCGCCGATGCCGGCAAGCGCGCCGCCTGCCGCGGTGGACCACAGCCGCACCCGGTTGACGTCGATGCCGAGCGCACGGGCGGCGTCCGCGCTGTCGCCGGCCACGCGGATGGTCAGCCCGATGCGGGTGTTCTTCAGCATCCAGGAGGCGGCGAAAGCAAGGACGATGCCCGCGAGAAAGAGGACGTTGACGTTCAGCGCCGCCTGGACCTGGGGAACCTGCGACCAGAAACCGAGCGGTATCGCCGGCAGGTCGGGTGCGACGGGCTGCACATAGGGCTTGCCGAAGAAGAAGGCGAGGCCGGAGCCGAAGATCATCAGGGCGATGCCGATCGCGATGTCGTTCACCTTCGGCAGCTTGCAGACATAGCCGTGGACGAGGCCGAAGACGAGACCGGCGAGGGCGGCGGCCAGCGTGCCGAGCCATGCCGAATTGCTGTGATAGGCAACCGCATAGCCGCTCATGGCGCCGAAAACGAGGGTGCCTTCCAGCCCAAGATTGATCCGGCCCGATCGTTCCGTCAGGCATTCGCCGATGGAGACGAAGATGAACGGGGTGGAGACGCGGATCGCGCCGCCGAGAATGGCGAGGGGCACGCCCCAGAGACCGATATCTTCCATTTAACCCTTGCTCCCCCTGATGAGCCGCTTGCAGCTGAAACGATCATGGAAGGTTTCCGAAACGAGGATGGCGATGAAGACCATGCCTTCGAAGACGAGCACGGTGGCGTCCGGCAGGGCGAGGCGGCGCTGCACCAGTCCGCTCGACGCCTCGAAGCCGGCAAAGAGAACGGCCGCCGGAATGATCGCAAGCGCGTTGTGGCGGGCAAGGAAGGCGATCAGGATGCCGGTATAGCCATAGCCCGCCGCAAGCGATGCATTCGCCGATCCGTGAACCGCCGCCACTTCGAACATGCCGGCGAGCCCGGCGAATGCGCCGCCGAGAGCGGTGAAGCCGATCATCAGCAGCCCGGCGGGCAGGCCCTGGATTTGCGCGGCGCGGACATTGCCGCCGACGATCCGGGCCGCGAAGCCGAAGGTGGTCTTTTCGATCAACACCCAGCTTGCGACACATGCGACGAGCCCGACGGCAAGTCCCCAGTGGACGCCGATGCCGGGGATCTCGCCGATGCGCCAGAGATCCGGAAGCGGCGCGGTCGACGGTTTGTTGAGGCTTGCCGGATCGCGCAGCACGCCCTCCACCAGATGGTTCATCAGCGCGATGGCGATATAGGCGAGCAGCAGGCTGGCGATGGTCTCGTTGACGCCGCGATAGTGGCGGAGCGCACCGATCCCGCCGATCCAGGCCGCGCCGATCAGCGCGCCGGCGGCCGCCATGAGAGCGATGCCCGCGGCGCCCGGCAGGCCGGGCAGGAGGGTTGCGACCGCGCCGGCGGCGACGCCGCCGAGCACGATCGCTCCTTCGCCGCCGATGATGACGAGGCCGAGCCGCGCCGGCAATGCAACGCAAAGGGCCGCCAGCAGCAGCGGCGCGGCGCGGGAAAGCGTATTCGTCCAGGAAAAGGCGGTCCCGAATCCCGCCTTGTAGACGAGAAGATAGAACTCGACCGGCGACTTGCCGAGGAAGACGAGAAAGATCGCAAAGGCGATCATGCCCGCCAAGAGGGCCGCCAGCGGCAGGATCACCGCGTCGATTCGGCGGATCGCGGCTTCCGAAAGGAAACCGGACCGCCAGGCGGCGCCCGCCGCCAGATCAGCCTGAATGCTCATGGCCTGTCTCCCCTGTCCGTTCGAAGCTTTGCGCAGCGCAGCCGGCGCACCGGCCGCCCCATCCTGTCGCGCACCTGTCAGGAGGTGGAGCCGACGACGCCCTCGACGAGGTAGCCCATGCTTTCCAGCGCCACATCGGTTTCGGCGAAGGACTGGTCGGCGGCGGCGACGACATTGCCCTTGTTGTCCTTGAGAGGTCCCTTGATGACGGCGAAGCCGCCCTTGAGGATTTCGGCCTGCGTCGCCTCGAACTGCTTGCGGGCCTCTTCCGAGACGGCGGGGCCGAGCGGGCTCATCTTGACGAAGCCCTCCGCCAGGCCGCCGCGCACGAAGTTGGCGATCTCGCCGCCGGCAAGCGTGGTCTTGACCATGTCGGTATAGACCTTGCCCCAGTTCCATTCGGCCCCGGTCAGGTATTTTTCCGGTGCGAGCGAACTCTGGTTGGCGTGATAGCCGCAGAGGAACATGCCGCGTCCCGCGCCCGTCTCCATCACCACCTTCGGTCCGTCCACATGGCAGGTGATGACATCGACGCCCTGGTCGGCGAGCGCATTGGTGGCTTCCGCCTCCTTGACGGCCAGAGACCATTCGCCGGTGAAGATCACATGGCAGGTGATCGAGGGATCGACGGCGCGTGCGCCGAGCAGGAAGGAGTTGATGTTCAGCAGGACCTGCGGAATGGGCTTGGCGGCGACGAAGCCGATCTTCTTCGATTTGGTGGCATGGCCCGCGGCGATGCCGTTCAGATATTGCCCCATGCCGATATAGCCGAAGTAGGAGCCCACGTTCTTGGGCTTGTCCGGGGTCCAGAGGCCGCCGCAGTGCTCGAAGCGCACATCCGGGTTTTTCGGCGCAAGCGCGAGAATATGCGGATCGAAATAGCCGAAGGATGTCGGGAAGATGAGCTTTGCGCCGTCGAAGCCGATCATGCTTTCCATGGTCTTCTGGACGTCGACCGTTTCCGGCACCTGCTCTTCCTCGACGACCGTGACGCCCTCGATCTGCTTGACGACGGCCGCGCCCTCGGCATGGGCCTGGTTGTAGCCGTAGTCGTCCTTCGGACCGACATAGATGAAACCGACGGTAAGTCCCGCCGCACGGGCCGCGCCGGCCGGCACGAGGCCGGAGAGCGCCGCTGCGCCGGCAAAGCCGGCTGTATTTCTGAGGAACTGGCGACGACTGGGCATCAGGATGTTCGACATGGAAAAAGCTCCCCGCTCTTGGTGAATTCCCGGTGAAAGAATGAAGGCGATCGGCGCATCGGCGGCGCCCTTGGCCGGTCGCGCCTGAATTCCGCGGACCAGTAATCCAGATGGAAGCGCTTCTGTCTTGTGCTATGTTTTCGCCGGTCCGCTGCAAAAATTGCAGCAGCCGGAAGGAGGCGAAAAATGCGCTATCTCTCTTCGATCCGCTATATCGACGCGGTGGTGAAGGCAGGTTCGATCCGGGCGGCGGCTGAAACGCTGGCGATCACGTCCACGGCGCTCAACCGGCGGATACTTTCGATGGAGGAGGAGCTTGGCGCGCCAATCTTCGAGCGGCTGCCGCATGGCGTCCGCCTGTCGGCGGCGGGCGAGATCTACATCCATCACATCCGCAACCAGCTTTCGGACATGGAGCGGGTGAAGTCGCAGATCGCCGATCTTTCCGGCGTGCGGCGCGGCCATGTGTCGATTGCCTGTTCGCAGGCGCTTCTGCCCTATTTCCTGCCCACACAGATCGCGCTTTACCGACGGGAGCATCCGAACGTCACCTTCGCCGTTCACCTGCGCGACCGCGAGGCGGCCGAGCGCGCGCTGGTCGACCACAGCGCCGATCTTGCCATCGTCTTCGAGCCGGTCCGGCTTACCGACTTCATGACGTTGATGCGGGTGCGCCAGCCGGTTCACGTGGTCATGGCGCCCGATCATCCGCTCGCCGACCGCGAAACCGTGCGGCTGGCCGATTGTCTGGCCTTTCCGATCTCCCTGCCGACCACGCCCTACGGTGTGCGCCATCTGATCGACATCGCGGTCAGAACGGCGTCGCTCCGCATCGAGCCGGTCATCCAGTCGGACAATTTCGAGTTCCTGCGCAATCACGCCGTTGCCGAAAACATCCTGTCCTTCCAGATCCCGATCGGCTTTGCCGACCAGACCTCGACCGGCAGCATGACGTCCCGGCCGCTCGACAGTCGCGATGTGCCGGCGGGCATTCTCTATCTCGGACAGTTGAAGGGGCGGACGCTGCCGGTCGCCGCCGCGCGCTTTGCGGCCCAGTTGACGAGCGCGCTCGCGTCACAGTTCGAACTGTCCTGAGGAGGCTTTCTCCGGCGGATCGGCGGCGCATCACCGCTGCCACCCGCAATCAGAAAATTTCCCGTTCAGAGTTCCCCGGAGACTTCCCGCCTGTTGCGGTCCAGTTCCTCGCTGTAGCGGCGCAGCGTATGGCTTTCCGTCAGCAGGCCGATCACCTTCTGGCCGATGAGGTCCTCGACGACGGCGAGCGCTTCGCTTTCCGTCTGGTCGAAAAAGCCCACCGCCTGCCTGGCATTCATCGTCGGCAGGAGGACGTCGTTCTTGTGGGCTGCGAAACTTCTGACCGGGGCCGCCGAATTCTGTCCCTCGACGAGATTGCCGTGAACCTCCGGCACGAGGACGATACCGGCATATTTGCCGTTTTCCTCGACGAGGATGACACGCTGGGTGGACCCGACGGGAAACTGCTTCCTGAATTCCTGGACGGGCATGTCGGCTGGCACGGTCCTGACATCGGCGCGCATCAGCTTTTCGACCGTCAGGTTGCGGATCCAGCCGACATCGTGCGCGCTGCGGATCGTCTCGCCGCGAAGATGGAAACGCCAGGTCGCGAACGAATAGCCGAACAGCGTGCGGACGATGAAGGACGACGTGATGACCGAGGCGAGCACCAGCGCCGTCATCGGAAAATCGCCGGTGATTTCGAGGGCGAGAAAGGTCATGGTCAACGGCCCGCCGATGACCGCGACGGCGAGCGAGCTCATGCCGACGACCGCGTAACTCGAAGGCGCCAGCGTGGCATGCCCGAGATAAGGCGCGCCGAAAGCGAAGAGCTTGCCGAGCAGTGCCCCCATCAGCAGCGACGCGAAGAACAGACCGCCGCGGAAGCCGGAGCCGATGGAGATCGTGGAAGCCGCCGCCTTGAGCAGAAACAGGCCGAGCAGACCGATGACCGTGACATCGGTCTCCAGGTTGACATGCAGCGCGCCGTGCCCGCCGGACAGAACCTGCGGGCTGACGATGGCCAGCAGGCCGACGATGACGCCGCCGAGCGCCGGACGCATGAAATCGGGTATCGGGCTCTTGCGGGCGGTTTCCTCGACGAAGGCGACGCTCTGCATGAGCAGGATGCCGACGACGCCGCAGAGGGCGCCGAGCAGCATCGCGGGGACGTAGTCGGCCGGCAATACGGTGCCGACGCTTCCAACGTCGATGCCGGCATCGCTGGTGGCAAGCAGGCGGGCCACCAGATTTGCGCTGAGCGCCGATACCACGACCGGCGTCAGCGAGACGATCGTATAGGCCCCGATGATAAGTTCGAAGGCATAGAAGGCGCCGGTCAGCGGGGCGTTGAAGGCGGCGGCAATGGCGCCGGCGGCGCCGCAGCCGACGAGGATGCGCATGTCGGAACGGCGCAGCTTCAGCTTGCTGCCGAATTTCGAAGCGATGCCCGATGCCACCTGGGTATAGCCGGCTTCCAGTCCGACGGATGCGCCGAAGCCGTTGGAAATGATATTCTGTCCGGCGACGATCAGGCTGTCCGTCAGCGACAGCCGGCCGCCGTGGAGCGCATTGGCCTCGATGGGGTCGACCAGCGGCCGTTTTCGCCACCTCGCCAGCGCGAAGATAAGCATGCCGAGCAGGATTCCCCCGGCGACAGGAGAGGCAAGCAGCAGGATTTTCTCGTCGACCGCCGCCCCGCTCAGCCGCTCGCCCGGCTCCAGCCGGAATATCCGGGCATGCATGGTCTTCGTGATGAACGTCATGACCGAGACGGCAAGGCCTGCCGCCACGCCGACCAGCGCGCCCGCAAGCACGAGGCCGAACTCGCTGCGGCGCGGAAGCGTGCGCATCAGTTCCAGGCTGAGAAACCGGTAGAGCACGGAGGGGCTCAACCTGCGCAAACGCATGATGGGGCCGGGAAAGCGGAGGTTGCTCTGGGTCATTTCAATTCCGGCTGAACAGACGATTTCAGGACGCGGGCAGGAGCGTACTCTCGTAAGGGCATTTAATCCCGCGCCACCGCCGGTCAAGACTTTTTATCGCCGATGCCGATCCGGGCCTGACGCGGGGCTTGGCCGGGCGTCATCGAGCCGGCCTGCATGGCGCACCGTTGTCCCGTTGAAGCGATCCGGTGGCGGCGGGAATGCGGAGTTGAAAGGCCTGTTTCGAAGAGCCCCCTGGATTTCGGCATCATTGTCGGAGGATCGCGTACGAGCCTCATCGGATCGCGTTGAGGAAAGTTTCGCTGCCCGCAGAAAAGCAAAGGCCGCCGGGTTCCCCCGGCAGCCCTCGTCCTGAGCGAATGGTGCTTACCAGGTGTAGCTGAGATTTGCCTTCACTGCCCTGCGGTTTCCAAACAGCACGGTGTCGGAATAAAAGCCGGGCGTGAAATACTTCTCGTCCGTCAGGTTGGTGCCGGAGAGGGTGAGCTTCAATCCGTCGAGATCCGGCGTGCGCGCCCCGAAATCATATGTGAGCGCGGCGTCGAGCAGCGTGTATCCCGCCACCTTGACCTGCGAGCCGGTGGAGGTGTCCATCACCGCCATGGAACTGCCGACATAACGAAGGCCGCCGCCGATGGTGAGACCCGCGAAGGCTTCCTGCTGGAAGGCGTAATCGAGCCAGAGCGATGCCTGGTGGTATGGAACCGCTGCCATGCGCGTGCCGACCTTGCTGATGCCGGTACTGTCGGGATTGTCCTCGGTCACCCGCGCGTCGGTGTAGGAATAGGCGGCCGTCAGGGCCCAGGCGTCGGATAGCTCCGCTTTTGCCTCCACTTCGAAGCCGCGCGAGCGAACCTCGCCCTCCTGGACCTGGTAGCCGGGATTGAGCGGGTCCGCGGTGGTGACGTTCTGCTGGGTGATCTGGAAGACCGAGGCGGTAATCATGCCGTTCCAGTCGAGCGGCTGGTACTTGACGCCCGCCTCCCACTGTTCGCCCGTCGTCGGCTTGAAGGCCCGGCCCTGGAAATCCGTGCCGGTCTCCGGCTGGAAGGACGTGGAATAGCTGACATAGGGGGCGATGCCGTTGTCGAAGAGATATCCGATGCCGATCCTGCCGGTGAAGGCGTGATCCCGGACGTCGTCGCTGCTGTCGGCCAGATGGTTCTCCACGCGCGTCTCGACCCAGTCGTAACGTCCGGCGAGCGAGACGATCCAGTTGTCGATCTTGATCTGGTCCTGGGCATAGAGGCCAAGCTGCGACTGGCTGAGGGTTTCATCCGCCCATGGATCGCCGAAGGTCAGTCCCGAGGCGTCGTAGACCGGATCGAAGATGTCGACCGTCACGTAGCTGGTCGAATTCGTTCGCCGCTCGTGGCCCTTGTAGTAGCCGTAGTCGAGACCGAAGAGCAGGTTGTGCTCGGTCGGGCCGAGATCGACGGTGCCGCCGATATTGTTGTCGACGAGGAAGCTGTCCGTGGTCTTCGGGCGCTTCTGCGCGCCGATGCGGGCGTAGTGATCGTCGTAAAGCGCCGTCGGCCAATCCCAGATCCAGCCCGAGGTGTAGTCCACCTCGGCATGGCTGTAGCGAAGGTTCTGGTTGAAGGTCCAGCCACCGTCGAATTCGTGCTTCAATTCGTAGCCGACGGAAGTGTTGACGGTGTTCCACTCCGTCACGCCGGGAATGCCGAGATAAAGGCTGGAGGGGATGCGCGGCCCGTTGTCGAAGATGGTGTTGTCCATCGGCAGGCTCTGTTCGGCGCCGCCCTTTTCTACCCGGTGATGGCTGGCAAGAAGCGTGAAGGATGTTCCCTCATCCGGCTTCCAGGTGAAGGCGGGGGCGATATAAAGCGCGTCGTCAGGCGAATGGTCGATCTGCGTGCCGCTGTCGCGAAGAAGGGCGGTGAAACGGTAGAGGAATGCATCGTCCCCGGATACAGGCCCGCCGAAATCGGCCGCGACCTGCTTGCGCCCGAAGCTGCCGTATTCCACCTGCACCTCGCGGTAGGGAGCCTCGGTCGGCCGCTTGGAGGTGGCGTTGATGAGGCCGCCCGGGGTTGACTGGCCGAAGAGCACCGAGGATGGCCCCTTGAGCACGTCGAGCCGTTCGAGGCCGTACATTTCGATGTCGTTGTCATAGGCGTTGAACCCGCCGCGAATGCCGTCGCGGTAATTGGCGTACTGCCCGATCGCCCGGAAGCCGCGCATGTAGAGGTCCGGCATGCCCTGGCCGCCCGGATAGTCGATCGCGCGCAGGCCCGGCGTATAGGCGACGGCGGCGTTGAAATCGGCGACCCCGCGCGCATCCATCTCCTTGCGGGTCACGACGTTGACGGTCTGCGGCACTTCCAGGATCGGCGTGTCGGTCTTGGTGGCGATGCGGCTGCCCTTGGCGACGATGCCGTTCGCCTGGCTTGCCGTGCCGCTGACGACGATCGGCGCAAGCTCCGTGGAGCCGTCGCCGCCAATGCCGCCGGTCTGCGAGGGGCCGATCAGCGTCACGGTCTTCTCGCCGCTGAAGCGCCAGGAAAGCCCGCTGCCGCTCAGAAGCCTCGTCAGTGCGGCATCGGCGGAAAGCGTGCCGGTCACGCCCGGCGAACGGATACGGGCCGGGACGGCGCCGTTGAAGACGATATCTATGCCGGTTGTGGAGGAAAAGCGCACCAGAGCATCGGGAAGCGGTTGGGCGGCTATGGAAAAAGCGTAGGATTGCCCGGCAACCTGCGCTGCCGCGGGCGGTGCGGCGGCCTGCGCGAGCGTCCAGGCGGCGCCTGCCGCCAGCGCCACGCGCATCACCGCGAACCCCTTGCCCCGTCTCGATATCTTCCGATGAAATGAACGCACCACGAACCCCCTTGGATCATCATGAAACCGGCCGTCGCTACGGCCTCGAAAGACATGACGAACGGGCTTTCTGAAAACCTGAGTTATTCTGCAGGTTTTTTAGCGGTTATAGACGAGGGCGAGCCATGGCGAGATGGTGACGATGCGGACCGGCAGGCCGAGCTGCAGCGTGTCGAGGATGCGATCGGAACGCTTGACGTCAACGATCAGCGTCACAGGACGGTCGGCCAGCTCCGGGTCCATCAGGACGATCTTGCCGCGGCGCCAGCGTTCGATATCGGCGATCACCTTGCCGAACGGCGCGGAAAGGAAGACGAGCTTGCCGCTGCGCCAGGCGAGGCGGGTTTCGATGTCCGTCTCCACCGGGTCGGAAAGCCGGCCCTTTCGATAGGAGAGGCTCTGGCCCTCGTTCAGGATCTCGCGCCGGCCGGCGGCTGTCACCTCGACGGCATGCTGGGTAACGAAGACCGACGTTCCCTCCGGCTCGATGGCGACGGAATATTGCGTGCCGAGCGCAGTGGCCCTGAGGTCGTCGGTCTCGACCGCGAAGGGCCGCGACGGATCGGCGACCACGGATACGAAGATCTCGCCCCGCATCAGCCGCACGCGGCGAGCCTTTTCGCTGAAATCGATGGAGAAGGCCGTTTGCGGGGAAAGTTCGATCCGCGTGCCGTCGGGCAGCGTCACCGTTTTCGTCTCCCCGGTACCGGTCGAATAGTCGCCGAAGGAGCGAAGAAGCGTCAGTCCGGCGAAACCGGCTCCGCCGGCGACGATGACGAGCCCGCCGCCCTTCAGCATGGTTCGCCGGGATAGCGACGATGCGCGTCCGCTTTCCCCGACAAGCCCCGCTCCGCTCCAGAGCCGTTCGAATTCGGCATAGGCCTGCGCATGGCGCTCGTCCTCCAGCAGCCAGGCGCGGAACTGCTGGTGTGCTGCCGGGTTCGGCTCGTCGAGAAGCCGCGCGAACCATTCCGCCGCGGCTCTCGATATGTCCGTTTCGTCTGCACTCGATGTCCGGGGAGGTTTTTTCATTCTGCACTCGTCACGGCGATGCTCGCTCCTTCACTTCCAAGGACGTCGCAGGCGGGCGAAAATCTGGGTCAAGTCCGCATCATTTCCGCTTTCAGGCGCTCCAGCGCCGTGACCATGTGGCTGAACACCGTCTTGGGCGAGATGTTGAGGCGAATGCCGATCTCGGCATAGGTCAGCCCGTCCAGCCGGGATAGCAGGAAGACCTCCCGGCATTTCGGCGGCAGCGCGTCGATGGCCTTCTGCAGGCGGCGAAGCTCGTCGCGGCCCATGACGACGTCTTCCGCCGAAGGCGCCGGATCGGCGATGCGTTCCAGCCCGTCGACGCCGAGGATGAAAGGCGCGATCCGGCGTCGCCGTTCGTAGTCGGCGGCGAGATTGCGCCCCGTCGCCACCAGATAGCCGGCGAGATCAGCGACATCGGTGAGGAGGCTGCGGCGCTCCCAAAGCTTGAGGAAGGTGTCCTGGGTCAGGTCGGCTGTCGTCGCGCGGCAGCCGACGCGGCGGTAGATCGTGGCCATCATCCGTTCCCTCACCGAAAGAAAGGCCTGAAGCAGGGGAGGATGACGATTTTCGCTCATGCCGCTCGGCATATTCTCATCACGGTTCAGGGGGCAGACGAAATGCCCATAAATATGACTGTAAAAATCATCTTATGCGACGGATCGCCGCTTTGCAACGCCGGCCCACTCGCCATCCCGCAAGAGATACGCTTTCCGGAGGTCCTGCATGGTCTGCCGAAGCGTAGGCGGCGGGACGTCACGAAAAGGAAGAGGCCGAGGCAATGTCCCGGCTCATTCCGCAGGCTTTTCGCTGTCAGGGCTGCTCCTGGGGCAAATGCCCACGGTGTCGCCCTCAAGGCATACGAAGGCGATGCCGCCATTCTCGAATGCCAGGCGCAACTGGGCTTCCGTCGCGCGGTGAACGCTGTGGCGCTCCCCTTCGTAGTCGCGGATCGTGCCCCTGGAGACCCCCGAACGATCGGCCAGTTCGCTCTGGGTCCAGTCCAGGAAACCCCGCGCCGCGCGACAGAGGGCAGGGCTCAAAAACTTCTGCCGGTCTGCTTGACCCACCATGCGATCCTGACCATAATGACCAATATAGATCATATATGACATTTTTCTCCGCATTGCTAGTGGTCCAGGCGGCGCCCTGTTCCCGGCATCGCTGAGAGGGAACAAGCAAAGGAACGGGGCATTGGGATAACGCTGGATTCGCATTTCCTCCTTGTCCTGTTGATGCTGCCTTTCGCCGGAAGCCTGATTTCGGTCTTTCTTCTGAACACGTCTTCGCGGGTGCTGCCGTCCTGGGTGGCCGGCGTCGTGGCGTTTTCTTCCCTCCTGATCGTGCTTCTCGCCTATCCCGCCATATCGGGCGGCGAACCGCTTCGTTTCGAGGCGGAATGGGTTCCCCAGCTCGGACTTGCCTTCAAGCTCAGGATGGACGGCTTCGCCTGGATGTTCTGCGTGCTGATTACCGGCATCGGCCTGCTCGTCATCGTCTATGCGCGCTACTACATGTCGGAGGACGACCCGGTTCCGCGGTTCTTTTCCTTCCTGCTGGCTTTCATGGGGGCGATGCTCGGCATCGTCATCTCGGGCAATGTCATCCTGCTGTCGGTCTTCTGGGAACTGACCAGCATCTTTTCCTTCCTGCTCATCAGCTACTGGCACAACGCCGCGGCGGCGCGCGACGGCGCCCGCATGGCGCTGACGATCACCGGCATTGGCGGCTTCTGCCTGCTGATCGGCCTGCTTCTGATCGGCAACATCGTCGGCAGCTACGATCTCGACAAGATCCTGCACTCCGGCGATCTCATCCGCGGCCACGCGCTCTATGTGCCGGCGCTGGTTTTCATCCTGCTCGGCGCCCTGACCAAGAGCGCCCAGTTCCCGTTCCATTTCTGGCTGCCCAACGCCATGGCGGCTCCCACCCCCGTTTCGGCGTTCCTGCATTCGGCGACCATGGTCAAGGCCGGCGTCTTCCTGCTTGCGCGCTTCTGGCCGGCCCTGGCGGGAACCTATGAATGGTTCTGGCTCGTTGGCGCCGCCGGAATCGTCACGCTGTTGCTCGGCGCCTATTTCGCCATGTTCCAGCAGGATATGAAGGGCCTGCTCGCCTATTCGACGATCAGCCATCTCGGCCTGATTACCACCCTGCTCAGCCTCGGAAGCCCGCTCGCCACCGTTGCGGCGATCTTCCACATGCTGAACCACGCGACGTTCAAGGCTTCGCTCTTCATGGCCGCCGGCATCATCGACCACGAGACCGGCACGCGCGATATCCGCAAGCTCTCCGGCCTCTACCGCTTCATGCCGATAACGGCGCGGCTCGCCATGGTGGCGAGCGCCGCGATGGCGGGCGTGCCGTTGTTGAACGGCTTCCTCTCCAAGGAAATGTTCTTCGCGGAAGCGGTGCAGACCCATGCCGATTCCATTCTCGACCGCATCCTTCCCTATGTGGCAACGCTTGCGAGCGCGTTTTCCGTCGCCTATTCGCTGCGCTTCATCCACACCGTCTTCTTCGGGCCGCCGCCGGTCGGTCTGCCCAAGGAAAAGCCGCACGAGCCGCCGCGCTGGATGCGTTTCCCGATAGAATTTCTGGTGCTGATCTGCCTCGTCGTCGGCATTGCGCCCGCCATCTCCGTCGGGCCGTTTCTCCTGACCGCCGTCTCCAGCGTGCTCGGGCCGCAGACGCCGGAATACGACCTTGCGGTCTGGCATGGTTTCAACCTGCCGCTGGCGATGAGCGTCGTCGCGCTCGTCGGCGGCACCCTCCTTTATGTCGTGTTCCGGAACTATCTGGCGCGCTGCGAGGACGGGCCGCCGCTGTTGCGGCGATTGCATGGCCAGCGCATCTTCGAGCGCGTGCTCGTCGAGGTGTCGTGGCACTGGGCGCGGCAGGCCGAAAAGCGCATCGGCACGCGCAATCTCCAGCCGCAGCTGCGCTGGGTGGTGGCCATGGGCTTCTTCGCCGGCCTCCTGCCGCTCTACCTTTCCTCCTTCGAGCCTCGCCCCTTCGCATTTTCCGGCGTCGATCCCACCTTCGCCGCGCTCTGGCTGATCGGCGTCTGCCTTGCGATAGGCACGGCTTACCTTGCCAAATACCACCGTCTCGCCGCGCTCGTCATGCTCGGCGGCGTCGGACTGATCGTCTGCGTCACCTTCGTCTGGCTTTCCGCGCCGGATCTGGCGATCACCCAGCTTCTCGTCGAGATCGTGACGACGGTTCTCATCCTGCTCGGCCTGCGCTGGTTGCCGAAGCGTTCCGAAAACGTCGACGAGATGATTACGCTGCGCGCCCGCTTCCGCCGCTTCCGCGATCTCGCGCTGGCGGTCGCCTGCGGCATCGGCATGACCTTCATCGCCTATGCCGTGATGACGATGCCGGTGCCCGACGCCATCGCCAACTACTTCCTCACCAATGCCTATTCGCAGGGCGGCGGGCGCAATGTCGTCAACGTCATCCTGGTGGATTTCCGCGGCTTCGACACGCTCGGAGAGATCACCGTCCTCGGCGTCGTGGCGCTCACCGTCTTTGCCCTGCTCAGGCGTTTCCGTCCCGCCGCCGACAGCATGGCGATGCCGGAACAGCAGCAGATCCAGAACCGTCTGGACGAGGAGCGGCCGGGACGCTCGGCGGGCGATACGGTGAAGGACTACCTGTTCGTGCCCTCGGTCATCATGCAGTGGCTGTTCCCGGTCATCATCACCTTCTCCGTCTACATCTTCATGCGTGGCCACGACCTGCCGGGTGGCGGCTTCTCGGCCGGGCTGACGCTGTCGATCGCCTTTCTGCTGCAATATCTCGCCGGTGGCACGCGCTGGGCGGAGGATCGCCTGCGCATCCTGCCTCTGCGCTGGATGGGCATCGGTCTCCTGACCGCAACCGCCACCGGCGCGGGCGCATGGCTCTTCGGCTATCCGTTCCTCACCTCGCATTTCCGCTACATAGAGCTTCCGCTGATAGGCAAGATGCCGGCCGCGACCGCGCTTCTGTTCGACCTCGGCGTCTTCTCGCTGGTCGTCGGCTCCACCGTCCTCATCCTCGTGGCACTCGCGCACCAGTCCATCCGTATCAACCGCCTTCACGCGGTCGAAACGGAAAAGGCGAAGGAGGCCTGATGGAGATCATTCTCTCGATCGCAATCGGCGTCATGACCAGCTGCGGCGTCTGGCTGATCCTGCGCCCGCGCACCTATCAGGTCATCATCGGCCTTTCGCTGCTCTCCTACGCGGTGAACCTGTTCATTTTCGGCGTGGGCGGGGTGAAATCGAACCTGCCGCCCATTCTCGAGGAAGGCGCATCGACCTCGATGATCGCCGACCCCGTGCCGCAGGCGCTGGTGCTCACCGCCATCGTCATCGGTTTCGCCACCACGGCGCTCTTCCTCGTCGTGCTGCTCGCCTCGCGCGGGCTGACCGGCACCGACCATGTCGACGGCAAGGGGGGCTCGCGATGAGCGGCTGGTCCCACCACCTCATCATTGCGCCGATCCTCGTTCCGCTCGTGGCGGCCGCCGTCCTGCTGTTCGTCAACGAGCGCCAGCGCGTGACGAAGGCGATGATAAGCCTCGTTGCAACGCTGCTGCTCGTAGCCGTGGCGCTTGCGCTCTTCGGGATCGAGAACAGGCATGAGGCTTTCGAGGGCGTCTATCTGCTGGGCAACTGGGCAGCGCCCTTCGGCATTGTGCTGGTGCTGGACGGGCTTTCCGCGCTGATGCTGCTTTTGACGGCCGTCGTCGCCATTGCGGCGCTCGTCTATTCGCTTGCCCGCTGGCATGCCGTGGGCGCCCATTTCCACACCATGTTCCAGCTTTTGCTGATGGGGGTCAACGGCGCCTTCCTCACCGGCGACCTGTTCAATCTCTTCGTCTTCTTCGAGGTGATGCTGGCGGCTTCCTACGGCCTGCTGCTGCATGGCTCGGGCCCGCTGAGGGTGAAGGCCGGCCTGCATTATATCGCGGTCAACCTCGCGGCAGCGCTCCTTTTCCTGATCGGCGTCAGCCTGATCTACGGTACCGCCGGCACGCTGAACATGGCCGATCTCGCCGCCCGCATTCCGCAGATCGAACCGGACCGCCGCATGCTGATGGAGGCGGGTGCCGCCGTGCTCGGCATCGCCTTCCTCATCAAGGCCGGCATGTGGCCGCTCTGCTTCTGGCTGCCGACCGCCTATAGCGCGGCGTCCGCCCCGGTCGCCGGCGTCTTCGCCATCCTCAGCAAGCTCGGCATCTATGTCATTCTCAGGCTCACCATGCTCCTGTTCGGCAGCGGACCGTCGGCGGGCTTCGGCGCGAGCTTCCTCGTCTTCGGCGGCATCGCGACGCTGATCTTCGGCATCATCGGCGTGCTCGCCTCCCAGGCGCTCGGACGTCTCGCCGGCTTTTCGGTGCTTGTCTCCTCCGGCACGCTCTTGATGGTGCTCGGCATCAATGACGGCGCGGTGTCCTCCGGCGCGCTTCTCTATCTCGTCTCCTCGACGCTGACGATCAGCGCCTTCTTCATGCTGATCGAACTCGTCGAACGCGGACAGGATGCAGGTGCTGCCGTTCTCGCCGTCACCATGGAGGCCTATGGCGAGGGCGAGGAGGGCGAACCGGAGGAGGGGGAGGGCGTGACCATGCCGGGCACCATGGCCATCCTCGGCACCTGCTTTGCGGCCTGCGCCATCCTTCTGTCCGGCCTGCCGCCGCTGTCGGGCTTCATCGCCAAATTCGCCATGCTCTCGGCGATGATGGGCACGGGCGCCATCGGCGTGCCGCCGACCGCCGCCGTCTGGACGCTGATTATCCTGGTCATCCTGTCGGGCCTCGCGGCGCTGATTTCCATGACCCGCGCCGGCATCCGCACCTTCTGGACGTCGATCGAGGGAACCGTGCCGCGCGTTCTCGTGATCGAGATCGTGCCGGTGATGTTCCTGCTGGCGCTCACCCTTGCGCTGACGGTGCGCGCGGGACCTGCCATGCACTATATGGACAAGACGATCCGCACGCTCGGCAATCCGGATATCTATATCGACGCCGTGAGGAATGCGGCCGTGCTGCCGGGTGTCGGCAAACGGCCCGGAACGGAGGGCGATTGATGTTTCCCTATCCCGTTCTCACCGTCTTTCTCGTCGTCATGTGGCTGCTGCTCAACGGCTTCACGCCCGGCCACCTCCTTCTCGGCCTGATCGTCGCGACCTTCGCCTCTTGGGGCATGGCGTCGCTCCGGCCCGACAAGCCGAGGCTGAAGAAATGGTATCTGCTGCCGAAGCTAGCGGCGATCGTTCTCTACGATGTCCTCCTTTCCAACATCGCGGTCGCCATGGTCATCCTCAAAGGCCGCAGGAAAGGGCATGCCCCCGCCTTCGTCACCCTGCCGCTGGAGCTGGAAAACCGGACCGGCCTTGCGTTTCTGGCCATCATCCTCACGAGCACGCCGGGTTCGGCATGGCTGGAATACAATTCCCACGACCGGACGGTCCTCCTGCATGTGCTCGACGTCGCAGACGAGGCCGCCTGGGTGGATATGGTCAAGAACCGCTATGAAAAGCTGCTGATGGAGATATTCGCATGAGCGCCATCGTTATCTTCACTGCGGTTGCGATCGCCCAGTCGATGCTGGCGGTGGCGATGGCGATCGCGTCCATCCGCATGTTTCGCGGACCGCGCGCCCAGGACAGGATCATCGGGCTCGATGCGCTCTACATCAACGCCATGCTGATGCTCGTCACCTTCGGGATCGGAACGGGGCGGGTGGTCTATTTCGAGGCGGCGCTGGTCATCGGCATGCTCGGCTTCGTCGCCACGGTGGCGCTCGCCAAGTTCCTGATGCGCGGCGAGGTGATCGAATGATACAGCCCGCAGCCGATATTCCGCTTGCCGTCGCGGTCGCGGTCGCCTTCTTCCTGCTGTTCGGCGCATCGCTGGCGCTGATCGGCGCCATTGGCTTCCTGCGGCTCGGAACCTTCTACGAGCGCATCCACGCGCCCACGCTCGGAACGAGCTGGGGCATCGGCGGCGTGATGATCGCCTCCATGCTCTATTTCAGCTTCTCCCTGCAGAAGCCGGTGCTGCACGAACTCCTGATCGGCCTCTTCGTCACCGTCACCACACCCGTCACCTTCCTGCTCCTCGCCCGCGCCGCCCTCTACCGCGACCGCACGGAAGGCAAGAACGGCGTGCCGGGCGGGATCGGCAAGGCCAGCGGGGAGCAAGCGGAGGAGGAGCCGGTCGATCCGTCCTGAGGGGGATTGCGGGGGCGGCTTTGCGCCTTCGTTTCGGACGTTCGAGCGTTTGGCTAGGATTGCACCAAGCAGTCGTTCGGTGCGACCTGGGCGTCAATGTCGGAAGCCTGCTCTTCTCTGAGGTGAGGTGCGGCCTGCCGCCATAGCGGAGCCGCGGGATCGGCCATTGTTCTAACCTAGGTCGCAACAAGTCACCGGAGCACTTCTAGGCGTTGCCTGAATCGCTCCCGTGCCGCCGGGTGAATCGAGCGTAATTCTCTCTCCACCATTCCGACAGCTTTATCGATTTGACCACCTAAAGCCAGTTGGAACAACTCCGCCTTCTTTCGTTCATTAGCTTGTTCATCGAACTTCCGAGAATCGAACAGAAGAATAGCTTCTTTGATCATGTCCGCCGACCTCATCGAGGCACCAAGCTCCATCTTAGCCAAGAGCGGATAGGGTGAACCTTTGAAAAGTTCGATGGCATCATTGATGATGCTCATAGCTGTAGCGTCATCACCTTTTACGTAGTACTCGTATCTAGCCTTCATGCATGCCTCGACCTCCTGTCCCTTCTCGCTCGAGATTCGAGCAATAGATTGAAGAGTATCCCTCATCTCAGAAATTAATAGGGTTTCTCCACCCGAAGAGATCTTGTACTTATTTAACAATACCTCAAAATACGCTTGGACACTTATAGGGTTAGATGGAAAATCATGATAACTATCCTTAGCCAGACTGAAGGCTTGGTCATAATTCTCGGTAATATTATATATCAGCACAAGCTCGCGCTTGGAGTTTTCCTCCCATCTGTGCTCCCCCATGGCCGACTCAAACCGCGGAATAGCATCATCGTAACGTCCCATTTTTCTATAGTAAAAGCCTAGAACATAATCATGTTCCTTGCCCCGTATTTTTTGCACTTCCGAAAGAAATCTCACGTCCCTTCTTCTGGCAAGAGCCATACAGTAATAGTGAGTTATTTGATTTCTGATATAATCCTCGTAATTGCTTTTATTCAAAACTCGTTCTGCTAGATCGATAACATCGCTGTATTTCTTATTCTTATAGTTCTGAGAAATAGCGTTCAAAAAGTGCGCGGGGATGAGCAGTCGTTCAGGCACTGGCCGCCCTTCGAGGAGTGCCATTCGAATAGCGACTGCTTTCTCGGAGTAGTCGAAGTTGTCGGCAGTTTCCTCAGAGTTGAACAGCGCTTTGGACACTGACGCAATTGCCTTCGAATAACTCTCCGGAATACTTACGCTTCCTCGCGCAACGTAGTCGCGTATAACGTCGTTCAAACGGACGTATTCTCCAAGCGTTCCAATTCCCTGGCAAATACCATGTTCGATAAACTCATTTATTGTTGGAAGTAGATCGATCGACATTTCTTCACTCAACCTTGAGATGAAGTCCAATGAAACGAACTCGAACCAACTCAGGAATGTCAACATTTCGAATTTTGCAGCGTCGTCTCGATATCCCTCTACGTATAAGCTGGCCTTCAATCGTGCAAAATCGACGATCTCATTCGATCGAGCCGTTGCGCTATGTATCCCCTCGTCTCGGATAATCTCCCCAGCGTAGATCGCTTGCTCAGGGTATCCGTTCAAGATGTTCCGAAAGAAATACAGTTCAGATGTATTTACATCGGCGACTCCTTCCACGTCTCTAAGGTATCGAACCAGCAGGCCCAAACGTTCCGTGTCACTAAGTTCGGGGACTCTGAGGTGGTAGAGTCGATCTTTATTTCTATAGGTTGCCGCATGAGGACTTGTTCCGGACGCGATGCAGAAATAAATCCGATTTTGAGGGAGCTTATCGCACAGTTCTACAAACCAGTCTGCGTATGTCCCGCCGAATTGGACGATGCAACGCCAGTCATCAATAAGTAGCACTTCATTTTGCTGCCCGAGTTCGATTGCTAACTTGACCAGAATGTTGATTTTTTCTTCCAGATCGAGTGCCGCAAGATCAATACTTGCATCAAATTCTCCCGAGAATCCGAGGTCGAGTACCTTGCTCAGAAATCCGTCTATACCGTCCTCGTAGCGAACGGGAATGACTATGGGTTGATGGTAATCGTCAATCTTGTTAGATTTCCTTAGTGCTTCGAGAAGAAATTTCTTCCTGCCGATCTCCCGCAAACCAGACGCTACTACGGCGCAAGGAAGAGGCTTTTCATAGTCGTCCATTCGCGCTTCGAAATCTTTGAGTTGGTCATTTCGCCCAACGAAGAGACGTCTTGCCCGGAGGGACTTTGGGTTGCTATCGATCGACAACTTGCTAAATGCCGCGTTGATGATGCGAAAAGCGGCATTTGGACGTGGAACCACACGTAAGTTGTAGTTTTCGCGAAGCCAATCCGGGATTCGTTCGTCTCGATATGTAATCTTGCGATCTATTATCAGCGGCAGGACTTGTTTCAGCTTTCCCGAGTCGAGGAGACGTTTGCTGTTGACGATCTCCGTCTTAACCCACTCGGAGTTCAATGCTGAGTCCGAGATCAAAAGGACGAAAAGATCGGTCCGATTGAGATTTTTCATTATCTCATCGATGGTCTTCATTCCCGCCTCAAACGTATAAGCGTCGTAGATCGCGCGGTCTCCGAATTTCTCGGCGAGGATTGATACATACCCCCTCTTGTCGGCGCTACTGTGGGAAAGAAAACAATGCATTATGAACGCCCCTCCATGCAATACAAAGCTACCGTAAGGTGTATCATCTGCCCGCGGCATACTTCAACAAGGCAATTCATTAGGCTAGGTCGATAAAGTGGGTTTCCCGATATGTGTAGGGTATGGTTCACGGTTGTCATG
Organism: Paenirhizobium cremeum; assembly: GCF_047553425.1. Lineage (NCBI taxonomy): Bacteria > Pseudomonadati > Pseudomonadota > Alphaproteobacteria > Hyphomicrobiales > Rhizobiaceae > Paenirhizobium > Paenirhizobium cremeum. The sequence continues at coordinate 218,502 of NZ_CP180218.1, forward strand.
TAGCGGGGACAATTCTGACACGAGGCGAGCAGTCAGAAACGGAGTGCCCACACCCCGCAGGTTGGCTGCCTCTGGCGCGACATGCTTGAGCAATACGGCAAATGGAAATCGGTTATGCTCATTTCAGCAAGTTGCGACACTTCAGAAATGTCCGCTGAGGCCTCGCTATCACTTAAACCGGACATTCCGCTTACGGCAGAATGCAGACCGCAAACGCGCCCGGAGCCCCATTCCCCATGCGGGGGCCCTCACCTCGCCCGCTGCAACATCCCGAACAGATCGCGCGGGTCGTCGGGGTCGGCGATGATGTCGATTTCCTGATAGAAATCCGTGCCCTTGAGCTTTTCGCGGACATAGCGGAGGGCGGAGAAATCCTCGGTGGCGAAGCCGACCGAGTCGAAAAGGGTGATCTGGCCGGCGTCGCGCCGTCCCTCGGCCTCGCCGCGCACCACGCGCCAGAGTTCGGTCACCGGATAATCCGGCGCCATCTGCTGGATCTCGCCCTCGATGCGGGTCTGCGGCGGATATTCGACGAAGGTGTCGGCGCGGAGAAGAATGTCACGGTGCAGTTCCGTCTTGCCGGGGCAGTCGCCGCCGATGGCGTTGATATGCACGCCGGCGCCGACCATGTTGTCGGTCAGAATGGTGGCGAACTGCTTGTCGGCGGTGCAGGTGGTGATGATCGCAGCGCCCTCGATGGCCGACTGCGCTGAGGTGCAGGCGGTGACGCGCAGGCCGGACCCTTCGAGATTGCGGACCGTCTTTTCGGTCGCCCGGCGGTCGATGTCGTAGAGCCTGACCTCCTCGATGCCGAGCACGACCTTCATCGCCAGCGCCTGGAATTCGGCCTGCGCCCCGTTTCCGATCATCGTCATGACCTTCGCCCCCTTCGGGGCAAGGTGGCGGGCGGCCATGGCCGAGGTCGCGGCGGTGCGAAGCGCGGTCAGCAGGGTCATTTCGGTCAGGAGCACCGGATAGCCGGTCGAAACCTTCGCCAGCAGGCCGAAGGCGGTCACCGTCTGCAACCCTTCCACCTTGTTGCTCGGATGGCCGTTGACATATTTGAAGCCGTAGAGGACGCCGTCGGAAGTCGGCATCAGCTCGATCACCCCTTCGCGCGAATGGGAGGCGATGCGCGGCGTCTTGTCGAAACTCTCCCAACGGCGGAAATCCTCCTCGATCACATCCGTCAGCTCGACAAGCATCGTCTCGATGCCGACGTGATGGACGAGGCGCATCATGTTCTCGACGCTGACGAAGGGAATGAGAGCCTTTTCGGAGGGCGATTGCGGCATGGACGGTTCCTTGGCTTGGTCAAAGCCCAGGTTAGCAAGATGCCTCCGCTAACCGAAATCGCAAAACCATGTTGTTTTTGCCAGAAATATGAGCAAATTGTATAGCAGAATTGTCAATATTGCCAAAAAGCCATCCATAAAGCCGGGAGCGAACCCATGAGCGTCGCCAAATACATCCCCGACGAACTCGACCGCCGCATCATCGCCCATCTGCGCATCGACGGCCGCGCCTCGCTCGCCAAGCTTTCCGATGCGCTCGGCGTGGCCCGCGGCACGGTGCAGAACCGGCTGGACCGGCTGACGGAGACGGGCACGCTGCTCGGCTTCACCGTCCGGGTGCGGGAGGATTACGACGACCGCTCGGTGCATGCGGTGATGATGATCGAGGTGATCGGCAAGTCGACGACCCAGGTCATCCGCAAGCTGCACGGCATCCCCGAGATTTCCTCGCTGCACACCACCAACGGCAACTGGGACCTGATCGCCAATATCCGCGCCGGCAGTCTTTCCGATTTCGACCGGGTGCTGCGCGAGGTGCGCATGATCGACGGTGTCTCGAACAGCGAGACGAGCCTGCTGCTCAGTTCCGTGTGAGACCGTCCCGGACCGGACGGGCCCGTCTTCGGCTGGAAGCGGCTTGTGGGCTCTCTTTGCGACGATGGCGGCAGGCCGTCGTGGGCTTGCCGCCATCCTCATGTTCCGTATGGGTTTGCTGCCGGCCCTATTCGCGTTCGCCGGTGAAGTTCAGGAGCAGCTGGAAGATGTTGACGAAGTTCAGGTAGAGCGACAGCGCGCCGAAGACGGCAAGCTTCTGCTGCGATTCCTGGTCGAAGTTCTCGGCATACTGTTCCTTGATGTTCTGCGTGTCCCAGGCGGTGAGGCCGACGAAGACGGCGATGCCGATCACCGAGATGGCGAATTGCAGGGCAGTCGAGCCGAGGAAGATGTTGACGATCGAGGCGATCATCACGCCGATCAGGCCCATGATGAGGAAGGAGCCGAACTGCGACAGGTCACGCTTGGTGACATAGCCGTAGAGGCTGGTCGCGCCGAACATGGTGGCGGCGATGAAGAAGGTGCGGGCGATGCTGGCGCCGGTGAACACGAGGAAGACCGAAGCGAGCGACAGGCCCATCACGGCGCAGAAGGCCCAGAAGGTCAGTTGCGCGGTCGAGGCCGACATCGAGTGGATGCGGAACGAGAAGAAGAAGACGAAGGCGAGCGGCGCCAGCATCACCACCCACTTCAGCGGCGTGGAGAAGATCGGCACGTAGAGCGCCGGCGTCGAGCCGACGACGAATGCGACGATGCCCGTCAGCACGAGGCCGAGGCCCATGTAGTTGTAGACGCGCAGCATGTGCTGGCGCAGGCCCTCGTCGAAGGCGGCGGCCGATGTCTGGCTGAGGCCGCCGAAGCGATTCTGGTTGGGGTACATATCGTGATCTCCGTTGTGGATCAGTGAAGGGATTTCATGAGGCGCCCGGCCTTGTCGTCGAGACCGGCGTCGGGCGTGCTGGAAACGATGGCATAGGCGACCTCGCCGATCTGCCACCAGGCGACCGTCGCATTCGACAGCGCCAGATGGGTGACCGGCTCGACGGCGAAATAGCCGGGCCTGACCGCAAAGAGCGACAGGCGACCGCTTTGCGGCGTCTTGATCCCCATTTCGACGCTTGGGCCGAAGGGCGAGGGGAAGACCTGCACGTCGGTCACCGTCCAGTCTCCCGGAAGCTCGGGAAGCCCGATCGCCGTGGCCGCCCGGATATCGCTGCGGTCGAGCAGGCGGGTCTCGGGCTGGGAGGGCATGGTTTCGCGCACGAGCGAGGTCTGGTGGGCCTGCACGGCCTGTTCGACGAAGGATGGCGGATGCACCGAGGCGACCACCTCCCTGGCGCCGAAGGGATGGACGGTGGCATTGGCAAACCAGCCGGCGGCGAATAGGCCGGCGACCGCCGCGACGCGCCGCACCGCCTGCCACATGCGCTGACCGGCAAGGCCGGAGGCGAGCCTTCTCGCCGCCTCGCGCGTCTCGGGTCTGGCGAAAGGCGCGGCCTCCGCAAGCGCCAGGCGAAGCGTCGTCTGGAGGCCGATATCCTCCATCACGCGGGCGGCGGTTTCGGGATGCCGTGCAAGCCACATCTCGACCCGCAGACGGCCTGCGGCATCGAGCTGGTTGTCGATATAGGCGTCGAGATCGCTGTCGAGAACGGGGGTCTCGTCACTCATTTCCGCCTCCTACAAGTCTCAGATGGTTGGGTTGTCTGCCGTCCTCGAAGGACCGTAATGCGGCGCGGGCGCGCGACACGCGCGACATCAGGGTGCCCACGGGAATGCCGAGCGTATCGGCGGCTTCCTGATAGGAAAGCTCTTCGATGGCGACGAGATGCAGCGCCTCCCGCTGTTCTTCGGGTAGCGTCATGAAGGCCTCGCGCACCTGCCGAAGCCTGACGGCGTGTTCCTGCTGTGCGGGAAAGGACGGCGGCTCGCCCAGCGCGTCCCTGTCCTCGCTCTCGTGCCGCCTGCGGCTGATCGACGAGCGCAGGCGGTCGACATGGGCGTTGTGGACGATGGAGAGCAGCCAGTTGCGCAGGTTGGAGCCGGGCCTGAAGGTGGCGCGGCGCTCATAGGCGCGCACCAGCGCATCGTGCACGAGATCTTCGGCATCGCCGGAATTGCGCGTGAGCGAGCGCGCATACCGCCTCAGGGAGGCGAGCTGGCCGATCACGTCGAACGATCTCTTGTTGCTGTCCATACCCCTGTATACGGACTGGCCCGGTTTTTATTCCAGCCGGTCCGAGATTTTTTCAAGGCCCGGCCGTATGAGCCTCGAACGCCCGTCTAGACCAGTGCCCGCGACAGGCCGCAATCCTCCCGGAAGGATTTGAAGCCGGCGAGCGACCGGAGAGAGCGGCCGTCGTCGATGGCGGCCAGATCGAGGATCACCGCGTTGGCGATCGTCATCGGCACCACCAGCGACTGTGAATCCCCGGCCTTGCCGCGCGAAACGAGGATCTGGTGATCGGGGGCCGGATCGAGGCGGGCGTTCAGGACATCGGTGAGCATCAGGACTTCCGCGCCCCTTTGCCGGGCGATCGCACGCATTTCCTGGATGAGGGGAGAGACCTTGCGGAAGGCGAGCAGCCAGACGACGTCGCCCGCGGCAAGCGTGTTCAGCGTTTCGGGAAGCTGGTTCATCCGGGCCGCGAGATCGACGGTCTCATAGCCCGAACGGTTGAGGCGAAGGGAGACCAGCGCGGAAAGCGACGAGAAATGCCCCTGGCCGAACAGGAAGATGCGGCGGCTCTTGCGCAGGCATTCGGAGAAGGCCCTGATATCGGCGTCGGAAACCGTGTTGCGGAGGCGCTCCAGCGCGGCGATCTCGCTGTCCAGCACGGAAGACAGCACGCCGCCGTCTTCCGCCCGCACCAGCCGGGCGGCAATGCGCGCTGCGGGATTGTCGAAATCGCCGCCGCCCTCCAGCAGATTGGCCTGGAGAAAGCTGCGGAACTCGGGATAGCCCTTGAATCCCAGGCGGCGGGCGAGCCGCACGGCCGATGCCGGATGCACCCCGGCGCGGGAGGAGACCTCCTTGCCGTTGTCCATCGCCGCTCGGACCGGGTCCTGCATCAGGACGTCCAGCAATCGGGTGTCGGCCTCCGTCAGCCGGGTCGAATTGCGGTTGATGAGGTCGCCGAGCGCCTGCGGAACTTCACTTTGTCTGTCCATTGCTTCCCGTCTGTTTGTCAGCCCTGACGTTTCCGGGGTGTCCGGGTTCAATATCCGATTCCGGCAGCATGCGCGGGCGTTTCGTCCGGCGCAAGCTCGATGCGATCTTCGCTCCTGTCGTCGAAATAGAGCGCCCGGCCGAAATCGCAGACCGCCCAAAGCTTCTCGGTATTCTGCGGCATCGTGTCGCGCGGGCAGGTCAGCGTCAGGCGGCCGGCCTCGCTGTCGCAATGCAGGATGATGTCGGAGCCGGTCATCTCGGAGAGGAGAAGGCGGACGGGAAGCGCCGGTCCCGCGGGTTCCTCCGACCGGACCGCGATATGTTCGGGGCGAAAGCCGATGGTGATGTCCTGCCGGCCCCGCCAGCCGGGGATCTTGGCCGCCGGCAGGAAGTTCATCGCCGGCGCGCCGAGGAAACCGGCGACGAAGCGGTTGGCGGGACGGTCGTAGATCGCCTCGGGCGTATCGAACTGCTGGAGATGGCCGCCCTTCATCACCGCGATGCGGTCGGCGAGCGAGAGAGCCTCCGTCTGGTCGTGCGTGACGTAGACGATGGTCGCTCCGAGCGCCCGGTGCAATTCCTTGATCTCGGTGCGCATGGCGACGCGCAGCGCATTGTCGAGGTTCGACAGCGGTTCGTCCATCAGGAAGGTCGAGGTGTTGCGGGCCATGGCGCGGCCCATCGCCACGCGCTGCCGCTGGCCGCCGGAGAGCGCGCCGGGCTTGCGGTCGAGATAGGCTTCGAGCTGCAGCGTCTTCGCCACGCTTTCGGCCCGCGCATTGCGCTCCGCCTTCGGCATGCCGCGCAGTTCGAGCCCGAAGGCGATGTTCTGGCGCACCGTCATGTGCGGATAGAGCGCGTAGTTCTGGAAGATCATGGCGATGTCGCGATCCTGCGGCGCCAGATCGTTCGCCCGCCTGCCGCCGATTTCGATCTCGCCCTCGTCGATGCGCTCCAGCCCGGCGATGAGCCGCAGCAGCGTGGACTTGCCGCAGCCCGAGGGGCCGACGATGACGACGAATTCGCCGGGGCGGATGTCCATCGAAACGCCGTGGAGGATCTGCGGCCCGCCGGCATAGGACTTCCGGATGGAACGAAGGGAAATGCCTCTCATCGGTTTGTCTCCCGGTTTTTCTCGTTGCGAATGGCGATGGCGAGGCTCGGTCGGTCGGTGGTGAAAACCTTGACGCCGAGCGAAAGCGCCTTTTCGATCTGCGGCGCGGTGTGTGCGGCCCAGCAGCCGAAATCGAGGCCGGCGGCCCCGATTTCGGCCATCAGCCCTGTGTCGGCCGTGTCGATATGGACGCCGATCTCCGGGATCTCATGGGCGCGGGCAAGCTCGATCACGGCGGACGTTCCGAGCTGGCGGAGCACCGGCGGGCTGACCAGCCAGAGCCTGGGCCGGTCCGTCGCCGCCGCGATCTCGTCCAGCGCCTCGATCAGGAAGGAGGAGAAGGTGGTGCGTTCCAGCATGCCGTTGCTGGCAAGGGTCTCGACCACGCGCGGCACGAAATCGCGGTAGGGGCGGCCATCGGCGCCCGGCTTGATTTCGCAGCGGAAATCGACGCGGCTTTTCGAGAAAATGATGCAGAGTTCCTCGAGCGTGAGCGGATGGCCGCCCTCGCCGTAATTGATGGTGGCGGCGCGGACCTCTGACACAGTCAGGCCGGCGATTGCGCCGGTGCGGTCCGTGGTGGCGTCGAGCGTGGCGTCGTGATGCACGATGATGGCGCCGTCGGCGGTCGGGTGGACATCGAATTCCACTTCCTCCAGCGCCATGATCGCGGTTGCCGAAAAGCCGCGGGGCGTGCTGTCGCCGAATTCGAGCGTGCCGCCGCGATGGGATGCGATATGTGTCATTTTCTGTTCCATGTTGAATTACTTGACCGCGCCCATGGTAATGCCGCGCACCAGATGCCGCTCGACCAGCAGGAAGCCCAGGAGCACCGGCAGGATGGTGATGGTCGATGCGGCCATGACCAGCGGCCAGTCGATCAGGCCTTCGCCGGGATTGGTGCGGTAGAGCCGAGCCAGGCCGATCTGTAGCGTGAAGAGGTCTTCCTTGCCGACGGCGACCAGCGGCCAGATGTAGTTGTTCCATTCGGTGAGGAAGATATAGAGCCCCATCGAGAAGATGGCGGGCTTCGAGATCGGCACGATGATCCGCCAGAGCACCTGCAAAGGTGTGGCGCCGTCCATGTAGGCGGCTTCGTCCAGCGCCCTCGGAATGCCCTTGATGTATTGCCGCAGGAAGAAGGCGGCGAAACCATTGGAGATCGCCGGCAGGATCAGCCCGGCATAGGTGTCGAGCAGTCCCGCTTTGGCGAGCGTCAGGTAGTTGGGAATGAGGCTGATATGGCTCGGAATCATCAGCGTCGCGACGGTTGCGCCGAACAGCAGGTTGCCGCCGCGAAACTCGTAGCGGGCGAAGGCGAAGGCGGCCATGGTGGCGACGGTCAGCCCGATGATCGTCACCAGCCCGGAGACGAGGATGCTGTTCATGAGATAACGGGCGAAATTGTATTGCCCGACCGCGCGGGCGTAATTGCCGAGCGTGAACTCCACCGTGCCGGTGTAATAGGCGTGCGCCGTCTGGAACGACATCCAGATCGAATAGAGCACCGGCACGAGGAAAATCGTCCCGGCAGCCAGCGCAAGCAGGGTGAGGAGGCGGTTTTCAGGCTTCATAATGCACCTTCCTGCCGACGACGAAGGACTTGACCAGCGCCAGCACGATGAGAAGGACGAAGAGCAGCACGGCGAGCGCCGAGCCCTGGCCGATATCGAACAGCACGAAACCGACGCGGTAGAGCATGTTGACCAGCATGTCGGTCGCGCCCGCCGGTCCGCCGTGGGTCATGACGTTGACGATGGTGAAGACCTGGAAGGCCTCGATCACCGAGATGACCAGCAGGAAATAGGTAGTCGGCATGACCAGCGGCACGGTGACCCGGCGGAAAACGTGGAACCGGCGGCCGCCATCGACGGCAGCGGCATCGTAAAGCTCCTGCGGCACGGCCTGCAGGCCGGCGATGTAGATGACGATGTCGTAGCCGAGCTGTTTCCATGTATTGACCGCGATCAGCACCCAGAGCGCCAGCGACGGGTCCTGCAGCCAGGGCACCTTGCCCAGCCCGAGCTTTGCCAGCAGCGCGTTGACCATGCCGTAATCGGTGGCGAACACCCAGGAGAAGACGACGGCAATGGAGACGGTGGATGTGACCGAGGGCAAAAACAGCGCGCCGCGCAGCAGCCGCGAGGGCAGTGTTTCGCGCACCAGATAGCTGGCGATGGCGAGCGCCAGAGCGAGCCTCAGCGGCACGGAGAGCACTGCAAACAGCGCAGTCACCTTCAGCGCGTTCCAGAAATCGCGCGAGGCAAAAAGGGCGCGGTAATTGTCGAGCCCGACGAAGGGCATGTCCGGCGACAGGAAATCCCAGTGGCGGAAGCTCAGGTTGAGGCTCGACACGATGGGGATATAGGTGAACACCGCAATGAAGGCGATCAGCGGGCCGACGAACAGATAGGGTGTAAGGGTGCGAAGCATGGGACCCCGGATCAGGCACAAGAGAAGGTAGGCAAGGACAGGACGAAGGACCGGCAGCCGCCCGAAGGCAGACCACCGGTCCCGCTGTTTCGGCAGAGGCTTATTCGCCGGTGCGTTCCGCTTCCTTGCGGGTCTGGGCGGCGAAGTCCTTCATGGTCTCGGTCGCGTCGCGCTGGCCAAAGGCCATGGCTTCCCACATCTTGTATTCGGTGGTGCGCATCCAGGTGACGACCGGCGCGCGCGAACGGCCATGGGCGAAGTCGAGCTGCTTGATGGCGACGTCGATGCCCGGCTGGGTGGCGAGCGCTTCCACGGCAACCGGCAGGGCCGCGCTCTTCTTGTTGATCGGCAGATAGCCGGTTTCGGCAAACCAGATGGCGTTGGCCTCAGGCGATGCGGCGTAGCTCACGAACTTGTAGGCCGCGTCCTGAACCGCCTTCTCGGAGGTCGAGAGAATGCCGATGCCGGCGCCGCCGATCGGCACCGAACAGGTCTTGTTGCAGGGCATCGGACGCGTTTCGAGTTTGTCGCCGAGCGCCTTCCTGGCGCCGCCGTAATTGCCGGTCGAATTCAGCATGATGCCCACCTTGCCGGCGAGGAATGCGTCGCGACCGTTGTCTTCCTCGGTCACGCCATCCGGCGAGGAGACCTTTTCCTTGTGCACCAGCGAGGCCATCCATTGATAGGCTTCGATGGTGTTCGGGCTGTCCAGCAGCACCTCGTTGGTCTTCGGGTCCATCAGCTCGCTGTCATTGGCCATGACGAGGCCCCAGCGGGCGAACTGGCCGGGCGCGGCGATGCCGCTGACGCCTTCCGAACCGAGCTTTTCGGTGATCGTCTTCGACGCGGCCATGATGTCGTCGAAGGTCTTCAGCGCAGGCTCGCCCTCGATGCCGGCGCGCTTGAAGATATCGCTGTTGTAGTAAAGGACCGGGGTCGATGAGTTGAAGGGCACGATGTAGTTCTTGCCCTTGTAGACGCCGACTTCGCGCGCGTAGTCGTAAAGGTCGTCCTTCAGCGGATCGGCGTCGAAATAGGGGGTGAGGTCGGTCAGCACGCCACGGTCGGCGAAAAGGCCGTAGCGGGTCACCTCGAGAATGACCGCATCGGGCGCGCGCTTGGCCGGAATGGCGGCCTGCAGCTTGGCGACGATGTCGTTGTAGTTGCCGATGAACTCGGCCTGAATGTCGATGTCCGGATTGGCCGCCTCGAAACCGGCGATGATCTTGTCCAGCGCTTCGCCATTGCCCTTGTTGAAGCTGTGCCAGAACTTCACCACCGTTGCGGCCTCAGCCGAGGCGACCGTGGCAAGAAGGGCGATCAGGCTGGCGCCGGCCAGTTTGTGCAATTTGTGTGACATGAATCTTTTCCTTTGCAAAAGAAATTGCATCCCGCTCGTCATCCTCTAGACCCGTTGCACGACAGTTTCGTGAAGCCGGAGCCAGGTTTTCGTGACGTGGAGAGGAAGGAAGGATGCCTTGGGGACGCGGCAATCGCATAAGGAAGGTGCTGCGGCGCGGTGTTCTTGATCCCCTCTGGGGGAGGTGGCCGGTGGGCGGGAGGGGTTTTGCCGCAGGCGAAGAGCCCGGGTGTAAATTGCATCGAGCCACCGGCGCGGCCGCCGGTGGCGAAGGAACCGGCCTTCGGGCGGGTTCTTCGGGTCTATTTCTTCGGGCCGAACCTTCAGCCGGCGATCAGCTTGACTTCCATGAAGTCTTCCAGGCCCCACTTGCCGCCTTCGCGGCCGATGCCGGACTGCTTGTAGCCGCCAAAGGGCATGCCCGGCGCGCGGGAGGTGCCATTGATCTGTACCATGCCGGCGCGCAGCCTGCGGGCGACGCGCTGCGCCCGTTCCGGCGATCCCGTCTGGATATAGGCGGCAAGGCCGTAGACCGTGTCGTTGGCGATGCGGATCGCGTCTTCCTCGGTGTCGAAGGGGATCATCACCAGCACCGGCCCGAAAACCTCCTCGCGCGCGATCGCCATGTCGTTGTCGACGCCGGCGAAGATGGTCGGGCGGACGAAATAGCCGCGATTGAAGCCTTCCGGCCTGCCGAGCCCGCCAAGCACCGGCTTCGCTCCTTCGGCGATGCCCTTTTCGATCATGCCCTGGACCTTCTCGAACTGGGCTCCGGAGGACAGCGGGCCGATATGATCGCCGTCCCTGGCCGGGTCGTCGACGGCGACCTGTGCGCCGGCCCTGGCGGCAAGATCGACGGCTGCGTCATAGACGGAACGCTCGACCAGCATGCGGGTCGGCGCATTACAGGACTGCCCGGTGTTCTCGAAGCAATGCCTGACGCCGCGTTCGATGGCGGCCGGCAGGTCGGCATCGGCGAAGACGATGTTCGGCGACTTGCCGCCGAGTTCGAGCGATACGTGCTTGACCGTGGCGGCAGAAGCGCGCGAGACGGCGGCACCTGCGCGGGTCGAGCCGGTGAACGACATCATGTCGACGTCCGGATGGCTGGAAAGCGCCTCGCCGACGACGGGACCCTCGCCGTTGACGAGGTTGAAGACGCCTGCGGGGAAGCCCGCCTCGTCCATGAACTCGGCAAACAGCATCGCCGACATCGGGGCGATTTCCGAAGGCTTGAGCACGACGGTGCAGCCGACGGCGACCGCGGGTATGACCTTCAGCGCGATCTGGTTCATCGGCCAGTTCCACGGCGTGATGAGGCCGCAAACGCCGATCGGCTCGTGCACGATCCGCTGGTTGGGGCGGGTTTCGTCCGGCAGGTATTCCCATTCATAGGCCTTGAAGGCACGGATGAACGCCTTCAGGTGGGAGACGCCGGAGACCGCCTGGGATTCGCGCGAAAGCCTGATCGGCGCGCCCATTTCGGCGGTAATCGCCTCGGCCATTTCCTCCATCCGGCGCTCGTATATCGTGACTAGCTTTTCCAGATGGGCAAGCCGTTCGTCGCGGCTCGTGCTGCTCCAGCCTTCGAAGGCGCGGCGGGCGGCGGCCACGGCGCGGTCGATGTCGCCGGCGGTGCCGCCGGAAATCACGGCATAGGCTTCCTCGTTCGCCGGGTTGATGACTTCGATCCGCGTTCCGCCAGCCGGAGCGACCCACGCGCCGTCGATATAGAAGTTGAGCTTTTCGATCAGTGTCTTGTTCTGCAGCATGGGGGCATCCTGACTGGTGGGGTTGGAAAGGTCGGTGGACATCCTTACAGTCCCGCAACGGCCCCGGCCAGCCCTTCCTGCGGGGTGAAGTCACCGGAGAGGCCCGTGCCCGCCCGGCCGGGACCCGGCCTCCGTCGGCGACATTTCGCCGCTTGCGACCGGCGGGCCCTCTCCGTATATCACTTGACAACGATCATTAAGATCAACGGAAACCGCCACTTTGCCGAATGTCTCTCAGGAACCTGGCCGCCGCGGGCGCTCGGGTCGCGGACGCGCGATCCCCGGTCCGGGACGTGCGGCCGTTCTGCTCGCCGTTGCAGCGCCTCTCTGCTGGCTGCCGCAGGCCTGGTTCGCGGCCCAGGCCATCGGGCGTCTGGCCGATGGCGCGGGCGCGGGCGATATCCTGGAAAACGCCGTCTGCTTCGCCCTGTTCGGGTTGCTGCGCGCCGCGCTTGAGGCTTTGTCCGGCCGTCTTGCCTTCAAGTCTGCCCGGCGCGAACTCACCGCCAGCCGCGTGAGCGCGCTTGCAGCCCTTGCGGCGCGCTCGCCGGTCGATACCGGCCGCCCCTCGTCCGGACAGGCTGCAAGCGTGATCGCCGAGCAGGCGGAAATGTTGACGCCATGGCTTTCCCGTTACCAGCCCGCCCGGACGAAGGCGATGATCGTGCCTTTCGTCATCGCCGCCGCGGTTCTCCCGTTTTCATGGATCGCGGCGCTGGCGCTGCTTGTCACCGCACCGGTCATTCCACTTTTCATGGCGCTCGTCGGAATGCGTGCCCGCAAGGCCAGCGAACAGCAGCTTGTCCGCATGGGCGACATCAACGCCTTCCTCATTGACCGGCTGCGCGGCCTTGCCACCATCCGCACGCTCGGCGCCGTCCCGGAGACGGCCAAGCGGCTGCGCATCGAGGCGGAAGACCTGAAGCGACGCACCATGGCGGTCCTGAAGATCGCCTTCCTTACGTCTGCGACGCTGGAGCTTTTTTCCGCCCTCGGCGTGGCGCTGACGGCCGTCTATATCGGCTTTCATCTTCTGGGATTTATCGGGATCGGAACCTGGGGGACGAAAATGACGCTGGCCGAAGGCCTGTTCGTGCTGATGATCGCGCCCGCCTTCTTCGAGCCGCTGCGTGAACTGTCCTCCGTCTGGCATGACCGCGCGGCGGGCGAGGCGGCGCAAAAAGCGCTTGGCGCGCTTTCCGGCAAGGGCATGCCCCTGCCGCCCTCCGAAGGATCGGCAAACGGCAGCGAGGCGGCGCTCCTGGCGGAAGGTCTGCGCTATACCCATCCGGGCCGCGAGGCCCCGACGCTTCAGGCTTTCTCGCTCTCCATCGCGCCCGGCGAGAAGATCGCGATCATGGCGCCGAGCGGCAGCGGCAAATCCACGCTTTTATCGCTGCTGGCGGGGCTTGCCGCTCCGCAGGCGGGAAAGCTCGCCGTTTTCGGGCGCTTGCCGGCGGCGGCGCGCGAGGCGGGCGATATCGCCTGGATCGGGCAGTCCGCCCATGTCTTTTCGGGTTCCATCGCCGCCAACGTGTCGCTCGGACGGCCTGACGTCGATGCCGATGCGGTCGCCGGGGCGCTTGCGGTCGGGCGTCTGTCCCATGTCGCCGAAAGCCACGGCCGCGCTCCGCTCGGCGAGGGCGGAACGGGTCTTTCCGGTGGCGAGATCGTGCGGCTTGCGATTGCCCGCGCCGCCGCAAACCGAAAGGCGCGGCTGATCCTCGCCGACGAGCCGACGGCCCATCTCGACGCCGCCACGGCGGACCTCGTGACGGAAAGCCTGCTCGATCTGGCGAAGGGACGCACACTGATCGTCGTGACCCATGATGCGGCGCTTGCCGCACGCATGGACCGGACGGTGACGCTTGTCGCGGAGGGCGGGACATGAGGGCGGTTCTGCTCGTCCTTCGCCTGTTCCTCGCGGAAAAGCGGCTGGCGCTTGCCCTCGGCCTTCTGCTTGCCGCCCTGACGGCGATTGCCGGTGTCGCGCTTTTGTCCTTGTCGGGCTGGTTCATCACGGCGACGGCCCTGGCGGGGCTTTCGGCCGCCAGCGCGCTCGCCTTCGATGTCTTCGCGCCCTCGGCCGGCATCCGCTTTCTCGCGCTGTTCCGCACCGCGGCGCGGTATGGCGAGCGCATCGTCACCCATGACGCGACGCTTTCGGTGCTCGCCGGCATGCGCGAGACGCTGTTTCGGACCTTTGCCACGGCGCGCTCGGCACGCGCACTGGCGCTTCGCCCCGCACGCCTCCTCTTCCGCCTGACGCTGGATGTCGATGCCCTCGACGGGCTTTACCTGCGGCTTCTCGTACCGTCAGGCGTGGCGCTTGCCTCGGCGCTGTTTGCCGCCCTCTCGCTCGCCTTTGTCGATGGCCGCATCGCGCTTGCGGTTGGCCTGCTTCCTGCGGTGGCGGGCTTCGGCATCGCGGTCATCGCTGCGTTGAAGGCTGAAAAGCCGGCCCGTCATCGCGCCGTCGCGCTGGAAGCCGTGCGCGGCCGCGTCATCGACATGATCGCCGGCGCCACGGATCTGCTGATGGCCGGTCGCCTTGAGGCATCCAGGCAGAATGTCGAGACGGCGGAAAGCCGGCTGGCCGAGACCGACGACCGGCTGAACCGCATCGAGACGCTTGCCGGCTTCGGCCTTGCGGCGCTGGCGCCCGTTGTTGGCGGCTGTCTTCTCGTGGCGCTCGCCTGTCTGGTCGAGGCGGGCGTCATCGGCGTGCCGGTCGCCGCCTTCGCCCTGCTTCTGGCTCTTGCCGCCGTCGAGCCCTTCACTGCCCTGAAGCGCGGGGCGCTGGAGGCGGGACGCATTCTTGCCGCCGCCCGTCGTATCGCGCCCCGCCTCGGAGAGACCCCGCAGGAGATCGCCGTCGCGCCGCCGCCGCCGGGGTTCGCTCTTCTGGCCGAAAACCTCGTCCTGCGGCATCCCGGCGCAGGGCGGCCGGCGCTCTCGGGCCTGTCGCTCGAAATCCCGGCCGGCGAGATCGTGGCGCTGACCGGTCCGAGCGGGGCTGGAAAGTCGACCCTGATGGCCCTGATCGCGGGTGAAATCACCGCCGAGGCCGGCCGTGTCGCGGCGCTGCCTGCCACTCTCCTCACGCAGCGGGTCGAACTCTTCGCCGATACGCTCGCCGGCAATCTCAGGCTGGCAAGGCCTGACGCCACGGAGGCGGAACTCTGGGCGGCGCTCGATGCGGCAGGGCTGGCGGAGACGGCCCGCAACCTGCCGCAGGGGCTTGAAACCTGGCTCGGCGAAGGAGGCTCGGGCCTTTCCGGCGGCGAGAGCCGGCGCCTGTCGCTCGCCCGGCTTCTCCTGGCGGATGTACCCCTTCTTCTGCTCGATGAGCCGACCGAGGCGCTGGATACCGAAACCGCCCGCGACATCGTGGCGCGCCTTGCCGCCGCAAGGGGAGGGCGCACCGTCCTGATCGCGACCCACAGCGCGCAGGACGTCGAAATTGCCGACCGAATCCTTGTTGTTGACAAAGGTCAATTATGTGGCAATTTCAAATGTAGGGAGACGGCTTTCGCCGAGGTTGCTTCGAGACTGCGCAAACGTTGAGCGACGTTATTTTGTCGCATTGCCTGCGCCGCAAGATAACAATAAGCAATTGTCAGACGTTGCTTTCAGCGGTTCAGAGACCTCATGCGTTCTTCCGGCTCCATATCGCAATTCCTGCGCATCCTGTGCGCGATTGCGCTCTTCTCGGTGGGCTTTGCTCACCGGGTTCCGGATGTGCAGGCAACGGAAATCGTCGCGGCGGCCATTGCGCTTCCGGACGGCACTGTTCCCGATCTCTGCCTCGCCGGCTCAAGGGGCGGTATCGGCAAGGACGGGTACTCTCTGAACCGGTCCTGCGAGGCCTGCCTCATTTCAGCGGCGATGGTCCTGCCGCTGCCGGCGGAGGAAGCGGGCGACCGGCCCATGCCGCATGAAACGGTCCTGCGACCGGATCGGGCGCGTTTCGACGCGCCGCCCGTGCTGATTTCGAAGGCCGCGCCGAGAGCGCCGCCGGTGGCCTGAAGTCCCAAAGCGCCCGACGCCGCTCCGCCTGCGGCCTTGGGCAAACACCCCGGTTTTTCTTTTCTGGAGATCGAGATATGGAACTCGATATCGTGGCGCTTTCGCGCCTGCAATTTGCCCTTACGGCGCTCTACCACTTTCTCTTCGTCCCTCTCACCCTCGGGTTGTCGATCCTGCTGGCCATCATGGAAACGGTCTATGTCATGACCGGCAAAACGGTCTGGCGGCAGATGACCAAGTTCTGGGGCACGCTGTTCGGCATCAATTTCGTGCTCGGCGTTTCGACCGGCATCGTCATGGAATTCCAGTTCGGCATGAACTGGAGCTATTACAGCCACTATGTCGGCGACATCTTCGGTGCGCCGCTTGCCATCGAGGGCCTCATGGCCTTCTTCCTGGAGGCGACCTTCGTCGGCCTGTTCTTCTTCGGCTGGGATCGCATGTCCAAGGTCGGCCATCTCGCGGCGACCTGGTGCGTGGCGCTCGGCTCCAACTTCTCGGCGCTGTGGATCCTGATCGCCAATGGCTGGATGCAGAACCCGGTCGGCTCGGCCTTCAATCCGCAAACCATGCGCATGGAGGTCAATGACTTCTTCCTTGTGCTGTTTAATCCGGTCGCCCAGGCGAAGTTCGTGCACACCGTCTCGGCGGGTTATGTCACGGCCTCCATCTTCGTTCTCGGCGTTTCGGCCTGGTACCTGCTGAAGGGCCGCGAGATCGAGCTTGCCAAACGCTCGATGACGGTGGCGGCCTCCTTCGGTCTCGCCGCCTCGCTTTCGGTCGTCGTCCTCGGCGACGAGAGCGGCTATGAAGCCTCCGAACACCAGAAGATGAAGCTCGCCGCCATCGAGGCGATGTGGGAAACGGAACCTGCGCCGGCCGCCTTCACCGCCTTCGGCTTTCCCGACCAGGAGACCCGCGAGACCCATTACAAGGTGGAGATACCCTGGGTCATGGGCCTGATCGGCACCCGTTCGCTGACCACCGAAATCCCGGGTATCGACAGCCTCGTCAGGAGCGCCGAAACCCGCATCCGCCGGGGCATCGTCGCCTATGACGCGCTGCAGACCATCCGCGCCGCCGGCACCACCACGGCCATCGACCCGGCCGTCAAGGCAAGGTTCGAGGATAACGGCCTCGATCTCGGCTATGCGCTTCTCCTGAAGCGTTACGTCGCCGATCCGCGTCAGGCAACCGACGAGCAGATCGCCAGGGCGGCGACCGACACCATCCCCAACGTGCCGACCCTGTTCTGGGCCTTCCGCTTCATGGTCGCCCTCGGCTTCTATTTCATCGCGCTGACGGCCGTGTTCTTCGTCATCTGCAGCCGTCACACCCACACGAAGCGTCCGTGGTTGCTGAGGGTCGCGGTCTTCTCCATCCCGCTGCCGTGGATCGCCGCGGAACTGGGCTGGATCGTCGCGGAGGTGGGGCGCCAGCCGTGGATCATCGAAGGCGTGCTGCCGACTGCCGCCGCCGTCTCCAATCTCGGAGCGACGACGCTGCTCTTCACCATCGCCGGTTTTACCGCGATCTACACCGTCCTCTTTATCGTCGAGATGGGGCTGATGCTGAAGGCGATCCGCAAGGGACCGGAGCCGGACGACGAACGCCCCGGACATCCGGAACCCGAACTCATTTCGAAGACCATCGTACCGGCGGAGTAAGACCATGATCCTGCACACGCTTATCGATTACGAAATCCTCCGCGTCATCTGGTGGCTGCTTCTCGGCGTCCTGCTCATCGGCTTTGCCGTGATGGACGGCTTCGACCTCGGAGTGGCCACGCTCCTGCCCTTCGTGGGTCGGGAGGACACCGAACGGCGCGTCGTCATCAACACCATCGGCCCGGTCTGGGAAGGCAACCAGGTCTGGCTGATCCTCGGCGGCGGGGCGATCTTCGCCGCATGGCCGCCGCTCTATGCGGTATCCTTCTCGGGCTTCTATCTGGCGATGTTCGCGATCCTCTTTGCGCTCATCCTGCGCCCGGTCGGCTTCAAGTACCGCTCGAAGCGCGAAAGCACCACATGGCGCAGCGCCTGGGACTGGGCGCTCTTCGTCGGCGGCCTCGTGCCGGCGCTGGTCATGGGGGTCGCGGTCGGCAATGTCCTGCAGGGCGTGCCGTTCCACCTCACCGACGACCTGCGCATCTTTTATGACGGCACGACGCTGTTCGAGCTCCTCAACCCCTATGGCCTGCTCGCCGGCATCCTGTCGGTTTCCATGCTCGTCATGCACGGCGCCGGTTGGCTGACGCTGAAGACCTCCGGCGCCGTCAACGCCCGCGCCCGTCGGATCGGCATGGTCGCGGCCATCCTGACTGTCGTGCTCTTCGCCGTCGGCGGTGTCTGGCTGACGGCGATCGACGGCTATCGGTTCACGTCGGCAATCGATCCGGCAGGCCCCTCGAACCCGCTCTACAAGACGGTCGAGGTCGCGTCCGGCGTCTGGTTCCAGAATTATGCCGCCCATCCCTGGATGACGGCCGCGCCGGCGCTCGGCTTCCTCGGCGCGCTCGGTTCGCTTCTCGCCTTCGCTGCGAAGAAGGACGGGGCGCCGTGGCTGATGAGTTCGGTGTCGATCCTCGGCATCGTCTCGACGGTCGGGCTGTCGATGTTCCCCTTCATCCTGCCGTCGAGCGTCGATCCGCGGTCCAGCCTCACGGTCTGGGACGCCTCCTCCAGCCACATGACGCTGTTCATCATGCTGGTCTGCGCCGTCATCTTCGTTCCGATCATCATCGCCTACACCTCCTTCGTCTACCGGGTGCTGTGGGGCAAGGTCGACGCGAAGGACATCAACGATCCCGCCAACCACGCCTATTGAGGAAAGGAAACCGTCATGTGGTATTTTTCCTGGCTACTCGGCCTGCCGCTTGCCGCTGCCTTCGCCGTGCTCAACGCCATGTGGTACGAGCTGATTGACGCGCAAAAGAAGGAAGACGCCAAAAAATCGAAGTAGGCCTGTCGCCGGCAGCCCGCTTGCTCAAAGGTTGAGCGCATAGCGGGTGTGCCGGCGCTCGCCGGTCCGCGTCAAAATGCCTTTCTCCACGAGGTCGTGGAGATCGCGCGTCGCCGTTGCGCGCGAGGTTCGCGTGATCGCGATATAGTTTTCGGCGCTGAGCCCGCCCCTGAAACCCGCCGGCCCCTCGCGGAACATGCGCTCGACGACTTTCTCCTGCCGTTCGTTCAACTGCTGCCGGAAGCGGTCGTAGAAGCGGGCCTTGCCGATATGGAACGCGACGCGCTTCAGGGTCGTCTGCTGCGATTCCAATATGGTCTCGGCGAAATAGACGAGCCATCCGGTGATATCGAGCGTGCGCTGGTGCCGCTCGAGCTGGTCGTAATAGGTCTTGCGGCTGCGCTCGATCGTATAGGCAAGCGCAATCAGGCTGGGCTGGCCGATGTTCTGCGAAAGCGATTTTTCGGCAAGCGCCCGGCCAAGCCGGCCGTTTCCGTCCTCGAAGGGGTGGATGCTCTCGAAATAGAGGTGGCCGATCCCCGCCCGGGTCAGCGCGGGCAGGGGGCTTTCGCCCCCCGGCGCCGATCTGTTGAACCAGTCGACATAAGCCTGCATTTCGGTCGGCACCCGTTCCGATGGCGGCGCTTCGAAATGGACGGTCGGCTTGTCGTGACGGCCGGAGACGATCTGCATCGCGTCCTCATGGGTGCGATATCCGCCGATCGTGCCGATATGGCGGTTGCCGGTCATCAGCATGCCGTGCCAGCGAAACAGGGTTTCATGATCGAGGGGCGCGGCCCAGCCGTCATAGACGTCGACCATCATTTCCGCGATGCCGCGCTCCTGCGGCCGGACCGGCCGGTCGTCGCTTGCAAGGCCGAACTGCCGGCGCAGGGAGGACTGGACGCTCAGCCTGTCGAGCATTTCTCCCTCGATCTCGGAGGTCTTCACCGCCTCGTCGCTCAGAAGCTCGACGCGCAGCAGCGTGCGTTCCTCCTCGCCGACATGGCGGACAGCCCCGATCACCTCGCCCGACGACAGCAGAAAGCGGCGCTCCAGCGGTTCCAGCACCGCCGCGTCATACGTGAAGGATGGCCAGAATTCCTGGGTCCAGTTCCATGCCATGAGTTATAGGGTCCGTTTCTATAACTCACAGTAGCCTATTTCGGTGAGCAATAGCAAACGGGTCTATAACTCACGGCCCGCAATGACTGACGTCCGCCGGCATGGAAAACCAGTCCGGCCAGGGGACCTGAGGCCATGTCCGTGTTTGTTGCCGCCTGCCCTGACCGGCCGTTCCGCTCAGTCCGCCGGAGCCTCCCCGTCGCTTTCCCCATCGACCAGGGTCATGGGCCAGAGCAGGCGGTGCGGCTGTTCCGGATACATGTCCCGATAGGCCGGCATGGTGCCGAGCAGGGTCTCGGCAAGCGCGATGCCGAGGTCACGTAGCGACAGGGTGAAACTCGTCAGCCGGGGCGAGAGGAAGTGGGAATGGGGGCTCTGCTGGCCGATCACGGCAATGTCGCGGCCCGGCAGGAGCCGGGCTTCCTGAAGCCCGCGGTAAAGGCCGGTGGCGATCGCCTCGTTGACCAGCAGGATCGCGCTCGGCCTGGGCGTGCAGGCGATCAGCTGCCGGGCGATCTGGTAGCCGCCGGCCTCGTTCGGCGTCGAGCGGAACACGTGCTCGTCGGCGAGGTCGAGCCCGTGGCGCCGCAGCGCCTGCCGGCATGCATCGACGAAGACATAACCGAGGTTGATGTCGTCATGCGGCCGGGTGATCGCGATGCGCCGGTGCCCGCGGGCAACGAACCGGTCGACGGACGCCTGCGCCATGCCCTCGAAATCGAGGTCGATCCAGGGCTGGCCGCCGTCGGTGAGGCTTCTGCCGAGCGTGATGAAGGGGATCTTGCGTCGGGCGAGAAGGTCTATGCGCGGATCGTGCCGCCGGGTGGCGGACAGGATCAGGCCGTCGGCGAAGCCTCGGGCGACGATGCGCTTCAGGTAGTCGTCCGGATCTTCCTCCGAGGAACAGAGAAGGGCGACAAGGTCGAGCTTGTGACGGGCAAGCACGGTCTGCACGCCGTCGAAGACGCTCATGAAGAAGGTATCGCCTTGTCCGGTGATTTCGCTGCCGGTCTGCATCATGAAGCCGATGACGCCGGTCGCGCCCTTGCGCAGAGACCGGCCCGACTGGTTGGCGACGTAACCGAGCGAGGCCGCAGCCTCCAGCACCCGCTGCCGCGTCTGCGGGTTCACGTCGGGCTTGCCGTTCAAGGCGCGGGACACCGTCCCGATCGAGATGTCGAGATGTTTCGCAAGCTCGCGGATTCCCTTCATTTTCCGGAGGCCCCCTCTGATGTCCGGACGAAGACTTCCTCGCCCTCTTGACACGATTTTCGTTTCATAGATAGTATCGTAAACGTTTACGGACGCCAATCGAGGAGTTTGCGGCATCCGTTTCCGGGAGGACATCGGTGACATACAAGGCAGTTCTGTGCGGGTGCGGAGCCATGGCCAAAGGCTGGCTCAAGGCGCTGACGACGGTCCCCGCTCTCGTCGAAAGCGTGACGGTGGTCGGGCTCGTCGATCTCGACCGGGCGACGGCTGCGGCGCTTGCAGCGGAGTTCGGCCTGTCGGATGCGGTCGTCGGCACCGATCTGGAAGAGGTTCTCGCCACGACGCGCCCCGACATTCTCTTCGATATCGTCATTCCCGCTGCCCGCCGTTCCGTGGTGGCGGTGGGTCTGGCGCATGGTTGCCACGTGCTCAGCGAAAAGCCGATGGCGGCCTCTCTCGACGAGGCGCGCGACCTGCGACGGCTCGCCGATCAGGCCGGCCGCCTGCATGCCGTCGTTCAGAACCGCCGCTACATCGCCGGCGTGCGCCGCATCCGCCGCATGATCGAGGAGGGGACGCTCGGCCGCCTCACCGGGCTGCATTGCGATTTCTTTCTCGGGCCGCATTTCGGCGGCTTCCGGGAGGCGATGGACAACGTGCTGCTGCTCGACATGGCCATCCATACCTTCGATGCGGCACGCTTCATGTCGGGCAAGGACCCCCTGGCGGTCTATTGCCATGAGCACAATCCGCCCGGCTCCTGGTATCGGCATGGCGCGGCCGCCAATGCCATCTTCGAATTCTCCGACGATGTCGTCTTCACCTATCGCGGCTCCTGGTGCGCCGAGGGCGGGCCGACGAGCTGGGAGAGCGCATGGCGCATCACCGGCACCTCGGGCACGCTCCTCTGGGACGGCGCCGACAGGTTCGAGGCGAACGTCATCGCCGGAACGGACGGGTTTTTCCGTCCGACGACGCCCGTGACCGTGCCGCTGCCGGAAAGCGAGGCGGACACCCACGGCCATCAAAGCGTGATCGAAAGCTTCATCGCCGCGATCCGCGCCGGCAGCCGTCCTGAAACGGACGGCCGCGACAACATCAAGAGCCTTGCCATGGTTTTCGGCGCGATCGACAGCGCCCGCGACCGCAGGCGTGTCACGATTGCAGCATAGGGATATTTCCATGACGAACCCGGCAAAATCCATCCGTATCGGCACCATGGTCAGCGCCACCAAGGGCGACGCGGCAAGGCGCATCGGCCAGATCGCCGATCTGGGTTTCGAGAGTTTCGAGCCCTTCTTCTGGCAGACGACCAACGGCCAGGATCTCGCCGAGCTCGGCAAGCGCTGCCGCGAGGCGATCGGCGACCGGGATATCACCATGTCGACCCTCGGCATGTTCGGCAATCCGCTGGAGGAAACCGACATCGACCTCCAGACCTTGCAGGGCTGGAAGGACTGCATCGACAATGCGCATCACTTCGGCGCGACCTGTGTCGCCGGGTTTACCGGGCGCCTTCGCGGACGGCCCCTGCCGGAAAGCCTGCCGCGCTACAGGGAGATCTGGAGCGAGCTTGCAAGGCGCGCGGCCGACAGGGGCGTGAAGATCGCCTTCGAGAACTGCGCCATGGACGGCAACTGGCAGAGCGGCGACTGGAATATCGCCCATAATCCCGACGCCTGGGAGCTGATCTTCAACGAAACGCCCGACGAACACATCGGGCTCGAATGGGAGCCGTGCCACCAGATGGTCTATCTCATCGAGCCGATCCCGCAGATCCGCAAATGGGCTACGAAGATTTTCCATGTCCACGGCAAGGATGCGACCATCCGCTGGGACGTCATCCGGGAGCACGGCATCTTCGGCCGGGAGAAGTTCGTCTTCATGCGCACGCCGGGCTTCGGCGATACCAACTGGACGGACGTCGTCTCGGAACTCAGGCTCGCCGGCTGGTCGGGCTCCATCGATATCGAGGGCTGGCACGATCCGGTCTATCGCGACGGGCTCGAAATGACCGGCCAGGTGCACGCCCTCAACTATCTGAAGAGCTGCCGGGGCGGCGATTTCGTCAACGATCCCGCATGAGGCGGGCATAGGGCATGCCGCCCGGTATGGAGGATGCCGGGCGTTGAAGGATAACCAAAGGAGGAGATCATGGGTATCCGCAAATATGCAATGCTTGGCGCTATCGCCATCGCGTCCGTCTCCCTGCCGGGCCTTTCGGCCAGGGCCGAGGACGTGACGATCAGCGTCTGGTCGCTCGACCGCGACATCCAGCCGGCGCCGAACCTCGTCAAGGATTTCAATGCGCTCAACACCGGCATCAAGGTGGAATACCGGCAGATCCAGTTCGATGATGTCGTCAGCGAGGCCATGCGCGCCTATTCGACGGGCCAGGCGCCTGACATCATCGCGATCGACAATCCGGAACACGCGCTTTTCGCCTCGCGCGGCGCCTTTCTCGATCTCACCGACATGATCGCCGCGTCCGAGGTGGTCAAGCCGGCGAACTACTTCCCCGGCCCTCTCGCCTCGACCATGTGGGAAGGCAAGAACTACGGCATTCCCAAGGCGACGAACACGATCGCGCTCTATTACAACAAGGATATGTTCAAGGCGAAGGGCCTCGATCCGGACAAGCCGCCGCAGACCTGGGACGAACTGCTCGAGGCCGCCCGCAAGCTCACCGATCCCTCCGCAAACGTCTACGGACTGACCTTCTCGGCGAAAGCCAACGAGGAGGGCACGTTCCAGTTCCTGCCCTGGGTGCAGATGGCGGGCGCGAGCTACGACAACATCAATGCCGAGGGTGCGGTCAAGGCGCTCGACACCTGGAAAACGATCATCGACGAAAAGCTTGCCTCGCCGGATACGCTGACGCGCAGCCAATGGGATTCGACCGGTACCTTCAATTCCGGCAATGCCGCCATGGCGATTTCCGGTCCTTGGGAGCTCGACCGCATGGTGGAGGAGGCGAAATTCGACTGGGGCGTGGCGTTGCTGCCGGTGCCGGAGGCAGGGGCCGAACGTTCCTCGGCGATGGGCGATTTCAACTGGGCGATCTTCGCCAACACCAAGCATCCGAAAGAAGCCTTCAAGGTGCTCGAATATTTCGTCTCGCAGGACAACCGCATGTTCAAGGATTTCGGCCAGCTTCCGGCCCGCTCCGATATCGCCATTCCCGAAACGGGAGAGGCAAAGAAGGACGCGGCCCTGAAAGTCTTCGTCGAGCAGCTGAAATACGCCAAGCCGCGCGGGCCTCATCCCGAATGGCCGAAGATCTCGAAGGCGATCCAGGATGCCATCCAGGCGTCGCTCACCGGGCAGATGTCCTCCAGGGAGGCGCTTGACGAGGCGGCGCGCAAGATCAAGGCCGTCCTCGGCTGACCTGCGAGGCCGCACGGCCGGTCCGCTGGGCCGATGGCCCGGCGGTCGGTTACTCTGACGCCGGCCCTCCCCGGAGGGGGAGGGCTCGATGGCCGCCACGCGGCCGCTGCAACCATTCCTCCCGGCGGGGCCGTTCCGCGCGAATGCGGGACGGTCTCCAGGGAGGCGGAGGAGCCCATGAAGCGACTTTTCTCCAGCATCATCGACGGCAGAGGGTTCGACGTCGCGCTCGTGGCGCTGCCGCTTGCCTTTCTGCTTTCCATTTCCGGCCTCGCTCTTGTCTACAACGTGGTGATGAGTTTCCAGGAGGTCGACATGTTCAGCCTCGGTACGCTCTGGCGGCCCTTCGTCGGCTTCAAGAACTACCGCGATCTCTTCGCCCAGCCCGAGACGCTGCCGATCCTTGCCAATACCGCGATCTTCGTCGTCGCTTCCATCGCCGGCCAGTTCGTCATCGGTTTCGGGCTTGCTTTGTTCTTCTGGACCAGCTTCCCCGGCGCCTCCTGGCTGCGGGGCCTGTTTCTCGTCTCCTGGGTCATGCCCGGCCTCGTCGCCGGCGCGATCTGGAACTGGATTTTGTCGGGAGATTTCGGTGTCCTCAATTTCATCCTGCGGGAAAGCGGGCTCATCTCGGGCAACATATTCTGGCGCTCCGATCCGGATTATTCGCTCTGGGCGGTCGTCATCGCCAATATCTGGCTCGGCACGTCCTTCAACATGATCCTGCTCTCAGTCGGCCTGTCGGCCATTCCCGGCGATCTCTACGAGGCGGCGGAACTCGACGGCGCGAATGCCTGGCAACGCTTCCGGACGATCACCCTGCCGATGATGCGTTCGTCGATCGGCGCCATCGTCGCGCTCGGCCTCATCTTCACGCTGCAGCAGTTCGACCTCTTCGCCGCGATCACCTCGGGGGGGCCGAACAACTCGTCCAACGTCACGCAATACTGGGCCTGGGACATGTCCTTCCGACAATACGACTTCGCCAAGGGCGCCACGATCTCGGTCATCATGATCGTCTTCGTCATGATCGCTTCCATCGTCTATGTCCGTTCGACGCGCCACGAGGTGAGGGGATGAGCGACACGACCCGCGACAGGCTGATGCTCGGCGTGGCGGTCGTGCTTGCCGCCATCTATCTCTTCCCGCTCTACTGGATGTGCATCACGGCGCTCAAATCCGGCTCGGCGATGTTTGCCAACCCGCCCGACTTCTGGCCGCGCGATCCGCAATGGCAGATCTACGGCCAGGTCTGGGAAAGCCGCAACATGGGCCGCTATATCTGGAATTCGCTGGTGATCGCCTGTGGTGCGGTGTCGGTCATCGCCATATTCGGCACGGGCTGCGCCTATGTGCTGGCCCGCTACCGCAATGTCTGGATCGATATCGGCCTCTTCCTCGTCCTCATGCTGCAGGTCCTGCCGGCCTCGCTGATGATTACGCCGATCTTCGTCGGTTTTTCGCAGCTCGGGCTTCTCGCCTATCCGCGGCTTGCTGTCATCCTGGCGATTGCCGCGAAAAGCATGCCCTTCTTCATCGTCCTGGTGCGGGCCACCTTCATGAGCGTACCGCAGGAACTGGAGGAGGCGGCGCTGGTGGATGGAAACTCGCGCGTCGGCGCCTTCTTCAGCATCGTGCTGCCGCTCGCCCGAAACGGCATATTGGTCAGCGCCATCCTGATCTTCATGCAGGCCTTCGGCGAGTTCGTCTATTCGAAGTCGATCATCCAGGCCGTCGAGCTTCAGCCCGCAAGTGTCGGCCTCAATACCTTCATGGGGCCCAACACCAACGAATGGAACAAGATCATGGCCTACGCGACCATCTATGTGACGCCTATCCTTGCCATCTTCGTCCTGCTTCAACGCCGCATCGTTTCCGGCCTTACCTCGGGAGCCCTCAAATGACGAACCAGATCGAGTTGACTGCCGTCAACAAATATTACGGGGCCTATCACGCGCTGAAGGACATCGAGCTTTCCATCCGCAAGGGCAGCTTCACCGCGCTTGTCGGCCCGTCCGGCTGCGGCAAGTCCACGCTGTTGCGCTCGCTGGCGGGGCTGGAGAAGATCTCGACGGGCACGCTGAAGATCGCCGGCGAGGTGATGAACAGGACGCCGCCGCGCAAGCGCGACGTCGCCATGGTGTTCCAGTCCTATGCGCTCTATCCGCACATGACGGTCGAGGAGAACCTGACCTACAGCCTGCGCATTCGCGGCACGCCGAAGGCGCAGGCGAAGAAGGCCGCGGAGGAGGTCGCCGCGACCACCGGGCTTTCCCATCTGCTCGGCCGCTATCCGCGCGAGCTTTCCGGCGGCCAGCGCCAGCGCGTCGCGATGAGCCGCGCGATCATCCGCAACCCCAAGGCCTTCCTGTTCGACGAACCGCTCTCCAACCTCGACGCCGCGTTGCGAGTCCATATGCGCAAGGAAATCCGCGCCCTGCACGACCGGCTCGGCGCAACCTCGGTCTATGTGACCCACGACCAGATCGAGGCGATGACCATGGCCGACCATGTCGTGGTGATGCGGGCCGGGGTCATCGAACAGCAGGGCCGGCCGCTCGATCTCTACGACAGGCCGGTCAACAGGTTCGTCGCCGGCTTCATCGGCTCGCCCGCCATGAATTTCATTCCCGCGACCGGCGGCGAGGACGGCCGCTCGGTCGTGCTCGATCTCGGCGAGCGGCAAAGCGTCGGCCTCGACTATCCCGTTCCGCCCGGACGCAAGCTGATCGCGGGCCTGCGGCCGGAACACATCGCCATTGCGCCGCAGGGCGCAGGCATGCTGAAGGCGCCCGTCGCGGTCGTGGAATCCACGGGGTCGGCCACCTATGTCACCACGGCGACGACACCGGAACTGGCAATCGTCGTCAACGGCCGGGCGGAGCTGTCGGCCGGCGAGGTGCTCGGCCTCGATTTCGCTCCCGGCCACCTGCACCTCTTCGATGCCGTGACGGAGCAGCGGCTCTGAGCTTTCAGGGCGAGGGGGAAGGGACGGGTTGGCCCGATGCCGTTCAGGCCGGCTTGATGTACCAGCCCCAGGGCTCCTCGCTGTTGAACGCGGTGATCTGCTTGGTCTCGAGATAGTTGGAAAGGCCCCAACGGCCGAGTTCGCGGCCGATGCCCGACTGCTTGTAGCCGCCCCACGGCGCTTCGGTGAAGGTGGGCTGCGAGCAGTTGATCCATACGATCCCGGCGCGGAAGGCCCTGGCGACCCGTTCGCAGCGGGCCTTGTCCTTCGACATGACGGCTGCGGCGAGGCCGAAGCGGCTGTCGTTCGCCATGCGGATCGCATCCGCTTCGTCCCTGAACGGTCTGACGCAGACGACGGGGCCGAAGATCTCCTCGGTCCAGACGAAGCTATCCTCTGCCATGTCGGTGAGGATGGTCGGCTCGAGGAAATAGCCCTTGTCGAGACCGGCGGGCCGCTTGCCGCCGCCGGCGACGACAGCACCTTCCGTCTTGCCGCGTTCGATGGCGGCCAGAACCTTGTCATACTGGCCCTTCGAGACGAGCGGGCCGAGCAGCGTTCCATCCTCAAGCCCGTTGCCGATGCGGATTTTCGCGGATTCGGCGACAAGCCGTTCCATGAGAGCCGGATAAAGGCTGTCCTCCACCAGAACCCGCGAGGTCGCCGAGCAGACCTGCCCCTGGTTCCAGAAGATGCCGAACATGATCCATTCGACGGCCTTCTCGATGTCGCTGTCGGCGAAGACGACGAAAGGCGACTTGCCGCCCAGTTCCAGGCTGACATTCTTGATGTCGCGTGCCGCCGCCGCCATGATCTTCGCGCCCGTCGGCACGGAGCCGGTGAAGGCGAGCTTGTCGACGCCGGGATGTTCAGAAAGCGGCTGGCCGGCCTCCGCGCCTAGCCCCGTCACAATGTTCAGCACGCCGGCCGGAAGACCCGCTTCCTCGACGATTGCGCCCAGTTCCAGCGCGGTGAGCGGCGTCAGTTCGGAAGGCTTCAGCACCATGGTGCAGCCGGCGGCAAGGGCGGGAGCCACCTTCCACGAGGCCATCAGCAGCGGATAGTTCCACGGGATGATCGCGCCGGCGACGCCGATCGGCTCCCGCACGACCTTAGAGGAAAAGCGGGGCTCGGCGAGCGCGATCGCTTCTTCCGGATTGTCGTCCAGCTCTTCGGCAAGGCCGGCATAAAAGGCGAAGCAGCCTGCCGTATCCTCCATGTCCCAGATGGCTTCCGGCAGGGGCTTGCCGTTGTCGATGACTTCGAGCCGGGCAAGGTCATGCTTGCGGGCGAGGATGATTTCGGAGATGCGGCGAAGGACCTTCGCCCGTTCCCTGCCGGAAAGTCTCGGCCACGGTCCCTGGTCGAAGGCAAGGCGTGCTGCTTTCACGGCAGCATCGATGTCTTCCTTCGTGCCCGCGGGCGCCCGATGCACCAGCTCTTCGGTTGCCGGATCGATGACCGGGAAGGTGCCGCCCTTCGCCGGGGCCTGCCACTTGCCGTCGATGAAGAGCCTGTCACGCATTCGATGTCTCCCGCTAGGTTCGGATGGAAGCCCGCGCGGCGCTCTTGGCGCCCGTCGCGACCTTGACGATTTCTTCCGCTGCCCGCGTCACGCCTGCCGCCTTGCGCATGCCCGCCGCATTGGCCTTCAGCCGTGCATGCATGTCCCTGTCGCCGAGCAGCCCCTGGATCGCTCCGGCGAGCTCTGCCTCGCTCCAGCCGTAGCGGTCGAGTTTTCGGCCGACGCCGGTTTCGGCGGCGCGCGTCGCATTGTCATGGCCATCCCAGCAATAGGGCATCACAAGCGAGGGTACGCCGTAATAGAGCGCCTCGCAGAAGGAATTGTTGCCGCCGTGATGGATGAACAGGCTTGCCTGCTCGACCACGGAGGGCTGCGGGAACCAGCTGTCGATGAAGACGTTGTCGGGCACCTCGCGATATTCCTCCCGCCAGTTGCCGGCATTGACGAGGAAACGGAAGGGCAGGGTGGCAAAGACGGAAATCATGCGCTTCGTCATGTCCACGTCCATGGCGCCGAGCGAGCCGAAGCTCGTCAGCACCAGCGGGGCCTCGTTGTGGCTTGCAAAACGCGGCGGGGTATAGGGCGCCTCATGGCGTACGCAGCCATCGAGGAAGACGAACCGCGCGGGATCGAGAGGTTCGCGACGCCGATGCCGGATGATCTCGGGAGCAAGCAGCAGGTTCAGCCAGGGCGAGGGATCGAGGAAGATCGGCGCCGCCGGGGCCTTCAGGCCGCAATCGGCGAGGAAGGCGGAAAAACGCCTGTGCGCGGGGGAGACCGCTCTTTCGTAACGCGCGGAAAAGATCGTCCATGCGGCACGGTCGTCCTCCCCGCAGCCGGAAAGATGGGGCGGCACATCCCTGTCCGGGATTTCGGTCTCCGCGCAGGAGACGACGCGGACCCAGGGCACGCCGGCGTTCGCGATTGCCGGAAACATGACGACGTTGTCGAGCACGATCGCATCCGGTTTCAGCCGCCCGAGAAGCTGGCGCAGCGGTTCCTCGACGCGCATGGCGGTATCGACGATCGCGTCCCAGGTCGGGCCGACATAGCTTTCGACCTGTTCGAGCGGCGTCTGCCGGAAGGCATCCTTATGGCGCTCGATAAAGTCGTTCCAGTCCGTCGGTGCGCCGGCTTCGGCCTCGGCGAGCTGATATTCCGGGAAGCCGTATTCCGCGAAAACGCCGCTGAAACCGGGATGACAGAGAAAGACCGGGCGATGGCCCATGCGCCGCAGTTCCTGGGCAATGCCGACGCAGTTCAGCGCCGCGCCGTAGCTCGCTTCGGGAAAGAGGGCGATGGTCTTTGCTGGCGCCATGGAGGACTAACGCGCGACGAGCTTGAAGGCGGGAGGGACGCCGCGACCGGCAAGCCGGGGGCGCTGGGTCTGGGAAAGCTGTATATGCACACGCATGAGATCGGCGGCAAGCTCCATCTGGCCGCGCTCGATCTGTTCGAGGATCTGGATGTGTTCGAGGTTGGACTGCATGAGGCGAAAGGCGTTGATATGCACGGCCGGAGGCATCGCGCGCCGGCGCCGGTGATGGTTGGTGAGCGCCTCCGCCATGAAGGGATTGCCGCAGGAGCGGGCGATCAGCAGGTGGAAATCGAAATCCGTGCGGTCGAAGAGTTTCCGGTCGAATGTCGTCTCGTTCATGCCGCGCAGGATCAGCATGGACTGGCGCAGCGCCGTCATGGCCGGGATATCCCGTTTGAAATCGGGCAGCGTCAGCGCCAGCGGTTCGGTCGCCAGGCGGAACTCGTAGCTCTTGGCGGTCGCGTCGCCGCTGATGGCGAACTGCTTCAGCACCCATTGCTGGCCGGAGCCGCGTTCCGCGAGACTTTCCTCCGCCAGTTTCATCAGCGCATTTTGTACCGTCTGCCGCGAGACGTCGTAGCGGCGCTGCAGGGCGGCGACCGTCTGGCTTTCGCTGATGCGCCCGGCCGAGAGATCGCGCAGGATCGCGGCATAGATTTCGTTTTCGCCTTCGCCTTCCGACGTGTCCTCAAGACGCGCCGTGGCGACGGGATCGACCGCCAGAAGATAGCCGCCATCGGCGTCGGCCGTTACCAGTTCGCGCTCGGCAAGTATCTGCAAAGCCTTGCGTATCGGGGTTCTGGACACATTACAAAGGGAGGCTAGGGCCTGTTCCGCAAGCCGCTCGCCGGGATGCATGCCGCGCTCGCTGGCGACATCCAGTATTTTTTGCGCCAGTTCGACATGGCGAAAATTGGTGCGTTTCGGTTCCTGGCTCATCGGCGGCAACGGCTCTCCATAGCCGTGCATGCTGCCCTTTACGCCGCAGTTTAGCAAGTCCGTCCGCGCCGCTTTTCATTTCCGCACACAAAAATGCACGATCCCTATTGACGTATTTTTTTTATAAATAATACTGCCATGCGACTGGGAATGAGACCGGAGAACCGGCGCGCCCATCAAAGAGGCTGGAACAATCGAAACAAGGGAGTCTTCCGTGAAAGCGAAGAACGGACTGACTGCGACCTCTGCGGCCGCGGTGCTTCTTGCTGCAAGCCTTGCGGCTGGCGCGGCATCCGCCGCCGATCTCGTCATCTCGAACTGGGATGGCTACATGGCCCCGGATATCGCCGATGCCTTCAAGGCCGCGACCGGGCTGGAGATCGAGGTGGTCAACCACGCCACCAATGAAGAGATCATGGGCAAGCTGATGGCGAGCGGCGGCAAGGGCTACGATATCGTCTTCGTCTCCTCGCCGTTTGCGGAAATCCTGAACGGGCAGGGGCTTGCGGAGCCGATCGACAAGGCGGCCGTGCCGAATCTTGCCAATCTCTATCCGGAAGCGACTACGCTCGCCTATGACCCGGGCAACACGTTCTCGGTTCCTTACACCTGGGGCACGACCGGTCTCTGCTACCGTTCCGACCTCGTGCAGAGCACGCCGGACAGCTGGCTGAACCTGCTCCAGCCGACCGACGCGCTGAAGGGCAAGACCACCATGCTCGCGACCGACCGCTGGCTGATGGCGGCGGGCGAACTCGCCAAGGGCTATTCCGTCAACGAAAAGGACCCGGCCAAGCTGGAGGAGGTGAAGAACCTCCTGATCGAGGCGAAGAAGACGCTGCTCGCCTATGACGACACGACCTTCTATTCGAAACTCGTGTCCGGCGAGGCCTCGCTGGTGCATGCCTGGGACGGCTGGTGCAACTACGGCATCGGCGAAAACAAGGACATCAAGTTCGTCGTGCCGAAGGAAGGCTCCGACCTCTGGATCGACACCATCGTCGTGATGAAAAGCTCCGAGCACAAGGATGCCGCGATGAAGTTCATCAACTTCATCCTCGACGCCAAAAACCACGCCTGGGCCGCCCAGAACATTCTCTACAAGGTGCCGAACAAGGCTGCCATGGAAAGCCTCGACAAGGCGCTTGCCGAGCAATATCCGAACATGGCCATGGCGCCCGCCGATCTCGTCAAATACGAGCTTCTTCGCGATCTCGGTTCCGCGCAGAAGGACTATTCCCGCATCGTGAGCGAGATCAAGGCCGCGAACTGACCGGTTGATCCTTCCATGGCGGCGGATGGTTTCCGGCCGCCATGGGCCGTCATTCATTCATGAACCATCGATGAGCGAAAGCCGGGCCTGGCTTCGCCGGAGTATGCCTTTGTCTTTCAACGCCGCCAGACCGAACCTGCTCGCCGCGCCCGGCGTCGCCTGGCTCGTCGCCTTCATGGTGGTGCCATGCGTGCTCGTCCTGAGCTACGCCTTCTTCGAACGCGGCGTCTGGGGCGGCGTCGAATATACGTTCACGCTGGAGAATTTCGCCCGCGTCGCCGATCCGCTCTATGCGAAGATCTTTCTCAACTCCGCCCGCATCGCCCTGACGGCGACGGTGATCGCGATCCTCATCGCCTATCCGGCCGCCTATGCGATCAGCCGCGCGCCGCGCTTGACCCAGCCGATCCTGCTGTTCTTCGCGGTGCTGCCCTTCTGGAGCAATTACCTGATCCGCACCTATGCCTGGATCGTGCTGCTCAACCGCGAGGGCCTCATCAACAATCTGCTGCGCTCGCTCGGCTATACCGGCGAGCCGCTATCGATGCTCTACACGGAAGCCGCCGTCATCACCGGTCTCGTCTACAACTACCTGCCCTTCGTCATCCTCGCGATCTATTCGACGCTGTCGCGGCTGAACCCGGAGCTGATGGAGGCCTCGCGCGATCTCGGGGCCGGGCCGGTACGCACCTTCCTGCGCGTGACCCTGCCTTTGACCATGTCCGGTGTCGCGGCGGGCGGTGTCTTCGTCTTCGTGCTGTCGATCGGCAATTTCGTCACGCCGGCACTCCTTGGCGGCGGCCGTTTCCAGATGGTCGGCAATCTCGTCTACGACCAGTTCCTGACCGCCAATGACTGGCCTTTCGGCGCGGCTCTCGGTGCTGCCCTGATCGCCACGATGATCGTGCTGCTTTTGGTTCAGGCGCGCGCCACCGCCCATGCTTCCGGCGAGCGGAAAGCGGAGGTGGCGCAATGAACGCCACATTTTCCGGTAAGCTGCCGGGCCGCATCGTCCTGCTGCTGGTTTTCGGCTTCCTCTACCTGCCGATTGCCGTCCTGGTGCTGCTCTCCTTCAACGACAGCGGCCTGCCGACGTCCTGGTCCGGTTTTTCGACCCGCTGGTACGGGGCGCTTCTTTCCAACACCGATATCCTGCGCGCGGCCTGGAATACGTTGATCGTCGCCGTCTTCGCCACCGTGGTCTCGACGGTGCTCGGCACCCTTCTGGCGCTCGGCATGGAGACACGGCGGCGCAGGAGCAACGGGCTGGAGGCGCTCGCCTTCGCGCCGATGGTCATCCCCGATATCGTGCTGGCCGTGGCCCTTCTCACCTTCTTCTCCCGGCTTGGCCTGACGATGGGCTTGCACACCATCGTCATCAGCCATGTCATCTTCGACCTTGCCTTCGTCTGCTCGGTCGTGCGCGCCCGGCTCAAGCATTTCGATTTTTCCATCGTCGAGGCATCGCGCGATCTCGGCGCCTCCGGCTGGACGACCTTCTGGCGCGTGACCTTCCCGGTCCTGCTGCCCTCGATCGTCGCCGGCGCGCTGCTTGCCTTCACGCTTTCGGTCGACGAGTTCATCATCGCCTTCTTCACGGCGGGCGCCGGCCGCTCGTCCATCACCCTCCCCATGCAGATCTATTCGATGATCCGTTTCGGCATCACGCCGGAGGTCAACGCGCTCGCCACCATCGTCATGGCGGTCAGCGCGACGGTGCTCCTGATCTCGCAATGGCTGAACAGAGAACAGCAGGCCCCATGAGCAATTCACCGATCCTGCGCATCGAGAGCGTCGCCAAGACCTTCGGGCCGATCACCGCCGTCGACAGCATTTCGCTCGATATCCGCGAGAACGAATTCTTCGCGCTGCTCGGTCCCTCGGGCTGCGGCAAGACCACGCTCCTGCGCATGCTCGCCGGCTTCGAGACGCCGAGTGCGGGCCGCATCCTGCTCGATGGCAAGGACATCTCGCCGCTGCCGCCGGAAAAGCGGCCGCTCAACCTGATGTTCCAGTCCTATGCGCTCTTCCCCCATATGACGGTGCGGCAGAACCTTTCCTACGGGCTCGAAATGGAGCGCCTGGACAAGGCCGAGATCCGCCGGCGTGTCGACGAGACGCTGGCGATGACGGACCTGACGCAGTTTGCCGAGCGCAAGCCGGAACAGCTTTCCGGCGGCCAGAAGCAGCGCGTGGCGCTCGCCCGCGCCCTGGTGAAGCGCCCCAAGGTGCTGCTTCTCGACGAGCCGCTCGGCGCGCTCGACAAGAAGCTGCGGGAAAAGATGCAGCTCGAACTGAAGCGCATGCAGCATGAGGCCGGCATCACCTTCATCATCGTGACCCACGATCAGGAAGAGGCGCTGGTCATGGCCGACCGCATGGCGATCCTGAGGGATGGCCGCCTTCTGCAGGTCGGGGCGCCCGAAGAAGTCTACGAGCGGCCGGCCGACCGCTTCGTCGCAAACTTCATCGGCGTGATGAATTTCATCGACGGCACAGTCGGCACGGATGGCCTCTTCGAGGCCGGTGGCCTGCGGCTTGCGATGGCGGATGCGAGGCCGGGCGCGGCGACGCTTGCCGTCCGGCCCGAGAATGTCGCGGTTGCGGCCTCCGGCGGCCTGCCGGTCGCCGGCGTGATCGCGGAGATCGCCTATCACGGCCTCGACCGCGTGCTGCACGTCAAGACCGCTGCCGCCGAGACGCCGCTTCAGGTTCGCGTGGCGGCCAGCGGCGCGGGTGCCTGGCGGATCGGCGACACGCTGAGCCTCGGCATCGACCCGGCGAAATGCCGGCTCTTCCAATAAACGAGAACAGGGGAACACCATGTCCAAGACAATTGCATTCTTCCCGGAGGCGGCCTTCGGCCCGGCGCTGAACTCGGTCGGCATTGCCCAGGCCGTCGAGGCGCTCGGCCACAAGGCCGTCTTCCTTTCCGATCCCGGTTTCGTCTCGGTCTATGAAGGATATGGCTTCGAGGCCCATCCGGTGAACCTTTCGGAGCCGATGCCGCCCGAGCAGATGGCGAAGTTCTGGGAGGACTTCATCAACGGCCACATCCCGAATTTCCGCAAATCGCCCTACGACCAGATCGACAACTACGTGAAGGACTGCTGGACGGCGATCGTCGACAGCGCCAAATGGGCGCAGAAGGACCTGCCGGGCGTGCTGGCGAAGATCAAGCCGGACCTCATCTGCGTCGACAACGTCATCCTCTTCCCGGCGATCAAGCAGTTCGGCAAGCCCTGGGTGCGCATCATCTCCTGCTCGGAAAACGAGATCGAGGACCCGAAGATCCCGCCCCATCTTTCCGGCTGCGGCGAGAAGGACTTTGCCTGCCATGCGGCCTATCGCGATCGTTTCAACGCGGTCATCAAGCCGATCCACGACGACTTCAACGGCTTTCTTGCGGAGAATGGAGAGGCGGCCTATCCGATCGGCCAGTTCTTCGAGGCCTCGCCCTTCATGAACCTCCTGCTCTACCCCGAGCCGGTGAAATTCGACCGCGAACATCCGCTCGATCCGAACCGGTTCCAGTATCTCGAGGGCTGCGTGCGCAAGGAAAAATCCTATGAGGTGCCGAACTTTGCCGAAAACAACGACAAGCCGCTCCTCTATATTTCCTTCGGTTCGCTCGGCGCCGGCGATACGGACCTCCTGAAACGCCTGATCGCGACCATCGGCAAGCTGCCCTACCGGGCGCTCGTCAATGTCGGCGATTACAAGGATCAGTACGAGAACCTGCCGGGCAATGTCGTCGTCGACAGCTGGTTTCCGCAGCCCTCCGTCATTCCGCAGGTCGACGCCGTCATCCATCACGGCGGCAACAACTCCTTCACCGAGTGCCTTTATTTCGGCAAGCCGGCGATCATCATGCCCTATGTCTGGGACGGCCACGACAATGCCACGCGCGTCGACGAGACCGGCCACGGTTTCAAGATGCCGCGTTACGACTGGACGGATGCGGATCTCGCGGAAAAGCTCGATGCCTGCATCAACAGCCCTGCGATGAAGGCGAAGCTTGCGGCGACCAGCGCCCACATGCAGGCACGGAACGGCCCGCAGAAGGCGGCCGGCATCCTCGATGAACTCGTGAAGACCGGTGCCTATAATGGTTGATACCACCCAATCCTCGGCGCCGCATATCCATAACGCGACGACCTTTTCCGATCTCGTGGACTGGGGTGACCAGCCGGACAGCCTGGAGGGTCGGTCTCATTCCTCCGGCCGGCTGGTATTCAAGGGGCCGAACAACCAGCCGGAATCCGGCATCTGGGTCTGCACGCCGGGCCGCTGGCGGCTTTCCATTCCGCGTGATGAGTTCTGCCATTTCGTCGCGGGCCGCGCGGTCTACCGCTCGGATGCCGGCGAGGTGATCGAGGTGGAGCCGGGCACCGTCGTCATGTTCCCCGGCGGCTGGACGGGCGAATGCACCGTGATCGAGACCATGCGCAACATCTACATGCTGGTCTGACCGACCGATAAAACGAAAGGAAACATCCCATGACCGCGACACCCCTGATGCGCAAGCCGCTCGAGGAAACCGACCTCAAGGACTGGGGCGTGATCCCCACCATGATCGAAGGCGAAAGCCGCACCTCCGGCAAGGTCATCTACAAGGGACCGAACGGAGAATCCGAAAGCGGCCTTTGGGTCTGCACGCCCGGAAAGTGGTTCTGCCACGTCACCAGCGACGAGTTCTGCCACTTTCTCGAGGGGCGCTGCACCTATGTGCATGAGAGCGGCGAGGTGATCGAGATCACGCCGGATACCGCGGCCTTCTTCCCGAAGGACTGGAAGGGCGAATGCACCGTCCATGAGACGGTGAAGAAGGTCTACATGATCCGCTGACAGGTTCAGCGCTCGTCCCTTCATCTGCCTGCAGGCACCTTCTCTCCGAAGAGGAGAAAGGGCGAGCAAACTTTCCGACCCGCAAAGTGCCAGGGAAATGACCGTTATGTTCAATCCAGCCCAACCCGTTTTCTACCGGCATCCCGCCTATATTCCGGGCGGGGGCGAGCGCCATGCGGTGATCGATCCCGCGACGCTTGCGACCGTCGGCCGCTTTGCCGATACGACGGCCGCCGAGATGGAGGCGGTGCTGGACGCCGCAACCGCGGCGCAGCGCGGCTGGAAGCGGCTCGATGCGAAGACGCGCGCCACCGTCCTGCACCGTATCGCCAACCGCATCGAGGCGACCGACATGCGGCGCTGCGCGGAACTGATGTCGCGCGAGATGGGCAAGCCCTATCCCGAGGCGATCGGCGAGGTGGCGAACTGCGCCGGCGCCTTCCGTTATTTCGCCGAGATGGCGCGCGACGAAGCGGGCAAGGTTGCGGGCACCACCCAAGCCGGATCGTTCCAGCATGCGCGCTACGAGGCGCTCGGCGTCAGCGTGCATATCATGCCGTTCAATTTCCCGATCCTGCTGATGTGCTGGACGGTTGCGGCCTCGCTTGCCTCGGGTAACGCCTGCATCGTCAAGCCTGCGCCCGCAACGACGCTTTCCACGCTCGAATTCATGACCGTGTTCGAAGCTCTGCCGGAAGGGCTGATCGCCTGCCTTCCGGGAGGCGCCGAGCTTGCCGGCGCGCTGATCGCTTCGCCGAAAACCCATGCCGTCGCCTTCACCGGTTCGGTTGCCGCCGGCAAGGCGGTGGCCATGGCCGCCGCGGCGCAGATGAAGCCGGCCGTGATCGAGGCGGGCGGTTCCGACCCGATGATTATCACCGCGAACGCGCCGCTCGACGTCGCGGCCCCCGGCGCCGTCACCGCCGCCTTCCACATGTCCGGACAGGTCTGCACGTCGGCCGAACGGTTCTTCGTCGTGGATGCCGTGCATGACGAGTTCGTCGGGAAATTCGTCGCCGAGACGAAGCGGCTGCGGATCGGCAACGGGCTCACCCGTGCCGAGATCGGCCCGCTGGTCAGCGAAACAGCAAGGGCCAAGGTCATCCGGCTGGTGGAAGATGCGAAGGCCAAAGGGGCTAAGGTTGCGATCGGCGGGAAGATTCCCGAGAGCGAACCGACCGGCTGGTTCTATGAACCGACCATTCTCACCGGGTGCACGCCCGACATGGCGATCATGCGGGAGGAGTGCTTCGGTCCCGTTGCCGCCGTCATGCGGGTCAGGGATTTCGACGAGGCGATCGAACGCGCCAACGACAGCGAGTTCGGCCTTGGGGCTTCCGTCTTCACCACCTCGCTGGAGGAGGCCATGGAGGCTGCCGACCGGCTGGAGGCGGGCATGGTCTGGGTCAACAATCCGTTGATCGACAACGACGCCCTGCCTTTCGGCGGCTGGAAGAAATCCGGCCTCGGGCGGGAGCTGTCGAAGCTCGGCCTCGATGCATTCAGGCGCTCCAAGATGGTCATCATCGACCACAAGCCGGCGGTGCAGGGCTGGTGGTATCCCTATCCGGACGACTGGTTCTACGAAGAGGGCGGGCGCAAGCACGTCTGAAACATGCATGCAAAGGAAAGATCAATGATTATCACCCTTCTCGGCGGCGCAGGCTTCATGGGCGCGGGCATCGTGCGCGACCTCGTTTCGGACCGCGCCATCATCGACATCGGGACCATCCGCCTCTGCGACGCCTCGCGGGAGAAGATGGAAGCGCTGGCGAACGATCTCGGCGACCCGCGCATCGCGCTGGTCGATCTCGACGTAACCGATGCCGAAGCGTTGAAAGCGGCGATTGCCGGCGCCGATCTCTGCATCAACTGCGTGCCGACCCTGCTCGGTTTCCAGATGACGATTTTCGAGGCGGCTCTCGCGCTCAAGGTGCCATACATGGACCTTGGCGGCCTTGGCACCTATACCGTCAAGCAGCTTGCCGAACATGAGCGTTTCAAGGCGGCCGGCGTGCCCGCCGTCATCGGCTGCGGCGCCGATCCCGGCATGTCGAACGTCATCTGCCGGGCGGTTGCAGACGAACTGGACGAGATCGACCGGATCAATCTCTACTGGGCCGCCGAACTGGTCGGTGACGAAAACCCGGTGCTGGTGCCGCCCTACAGCGTCTCGACGGTGCTGGCCGAATACGCCCATCCGAGCACCCAGTTCTACGACGGAAAGCATGTGGAATGCCCGCCGATGAGCGGCAGCGAATTCCTCGATCTGCCGGAGCCGTGGGGACGTTGCGAATTCATGCATTCGCCCCACTCCGAACAGCTTACCGTTCCGCTCGCCGACGGCATCCGGGAAAAAGGCATCCGGGAATTTTCCTGGAAGCTGCATCTGCCGCATCGGGAGCACGAGGCCTGGGTCGGGCTGGTCAAGGCGGGCTTCGGCGATTTCGACGAACCGGTCGAGATCGGCGGCGTCAAGGTGAAGCCGCTCGACGTTCTCAACAAGGTGATCGAACGCAATATCCGGAAGAACGCCGGCAAGATCCCGACGCAGGACAGCCACGAAATCCATTTCGCCATCGGCCGGGGCCGCAAGGATGGCGTCGAACGCACCGTTCGCGTCGACGTCACGGTTTCGCCCGATGACATGTATGGTCCCTATGTCGACGCCTGCACGTCGATGAACGCCTCCATCGCCGCGCAGCTCATTCTCGCCGGACCGAAGAAACCGGGCGTGCATGCGCCGGAAAGCTATTTCGATGTGGAGACCTATTTCCCCGAACTGGAGAAACGGAAGTTCCGCATCGCGAAGTCCGTCACGTAAGCGAAGCCCCGCCCGGCTCGCTTCCGGCGGTTCGGAGGCTATTGCCTGACGACGATGCGCGCCTTGTAGGGAACCCGCTCGTAGAGATCGAGAACGTCCTGGTTGATGAGGCGCACGCAGCCGGACGACACCGCCTTGCCGATGGAACGCCAGTCCTTGGTGCCGTGCAGACGGTAGAGCGTGTCCTTTCCGTTCTGGAAGATATAAAGAGCGCGGGCGCCAAGCGCGTTGTCCGGACCGGGTTCCTGGCCGCCGTTCTCGATCGAGTATTTGGCGAGTTCCGGCTGGCGGGCGATCATTTCCGCCGGCGGCTTCCAGCGCGGCCATTTCTGCCGCCAGTGGATGACGCCCTCGCCGGACCAGGCAAATCCCGCCCGTCCGAGCCCGACGCCGTAACGCATAGCGGTTCCGCCCGGTTCCGTGACGTAGAGGAAGCGGGACGGCACGTCCACGACCACGGTGCCTGGCGGTTCGCCGGTGGTGTTCTCCACCCGCTGCCGATAGAACTGCGGATCGATCTGCCGGAAGGGCACTTCGGGAAGCTGATGGCCGCCATCCTCGAGCGCGGCGTAACGGGCTGCCATTTCCTCTTCGCTCGGCGGCCCAACGGGGCGGCGAACCGGTGTGGGCGAAACCGCGACATTGGGCGCCGGGGTCGTGGCGCAGCCGGCAAGCGCAGCCGTTGTCGCGAGCGACCCGAGCAGAAAGCCTCGGCGCCGCAAGAGGATATGGCCAGAAATCATCCGTTCTCTCGTTTGTTGAATTGCCGCTGCCCCTTCCCTGTCGGAGGAAGGCGCGCGGCGGGAATCGAAGTCGGCGATGCTTACCACCGATCGCAGCCCAGGATGCAAGGGTAAAATTGCCAAACGGCGGGAACACCACTCCGCCCGCCCGTTTTAACCCGTTATTAACCATAAGAGGTTTCTACTGGACCAGGAATTGGGCGCAGGTGTTGCATGTTTCGCAAAGCGCTTCCCTTCTTCTTGTATGTTCCAGGGATTTCGTCTTGCTCGCAGACTTCTGCTCACTGTCGAGGCTCGTCTCGACCCTGTCGGTGGTCGCGGCGCTTGCCGGCTGCTCCAGCAGCGGGAGCGTGCGCCAGACGAACGGGCCCGAACTCATGCAGAAGGAAGAAGCCCTGGTCATGCCGCCGCCCGGCGGGCCGGCCATCGTCGGGGTGGTCGGACGCGCGCGCGGCAATGGCGAACAGCAGACGGTCCACCTCGCGACCTCTTCCTCCGTTCCCGGACAGAATTATTTCCGGATCGAGTTCCATGGCGGGTCGGGCGCTGCGGACGCCCCTGCCCTCGCCTATCGCACGCTGAGCGAGGCAAGCCTGCGTCGCGAGATGGCCGCGGCGATCCCTTCGGCGAGGCTCGTACGCTCCTCCGAGTTCCTGCAGAATGCCTACGGCCCTTTCGGTTACGCGGCGGGCCGGGGCGCCAGCGGCGATGCCTGCCTCTATGGCTGGCAGCAGATCCGCTCGCGCAGCACCTCCGGCGGCATCGGCCGGGATTTCGGAATGATCCAGATCCGGGTGCGGCTCTGCGACAGCCATGCAACCGAACGTCAACTTTTGAATGTCATGTATGGCTATACGGTCACGGGCAGTTTCGCCGGCGAGATATGGAACCCCTATGGCCGTCCCGGCGAGGTCGACAGCCGCATCGGGCAGACGGGAAAGCCCATCTATCCTGCGGCCGATGCGCCGCCGCAGGCCATGACCTTCGGCTATTCCCCGCCTGCCCGGACATTTCGGCCGGCCGTACCGGAACGCATGGCGGATGCCGGCGGGGAAAGCGCTCCCGCAGCGGTTACCCGCATCGAAGGTCCGCGCGTGCCGCTTCCGGAACCGGGAGCGGTTGCGGCGCAGGCGGTTCCGTCTCCGGCCCCGGCGGCCGAGGCCGGCAAGGTTGCGGGCGCAGCGGCGGTCATCGTTCCTTCGCCCGATTGCATAGGCGCGACAGTCATGAAGGCTGCGTGCACCAATAAAGGCTATTGAAACCGGCCCATGGGTCGGCCTTTTTGCCGAAGGGATGTCAATGCTCGTAGCCCGGAAGATGATTTTATGGGCCGTCATTTCAGTGTGCATGATCGGGGTGATTACCCTTCCGGTCAGCCTTCAGGCACAACTGATCTGCAGCCTGGCCGTGGTCACGCTGATGGCCGTCATCAAGGTTCTGAAAGCCGGCGGCAAATGGCGCCTGATCGCGCTCGCCCTCGGCACCTCGATCGTGCTGCGCTATGTCTACTGGCGGACGACCGAGACGCTGCCGCCGGTCAACCAGCTCGAAAACTTCATCCCCGGCCTCCTGCTCTATCTCGCGGAAATGTACAGCGTCATGATGCTGGCGCTCAGCCTTTTCATCGTCGCCATGCCCCTGCCCTCCCGTTCGGCACATGCGCTCGACAGAACGCGGCTGCCGACGGTCGACGTCTTCGTGCCGTCCTATAACGAGGACACGGTGCTGCTCGCCAATACGCTGGCTGCGGCCAAGTCGATGGATTATCCGGACGACAAGCTCACGATATGGCTGCTCGATGACGGCGGCACGCAGCAGAAGCAGAACTCCGCCAACATGCGCGAGGCGGAAGCCGCCGTGGCGCGCAGCCGGCAGCTTCGGGCGCTTTGCGCCGAACTCGGCGTCAATTACCTGACCCGCGAGCGCAACGAGCATGCCAAGGCCGGCAATCTCAATAACGGCCTGAAGCATTCGCAGGGCGAACTTGTCGCCGTGTTCGACGCCGACCACGCGCCGGCCCATGATTTCCTCATGGAAACCGTCGGTTATTTCGAGGACGACCCGAAACTGTTTCTCGTCCAGACGCCGCATTTCTTCATCAATCCGGACCCGCTGGAAAGAAACCTGCAGACCTTTGAATCGATGCCGAGCGAGAACGAGATGTTCTACGGCATCATCCAGCGCGGTCTCGACAAGTGGAACGCCGCCTTTTTCTGCGGCTCGGCGGCCGTGCTCAGCCGCAAGGCGCTGGAAACCACCGACGGCTTCAGCGGCATCAGCATCACCGAGGATTGCGAGACGGCGCTTGCGCTGCACAGCCAGGGCTGGAACAGCATCTACGTCGATAAGCCGCTGATCGCCGGCCTCCAGCCGGCGACATTCGCAAGCTTCATCGGACAGCGCAGCCGCTGGGCCCAGGGCATGATGCAGATCCTGCGCTACCGCTTCCCGCTGTTCAAGCGCGGCCTGACGCTGCCGCAGCGGCTCTGCTACATGTCGTCCACGCTGTTCTGGCTCTTCCCCTTTCCGCGGACGATCTTCCTGTTTGCGCCGCTGTTCTATCTGCTCTTCGATCTCGAGATCTTCACCGCCTCCGGCGGCGAATTCCTCGCCTACACGCTCGCCTACATGATCGTGAACCTGATGATGCAGAACTATCTCTACGGCTCGTTCCGCTGGCCGTGGATTTCAGAGCTCTACGAATATATCCAGACGGTCCACCTGCTGCCGGCCGTTATTTCGGTCATGCTCAATCCGAGCAAGCCGACCTTCAAGGTCACGGCCAAGGACGAGTCTGTTTCGGTCAGCCGCCTGTCGGAAATCGGCCGGCCCTTCTTCGTGATCTTCGCCGCGCTCTTCGTCGCTCTCATCGTTGCGGCCTACCGGATCTATACCGAGCCCTACAATGCCGACGTGACGCTGGTGGTCGGCGGTTGGAACCTCTTCAACCTCATCATGGCCGGCTGCGCGCTGGGCGTGGTGTCTGAACGCAAGGACCGGGCGTCGTCCAGGCGTTTCAGGGTCGGACGCCGCTGCGAGTTCGGCGTCGGAGACGAATGGTTCCTGGCCTCGATCGAAGACGTTTCCGCCGGCGGCGTGCGCGTTCAGGTCCTGAGCCGGGATATTCCGGGCATGCGCGAGGGCGGCCCGGCCATGGTCCGCTTCAAGCCGCATCGCGGCGAGGAACAGGCCCTCCTTCCCGTGACCGTCCGCCATGCCACGGTGAGCGGCGATGCGGTGATGGTCGGTTGCCAGTACGCACCGGCCAGCGCAGGCGACCACCGCTGGATCGCCGACCTCATTTTCGCCAATTCCGCCCAATGGAAGGAGTTCCAACAGGGACGACGGCGCAATCCGGGGCTTCTCCAGGGCACCATCTGGTTCCTCGGCCTTTCGATGTACCAGACCAGCCGCGGCCTGGTCTATTTCCTGCGCGGCATGCGGAGGGCTCAGGCATGACCGTCAAGCTTTCCCGCCTCGCAAGCGCCTGCGTGATCCTGTCGCTGCTGTCGACGATTGCCGACGCACAGGAAACGGCGCCCTTCGATATGACGCCGGAGCGTCCGCCGGAGAGCACGCTTCCGCCCGTTCCGCAACTCGTCTTTCCGCCGCCCGCCGACGAGGCGGGCCCGGCGTCGCCCCCCTCCCCTCTTCCGCAGCCGCCGGACGAAGTTCCCGCGGAAACCGTCCGGCGCAAATATGTCCTGCCGGGACCGGAATTTACCCTCGCCGGCGAATACGACCGGAGAACGTGGTCGGTCTACCTGACGGAAGCGGAGGCGAGCGGCCCGGCAAAGCTGCGGTTTGCCTATCAGAATGCGGTCGTGGTTGCGCCGGAAGCTTCGGAACTGACGGTCGCCATCAACGGTCATCGCCTCGCCGCCGAGAATATTTCCTCGCCGGACGCCGTCCGCAGCGTGGTCTTCGACA
Source organism: Paenirhizobium cremeum (assembly GCF_047553425.1). Classification (NCBI taxonomy): domain Bacteria; kingdom Pseudomonadati; phylum Pseudomonadota; class Alphaproteobacteria; order Hyphomicrobiales; family Rhizobiaceae; genus Paenirhizobium; species Paenirhizobium cremeum. The sequence continues at coordinate 263,285 of NZ_CP180218.1, forward strand.
TCCCGCGCGCCATCCTGCATGCGGGCGCCAACCAGATCGACATCCGCGCATCGCAGCGTCACCGCACCGATTGCGACGTCCGTTCGACCTATGATCTGTGGGCGACGCTGGACCCGAAGCAGACCTATCTCGAATTCGGGGGACCGCCGGCGGAGGCGACCTCGATCGGCGAGACTGTGCGCGCCATCGGCTTCGACGAGGCCGGCGGCACGACGTTCCAGATCCTGATGCCGGCGCTCGGACAGCCGGGGGTGACCTCCCCGGTCATGCGTCTCGTGCAGGGGCTCGCGCTGATGTCCGGCATGCCCAACCAGAGTTTCGCCTTTTCTGCCTCGGAAATGCCCAAGGCAGGCCCCGGAAGGATGGGGATCGTCATAGGCACCGCCGCCGAGCTGCAGCCGGTCTTTCCGAACCTTCCGGCGGCGGCCGGCGTCTCGGCCATCGCGACGGTGGTTCCCGATGCGCAAGGGGCAGATCAGCTCGTCCTCTCCGGTCCTTCGTGGGAGGCGATCCGTGGCGCCATAGACACGCTCGTTCAGGCGACCGGGCAGCCTGCCGATGTCCGCCGGGACGTTATCTCGACACAGCGCTGGGCCGTTCCCGATGCGCCGCTCTTTTTCGGCGGCGAGAAGGTCGCGCTATCGCAACTCGGTGTCGAGACGGTGGATTTTCCCGGGCGAAGACTGCGGGTCCGCTTCAACATCGCCGTGCCGGCCGATTTCTACGCCAACGCCTATGGCGAGGCGGTGCTGCTGCTGGATGCCGCCTTTGCCAGCAACGTTAAGCCCGGTAGCCATATAGACGTCTATATCAACGGCAATATCGCTTCCACCGTTCCGATCACCTCGTCGCATGGGGGCATTCTCCGGCATCTTCCGATCAAGGTGCCGCTCAGGCACATCAGGCCGGGGGTGAACGCGATTGCCATCGAGACGGTGCTCCTCGCTCGCGAAGACGAGGAATGCATGCCCGGCGCCACCGCCTCAAAGGAACCCCGCTTCGCCCTGTTCGATACGTCGGAATGGCAGATGCCGCGGTTTGCGCGCATCGGCAGCAACCCGAACCTTTCCGCGCTATCGGGCGTCGGTTTTCCTTATAATCAGTCTGCCGATCCGATCGTGCTGTCGGTCGACCGGTTCGACGCGGATGCGATGAGCGCCGCCGCGACGGTGCTCGGACGTCTGGCCCTGGTCTCCGGCCGGTTGGTCCCGGTGGACGTCGCCGCGAATGCGAGCGCGGTCGGCGAGCGCAATGCCATCTTTCTCGGCACGATGTCGCAAATGGCGCCTAAGGTACTGACGCAGCTCGGCATTTCCGCAACGAGCGCAATGGCGTGGCGCACCGACGGCCGGGTGGAAACGCAGGTATCGGATACCGCGACCACCTTCGACCAGTGGCGCTCGCGCGTCAGCGGCGGCGCCTGGCGCGGCCAGATCAGCGCGCTGCAGGAATGGGTGAGCCGGAATTTCGACCTCTCCTTCGCCTCGCTGCAGTTCTTGCCGCAGTCGGAACAGGAATTCGCGCCAACCGCGCGCCAGAGCTTTCTGGTCGCGCAATCCGAAAGCCCGCAGGGGCTCGCAGCCTGGACGGTGATTGCCGCCCCCACCTCCACCGACCTTCGGGACGGCGCCACCGCGATCGCGCGCGAAGTCAACTGGGGCCGCATCGCCGGTCGCCTGACCCTGCTCGACCGCACCGGCGCGGTGTCTTCCCTTCCCGCCAACCGCTTCGGCTTCGTCCAGACGGTTCCGCCGTCGCTCGGCAATTACCGGCTGATCGCCGCGAACTGGCTCTCGACCAATATCCTGTCCTATGCGGTTGCCTTCATCGCCCTGTCGCTGCTGCTCGGCATCGTAACGGCGTCGTTGCTTTCCAGCACGGGACGCAGGCGATGAGACGCCGTGTCCTTGCCTCCGCTGCCCTCGCCCTCGCCCTCGCATTGCCGGCGAATGCCGCCGAACCGCGCGTCCGCGCCGACGAGTGGGCGCTCTACAAATCCCGCTTCCTCGATGCGAGCGGCCGGATTGTCGATAACGCCAACGGCAATGTCAGCCACAGCGAGGGACAGGGCTACGGCCTGCTGCTGGCCTATCTCGCCGCCAGCCCCACGGATTTCGAGCAGATCTGGTACTTCACCGAGACCGAGCTGCTCCTGCGGGACGACGGGCTTGCCATGTGGAAATGGGACCCCGCCTCCACCCCGCATGTGAGGGACCCGAACAACGCCACCGATGGCGACATACTGATCGCCTATGCGCTGGCCATGGCCGGCGCCAGCTGGAAACAGCCCGATTACATCGCCGCGGCCGCGCGCATCGCCAAGGGCATTCTCGACGAGACCGTCGTCGTTTCGGGCGGGCGGACGCTGCTGCTGCCCGGCGTATCCGGATTCTCAGCCGGCGAGCGGGAGGACGGGCCGGTGGTCAATCCGTCCTACTGGGTGTTCGAGGCCCTGCCGGTGCTCAATCTCCTCGCCCCATCGGAGAAGTGGACCCGTCTGTCGCAGGACGGGGTCGCCCTTCTCTCCTCGCTGCAGTTCGGCCCTGCCAGGCTGCCGGCCGATTGGGTGAGCCTGAAGCGGCAGCCGCAACCCGCCGCCGGCTTCGATCCGGAGTTTTCCTATAACTCCATCCGGATACCGCTCTATCTGCTGCGCGCCGGCATCGATGACGCCGCGTTGCTGCGGCGGCTGCAGGCGGGCATGACGGCGGGTACGGGCGTGCCGGCTATCGTCGATCTGCCGAGCGGCAGGCCCAAGACCGTGCTGGATGACGATGGTTATCAGATCGTTAACCATATTGTGGCGTGTGTAATGGATGGAACGAAACTGCCGGCGGCGGCTCTCCGTTTCGAGCCGGAATATTATTATCCGTCCACCTTGCAACTGCTGGGGTTGGCATTCGTCAGGGAGAACCACGCGGAGTGTCTCTGAAACTGTCATTGTCGATACTCTCGGCAGCCGCGGTGGCAGGTAGCCTTGTCACCGTGGTGACGGACGGCAGTACTCCGCAACCGCTGCTCTCGGCGAACGGCGCAGCCGGCGAGCGGCAGGCGCGGCTGCCGGGCATGACCGCCCAGATCGACCCGGAGGCTATCGCCGAACAGATCCGTGCGACCAAGCAGGCGCGCAACCGGGATGCCGCACCCGTCGAGCCTTTCACCGTCGAGGGAGGAGGCGAGCCGCTGCTTTCGGCCCAGGCGCCCGCGGCGGATGCGCCGGCAGCAAACGCTCCCGCAGAGACCGGCACGCCCCCCGCCCCCGCCCCCGCTCCTGCCCCCGACCTCAGCGCGCTGCGTTATTTCGCCAGCCGGGGGGACACCGCGCGCCTGCAGGCGGAAATCGCCCGCTTGAGGGCGCTCTATCCGAACTGGACGCCCCCTTCCGATCCCCTGTCCATTCCCGTCGGCGGCGACAGGCAGCTCGAAGCCATGTGGCAGCTCTATTCGCAGGGCCGCTATGCGGAGGTCCGCCGGGCGATTGCCGAGCGGCAAACGGCGGAGAAGGGCTGGCAGCCTCCCGCCGACCTGATCGAACGGCTCGCCGTCGCCGAGGCGCGCACCCGGCTGGTGAATGCCTCCGACCTGAAACAGTATGCGACGGTCATTGCCATCGGCGCTGCCAATCCCAGCCTGCTCAACTGCAGCGATGTCGACGTGCTCTGGCGGGTGGCCGAGGCCTTCGTCCTGACCGACCGGGCGCAGCGCGGCGTCGACGCCTATGGCTATATCCTCAAAAACTGCACCGATCCGCAGCAGCGGATCGCGACCGTCCAGAAGGCGGCGGCTCTGTTGCCCTATGGCGAGGTGCAGACGCTGATGGCCTTCGAAAAGACCGGCGCCGGCGGCGCGCGCGAGTTCGATCCGCTGCGCGACGATCTCGCCCGCCGCTTCGTGGCCGATGCCAACGACAAGCCCGAGCTGACGATCGCGGCGGATTATCTCGACAGGCTGCGCGGCCTGGCGGAACGCGAGGGTCTTGCTTCGGACAGCCTTCTTCTCGGCTGGTACTATCTGCGCCGCAACGACATGGCCGAGGCGGAGAAATGGTTCCGCGCGTCCCGCCAGAAGCAGGATACGGCGTCGGCCTCGCAGGGGCTGGCGTTGGTGCTGATCGCCCGCGACGCGCCCGCCGAGGCGGAGGACGCCATGTATCGCTGGCGCGACGCATCGGAGGAGGCGGCGGCGACCTATCTCGCCACCACGGCAAACCTTCTGGCCGGGGACCCGCCCCCCTCCGTTTCCGCCGAGGTGCTGCAGCGCGTGGCGACGACGGTGCTGGAGAAACATTACGTGCCGACGGCGCAACAGCTCGGCTGGTATGCCCGTGCCTTCAATCAGTGGCAGACGGCCGCCCGCTGGTTCGAGACGGCCCTGCAATGGAAGCCGGACGACGAGCCGTCCGCCTATGGTCTCGCGATTACCCGGCAGCAGCTGAACGACCGCGCCGGCGTGCGGGAGATCCAGGCCGCCTGGGCCGGCCGATCCGAGCGCATAGCACATCTTGGAATGCTCACGGGCCGCACCGCGGCAAAGGCGACCGATCCCGCGACGGCAGCTCCGGCCGGAGAGGCCCCGAGGCGTGAGGCCATGGCCGGGGAGATCGCAACGTCCCCCGCCGGTCCGGCAGAAGGCACTTCCGTGCGGCAACCGGCAAAGGCCGGCCGGCGGGCGGGGTGCTCGGTGACCGGCAGCGCTGCCGGATTGGCGCCCGCCCAGGCGGTGGCGCGCGGCTGGTGCCTGATGGACATGAACCGGCCGCTGGAGGCCGCCGAGGCTTTCGAGATCGCGCTGGCGAGCAATTCGACCGCCATCCGCGAAGACGCCGCCTACGGCCAGAGCCTCGCCTATCTGCGGCTCGGTCTCACCGGGAGCGCGGCGGTGGCGGCGAGCAAAGCGCCGCAGAGGCCGGAGCGATCGGTGGAACTGCAGATCGCCATTCTCTCGAACAGGGCGATTTCCGCCTTCGATTCCGGACGCTATCGCGAGGCCCTTGTCTATCTGGACCAGCGCAGCATGCTGAAGCCCGAACCGACGGACCTGATGATCCTGCGGGCCTACAGCCTGATGAACCTCGGCCGGCCTGGCGATGCCCGCCGTATCTTCGAGGCGCTGGCCGAGACCGGCAACCGCGACGCCATGCGCGGCCTTGCCGACATGGCCGGCTCCTCGCAGCATTGAGGGCTTCGAGGCGCGGTGTCGTCCGGTCCTTTTCCGTTTATCGCGGCCATGAAAAACCCCGCCGGAGCGGGGCTTCTTTTTCTGACGTCGACGCCGTCATGGCCGTCGACTAGGGCGTGATCCCCGACAGGGCGAGAATGGCAAAGATCATCAGTGCCAGTCCCGTCACGCCAATCAGTCCGTAATCCGGCGCAGCCTTCATGCTGTCCTCCTGTTTGAATGGCAGGACCAGCTTTATATTTCTAAAATCCAATGTAAATGGTCCGGCGGAAATAGAAAAGATACCGGTTATCAATCGGTTAAAGCACCCCTGCCGGGAGGCATCGTTTACCCGGAATTCATGGATTGACCCGGTTTGGGACATGTCCGGCGGCGGGCATCGTCTAAGCCCACGCGCCGCCGGAGAGATGGCGCGGCCTCCCCTTCCCTCCCGCATGGGCCGAGGCGACCGGCGGACTGGGCCACGTATCGGCGATCCCTTTGCCGGCGGGAAACGGATCATCGCCTGCGACGGTGTTGTTGACAGCTGTCAACGGCTGCTGTTCGGGCCCTGGGGAGTTCGCTTGGGATACTCCGCTCCGGGGCGCTGAGGAAGCCGCCGGGGCCTGCGGCGGGAAATAGCGCGGTCGCCGGCGACAAGGGAGAATGGCAGACGCCTTTGCGGCTCCAGGCCCTGCCTTCACATCCGCGCTGGGCACTGTTGACAGCTGTCAACAGCGCCCCCTTCTCCCGGCGGGCCTCTCCACGGCGCCCCGGAACGAACCGGCCGCCGTGGTGTGAGACGCAACAGCGCCGGGCATGGCGCGGGGAGGGCCTTATGCCGGGGAGGGAATTTCCACATAGCCGCGCCGTCGCTTGGCCCGGGCGAGCGTCGAGGCGCGCATCAGGGCGGCTTCCGTGTCGGGTTGCGGCTCGATCCTGCGGCGCCCCTGCCTGCCGATCCTGCCCCATTCGCGCACCAGCAGGATCTCGCCGAACAGATCGCGCTCTACCGCCAGCCGGTAGAAGCGCTTCATGTTGCGGGCCGGATCGCGCCGTTCGAGATGGAAGAGCGAGGTGTTCGTCATGCCGCCATTGTCGGACGGGGCGATTTTCGGGTCCAATGATTTTTCCGAATCGATCCGGCGTCATAGATTCATGTTGTTGATGCCCTATCGTTGCCGGCCTGCGGGCAGGCCGGCCCGCTGTTGACAGCTGTCAACGGTGCGAAAACGGGGATGGCCGCAGAAAAGAGTGCTGTGAAAACAGGGCCGGCAATGCCGTTTCATCCCCGTCGGCCGGAACGGGATCATCATCCAGGGCGTCGGGAGAGCCTCCCGGCGGCAAGTTTTCGTTAACCAAAAAGGGCTTGACGCGACTCGGAGCGTCATCCAACCCTTTTACGGGAAAGGACGCAGATGAAGAGAATTTCCGTAAATCTGCAAGAGGCCTGTAGGTTTCAGCTCCTGCGTATATGCGCGAAACAGAGAATCGCGCAGAATGGAACAAGAATACACGTGAGCGGCAGTCGTGTCCCAGAGGCGGCTCCGTTGACGAAGAAAAGGATGGAGACAGTTGATGGCCACGCCGTCAGACCCCGCAGTTGAAGAAAAGGCGTCCAGCCTGCGTCCGGCCGATGAAACGATCGCCGAGGACGCGCATGCGCTTTCGCTTCAGCTCCAGGCGATGCGCGACCGGCTGTTCGCACCGACGTCGCAGAAGACGCTGCGCAGCTTTTCCTCCGGGGAAGCCGCGCGGCTGGTCGGCGTTTCGGACGGCTACCTGCGGCAATTGTCGCTGGCGGGAGAGGGACCTCAGCCCGAGGTGGGCGCCGGCGGCCGCCGCTCCTATTCGCTCGCCGATATCGACGCGCTGCGCCACTATCTCGCCGAGCAGGCCCTTTCCAAGGGCAACACGGCCAAGGCCCGTTCCTATGTCAAATGGCGCGATCCCGCCCGCGGCGAACACCTGCAGGTGATTTCGGTCACCAACTTCAAGGGCGGTTCCGGCAAGACCACCTCGTCGGTGCATCTTGCCCAGCATCTCGCCATGGCGGGATACCGCGTGCTTGCCATCGATCTCGATCCGCAGGCTTCGCTCTCTGCGCTCTTCGGCTATCAGCCGGAACTCGACCTTGCCGGCAACGATACGATCTACGGCGCGATCCGCTATGACGACGAGCGGCGCTCGCTGAAGGGCATTGTCCGCAAGACCTATTTTCACAATCTGGACCTGGTGCCCGGCAATCTCGAACTGCAGGAATTCGAGCATGCCACGCCGCGGGTGCTCGCCGCCCGCCGTCCGGGCGATGCGACGTCGCTTTTCTTCACCCGCGTCCAGGCGGCCCTCGAGGAGGTGGCGGAGGATTACGACGTCGTGGTGATCGACTGCCCGCCGCAGCTCGGTTATCTCACGCTGTCGGCGCTGTGCGCCTCGACCTCTGTTATCGTCACCGTGCACCCGCAGATGCTCGATGTCGCCTCAATGAGCCAGTTCCTGTTCATGACCTCCGACCTGCTCGGCGTCGTGCGCGAAGCCGGCGGCCAGCTGAACTTCGACTTCCTGCGTTATCTCGTCACCCGCTTCGAGCCGCACGATGCGCCGCAGGCGCAGATCGTCGGCTTCCTGCGCTCGCTTTTCGGCAATCGCGTGCTGACCGCGACGATGCTGAAATCCACCGCCATTTCCGATGCGGGCCTCACCAAGCAGACGCTCTACGAGGTCGGCCGCGAGAATTTCTCGCGCGGCACCTATGACAGGGCGATGGAATCGCTCGACGCGGTGAACAGCGAGATCGAGCAGCTCGTTCAGGCGGCATGGAGGCGATGAGCATGGCGGGACGGGATCGCAAGAATTCTTTGAAGGCCCTTTTCGGCGGCGAACTGCCGGCCACGGCCGCGCCTGAGGCCGGTGGAGCGCCGGCCGTGCGGGCGCCCGAGACGAAATCCGTTCAGCCGCCGCCCGAGGCGGAGCCTGCCGGACCTTCGGCGGCGCCGGCAGCGCCCGGCCGGGCCTCGTCCGGCGCGGTTCGCACGATGGGACTGACGCTGACCTCGATCAGCCGGGAAATGGAAGAGGCGCGGGCGCTTCGCGAGGCGCTGGAAAACGGCGAGCGGATCCTCGCTCTCGACCCCGACAAGATCGAGGCATCCTTCATCAGTGACCGGCTGAGCGACGAGGACCGGGACGATCCGGATTTCCTGCTGCTGGTGGAAAGCATGCGCGAGACCGGCCAGCAGGTGCCGATCCTGGTTCGTCCCCATGGCGAGACGCCGGACCGCTACCAGGTGGCCTACGGGCACCGGCGCCTGAAGGCGGCGCGCAGGCTCGGACAGCCCGTCAGGGCGATCGTCCGGACGCTGAGCGACGACGAACTGGTTCTGGCCCAGGGCAAGGAAAATGCCGAGCGGCGCAATCTGAGCTTCATCGAGCGGGCGGTCTTTGCCCGTTCGCTGGAAGAGCGGGGCTTCGACCGCAAGCTGATCTGCGATGCGCTGGCAGTGCAGAAGAGCGAGCTTTCGCGGTTGCTGCAGGTGGCCGATGCGGTTCCCGTGCGGTTCATCCGCGCCATCGGCCCCGCGCCGAAGGCGGGGCGCGAACGCTGGATGGCGCTTGGCGAGATCTTTCTCACCGGCAATGGCGCGGAGATCGAAAAGGCGGACGACGAGATCGCCTCGGAACGCTTCCGCGCGGCAGACAGCGACGCCCGTTTCCAGATGCTGTTCGACCGGGCGCTGCCCGTGCATCTGCGTCCCAAGGCAAAAGAAGCGCCGCTGGAGCTGAAGACGCCCGACGGCCGGCTCTTCGCACGCATCGAACGGCGGGGCAGGGCGGTGAAGATCGATTTCGCGGCGGATGTCGCCCCGGCCTTCATCGACCGGCTGAGCGCGCGGCTGAACGAAGACTACGCGGCATTCATCGAGGAGCACTCCGCCGAGGGAAATGGCGGGACGTGAACCCGGATAACAGCGATTCGGCCGGCGGATAGCCCGGCCGACGACGATTGCAAGACCAGGAAAGGAAGCGCAGAGACAAGAAAAAAGGCCCCCAAAACGTCACCATTCCGGAAGCCCTCTTCTATGTAGCAATTCGAGAGAATCACTTCCGAAGGTCAAAGTCAAGAGTCGCGGACGAACCGTCCTGCGAAATGTGGAACTGCGTCCGTCTGAATGGCGACGTCGACGGGTCCGGCTTGTCTCCAGACAAGGGACCTGACGATGATGGAACGGATAGTGACGACGCCTTTCGGCGGCGGCAGGGTAAGTGCGCGCATTTTTGCCAACCAGGCAAAGACGGCGAAGCGCCAGGAAAAGCTCAGGGCGGGCGAGGGCGGCAACGACAGCGGCCGCGCCGACAAATGGCAATTGCTGCGCGCGGTAACCGAAGCGCGCCGCACGCTTGGCCTTGGCGACCGCACGATCTGCGTGCTGGAAGCCCTGGTCTCCTTCAACAACGATCGGGAACTCGACGGCAGTGCGCCGATCATCGTCTTTCCGTCCAATCGCGAACTTTCGGTCCGTGCCCGCGGCATGGCGCCGGCGACGATCCGCAGGCATCTGGCGGTTCTGGTGGAGGCCGGCCTTGTCATTCGCCGCGACAGCGCCAACGGCAAGCGCTACTGCCTGCGGGACGAACGCGGGCTGGTGGAGGAGGCCTTCGGCTTCGACCTCGCGCCGCTGGCGCTGCGCGCCGGCGAAATCCATGCGGCGGCGGAAGCTGCCCGTCAGGAAGAGCGGGCCGCAAGGACATTGCGCAGCGAAGTGACGCTGCACCAGCGGGATATTTCGAGGATCGTCGCCTGTGCGCTGGAAGAGGCAAGGGCAGGCGACTGGCTCTCCATGGCGGAGCGCCTTGCGGCAATCTCGGGGCGTCTTGGACGCAATGCCCGGCTCGATGCGCTGGAGGCGCGCCGCACGGAACTCCTGCGGCTCAGGGCTGAAGTGGAAAACGCTTATCTTTCAAGCCTCTCGGAAGAAGAAATGAGCGCCAATGATCTTCAAACTGAGCGCCATATTCAGAATTCAAACACCGACCAATCATTTGAAATAAGCGGCGATGAACATAATACGGCGGGAGCCCGGTCGACGATGGAGGCCGCACCCGAGCGGAAAATGGCGGTCAGCCTCGACCGGCTGCGGCGATTGTGCCCGCAGATCGCCGATTATGCCCGAGACGGCATCCGCAACTGGTCGGATCTCGTGAAAACCGCGGATCTGGTGCGCTCCATGCTCGGCGTTTCGCCGGATGCCTGGCGCAAGGCGAAGGCGGCCATGGGCGAGCAGGCGGCGGCGGTGGTGATCGCCGTCATGCTGGAACGGGCGGAAACCATCCGCTCGCCGGGCGGCTATCTGCGGGATCTCACGACAAAGGCCGAAAAGTCGGCGTTCAGCGTCTATCCGATGCTGCAGGCGCTGGAAAGGACGCGGGAGTGACGGCTAGCGGGAGTGTCCGCTCGCCGGCCTCTTCGTTGCTGCCGCAGCGATCGGTGTGTTCGTCCTGCACAAGTATAAGGAAAAGATCACGCGCGGCTGTTGGGCCCAAATGTAGTTCTTGACAGGAAGCAAGTCCGTTCCTAACCGTCGTTGCAACGGTAATTACTGCCGCTTCGTCGTGTTATGGCGGAACTATATTTTTCTTTTTCATTCAAAGCTTTCAGGGGGAGGTTGCTTCGGGATGGGGACAAGGACACGGTCTTTTCGACGCCATCTTGCGGCTCTCCTTGCGACAGTGGCCATGCCGGGCTATGCGCTGTCGCAGCAGGTCCTGCCCTCGGGCGGTGACTTCACCCAGGGTTCCGGTTCGATCGAGAGCCTTCCCTCGGGCCTCCTGATTAACCAGACGAGTCTGACCGGCATCATCGAATGGGGCGGGTTCTCGATCGGATCGGGAGCTTCCGTCCATTTCGACAACGGCGCGGGCGCGACGCTGAACCGGGTCAACGGCAATATCGCCTCGCAGATCGACGGTTCCCTGACCGCGACGGGCTCGCTCTACCTTATCAATCCCGCCGGCATTGTGGTCGGGCGGCAGGGGACGATTTCGACGGGCGGCAGCTTTTACGGCTCCAGCCATGATGTCTCCGACGCGGATTTCCTCGCCGGCGGGGCCATGACCTTTGCCGGCCAGTCGAAGGCAAGCGTCGTCAATCTCGGCACCATCAGTTCGGCTTCCGGCGACGTGGCGCTGATCGCTCGGGCCGTTGATAATTCCGGCACGATCACCGCCGAGAACGGCACGGTCGGGCTTCTCGCTGGCTACGAGATCCTGGCGAAGGACGAGGCTGACGAAAACGGCCTCTTTGCCGTGGTGGTTGGCGGTTCGGACACCGAGGCGACGAACTCAGGCACGATTGCGGCCGCCAATGCGGAATTGCGCGCCAATGGCGGCAATGTCTATGCGCTCGCCGGCAATACCGGCGGTGTCGTCAAGGCGACCGGCGTCACCAGCAAGGACGGCCGCATCTTCCTGACGGCGGGGGAGGGGGGCAAGGTCGAGGTCACCGGCAAGCTCAGCGCGACCCGCCAGCAAACGGCGTCCGCCAGCCTGCCGACGCGGGTGCCGGTTCCGCAGGCGCGGCCGGACAGCGGCGGCGATATCCGTATTTCCGGCGGCGATGTCATCATCAACGGCACGGTCGAGGCAACCGGCACCACCGGCGCAGGCGGCACGGTCGTCGTGACCGGCGACAGGATCGCGCTTGGCTCGGCAGCGACGGTGGATGCCTCCGGCGCAACCGGCGGTACCGTGCTGATCGGCGGCGATTACCAGGGCGGGTACAATGCCGCGACGAAATTCCTCGACGAAGACGTGGCGACGGCCGACAAGGTGGCGGTTGCCGCGGGTGCGGTGATCCGCGTTGACGGCACCGCCGGCGCGGGGGGGCGGGCTGTCGTATGGTCGGACGACACCACGGTCTTCGACGGCACGATCTCGGCGACCGGCGCCGGTACCGCGGCTGGCGGCCTCGTGGAAACCTCGGGGCACAACCTGCTGCTCGGCGATAATGTCTCCATTTCCACACTCTCCGAACAGGGGGCCATGGGCACCTGGCTCATCGATCCCTACAACATCACCATTTCGTCGTCCGGCTCCAGCAACGTCTCGGTGACCATGTCGTCGGACCCGTGGAACGTGCAGCCCACCACCAGCGGCGCGAACATCAACAACACGACCCTGAGCTCCTACCTTTCGAGCAGCAACGTCGCGATCACCACAAACGGCGGAGGCTCGGAAGCCGGCAACATCACCGTGGACGCTGCGGTATCATGGTCAGCCGCCACGACATTGTCGCTGCTAGCGGATGCGAGCACGGGCGGCGTCTTCATCAATGCCGCCATCACGGGATCGAATGCCGGCAGCGCACTCGTCCTCAGCGCCGGCGCCGGCGGCATCAGCCAGACGGCGGCCATCACGGCCGGCACTGTCACAGCGACCGCCGCCAACGGCGGCTCGGTGGCTCTTACCAATACCGGGAATGCCGTCTCCACGCTCGGTGCATCAAGCGCTGCGGGGTCTTTTGCCTTCACCAACAGCCAGGCGCTGACCGTTTCCGGGCCGATCACGGCGAACGGAACGCTCAGTCTGACCACGACGTCGGGCGACCTGACGATCAATGCGGCGCTCGCCGACAGCCATGTGAATGCAAACGTCAGCCTGTCTGCCGCCGGTACGCTGAAGATCGCCAAGGATCTGACGCTGAGCGGCACGAATGCGGCGCTGAGCCTCGGCTATGGCACGGCTTATTCGCTGCTCAACGGCGCCCGCGTGTCTCTGCCCGGCAGCGGCGCATCGCTTTCCGTCAACGGCACGGCCTACACCCTGATCCACGATGTGGCCGGCCTGCAGGCCATGGTCGACGGCACGAATTACGCGCTGGGCAACGATATCGACGCCTCGGCCACGGCAAGCTGGAACAGCGGTGCGGGTTTCAACCCGATTTCATCCTTTACCACGACGCTGACCGGCCTTGGGCACACGGTGGACGGCTTGACGATCAACCGTCCCGGGCAATCGACCGTCGGACTGATCGGCGTCTTGTGGGGAACCGTCAGGGATCTGACCCTGTCGAACATGTCGGTCATCGGCGCCGGAAGAGTTGGCACGGTCGCCGGCAATGTCTCCTTGGGATCGGTCGTCAACGTGCACGCGACCGGCAGCGTGACGGGCACGGCTGGCCAGATCGGCGGACTGGTCGGCTGGTTCGACCAGGGGACGATCTCCGGCTCCTCCTCGACTGCGACAGTCAGCGGCGGAGATGAGGTCGGCGGCCTGATCGGCCGTCTGCGCGCCGGCTCGGTTTCCGATTCCTATGCGACGGGTTCGGTCACCGCAACCGGCGACTACGCCGGCGGATTTGCGGGCAGTGTCTACCAGGGCGGCACTCTCACCAATGTCTATGCCAGCGGCAGGGTGACGGGCCCGTCCAATACTGGTGGTCTGATCGGCGGGGAAATGGTGGCGGGCACGCTCACATTGACCAACGCCTATTGGGACATAAATTCCACCGGGCAGGCCACCAGCTTCGCCGGCACCGGCATCTCCAACGCCTCGGCCTACACGCAGGCGACCTATGCCGGCTTCGATTTCACCAATACCTGGGTGATGATCGCCGGCGAGACGCGGCCCATGCTGCGCAGCGAATATTCGACCGTTATCTATACCGCGGCGGCGCTGCAACTGATGTCGCTCGATCTCACCGCCAGCTACACGCTGGGAGCCGATATCGATCTGACCGGCGCGTTCACCGCCGTCGGCGGGTATTACAGCGGCCTGTGGGGTTCGTCGGGCTTCGTTTCCATCGGCAGCGACACTTCGAACTTCACCGGCAGCTTCGACGGCCAGGGCCACACCCTCACTGGCCTGACGATCAACCGCGCCGGCACCAATTATGTCGGCCTGTTCGGCTATACGAACGGCGCCACGATCAGCAACGTGACGCTCTCCGGCGGCAGCATCACCGGCAATGACGACGTCGGCGCGCTCATCGGCTACATGGTCGGCGGCTCGGTATCGGGTGCATCGGCGAGTGCGACCATCTCGGGTGTGAGCACCGGGGAGGCCAATACCGGCGGCCTCATCGGGGCGGTCGACGGCGGTGTTGTGAGCGGTTCCTCGGCAAGCGGCAGCGTCACCGGCGCCGGCTATCAGGTCGGCGGCCTTGTCGGCTACCTCTTCAACGGCGGCACGATCACGCAATCCTACGCCACGGGCAATGTCACCGGCACCGGGGGCAGCGACGGCTATATCGGCGGTCTTGTCGGCGGCAACGGCTATACCGGCGATGGTGGAACGATTTCCCAGTCTTATGCCACCGGCACGGTTACCGGCAGCGCGGGACCGATCGGCGGCTTCGTCGGGCATAACGAGGGGACGATCACCGATTCCTACGCAACCGGCCGTGTGATCGGCCTGGGATCGGCGGCAAACATCGGCGGTTTCGTCGGCGTGAATTTCGTCCACGGCACCATCACCAATGCCTATTCGACCGGCTACGTGACCGGTAGCGCCCAGGTCGGCGGCTTCGCCGGCTATAACAACAATAGCGCCTCGGCAATCACCAACGCCTACTGGGACACCCAGACCAGCGGACAGTCGATCGGCATCTATGGCGGAGCCGGCAGCGCTACCGCCCGCACCACCGCCCAGCTCCAGGGCAGCCTGCCTGCCGGCTTCTCCTCGTCCATCTGGGGAACCGGAACGAACCTCTATCCCTATTTCAAATGGCAATATTCAACGACACCGGTCGCCGTTTCGGGCACCGCCTATAGCGATGCCGGCACGACGGCGCTGGCGGGCGCGAATGTGACCGCCATTTCCGGCGGCAGCGGCATGGGCAGCGCCGTCACCGGCGCCAACGGCTATTATTACATCGTGCTCGCCCCTGGCTCCTCTCTCGCTTCGACCGGGGTGCTGACCTATCTCGACAACGGAGCGACAAAGGGGATCGCCTTCTCCGATATCGGCGGCACCAACGGCGCGCAGAACGTTTCGATCTACGGCACGGCGGCGCATCTGATTACCGGCGAGACGTCGCTTTCGGCAACGCAGACAGGCTATTTTGCAACGCTTGGCAGCTACAGCGACACCGATCTCGGTTTTCTCTCCCCGTCCTCCTTCGCGTCGCTCACCACGTCGGGCGGTTATGGCGTCTACCTCAACGCCTCCGGCAACTACACGCTCGACACCAATCTCGGTTCGGCAGGCCTGCTGTCGCTCGACAGCGGCGGCACATTCGGCGTCAGCGGCACCGTCGGGCTGACGGCCTGGGGCAATCTCACCGTCGCGGACGCCATTTCCTGGTCGGATACGTCCAGCCTGACGCTGACCACGGTCACCAGCGGTGACATCACGCTGGGCGGCGCCGTTACCGCCGCCAACGGCACGCTCGTCATCTCCGCGGCCGGTACGGCCACCACGTCGAGCGCCATCGATGTGGGCCTCTTCTCGCTGACGTCAGGCACATGGAGCCAGATCGCCGGTACGCTCGCCTCGTTCAACGCCACCGACTTCCGCCTCGGCGGCGGCACCACCTTCCTGCGCGCCACGGGCGGCGATGGCTCGGCGGCGACACCCTACCAGATCGTCGACGTCTACGGCCTGCAGGGCATGGCCTCCGCAAACCTGCTTTCGGACGACTTCGTGCTGGCGGCGGATATCGACGCAAGCGGGACCTCCGGCTGGAACTCGGGCGCGGGTTTTGCGTCGATCGGTGACTTCGCGACCGGTTTTACCGGCAGCCTCGATGGCGCCGGCCACACGATAAGCGGCCTCCTCGTCAATCAGTCGGCAGGCCTTGGCGGGCTGTTCGGCAGAATCGACGGCACCGTCTCCGATCTTGCCCTGTCGGGCTCCGTCACGGGCTCCGTAGCCGGCCTGCTGGGGAGCTACAACTTCGGCACGGTCAGCAATGTCTCGGTATCGGGCACGGCCTCGGCCGGCAACAGTCATTATGTCGGCGGCCTGATCGGCATGAACGCCGGCACCATAACCAACAGCCATGCGGCCGTGACGGTCACGGCCGGCGACTATGCCTATGCGGGCGGCCTTGTGGCGTACAACGCCGCCGCCACATCCGGCGGGGTCGTCATCAGCACCGGCACGATCACCGGTAGCTGGGCCAGCGGCACCGTCGACGTCGGCGCGAACAGCGCCGCAGGCGGCCTTGCCGGCGCGAATGCCACCGGCATTTCGGCAAGCTATGCCACGGGCGCGGTGACTGGCGGCACCGATAGCCATGTGGGCGGCCTCGTAGGCATCAACACGGTGGATGGTGCGGCGGGCACCACCGGCTCCGTCGCCACGTCGTTCGCCACCGGCACGGTGACCGCAGGCAGCGGCGCCACCGCAACGGCGGGCGGGCTCGTCGGTAGCAATGCCGGCGGTATCGCCAACGCTTACGCAACCGGCAATGTCAGCGGCGGCAATGTTGCCGGCGGTCTCGTCGGGGTGAACAGCGGCAGCGTGACGAACAGCTACGCCACCGGCGCGCTGCCATCCGCTGCGGCACCTTACGGCGGACTGATCGGCAACAATTCCGGCACTGTCACGGCAGGCTTCTGGAACACGACGACCTCCGGCACGAGCCTCGGCGTCGGGATAGGCTCGGCAGGTGGCGTGACCGGCTTGACCACGGCCCAACTCACCTCGCTTTCCACCTTCGCCGCCGCCGGCTGGGATATCGACGATGCCGGCGGAACCGGCTCCGTCTGGCGCATCTATGACGGCTATACGGCGCCGCTGCTGCGCGGCTTCATGACGAGCCTGACGATAACGGGCGGCGGCGGCGCCAAGGTCTATGACGGCACGACGACCACCACGAATGTCGGCACGCTGACCTATAGCCTGCCGGGTTACGATACGGCGCAGGTCTTCGGAACGGCCGCCTATACGGCCGCCGGCGCTGATGTCGGCAGCTATTCGGGCGGGGCGCTTGCCCTTCATGGGCTCTATTCCGGCCAGTTCGGCTATGACATTTCCTTGCTTGCCGGCGCGCTGACGGTCACGCCGCGTTCCCTGACGGTGACGGCGGACAATCAGTCCATGGCCGCGGGCGGGGCCGTGCCGACCCTGAGCTATACGGTTGGCGGCATGGGCCTTGCGGGCGGCGATACGCTTTCGGGTGCACTGGCGACGCTCGCGACCTCCGGCTCGCCGGCCGGGACTTACGCGATCAGCCAGGGCACGCTCACGGCCTCGTCCAATTATGTGCTCACCTATGTGGGCGGCGTGCTGACGGTGGTCGCTGCGGCCGAGCCGGAGCC
Organism: Paenirhizobium cremeum; assembly: GCF_047553425.1. Lineage (NCBI taxonomy): Bacteria > Pseudomonadati > Pseudomonadota > Alphaproteobacteria > Hyphomicrobiales > Rhizobiaceae > Paenirhizobium > Paenirhizobium cremeum. The sequence continues at coordinate 280,702 of NZ_CP180218.1, forward strand.
GGAACCCGACGCGGTGTTGCCGCAGGCGGCCTTCGAAGCGCCGTTCAGCTTGGGCCTGAGGGGTATTCCCGCCGAGCAGACCGTCGATACGTCGGGTCCCTGCGGGGCCGGCGCGGTCATGGGCGCGGCCTGCGCTCCGGTTCCCCATCCCGCCAACCGGTCGGTGGGTCCCTTCATCATTATCGGATCGCTGTAATGCCTATCGATCGACACGATACCTCCGGCCGGCTGCGGCCGGTCTCCTGCGGCGGGCTCGGCTGCATCGCGGCGGTCGTGGCGCTCGCCGTCGCCGGCCCTGCGGCTGCGCAGTCCGCGGTCGAGCGCAACCTTCCCCCCGACGCGACGGGACCGGCCCCGGCCATCCGGCTGCCCGAGGAGGCAGGCGTCGCAGCGGATGACCGGCCGCTTGGCGCGACGCTTGCCGGTATCCGGCTGATCGGACCGCGGGAGGAGCCGGCTATCGGCAGGGGCAGCGGCGTGGCCGTCGGCGATATCGGGGCGGGCCGGGATCTCCGCCCCGAACTCGACCGGGCGCTGCAACCCTTCCTCGGCAAGCCGCTTTCCATATCGCTGATCGCCGACAGCCAGGCCGCCGTCGCCGGCGTCTATCGCAAGGCCGGCTACCCCTTCGTTTCGGTGACCATACCGCCGCAGGAAATCACCGGCGGCGTTCTCAATCTGAGGGTGATGGAATTCGGCTTCGGCACGGTTTCCGCGCGGGGTGTGGAAGGCGAGCGCGCCCGCCGGCTTGTCGCGCAGGTCCGGGCAGGCGAGGGGAGCCGCATTTCGTCTGCCGGCGTCAACGAGGATCTGGCCTGGCTCAACCGCTCTCCCTTCCGCCGGGTGCAGGGCCTTTTTTCTCCAGGCACCGAACTCGGCCGTTCCGATCTCGTGCTGGACGTCACGAAGGCCAAGCCCTGGCAGGTCTATGCCGGCTATGCCAATACCGGCGCGGAAGGCACGGATCGCAACCGTTTCTTCCTCGGCGCGGGTTTTGCCATTCCCGGCATCGACGGTGCCTTCGGCTCCTATCAGCTGACGGGATCTCCCGATCTCCTCGAGGATCTTCAGGGCGTCTTTCCCGATCACGACGGCAGCCGGGCCAGATATCTCAGCCATTCCGGCCGTTTCGTCGTGCCGCTTGCCGGCCGGCAGGCGATCGAATTCAGCCCGGCCTTTATCGCCACGCGACAGGAAAGCGATCTCTTCACTTTCTACGACACCATCGTCGAGCTTCCGCTCTACTATCGCAGCGCGCTGTCCAACATATTGCCCGGCGTCTATGGTGGCGAGGTTTATGCCGGCGTGGAATACAAGCATCTTTCGCGCGATGCCTTCTTCTCGGACATCGGGATCGGCGGCGCGGAAGCCGCGCTTTTCCAGTTCGGCCTCGGCTGGAGCCAGACATTCGACGATACCCACGGCGCGACGGATCTCGATATCCACGTCAAGGCCAATCCGGGCGGGATCGTTTCCGACAACAGCGACAGCGCCTGGAACAGCTTTTCGAACGGCGCGATCACCGATGTCAGCTATGCCTATCTCGCCGGTCGCCTCGGCCGGCGCACCGAACTCGGCGGCGGTTTCGAACTCGGCAACGACATCCAGTTCCAGCTGGCCGGCCAGGCGCTTCCCGATACCGAGCGGCTCTCCCTCGGCGGGCTGGACGGCGTGCGCGGTTACGACCTGGACGACGGGGTGGCCGATACGGGCGTCATCCTGCGCAACGAACTGCGCGCGCCGGTGCTGTCGCCGATGGGGAACGACCGGCTTTCGCCCTTCGCCTTCGTCGATCTCGGCTTTGGCCGTAACAAGGTTTCGGACGATGGCATTTCACTCGCCAGCGCCGGCGCCGGCCTCGACTACGGCATTGCCGACAATTTCAGTCTCAACATGACGGCCGCCTTCGCCCTCGCGGACCAGGGAGAGCGGGAGGCGGGCGACTTCGATTTCAAGATCAGGATCACCGCGCGCTACTGACGCGGTCTCCCTTCCGGTTCCAGAACAAAGAGCACGATCGACATGAAGACACTCGCCAAGGCCGCCGCCCTTTTCCTGCCACTTGCCGCCGTCGTTCCGGCGAAGGCGCAGGACGCCGCCGCGACGCTTCCCGGCGGCGCGAACGCCCTGCAGGAGACCTATCAGGACTGGCGCGTCGCCTGTAACGTCGTCCAGGGCGGCAAGATCTGTTCGATGTCCCAGTTGCAGACCCAGCAGAACGGCCAGAGGGTGATGGCGATCGAGCTGCAGCTTGCCAAGGGCAGCAGCGTCAACGGTGTCGTCGCTCTACCGTTCGGCCTCAAGCTCGAGGCGGGCGCCGGCCTGCAGATCGACGACAAGCCGGCTCTTCCGCAACTGCGCTTCTCTACCTGCCTGCCTGTCGGATGCCTCGTGCCGTTGACGTTCTCGTCCGAAAACCTGGCGGCGCTGAAGAGCGGCACGGCGATCAAGGTTTCCGCCACCCCGATCGACAACTCGCAGCCTCTTGCCCTTTCCATCTCGCTGAAAGGCTTCGCCGCCGCCCTCGACCGCCTGGCAGAGCTCCAGAAGGGCTGAGTGTCCGGTTCCGGCCTGCGGAAACTCCGCGGCATCGCATTCGAATAACGTCTTTCCATCTTTCGGCGGCAGCATCGCCGCATCGCTGACGGCTGTCTCCGCCACGACAGCGGCCGTTTTGCCGCGCCTGCGCGCGTGTTTTCCATAAAAGAGAACAAGGAA
>NZ_CP180219.1:0-260340 GCF_047553425.1 Paenirhizobium cremeum
CGAAGGAGGGGATGCGGCCGAAATGACGTTTCTGTTCAACTCCGATGCGAAACGCGGCGCGATCTTCGCCGAAGCCTTTGCGCGCGATCTGCCCGACGTGCCGTTCTCGATGGACCCGGCGACCGTCGACCCGGATGCGGTGCGCTACCTCATCACATGGACGGTTCCGGAAAACCTCGCGAGCTATCGCAATCTGGAAATCCTCTTTTCCATAGGCGCCGGCGTGGACCAGTTCCGCATCGACGCCGTGCCGCCGCATGTGAAGGTGGTTCGCATGGTCGAAGATGGCATCGTGCGCATGATGCAGGAATATGTGACGATGGCGGTGCTTGCCCTTCATCGCAACCTTCCAGCCTATCTCGACCAGCAGCGCCACCAGACGTGGCGGATGCTGGCGCAGTCGCAGGCGGGCGAGCGACGTATCGGCGTGCTCGGCCTCGGCATGCTCGGCACCGCTGTGCTGGAACGGTTGAAGCCCTTCGGCTTTCCGCTTGCCGGCTGGAGCCGCAGCCCGCGCGAGATCGAGGGCGTCACCTGCCACAGCGGCGCGTCAGGGCTTGCGGCCATGCTGGCGGAGACCGACATTCTCGTCTGCCTGCTGCCGCTGACGCCGGAGACCCGCGGCTTTCTCGATGCGGCCCTTTTCCGCCGGCTGCCGGCGGGCGCGGGCCTCGTTCATGTCGGGCGCGGACCGCAACTCGAGCATGATGCGCTGATCGCGGCCCTCGACGAGGGACATCTTTCCGGTGCGGTGATCGACGTCACCGATCCCGAGCCGCTTCCGGCCGGCCATGCCTTCTGGTCGCATCCGAAAATCCTGCTGACCCCGCATGTCGCGAGCGTCACGCAACCCGAAACCGCTGCCCGCGCCGTCGTCGAGAACGTCAGGCGCTACAAAGCCGGCCTCGACCCCATCGGGCTCGTGGACCGGACCCGCGGCTACTGATTTTCCCCACCCCCGAAAGGAGAGCCATGTCCCTGCTCAAGACTATCGACACCAATCCCTCCTCCGCACCGCGCGAATCCGGCCCGCTGCCGGAACGCCTGATTGCCGGCAATCCCTCCTTCAAGACATGGGCGCAGGATGTCGCTCGCGGCGAGATGATCCATACCGGCGTATGGGAAGCGACGCCGGGCGAAACGCGCTCGATCAAGGGCGAGACCTTCGAGTTCTGCCACATCATCTCTGGCGTCGTCGAAATCACCCCGGAAGGCGGCGAGCCAGTCGTCTACAAGGCCGGTGACAGCTTCGTCATGAAGCCGGGTTTCATCGGCGTCTGGAAGACGATAGAAACCGTTCGGAAAATCTACGTTACGGTCATGTGATTGCGATGTTGCGCGACAAGGTCATCTTCGAGGCGTCCCGCAAGGGGTATACGCTGAGCACGGATCGGAGCCGGTTCGATCCGGTCGAGGTTCATCGCTTCCTCGTCAACGAGTCCTACTGGGCGCGCAACCTCACCTTCGAGCAGCTGGAAAGGGCGCTGGAAGGCTCCCTGCCGGTGGCCATCTACGCCCCGGACGGCACGCTTGCCGCCTTCGGCCGGCTGGTGACGGATTATGCCGTGTTCGCCTATCTGCGCGACGTCTTCACCCTGCCCGCCCATCGCGGTCAGGGTCTCGCCTCATGGCTGGCGCTGGAAATCCGCAATCATCCGGAGCTTGCCACCGTTTCGAGCTGGATGCTCGCGACGAAGGACGCCCACGCCGTCTATGAAAAGGCCGGCTACCGGCCGGCACCCCATCCCGAATATTACATGACGGTGCCCAAGCCCGAATAGGACATAACCAGTGGTTATGGATTCCTCATCGAAATTCGGTGGTGGTGTCGTATAGCCGATGCGACAGTCATGCCAACGACAGGAGAACGGCATGACTTATCGGATCGGTGTGGATGTCGGCGGGTCCTTCACGGACTTCGCGGTGCTGAACGAGGACACGGGGAGGCTTTCGACGCTGAAGGTGTTTTCGAGACCGGATGCGCCGGGCGAGGAAATCCTGCTCGCGCTCGATACGCTGAAGGCGCGCGACGGCATGGACGCGGCCGAGATCGCCTATTTCACCCATGGCACCACGGTCGGCGTCAACACCGTGATCCAGCGCAACGGCCATGACATCGCGCTCTTCACCACCCGCAATTTCGAGGACGTGCTGGAAATCGCGCGCCTCAAGATCCCGCAGATCCACAATCTCTATTCCGTCCGGCCCGAACCGCTGATCCGTCGCGACCGGGTGTTCGGGATCGTGGAACGCACGCTGGCAACCGGCGAGATCGCAGAGGCACCCCGGGAGAACGATGTCGCCCGCGCGGTCGAAGAGGCGCTTGCCGCCGGCTGCAAGGGTATCGTCATCTCCTTCCTCCATTCCTATCGTAACCCGGCGAACGAACGAGCCGTCAAGGCGATGATCGAGCGTCTCGCTCCCCGCCTGCCGGTCGTTTCCTCGGCCGATACGTGGCCGATCATCCGCGAATACGAGCGCACCATCACCGCCGTCATCAGCGGCTATGTGCAGCCGCGCGTCGCCCATTATCTCGACCGCTTCGAAACCGTTCTGCGCGGCCGTGGCGTTGCCTGCCCGCTGCTCATCACCAAGACCAATGGCGGCGTGATGGGCATCGACCAGGCCCGGGCCGAATGCGTGCAGATGATCCTTTCGGGAACCGCCTCCGGCGTCATCGGCGCTGGCTATCTGGCGAAGGCGAGCGGCTTCGACCGGATCATGAGCCTCGATATCGGCGGCACCAGCGCCGATGTCGCGGTGATCGTCGACGGCACCGCGCAATACGGCGTCGGCGAACTGATCGGCGACTTCCAGATCCATGTTCCCTCGGTCTCGGTCAGTTCGGTCGGACAGGGCGGCGGCTCGGTCGCCTGGGTGGACCCGCTCGGCTTCCTTCAGGTCGGCCCGGAAAGCGCCGGCTCGACGCCCGGCCCGGCCTGTTATGGCCGCGGCGGAACCAAGCCGACCATCACCGACGCCATGGCCGCCTCCAACCTGATCGGCCACATGCCGCTCGGCTACGGCGCGGTCACGGTCGATCATGCGGCCTCGCGGGCAGCACTTGAACCGCTTGCGGCCCAGCTCTCGACCAGCGTCGAGGAACTGTCCGGCAGCGTCATCGATATCTCGGTTTCCGGCATGTATGCCGAAGTGAGCGCGCTCGTCTCGCGCTTTGCCATCGATCCCCGCGAGTTCCACCTGTTCGCCTTCGGCGGCGCGGGCGCCATGCTCGCCTGCTTCCTCGCCCGCGAACTCGACATGAAGGGTGTCGTCGTGCCGCCGACGCCGGGCGTCGTGTCGGCGCTGGGCGGCCTGATCGCCGACCTCAAGAACGACTTCATCCGCACCACCTATTGCGAGGTGAACGAGGCCGGTATCGCGGGATTGCTTCCGGTCTTCTCCGAACTCGAAACCGCTGCACGAGACTGGCTGAAGGCGCAGGGCCACGCGCAAGAAGGCGAGATCCGGCTTTCGGCCGACATGCGCTATCTCGGCCAGTCCTTCGAGATCGAGACCCCGCTCGAGACGGTCTGGCTCACCGCTGGCGATACGGCCGCGGTCGCCGGCGCCTTCCACCGCGAGCACGAAAGGCTCTACGGCCATTCCGACGAGACGGCCGCGGTGCAGATGGTGAGCCTTCGGCTCGTCATCTCCGGTGCGACGCCGAAATTCGTCCTGCAACCGGCTCCGGAGGCAACGGGACCAGCCGAACCGCGTTTCCATGTCGAGGGCTGGTTCAAGGGACGCACCTGGGTCACCGGCGTCTATCGACGGGAAGAGCTTGCCGCCGGCCATGAATTCCAGGGACCCGCCATCATCGCCCAGGACGACACGACCACGGTCGTTCCGCCCGGTTTCGAGGTCTGCGTCGACCGCCTCGGAAACCTAGTCATCACCAAGTCGGAGCTGTGAACATGGCCATCGATCGCCGCAACCTGAAAGTTCTCGCCAACTTCTGCGCCGCCGCAGCCGACGCCATGGCCTTCACGCTGATGCGTACCGCCCATTCGGCCTTCGTCAAGGAAACGGAAGACTTTTCCTGCCAGATCGTCACCCGCGAGGGGCTGGCCTTCGCCAATCCGCGCCAGTTCGGCGCGCCATGGTACAGCGGCATCGATTACGCCCCGCTGCTTGAGATGTTCGACGACTATGCGGAAGGCGACATCTGCATCACCAACGATCCCTATAACGGCTTCGTCGCCACCCATTCGCCGGATATCCACATCTGGAAGCCGGTGTTTCACGAGGGCCGCATCGCCTGCTTCGTCGTCGGCCACATCCACAATACCGATGTCGGCGGCGCGGTACCGGCCTCGCTCTCGCGCTCGCTGAACGAAATCGAGCAGGAGGGCCTGCGCATTCCGCCGGTCAAGCTCGTCGAGAAGGGCGTGCTGAACCCCTTCATTCCCGAGATGATCCGCGCCAATGTTCGCCTGCCTGAACAGAACCTCGGCGACCTCCATGCCCAGATCGCCTCCGTCAATGTCGGCGAACGCAAGATCCTGGAGATCGTCGACCGCTTCGGTTTCGACACCTTCATCGAGGGCGTCGAGCAGATCCTCGACTATGCCGAAGCGCAGGTGCGCCAGATCCTGACGCGCGTGCCGGACGGCGACTACTTCTTCGCCGACTATGCCGATGAGGATTCCGTCGGCGGCAAGCCCTGCCGGGTAGCGCTGACGCTGAAGGTGCGCGGCGACGAAATCGTGCTCGATTACACCGGCTCCGATCCGCAGCTCGGCTCCTCGCTCAACATGCCGACCGGCGGCCGCGAACGCCATCCGCTGGTGATGGTCGGCCTGACCTACGTGCTTTACACGCTGGACAACAGCCTGCTTCTGAATGCCGGCACGCTGCGCCCGGCCCGCGCCATCCTGCCCGAGGGATCGGTGGTCAATTGCCAGCGGCCGGCCGCCGTCGGCATGCGCTCGCTCACCTGCGCCATGACGCAGATCGTCACCGTCGGCGCGTTCGCGCAGGCGTTGCCCCACCTGATGCCGGCCGCCTCTCCTGGCGGCAACGCGATCATGAACATCAAGACCAGCGGCCGCAACGGCCGCCCGGTCATGGCCTCCATCGGCCCGGTCGGCGGCGGTGGCGGTGGCACGCCCTTCGGCGACGGCAGCGACGGCGCGGGCGGGGCGACCGGCTTCCTGCGCAACACGCCGATCGAGATCAGCGAGGCGGAAGTGCCGATCCGTTTCCTGCGCTACGGGCTGGAGCCTGACAGCGGCGCGCCCGGCCGTCATCGCGGCGGCCTGTCCGCCGTCATGGAATTCGAGGTGTTCTCGCCCGAAACCGTGGTGACGGCGCGAAACCGCAACCGCTCGATCATGCCAGCCTGGGGCGTGAACGGCGCAAAGGCCGGCACGGTATCGCGCTTCCTGCGCAATCCCGGTCGCGCTGACGAGGTATCGCTCGGCAATACCGATGTCATCAATTGCGGTCCGGGCGATGTGATCCGCGTCGTCGGTCCGGGTGCCGGCGGCTGGGGCGATCCCTTCCTGCGCGATCCCGAAGACGTTCTGGATGACGTGCTGAAGGGAGCGGTCAGCGAGGAAAGCGCAAGGCGGGATTACGGTGTCGCCATTCGCGAACGCCGCGTTGACGAGGTCGAGACCGCAAGTCTGCGCGCAGCCCGCCCGGCGGACCCCACGCCCCCGGTCATCACCTACGGCGCGGAACGCCTGGCATTCGAGGCTGTCTGGACCAACGAGCGCTACGATCTTCTGACCGAATTCCTTGCGACCGCGCCCGTCGGCTGGCGCTTCTTCCTGAAGCACCGGATTTTCGAGGCGGTGGAGAAGTTCGGCTCCGACATCCGGCCGGTCGCCGACCAGATGCGCGGCCTGTTTCAGGAGATGAAAATCCGCTACGGTCTCTAGGCCGAAGAGATACCCCCGGGGGAACCGTCGTTCCATGAATGTCCGCCAACTCGAGATTTTCCGGACGATCATGCGCGACGGCACTATCACCGCCGCGGCCAATTCGCTCGGCGTCTCGCAACCGGCCGTCAGCAAGCTTCTGCTGCAGTTGGAAGACCAGCTCGGATACGCGCTATTCGAGCGGATCGGCGGGCGGCTGGTGCCGACGATGGAGGCGCATCTGCTGTTTTCCGATGCGGACCGCGTGTTCCGCCAGATGGAGGCGCTGAAGACGCTTGCCCGCGATGTCGGCGCCAACAAGATCGGGTTGTTGCGGATCGGCGCAAGCCTGCCGCTTGCCTATTCGGTGCTGCCGCCGGCGCTTGCCGATTTCCGCTCCCGTCATCCGGAGGTGAAGATCCACCTGCACACGCTCCCGAAGCGCGAGATCGCAGAAGCCCTGACCATCGGCGACATCGATGTCGCGGTGACGCTCTCGGCCATCCTTGCACCGAGCGTGCGGGTGGAAGCGCTCGGCGCCACGCCAATGGTGGCGGTGCTGCGGGAAGGCGATCCGCTCGCCGCTCATGAGGTCATCACGCCGGAACTTCTCGAAGGCGTGCCGCTGATTTCCTACGGCTCCCATGCCGACGAGGTCGGGCCGGCGCTCGACGAGGCCTTTGCGTCAAGGGGTCTCATCCGCGATGTCGCGATCCAGATCGCCTCATCCGTCGGTGCGCTGCCTCTGGTGCGGCAGGGGCTCGGCGTCGCCGTGGTCGATGGCCTCGCGGTGCTTCAGGGCGGGGAAGGCATCGTCGCCCGGCGCTTCGAGCCGGTCGTCACCACACGCGTCTCGATTTCGATCAACGAGCAGCGACCGAAGTCCCGTTTCATCTCGGCTTTCCTGCAAAGCCTCCGCCGCTCCTTTGCCGCGGCGGAAGATTGCACTGCCCCTCGCCGGTAAAACAGGATTTTCATTCGCGCCTGCCGTCCCACACGACGCATGCTGCTCATGCGCGGCAGTTACCCTTGCCTAAAGGCTTTGCAAAGGTGCGCGTCATGACCCTCAGTTTCGATCCCGATACCCTTCCGCTGTCCGTCGGTCATTTCATCGGCGAACGGCTGGTGGAGGCCGGTGGCGTCATCGACATGCATCGCCCCTCCGATGGCAAGGCCTATGCCGGCTGCCCACTCGCCGACGAGGCAACCGTCGACCGCGCCGTCGAAACCGCGAAGAAGGCCCTGAAAGCCAACAACTGGGGCGGCGTGCGTCCCCGCGAACGCACCAAGGCGATGCAGCGCTGGGCCGACCTGATCGAAGCCGAGGCCGCAACGCTCGCCAAGCTCGAGGCGCTTTCCTCCACCCGGCCCGTTGGCCATCTCGTCGCCGGCGATATCGCCATCACCGCCGAGCAGATCCGGTTCTTCGCCGAATTCGCCGACAAGGAAGGCAGCGATCTCGTACCGACCGACGACAATAGTCTCGGCATGGTGATGACGGAACCCTACGGCGTGGTCGGCGCCATCACGCCATGGAACTTCCCGGTCTCGATGGCCGGGTGGAAGCTCGGTCCGGCACTGGCAGCGGGCAATGCGGTGGTGCTGAAACCTTCCGAAATGACGCCGTTCTCCACCGTCTATCTCGCCGAGCTCGCCGTGCGCGCTGGCATCCCGGCAGGTCTCGTCAACATCGTGCTGGGCGACGGCCCGACCACCGGCAATGCGATCACCGGGCATCCCGATATCGCCAAGATCTCCTTTACCGGCTCGACCGGCGCGGGTTCCGCGATCATGGCCAATATCGCCCGCACCGGGGTCAAGCCGATGACGCTGGAACTCGGCGGCAAGAGCCCGCAGCTCGTCTTTGCCGACGCCGATCTCGGCAAGGCGGCCGAAGAGATTGCCAGAAGCATTCTTTCCAATGCCGGACAGGCCTGCGTTGCGGGTTCGCGCCTGATCGTCGAGGAAAGTGTGGCCGGCACTCTTGTCGAGGCCATCATCGCCCGTATGAAGGCCGTGCGCCCGGGCCCGACCTGGGACGAGGCAAGCCAGTATTCGCCGATCATTTCCGAGCGCCAGCGCGGCCGCATCGGCAGCATCGTGCAGGCGGCGGTTGCCGCCGGCGGCGAGTGCCTGACCGGTGGCGCGGCGATGGAGGGCGAAGGTTATTTCTACGCCCCGACCCTGATCGCCAATGTCCGGCAGGACTCGCCCGCCGTGACCGAGGAGATCTTCGGACCGGTTCTGACCATGCAGACCTTTACCACGGAGGAAGAGGCGCTGGCGCTTTCCGACCATCCGACCTACGGGCTGGCGAGCGGCATCTTTACCCGCGATCTCTCCCGCGCCATCCGCCTGACCCGCCAGATCCAGGCGGGCACCGTCTGGGTCAACCGCTACAGCCGCTCGCGCGATCACATCCTGCCGACCGGGGGTTACAAACGCTCCGGGATCGGAAAGGATCTCGGCCGCGACGCCTATCTCGCCAACCGCAAGAGCAAGAGCGTCCTCATCAGCCTCTGACAGCACAAGGTCTTTCCCCATGCAGACATATTCCATCGCGCTCATTCCCGGCGACGGCATTGGCCGTGATGTCACCGCGGCAGCCTGGAGCGTGCTCGAAAAGGTCTCCGGCGACGCGGGTTTCGCGCTCAAGGGCACCGAATTTCCGTGGTCCTGCAAGTTCTACAAGGAAACCGGGGCGATGATGCCGCCAGACGGCATCGAGACGCTGCGCGGCTTCGACGCCATTCTGCTTGGAGCCGTCGGCTGGCCGGCGGAAGTGCCGGACTCGGTCTCGCTGCATGGCCTGCTTCTGCCGATCCGCAAGGCCTTCGTGCAATATGCCAATATCCGTCCGCACCGGCTGCTGCCCGGCGTGCAGGGACCGTTGAAGGCCGAGGCATTCGACATCCTCTGCATCCGCGAAAACACCGAGGGCGAATATTCCGGCGCCGGCGGGCGCGTGCATCAGGGCACCGCGGACGAAGTGGCGGTGGAAACCTCGATCTTCACCCGCAAGGGTGTGGAGCGCATCCTGCGCTTCGGTTTCGAGCAGGCGCGCGCCCGGCGCGGCAAGCTCACCTCCATCACCAAGTCGAACGCCCAGAAATATTCCATGGTGTTCTGGGACGAGGTGACGAAGGAACTTTCCGCCGAATATCCCGACGTCACGGTCACCAGCTATCACATCGACGCCATGGCCGCCCGCATGGTGATGGCGCCGGAAAGCCTTGACGTGGTGGTCGCCTCCAATCTCTTCGGCGATATCCTCACCGACCTTGGCGCCGCCATCCAGGGCGGTCTCGGCTTTGCGGCTTCCGCCAACATCAACCCGGACCGCTCCGCACCATCGATGTTCGAACCGGTGCATGGTTCGGCGCCCGACATCGCCCATCTCGGCATCGCCAATCCGATGGCCACCATCTGGTCGGCTGCGATGATGCTCGAGCATCTCGGCGAGAAGGACGCCGCCGCCCGCATCATGGCGGCGCTGGAACAGACCACCGCCCGCGGCATCGGCACCGTGCCGGGCAAGGACAGGACCGACGTCATCACTGCCGCAGTGCTTGCGGCGCTTACCTGAGATTCGAGGACAAGACATGCAGAACCTGAAGGACAAGGGCCTCTTCCGCCAGCAGGGCCTCATCGGCGGCAAATGGGTCGATGCAACCTCCGGCAAGACCGTCGACGTGATCGATCCCGCAACCCAGTCTTCCATCGGCAGCGTGCCGGATATGGGCGGCGACGAAACCCGCGCGGCAATCGAGGCGGCCAATGCCGCCTACCCCGCCTGGAAGCGGAAGACCCATGCCGAACGGGCGGCCCTTCTCGAGGCCTGGTTTGCCCTGATGATCGCCCATATCGACGATCTCGGCCTGATCCTGATAACCGAACAGGGCAAGCCGCTCGACGAAGCCAAGGGTGAAATCCGCTACGGTGCGTCCTTCGTCAAATGGTTCGCCGAGGAAGCCCGCCGCATCGGCGGCACCACCATCCCCTCGCCGACTCCCGACCGTCGCATCGTTGTGCTGAAGGAGCCGGTCGGTGTCTGCGGCATCATCACGCCTTGGAATTTCCCCAATGCGATGATTACCCGCAAGGTGGCCCCCGCGCTCGCCGCCGGCTGCACCGTGGTCATCAAGCCCTCCGAATTCACGCCCTATTCGGCGCTGGCGCTCGGCGTACTGGCCGAACGCGCCGGTATCCCGGCCGGCGTCGTCAACATCGTCACCGGCATGCCGACGGAAATCGGCAACGAGATCATGGCCAACGAAACGGTCCGCAAGATCTCCTTCACCGGCTCGACCCGCGTCGGTTCGCTGCTGATGCGCGGCGCATCCGACAGCGTCAAGCGGCTCTCGCTCGAACTCGGCGGCAATGCGCCGTTCATCGTGTTCGACGATGCCGATCTCGATCTTGCCGTCGAGGGCGCGCTCGTCTCCAAGTTCCGCAACGGCGGCCAGACCTGCGTCTGCGCCAACCGTATCCTCGTCCAGTCTAGCGTCTACGATGCTTTCGCAGCCAAGCTTTCCGAGCGCGTCAACGCCATGAAGGTCGGCCCCGGCACCGAGCCCGGCATCTCCATCGGCCCGATGATTAACGAGGCGGCCATCGCCAAGATCAACCGCCATGTGGAAGACGCGCTTTCCAAGGGTGCGAAGGTCGTGACGCAGAAGCCGGCAATGCCCGATGGACCGCAATACACCGCGCCCGTGGTGCTGACCGGTGCCACGACCGAGATGCTGCTCGCAAGCGAGGAGACCTTCGGTCCGGTCGCGCCGCTCTTCCGCTTCGAAACGGACGAGGAAGCCATCGCGATCGCCAACGGCACGCCCTTCGGCCTCGCCGCCTATTTCTACACCGAGAGCCTGAAGCGTTCGTGGAAGGTCGCCGAGGCGCTGGAATTCGGCATGGTCGGCCTGAATACCGGCGCGATCTCCACCGAAGTCGCCCCCTTCGGCGGCGTCAAGCAATCCGGCCTCGGCCGCGAAGGCGCCCAGGTCGGCATCGAGGAATATCTGGAGATGAAAACCTTCCACATCGGCGGCCTCACCTGAGGCTGTTGGTGGGCGGATAAGGGAAACGGCCAATGCAGGTTCTTTGCGGAAGCCAAGCTTCATGAAAGCGTGGCTTCCGATTTCGGCCCAAACCGGTCATTGAGCGCACCTGTCGCCCACCGCTTTGGAGCGCCGAACTCCATCAGATGATCGACAGGCGGGTTATCATTCGCATGAATTGGTATCAACGGTGGTTCTTGCCTCCGCTGTAATCGTCAGGGTTGGATAAACATGATAGGATGGTAGCTTGGGCCAACCGTTTATAGGGACTCGCTTCAATGTCTTCGTTGGCGACGCTTGCAACGTTGGAAGCTTCTAGACTGATCCAATATGGGAATGAGCTTTTTGCTCGTCGCAATTGGGAGCGGGAGCGACTACTGGCCCATCAGCATGAACAGCTGGTCCTTATGCTGCGGCATGCCATTGATGCCTCGCCTTTTTATGGCAAAACGATAAGCGAACTGGTTTTGCGCAACGCGCCGCTTCACGAATTTCCGATCCTGACCAAGCAGATCCTCATGGCGAATTTCGACCAGATCGTCACCGATCCCCGGCTGGATCGAAGGCTGGTCGAGCATCACCTCGATAGCGATAACCCTGGCGACCTGCTTCTCGGCGAATACAGGGTCGCGGCTACTGGAGGGACGACCGGCGTAAAAGGGCTTGCTGTATTCGACAGTTCGGCTTGGTTGGCCGCAATCGGCAACACTTTGCGGTTTCAGAGATTTGTCGGCATTGATGAGGCGACCCAAAGCATGGGCATTTTCGCTTCATCGCCCGTGCATATCTCCTATCGCATTGGAGCCGAGATGCGAGCCATACGCTCGCCTGCGCCGAGGCTGAATGTGTTGATGCCGATCGAAGCGGTCGTTGAAGGTTTGAATGCCTATCAGCCGGAAGTCGTCTCGACCTATCCGTCGTTCGTGCGCGTGCTGGCAAACGAACAACTAGCCGGCCGTCTGCATATCAGGCCAAGGCTAATTCGCACGAGCGCGGAAACTCTTACTCCGGAGGTGAGAGAAATCGCCGCAGACGCTTGGGGTGCGAAGGTCGCCAACTCCTATACATGCACCGAGGCTGGAGCTATGGGGCATGAATGCGAGTGTGTCGATGGATTGCATCTCGCGGAGGATGCCTTCGTTTTCGAGGTCGTGGACGACAACGACCGGCCGGTGCCAAACGGAACGCCTGGTGCAAAGCTGCTGGTGACGACACTTACCAATCGCGTACTGCCTCTGGTGCGCTACGAAATCTCGGATATCGTCACGCTCGCGACCGAACCTTGCCGCTGCGGTCTGCCGTTCTGGCGCATCGCGAACATCGAGGGACGGAGAGAAGAGATGCTGCGGTTTGCGAAACGCGGCGGCGGAACGGTGGATGTCCATGGGCACCGGCTTCGTTCCCCGCTAACCAGCATCGAAGGGATAAGCCAATATCAGTTTGGCCAGTTGCCCGACGGCGTCGAAGTCACCATTTCACTATTGCCCGGTTTTGATGCTGAATTGGTAAGCCACAAGCTGGAGCTAGCCCTGAGGGCGGCATTGGCAAAAATCGACGCCGAGCCTGCACAGATCCTTATCCGCGTTGTCGATGCAATCATGCGTTCGGGGTCCGGCGCGAAACAGCGGCTGGTAGTTTCGCCCACTTCGGGTTAGCTCACGCACAGCCCCGCCTCTTGTTCTACGAAGGGTATCTATTGTCCGTTTGTGGCGCACAGGCGACGCGACGCCGCCACGAGGCTATGTCCGCTCTTGGATACGCTCGATGACGACCTTTACCACCGAATTGAAGGCCCAACGCGGACACACAACCACCCACAGCCTACCCCTACTGAACCTTATCGAGCATCTTGTAATACATGCCGACCAGCGGCAGGAACCACGGTTTGCCGAAATGGCCCGGCACGGCGGGCCAGTCGAGGCCTTTGAGCGGGTTGCGGTCGGACTTTCCGAGGATCGCGTCCGCCATGACCATGCCGAGATGGGTGGAAAGCTGGGCGCCGTGGCCTGAATAGCCCATCGCATACCAAAAGCCGTCGTGATAGCCGGCGCGCGGGTAGCGGTCCTTGGTCATGTCGACAAGGCCGCCCCAGCAATAGTCGATCTCGACCTTGGCGAGCTGGGGAAAGATCCGGGCGAGGCTTTCACGCAGGATCTCGCCGCTCTTGGCATCCGAGCGCTGGTCGGATGTGGCGGAGAAACGGGCGCGGCCGCCAAAGATCAGGCGGTTGTCAGGCGACAGGCGGAAATAATTACCGATGTTCATCGTGTTGACGCAGGTGCGGTTGCCCGGCATCGTCGCGGCGACCTCGGCATCGGTCAGCGGACGGGTCGCGATGATGAAGCTGCCGACGGCAATGATGCGTCGGCGGAAATAGCCGAAGTTCGGCGTGGTATAGGCGCCGGTTGCAACCAGAACCTGATTGGCGGTCACCGTTCCGCGCTTGGTCTGCAGGCTGTGGCGGTTGCCGTTCTTGCCCTGTGCGACGACGGCCGCATCCTCGTGGATCACCGCGCCGTGGCGGCGCGCCGCTTCGGCAAGGCCGACGACATAGCGGCCCATATGCATCATCGCACTCTTCTTCGACAGCATCGCGCCGTAGAAGGGCGAGCCGATCTCGCTCTTCAGGTCGGCGCTGCTTAGAAGCGCCGTATCGGGATCGGCCTCGGCATGCAGCGCCTCGAAATTGCGCGCCAGCGCCTCGAAATGCTGTGGCTTGGAGGCGAGCTTCAGCTTGCCGGCGCGGCGGAAGTTGCAGTCTATGCCTTCCTCCGCCACCAGCGCCTCGATGGTGTCGACGGAATCGTCGAGCGCCTTGTAGAGGGCGATGGCGCGTTCCTTCCCGAGTTCGGCCTTGGCCGAGAGATAGCTGTGCGCCAGCCCGTTGTTGAGATGGCCGCCATTGCGGCCGGAGGCTCCGGCGCCGACCCGTTCCGCCTCCAGCACGACCACGCGCGTACCCGCTTTCGCAAGCTGCCGCGCCGCCGCAAGGCCGGTGAAGCCGCCGCCGATCACGGCCACGTCGTAATGACCTTCGACCGGGCCTTGCGCAGCCCCGGAAAAGACCGGGGCGGTGTCGTGCCAGTAGGACAGGAACTTCATGGGTCTATGCCTTTCCTTCAGAGCCCGACGACGCCGGGCAGGCCGGAAATGTCGGCGATCTCGACATAGCCGTAATAGGGATTTGCCGGCTCGTGACCGCGATTGACCCAGACCTTGTTCTTGATGCCGAGATCATGCGCCGACATCAGGTCGTAGCGGAAGGACGAGGAGCAGTGAAGAATGTCCTCCGGGCCGCAGCCAAGCATGTCGAACATGTATTCGAAGGCCTTGAAGCGCGGCTTGTATGCGTTGGCCTGCTCGGCGGTGTAGACCGCATGGAAGGGTGCGCCGAGCTTCTCGACATTCGACATGATCTGCGAGTTCATCGCGTTGGACAGGATGACCAGCGGGATTTCCTTGGCGACCTTGGCAAGCCCCGCCGGAACGTCGGCATGCGGACCCCAGGTCGGCACCCGCTCATAGACCATCTTCGCGTCTTCTTCCCTGAAGGCGACGCCGTTGCGCTTGCAGGTCCGCTCGATCGCGTTGTGGACCACGTCCGCATAGGGCTTCCAGTCGCCCATGATCTCGTCGAGGCGGTAGGCTGCGAAGTTCTTGACGAATTCGGCCATGCGCGGCTCGTCGAGCTTTGCGCTGTAGAGGTCGCGGGCTGCTTCCGCCATCTGGAAATTGATCAGCGTACCGTAGCAGTCGAAGGTGATGTATTTCGGGCGGAAGTGGCTCATGCTTTTCATCCTTGCGATTGAGCGGGATCAGATGCGTCGTCCAGATCATAGGATGGACCGGGGACGGCGACGCCACTGAATTGGCCTGCCTTGAAGCAGAATGTTTCGTATCCCGAGCGTGGTTTGGCAGAGAGTTGCGGCGCATCGCGGCAAAAGCCCGCCTTCCGGGGCCGGAAAGTCGCCTTGGCCGGCAGAGGCTCCAGCATAAGATGCGGTGAGCCCATATTGCTACGGCGAAAGATACCGCGACGGGAGCCGCCTTCAGACGATCTTCCGGCGCCGAACGCAGAGACTTGTGGGCAGCAAACAAGGAACTGCCCATGCAGACAAATCAAATCGATCTCGTGGCATTCGGCCCCCGTCATCTGGAAGGGGCGCTTGCCCTTTCGCGGCAGGCCGGCTGGCCTCATCGCCTCGAGGACTGGCAGATGGCACTCGCGCTCAGCGAAGGCTTCGTTGCCGTGGATGATAGCGGGCGCGTCGTCGCGACCGTGCTCGTCACGTCTTACAAGAACGATTGCGCCACCATCAACATGGTCATCGTCGATGAAGCCATGCGCGGCCGCGGCCTCGGTCGCAAGCTGATGGATGCCGCCCTTTCGCTGGCGGGCGAGCACCCCCTGCGCCTCGTCGCCACCACCGACGGATTGCCGCTCTATCAGAAGCTCGGCTTTCAGGAGACCGGCACCGTTCTGCAATTCCAGGGATCGGTTTCCCCGGTCGCGGCGCCGGCAAACGTTCATGCCGCCTCGCCGGCCGATATTCCGGCCATCGCCGAACTCGACCGGCAGGCCTTTGGCGCGGACCGGGAAGGGCTGATCGCCTATCTCGCCAATGTCGGCCGCTTCGCCGTCATCCGGCAGGGCGGAAAGGTCAGCGGCTTTGCGGCCTTGCGCGATTTCGGACGCGGCGAGCTGGTCGGTCCGGTCGTCGCCTCGGATCTGGATGACGCAAGCGCGCTGATTTCCCATTTCGCCGCCGGCCGGCCGGGTGCCTTCCTGCGCATCGACACAACGTCGGATACCGGGCTTGCTCCCGTCCTTTCGGGGCTCGGCCTCCAGCATGTCGGCGGCGGTATCGCCATGCAGCGCCCGCCGAGACCCGCAGCACAAAATTCCACGACCAGGACATTCGCCCTCGCCAGCCAGGCGCTGGGCTGAAACGGAGACTGCCATGTACAGCAATTCCCTCATCGAACTCGACCGCGCCCATCTGGTGCATCCGGTCGCTTCCTATCGCGGCCACGAAAAGCAGGGCGTTCGCGTCCTCGCCTCGGCTTCCGGCGCGACTGTAACAGACGCATCGGGCAAGCAACTGGTCGATGGCTTCGCCGGTCTCTGGTGTGTCAATGCCGGTTACGGTCACGAAAGCATCGTCGAGGCCGCCACCCGGCAATTGCGCGAACTGCCCTACGCGACCGCCTATTTCGGCCTCGGCTCGGAGCCGGCCATCCGGCTTGCCGCCGAACTTGCCGAACGCGCGCCGGGCGACCTCAACCACGTCTACTTCACGCTTGGCGGCTCGGATGCCGTCGACAGCACGATCCGCTTCGTCCGCTATTACTGGATCGCCCGCGGCCAGCCGCAGCGCGACCAGTTCATCTCGATCGAGCAGGGCTATCACGGCTCCTCGACGGTCGGCGCAGGCCTCACGGCGCTTCCCGCCTTCCATGCCGGCTTCGGCGTGCCGTTCGACTGGCAGCACAAGATCCCGTCCCACTACGCCTATCGCAATCCGGTCGGCGAGGACCCGCAGGCGATCATCGCCGCTTCGGTCGCGGCTCTTCGCGCCAAGGTCGAAGCTCTCGGCCCCGACCGCGTCGCAGCCTTCTATGCCGAGCCGATCCAGGGGTCGGGTGGCGTGCTCGTGCCGCCGAAGGGCTGGATGAAGGCCATGCGCGAGGTCTGCCGCGAGCTGGATATCCTCTTCATCGCCGACGAGGTCATCACCGGTTTCGGCCGCACCGGCCCGCTGTTCGCCTGCACCGAGGACGAGATCGTCCCGGACTTCATGACCACCGCCAAGGGCCTCACCTCAGGCTATGTGCCGATGGGCGCAGTCTTCATGTCGGACCGGGTGTATGATGTGATTGCCGATGCGGCCGGCGCTTCGGCGGTCGGGCATGGCTACACCTATTCCGCCCATCCGGTCAGTGCCGCCGTCGGGCTGGAAGTGCTGCGGCTTTATGAGAACGGCCTTCTGGAAAACGGCGTGAAAGCCGGCGCTCGCCTGATGGCCGGCCTTGAGGCTCTGCGGGATCATCCGCTGGTCGGCGATGTGCGCGGCCGCGGCATGCTCGCCGCCGTCGAACTCGTCGTCGACAAGCAGAAGAAGACGCCGCTTCCGGCGGCTGCCGAACCGGCGCGCCGCATTTTCGACCGCGCCTGGGACAACGGCCTCGTCATCCGCGCCTTCGCCAACGGCATCCTCGGCTATGCCCCGCCGCTCTGCTGCACGGATGCCGATATCGACGCCATCACCGAGCGGACCCGCCGCACGCTGGACCAGACGCTGGAGGATCCGGACGTCCGCGCAGCACTTGCCTGAGCGGGTCCTGGGCAAAAGCTGACAGTTCCGCGAGCCCCCGAAATATCGCGGAACTGTCATATTCGGAATTTTGTGCCGCCTCGCCGTTTCATTTCGGAGTATCCGGCGCGACATACCTGCGAAACTAAGGGGGTCGGAAAGAGCTATAAAACCCAAGAAAAAAGGGGCTTTCCGGCTTGCAGGGCGGTTCCGCCGCCATCGCATTGAACAGAATTTTCTTCTGCGCCACGCCTGCCAAGGCGTGCTGAACTGGGAACGTGAACGTGGCAAAGAGCCTTTCGCAATTCAAATACATGACTTTTGATGTGGTCGGCACGCTCATCGACTTCGAGGGCGGCATCAAGGATTGCCTCTCGGCGATCGCTGCCGAAGCCGGTGTATCGGTTGACGGAGAGGAAGCTCTCTCGCTCTACCGGGCGGCGCGTTATTCGGATGACGCCGATCTCTTTCCCGATGATCTCGTGCGCGTCTATCTGTCGATCGCGCCGAAGCTCGGTCTTCCCGCCGAACAGAAATACGGCGAGCAGCTGCGCGATTCCGCAAAGAACTGGAAGGGCTTCCCCGACAGCGCCGAAGCGCTTGCCAGCCTCGCCAGGACCCACAAGCTCATCGCCATGACCAATGCGCGGCGCTGGGCGTTCGAATATTTTTCGAAGGAACTCGGCAATCCCTTCCATGCCGCCTTCACCGCCGACGATACCGGCACCGAAAAGCCGGATCCCGCCTTCTTCCAGAAGGTCTTCGATTTCGTTGCCACCGAGGGCAACAGCAAGGACGACATCCTGCATGTCGCCCAGAGCCAGTACCACGATATCGGCATTTCCCGGAAACTCGGCATGACCAATTGCTGGATCGAGCGTCGCCACGCCCAGAAGGGATATGGCGGCACCATCGAACCGGCCGAGTTTACCGAGCCGGACTACCACTTCACCTCCATGGCCGGCCTTGCCGACGCCGTGAAAGAAGCAAGCGCCTGAACTTCAGCCTTCGGAGCGGACCCGGCCCGAACGGCCGGCCGCTTTGCAAAACCAAACGAAAAAGGGGAATGACATGAGCGACAAGATTACGAACTGGACGAAGTCCGACGACGCTATGGTCGAAAACGCCATTCGTCGGGGCGCAACGCGCCGCGAACTGCTGCAGTTGATGCTGGCTGGCGGCGTCGCCATGTCGGCCGGCGGCATGATCCTCGGCCGCGCCACCAACGCCCTTGCTGCAACGCCGGTTTCCGGCGGCGCGCTGAAGGCTGCCGGCTGGTCCTCCTCCACCGCCGATACGCTCGACCCGGCCAAGGCCTCGCTGTCGACCGACTATGTCCGTTGCTGCTCGTTCTACAACCGCCTGACCTTCCTCGACGTTTCCGGTACGCCGCAGATGGAGCTGGCTGAAACGATCGAATCCAAGGACGCCAAGACCTGGACCGTGAAGCTGCGCAAGGGCGTCACCTTCCACGACGGCAAGCCGCTGACGGCAGACGACGTGGTGTTCTCGCTGAAGCGTCACCTCGATCCGGGCGTCGGCTCCAAGGTCGCCAAGATCGCCGCCCAGATGACCGGCTTCAAGGCCGTCGACAAGGAAACCGTCGAGATCGAACTCGCCAATCCGAATGCCGACCTGCCGACCATCCTTGCCATGCACCACTTCATGATCGTGGCCGACGGCACCACCGACTTCTCCAAGGCCAACGGCACGGGCGCCTTCGTGCGCGAAGTGTTCGAGCCGGGCGTGCGCTCGGTCGGCGTCAAGAACAAGAACTACTGGAAGGGCGGCCCGAACGTCGACTCCTTCGAGTTCTTCGCCATCAGCGACGACAACGCCCGCGTCAACGCGCTGCTGTCGGGCGATATCCATCTCGCCGCCTCGATCAATCCCCGTTCGATGCGTCTTATCGAGAGCCAGGACGGCTTCGTGCTGTCGAAGACCACCTCCGGCAACTACACCAACCTCAACATCCGCATGGACATGGCGCCGGGCGACAAGAAGGACTTCATCGAAGGCATGAAGTACCTCGTCAACCGCGAGCAGATCGTCAAGTCGGCGCTGCGCGGCCTCGGTGAAGTCGGCAACGACCAGCCGGTCTCGCCGGCCAATTTCTACCACAATGCCGACCTGAAGCCGAAGGCCTTCGACCCCGACAAGGCAAAGGCGCTGTTCCAGAAGGCAGGCGTTCTCGGCCAGTCCATCCCGGTCATCGCTTCGGAAGCCGCGACCTCCTCGATCGACATGGCGATGATTATCCAGGCCGCCGGCGCCGAGATCGGCATGAAGCTCGACGTGCAGCGCGTTCCCTCCGACGGCTACTGGGACAACTACTGGCTCAAGGCGCCGATCCACTTCGGCAACATCAACCCGCGCCCGACCCCGGACATCCTGTTCTCGCTGCTCTACACCTCGGAAGCTCCCTGGAACGAAAGCCAGTACAAGTCGGAGAAGTTCGACAAGATGCTGATCGAGGCGCGTGGCTCGCTCGATCAGGCCAAGCGCAAGGAGATCTACAACGCCATGCAGGTCATGGTCGCCGAGGAAGCTGGCACGATCATTCCGGCCTACATCTCCAACGTCGATGCGACCAGCGGCAAGCTCAAGGGCCTCGAAGCCAACCCGCTCGGCGGCATGATGGGTTACGCCTTCGCGGAATATGTCTGGCTGGAAGCCTGACGAAAACGCCGACCGGGGATGAACTTTCATCCCCGGTCCGTTTCCCGTTTGCGTTATAGTTCAACCGTCGAACACCATAGGGAGAGCCTAGATGAATTCGCGGGTCCTGTCCCTTGTCCTGAGCAGGTTGCTCATCGCGGTCATCACGCTGGTGATCGTTTCGCTCGCGGTCTTTCTCGCCACGACACTTCTGCCCGGCGACACCGCAACCATCCTTCTCGGCCAGGCGGCCACGCCGGAAGCGGTCGAGGGCCTTCGCAAGGCCATGCATCTCGACGAACCGGCGCTGTTCCGGTTTATCCGTTGGGGTCTCGGTCTGCTACAGGGCGATCTCGGCACTTCCTATGCCAACGACATGCCGGTCGCGCAGCTGATTGCGGGACGCTTCGTCAATTCGATGAAGCTTGCCGGCGTTACCGCCCTCTTCTCCGTTCCGATCGCGCTGACGCTTGGCATCACCGCCGCCATGCTGCGCGGCTCGCTCTACGACCGCATCGTCACCATCCTGACGATCGGGGTCATCTCCGTGCCGGAATTCATGGTGGCGACATCGGCCGTGCTGCTCTTCGCCGTCTACCTGAAATGGCTGCCGGCACTCTCCTTCGCCAATGAGGTCCACACCATCGCCGACATGCTCCGCGTCTACGCCATGCCGGTCATCACGCTGACCTTCGTCGTCTCGGCCCAGATGATCCGCATGACCCGCGCCGCCGTGGTGGAGACGCTGAACACGCCCTATGTCGAGATGGCGCTGCTGAAAGGCGCGTCGCGTCCACGCATCGTCCTGAAACATGCGCTGCCCAACGCGCTCGGCCCGATCGTCAATGCGGTGGCGCTGTCGCTTTCCTACCTGCTCGGCGGCGTCATCATCGTCGAGACCATCTTCAACTATCCCGGCATCGCCAAGCTGATGGTCGATGCGGTCGCAACCCGCGACCTGCCGCTCATCCAGAGCTGCGCCATGATCTTCTGCCTCGGCTACCTGATCCTGATTACCGCCGCCGACATCATCGCAATCCTTTCCAACCCGAGGCTCCGATGACTACGAATACGAACACCTCCGTACGGCCGGCCGGCTCGCGGTTCGGATACCGCTTCAACCTCGTCGGTATCGTCGGCCTCTCGATCATCGCGCTCTGGGCGATCATCGCGATCCTCGCGCCCCTGCTCATTCCCCATCCCGTCGGCGAGATCGTCGACTACGACTATTTCGGTCCGATGAGTTCCGAGCTTTGGCTCGGCTCCGATTATCTCGGCCGCGACATGTTCTCCCGCATCCTGATGGGGGCGCGCTATACCGTCGGCATCTCGCTCGCCGCCGTCGCCATCGCCTGTTTCACCGGCGTCGTGCTGGGCATGATCGCCGCGGTTGCCGGCGGTTGGCTCGATACCGTGCTCAGCCGTTTTCTCGATGCGCTGAATTCCATTCCGAGCAAGCTTTTCGGCCTCGTGGTGGTCGCCGCCGTCGGCTCCTCCATCCCCGTGCTCATCATGACGCTGTCGGTCATCTATATCCCCGGCGCATACCGCTTTGCCCGGGCGCTGGCGGTCAATGTCAACGCCATGGATTTCGTCACCGTCGCCCGCATTCGCGGCGAAAACATCTTCTACCTGATCGGCTCGGAGATCCTGCCCAACATCGTCGGCCCGGTTCTGGCCGATCTCGGCATCCGCTTCGTCTTCATCGTGCTGCTGCTCTCGGGCCTCTCCTTCCTCGGCCTCGGCGTCCAGCCGCCCTATGCCGACTGGGGTGCGCTGGTGCGGGAAAACATCGGCGGCCTGCCCTTTGGCGCGCCGGCGGTCATCTTCCCCTCGCTGGCCATTGCCAGCCTGACCATCAGCGTCAACCTGCTGATCGACAACCTGCCCAAGAAGATCCGAGACAGGAGCGCATGATGGCCAACCTCGTCGAAATCCGTGACCTGAAGGTCGAGGCGACCACCGATTCCGGCCGCCGGGTCGAGATCATCAAGGGCGTCAGCATCGATATCGCCGAAGGCGAGATCGTCGCCCTGATCGGCGAGAGCGGCTCCGGCAAGACCACGATCGCGCTGACGCTGATGGGGCATGCCCGCACCGGCTGCCGCATTTCCGGCGGCAGCGTTTCCGTCGACGGCAAGGATATGGTGACGCTCTCCGAGCGCCAGCGCGCCGCGATCCGCGGAACCGAGGTCGCCTATGTGCCGCAAAGTGCTGCCGCCGCCTTCAATCCGGCCGCGACCATCATGGAGCAGGTGATCGAGGTGACCCGCATTCACCGGCTGATGCCGCCGGAGGAAGCGCGCAAACGTGCGGTCGAACTCTTCCGCGCCCTGTCGCTGCCCAATCCTGATACCATCGGCAATCGCTATCCGCATCAGGTTTCCGGCGGCCAGTTGCAGCGCCTTGCCGCGGCCATGGCGCTGATCGGAGGTCCGAAGCTGGTGATCTTCGACGAACCGACCACGGCGCTCGATGTCACCACCCAGATCGAGGTGCTGCGCGCCTTCAAGTCCGTCATGCGCAAGGACAGGATCGGCGGCGTCTATGTCTCCCACGACCTCGCCGTCGTCGCCCAGATCGCCGATCGCATCGTCGTTCTCAGGGGCGGCGAGGTTCAGGAAGTGGGCGCGACCGCCGAAATCCTCACTGACGCCAAGCATCCCTATACCCGCGAACTGCTGGCCGCCTTTGAGCCCCGGCCGCGCGCCGCCGACGCGGTGGTGGCGGAGGAAATCCGTCCGCTGCTCGACATCGAGGACGTGATCGCCGGCTATGGTCCGCTCCAGTCGGACGGCCTGCCGCTGGTGCGCGCCGTGCAGTCCGTCAGCCTCAAGGTGGAGAAGGGCCGTAACCTCGGCATCATCGGCGAATCCGGCTGCGGCAAGTCCACGCTTGCCCGCGCCATCGCCGGCATCCTTCCCGCTTCGGCAGGCAATATCGTTTTCGACGGGCGCGAACTCGGAAAAAGCGCCCGCGAACGCACCCGCGACCAGCTGCGCGAGATGCAGATCGTCTTCCAGTATGCCGATACGGCGCTCAACCCGGCCAAGCCCATCGAGGAAATCCTCGGACGTCCGCTTGCCTTCTATCACGGCATGAAGGGCAAGGCCCGCGATGCCCGCATCGACCAGCTTCTCGACATGGTGCACCTGCCCCGCTCGGTTCGCCATCGCCATCCCGCCGAACTCTCGGGCGGACAGAAGCAGCGCGTCAACTTCGCCCGGGCGCTTGCCGCCGAACCCAAGCTGATCCTCTGCGACGAGATCACCTCCGCTCTCGACACCGTGGTCGCCGCAGCCGTCATCGAACTCCTGAAGGAACTCCAGCGCGAACTCGGCCTCTCCTACGTCTTCATCAGCCACGACCTCTCGGTGGTCGAGGCCATCTGCGACGAGATCGTGGTGATGTATGGCGGCAAGAAGGTCGAACAGATCACCCCGGCGGCGCTGAAGGCCCCGCAGCACCCCTATTCGCAACTGCTGTTCTCATCCGTCCCGAAACTCGACCCCACCTGGCTCGACGGCCTTGAGCAGGACCCCGAACTGGTGCGTTCTTACTGCCGGAAGTAGGGGCGATCTTCGGAGGTAGATCATTGTTTGGAATGGGCTGTGGTTATGAGTGATGGACTACGTCGCTTGCGGGGCTGGGAGGCGGCTGACTGCTTTCAGGGGCTATCATAGAATGATGGCCGTCGATGAGAAGCCAACCTCAACGGCGGCTTCCAAACTCATTATCGCTGTTGCTGAAGCCGAATGATAGCATCCACGCTGCTTGCGGCGCAGCGCCGCCGTTACGAATCAACTCCTACCCATTGGCTAGGCGATCAACCGACTATAAGGAGTTCAGTCGACTGCCCTCGATATGCCGCCTTTCCAGCGATCACACTATATCGCGTGAGCTGTCGCTGCTTACCAATTCCCGCGTACAACTCTCTAATGCTTTCGTGATCTGCATTTGTCATCGCGAAAAGCACACCACGCCTAGCTGCTCGCAGCAATGCATCGCGCAAACGAATTTGATCTTTCCAAGCAAATATGTTCTGATTATACTTCACGAAGCCGTTCATGTTATGTCGGACGGTATAGGGCGGGTCAACAAAGACGAAATCACCTTCCTTTGCTTCATTGATAGCTGTCTCAAAGTCCCTGTGAAGCAGACATGTCCCCTGTAAGGCTTTCGACCAAGCCGGAAAGTCGTCTGTTTCAAAAATTACGGTTTGCTTGGTCCCAATTGGGACGTTGAACTGCCCTCTTAGATTCTCCCGATATAGTCCGTTCCAGCACGTACGATTTAAATACAAAAACTGAGCGGCACGGCGTACCGGCGTTGCTAGCTCTTCAGAGCGTAGTTCATAATAGTAGTGCTTAGAATGTGCAGAGGCGTGCTGCTTAATCAGGTCTTCAAACTCGTCAAGATCGTCCCGGATCACGATATAGAGCTCTATTAATCGCTTGTTAGCATCGCTTAACACGGCGTTCGAGGGCTGGTTCTCAAAGAACACGGCCCCGCCACCAAGGAATGGTTCAATATAGCGCCCGTCGAATTTCGGAAGAACGAATTGCCCGCTTTCAAATAACCAGCGTTTGCCGCCTGCCCACTTCAGAAATGGTTTTAATGGTTGATGGGTCATGATGGAACCTTCGGATGAACCTCGGTTCGAAGCCATTCTACAAACTCAAGATCATCATCTGTATACGTTTTAAGTTGATTTTTGTGGGCCGCTATATTGCGCAATTCATTGAACGTATTGATCCAGCCGAGATAGTATTTCTGGCCAGCACGCTCATCTGGCCGCGCGTTCTTAAAAACGTTCTCAAAATGATCCCAGTTGTTCTGCTGCTTCACTATCTCAGCAAGATCGACGATGTTTAGGTAAGCTTCCTTCGGTTTGCGTCGCGCCTTATCCCTCTGCTGCGCTTCAAACGCATTTTTTCGGATGCGCTCACTCTCGACGCCAATTTCCCAGAACGCTTGCTCATCACTCGCAAGACGATGAGTGCCATGAACCTTCTTTAGAGTGTCGATGACGTAATCCGTCAAACGTTCGGCGAGTTTCATCAGGAACTGGTTCACCTCATCGATCTTCTCTGAGTTACTCTGCTCCACCCATCGTTGGAACTCTTCCGTGCCAAAGTCGCTATGAGTGTCTTGTAAGATCTGCATTAGGTGATACGCGTATTCTTTGACGCCGCCTTCTCCAAATTTGCGCGAAAACCGATCCCGAACAACGTCATCTGAAGCGCTCTTGATAAACTTGAAGATTGGTTGGCAGAATGTTGTCACATGCCGACAAAATTCCTCCGGCTCCATCAGTGGGAAGTCCAGAGAATTTTTGTGCGAGAGATAAGTGACGACCTCCGCGATCATGCTCAGATGCGCTCGAATACCGGGGTTCACAGCGATAAACGCCTCACGACCCGCTTCCCAACGTGCAGGATTTGCCAGCCTTACTTCTTCAAAATACGCACTTAACACAATTGAGGCGCGCTCTACTGTCTGATCATCCGTCGCACCTGAGAGAGGTCCCGGCGCCAATGTTTTACCAATCACCTTGCCAATCAATCCTGATCGTCGCAGACCGTTGACCGCCTCCGATATCGTTAAATTCTGGCTGGGTTCAGGCGGCACCCCGTGCGTAGAAAAACGACGCGCCAGCGGGCTCGTTTTATCTGTATTCAGTGCTCGAACGACCGCGGAACCAAGAGCAGATAGTGCAGTAGACGGGTCGCTGTCGCCCATTCGGATATCTGCGAGCAAGCTGACCAATAGGCTTTTCGGAACGCTCTTTTGTCTGTGGTTGATCGTTATGAAAAGATCGGCTTCCTTTTGGACGGCCATTTTCTCGAAGGCCAGAACGAAAAGGCTTTGATCTAGATATTCATCATCCAAATATGAGAAGCCATAGAGTCTATGCTGACCGTCAATGATCCAAGCTGAACGGTATTTTGAAGGCAGGGTGATCCAGCCGAACTTAAGGTTCGCATCTGTATTCTCGGAGTTCGAGATCAAGTCAAATCGAGGCGCGTCCGAAAAATTGACAAGAATATTGGTCGGAAAAAAACCACCCTTCTCAATGAAGCTTCCGATCTCCTTGATACGCGATGAGGATATCATACGCTGATAGGCAGGACGCCCATCTGGGTGGTTGAGTGCTTGATGGTTGATAAACGCAATCTTGAGCAGATTGCGTGGGGTTGTGACAAAGCTATAGAAGACTTCTCCGCCAATCTTCCCTCGAATTGCGGGAACTTTTACGTTTGTCAGCCCCGGAATCTTTTGACCTCTAAGGAAATCTCCCAATATTTGATATTTTCCTGCCGGCCCCATATGCTTCAAAAAAGTCTCGAAGTACTGGATTTCGTTTTCGGTTATAATTTGAATTCCATGAGTTTCAGCGCGCTCGATGTCTGAGGCAGACCAAAGAATATTGTTTGTGGCGTAAAGCCAGATGATTTTTGGCTTTGCAGCCCCCGCAAGGCGTCTGTTGATCGAATCCCGGAAATACTGCTGTAGAGATATTGTTTCTTGAATGTCTTTTAGCAGGGAGCGTCGGCCGCGCTCTTTTCGCGACTTGCACTCAATCACGAGGACTGTTTCCTGGTCCTCGGCGTAAACGTCTATTTCCTTCCTGCCGGTCGATGTATCAAACCGCGTGAAAGCGATACGAAAGCGGGCCTCGTTTAGCGTGCGGTAACCCATCGAATAAAGCAGGCACCAAACGCGGTCTTCCAGCAGGTTTTCGTGTTTCTTTGGGCGCTTGAGGCGCGTGGCCCTTTTTCCAGGGCGCTGAACCACCCATCCCTTTGCCTCTTCGGCGGAAACATCGGCAGGATGGACGCTTTTAACATCGTTGCCGTTCTTTCGCCTGCGGTACTCCAAGGCGAGAAGTTTCTCGTCATTAATTAGCGGCGACAGAAAATTGGTTTCTCTATCATCGACAGTTAAGATGATAGCGTCATCATCGGGAGCAGATATGGTCATAAAGTGGCAAGTCCCCCAGCCCTATTTTTGCTTCGTTGTAGGTTATTTCCTGCAACGCCGCTAGTCTACTTGAGCGAGCATCAAATCGGCTTGCACAATCATTCGCGGACAGGGTTGTCCAATTTCTTATTGAGGGACTCTACCCATCTGGAGGAAATTCAGGGGCTCAGGCCATAGATCGCCGCGTCCGCTTTCAGATGACAGGTCAGGTGGCCTAATTGTCCAGGTTGAGGGCGCCAAGCTATCTTTAGCACGTTTTCGCTCTGGGGCCTACTCGAAGGGTTGGATAGCCCCACACCTCCTCAAAGCGGAAACAAACTGGTCAGCGGCATGTGCGCCTTGACGATCGGGGACTTCAGCACGACGAAGGAGAAGTACTTGTCGATGCCGATGTCCATGTCGGTCAGGCGTTCCATGATCGTCTGGTATTCGCCGATGCCGGCGGTGACGAATTTCAGGAGATAGTCATAGCCGCCCGAAACCAGATGGCATTCGATCACCTGGTCCACCTTCTCGACGGCCGCCAGGAAGCGGGCGAAATCGATCTGCCGGTGGTTCTTGAGGGTGACTTCGGTGAAGACGGTGAGCGTCTGCCCGAGCTTGCCGACATTGATCTGCGCCGAATAGCCGTCGATATAGCCCTCGGCCTGCAGCTTCTTCACCCGCATCAGGCAGGGGCTGGGCGAGAGATTGACCAGCTCCGCCAGCTCGACATTGGTGATGCGGCCGTTCTTCTGCAGTTCGTAGAGAATCTTGATGTCGATCCGGTCCAGTTTCATGTCGCGTCCGCCATGTTCGAGCAAGGGATGCGCGAGGGCAGCATAAAATGCTGCAATCGGCGTGTCACGAGCTTAGCATATCCCCCCTCACTGTCCATCTCCGAGGAAATTCGTCTTTGAAGCATAATAGTTTGCCGTCAGGGACAACCGAAGAAGGAAATGCCGGGAGCGGCGAAACTCCGGTCACGCTTCCGGCGGCAAACCGTTAGATTGGGATAGAATTCCGGAGAGCTGAACCATGCCCGCACCCCTGCGCCACATCGAAACGACAGAGACCTTGCCAGCATCCGCCGATGTCGTGGTGATCGGCGGCGGCATCGTCGGCGTTTTCGCGGCATATTATCTGGCGAAGCGCGGCATGAAGGTGGCGCTCATCGAAAAAGGCAGGATCGGCGCCGAGCAATCGAGCCGCAACTGGGGCTGGTGCCGCCAGCAGAACCGCGACGCCCGCGAACTGCCGATGGCGACGAAGAGCCTCGATCTCTGGGAGCGCTTCGCGGCCGATAGTGGCGAGGACACCGGCTTTCGCCGTTGCGGCCTCTTTTACCTCAGCAATGACGAGGCGGAGCTGGCGGGATGGGCGCGCTGGCGCGATTTCGCCCGTACCGTCGGTGTCACCACCCATATGCTGGACAGCGCAGAGGCGAGCGAACGCGGCCGCGCCACCGGTCGCATCTGGAAGGGCGGCGTCTTCTCGCCGACGGACGGCATTGCCGATCCGGCCAATGCAGCACCCGCCGTCGCTCGCGCGATCATGGCGCTTGGTGGTTCTATGCACCAGATGTGCGCGGCGCGGGGCATCGAGACCGAGGGCGGACGCCTTTCTGCCGTCGTCACAGAAAAGGGCACGATCCGGACAAAACTCGCGGTGATGGCGGGCGGAGCCTGGGCCTCTTCCTTCTGCCGGCAGTTCGGCGTGCGTTTTCCGCAGGCGTCGGTCCGCTCGTCCATCCTGTCGGTTTCGGCCGGGGCCGAGGGGCTTCCCGATGCCCTGCACACCGCCGCCGTCTCGGTCACGCGCCGTGGCGATGGCGGTTATACGCTGGCGATCAGCGGTCGCGGCCGCATCGATCCGACCGCCCAACAACTACGCTTCTCCCGGCAGTTCCTGCCGATGTTCCTGCGGCGCTGGAAAAGTCTGTCGCCGGGCGGTCTGGAGGGTATTCGCTCCGGACATGAAAGCCTGACGCGCTGGCGTCTCGACGAGGAGACCCCGATGGAGCGCATGCGCATCCTCGATCCGGCAACGGATGCATCCACCATCCGGCTCACGCATCAGCGGGCGCTCGATCTCTTTCCCGAACTGCGCAAGACGACGATCACGGCGGCATGGGCCGGCTATATCGACAGCACGCCGGATGGCGTTCCGGCCATCGGCGAACTTTCGGAAATGCCGGGCCTCATTCTGGCCGCGGGCTTCAGCGGCCACGGCTTCGGCATCGGCCCGGGCGCCGGCCATCTCATCGCCGACCTCGTCACCGGCGAGGAGCCGCTCGTCGATCCGAAACCCTACCACCCGGATCGCCTGCACGCATCCGTCTGGGGCAAGGTCGCCAATTTCTAGCTCATCGGCACCCCGGCCGGATTGAGCCTTTCTGCTTATGCGATCTGTCCGGTCGAAATGGGGGCAATTCACCCATCATCGATAAACGATCTGTGCACCAACGCCCATCCACGCATGAGCGCCGGCATGCGTGCCCGCGTGTGGGACGTTCTGGCGGACTGGGACTGGCAACGCTGGTCGAACCGCTCAAACAGATTGTGGCACACGATGCCATGTTGCTGGTTCGAAGGCCGATCGCCGCCACGGCCATGTTTCATAACCTGGCGGTCGTTACGCCCAACGTGAAGGATTTCGAGGGAACCGGTATACTTGCCGTTGACGCCCCGGCTGACTCCGATTCATAGGGAGCGTTTTTCTCGAAATTTATGTATTAAACCGCACGCCTTGTCTTTATCCAATCACGATTGATAATCTTGCATTATCGTTCCTTGTTCTCTTTTATGAAAACCGCGCGCGCAAGCGCGGCAAAACGACCGCTGTCGTGGCGCAGACGGCGGTAAGAGACACGGGCGATGCGTTTGCTGGCCGTCGGAACGACACGGGATGCCTCCTTCCCCGGCCGCGCGGGCGACCACGCCTTGGCGACCCCGGTCGGTCGCCGGGCTCTTGGTGTGGTCTGGTGCGCTTGTGGAGCTTGCCCGATGCCATTCCGGATTTCTCCGCCTTCCCCCTCCACGCAAGCCATGGCATTGGCGAACGCCGGCCTGTGACGACTGCGGCTGCGGCACCTGCCGGTCTTGACGCCGGAGCGGCTGTCTCTACGCCCGCAATCCCGTCGATCCTTCCTGTCATCGAACCGCGGTTTGCGCGGCAGCTGCGGGTGGACGTTCCATGGCCCTCCCGCCCTACCCCGGTATTCCCTATCGCACCGGGAAACCAAGCAGGCGAACGCCGGTCGGCTCCCCCGAAGCGCAACCGGCTTGTCACGCTCTCCGTCGCCCCGTAATCTGCGGCAAATCACCTGTTTGCGCGTGCCCCGTGAACCCCCATTGTGGCGGTTGCCGCCGATTTCGCGGCAAGCGCCGAACCCTTTCGATATGGCCGGCATGGAAGAACCAGACAAGAACCACCTCACGCTGCCCCTGCCGCCGCCTGCTCCGGATGCCGCCGGCGGCCTTTCCGATCCCGCTTCCTCCGCTGAAGACGGGCCGTTGCCTCTTTCGCAGCATCTCGAACATCTCGCCGACCGCGCCCGCACCTATGTCGAAGCCGCCAGTTCGGCCAATACGCGTCGCGCCTATGCGGCGGACTGGAAGCACTTTTCCGCCTGGTGCCGGCGGCAGGGTCTCGCGCTGCTGCCGCCGAGCCCCCAGGTCGTCGGCCTCTATATCACCGCCTGCGCCTCCGGAACGGTCGAGCGCGGCGCCAGGCCGAATTCCGTCGCAACCATCGAGCGGCGTCTCTCCTCCCTGTCCTGGAACTATGCCCAGCGCGGCCTTGTCCTCGAGCGCAGGGACCGGCATATCGCCACCGTCATGGCCGGCATCCGCAACACCCATGCCGCGCCGCCGCGCCAGAAGGAAGCGATCCTTCCCGAAGACATCATCGCCATGCTGGAAACCCTCGATCGCGGGACGCTGCGGGGGCTGCGCGACCGGGCCATGCTGCTCGTCGGCTTTGCCGGCGGCCTGCGCCGCTCCGAAATCACCGGTCTCGATCTCGGCCGCGACCAGACCGAAGACGGCCGCGGCTGGATCGAAATCCACGACAAGGGCGCCCTCGTCACCCTGCGCGGCAAGACCGGCTGGCGCGAGGTCGAGATCGGCCGGGGATCGGCCGACACCACCTGCCCCGTCGCGGCGCTCGAAGCCTGGATCCGCTTTGCCCGGCTGGCCAGGGGACCGCTCTTCCGTCGCGTGACCGGAAAGGGCAAATCCGTCGGCGCCGAGCGTCTCAACGACCAGGAGGTGGCGCGCCTCGTCAAGAAGACGGCGATGGCAGCGGGCATACGCGGCGATCTCTCCGAGGTCGAACGCGGCCAGAAATTCGCCGGCCACTCGCTGCGCGCCGGCCTTGCCTCCTCGGCGGAAGTCGACGAGCGCTACGTGCAAAAGCAGCTCGGTCACGCCTCCGCCGAAATGACCCGCCGCTATCAGCGCCGCCGCGACCGTTTCCGCATCAACCTGACCAAGGCCGCGGGGCTTTGATCCGGCGGATCCGCATCGTCCGCTTTCCCTTTCCCGCCATGCCGCTACGATGCCCTTTGGCCGGGGGTCGGATGGGCCCGGGCGAGCGCCATGATCATCGGGCCGAGCGAGAATTCGCCGCGGGCGCTTTTGCGCGTGAGATCCCGCAGATAGCCGCCGGGCGAGTTGATATGCCCCGCCCTTTCGAGAATGCAGGCCATGGCGACGGCGGCGTTTTCCGGCCCCATGACCTCGCAGGCCTCCTGATAGGCCGAGGGGCTGACCCCCAGCATCGATCGGACCACCACCGCCGCGGCCATCATCTCGCGCCAGCTCGAAATCGCGCCGCCGGGACCATAGGCGGCCATGTCCGGGCAGGCCCTCAGCACCATTCCCAGGGGGAAGGTCTTGATCGGCTCGCGCCGGGGTGCGGGAATACCCGCCGGCGGTTCGTCCTGCTCTTGTTCAGAGCGAGGTTCAAGTTCATTGATGGATTCGGTATTTGAATTCTGTATGTGCTGACGGCATTCGTCACCATTGCCGTCGCTTTTTTGTGTTTTAAGCTGCATTTCCATGATGTTGACGATTTCCTCGCGCAACAGCGCCAGATCCGCATGCACGGCCTCCAGTTCGTCGACGCTCCGTGCACGCCCGATGCCGGCGACCATGCCGATATAGCCGGCCTCGATCGTCGCCCAGTCGCCGGCAGCCCCCTCCTCCATCGCCGCCGTGATCAATTTGCGGATGTCCCGCCGCAAGATGGTGATCTTCTCCCGGTGGATCCGCACCCTGCGGCGCTCGGCGGCAACCTGCTGGGCAAGCTGCGCCAGTTCTTCCGCCCGCGCCAGAAGCGGCGCCAGATTGAAGCCGTAGGCGTCTTCGATCGCGCCCCCCTCGCCCTTGCGCGCATAACGCTTGCCGTTCGGACTGTCCTTGCGGTGAATGAGCCCGGCCTTGACCAGAAGCGCCAGGTTCTCCCGCAGCGTCGTGCCGGCAATGCCGTTCGCCCGCGCGCTCAGTTGCGCATTCGACGGAAACACGATCAGGCCGTCTTCCGCAGAAAGCCGGCTTTCCGGATAAAACGACAAAAGCGCGTTCAAAACCGCAAG
This sequence comes from Paenirhizobium cremeum, assembly GCF_047553425.1. NCBI lineage: Bacteria > Pseudomonadati > Pseudomonadota > Alphaproteobacteria > Hyphomicrobiales > Rhizobiaceae > Paenirhizobium > Paenirhizobium cremeum. The sequence continues at coordinate 32,462 of NZ_CP180219.1, forward strand.
CGCACGGTCCCGCAAACCAAGCAGCCCCCGCGCATCGCAGACATCGCGATAAACACGCCACTTGTCCACGCTCTTGCCCGGCGCAACAGAACCGCTCTCAAGCTGGCCCCTAATCAGCGCAAGCGTAACACCTCGACCACCAAACGGTGTCGTTATACTGCTTCTCTCCATTTCGTAGCCTCCAAGCTGTAGGCAATACGAAAGTGCTCACCAAAATGGCGTTCCGACTTGACAGGTGATTCGGTGGGAGCTATTGATGTCTTCGCTACAAGATACAAAGGCTCTCAGGTTGGTTCGCCGCTTGGGGGCCTTTCGTTTTACCTCAATAGCTATCCTTTCACGTCCAGTTTCTGTTCTAGTTACCGCTGCAGAACCTTGTCAGCTGACAAGGTTTATCGTTAGTCTTGGCCGTCTTCTTCAACAAAACGCTCAATAAGGCGTGGCATTTCCGCCTGTAGAAAAGCCGAGAAGGACCGCCCGCGCGCTGTGGACGCGATAAGCCGCAGTCCTTTGTCTGAGACCTTCAACACGCCGAGGGGCTCTCCGCCAGGCTCGATCAGATCCAGGCTATCGGCTTCTCCATTGCTCGCATTCGAGGCCTTCAAGGCATCAAACGCCAAACGGAAGCGTTCATCGGAAGAAGTTTTCAAAACCTTGTCAGCTGACAAGGTTTTAAGAACACGTTCTTCTGAATTGGACACCAGTGAAAATCGTCTGGAAAAATCCACCCAACGCGGACGTCCGACTTTGGGCGCGCGACCTATGCGCTCGATTAGCTCCAACGGAACCGCCCTGTAAACGGAACGCATCCTCGCCAGTTCCGGATCGTCGATCGACAGAGCAGAACGGATATCTCGCGCCTTCAGGCCTGCATCATCCATGCGGCGAGCAAACAGCGTTCGCTCGATCCATGTCAGATCCTGCCTCGATGCGTTCTCAAGTCCCTGCGAAACAACCATTTCGCGGTCGGACATTTCAACGACGATAGCCTTGACGGGACGGCTGAGTTCTTTCGCTGCCCGCAAACGCCTATGACCGTAGACCACCTGGTAACGTCCGGCCTCGTTCGGATGCGGACGCACCTGGATCGGGACACGCTGTCCTTCGGTTTCGATCGTCTGTCTGAATTCGAGATAACCCGCATCGCCATCATCCGGCAAACGATCCGGAAAAGGCGAGGGGTCCACCAGCGCCGGATCCAGCTCGCTCGATGCACCACCGCCCGAGGCGAGCAGTGCCGCGAGACGATCATGCTCGGCGCGCAACGCACCGATCGATCGATCGGCAGCCCCAATCACGCCCGCGCCGACGCGCGGAAGCGGCGAGGGGCGGGGTGTCGCCGGAACGGTCGCCGGTGTCACATCAGCCGCCTCATTGGCGTCGATTCCCGCCGCCAGCAATCCGAAACTTGCCGTGATGGATTTCTTGCTCATGCTCTACCCCAACTCGATCGAACCAACTCAAGGATCGCCTCGTTGACGGAATCCATGGCTTCCCGCGCCCGCTTATGGGTATCCCGGCCGACCTGGCCCATCTCGAGTTCATAGAGACTGCGCTTGGCAAGCCCCGCCGCCTCAATGGCCGTGCTCTCGACCGCAGTCGGCAGCAGAACATCATCTCCGAACAAATGCCGGAGCATGGCGACGATCTGCGACTGCGGCTGATCGTTGGGATCGTGTCGGGTCACCAGATACTTGAAGAAGTCCTGCTTCAATTCGGCGCCGTTCTCGTTCAGAACCTGGACCAGATCCCCCATCATCAGCAGAAACTGGCTCATAGAGGAAACGTCGAGCATCGCTGGATGAACGGTCACGATCATTCCGGTCGCCGCGTAAATGGCCGCGAGCGTCAAAAAGCCCAGGGACGGCGGCGTGTCGAGAATGACAACATCATATTTCCCCTCGACATCTCCGAGCGCAAGTTTCAAGCGCTCGAAGAATATTCCGCCGGCCCGGCCACCACCCTGAGACAGAACCCGCGGGGTATCATGCTCATATTCCATGACCTCCAGATTGCCGGGGATCAGGTCAATTCCTTCAAAATAGGTCTTGCGGATGATTTCGCCGATCGGGCGCCGCCTTTCGTCATAGCGAAGCGCGGCATAAATCGTCTCGTTCGATCCGACATCGACCTCCGGCTGGGCACCGAACATTGCCGACAGGGAGGCCTGAGGATCAAGATCGATCGTCAGCACCCGATAGCCATGCAGCGCGAGGTAATGCGCCAGATGTATGCTTGTCGTCGTCTTGGCGCTTCCGCCCTTGAAATTCGAAACAGCAAGGATCTGAAGATGCTCGCCGGGGCGGCGATGAGGAAGGAAGCGCAGGGCTTCCGCTGGCTTCTGCTCAGCAAAGAACTCACGCAATTCGTTGATCTGCGCCAGGGTATAGGCGCGATGATTGTTTTCAAGCCTGCTGGGCACCGGCCCACGCCCCTCGATCGACATCAGCTTGAGCGTCGAATCCGGTATGGATGTGAGTTTGGAAACTTCGTTCGTCAGAAAGTACCGCAGCGTTTTTTCCGAACGGGGAGGGTACATGCGGGCACGAAGCTGCTGCAGCTGATTTGACAGCATGCTTGCGTGTCTGACGATCTTCTCGGCGGTATCTTCCTGCCCGGAGATTTCCCGTCTGATCTGAGTGTTTAGCGCCATGGGTCCCTCTTGGCGGCCAAAATGCGTTTTGTCGGCCATTACTCGCCAAGCAAGGACACGATTCTCAGTTCGCCGCAAGCGAAATAGGGTTAACGCCTCCCTAATTTCTTCGCCCTCCACAGGCGAAATGCCGACTCGAACCGGCCATTGGAAACACAATTACAGCCATTTAGCCCCGCTGCGGCGCTGTTTGGAACTCCGGCCAGTTCCACACGGCCCCGCCGCTTTAAAATGCCATAAGCTGCATCCAACGCCGCGTTTTCGGCCAGTCTAACCAGAATCGCTCGGGAGGTGCGTGCGACTCACATCCCAATCGACGCAGGGATAGTCCACCTCTTATGGATGCAGGAAAACGCCTCGCTGAGCCCTCCCTCGTGAAGAACGAGAACGAGCTCCGCCGCCATATGTCGGATGGCAACGAACGGCGACACTGATGACGCGCGAAACCCTCGGTTATGAGGCAGGGGAGGGGGCGGGACCGACGGAGGCCCGCTCGATCAATCGGGTGTCGAGCACAACCCTGCGGCCCTCACCGGTTTCGCCTTTCAGACGTCCCACAAGCAGCCTCGCTGCAGCCTCGCCCAGTTGATAAACCGGCTGCTGCACCACCGTCACCGGTGGAGAGGTCACCGAGGTCCAGTCCGCATCATGGAAGGACACCAGGGAGAGATCATCCGGAAGGATGAGGCCCAACTCACGCGTGACCCTGAAGACCTCCAGGCCGATCACACTGTCGGAGGCGATAATTGCAGTCGGACGCTCCGTCGAACGGAACATGCCCATGACGATCTGCCGCGTTGCCTCCGGCCTGTTGGCGCCAACACACACCCATTGTTCCACGCCTTCCAGCGACGCTTCGCGGCATGCACCCAGATGGCCCTCGATGCGTCGCCGCACAGAGTCAGTGTAGATATCCTCCGGCGTGCGAAAAACATGATCGGCGGTATCGCAGGCGGTCACATAGGCAATGCGCCGGTGACCCTGTGCAATCAGCAGCCTCGTCACGCTTTCCGCAGCATGCCTGTCATCGGCGATGACGGTGTCGACGTTCAACGATCGCGCGGAGCGATCCAGCAGTGCGAGAGGACGGCCCGAGCGCTCGATGTCCTTCAGGTGCTCCACATCACCCTCTTTCGCCGGTGAGACGATGAGCCCGTCGACGCGCTTGGCAACCAGCGTGCGAATTGCCGCCTTTTCCGCGGCGACGTCCTCCCCGGAGTTGGACAGGATGACGTTGAAACCAGCAAGGCGGGCGACATCGGTAATGCCCCGCACGGCAAGGCTGAAGAACGGGTTCTCGATATCGCCGACGACGACGCCGATGGTTCCCGATCGTCCGGTGGTCATGGAGCGGGCGAGTTCGTTGGGGCGATAATCCAGCGCGCTGGCTGCCGCCTTCACCGCGTCGCGGACCTTGGCACTAACCGTGCCATAACCTCCCAGAACACGGGCCGCTGTCGCTTTGGAGACGCCAGCCTCGCGGGCGACGTCGGCTACCGTAACCGAGGAAGATCTGGCGGGGCTCTGTTCCATGACATTAGCCTTACAAGAGATGTTGACGGCTGGCAAATGCGAATATAACAATTGTCAAAACCAAAAGAGACCGGTCTCACAATATAAAGAGACCGGTCTCACGAAAGAATCGTGAATCCCGGCATATGCGACGAGTATGGGCCGGACGGTGTCTTCGGCTGCCGTCCGGGCGGGACCCTTGCGCTTGAAAACGTCGCAAACGAGACCACCAGAGCAGGAGAACGAACCCATGAAATTCCTCGAAGCGAAGTCTTATTCTATAGGCCGAATGCGGGCTGCCATGCTCGCGCTGGCTCTCTCCTTTACCGGCGTCACAGCCACGGCGGCGCTTGCGGAAGACAATCCCTACGGATTGATCGACCCGAACATCATCAGCGTCGGCACGATGGGCGATGCCAAGCCCTATACCTTCACCACCGCCGACGGCAATTTTACCGGCTTTGACATCGAACTGTTCCTGAACGTTGCAGAGCGCATTGGCTACAAGAAGGATCAGGTCGTATTCACCGGTCAAGAGTTCTCGGCCTTGATGCCATCCGTCGCGAACGGCCGTTTCGACGTTGCGGTTGCGGCTATCGGCACGACCGAGAAACGCAAGCAGACCGTCGATTTCTCTGACGGCTATCTCGCGGGCTATCTCTCGGTGCTGACGCCGGATGCGAAGATCACCAACGCCGAAGGCCTGAAAGGCAAGCGCCTCGGCGTCGTGCAGGGCACCCTGCAGGAGATCTATGCCGAGAAGAACTTCACCGGCGCCGATCTGGTCAAGTTTCCCGACAACAACTCCGCAGTCGTCGCCCTCAACAATGGCACGATCGATGCTCACTTCCTCGATTACGAGGCAGCAAAGGATTATACCGCCCGCCACACGGATCTGAAGGTCACCATCAACATTCCAAGCTTCGACGCACCGGCCGGTTTCGTGATCCGAAAGGGCAACGACACGTTCCGCGAAGCTCTGAACAAGGGGCTGCATGAAGCCATGCAGGACGGAACCTGGAAGACCCTCTACGAGAAATGGTTCCCCGGCTCGCCGATGCCGGCCGAATATCTTCCCAAGTGATATCGCCAGGTGATCCCGTTCGGCCCGGCGGCATGCCGCCGGGCCCCGCATTTCAAGGAAGAGCTTGATGAACTGGCTTGAAAATCTGCGTCGCAGTTTCCTCGACTGGAACGCGATGGCCGAGGTGCTGCCGACGATGATTGCGGTCGGCCTGAAAAACACCCTGATCCTCGCCGCCGCTTCCACCGTCTTCGGTGTGGTCATCGGCATGGTGCTGGCGATCATGGGGATTTCCCGATCGCCGTGGCTGCGCATTCCAGCGCGCATCTATACCGACATTTTCCGCGGACTGCCGGCGATCGTCACGATCCTCTTGATAGGGCAGGGCTTCGCCCGGATCGGCCGCGAACTTTTCGGCCCATCGCCCTATCCACTCGGGATCATGGCACTCAGCCTGATCGCGGGCGCCTATATCGGCGAAATCTTCCGTTCCGGTATTCAAAGCGTCGATCGCGGCCAGATGGAAGCCTGCCGCGCGCTGAGCATGAGCTATGGCCAGGGCATGCGGCTGATCGTGGTGCCCCAGGGAGTGCGACGGGTGCTGCCGGCGCTGGTCAACCAGTTCATCGGCAACGTCAAGGATTCGAGCCTCGTCTACTTTCTCGGCCTCCTGGCCTCCGAGCGTGAGATCTTTCGCGTCGGTCAGGATCAGGCGGTCGTCACTGGCAATCTCTCGCCGCTTCTGCTCGCGGGGATATTCTATCTCGTCATCACCGTGCCGCTGACCCATGTCGTCAATATGATTGACACGCGCCTGAGGCTCGGCAAGCAGAAACCGGCCGGCATCGCAAGCGGTCTCGAAGAGGTCGACGAACTCGACGGCGCAAAACGCATGGATCAGAAGCCGGGAGCGGGCTTCAAGGGCGGCAGCCTCGATGTGAGGAACCTCGGCATGGCCTATGGCGAGCTGGATGTGCTGAAGGGCGTGGACCTTTCGGTGCGCCCGGGTTCCGTCACCTGCATTATCGGACCCTCCGGGTCGGGTAAGTCGACGCTGCTGCGCTGCCTCAACCGTCTGGTCGAGCCGAAAGCCGGCGACGTGTTGCTGGATGGCGAGAGCATTCTTGCCATGAAGCCCGAAAAGCTCCGCCGCCGGGTCGGCATGGTATTCCAGCATTTCAATCTCTTCCCGGACCATACGGCGCTCGAGAACGTGATGCTGTCGCTGACCAAGATCAAGGGACTGCCGAAGGAAGAAGCCGAGCGCATCGCCAAGGCAAGGCTGGCGGATGTCGGCCTGGCAAGCCGCCAGCATCATCGCCCCAGCGGCTTGTCGGGCGGTCAGCAACAGCGCGTGGCGATTGCCCGGGCGCTCGCCATGGAGCCCGAGGTTATTCTCTTCGACGAGGTAACGAGCGCGCTCGACCCCGAGCTGGTGAAGGGCGTCCTCAACCTGATGGCCGATCTCGGCAAGCATGGCATGACGATGGTGGTCGTCACGCATGAAATGGGCTTTGCCCGGCGCGTGGCCGATCAGGTCGTGTTCATGGACGAGGGCCGCGTCGTGGAGGCAGGAACGCCCGAAGCGATCTTCGACCGTCCGCAGAGCCCGCGTCTCCAGCGCTTCCTGGCGGAAGTGCTCTGACCCAGCGATCAGCACATCAAAACCCGTATCTGCATGAAAGAAGGTGCGAAGTGACGCAGACGATAAGATGGGGACCGGGATCTTACCGGCGGCGGGCGGGAGGAAATCTTGATCGAGCCTGTCGACCAGTATCGCCTTCAGGCGGATGCCTTCGCGCATGCCGTCCTCACGGGCGAACTCTTGGAAACCGGCCTTGATGATGCCGTCGCCAGCATGAAGGCGATTGACGCCCTGTTCCGCTCGGCGCGGACCGGGCTTTGAGAAACTCCCTGATTACATCCAACCGCATTTTTGATCCGACAGACGAAAAGACAAGACCATGACAAACAAGATCTCCTCTGCAATCATCATCGGCGCCGGCATTTTCGGTGTCTCCACGGCGACCCAGCTTATTCGCCGCGGGGTGAAGGTAACCATCATCAACGATGGCTCTCCGGCCAATGGTGCATCCGGGCGCTCCCTTTCCTGGCTCAACTCGGCCCGCATGCGCTCGGAGGAATATCATCGCCTGCGCATGGCGGGTATCGACCGCTACCGCACGCTGTCGGCAAAGCTGCCCGATGTGGACTGGCTGCGCTTCGAAGGCGGCCTCACCTGGGATGCAGACAATGCCGGCAACGAGATCGACGCTGCCTATCGTCACGAGATATCGCTGGCCTATGATGCGCTGCATGTGCAGGGTTCGGAGATCGCCAAGATCACTCCCGGCATCGACGGTCGGGCGATCACCCCGCAGGGAGCAATTTTCAACCCCGGTGAAGGCTGGGTCGATCTGCCCATCCTGATCGATTATCTCCTCAAGGAGTTTTCGGCGCTCGGCGGTGTTCTGGTCACGGATCAGGGTGCGGCGTCGCCGCAGGTGGAAGGAGGTCGCGCCATCGGGGCCGTCACGGCTTCCGGCAAGCGGTTCGAAGCGGACGCCGTGCTGATCGCAACAGGCCCGGCGGTTCCACGCATGGCCTCCGATATCGGCGTGACTATCGGCGATGGAACGCCGATTGCCCTGCTCATCCAGACCAAACCGCTCGACCACCCGCTTCGCGCCGTCCTGAACACCCCCCGCGTCGCAATCCGTCCGGCGCCGAACGGTACCTTCTCGCTCGATGCGGACTGGGCGGCCGAAGAGGTCGAGGTCAGGGCGGACGGATCCTTTGCAGTGAAGGCCGAGACGTTGCAGGGCTTGCTCGAGGAAGCATCGAAAGTCATGGAAGGCAATCCGGTTCTGGAGGTCGCCTCCTATGGCGCAGGTCCGAAGCCCATCCCGGGGGACGGGGAACCGGTACTCGGAGAACTGCAGGGCGTTCCCGGTTGCTTCGTGGCCTTCAGCCATAGCGGCGCGACACTCGGCCTGTTTGTCGGCGAACTCATGGCCTATGAAATGGCAACCGGCGCCCGCCATCCAATGCTCGCCACGTTCCGGCCGGAACGCTTTGCCAGCACGGCCTGACTGCGGAGCGAAGCGCCGGTCGCTCTCCCTCCCGCCCGGCCTCGCCTTCCAATCACGAAAAATTGATCGCAGTCCTTGCCAGCCAAAGGGAAGCGCATTTTCTGCGAACGGACGGTACTTTCAATCGCCGAATGCGTTGATAAATATGATTAAATAACTCTACTTTTCTCGCGCCCACGCCCGTCGAGCTCCGAAGCAGCGGTGTAAATGCTTGGTATTGCCAAGAAATTTCGCGCCGCCTATGCGTTTGCGGCACGGAAAAACCTGCGGCACGCGAGAGGCGAGGTTCAGCAGGGTAGACATTCGGTATGGAACAGATGCCTCTCCATGTTTGGGAGCGGCATCGGACTTCGTTGGATAGGAAGGCGCGTTTGAGTGCTGTTCGGGAAAACGCCGGATGAACGAACGGCCCGACCTTCGCTTCGGCTTGTACACGACGCATCGTCCTGTACTCATCGACTACGCCAGCCGTCTGCTCGGTACGCGCGATGGCGCCGAGGACATCGTGCAGGAAGCGTTCCTGCGGTTCCTGCCGGCGACGACGAGTAATGACAGAGCCTTGCCGCCGAGGTCCTATCTGTTTCGCATCGTCCGTAATCTGGTGATCGACCGACATCGCCGGCGGAAACTCGAGGCGAGGCAGAGCGAGCAGGAGGCGCCGGACTGGGCGGCGCCGCAGGCCATTCCGACGCCGGAGGAATCCATTCTATTCTGTGAGAGTATGCGCCGCGCCATGGATATGATCGCCAGCCTGCCGGAGAAGCAGCGTATTGCATTGGAGATGGTCAGGTTTGGCGGATACTCCGTCGAGGACGTTGCAGCGCACTTGGGAGTGTCGCTGCGCACGGCCTACCGACTGGTGGAGGACGCGATGATCGCGGTTACCACCCGCCTGCGGCAGGATACCGACGATCTTCCTCCTGCCGGGGGAAAAACCTAATATGACGAGCACCGAGTTCGCCGCCTTTTCGCGCAGGCGCGGAAGATGAAACAGGAACATCGGCTCGATTGTTCGCTCTGGCCACAGGAAGAACTGAAGGAGCCTGCAAAGGAAACGACGTTGGGCAGCAAGGCAAAGACAGAAAGGGAACTGCTCGGCGAGGCGACGCGCTGGATCCTCCGGCTGCGCGGCCTTCCGGAAGATTCCCCCTTACGGATCGAGTTCGATGCCTGGGTGTCCACATCGCCAGATCATCGATCCGCCTGGGCGAGTGTCAATCAGGCCTGGAACGTTCTCGGCGCGGCTCAGCCTGCCTATGCCGACAGAAACTGGGCCGCTGCTGCGCCTGATGCGGCGCGTTCACCCTCGCGTCGTTCGCATGGAATTGCCCGGCGGCGGCTGCGCCGGCCGTTTGTCCTTGCCGCTTCCGTTCTTGCTGCCATCTGTCTTCTCTGGGTGTTCGTGCCGGTGATGCTAATCGACTGGCGTTCCGATTACCGCACGGCGGCGGGCCAGACGGAACTCGTCCGCTTGGCGGATGGCTCGACGGTTGAACTCAGCGGCAGCAGCGCCATTTCCACGCAGATCGTATCCGCGGAACGTCGCGTCAGGCTGCTTGCGGGGGCCGCCTTCTTTGATGTCGCCCATGACGAGGGACGGCCGTTTCGGGTCGATGCAGACGGCATCGAAGTGACGGTGCTGGGAACCGCCTTCGATGTCGAGGTCTCCAGTGCCTCCACCACGGTCGCCCTGTTGCGGGGCTCGATCAGCGCAGAGATGACGGAAAGCGATGACGCACCCGTTGTTCTCCACTCCGGCCAGGTTGCGGTCATCGATCACACCGACGGCAAGGTCACGGTCAAGGATATTGCCCTTGAGGATATCGGCGCGTGGCGGGACGGAAAGATCCTGCTCGAAGGAGTGACCGTCCGGGAAGCGATCGAGACCGTCCAGCGCTACCACACCGCCTGGATTGTCATGCCAGACAGTGAACTCGCCGAACGCAGGATCAGCGGTCTCTTCGACCTTGCCAATCCGGACAAGGCACTTGCCGCGATCGTCGGCCCCTTCGGCGGCAGGGTGCGCGCCATAACGCCGTTTTCTCGCGTGATTTCAGGCTTCTGATCGGTTGCAGAAGCAATCGCGCAAAAATTTCAGAAAAAACTTGAGTCTTTTTGGCAATTTTTCTGTGCCGCTCGTCTCTACTCATGGAAGCGCAGGGCATGACGTCCTGCGGGCATGATCGGAGACGGAAAGCAGAATGCGTATTGGGGGTAGGGTAAAGGGGTTGACGGCGGGCAGGGCGCTGGCATCGGGGACTGCCCGGTTGCTTGTCGGCGTAGCGGTGTGTGCGCTAACAGGCGCACCGGTCTTTCTTGCCGGAACATCTTTGGCACAGACCGCCGAGCCACAGATCCCGACACAGCCGGGCGCCCGTTCCTTCAATATTCTGGCCCAGCCGCTGACCGGCGCGCTGACGCAGTTCGGACGGCAGTCCGGCCTGCAGGTGGCCTTTCCAACAGAGGTTCCCAGGGGGTTACGGTCGAACTCGGTGGTCGGGGTCTTCACACCCCAACAGGCTCTTGCACGCCTGACGCAGGGAACGGGTGTGTCCTATCGCATCACATCTGAAGGCACGGTCATCATAACTGCGCCCCAGACCGCGAACGATGCCGGCGCAGGTGCGATCGACACGGGTGACGACACGGTCCTTGAGCCGATCGTCATTTCCGGAAAGACCGGACGCTATGTCGCGACGGGCTCAGGCTATCAGGGCACGCCTGACTGGGTCTATCAGGAGCCGGCGTCGGTCAGCGTCGTCTCACGCGAGGCTATCCAGGGTAGCGGGGGCCGCAACACGCGGGATCTCTTCAACAACATTTCCGGCGTCTATGCGGGGGAGGGCAATGGCAGCTTCCCGACAGTATCTCCCAACATCCGCGGTCTCCAGGATGCTGGGCGCGTCGTGGTCTCGATCGACGGTGCCCGGCAGAACGCCCAGCGCGGTCTGGGCTTCGGTGGAAGCGACGGCGGCTATCAGTCGGATGCGGGGCAGGCCTATGTCGACACAGCCTTCATCCGTTCGGTCGAGGTGGAAAAGAGCACCGACGCTTCGTCGGGCAATGTCGGTTCGCTCGGCGGTTCGGTCGATTTCCGCACGGTGGGTGCGGATGATCTAATCAGAGACGGCAAGAACTGGGGCATCGAGCTGAACGCCGCGCGCGGCGACAATGCCTATGATTTTCAAGGTTCTATCCTCGGAGCAGCCCGCCTTGGCGATACACCGTTTTCCGTGACCGGAGGCTACAGTCGCACCAGGCTCGGCGAATACGAAATCGGCGCAAACGGGGATTCGACGACGACGGAAGAAACGATGAGGAACCAGCTAGGCCGCGAAAGCTGGTCGTCACTGGTCAAGCTCGAGGGCGATTTCGGAGATGTCCAGACATCCCTTTCCTGGATGCATCAGGAAAACGAGTTCCTTTACGGTTCGTCCGGCGGCACCAGCCGCAATTTCGAAGACGTGCGCAATGACAGCGTTTCGGCGGAACTCAAATGGGATCCGGAAAGCGACCTGATCGATTTCACCGGCCGATTCTGGTTCAACGACGCCATGAACAACGAGATGCGGGAGGCACGAGATAACGGCACGCCCGACACTTTCATCGACGCAGGGATGAAAAGTTTCGGCGGTTCACTGGAAAATACCAGCCGCTTCGATACACCTGTTGGGGCGCTCAGCGTCAATTACGGTGCCGAGGCTTTTCGCGATATAGCAACCTCCAGCGCGTCGAGCGCGACCATCGACCTCAATCCCGATTGGGCCAGCAACTACACGTCCTTCAGCCCGGACGGTCGGCGCGATATGGCAAGCTTCTTCATCAACGGGGCGCTGGAGCCGGCGGACTGGGTCACCTTGCGCGCAGGGCTGCGTTATGACTGGTCGCGGCTGAAGGGAACGTCGACCTATTACAATCGCTATTCTTATACCGAAGTCATAGAAGTGCCCTGTGACCCACTTTCCAACCATTACACCGCGGCACAGTATTACGATAGCGTAATAGCGGTTGGCAGCAGTAATCCTCCTCCTCGGGCGATATTCATAAACGTCCTCTGGCCCAACAGCTTCGCTTCGCGATGCATGGCTGGTACGGGGCCGTCCGCAACCCAGCACAACCCTGTGACAGTCTATCCCTCATACGATGTCGAAATAGACCGTACCGACGATGCCTGGCTGCCTTCGGCCAGCATCGAGTTCAAGCCAGCCGACTGGTTCCGTCCCTTCGTCACATATTCCCACAGCTTCCGTCCGCCGACCATTCTCGAAACCTTCTTCTCCGGAGGTACCCCCGGTGACGGTGCACCGGGCACGGTCTTTGCGCCCAATGAGTGGCTGAAACCGGAACGGGCGCGTACGGCCGAAATCGGGGCCAACATTCTGCTGGACGACCTTCTGCAGGATGGCGATTCGCTGCGTCTGAAGGCTGCCGCCTTCTACCGCGAAGTGGATGATTACATCGTCCTCGGCTCCATCCTGACTCCAGGGGTAACGGACAGAAGCTACAATGGTTTCGTCAATTACGACGGCACCACCACCATGCGGGGCGTCGAACTGGAAGGAAACTACAACACCGATCGTTTCTGGCTCGGCGGGTCCATGACATTCCTCGATACGGAGTGGCCCGAAAAGACACAGGTCTTCTCCAATGGATCAATCACGACGGACGGCGAGGTCTTTGCGACCTCGGGTGCCGTAGCCCCGAGATTCAAGGTCACTCTTGACGCGGGCCTCAGGTTCTTCGAAACTCGTCTCTCCATCGGAGGTCGCCTGACGCATGTCACGCCAACCCAAAGCCGGAGCCTCGACGAAGACGGCAACCTGAGGGAGATTTCCGATCCCTATACCGTGGCCGATATCTACGCTTCCTACGCGCTGACCGAAAGCGCCACGCTCAAACTGGCCGTCAACAATGTGACGGACCGCAATTACATCCCGGCGACCAGTTCCTACACCGCGCCGGGAAGAACCTTCCTGGCGTCTCTCAACATGAGGTTCTGATGCAAGAAACCGGCAAGGATTTTTCAATGCGACGCAGTCTCCCCGAAACCGTTTCGGTTTTGCCCGGGGAGCACTGTCCGGGCTGAGATCCGGCATTTTTGCAACACCCATCCGAGGAGCAGACAAATGGCTGCAATCATTGAACTCACTTCGGCTTCTTCCAATCTGGAAGCTTACCTGACGAGTTGGACCAGCGGTTTCCAGACAAGCTACGGCGCGTTCTGGGACGAGGGCGCAGGCCTTGTGACCAACCCCGTGGCTGGCACGACCTATGAGCAATGGGGCAACGGCACTGCCGGCAGCAAGGGCATCTACCTCGAAGGCGAGGTTCAGTATGCACGCGGCAACCTGACCGGTACGGTCGACACCATCACGCTCGGCAGCGGCTTCAGCCAGTCCAACGCCAGCGGCTTCAGCGTCTCCGCCGAACTCGTCATCACGCCCGACAGCACCATCCCCGGCGCCGGGCAGGACTCGTTCGATTGGGCGATCTACGATCTGACGGTCAACGGTTCTCTTTCCAGCTTCTACGACTACCTCGGCGAAGTCGGCACCGTTATCGAAGACACCGCCGCCTCCAATGTTCTCGTCGGCTTCTCCGGTGCGGACACCTTCGTCTTTTCCGGCGGCGTGGACACGGTCAAGGCAGGTCCTGCCAGCACTTATGGCTATCAGGACGGAACGGATACGCTGGACGTATCGGCATGGGGGGTGACCTCGACCGCCGACATCTACTGGTACGATGACACGAACGGCGATGCCGTTATCGGCTCGCTGACAGACGCTTCCGTCGGCATCACGCTGGTCGGTGTCAGCTCCAGCGTTCTCGACGTGAGCGACTTCATCTTCGCTCCGGCGCTGGCCGCGTGATGACGGCGCGGACGTGCTGAGGAAACCGACATATGCGCCGCCGCTGTCTCTGACAGCGGCGGTCGTCTCGCCGCTGAGGCAATCGCTTTTTGCGATTGCCCTCATCAGTGGTGTCGTCAATATCCTGGCGCTGACCTCACCCCTGTTTATGCTGCAGGTCTATGACAGGGTGCTTTCTAGCGGCAGCGTACCGACGCTGGTGGGTCTCTCCGTGCTGGCGGCCGGGCTCTATCTGTTCCAGGCAGCGCTCGACATCCTTCGGGCGCGGGTTTTGCTGCGGATCGGGGAGCACTTCGACAACAAGCTTTCCGGCCGCGTCCATGACGCCGTCGTCAGGTTACCGCTTCTCGCCCGCATGCCGGGCGACGGGCTTCAACCCTTGCGGGATCTCGACAGCGTGCGGGGCTTCCTATCTGGAACGGGACCGACCGCCTTCTTCGACCTGCCGTGGATACCGCTTTATCTCGGCATCTGCTTTCTGTTCCATGTATGGATCGGCCTGACGGCGCTTTTCGGCGCAATCCTGCTCGTGCTCCTGACCATTTTTGCCAACACCCTGTCGCAGAAATGGGTGAGCGAAACTATCGCGCAGAACATGGCCCGCAACGCCCTTCTGGAAAGCACCCGCCGCAACGCCGAAGTGGTGGCCGCCATGGGGCTTGCAGGCCGGATGGAAACCCGGTGGCGCATTACCAACAACGCCTATCTCGCGGCGAACCGTCGGGCCGGTGATGTCGCCGGAGGCTTGGGCGGACTGTCGAAAACCATGCGTGTGATGCTCCAGTCGGCGATACTCGCGGTCGGCGCATGGCTGGTCGTCGAGCAGAAGGCGACGGGCGGCGTCATTATCGCCAGTTCCGTCATGATGGGCCGGGCTCTTGCGCCTGTCGATCTCGCCATAGCCAACTGGAAATCGTTTCTTCTGGCCCGGCAAGGCTGGTCTCGGCTCAAGGAATTGCTGTCCAAGGTTCCGGACCGACCGCCGGTAACCGCCTTGCCCGCGCCGGAGAAGGAGTTGCGGGTCGAAGCCGTCACCATACTCCCGCCCGGCGAGCGCAAGCCGACAGTTGCCCAGGTCGGTTTCACCATCATTGCCGGCAGCGCCCTCGGGATTATCGGGCCTTCCGGTTCGGGCAAGTCCACCTTGTCGCGCGCGCTCGTCGGCGCATGGTCTCCTACAGCCGGCAAGGTTCGCCTCGACGGCGCAAGCCTCGATCAGTGGGATCGGGAAACGCTTGGACGGCATATCGGCTACCTGCCGCAGGGGGTCGAGCTCTTCGACGGCACGATTGCCGAAAACATCGCCCGCTTCGAGGAAAGACCTGATCCGGAAGCCATCGTCGCCGCAGCGAAGGCGGCCGGCGCCCACGAACTCATCCTGCGGTTCGATGACGGCTACGAGACACGCATCGGGGAGGGAGGGTCGGCGCTTTCTGCCGGACAACGACAGCGGATCGGCCTTGCCCGCGCGCTGTTCCGCGATCCCTTTCTGGTGGTTCTCGATGAACCGAACGCCAACCTTGATGCCGATGGCGAGGCCGCCGTCGTGCAGGCGATTGCCGGCGTGCGTAACCGCGGCGGCATCGCGATCGTGGTCGCACACCGCCCCAGCGCGCTCGGCGTGGTCGATCAGGTTCTGGTGATGGAAAACGGTCGACAGACGGCGTTCGGGCCACGCGACGAAGTATTCGCGAAGGTGCTGCAGACGCCACCCGCACCCTCAAAGGGCTTTCCGGCAACCGGCTCTGCGCTCAAACCTCTGCGTGTGATCGCCAACCGGCCCGTGCCGGCGAAAGAAGCCCCGACAGGGCAGGAACAGGAGGAACCCGATGGCCGCCGCTGATGACAATCAGATCATCCGTTCGATCCGCCGCCACCTGGCGGCCGGGCTGGCGCTCGGCCTTGTCCTTGTCGGTGGGGCCGGCGGGTGGGCCGCAACGACCGAACTCGCCGGCGCCGTGGTTGCTTCCGGTTCGTTTGTCGTCGATTCCTATGTGAAGAAAGTGCAGCACCCCAAAGGCGGCGTGGTTGGAGAAATCCTTGTGCAGGAAGGCGCGCAGGTGCGGGCAGGGGACGTCGTCATGCGCCTTGACGCAACCCAGACCCGGGCCAGCCTCGCCATCGTCACTAAGCGCCTCGATGAGTTGACTGCCCGTCTGGCGCGCCTTGAAGCCGAACGCGACGATCTCGACGCGATCGACTTTCCCGACCAGTTGCTGGCCCGACGCGACAATCCGGACGTAGCATCTGCAATCCGCAGCGAGACGAGGCTGTTCGAGTTCCGCAGGGAGGCGCGTGCCGGCAAGAAGGCCCAACTTGGCGAACGCATCGCACAGTACGAACATGAGATCGAGGGTCTGAAGGCACAGGAAATCGCCTATGCCGATGGCCTCAGGGTTCTGCAGTCCGAGATCGTCTCGCAGGAAACCCTGCAGGAGAGGGGCGTCGTATCGGTCCAGCGGCTGAACAGCCTGCGAACGCAGGCCGCCACATTCGGCGGCGAGCGTGGTGAAAAAATCGCCTATCAGGCGCAGGCGCAGGGTCGCATCACTGAAACCCGGCTGCAGATCCTGCAGATCGAGCAGGACCTCAAGACGGAAGTCGGTCAGGAACTGCGTGAGATCCAGGGCCAGATCGGCGAATTCATCGAGCGCAAGACGGCAGCCGAGGACGAGCTGAAGCGCATCGATATCGTCGCACCCCAATCGGGGACGGTGCACCAACTCGCTGTGCATACCGTCGGCGGTGTCGTGTCGCCGGGTGAACCGATCATGCTCATCGTCCCGAAAGGGGAAGACCTAGCGCTCGACGTGCGCATACAGCCAAAGGATATCGATCAGGTACAACCCGGTCAGAAGGCCGTCCTGCGTCTTTCTGCCTTCAGCCAGCGGACCACGCCCGAACTCAATGGCCATGTCAGTCGCGTCGCCGCCGATCTTTCGACCGACGAGAAGAGCGGATTGACCTACTATCTCGTGCGTCTCTCCATCAGCCACGAGGAGATGCAGAAGCTAGGGGGACTGACCCTTGTGCCGGGGATGCCCGCAGAAGCGATGATAAAGACCGGCGACCGCACGGCGCTTTCCTATCTCGTCAAACCGATCAGCGATCAGATCAACAGAGCGTTTCGCGAGGAATGACTGAGCCACACCGCCCGCCGATCGAACGATAACAAACCCCACATTCGAGGATTTTAAATGAGTGCTGAAGCCGCCCTTGTCGAACCCAGCCGTGCCCTGCGCCTTCGCAACGGAACCCATGCCACCCACGAAACGCTCGACAAGCGGATCATGAGCGCGGACCCCTTCGGCAACCTTGACCGCTACGCTGCATTTCTCAAGGTCCAGCATGCTCTCCACGGCAGGGTCGAGCGCCTCTATCTCGATCCGCAGCTCGGAGCCCTGCTTCCCGGCCTCGCCTCTCGCCGCCGGCTCGACCGCGTCTGCAGGGATGTCGAAGATATCACCGGCAAACTGCCGAGCCCTGTTTCAGAGGTAGACGAACCGCTGGACGTGCCCACCGCACTTGGCTGGCTTTATGTCGTCGAAGGCTCCAATCTTGGTGCGGCGATCCTGTTGAAGACCGCCACCAAGACGCTCGGCCTCTCCGAAGCGTACGGTGCGCGCCATCTTGCCGGCCATGCAGATGGACGCGGCCTGCACTGGCGAAACTTCACCTCGGCACTCGATGCGATCGCGCTGACACCGGAAGAGGATGAGCGCGCCGTCGAGGGTGCCCGTCAGGCTTTCGCGTTCGTTCTCGATCTTGTCGAGCGGGAAATGCCGCACGTGTAGTACGGACGCAGTTCGTATCTCCTCAGCGTCGCATGGTTTTACGTTCCCCTTTGGCAGATTGGGAGCGGCCAAGCCCGGCCCATCCGTGGAGATTTCATTCCTCAGGCATTTCCGATGCCGGATGGCATGCCTAAGGCAAGCTAGCGTGGTTAACTACGAACAGCCTTTCGCACGTAGTTGTAACGCCGGTCATCGGACCGCCAATGTACGGGATGTTCAGGATCATGAATGATCTATCGGCCTCGAAGTCTGTTCCGGCCCTTGCCGGCATGCTGGAGCTAGCCCGCACCCAGAAGCTGTCGTTCACGGAACTGTTCCAGTTTGCTGAGAGCAGAAGCGCCACCGGTCAAAGGACCGAGGCTGCGGAACTCTACAAAAGCTGGATCGCCTTCAACGAAGGTCACCCCTTCCTTCATCTCGTCTATTTCAATTATTCCGTAACGCTACGCCAGCTCGGCGACATCGCCGGATGCATTCATGCGCTGCGGGCCTGCCTGAAGCTCGATCCAAAGTTCGGACCGGCCCATATCAATCTCGGACGAGCCTTCGAGGATGCAGGCATCGCCACCCAGGCCATCCAGCAGTGGCGCAGCTTCGTGGAATTGAGCGCCGAAAGCACGGCCGACCGGATTTCACACCGGCTGATGGCGCTCCAGCATATCGGCCGGGTCATGGAGAATGCCGGGCTGCTGGAAGAAGCGGAAACGGCTCTCTGGCAGGCTATCGAACTGCGGCCCGACAAGACCGAAGCCGGCCAGCACTGGAGCGCGCTCCGGCAGCGCCTGTGCTCCTGGCCAATCCTGGTTTCGTCCGACCATGTATCCAAAAGACAGCTGATCGATTCCATGTCGCCGCTGGCGCTGGCCTGCTACTGCGACGACCCGCTGTTCCAGCTCGCCCGAGCCTATCGCTACAACAAGTCCTTCGTGGGACGTCCTGACATCAGCGGTTTTCCGCGCAAGACGCCGAAACGGAAGGTGGGGACAGGCCAGCGTTTGCGGATCGGCTATGTATCGTCGGACCTGCGAGATCATGCTGTCGGTTTCGCACTTCGCGAGGTGCTGGAACTGCACGACAAGGAAAGCGTCGAAATCTACGCCTATTATTGCGGCGATCCCGCGCCGAACGATCCGACCCAGGCGCGGATGAAGAGCGCCGTCGATTGCTGGCGCGATATCGCCATGCTTGGCGACGCGGATGCCGTCAGGCTGATTGCAGGCGACGACATCGATATCCTGATCGACGTCAATGGCTACACCAAGCACGCAAGAACGAAGATCTTCGCATATCGGCCGGCGCCGGTGATCGTCAATTTTTGCGGCTATCCCGGCTCTATGGGGAGCCCCTTCCATCAATACATGATTACCGACGAACATATCGTTCCGCCCGAAAACGAAATCTACTATTCGGAAAAGGTCCTGCGGATCCCCTGTTGCCAGCCGATAGATCGCAAAAGAGTGATCGCGGAAAAGCCGTCCCGTGCGGAAGCGGGCCTGCCCGAGAACGCCTTCGTCTTTGCCTGCTTCAACGGCATGCAGAAGATCACAGAGGATACGTTCGGCCAGTGGATGAAGATCCTCGCGGCCACACCCGGCAGTGTTCTCTGGCTGCTGAGCGGCAATGACAGCGCGGACCAGCGCCTGCGAAAGGCAGCGGAAAATGCCGGCGTCGCGCCGGAGCGCCTCATTTTTGCGCCCAAGGCCCCGAATGCAAAACACCTTGCTCGCATCGCCGTCGCCGATCTCTTCCTCGACACCTTCCCCTACGGCGCGCATTCGACGGCGGCAGACGCCCTGACCGTGGGCCTGCCGGTGCTCACTTTTCCCGGAAAAAGCTTCGCGGCACGTTTTTGCCACAGCATCGTCATTGCCGCCGGCATTCCCGAACTGCTCTGCACGGGCCCGGAAAACTACGTCGAAAAGGCCATCGGCTTCGCCAAGGACCCCGGCAGCCTCGACCGCATCAGAAGGGCTCTGCAGGCCGGACGCGAGACCAGCATATTGCGTGACATTCCAGCCCTAACACGCCGTTTGGAGGAACTTTTCTGGCAAATGCAGGAGGAATGCGAGCGCGGTGAAACACCCGTGCCGGACCTGCGCAATCTCGACGTCTACTATGATATCGGCGCCGAACTCGTGCAGGAAAACACCGTCTTTTGCGAGGACGCCGCCTACCGGCAGCGCTACCTCGAAAAACTGGCCGAATGGCACGATTTCTCGCCGATTCCCGCCGACAATCGCCTGTGGACCACACCAGTTGCATCGGCGTCATGAAACGCATCGGGAGCAAATGGAAAGAGCGGTTTCGCAATGTCTCGAACTGAAAGAATAGCAGTGGTCGGCGCCGGCCTTTCCGGAGCAGTCATCGGACGCATGCTTGCCGAGGCCGGCTGCGAGATCGACGTCTTCGACACGCGCAACCATATCGCCGGGAACTGCCATACCGAGCGCGACCGCGAAACCGGCGTCATGGTTCATGTTTACGGGCCGCATATCTTCCATACGGACGACCGGGAAGTATGGGATTACGTGAACCGTTTCGAGACCTTCCTGCCCTACAAGAACCGCGTCAAGACGACCAGCAAGGGGCAGGTTTTCTCCCTGCCGATCAATCTTCACACGATCAACCAGTTCTTCGGCAGGACTTTCCGGCCGGACGAAGCGCGCGCCTTCATTGCCGAGCTGGCAGACACGACGATAGAAGATCCGAAAACCTTCGAAGAACAGGCCCTGCGCTTCGTCGGCAAGGACCTCTATGAAGCCTTCCTCAAGGGATATACGCAGAAGCAGTGGGGCTGCTCTCCGACGGAACTTCCCGCCTCCATCCTGAAACGGCTGCCGGTTCGCTTCAATTACGACGACAACTATTTCTTCCATAAATACCAGGGCATGCCGGAGAACGGCTACACCGAGATGGTCCGCCGGATCCTCGACCATACGAACATCAGGGTTCACCTGGAGACGAGGTTTCACCGGGATCTCGGAGCGGACTTCGATCATGTATTCTATTCGGGTCCGATCGACGGCTATTTCGATTTCGAATATGGCCGCCTGGGATATCGGACACTGGACTTCGAGCGCTTCATCTATGACGGTGATTATCAGGGCTGCGCCGTGATGAATTACGGGGATGTTTCCGTGCCCTATACCCGCGTGACCGAGCACAAGCATTTCGCACCATGGGAAGAGCACGCCGGTTCCGTCTGCTATCGCGAATTTTCCCGCGCCTGCGGTCCCGACGACATCCCCTACTATCCGATCCGCCTGATGGAGGAGAAGGAACAGCTCGCCCAATATGTGGCGCGCGCCGTGCAGGAAAATGCCGTCACCTTCGTCGGACGGCTGGGAACCTACCGTTATCTCGATATGGACGTGACGATTCGAGAGGCTCTGGATACCGCGCGGCTTTATCTTTCCCATTCTCCCGGAGAAACGAAGATGCCGGCATTCCTGCATTCGCCGATCTGAACGATCCGCATGGGTTGGGCATGGCAACCGTGGCGGATCAACTTCAGGTTCAGGCAAGCCAGTTGCCTATAATCCCCATTGCCAGGTGGTGCATTGTTCGGCCGGCCGCGACCTCAGCCGAAAGCCGAACGGGCAATACCGGTGGGCTGCCCCGTTGGGGCGACTGTTCGCAAACTTTATTGATTTCGACAATCGGCTAACGTCAAAGGCTTTCTCGCATGACCTCGATTATTCCCTCCTTAAGCGTCAGTCAGATCAGGTCTCTTTCAACTGCTGCAGTCGCCGCCTGGACTACGGAAGACGTGGCATTGCTTTCGACGCGGCAGATGAACGCGCTTTCCTCCGAACAGATTGCAGCCCTGGATACGGAAGACGTCGATGTCCTCAACTCCCAGCAGTTGAGCGCCATTTCGCAGAACGCAATCGTCGGCTTGACCCTCGATCAGCTCGCCGTTCTGGACAAATACGATGTCGAGAGCCTGACATCGGGCCAGGTCGCAGCCCTTACCACCACGCAGATCGACGCCTTGACCACCGTGCAGACGGAGGCGCTCACCTCATCGCAAGTCAAAGCCCTCACCGCGTCTCAACTTGCCGCTCTCGGCGTGGAGGATCTCGCCAAATTCTCGCTCGCCGATATCGCGGCGATCAACCAGAACGCCATATCCGGCCTTGCAACGGGCGTGCTGGCCTCCCTTACGACAGGTCAGATTGCAGCCTTGAGCACGGGCGCAGTGGCAAGCCTGACAACCGACCAGATCGAGGCCCTGTCCACAGCACAGGTCGCCGCCCTGACAACCGCCCAGATCAGCGTTCTCAAGGCCGCCCATGTCCAGGCCTTGGGAACCGATGACATTGCCACGCTTTCTACCGCGCAGATTGCGGCATTGAGCACGAAAGCGGTGCCGGCGCTTTTTGTAGACCAGATCGACACTCTCTCCACCGCGCAGGTCGAGGCTCTTACCACCACACAGGTGAAGACTTTGACCTCCGACCAGATCGCCGTCCTGGGGACGGAGGATCTGGCGACATTCTCGACTGCAGATATCGCTGCCATCACGAGTAAGGCCTTGTCGGGCCTGACAGCGAGCCAGGTCGCCTCCCTCTCGACCAGCCAGATTGCGGCGCTGAGCACGAGCGCCATTACCGGCCTTACCACCGGCCATATGGAGGCCCTGTCCACCGCGCAGGTCGAGGCACTCTCCACCGCTCAGGTGAAAGTCCTGAGTTCGGCCCAGATCGCCATGCTGGAAGCGGACGACCTAGCGACGTTTTCGACCGGCGATATCGCGGCAATCAGCAACAGGGCGATATCGGGCCTGACAAACGACGTGCTTGCGTCCCTCTCCTCCAGCCAGATCGCCTCGCTCACCACGAGCGCCGTGGCTAATTTGAAGGTGACACAGATCGAGGCACTCTCGGTCGACCAGTTGACCGCCATGACGACGACGCAGATCAGCGTCCTCAAGGCGTCCCAGATGCAGGCCCTCGGCACGGATGACATTGCGGCGCTCAGCACCAGGCAAATCGCTGCTCTGAGCACGAGCACGATTGCCAACCTGACGACCGATCAGGTTGCTGCCCTCTCCGGCGCACAGGTCGAGGCGCTGACTGTCACGCAGGTGAAGGCGATGGGTTCGCTACAGCTGTCCGCGCTGGAGACCGACGATATCGCAACGTTCTCACTTGCCGAGATCGCGGCCATCACCAGCAAGGCGATAACCGGTCTCTCCACGGACGTCCTTGCCTCGCTTACCACCAACCAGATTGCCCTGCTCAGCACAAGCGTCATTGCGAGCCTGTCGACGGACCAGATCGCAGCCCTTTCCACCGCGCAGGCCGAAGCGCTCACCATAACGCAGGTGGCCGCGCTGAGTTCGCTGCAAGTCGCGGCACTGGGCACCGACGATCTGGCGACTTTCACGGCCGCGGAAATCGCCGCAATCAGCTACAAGTCGATAGCGGGGCTGGCAACCGACGCGCTTGCGGCCCTCACCGCCGCCCAGATTGCCGCCTTGAGTACGACGACAATCGCAAACCTGACGACCGACCAGATCGACGCCCTGTCCCCCGAACAGATAGCCGCGATGACGACGTCTCAGATCGCCACTCTAAGCTCGAAGCACGTCGCGGCCATGGGCACGGACGGTATCGCGGCCTTGTCCACCAGCCAGATTGCAGCGCTGAGCACCAGGGCTACGACGGGTCTGAGCACCGACCAGATCGAAGCCCTGTCGACCGCCCAGGCCGAAGCGCTGTCGCCTGCCCAGGTCGCCGCACTGAGTTCCGTGCAACTGGCAGCGCTGGCGAGCGAGGACCTCGCGACCTTCTCCACCGCGGATATCGCAGCCATCAGCTCTACCGCCGTATCGGGTCTTTCCGCAAACCTCATCGAGGCTCTCACCACCCGACAGATCGCGGCCTTGAGCGCCAACGCGATCAAGGGCCTGAGCACGGATCAGATCGTCGCCCTTTCGACCGCACAGGTCGAGGCGCTTTCGACCGTCCAGGTGGCCGCTCTTAGTTCCGCACAGATGGCGGCGCTGGAGACCGCCGATATCGCGACCTTCTCCACCGCGGACATCGCCGCGATAAGTTCGAGCGCAATATCGGGTTTGTCGACGAATATCATCGCCGCTCTTTCCAGCACACAGATCGAAGCCCTGAGCACGGCCACCATCAAGGGCCTGACCACTCTCCAGATCGATGCTCTCAGCTCGGACCAGGTCGCCCTTCTGTCGACCAAGCAGCTTGCCGCACTGAGTTCCGCGCAAGTCGCGGCGTTGAACACCGGCAATGTCACCGCATTGACCACGGAACAACTGGCCGCCCTCGGGACCGCCGGCATCTCGGGCCTGAGCACGCGGCAGATCGCCGCCCTGGAACCCGAACAGATCGCCATCTTGACCACCGCGCAGATCGCCGCGCTCAACTCGGCGCAGATTGCCGCCCTTGGTACGGATGACATCGCAGCGCTTTCTACCGACCAGATTGCAGCGCTTGGCACCGGCGGCATCGCCGGGCTCACAACCAGACAGATCGACGCCCTGAACAGCGATCAGATGGCTGCACTGTCCAGCAAGCAGATTGCGGCTCTCAATTCCGACCAGATCGCCGCGCTTGACACGGGCGATATCCTGACCTTCTCGACGGCCGAGATTGCGGCCATCACATCCGCGGCGATAGCAGGGTTGTCGACAGCGGTCCTTGCCTCCCTTTCGAGCGGCCAGATCAACGCCTTGAGCACGGCCGGCATTTCAGGCCTGACGACCAAACAGGTCGAGGCCCTGAGCGAGGAACAGATTGCCAGCCTTTCCACCAAGCAGATTGCGGTCTTAAGCTCCGGTCAGCTTGCGACCCTAAGCACCAACGAGATCGCCGCGCTCTCGACGGACCAGATCGCGGCCCTCGGCACAGCGGCCATCGCAGGTCTTTCCACCAAGCAGATCCTGGCAATGAGCACCGCGCAGGTCGAGGCATTGACCTCGGCGCAGGTCGCCGCCTTCGGCTCGGCACAACTTACCGTCCTTGAAGCGGAAGACATCGCCACCTTCTCGACCAAGGATATCGCTGCCATTGGATCGAGCGCGATCACAGGACTGTCCACCGCTGTGATAGCGGCGCTTTCGACCGACCAGATCGATGCGCTGACTACCGCAGGCGTCGCCGCTCTGAGCACGAGGCAGATTGCAGCCCTGGCCACCGGTCAAGCCGAAGCGCTCAGTTCCGCGCAGGTCGGCGCCCTCAGCTCCGCCCAGCTTGCAGCGCTCGGTTCAGAAGACATCGCAACCTTCTCGACCGCCGACATTGCAGCCATCAGTGCCAACGCGATCGCAGGCTTGTCCACCGCTGTCCTGGCATCTCTTTCGACCGAACAGATCGCCGTCCTGAGCACAGCCAGTGTGGCAGGCCTTACGACCAAGCAGATCGAGGCCCTGAACAGCGATCAGATCAAGGCGATGAGCACAGCCCAGATCGCAGCGCTCGCCTCCAGACAGGTCGCGATCCTCAGCACGGAGGAAATTACGGCCCTCTCCACGGCACAGATCGCGGCTCTCGGCACTGCCGGTGTAGCTGGCCTGTCTACGGGCCAGATCAACGCTCTGAGCACCGCGCAAGTCGAGGCCCTCTCCACCGCGCAGATCGGCGCGCTGAGTTCCGCGCAGATCGCCGCCCTTGGCACGGACGATATCGCGACCTTCTCGACCAGGGACATCGCCGCAATCAGTTCCAGCGGGATCGCCGGATTGTCGACGGACCTTATAGCGAGCCTGTCGAGCGACCAGCTTTCCGCCTTCAGCGCGGCCAGCATCGCCGGCCTTTCGACGGATCAGATCAACGCGCTGAGCACCGGGCAGATCCACGCCCTGTCGACTGCGCAGGTGAATGCGCTGACCTCCCGGCAGGTTGCCGCCCTCTCCACCGACGACATTGCCGCCCTCTCCACCGACCAGATCGCCGCGCTGAACACGGCCGGCATCAAGGCCCTGGGCACCGACGACATCGCGGCCTTGAGCGCCGAGCAGGTCGAGGCCCTGACAAGCACGCAGGTCGCCGTTCTCAGCTCGACGCAGATTGCAGCGCTTGGAACCGACGATATCGCCATGTTCTCCACCAAGGACATCGCGGCGCTGGCTTCCAGCACGATCTCCGGACTTTCCACCGCCTTGCTGGCGGCCCTTTCGACGGACCAGATCGCGGCTCTGAGCACAACCGGTATCGCGGGCCTCTCCAGTGATCAGATCGCGGCTCTGAGCACCGATCAGGTCGAGGCCCTGACGTCCCTTCAGGTTTCGGCTTTGAGCTCGACACAGATCGCGGCCCTCGGCACGGACGACATCGAGACGTTCTCGACCGCAGATATCGCGGCGATCAGCTCGAGCGCAATTGCCGGCTTGTCTGCCACCCTCCTGGAATCGCTCTCGACCGATCAGGTGGAAGCGCTGAGTGCGACGAGCATCGCGGCGCTCTCTACCTCCCAGATCGAAACGCTGAGCCTTGAGCAGCTCAAGGCCCTGTCGACCACGCAGATAGCAGCGCTGAGTTCCAAGCAAATCGCGGCGCTGGGGACCGATGATATCGCGGCGCTCTCCACCAAGCAGGTAGCGGCGCTGAGTACTGCCGGCATCAAGGGCCTGAGTACCGACGACATCGCAGCCCTCAGCGCGGAACAGGTTGAAGCGCTGACCGCAACCCAGATAGCGGTGCTGAGTTCGACCCAGATTGCCGCGCTCGGCACGGATGATCTGGACACGTTCACGACCGCCGAGATTGCAGCCATCAGTTCCAGCGCCATTGTCGGATTGTCGACGGACCTTCTGGCCTCGCTCTCGGCCGATCAGGTGGAGGCGCTGAGCGCCGCAGGCATTTCCGGCCTCTCCAGCAGCCAGATCGCCGCCCTCAGCCCGGAGCAGATCGACGCCCTCACGACCGCACAGCTTGCGGCCCTGACGTCGAAACAGGTTGCGGCTCTTGGCACGGATGGGATTGCATCGCTTTCCACAAGCCAGATCGCGGCACTCAGCACGGCCGGCATCGCCGGGCTTTCCATCGGCCAGATGGAAGCGCTCAGTCCTGAGCAGGTCGAAGCCCTGTCATCGACACAGGTTGCTGCGCTGAGCTCGACCCAGATTGCCGCGCTGAGCGTGGACGACCTGGACATGTTCTCGACCGCAGATATCGCGGCGATCAGCTCGAGCGCGATTGCCGGCCTCGCGACAAGCACGATTGCCGCGCTCTCCACCACTCAGATCGCGGCCCTGAGTGCAGCCGGCATTGCCGGGCTCTCGACGAGCCAGATCGTTGCCCTCAGCCCGGAACAGGTCGAGGCCCTGTCCACCACGCAGGTCGCCGCACTGAACTCGAAACAGATCGCAGCTCTCGGCACCGATGATCTCGACATGTTCTCGACCGCCGACATTGCCGCGATCAGCTCGGCCGCCATGTCCGGTCTGTCGACGGCGGCCATCGCCGCCTTCACGCCGGACCAGATCGCTGCCCTGAGCGCGGCCGGCATTGCCGGGCTCTCCACCAGCCAGATCAGCGTGCTGAGCTCCGAGCAGATCGAAGCCTTGTCGACCGCGCAGATAGCGGCTCTCGGCTCGAAGCAGATCGCGGCGCTGGACACGGACGACATCGCATCGCTCTCCGCAAGCCAGATCGCTGCCATCAGTGCGGCAGGCATCGCCGGTCTGACGAGCGCCCAGGTCGCGGCGCTGAGCGCGGAACAGGTGGACGCCCTCTCGACGACGCAGATCGCCGCCCTCGGTTCGGATGCTCTTGCAGGCCTTACGCTTGAGGATTTCGAAAGCTTCTCGACCGCGGAACTCGCCGCGATCAGTTCCTCGGCGATCAAGGGGCTCTCGACAGCCATCATCGCGGCGCTGTCCACGAACGATATCGCCTCGCTTGGCACCGCCGGCATTCATGGCCTGAGCAGCGAGCAGGTCGCAGCCCTCAGTGCGGAGCAGCTTGAATCCCTCTCCACCGATCAGATTGCCGCCCTGAGTTCCGACGGCCTTGCGGGTCTTTCTACTGAAGACATGGAGACTTTTTCGACCGCAGAGCTTGCCGTTATCAGTTCGTCAGCCATCAAGGGCCTGTCGACCGCGATTATTGCCGGCCTCTCCACAAGCCAGATCGCCGTTCTGACGACAAGCCAGATAGCTTCGCTGGGCTATAATCAGGTGGCTGCGATGAGCACCGACCAGATTGATTCGCTCTCCATGACGCAGCTTTCCGCCCTGACGGCATTGCAGGCGGCGGCCCTGGGCACCGACGATATCGCCCTCTTGTCCACCAGCGAAATCGCCGCCCTCAACTCTCAGGCCATCTCGGGGCTGAGCACCGGGGTCATCGCAGCTCTGTCGACGGCGCAGGCCGAGGCGTTAACTTCGAGCCAGGTCGGCGCCCTTACTTCGGGACAGGTCGCGGCACTGGAGATGGAAGATCTCGCCACCTTCTCCACCGAAGATATCGCAGCCTTCAGTTCGACCAGCCTCGCAGGTCTCTCCACCGAAGACATTGCGGGCCTGTCGGATGCTCAGCTGGACGCACTCATGGGCTCCCACATGGGAGATCTGAACTCGGACCAGATTGCAGCGGTCATTTCGGCCTATCTCACGACGTAACTACGTCAGATCCAGGCAGGGTTCGCCCTGCCTGGGTACCCAGATTGAAGCGGCAAAATGGGATGCGGCGCTACAAGCTGATGCAGCACGGCTCGACAGCACCGCCTTCAAGGGCTACCTGATATCCCTCTTCAATTCCGGATGATGACCATGTCCCCCATTTCCTTCGATCCGACCGCTCTTGCTGCTGCGCTGAAACAGGCCAAGGCGCGCATGCCTGCCGACAGTCTTCCTGCACCTTCGACGATCGCCGAGGCCTTTGCCGTCCAGGCGATAACCACGGCGGATGCGCCGGCGGAACCCGGGGGCTACAAGGTCGCCCGTTCTCCTGACGGCATTGCCGTAACGGGACGATTGCTTCCGCTCCATATCGCCGATGCTGCGACCTTCCCATGGCGGGCGGGCGTCGCCATCGAAGCGGAGATCGCCATACGACTCTCCACCGCATTGCCGCCCCGCACGGAGGGTTACAGTCGGGATGAAATCGTCAAAGCGGTCGACAGCGTCCATCTCGGCCTGGAGGTCCTGGACAGCCGCCTCGTCGAGGGCAGCAAATCGCCCTACCTGCTCTTCCTCGCCGATCGTCTCGGCAATGCCGGTTATCTGCTCGGGCCGACGCTGCCGCTTTCCGCTCTTGACGCAGTGGCGGGCACACCACTCGAAATCACCCTGGGCGACGAAGTGATCTTTGCCGATGCAGCCAGACATCCGGCAGGCGATGTGCTTGCATGGCTCGCGGATTGGGCCAATCGGACGGACCGGCCGGAAAATTCGCTTGCTGCGGGAGAAATCATCACGACCGGCAGTCTTTGTGGCGCCGTCCCTCTTGCCAGGGCCGGTGCACTGACCATCGTGCTCGACGCCACCCACCGCCTGACGGCGGATTTCGCGGCGTAAACGAATGGTCGCGTCGTTCCGACGAAATCCCACCATTTTTTCCCGACTATTGAACAACTCTTTTCTTGACGCTATATTGCGTCAAAATTAGAGGCTTATTCTGTCGAGATCGATATCATGGGGCTGGCACAGTATTCGGATAACGGGATGTTCGCACCACGGAAGATCGCCGACACGCTACGGACGACAAGCGAGGAAGTCGCCCGCACCGTAGGGCTGGGCAGGGATGCTGTTCAGCGCAAGGATCGTGTGCGTTCGGACAGGACACAGCGTCGTCTTCGCGAGATGGTCGAGATCCTCAACAAGGTCGAGCCGCGCTTCGGCTCCGCCCTGATGGCGTATGCCTGGTATCGTTCCGAGCCTCTGCCTGGTTTTTCCGGCCAGACCGCCATGCAGCTTGTGCGCAATGGCCGGGCCGAGGACGTACTCGACTATATCGACGCGATCGATGCCGGCGTTCACGCCTGACCATGCCGTTATCCTTTAGCGGCAAGCTCTATCGCGCCCTCAACCCGATCTACGCCCGCGAACCGCTGTCAGGCCGCGGCGCGGAACTCTATGGTGGACGCTTCAATCCGAAAGGCATGCAGGCGCTCTACGCATCGCTCTCCATCATGACAGCATTGCGGGAAGCGAACCAGGTCGGCAATCTCCAGCCGACCACGCTCGTTTCCTATGACGCCGAGATCGACAGGGTTCTGGACGGCCGCGAGGCCTCGGAACTGGCGGCGTTCGGAATGGATGCCGCGGCCTTGGCTGCTTCAACCTGGCGTGACGAAATGAAAGCCCATGGCGAGGCAAGAACGCAGGCATTCGCCAGGCAGGCGACGGCCGCAGGCTATCATGCCCTGCTGGTCCGCAGCTTCGCGCCAGGCGCAACGGACGACGATTTCAATCTGGTCCTGTGGCAATGGGGCGACAAGGCACCTTCCAGGCTGAACCTTATCGATGACGAACACAGGCTCTCCCGGTTGCCATAGAAGGCACGGCCAAGCGGACAGCTAAATACGACAGGACGGCAATATGAAGCGAATGCTATCGATCGGCGAATGCATGGTGGAACTCCGCCAAGCGGAGGGAGGGCTTCTGAGCAAGGGATATGCGGGGGATACCTTCAACACCGCCTATTACGCCCGTCTCGAGGCCCCCGATGACTGGGTGGTCAGCTATCTGAGCGCCGTCGGAACGGACAAGATATCCGAGGAGATGCTGTCCTTCATCGAAGGCACCGGTGTCGAGACCGCTTTTATAAGGCGCGTCGCCGGCCGCACGCCCGGCCTCTACATGATCCATCTCGATAATGGCGAACGCAGCTTCTCCTACTGGCGCTCGGCATCCGCGGCGAAGACCCTTGCGGACGATCCGAACCATCTGCGGGCCGCGATTGAACAATCGGATGTGCTCTTCTTCTCGGGCATCACGCTGGCAATATTGAGCCTCGACGCCGCCGGTACACTGATATCTGAGCTGCGGAAAGCAAGGGCGGAGGGCAAGACCGTGGTCTTCGATCCGAACATCCGTCCCCATCTCTGGCAGGACAAGACCGCCATGCTGGAAACCATCACCGAAGGGGCATCAGCCGCGAACCTCGTCATGCCGAGCTTCGACGACGAAGCCACACATTTCGGCGACACCGATCCGGCGGCGACGATTGCCCGATACAGGGCGCTCGGCGCCGCTGGCGTGGTGGTCAAGGACGGCGCGAACGGGATCACTCTTGGCTTTACGGGTAAACCCGTGGAATTCATCCCTGCCGCCCGGGTCGAAAAGATTGTCGACACCACAAGCGCCGGCGACAGCTTCAACGGCACCTTTCTCGCCCACTACATTCAGGACGGCGACGCCCGGACGGCAGCTCACGCCGCAGCCCGGATCGCCGCCGCCGTCATCGGACATCACGGCGCGCTCGTCCCGCGGAATGCACTCCTTGCAGCGACAGGCGAGACAGTTGTTCCGCCATCGGCCTGACCGCGAAGTGCCCCACAGTTTAGGGGCAAACTGCGCGCTGATCCTGACTTTGCAACAAGCCCGGCGAAGGTCGTGGCTGCATGGCCCGCGCCATAGAATAGCACCGGTACTTCGTGGGTGAGGTTATGTAGTCGATAGCTTACGCTGCGGAGCGCGCGTTCAGGGAAAAAATCCGGTAGTTGCGAATGCTGATCGATCCGGAAGCCCCTGATACGACTTCAGTCGTTGAAGGCACCCGGATCTCGAAGCTCTCGCCGGACTCTGCCGTGACAAGGAGGTTGCGTTCTCCGGGACGATCCATGACCCGGTTTACCGTTACGGCGATATCCCCCTCCCCGTTGACCGACCATTCGGCCTCGGTAGGACGGAAAAACACCTCAGCCGGTCCGTCCGCCAGGCCATCCGCCTCGATCTGCCCCTTGCCAAGACGAGCACGTCCGCCGACGGCTTCCGTCCGCAGGACATTCGTGTCTCCCAGGAAGCGCATGACGAAAGCCGAGCCCGGATTGCGGCAAATTTCCGAAGGGCTGGCCGCCTGGACGATTTTTCCTTCATTCAGAATGACAACGCGATCGGCAAGATCCAGCGCCTCTTCCTGATCGTGGGTGACGAAAAGCGTGGTGATGCCGAGCTGGTCGTGGATCTCCCGCAGCCATCGGCGCAGGTCCCGGCGCACCTTCGCATCGAGTGCACCGAAGGGTTCATCGAGAAGCAGCACCTTTGGATCGACGGTCAGCGCACGGGCCAGAGCGACCCGCTGGCGCTGGCCACCCGAAATCTGGCCCGGGAAGCGGCCGCCCAGCCCTTCAAGACGCACAAGCCCCAGAAGCTCCTTCACCCGAGCGTCGATCTCCTCCCGGCTCCGTTTGACGGCGCGTGCAGTCGTCATGCCGAAGGCGATGTTTTCGGCGACGGTCATATGCGGGAAGAGAGCGTAGTGCTGAAAGACAAACCCCACTCCGCGCTCGCGCACGGGAATTTCGGTTGCATCCTGGTCTCCGAAATAGATCTGGCCGCCATCTGCGAATTCAAGGCCGGCAACCATGCGCAGGATGGTAGTCTTTCCGGAACCGGATGGCCCCAGCAGGGCAACCAGCTCTCCGCTGGCGATATCGAGGGAAACGCCGTGGACGGCGCGAAACGTGTCGAATGTCTTTACGACGTTGTCGAGGCGAATTTTCATGCGGTCTGTTCCCCGGCGGTTTCAGCGGCGGCGACCGGCCGCCTCTTGCGCCCGGCGCCGCGGCGTTCCAGCAGCACCTTTGCGATAATGGTAAAGATTGCGATGACGGCAAGAATGGAGGCCGCAGCAAAGGCACCCGCCGTCTGGTAGTCGTGGTAGAGCAATTCGATATGAAGCGGCAGCGTATTGGTCTGGCCGCGGATATTGCCAGAGACGACGGAAACGGCACCGAATTCGCCGACCACGCGCGCATTGCAGAGCACGACGCCGTAAAGCAGCGCCCATTTGATGTTGGGGAGTGTCACCTTCAGGAACGTCCGCAACCCCGATGCGCCGAGCGATGTAGCGGCTTCCTCGAGATCCCTGCCCTGCGCCTGCATGAGAGGAATGAGTTCGCGTGCCACGAAGGGAGCCGTGACGAACATCGAAGCCAGCACGATGCCCGGCAAGGCGAAGAGCACCTTTATCCCGGCGTCTTGGAGAAGAGGGCCGAACAGCCCCTGAAGACCGTAGACGAACAGATAGGAGACCCCCGCGACAATCGGCGAAATCGAGAACGGAATCTCTATAACGACGATCAGGAGACGGCGCAGGGGAAAATCGAACTTGGTGATCGCCCACGCGGCGCAAATCCCGAAGACCGTATTCAACGGCACTGCGATGAGGGCCGTCAGGACGGTCATCAGAATGGCGCTCCGCGTATCGGGATGGCTGACCGCCGCCCAATAGACATCCGCTCCCTTCGAAAAAGCCTCGATGCCGATGACCACGAGAGGCGCAAGGATGAACAATGCTCCGATCAGGAGGACCCCACCGATCAGACTGCGGCGGACCAGCGGTGTGTCCCCGACGCGCGGCGCGCGTCCGTTCGCGTTTTGCATGGCTCAACTCCGCTCCGTGTAGCGCAATGCGCGATTTTGCAATGCGTTCGTGACGGCAAGCATGGCGAAGGCAGTGATGAGGAGCACGGAGGCGATGGCCGCGGCCGCCTGATAGTCATACTCCTCGAGGCGGATGAAGATGAGCAGAGCCGTGATCTCCGTCTCGAATGGCTGGTTGCCCGCGATGAAAATGATTGCACCGAATTCGCCGAGACTGCGGGCGAAGGCCAGAGAGACGCCCGCGAGCAGCGCGGGTTTGAGCAGCGGCAGGATAACGCGGGTGAAGACTTCGCGATCCGAGCCACCGAGCGACTGGGCGGCCTCTTCCAGCGCAGGATCGATCTCTTCAAGAACGGGCTGAACGGTACGGACGATGAAAGGAAGGCTGGTGAACGCCATGGCAATCATGATGCCGAGCGGCGTGTAGGCGACCTGGATGCCGAGCGGATCGAGAAAACGACC
Source organism: Paenirhizobium cremeum (assembly GCF_047553425.1). Taxonomy (NCBI): domain Bacteria; kingdom Pseudomonadati; phylum Pseudomonadota; class Alphaproteobacteria; order Hyphomicrobiales; family Rhizobiaceae; genus Paenirhizobium; species Paenirhizobium cremeum. The sequence continues at coordinate 66,395 of NZ_CP180219.1, forward strand.
GAACAGGCCGCCCGGCGCAAAGAGGGTCGTCAAAGAAATACCCGCGACCGCCGTCGGCAAGGCGAACGGCAGGTCGACGACGGCATCGACAAGGCGTCGACCGGGAAACCGGTAGCGCGACAAGACCCACGCCAGTGCCAGCCCGAAGAACAGATTGAAAACGGTGGCCGCCAAGGCGCAAAGAACGGTGACGCGATAGCTCGCGACGGCCCGCGCGGAGGAAATGATCGACCAGTAATCGGCGGGCCCGAGGCTTGCGGCCTTGAATACGAGCGCCGTCAGCGGCAGGACGACGATCAGCGCGACATAGAAAACGGTCACGCCGAGCGAGAGCGAAAATCCGGGCAGGACACGGCGTTTCAAACGGCAACCTCTTCAAACATAAATCGCCCGACAGCCGAAGCCGCCGGGCCGGCAGATAACCGCGCTTGTTCTTAACGTTGACCGTAAAGCTCGTCCAGCAGCCCGCCCGAGGCGAAATGCGTTTTCTGGATGTCACTCCAGGAACCGAATACGTCCTCGACCTTCTGGAGTTCCACGGCCGGGAACTGATCCTTGAACTCGGCGCTGACGGCAGGGTCGTTCACACGGTTGCCATTCTGAGCGAGAATACGCTGCCCTTCCGGTGTGTAAAGAAAGTCCAGATAGGCCTTGGCGAGGTCGCGCGTGCCACGGGCATCGGCAACCTTGTCGACAATCGCGACCGGAAACTCCGCCAGAAGGCTGGTGGGCGGCGTTACGGTTTCCAACTTGTCCTTGCCGAATTCCTTGACGATGCCGCGCGTCTCGGCCTCGAATGTCACGAGCACGTCGCCGACATTGCGCTCCACGAAAGTCGTCGTCGCGGCACGTCCGCCCGTATCGAAGACCGGAACGTTGTCGAAGAGCTTGGTAACGAACGCCTTCACCTTGGCTTCGTCGCCACCATAGGCTTTCTTGGCAAATGCGGTCGCCGCCAGATAGGTATAGCGCGCATTGCCGGAGGTCTTCGGGTTCGGGAAGATCACCTTGACGTCGTCCCGGACAAGGTCGTCCCAGTTCATGATGTTCTTCGGATTACCGGCCCTGACGAGGAAGGACGGGAAGGAATAATAGGGCGAGGCGTTATTGGGAAAATTCTTCTGCCAATCGGCCGAAACGAACCCGCCCTTGGCAAGCGTCTCGACGTCGATCACCTGGTTGAAAGTGACGACGTCCGCCTCAAGTCCCTCGAGAATGGAGCGTGCCTGTTTCGACGAGCCTGCGTGGGATTGATCGACCGTTACATCCTTGCCGGTATCGGCCTTGTACTTCGGAACGAAAGCCTGGTTCACAGCCGCGAACAGCTCACGCGAAATGTCGTAGGAGGCGTTGAGGATCTTGTCCTCGGCCCGACCGACCGAAGCGCCTGCGAGTACCGCCGCCACAACGATTGAAAGCGAAAAAATGCGCTTCATCCAGTAAATCCCGATAGAAATGTTGATGCTGAAACAAACATATAGGTCAAGGGATGACAGAACGAGGCGAGATTGCCTCGGCATGGCAGGCAAACGGGAATGATTTTCCGCGGTTCGGGAGAGTGAAGGCAGAGATTTTCGGATGCCTTCCCGATGGTCTGGGAAAGGATGATGGAACCGGCCTCAGTCCTTGCGGGCGGAACGTTCAGCCGTAACGCGGTTTGTAACTATATTGCTCCCATGCGGCGCCCCGTGCCCGCTTACGATCTTTCTCTACGGAAGAAACCAAAACGCCCTTTCCAAACTCTCTGGACAAAATAGTGGATACGATCCACTATTTTGTAGCCGACGACGGTCAAAAGGCCGCGCGGCACAATCAGCGACGAAGCCAGAAAACAAGGGGAACCCATGTCGCAAGCCTCCATGCCTCCCAACGTGGTGCTATCGGTGCGTCATCTGACAGTCAGCCTACCTCCCAAGATGGAACGCGCCCATGCAGTCCAGGACATCTCATTCGATCTCAATGCCGGTGAAATTCTTTGCATCATCGGCGAATCCGGCTCCGGCAAATCTGTAACCGCCAACGCCATCATGGGCTTGCTCGCGCCGTCGATCAAAGTGACGGCCGGACAAATCCTCTTCAAGGGCATGGACATCGTCTCCACTCCCGAGGAGAAAATCAGGCCGCTGCGCGGGCAGGCTGTCTCGATCATCTTCCAGGACCCGCTCTCGGCGCTGAACCCGTTGATGACCGTCGGCGACCAGATCGCCGAGGTTATGGCGGCCCATGGCGTCGGCACTCCGGAAAGCCGAACCGCCAGGGTGCTCGAACTGCTGGAGGAGGTCGGCCTTCCCGACCCCGCGCTCATGCGCCTGCAATATCCCTTCCGCCTCTCCGGCGGCCAGCGGCAGCGCGTCATGATCGCCATGGCGCTGGCGCTCGATCCCGATGTCCTGATCGCCGACGAACCGACGACCGCGCTCGACGTCACCACACAGGCACAGATTCTGGAACTCATCCGCAAGATCCAGAAGCGTAAGAATATGAGCGTGATGTTCATCACCCACGACTTCGGGGTGGTCGCGGAGATCGCCGACCGCGTCGTGGTGATGGAAAAGGGGATACTGGTCGAGCAGGGCAAGGCCGAAGACGTATTGACCCGCCCGTCGCATCCCTACACCCAGCGCCTCGTGGCCGCAGTGCCGCGCATGCGCGGCGACGACCGATCCGCAGTCGAGGACGCACCCGTGGTACTTCAGGTGGAAAACCTGCAGAAGGAATACCGCACGACCGGTTCATTTCTCAGCAAGGGCCGTGTGGTGAAAGCGGTCAACGATGTCAGCTTCGTCATTCACAAAGGCCAGACCCTCGGTGTCGTCGGCGAAAGCGGTTCGGGCAAGTCTTCGCTTGGCCGCGTCCTTTTGAAACTCCTAGAACCCGATGCAGGGCGAATCCTCTTCGACGGCCGGGATGTGGCAAACATGCCCGAAGAAAGTTTTCGCCTGCTCCGGCCCTATATCCAGATGATCTTTCAGGATCCGTTTGCGTCGCTTAATCCGCGCCACACGATCGGCAGGATCCTGACGGTCGGGCCGGTTGCCCACGGCCTTGCCGTCCATGAAGCGAAGACCAAGGCCTTCCGCCTGCTGAAGCTGGTCGGTCTCGACGAAGCGGCCTACGACCGCTTTCCACATGAGTTTTCCGGCGGACAGCGCCAGAGGATCGGCATTGCACGCGCATTAATGTTCGATCCTGTCCTGCTTGTCGCGGACGAGGCCGTCTCGGCCCTCGACGTCTCCATCCAGGCACAGATCCTCGAATTGCTGGCCCGCGTGCAGAAGGAAATGAAGGTCGCAGTGATCTTCATTACCCACGACCTGCGCGTGGCAAGCCAGATCTGCGACGACGTGATCGTGATGTACAAGGGAAGCGTGGTTGAACACGGTCCGCCCTCCAAGATATTCCGGGCACCCGAGCACGAATATACGCAGCGGCTGGTTTCAGCCATTCCCGGCGCGGACTGGGAACCAGCGGCAAGGGCCGCGGAAGCCTGACGGGCTTCCTCAAGGAGATTCGCCTTAAACGACCCGCCTGCCCGTTCTCCTAACGGGCGGCGGGTGCGTTACGGCCGAAGCAAAAAACATGGGAAAAACCGACCGGACCCCAGGGAATCCGGAGTGTTGGTTGTTGCCTCAAACTTTCCGGAAAAGAGAAAAAATTTCTTATCAGGACAACAATATAGTTGCATTCATCCACCATTTGTCCTTTCCTACCGCCACGACGACACACGACATGAATGCCGGACAGCATGGGCAGGCTGCAGATACCGCAGGCCGCCGGCGGTTCTTCATGTCCGCAAGAGACAGGAACAGAATGCCGAAAATACCAGCAAAACCGCCAACGACCGTCGAGGAGGTCGATCTCGACGTCCTTAAGGACACGCTGAGCTTCTACATCCGGGCGATCAATCTCGCAGTATCCCGGGATCTCGACGAATGTCTCGAAGGTCTCGACGTCGCCAAGGGCACCGGCAAGATCACAACGCTGCTTCTCGTCGACAGCCATCCTGGCATCCGCCCTTCCGTCATCGCCCACCTGACAATGAAGGACCGCTCCGCAATGGGACGCATCATCGACCAGATGGAAGCGCACAATCTGCTACGGCGCGAAACCTCCCCCGAAGACAGCCGCGCTCAGGAGCTTTACATCACGGCGGCCGGCGCTGCCCTGGCCGTTAAAGTCCGCGAACTCGTCCCCAAGCAGTCGCGCGAATTTTTCGACTTCATCCCTGAAGACGAGCAACGACAACTCATGGACATCCTGCGGCGGGCATATCGCCGGATTGTAGGGCTTGCAGAATGACCATCAAAACCGGACGGCGCGTTGCGCTGATTTCAGGAGCGAGCAGGGGCATAGGCGATCACATCGCCGCGGAACTGTTCCGACAGGGTTGGGCGGTATCGCTCGGGATGCGCAAGCCGACAATACCCTACTGGGCCAGCTCGGGAGACCAGGCGAATTCCGTGCATCTTGCACAATACGATGCAAATGACCCCGGCGCCGAAGCGCGCTGGGTCGCGGATGCCCTCCGCCATTTCGGACGGGTCGATGCCATCGTCGCCAATGCCGGCATCATGATCCCCAAGACGGTGATTGAAGCGGAAGACGAAGACATCGACGCGATGCTCGCTGTCAACGTCAAGGCGCCGCGCCGTCTTGCAAAGGCCGCATGGGAACCGCTCTGCGAAAGCGGCCAGGGACGCGTCATCATTCTCGCATCGCTTTCCGGCAAACGCGTCAAGTCGGCGGGATCGGGCAGCTATTCCGTCTCCAAATTCGCGGCTGTGGCACTTTCCCATGCGATCCGGCAGGCCGGTTTCGACAAGGGTGTACGCGCCACCGCCGTCTGCCCCGGTTTCGTCGCAACCGACATGGCTGCCGGCCTGACCGACCGGCCAGCCGAACAGTTGACCCAGCCAGGCGACCTCGCCCGCATCGTCGCATTGCTCGTTTCCCTTCCGAACGAAGCCTCCGTCGCCGAGTTCGCCATCAATTGTCAGCTTGAGGAGTTTTTCTGAAATGCCCGGTCCATATGTCGTTCCCGTCCATGGCGACGAGGAACTGCCGAAAGAGGTGGACGTCGTCGTGATCGGCGGCGGGATCATCGGAACCTCCACAGCACTGGAACTTGTCGATAGCGGCCTTCGCGTCGCGCTTTGCGAAAAGGGCGGGATCGGCCACGAGCAATCCAGCCGTAACTGGGGCTGGGTGCGCATCTCCCGCCGCGACCCCCGCGAAGTACCGCTGATGGCGGAATCCCTTCGTATCTGGGCCGACCTCAACCGGCGCACCGCCCGTGAGACCGGTTTCAAACGATCCGGCATCGTCTTCACCTGCGCCGACGACAAGCAGTTCGATGAGCACGAACGCTGGAACCGCAACCTTGAAGGCTACCAGATCGAGTCCCGCATGCTGAGCGCAGCGGAGTTCAAAGCGAAGTACCCCGACTCCAACATGAACATCGCCGGCGCGCTCTACACCGCCGGCGATTGCCGCGCGGAGCCCCAACGGGCCGCGCCGGCGATCGCGGAAGCTGCCCGTGACAGGGGCGCCCATATCCTGACCGAATGCGCGGTACGCGGCCTGCAGCTCTCCGCCGGCAGGGTTTCCGGAGTCGTGACCGAACGCGGGGAGATCGCATGCAAGGCCGTGGTTCTCGCGGGTGGCGCGTGGTCGAGCCTTTTCCTCGGCAATAATGGCCTCGATCTTCCGCAGCTGAAGGTCATGAACTCCGTGCTGCGCACGAAACCGCTCGAAGGCGGTCCGGAAGAGGCCTTGTGGTCGAATGGCTTTGCCATTCGCAAGCGGCTCGACGGCGGCTACACCATTGCCGACGGTTTCCAGAACATCGTTGACATCGTGCCCGCCTCCTTCCGCTACGCGACGAAATTCCTGCCGGCGCTGGGGCACGAGTGGCGTTCGCTCCGCTTCCGCTTCGGCGGCAGATTCTATGACGAGTTCCGCATGCCCCGCCATTGGGCGCTCGATGAACCCTCTCCCTTCGAGTACAACCGCGTCCTCGATCCGATCCCCTCGAAAGCGATGACCGACAGCGCGCTCGCCAAACTGAAGAAGGCCTTCCCTGTCTTCGAGAAGGCGGAAATCGCGCAGCGCTGGGCGGGCATGATCGATGTCACGCCCGACGCCATCCCCGTGATCGACGCGATCGACGCCATTCCCGGCTTCCATGTCGCGACCGGCTTTTCCGGTCACGGCTTCGGCATCGGCCCCGGGGCCGGTCGACTGATGGCCGACATCGTGACCGGACGCCCGCCGCTCGTCGAGCGCGAGAACTTCCGTTTCAACCGCTTTTCCGATGGATCGAAGATCGAGCTGATCAGCGGTTTCTGACTGGTTTTGCCGTCGGCCGGAATGCCGGCGGCACCGGAACAGGCGGTGAAGAACGGTTCGCCGCCTTGCTGCGAAAACTGCCCGGAGAGGCGGCGCAGAAATGCAAACTGACGTTTCATCATATCCAACAACAAGGGGAACTGACATGTCTGACCACAACAACCCGTTCATGAAACCGACCCGCCGGCAGGCGCTTGGCCTGATGGCTCTGGGAGCCTCGGGGCTCGTTCTTTCCGGCATGCAGGGCATGGGCAAGGCGCTCGCCGCCCAGCCGAAAACCATCAAGGGCCAGCTCACCGTCGGCTTCTCGCAAGAGCCGACCGTCTTCAACCCGCATATGCCGCACATCGAGGTGGATGAGGGCATCCACTTCAGCATTTTCGACACGCTGTTTTCCGTCGATCCCGAGGGCAAATTCGTTGCCGCCCTGGCGGCCGAGGTGCCGACCGTCGAGAATGGCGGCATTTCCGCCGACGGTCTGAACTGGAAGGTCAAGCTGCGCGACGACGTCAAATGGCACGACGGCAAGCCGTTCACCGCCGAGGACGTCAAGTTCACCATCGAGCTCTTGGTCGATCCCAACTTCCGCAGCTGGCGCAAGACCGGCCACGAACTGGTGCGCGACCTGACCGTCGTGTCGCCGACCGAGATCACGTGGCGCATGGAAAAGCCGTTCGCACCCTATCCGTCTATTCTCGCTTCGACCTTCATCACGCCGAAGCACATTCTTGGCGCGGAAGCCGACAAGAACACTGCCGCCTTCAACAACGCCCCCGTCGGCACCGGTCCGTTCAAATGGTCCGAGCGCGTCGCCGGCGACCATATCCTGCTTGAAGCCAATTCCGACTATTTCGGCGAAGGCCCCTATGTCGAGAAGCTGATCTACAAATACGTTCCCGACCTCAACGTCATGTACACCCAGTTCAAGACCGGAGATATCGACGTCGTCGGCCTGCAGTGGATCACCCCCGATCATTACGACGAGGCGAAGGGGCTGGAAGGCAAGAACGTCAACGTCGTGCCGGGGTCGACGATCGAATCCTTCACCTTCAACATGGAACGTCCGCAGTTCAAGGATCCAGCCGTGCGCGAGGCGCTCTACCACGCCATCGACAAGCAATCGATCATCGACGCGCTCTATTATGGCCTGCCCTCGCCGACCGAAAGCTACGTGCCGCAGCAGTCCTTCTATTTCAATCCGGACCTGCCGAAACACGAATACGATATCGAAAAGGCCAAGAAGCTTCTCGATGATGCCGGCTGGGCTCCCGGTGCCGACGGCATCCGCGCAAAGGACGGCGTGAAGCTCTCCTTCACCTGCTCCACGACCGCCGGCAACCATATCCGCGAACAGGTGCAGCAATATATGCAGCAGTCTTTCAAGGACCTCGGCGTCGAGATGACCATCTCCAACCTGCCGCCGGCCGTCATGTGGGGCGATTACTGGATGCTGTCAAAATTCGACACCGTCATCGTCGGCCTCGACTTCCTGACCGGATCGGACCCGGATACCTCCGATTACTTCCGCTCCAATTCGAGCCCTGCCAAGGGTGGCGCCGGCCAGAACACCTGGCAGTTTGCCAATACGGAAGTGGACGACTTGCTGACCAAGGGCGGCGAGATCTTCGTGCCGGAGGAACGCAAGGCGGTCTATCTGAAGATCCAGGAAATCATGCGCAAGGAACTGCCGTTCCTGCCGCTCTTCCAGTATGCGACGGTTCGCGGCCACAAGCAGGGCGTCGAGAACGTCGTCCCCAACGTCAACGTTCGCATCGACACCTGGAACGTCGCGACCTGGCGCTGGGCCTGAAGCTGAAGACCCGGCCGGCGCCGCATCGGCTCCGGCCACGGAACCTCGACCGGCCGTGCGACAGGCGGCCGGCCTGACGTGTCCCTCAGTGATCCCGGAGCCCGCACATGCTATCCTACCTTCTTCAGCGGCTGTGGCAGAGCCTTGTGCTCTTGCTGCTCGTCTCGGTCATCGGATTTGCCATCCTCAACCTCGCGCCCGGCGGGCCCTTGTCGCAATATGCGCTGACCCCCGGCATGACCCGCGAGGCGCTCGACCGCATCGCCCATCAGATGGGTCTCGACCGTCCCTTGCCCATTCAGTATCTCGACTGGATCTGGAGACTGCTGCAGGGCGATTGGGGCAAGTCCTACCGCGACCAGAGACCGGTCCTGGAGATCATCTCCGGCCACCTGTTCGCCACCCTGCTTCTGATGCTATCCTCGACGCTGATCTCGATCCTGATCGGCACATGGATCGGCATAAAGGGCGCAACCAGTCGCTATTCGGTCTTCGACTATGCGGCAACCGTCGGCGCGATGATCGCCCTTTCGATCCCGACCTTCTGGTTCGGCCTCGTCGCCATCTACGTCTTCTCGCTGAAGCTCACGTGGCTACCCGCCGGCAACATGTACACGATCGGCGATGGTTCGTTCTACGACTACGCGATCCATCTCGTGATGCCGAGCCTTGTGCTGGCGCTGGTCAACATCGCGGTGTGGAGCCGCTACATGCGAACGGCCACCCTGGATGTCATCAACCAGGACTTCGTGCGGACGGCCCGTGCCAAGGGGCTGAAACCCAACAGGGTGCTGATGAAGCATGTGGTCGGCAATGCCCTGCTTCCGATGATTACACTCGCCGGACTACAGCTTCCGACCATTCTCGGCGGCGCACTGGTCACCGAAACCGTGTTCACCTGGCCCGGTATGGGACGCCTGTTCCTCGACAGCCTCGGCTACCACGACTACCCGGTCGTGATGGGGCTCCTGATGTTTTCCGCCATTCTCGTTCTGCTCGGCAGCCTGATCGCCGACCTGCTGGTCGCCTTTGTCGATCCGCGCATCCGCCTCGGATAGGAGCCGCATCATGTCCGCAACGACGCTTCCCTCCCCGGACCTTGCACCGCGTTCCCGCTGGTGGAACAACCGCACCGTCCGCCGCTTCGCTCGCCACAAGCTGGCCGTCGTCGGCCTCGTGATGATTACCGTGCTTGTCATCGCCTGCGTGGCCGGTCCCTATCTTCTGCCCTATGACGAACTCTATATCGACCTCCGAGCCCGCTTCGCACCGCCGTTCACCGGCCACCACATCTTCGGTACCGATCCTCTCGGACGCGACCTTGCCGCGCGGCTCTTCAACGCCGGTCGCATCTCGCTGCTGGTCGGCTTCTTCGCCATGGTGCTGTCCACGGCGCTCGGAACGGTGATCGGAATCATCGCGGGATATTACGGCGGTCGTCTCGGCGCCATACTGATGCGCCTCGTCGATGCCTTCCTCTCCTTCCCCAGCATTTTCCTGCTGCTCGCGCTTGCGGCATTCATCAAGCCAAGCCCCTTCATGATTACCGTCATCATCGCCGTGACGAGCTGGATGGAAATCGCCCGTCTGGTGGAGGCGGAGGTCCGCTCGCTGCGCGAACGCGACTTCGTGCTCGCCGCCCGCATGCTCGGCCTTTCCAACGCCTGGATCATGTTCCGCGAACTGCTGCCCAATGCCATCGGCCCGATCATCGTCGCCGCGACGCTGACCGTTGCCCGCGCCATCCTGCTCGAGGCCTATGTCAGCTTCCTCGGCTACGGCATACAGCCGCCCTTGCCGAGCTGGGGCAACATGCTGAACGGCGCCCAGCAATATCTCGACAGCGCCCCGTGGCTCGCCATCGTTCCCGGCATCGCCATCACGCTTGCGGTAACCAGCTTCAACTTCATCGGCGACGGGCTACGCGATGCCCTCGACGCCCGCAGCGACCTGAACTGAGGTGTTCCGATGGCCGCATTTTCTCCCTTCGACGTGACGCTGTGGTATGCGACGGCTGCCACCGCGCCGAAAACCGAACCGCTGGAAGGCAGAGTACAGGCGGATGTCTGCATTGTCGGAGCCGGCTATACAGGCCTGACGACCGCCCTCGAGCTTGCCCGGGCCGGCGTCAAGGTCGTGCTGCTGGAGCGGGCAGAAGCCGGCTTCGGCGGCTCCGGCCGCAATGCCGGCCACTGCACCCCCACCTTCACCCATTACAGCCTGCCCGAACTGCGCAGGATGTTGGGCGAACCTTGGGCAGAACGGCTGATCGAGCGCCAGACGCGGGCAAACGACCGTGTTTCCAGCATGATCCGCGACTACCAGATCGATTGCGAATGGGTACAGAACGGCTATGTCATGGGCGCGCCCTACAAGGGGGCGCTGGCAGGGCTCGACAAGAAGGTCGAAACCTACAATGCCGTCGGTGCCCGCACCCGTTTTCTCGACCGGGACGAGGTGGAAGCCCTGACCGGCAGTCCACGTTTTCACGGGGGCTGGCTGCACGAGGAAGGCGGGCATCTCAATCCACTCGGCTATGCGCGCGGTCTTGCCCGCGCCGTCATTCAGGAAGGCGGCATCATCCATACTGGCTCGGCAGTCATCGCCTGCGACCGCAGTCCGACTGGCGGTTGGTCCGTGAAGACGGACAACGGAGAAGTGATCGCTGACAAGGTGATCTTCTCCACCGGCGCCTACACCGTGGGTGGATGGCCGAAGCTCGACCGCACCTTCAAGATCCAGAGGGTTTTCGTCGCGGCGACCCAGCCGTTGGACGAGGAAACGCGCCGCACCGTGCTGCCGAAAAACACGACGATCCATGACGGACGCGGCGACATCTACGTCTACAAATACAATGCCGAGGGACGCATCGTCGCCTCGATGTTCCCGATGGGTCGGCGCGGCCGCGACATGGCCTATACACGGCAGGTCATGAGCGACCGGCTGAAATGGCTGCATCCGCAGATCAAGGGCGAGATCCGCTGGGAATACTTCTGGTTCGGCGAACTCGATATGCAATACCGCACCGTACCCCGCTTCTATTCCCTCGCCCCCGGTGTGGTGGCGCTGACCGGTCTTTCCGGACGTGGGGTTCCGACCGGTTCCATGCTCGGCTCCATCCTGTCGGAATGGGCGCTCGGCAAGCGGGAAAACGAACTGGCCCTGAAACTCGAACCCCTGACGGAAGCACCCTTCTACATGAGCTTCGGCCCGGCCCTGACTCTGCGCTACTACCGGATCAGGGACAATATCGCAGCCAGGCTTTCAGGCGCGCCGCTGCCGCCGCACGCCTGAGCGTTTTTCATCGCATCATGACAACCATGGCCGCTGGGCTCAGCCCGCGGCGCTCATCAACGTCAAACAAGGGGACCAACCATGAACATGCCGATTTTCAATATTTCCGATGACATTGACCTGACGCCAGGACTGCCGGCGGATGGCCGTGACAGCGGCTCGTACAGGCGATCCATCTGGCAGGATGATATCGAGAATGGCACCATCGTCGCCGTCTGGAAGGCCGAACCCGGCACATACAGCTATCCGGGCCGTGACCTTGAGGAAACCTTCGTCGTGGTCGAAGGCGAGGCGCTTTATTCGCAGGAAGGGTCGGAACCCGTGAAGATCGGCCCCGGCTCCATCGTGCGCGTCGCCAAGGGCATCGCCAGCCGGCTGGAGATCCTGTCGACCTTCCGCAAGCTCGCGACCGTTGTGCCGAAACCCTGACATACCAGCGGGAACGGCCGGTGTTTCACACCGGCCGTATTTGACAATCATATCTTCACCGTCGAAACGGCGAGGAATTCCGCCATTTTCTGTCAGGCAGCGCGCTTCAGCGCATCCGCAAGCGTCGAAACGATCCTGTCGATCTGGTCCTTCTCGACGATGAGAGGCGGAGACAGTGCGATGATATCTCCCGTGACGCGGATCAGGGTACCTTTCCGGAAGCAATCGACGAAGACATCGTAAGCGCGGGTGCCCAGAGCCCCGTCACGAGGGGCCAACTCGATCGCGCCGACCAGCCCGATGTTGCGGATATCGATCACATGGGGCAGGCCTTTGAGCGAATGCAGCGCCTCCTGCCAATAGTCCGCAAGGCCTGCGGCCCGTGTCAGCAGTCCCTCTTCCTCGTAGATTTCCATGGTTGCGAGACCTGCGGCGCAGGCGACGGGGTGACCGGAATAGGTGTAGCCATGGAACAGTTCGATGGCGTTTTCCGGACCAACCATCAGGCCGTCGTAAACCTTGCGGCTGGCGAACACCGCGCCCATCGGGATCGTACCGTTGGTGATGCCCTTTGCCGTGGTGACGAGATCGGGCGTCACGCCGAAGTAGTCGGTCGCGAACGGGGTGCCGAGTCGGCCGAAGCCGGTAATGACTTCGTCGAAGATCAAGAGGATACCGTATTTGTCGGCAATGGCACGCACACGTTCCAGATAACCCTTTGGCGGCAGGATGACACCAGCCGAACCGGACATGGGCTCAACGATAACGGCGGCGATCGTTTCCGCGCCGTGCAGTGCGACCAGCCGCTCCAGGTCCTCCGCCAGCTCGACGCCGTGTTCCGGGAGCCCCTTTGAAAAGCCATTGCGCTCGATGTCCAACGTGTGGCGCATATGGTCGGCGGGGATCTGCGGGAACATGCGGCGGTTGTTGACGAGCCCGCCGACCGAGATGCCGCCGAAGCCTACACCATGATACCCCTTTTCGCGACCGATGACGCGGGTGCGCGTGCCCTGGCCGATTGCGCGCTGATAGGCAATGGCGATCTTCAGCGCGGTATCGACGGATTCGGAGCCGGAACCAGTGAAGAACACGCGGTCGAGCCCGGCGGCGGCACCGCCCGGTGCATTGGCTGCAAGCTTGGCTGCGAAATCGAAGGCGACCGGATGCCCCATCTGGAAGGTCGGCGCGAAATCCAGGGTCCGGAGCTGCCGTTCAACGGCCTCGACGATCTTCTTGCGGCCATGGCCGGCATTGCAGCACCACAGGCCGGCGGTGCCGTCGAGCACTTTGTTGCCGTCGATATCGGTATAGTACATGCCCTCAGCCTCTGCCAGCAGCCGGGGTGTGGCCTTGAACTGACGGTTGGCGGTAAAGGGCATCCAGAAATTGTCGAGGACGGGGGCGTTGGATTTGCTTCGGTGGTCCATGCGAGATCTCCTTTAAGATATCGTGAGTTCAGCGATTTTCTCCAACCGAACAAGTCCTTTTCTTGATATTTTTAAGCCATTGATATTCAAGCGCCGATTGGCATAGGTTTCGATATTTCGAACACCTTCAACACCCGGATGCCTCATGACGGTCGATATCGGAAACAGGCTTCGCCATCTGCGCATGGCCCACAATCTTTCGCAGCGTGAACTCGCCAAGCGGGCGGGAGTGACCAACTCGACGATTTCGCTGATCGAATCGAATGCCTCGAACCCTTCCGTCGGTGCGTTGAAGCGGATTCTGGACGGTATTCCCATCGGACTTGCAGAGTTCTTCGCTTTCGAACCGGAAAAGCCGCGCAAGGCGTTCTATGCCGCGGAAGAACTGGTGGAGATCGGCAAAGGAGCGATTTCCTACCGGCAAATCGGCGAGAGCCTTTTCGGCAGGAGCCTGCAGATCCTCAAGGAATGCTATCAGCCGGGTGCCGATACGGGCAAGGTTCCGCTGGTGCATGAAGGCGAGGAAGGCGGCATCGTTCTTTCCGGGCGGCTGGAGGTGACGGTGGATGACGAGAGACGCATTCTGGGGGCGGGCGACGCCTATTACTTCGAAAGCCGTCGACCGCACCGGTTCCGCTGTGTGGGGCCGGTTCCCTGCGAGGTCATCAGTGCCTGCACGCCGCCGACGTTTTGAAGAAACGCGCCTCAGGTTTACGGCAGGTTGCAAACGGTCTGACCCCGGCGGTAAAGAAGGGCTCGAACACGTTGTTCTTCCCGGTTCCGGCAATGGCCATCCGTCCGCCCCTTTGTTTTACCCCGAGACCAATGCTTGATCGGTCAGGAAGCGCCTGTCTCAGCGTCTGACGTCGATGACCACGCGGCCCCGAATCTGGCCGGCGATGATGGCATCGGCGAGTTCGGGAAGGTTCGACATCGGCTCGACTTTCGTCAATGCCGAGAGATGCTTGATGTCGAGCGATTCCGAAAGGGTTTGCCATGCGCGCAGGCGCTTCGCCATGGGAGCCATGACGGAATCGACGCCCAGCAGGGCAACGCCGCGCAGGATATGCGGTAGAACGGTCCCCGGAAGGTCGGCACCACCGGCAAGACCGCAAGCTGCAACTCCGCCGCCATAGACCGTCTGGGCAAGAACATTGGCGAGCGTGGTCGAGCCGACGCTATCCACCGCGCCGCTCCAGCGCTCCTTCTGCAAAGGACCGCCCTTCTCGGCAAGGCTCGCGCGATCGATGAAGGCAGAAGCACCGAGCGAGGCGAGGTAGTCATGGGTTTCGGGACGTCCGGTCGAAGCGGTCACCTTGTAACCCCGCGCCGCCAGAAGGCTGATCGCAACCGAACCAACGCCACCTGCCGCGCCTGTTACGAGCACTTCGCCCTCACCCGGCTTGATGCTGCCCCAGTCCTCGAGCGCGTTGACACAGAGCGCCGCGGTATAACCGGCGGTTCCGATGGCCATCGCCTGTTCGAACGAAAACGTCTCCGGCAAACGCATCAGCCATTCGGGCTTCAGTCGCTGGAAGCGCGAATAACCGCCCCATTCCGTTTCCGAAAGACCGAAACCGTTGACGACGACCTTGTCGCCGGTCTTCCACAGCGGTGAACGGGACTCGACGACCGTGCCGGCGAGATCGATGCCGGCCACGAGCGGCGTGCGCCGCGCAATCCGTCCCTTGCCCGACACGGCAAGACCGTCCTTGTAGTTCAGCGTCGAAAACGCGATCTCGACCAGCACATCATTGTCCGGCAGGTCGGAGATGGAAAGCTGGCGGAATTCCGGCTTCGGCTTTCCATCCACGGCATCGATAACGATCGCGGTAAAGGTTTCGCTCATGGTAGGGAGATGCTCCTGGCCTTGGACAATGGTGGTTGAATTCATGCAGGGGCGTGGCCGGAGGAAGCCGCACGGCTCTCGCGCGCGGAAACGGCCGTCGCATAGGACTGGCTGACATAGTCGAGGAGATCACCAAGCGCAACGATGGCCCGGTCGGCCTGCCGCTGACGAACCGCATCGAGAATTTCCCGATGGAAGGCCGCAACCTGGCGACGCTCGCGCACCCGGAAAACGATCATGTTGGTGACCGGGATGAAGGATTCGATGACGGTATACATCATCAGCTTCAACGGTCCGTTGCCGGTTGAATCCACAAGCGCACGATGGAAACGCACGTCGGACGCACAGAAATCCTCGTCGCTGATCGTTTCGTCTTCCTGCACCCGGATCTCGTCTTCCATCAGCGCGAGATGCTCGTCGCTGCGGTTCTCGACCGAAAGCCGGCAGCAGATCGTCTCGGTTTCCCGGCGCGCCACGACGATCTCGTCGATATCGAAGGCGCCAACGCCCACCAGCAGCGTCGCAGCACCCGTGATCGCCTTGGAAAGCCCTTCCGGGTCCGGCCGCTTGACGAAATTGCCGCCGGTCGGACCACGCTTGGAATGAATGAGGTTCTGGGCGGCAAGTCGCTTCAGCGCCTCGCGCACCGTCGGGCGGGAAATTCCAAAGCTGCGCGCAAGCTCTTCCTCGCTCGGCAACCGCTCGTCGATCTTCAGTCGTCCATCCATGATTGCCGACCGGATATTGTCGGCCACCTGTTTGGCGATGCCCGTTCGCACGACCTCGTCATATCTCAGGATCATTACCCGTCTCTCCCCGTGATTTTTGCGAGCATGCCATGATTGCCATGCGAACACCATAGCTTTTAAATATAGGTTTGACAAATATAGGAACCTGTATAACGATGCCCCTAACCATTCAGGGGAACAAGAAAAAATGAATAGCGGGACGGGCTCAGACCCGGCCGTCGGCGACGCGCGCCCGGCAACCAGCGATGCCACGGAGGCGAAACTCTCGGCGTTGATCGGGAGGATTTCGACGCACCTCGATCAAGGCGCGTTGCTGATTGGCGCCGATGTCGGCGACGGTTATCGCAGCGACGCCACCGACGAGCGCGGCCCTCGCCCGGCTCTGGTTTTGAGGCCGCGCCACACCGCAGACGTTTCACTCATTCTTTCCACCTGCAATGATCTCGGCCAGCCCCTGGTGATCCAGGGCGGTAGGACCGGCCTTTCCGGCGGCGCCCGCCCGCGCGAGGGCGAGGTGTCGCTTTCGCTGGAGCGCATGACGCATCTTGAGAGCGTGGACCAGCGAGCCGGAACAATCGTCGCGGAAGCTGGCGTCACCATGCAATCGGTTCAGGAGGCGGCAGAGGAAGCCGGTTTTCTGTTTGGCGTCGACATCGGCGCCCGCGGTTCCTGCACCGTGGGCGGCAACATCGCCACCAATGCCGGTGGCATTCGCGTCCTCCGATATGGTATGTACCGCGCCCAGGTCCTCGGACTGGAAACGGTCCTGCCGGATGGCTCCGTGCTCTCCTCGCTGAAGGGCCTGCCCAAGGACAATTCCGGCTACGACCTCAACCAGAGCTTCATCGGCTCCGAGGGCACGCTTGGCGTCGTCACGAAAGCCTGTCTGCGTCTGCATCCGCTGCCACCTTTGCAGGTCAATGCCCTATGCGTGCTGCCCTCGCTTGCCGCGGCACAAGCGCTGCTTACGCGGCTTCGTCAGGAACTCGGGCCGCTGCTGTCCGCCTTCGAGGTGATTTTCCCGGAGGTCTATGCGGGTGTGGCTGCCGGCGGTTTCGCCACGCCGCCGCTTCCCGTCGGCGCCGGTCTCTATGCCCTCGTCGAGATACAGGGGCAGGACAAAAGCGAGAACCACGAACGTTTCGCCGCAACGCTGATGAGCGCGGTCGAGGCAGGGCTCGTGGACGATGTGGTCGTGTCGCAATCACCGAGGGATTACCGCGGCCTCTGGGCGCTTCGCGAGGCCTGCAGCGCCTTCATCTTCAGCATGGACCGCATGGTCGGCTTCGACGTCAGCATTCCCTTGGCCCGCATGCAGGATTTCCTGGCCGATGCGGCGGTCCGACTGCTTGCGATAGACAGTTCCGCCCGTCCTTACGTCTTCGGCCATCTTGGCGACGGAAACCTGCATTATATGGTCAGGACGGATCGTGACGAGGACATCGCCGATGCCGTCTTCGCAGTCGTTGCCGAAACGGGCGGAGCCATTTCCGCCGAACACGGCATCGGGCTCGACAAGAAGAAATGGCTGCCGCTGGTGCGCAGCGCCTCCGAGATTGCCGCCATGCGCCGCATGAAACGCGCATTCGACCCCAATCTCATCCTCAATCCGGGTCGCGTCTTCGACATGGAGACCGAAGCCGCTGGAAAGGCCACAAGATGAACCTTCCCGTCGCTCCGTCGCGCATTGCCGCCAGCCACCAGATCAACGAGAGCATCGACCTCGACGACCGCTACCGGCTGGAGGAGGGTCGCATCCTCGTCTCCGGCACGCAGGCCCTCGTCCGCCTGCCGATGATCCAGCGCGAACGCGACCTCGCCGCCGGCCTCAACACGGCGGGCTACGTTTCCGGCTACCGCGGCTCTCCCCTTGCCGGCTTCGACCGGGAAATGGTCAAGGCCCGTAAATACCTCGAAAAGGCGCATGTCAAATTCCAGCCCGGCCTGAACGAGGACATGGCAGCAACCGCCGTCTGGGGCACGCAGCAGACCGGCATGTTCAAGGGAACCCGCTACGACGGCGTCTTTTCCATGTGGTACGGTAAAGGCCCCGGCGTCGATCGCAGCATGGACGTCATCCGGCATGCCAATGCCGCCGGCACCAGCCAGCATGGCGGCGTCCTGCTTCTCGTCGGCGACGATCATGGCGCCGCCTCCTCCACCCTGCCCCATCAGAGCGAACACAACCTGATCTCCGCCATGGTGCCGCTGCTTTCGCCGGCGGGCATTGCGGAATACATCGACTACGGCCTCTACGGCTGGGCCATGAGCCGCTATTCCGGGGCATGGATCGGCTACAAATGCCAGACGGAAATCGTCGAATGCACCGCGACGGTGGAAATCGGCGCCGGCCGCCCCTCCATCATCCTTCCCACGGACGGACCGGCACCGGGCGAACTGTCGCTACGCTGGCCCGACGGACCGCATGCGATGGAACTGCGGCTGGAACGCAAGATCGAGGCCGTGAAGGCCTTCGCGCGGGCCAATCGTCTCGACCGCCGTTCCGGCACTCCGGCGCGCGGCCGGCTCGGCATCATCTCGACCGGCAAGTCCTGGCTCGATCTCCTCGGCGCGGTCGCGGCATTGGGGCTGAGCGAAGACGATCTCGAACGACTGGGCATCGGCCTCTACAAGGTCGGCCTGACATGGCCGCTGGAACCGGAAGGCATCTCCCGCTTCGCCCTCGACTTCGACGAGATTTTCGTTGTCGAGGAGAAACGCCCAGTGATCGAGGAGCAATTAAAGGCCCTGCTCTTCAACCTGCCGGCCGACCGGCGGCCGCGCGTCTTCGGCAAGACCAGAAATGCCGGCGAACGGTTGCTGCCCTCGATCGGCGAAATTTCGATGGTCGCGGTTGCCCGCGCGCTTGTCCAGCGTCTCGGCGGCAATGACGGTCCGCTCGGTCCTGCCGCTCGGCGGCTCGAGGAAATTGCCGGCGCGGTTGCGGACGATACTCCCGCACTCAAGCGCGAGCCCTATTTCTGCTCCGGCTGTCCGCACTCCATCTCGACGCGCATCCCTGATGGCAGCCGCGCCACGACGGGTATCGGCTGTCACATGATGATTATCGGCGTCGAGGATCGCAACACATCGACCTTCACCCAGATGGGTGGCGAAGGCGGTGCCTGGATCGGCCTTTCGCCCTTCACCGACGAGAAGCACATCTTCGTCAACATGGGCGACGGCACCTATTTTCATTCCGGCCTTCTCGCCATCCGGGCGGCCATCGCCGCCAAGGTCAATGCCACCTACAAGATCCTGTTCAACGACGCAGTCGCCATGACCGGCGGCCAGCGCCATGACGGCGAACTGAGCGTTCCCGCCGTTGTCAGCCAGTTGCTCGCCGAGGGTGCGCGACGCGTCGTGGTCGTGGCGGAAAATCCGGATGCCTGGATAGGCCGCCTGCCGCGTGAGGTCTCCATTCATCCGCGCGACGAACTCGATGCCGTGCAGCGAGACCTGCGCGAGACCGAGGGTGTGACCGCACTGATCTACGATCAGGTTTGCGCCGCCGAAAAACGCCGCCGACGCAAGCGCGGCGCATTCCCGGTGTCCGACAAGCGCGCCTTCATCAACGAACTCGTTTGCGAAGGTTGCGGAGACTGTTCCGCTGTCTCCAATTGCATTTCCATCGAGCCGAAAGAGACGGAATTCGGTCGCAAGCGACGGATCAACCAGTCGAGCTGCAACACCGACCTTTCCTGCATCAAGGGCTTCTGTCCGAGTTTTGTCACGGTCGAGGGCGGCAAGATCCGCAAGCCCGCGGGACGTGCGACGAGCATCGACGCTTCCAATCTGCCGCTGCCCGTGATCGAGGCCGATCTCAGCCAACCCTACAATATGCTGCTTGCCGGCATCGGCGGTACCGGCGTCATCACGGTGAGCGCCATATTGTCGATGGCTGCCCATATCGACGGACTTGCCGTTCTGACGCTTGACCAGACCGGGCTTGCCCAGAAGAACGGCGCTGTCGTCTCTCACCTTCGCATTTCCGCCAATCCCGAGGCGCTGAACACCGTGCGCATCGGCCCCGGCGAAAGCGATGTTGTGCTGGGCTTCGACGTCGTGGTATCGGCCGGACGCACCGCGCTGCCGACCTTCGTCAAGGGCCGTACCCGCGCCGTCATCGACGACCACTTTGCCCCGACCGCGGCCTTCGTGCAGAACACCGCAATCGACCTTCGTCAGGAAGCCACACTGCGTGCGCTGAAGAAGGCAGCCGGGGAGGATGCGCTTACGCTGGTGCCGGCGACGACCGCCGGAACCGCGCTCCTCGGCGATGCCATCGCCGCCAACATGCTGCTGCTCGGCAACGCCTGGCAGCGCGGCTTGATCCCGATCAGCCTCGACGCCATCCAGCGCGCCATCGAACTCAACGGCACTGGCGTCACGATGAATCGCGCCGCCTTCGCCTGGGGCCGCCGCCTCGCCGTCGAACCCGATGCGGTCGCCAAGGCCGCAGGCCTCTCACAGGAAGCACCCGAGGTAGAAAGCCTCGGCATGCTGATCGACAAGCGCGCCGTATTCCTGACCAACTATCAGGATGCGGCTTATGCCAAGCGTTACCGCACAATGGTGGAACGGGCACGCGTCGCGGAAGCGGCCATCGGCGGCAAAGGCGAATTCGCTGAAACCGTCGCCCGCAACGCCTTCAAGCTCATGGCCTACAAGGACGAATACGAAGTGGCCCGGCTTCACCGCGATCCGTCCTTCGCCAAGGCGATTTCCGAACAGTTCGAGGGCGATTTCCGCATTCGCCATCATCTGGCGCCGCCGTTCCTTTCGCGGCGCATCGACGCGCGCACCGGCCGACCGGCAAAGCTTGCGTTCGGCGCGTGGATCAGCCTGGTCTTCGGCATCCTGGCAAAGCTGAAGGGCTTGCGCGGCACCCGTCTCGACCCCTTCGGGCGTACCGAGGAGCGTCGCATGGAACGGCGCATGATCGAGGACTATGTGGCGCTCGTCGAGGAACTCTCCGCAAATCTATCCCGGGCGAAGCTGAATTCCGCCATCGAAATTGCCGGCCTGCCGGACATGGTGCGCGGGTTCGGACCGGTGAAGCTTGAAGCCGCCCGCCGATACGAAGCGCGCAAGAATGAGTTGCTCGGACGCTGGCGGAGCGAAGCGCCGCTTTCCCAGAGCGCATGAAGAGGAGGCGTCGAGGATGAAACTGGTACCGAAGGACAAGCTCATGGCTGAGAAAATCATCATCGACACCGATCCGGGTCAGGACGACGCCTTTGCCATTCTGCTGGCGCTTGCCAGTCCCGAGGTGGAGGTGCTGGGCATCACAACCGTCGCCGGCAATGTTCCGCTCAACCTCACTCACCGCAATGCGCGCCAAGTGCTGGAACTTGCCGGCCGCGCCGACGTCCCCGTTTTCGCCGGCTGCGCAAGACCGATGGCCGCACCGCTTGTCACTGCCGAACACGTGCACGGCGCAACCGGACTTGACGGCGCCGATCTGCCTGAACCCGTTATGCCGCTGCAGGATCGCCACGCCGTCGACTTCATCATCGATACGCTGATGAAGGAGCCCGAAGGGTCCGTGACGCTTTGCCCGCTCGGCCCGCTCACCAATATCGGGACAGCGCTGACCAAGGCCCCGAAAATCGCCTCACGCATCCATCGGATCGTGCTGATGGGCGGCGGGCTGTTCGAAGGCGGTAACATTACCCCTGCCGCGGAATTCAACATCTTCGTCGATCCGCAGGCGGCGGCCATTGTCTTCGCCTCCGGCGTCCCGATCGTCATGATGCCGCTCGACGTCACGCATAAGGTGCGCACGACGCGCGAACGGGTAGAACACATCCGCGCACTGGAAGGCGAATTCGGCGCGGTGGCTGCCGGCTGGCTCGACTATTTCGAGCGTTTCGACGAGGAGAAATACGGAACCGACGGCGGCCCGCTGCACGATCCGAATGTGATCGCCTACCTGATCCGGCCGGACATCTACGGCGGCCGCCACTGCAACGTCGAGATCGAAACCGAATCCGAACTGACCAAGGGCATGACCGTGGTCGACTGGTGGAAAGTCAGCGGCCGCCCGGCCAACGCGCTCTTCATTCGCGACGTGGATGACGCGGCATTCTTCTCGCTTCTCACGGAGCGTCTTGCGGTGCTGGCGTCTGCGACATCCATTGCACCGCGCCAGCGGGTCGGCGCATGAACCGAAGGAAAGAGGGAGCGGTGCCGAAAGCTACCGGACACCGCCCCAAAGACCGGCCTTCGGGGGATGAGAAGGCCGGGGGAAGCTTAGTCGTCAAGCCCCTTGAACGGCGCGTCACGCACCTCGAGATATTCCTTCAGGGACATCCTGCCAAGATTGGCCATCCACTCCTGGCCCTTGCGGCTGACGTGAAGTGCGGCGATCGCATGCACGTTGTAGTCCATCGAGGTCATCAGGCCGGCGGCGATCTGCTGGTTGTTGATCGAAGCCTTGGCGTATTTGATCGCCGGAACCGGCATGCGTGCCAGTTTGCGGGCCAGGTTTTCGGTCTTTTGCTTGAGTTCGGCGGCGGGCACGACCTTGTTGACAAGATGCATGCGCAATGCTTCCTCGGCATCCACGAGATCGCCGGTATACATCAGCCAGCGAACATCGCGGGTGGCGAGCAGCCAGGGCATGAACAGCGACGGCGGACCGGAATTGTGTCGCACTTCCGGCTCGCCGAACTTGGCGGTGTCGGCGGCGATCGCAAGGTCGCAAGCCATCATCAGTTCGAGAGCGCCGGCAAGCGCGTAACCGTTGACGGAAGCGATAACCGGGATCGGCGCCTTCCAGATGTTCAGCAGCGCCTGGGTGTTCTCACCCATATCGGCATGCCAGTCCTCGATATCGACGTCGTAGTCGGCGCCCTGCAGATCATAGCCGGCGGAAAACGCCCGGCCGGCGCCGGTGATGACCAGCGCATTGATATCCGGATCCGCGACGGCCGCAGCCACGGCAGCGTCGATCTCGCGGATCGCCGTCTTGTTCATCGCGTTCAGTTTGTCGGGCCGGTTGAGAGTAATGGTCGCAAACTTGTCGGTCGCGTCCTTCTCGAAAAGAATGGTCTCGAAAACAGGCATGTCGCTCATGGGGGCGTTCCTTTCGTGAAATCTCTAGCGACCGCTGGCCAACACACTTGGGGCCAACGCTCTGATCGCGACGGCGATCTTCGCGGCAAACGCGGCATTGTTCATCACCAGCGCGATATTTGCCTTGAGGCTGCGGCCCTCGGACAGTTCGTTGATCCGGGCGAGCAGGAAGGGCGTCACGTCCTTGCGGGTCACGCCGCGCTCCTCGGCTTCTGCCAGAGCATCGGCAATCGTTGCATTGATGAAGGCTGGGTCGAGTGCCGCCTCTTCCGGAATGGGATTGGCGATGAGCAGACCCGTTCCCGAACCGAGCGCGTGATGGCTGACGATGGCCCTGGCGATCTCCTCGGCGCTGTCGAGGCGATGATCGGCCTTTTCTCCGCTATCGCGAGTGAAGAAGGCGGGGAAGGCATCCGTGCCATAGGCGATGACCGGAACCCGCTGCGTCTCGAGAAACTCGAGCGTCTTCGGGATATCGAGGATCGACTTTACGCCAGCGCAGACGACGGCCGTGCCGGTCCTGCCGAGTTCGGTCAAGTCGGCAGAGATATCGAAGCTCTCCTCGGCGCCGCGATGCACGCCGCCAACGCCGCCGGTCGCAAAAACCGGAATGCCGGCAAGCTCGGCAATGCGCATGGTGGCCGAGACCGTCGTGCCGGCCGTGCCGCCACGCGTCATGACCGCGGCAAGGTCGCGGCCGGAAGCCTTGACCGCGCTCTTGTCAGCGGCAAGCGCGGCAAGCGTGTCGCGATCGAGGCCAGCATGCAGCTTGCCGCCGATCACGGCGATGGTCGCAGGTACCGCGCCGTTCGCCCGGATGGTGTCTTCCACCGCAATCGCGGTCTCCAGATTGGCCGGATACGGCATGCCATGGGTGATGATGGTCGATTCGAGCGCGACGACAGGACGACCTTCAGCCAGGGCTGCGGCAACTTCGGCGCTCATTTCGGGTTTCAGAAGGGGCATTATTTCCGAGGTTCCTTTCAGTATGCGGGCGCGTCAATCTTGGAGGCGATGGAGGTTCGCCTCGATGAAATGCGCCGAAAGAGCGGGGTGAACGCTGGTAGTGCATTCGGTGGTCAAAGTGCCCATGAGACTGCCGATGCGAGCCGCGCGGACGATATCGTCGCCGGAAATGATCCGGTGGAGCGTCGCCGCGATCATCGCGTCGCCCGCACCGGTCATATCGACCGGCAAGGCCTGAACGGCTGCGAAACTGGCAATCCCGTCCTGCGCGGCAACGGCAACACCGGTGGACCCCAGCGTGACCACGGCTTCAGTGGCGCCCGCAGCCTGAAGAGCCCGCGCGGCCTCGCACGCCTCGTCCAAAGACGCGCCGGATGCCGGCATCTGCCAGCCAAGGAAGGCGTTTGCCTCGGCAATATTCATGAAGATGATATCGACGCCGGAAAGATCCTTCGGCAGGCGGGCGACCTTCGGCGTCGAAACGGCATCGATCGCAAGTTTCGCGCGCGAGCCGCGCTTGCGCATAATGAGCGCCTCGAGGGTTTCAACCGGAAGGTTGCAGTCGGCAAAAATCCAGGTGGCGGAACCGATATGCGACCAGACGCGGTCGAGCACGGCCGGTTGGAATTCCTCGAAGATCGCCATATCGGCAAGACCGAAGCGCAGGGCGCCGGTCGATTCCAGCAGCGCCACGTATTCAGCCGTGCGGCCCTTGTCGCTGATTTGCACCTGGCTGACATCGACGCCCCGCTCGCGCAGATGATTGAGGATCTCCCGGCCTGGTTCGTCATTGCCGATGATCGAGATGAAGCTCGTTTCCGTGCCGAGCAGGGCAAGATTTTCCGTCACGTTGCGGGCCACGCCGCCGCTGGTACGCGATCCCTGGACGGGGTTGGAGGTATCCTCCACAAGCGGATCGAGGGCGCGGTACTTGCGATCGAAGACGGCGCCGCCGAGACAGGCCACGCGCCGGGTCGCCGGCAGCACATAGCCGCGACCGAGAATGTAGCCCTTCTGAATGAGCTGGACGATGTGAGCCGCCACGGTGGAGCGCGCCAACCCCATCATGGTGGCGATCTCCTGCTGCCCGGCAAACGGATTGGCCTTCACCAGCTCCAGAACCGCGCGTTCCTGCTCTCCGAGTTCTTCCATCCGTACCCGACCGCGTTTTTCGAAAAATTGCTGCTGTCAGGATATGGACAACAACAGATGTTTTTGTCAACATCTGTTTATAAAAGGAACGACAAGCAAGATCGCTCCGTACGAGAGGGAAATCGTCGTCATGCAGCGTGAGACAACGCCACAGGTCTCCGGACAGGCCATCCCGGTCATAGATGTCGCCCCCTTCATCGCAGGAGGGGAAGGCGCTTCGGACGTGGTTCGCCAGCTTGAAAAAGCTGCGCGCGACACCGGTTTCTTCCTTGTCACCGGCCACGGTGTCTCGCCTGATGTGACCAGGCGGCTCTACGATCTTGCCCGTAAGTTCTTCGATTATCCGCAGGAATGGAAAGCCGCACAGGGCCGGACCGCCGACATCGAAGGCGGCGTTGCCTTTTCGCCTATCGCGGACGAGGCGCTTGCCGCGACGCTCGGCATCAAGACCCCCGGCGACTACAAGGAAAGCCTGAACTTCGGTCCCCGCCTCAAGGGCGGCGCGTGGCCCGACCAGCCGCCCGGTCTTCAGCAGGCCTTCATCGACTATTTCGGCGAGATGGAACGGCTGGCATTTCACCTGCGTCGGGCGTTCTGCGCGGCAATCGGCCTGCCGCCCGAATACTTCGAGCCCTCCTTCGTCAATCACCTCTCGGCCCTCCGGGTCATCAACTATCCGGAGCAGGAGGAAACGCCCCTGCCCGGCCAGATGCGTGCCGGCATGCATACGGATTACGGCTTCATGACCATCCTGCGCTCGGAAGCCTCCCCCGGCGGGTTGCAGGTCCAGCGCCGCGACGGAGAATGGCTGGATGCACCCAATATCGATGGCGCCTACGTCGTCAACATCGGCGACGCCTTCATGCGCTGGACGAATGACGAATGGGTCTCGACGCCCCACCGGGTGGCAAATCCGCCGGGCGATCGCAAGGGCAGCGCCCGGCGCCAGTCCATTCCCTTCTTTCTGAACCCGAACGCCGAAACGGTGATCGAGTGCCTCGAACCCTTCACCCGGGGCGGCAAGACGGCAAAATACCAACCGATCACCTATGGCGAATACATCGCGCTGAAGACCAGCCAGGCCTTTTCGAAGGCCTGACTGGGGGAATGCAAGACTCGCAATACGCATGCACTGAACGACCTGAACAACAAGGGGAACTGAAATGACGAATTTGACGAGACGCCAGACGCTTTCGGCGATGGCCGGATTTTCCGCAGCCGCCATGTTCGGTCTGCCGGCGCGCGCGCAGCAGAAGACCCTGGTGATACCGACCCTCGGGGGCGCCTGGGAGCAGTTCTGGCGCACGACACTTGCGCCGGCCTTCACCGCCAAGAGCGGAGCCGCGGTAACGCTTGACGCTGGCAACGGCCGCGTCTGGAGCGCCAACCTGCGCGCCGCGGGCGTCGACAAACCGCCCCATTCGTTCCTCATGACCAACGAGGCCTTCGCCAACAGCCTGCGCAAGGAAGGCTTCTTCGAAAAGCTCGACCTCACCAAGCTGCCGAACTATGCCGACCTCTATCCGTTGGCGAAAAAGACCGACGGCTGGGGCGCGGTCGCCATGGTTTCGCCGATCGGGCTTGCCTACCGCACGGACCTCGTGTCGACGCCGCCAAAGGGCTGGAAAGATCTGTGGGACAATCCGGAATTCAAGGGCCGCATCGGCCTCTACAATTTCGCCAACACCGCCGGCAAGATGGAGCTGATGCTCTTCTCCAAGATCTTCGGCAAGGATCAGTACGATGTCGATGCCGGCTTCAAGGCGCTCGAAAACCTCGGGCCCGTGATCCAGGCGGACTTCAACCTCTCCACCGGCATCGCCGCCGGCGAATTCGTCGTTGCACCCTTCGACTTTGGCGAAGTCGCCCGCCTGCGCAAGCAGGGTCTGCCGATCGATATCATCGTGCCCGAGGAAGGCATGCTGATGTTCGACCAGACGCTGAACATCCTCGTCAACGCGCCGGAAAAGGAACTCGCCTACGAATACGCGAACTTCATGCTGTCGCCCGAGGTACAGACGCTGCTGATGAAGGAATTCTTTGTCTCGCCGACCAATTCGAAAGTAGTCGTTCCCGACGATCTCAAGGCCGACGTGCCGATTTCCGGTACCCAGATGGACAATATCCTGACCTGGGACTGGGAATTCATGAACAGCAAGCAGGCGGAATTCGCCGAGACCTGGGCAAAGACCGTCAAGTAACCTTGCCGGAAGGGCGGGTGATACGTGCGCGCATCCCCGTCCTCATTGCATGCCAGGCCGGCATTCCCTCCGCCGGCCTGGACTTTCGACATCGAGGCATGCCCGCGCTTTTCTGCGGGCCATAGGAAAGTTGGACACCATGACAGAGGTTAGCATCGAACGGCTGACCAAGGACTACGGTAGCTCACGTGCCGTGGACGGGATCTCCATCCGCATCGCCGAGGGCGAATTCGTCTCGCTGCTTGGACCTTCCGGTTGCGGCAAGACCACGACGCTGAAGATGATTGCCGGTTTCGAGGATGTCTCGAGCGGCGCGATCCGCTTCGACGGCAAGGATGTCGTGCACGTCCCCGCCGAAAAACGCGATATTGGGATGGTGTTCCAGAATTACGCGCTGTTTCCCCATATGACTGTTGCCGGCAATCTCGCCTTTGGGCTGGAGATGCGCAAGGTGCCGAAGGCCGAGATGCGCGACCGCATCGCCAAGGTGCTTGACATGGTGCAACTGTCCAACCATGCCGACCGCTATCCCCGCCAGCTTTCCGGTGGCCAGCAACAGCGCGTAGCGCTTGCTCGCGCGCTGGTTATCGAACCGAAGATCCTGCTGCTCGACGAACCGCTCGCCAATCTCGACGCCAAGCTGCGCGAGGAAATGCGCGTCTTCATCCGCGACATCCAGCGCCGCGTCGGCATCACCACCGTCTACGTCACCCACGATCAGGCCGAGGCGATGACCATGTCCGACCGCGTTGTCGTCATGTTCGGCGGACGGATCGCCCAGTGCGGCAGCCCTTCGGATATCTATGAGCGTCCCGCCAGCACCGAGGTGGCGAAATTCGTCGGTCAGGTCAACCTCCTGCCAGCAACGGTCGAGACGGTTGCTGGCGATGGCCGCTACGGTGTGAAGAGCGCGCTCGGCCCGGCCGAAATCGCCTGCGAGCGAACCTTGAGGCAGGGAGAGACGATCACCCTTGCCGTCCGCCCTGAGGGCATCGAGATCGCCACCTCCGGCGAAGGGACCGCGGCGACCGTCCTGTCCAGCTACTATTCCGGCAGCCTCATGGATTATCGCCTGAAGCTCGATGGCGGCACCGAAATCGACGTACAGACCTTCCCGCGCCACCGTTTCTCCGATGGCGAACAGGTAAAGCTGAGCGTTCCTGCGGATCGCTACTGGGTATTGGAGATCGGCGCATGACGGAAGCAGGTTTCAGACGTCACACCCCGCTTCTGTTGATCGCGCCCGCCGCAATCCTGCTCTTCGTCTTCATCCTGCTGCCCTATCTCACCATCGTCGTGATGAGCTTTCGCACGCCGGGTGAGGGTGCGCCCTATGGCGAAGGCTATACGCTGGCGAACTACATTCGCTTCCTGTCCGACAGCTTCTACATCGGCCAGACACTGAACACCCTGATGATCGGCTTCATCTGTACGGTCGTCTGCCTCGTGCTCGGCTTCCCGGTTGCCTGGCAGCTTGCCCGCGGCAATTCGCGTTTTCGCGGCCTTGCCTATGGCATCGTGCTTTCTCCGCTTCTCGTTGGCATCGTCATCCGCAGTTACGGCTGGACGATCCTGCTCGGCAATAACGGCGTCATCAACCGCACGCTGATGAACCTCGGCATCGTCGATCGCCCGGTCGGCCTGATGTACAACACGCTCGGCATCGTCATCGCGCTGTCCCACGTCTTCCTGCCCTTCATGATCCTGCCGATCATGAACGCCATCCAGGGTATCGATCCCTCGCTGGAATCCGCCGCCCGCTCGCTCGGTGCGTCGAAGGCGACCATCTTCCGGCGCATCATCCTGCCGCTCGCCATGCCCGGCATCCAGGCCGGCTGCATCCTGACCTTCGTCCTGTCGCTGTCGGCCTATGTGACACCGTCCCTGATCGGCGGCTCCAAGGTGAAGACAATGGCGGTCTCGGTCGTTGATGCGCTCGTGGACACCTTCCAGTGGCCCTTCGGCTCCGCACTGGCCCTTGGCCTCGCCGTCACCGGCGGCCTGATCGTCGTTGCCTTCTCGCTGGCGACCCGCATGAAATGGAAGGCGAACTGAGATGTCCAAGCGCTTTTTCACCGTCTATTGCCTGTTCATCTATGTCTTTCTGCTGGCGCCGATCCTCGTGGTCGTCGGCGCTTCGTTTAACGCCGGCGCCTTTCTCACCTTTCCGCCGCAGGGCCTGTCGCTGAAATGGTACAACGTCTTCTTCCATAACGAGGTCTTCCTCCGGGCAATCAAGACCTCGCTGTGGGTCGCCGCCGTATCGACGGTGATCTCCGGCGTCATCGGCACCATGGCGGCGATCTACTTCGTGCAGTTCGCCGGTCGGCTGAAGGAAGCGGTGCGGATCACCATGATGGCGCCGTTGCTTCTTCCCGAAGTGCTGACCGCCATCGCACTGCTGTTCTTCGTCTATACGATCGGCATCGGAACCCAGACCATGTTCGCCATGATCGTCGGGCATGTGCTGATTACCCTTCCCTTCGTGTTCATCAACGTTTCCACATCGCTTGAAAGCTACGATACGGCTTGGAGCATGGCAGCCCGCAGCCTAGGCGCAGGCGCATTCACCCGCTTCCGCCGCATTATGCTGCCGCTCATCAAGCCGGGCGTCATCGGCGGCTGCCTCTTCGCCTTCATCATCTCCTTCGACATCTTCACCATCTCGTTCATGCTGAAGAGCGTCGGGACGGCGACGCTGCCGATCCAGCTTTACGACTACCTGCGCACCAACTTCACGCCGGAAGCAGCCGCGGTCTCCACGATCTCGGTGGTTCTGACCTTAATCGTCGTGGTGGTGACGGAGAAATTCCTCGGCCTCAAGATCCACCGCTTCTGAGTGCAAAACGCCGGCGGTTAAATTCGCCGGTCTGAAATCCCGCGAAAAATCTTCGGTGCTCTCTCGGACATCGACGCGATTTCTGCAACAGAAAGAACCCTTCAGTCCTCGACGAAGATCAGCGCCGGTGTTTCCAGCAGGGTTTTCAGCCGCTGGACGAAGGTTGCCGCGTCCCAGCCGTCGACCACGCGGTGATCGAAGCTGGAGGACAGGTTCATCATCCTGCGGGGGATGAACTGTCCCCTGCCGTCCCACATCGGGCGCGTGACAATCTTGTTGACGCCGATGATCGCCACCTCCGGGTGATTGATGATCGGCGTCGAGACGATGCCGCCCAATGCCCCGAGCGAACTAATGGTAATGGTGGAACCCGTCAGCTCCTCGCGCTTAGCACGGCCGGTCCGGGCTGCTTCGGCCACGCGGGCGAGTTCGGCAGCGCAATTCCAGATGCCGCGCGCCTCCGCATGACGTACCACCGGCACGGAAAGTCCCGACGGCGTCTGCGTCGCAATGCCGACATGCACCGCGCCATATCGTGTGACGATACCCGTCTCGTCGTCGAAAGTGGCGTTCATCACCGGCTGCTCGTCCACTGCCCTGACCAGCGCCCGCATCAGAAACGGCAGGATCGTCAGTTTGGGCTGATCCGGCCTGCGCCCGCCATTCATCGCGGCCCGAAGCCCCTCCAGATCGGTTACATCGACTTCCTCGACATAGGTGATGTGGGGGATGCGCGCGGCGGAAAGGGCCACCTTCTCGGCGATCTTCCGCCGCAAGCCGGTGATCCTGATCTCCTCGACCGCCGTGTTCCGGCCGAAGCCCGTCGCCGTGCCCGGCATACGCGGTCGGCTTGCCAGGAAGGCGTCGAGATCCTCATGTGTGATGCGCCCCTCCGGCCCGGTCCCTTTTACCTTGTTCAGGTCGACACCGGAGGCCTGTGCCCGATGCCGCACGGCCGGAGCCGCCAGCGGCTTTGCTTCCGCCTCGCCGGCTGGCATCGGCAGGAATTCGCTCTTTCCGGGTTTTTCGGAAGGCTCCGGCTGAACGATGTCCTGAGCGGGTGCGACCTGAACCGGGAGCGCTGGCATTTCGGCTTTCGCAACCGGCTGCGGTTCCTCCACCGGTGCGGGCGCAACCGAACCGGAAGCGATCTCGATCCTGACCAGCGGCGCCCTGACCGCCACCGAGTCTCCCACTTCCGCGGCGAGCCATGTCACGATACCGGCGACGGGCGAGGGAATTTCAACCGTCGCCTTGTCAGTCATCACCGCAGCCAGCACCATGTCCTCACGGACTGGATCGCCGGGCTTCACGTGCCATTCCACCAGTTCGGCTTCTGCGACACCTTCGCCGACATCGGGCATATTGAGAACATATTCGCTCATGGGTCACGCCTTCATGATTTCTGCGAGCGCCCTGCCGATGCGCTGCGGGCCGGGGAAATAGTCCCATTCCTGGGCGTGCGGATAAGGAGTGTCCCATCCGCAGATGCGGATCACGGGCACTTCCAGATGGTAGAAACAATGCTCCTGCACGAGCGATACCACCTCCGCGCCGAAGCCCGAGGTCAGCGTCGCCTCATGCACCATGATGCAGCGGCCGGTCTTCGAGACGGATTGCACGATCGTATCGAGATCGAGCGGCAGCAGGCTTCTAAGATCGATCACCTCGGCATCGACGCCCGTCTCCTCGACGGCGGCGAGCGCCACGTGAACCATGGTGCCATAGGCGATCACGGTCACATCATTGCCCGGCCGCCGGACCTTGGCCTTGCCGATCGGGACGGTGTAGTGCCCCTCGGGGACGTCGCCGAGAGGATGGGTGGACCATGGAACCACCGGACGGTCGTGATGGCCGTCGAACGGGCCGTTGTAGAGCCGCTTGGGTTCCAGGAACATCACCGGGTCGGGGTCCTCTATCGAGGAGATCAGCAGTCCCTTGGCGTCAAAGGGGTTCGACGGAACGATGACCTTCAGGCCGCAGACATGGGTGAACAGCGCCTCAGGGCTCTGGCTGTGCGTCTGGCCGCCGAAGATTCCGCCGCCCGTCGGCATTCTCAGCACGATCGGACAGGTGAAATCGCCGTTGGAACGATAGCGGATACGCGCCGCCTCCTGGGTGATCTGGTCGTAGGCGGGAAACATGTAATCGGCGAACTGGATTTCGACGCATGGCCTCAACCCGTAGGCCGCCATGCCGATGGCCGTGCCGACGATGCCGGATTCACTGATCGGCGTGTCGAAGCAGCGCGTCTTGCCGTATTTCGCCTGAAGCCCCTGCGTGGCGCGGAAGACGCCGCCGAAATAGCCCACATCCTCGCCGAAGACGACGACGTTGTCGTCACGCGCCATGGATATCTCCATGGCGCTGCGCACCGCTTCGATCATGGTCATTCTGGTCATGTCAGCACCCCGCCATCCTGCGTTGACGATGGAGATGGGCCGGCATCACGGCATAGACGCCCTCGAAGATATCGCGCACGGACGGTTTGCCTCCCGCATGCAGGGTACCGTGGCTTTCCGCCTCCTTCTGCGCCTCGATCACCGTGTCCATGATCTCGGCTTCGGCCTGCAGGTGCCGCTCCTCCGACCAAACCCCGCGCGCGATGAGATGCTTCTTCAGCCGCAACACGGGATCACCGAGCGGCCAGGCTTCCGACTCCGTCTTCGGACGATAGGCGCTCGGATCGTCCGAGGTGGAATGGGCGCCGACGCGGTAGGTGACATATTCGATCAAGGTCGGCCCGAGATTGCGCCGCGCCCGCTCGACCGCCCAGCGCGCGACGGCGTGGACGGCGAGATAGTCGTTTCCATCGACCCGCAGCGCCGGAATGCCGAAGCCGAGGCCACGGGCGGCGAATGTGCCGGAGCCACCCCGGGCAATGCCCTGGAAGGTGGAAATGGCCCACTGGTTGTTGACCACGTTGAGCACGACCGGCGCCTTGTAGGTCGAGGCGAAAACCATGGCCGAATGAAAATCCGATTCCGCCGTCGATCCGTCACCGATCCAGCCGGCCGCGATCTTCGTGTCTCCCTTGATGGCGGAAGCCATTGCCCATCCCACCGCCTGCACAAACTGAGTGGCGAGATTGCCGGAAAGTGTGAAAAAGCCGTGCTCCTTCGACGAATAGAGCACCGGCAACTGCCGGCCATGCAGCGGATCTCCCTCGTTGGAGAAGATCTGGTTCATCATGGTCACCAGCGGATAGCCATCCGCAATCAGCAATCCGGCCTGGCGATAAGTGGGGAAGTTCATGTCGCCCCTGGAGAGCGCCTTGCGAAAGGCGCAGCTTACCGCCTCCTCGCCAAGATGCTGCATGTAGAAGGACGTCTTGCCCTGCCGTTGCGCCATCAGCATGCGCGCATCGAAAGCGCGCAGCAGCAGCATGTGCCGAAGCCCGGAAAGAAGCTCCTCGTCGGACAAAAGACCAGCCCAGGGACCGACGGCATTGCCCTCATGATCGAGCACGCGAATGATCGAATAGGCGAGTTCGCGTATGCTCTCGGGCGCGGCGTCGATCTCCGGTCGCGGCACCGAGCCGGCCTTCGGAATCTTGACGTTGGAAAAGTCCGGCTGGTCGCCCGGCCGAACTGCCGGCTCCGGCACATGCAGGCTCAAATGCGTGCTTTCGGTCATGCCCTGTGCTTCCTCCCTACTCTCGCCGCCTCCTCCGGACGGCTTGCCGAAGAGTTCCACTCTTCAGCAAAGTTCGACAGCGACCGCGGTGGCCTCCCCGCCACCGATGCAGATCGCCGCCATTCCTCGTTTGAGACCGTGCTGCCGCAGTGCGGAGAGCAGCGTCACCACGATGCGGGCGCCCGAGGCGCCAATCGGATGGCCAAGCGCGCAGGCGCCGCCATGGACGTTGACCTTGTCATGCGGCAGATCGAGGTCACGCATGGCCGCCATCGCAACCACGGCAAAGGCTTCGTTGATTTCGAAGAGATCGACGTCGTCCAGCTTCCAGCCGACCTTTTCGGAAAGCCGCTCGAGCGCTCCAATGGGAGCGGTGGTGAACCGGGCGGGCGCCCGTGCATCGGTCGCGTGCCCCATGATCGTGGCCAAGGGTGCAAGCCCACGCCGCTCGGCCTCAGACCGGCGCATCAGCACCAACGCTGCCGCACCGTCGGAAATCGAACTGGAATTTGCGGCCGTAACCGTGCCGCCCTCGCGAAAGGCCGGCTTGAGGGTCGGGATCTTTTCCGGTCGCGCCTTGCCCGGCTGCTCATCGATGGCAATCACCTGCTCGTCCCGACCAACGGGAACCGCCACGGGTGCGATCTCCCCGTCGAACCGGCCTTCAGCGATTGCCCTGCGGGCACGTTCCAGCGAGGAGACAGCATAGGAATCCTGCATGTCGCGCGTGAATTGGTAGGCTTCGGCGCACTCTTCAGCGAAGGTGCCCATCAGCCGGCCCTTGTCATAGGCGTCTTCGAGACCGTCGAGGAACATGTGGTCCATAACCCTGCCATGGCCCAACCGATAACCATTGCGGGCGCGGTCGAGCAGATAGGGCGCATTGGTCATGCTCTCCATGCCACCTGCAACCGCGATGGACGAACTGCCGGCAATGATGAGATCGTGGGCCAGCATTGCGGCTTTCATGCCGGAACCGCACATCTTGTTGATGGTGGTCGCACCGGTCGAACTGGGAATGCCGGCCATCATCGCCGCCTGCCGCGCAGGCGCCTGCCCTTGTCCTGCCGACAACACGCAGCCGAACAGCACCTCATCGACCTGATCTCCAGCAAGACCGACTCGTTCGAGCGCGGCACGAATAGCTACGGCACCGAGAGCCGGAGCGGCCACGGATTTCAAATCGCCCTGAAAACCCCCCATGGGCGTACGGGCGGAACCGACGATAACGACTGGATCATGCTCAGTCACTTTCCACCTCCCTGGAAAGAGCCTTGCTCGCATCACGGCTCCTCCAAGCCGGGACGCTTACCACCGGGACATGAGATCAAACGATCTGAAAATTCCCGACTGAGCGAACGGTATCACTATCCCCACTTCATTTCAAAGCTATTTTGATTGACAGATTTGACAACAGCGATATCTTTGATCCATCAACTTCAAGAACTATAGATCATTTGATCCATGGAAACGCTCGACGCCTTCGATCAGAAAATCCTGCATGTTCTCGGCGAGGACGGGCGGATTAGCTGGCGCGATCTCGCATCCCGGATCGGACTGTCGTTCACCCCGACGCTGAGGCGCGTGCGCAAGCTGGAGGAATCGGGGATCATTCGCGGCTACACCGCCGTCTTCGACGAAAACCGGCTTTTAGGCACAATGGGCGTGTTCATCTCCGTTACGCTGGAACGGCAGATCAAGGACGCGTTGACGACGTTCGAACATAGCGTCGCCTCCATTCCGGAGGTGGTCGGCGGCTACCAGACCAGCGGAAGCTCGGACTACCTGATCCACGCCATGGTGCGCGACCTGCCGCATTACCAGGAGCTTCTGGACTTCCTGACGACGGTTCCGGGTGTGGCGCGCATCCAGTCCAATTTCGCCATCAAGACTTTCGTGCGCCGGTCGGCCGCCTTCACCGGAGGTACGGAAACATAGAGCGGGGCGGCCGGCGTGGAGGAGACGCCGGACCGCCTTTCACAACTGAAGACGGCTGCATGAAATCCGTCGGGAGGAGGAATATGCGATGAGCCTGGATCTTGCCGCAGTTTTCGACGCCGGTCTCGGGGAGGAGATCGGGGCGCTGCGCGACAGCGTGCGCAAGTTTGCTCATGACAGGATCGCGCCGCTTGCGGCGGAAATTGACCGGAATGATCGTTTCCCGAGACATCTCTGGCCGGAGATGGGCGCGCTCGGCCTGCATGGCATCACGGTCTCCGCAGAATATGGCGGGGCGGAGATGGGCTACCTCGCTCATTGCGTCGCCATGGAGGAGATCAGCCGCGCCTCGGCATCCATCGGCCTTTCCTACGGCGCCCATTCCAACCTCTGCATTAACCAGATCCACCGCTGGGGCACGGGCGAGCAGAAGCGGCGATACCTGCCGAAGCTCATATCCGGCGAGCATCTCGGCTCGCTGGCGATGAGCGAGACCGAAGCGGGCTCCGATGTCGTATCCATGCGGCTGAAGGCTGAGCGAAAAGGGGACCACTACCTCCTGAACGGCTCCAAGATGTGGATCACCAATGGCCACGAAGCCGATACGCTGGTCGTCTACGCCAAGACGGACATGGCTGCCGGCCCGCGCGGCATTACTGCCTTTATCATCGAGAAGGGCTTCAAGGGCTTCCGGCCGGCGCAGAAGCTCGACAAGCTCGGCATGCGCGGTTCTCCGACGTCCGAACTCGTTTTCGAGGATTGCGAAGTGCCCGAGGAAAACGTGCTGGGCAAGGTGAACGACGGCGTTACCGTGCTGATGAGCGGCCTCGACTACGAACGGACCGTGCTGGCGGCGGGCCCGATCGGCATCATGCAATCGGCACTCGACCTCGTTCTTCCCTACTGCCGCGAACGGCACCAGTTCGGCAAGGCGATCGGCGAATTCCAGCTCGTGCAGGGCAAGATTGCCGACATGTACACCGCGATGAACGCCTCGCGCGCTTATGTTTATGCGGTGGCCCGCGCCGGCGATAACAGTCGTCTCACTCGGCAGGATGCGGCAGGTGCGATCCTGTTTTCCGCCGAGCGCGCGACGCAGGTGACGCTCGATGCGATCCAACTTCTCGGCGGCATCGGCTACATGAACGAAAGCCCCGCCGGGCGGCTCTTGCGCGACGCCAAGCTTTACGAGATCGGCGCCGGCACCAGCGAAATCAGGCGCATGCTGATCGGCCGTGAATTGTTCAAGAGTCATGCGTGAGGGAATGATGCGGCTCAAATCCAACATCACGCGCGACGCCAGCTATCACGCCAACACCGCCTTCATGCGCGGCCTTGTCGATGACCTCAATGCAAAGGCTTCCGAGATCGCCATGGGCGGCGGTGAAGCGGCCCGCAATCGTCACACGGCTCGTGGAAAGCTCCTCCCTCGCGACCGGGTGGACGCGCTTCTCGATCCCGGCACGCCGTTTCTGGAACTGTCGCAGTTCGCCGCCTACGACGTTTATGACGAAACCGTGCCGGCCGCAGGTATTCTCACCGGCATCGGTCGGGTGGCCGGTCGGGAATGCATGATCGTGGCCAACGATCCGACCGTGAAAGGCGGGACTTACTATCCCCTGACGGTCAAGAAGCATCTACGCGCCCAGGAAATCGCGCGGGAGAACCGCCTGCCCTGCCTCTATCTCGTCGATTCCGGCGGCGCATACCTGCCGCTTCAGGACGAGGTCTTTCCTGACCGGGATCATTTCGGCCGTATCTTCTACAACCAGGCGACCATGTCGGCGGAAGGCATACCCCAGATCGCCATCGTCATGGGAAGCTGCACGGCAGGCGGCGCCTATGTGCCTGCGATGAGCGACCAGTCGATCATCGTGAAAAATCAGGGCACGATCTTTCTCGGCGGCCCGCCGCTCGTGAAGGCCGCCACCGGCGAAGTGGTGACCGCCGAGGAACTGGGCGGGGCCGACGTTCATTCCCGCATTTCGGGCGTGACCGATCACTACGCCAATGACGACCGTCACGCGCTGGCGCTGGCGCGCCGGATCGTCGGCACGCTCAACCGTGCGAAACGCGTCGACATCGAAATCCGACAGCCTGCCGAGCCGCTTTATCCGGCAGAGGAGCTGTACGGCATCGTGCCCAACGACACGAGAAAACCCTTCGACGTTCGCGAGGTCATCGCCCGCATCGTCGACGGTTCCGAATTCGAAGAGTTCAAGGCGCTCTACGGCACGACGCTGGTCTGCGGCTTTGCCCATATCTTCGGCTATCCCGTCGGCATCGTCGCCAATAACGGCATTCTGTTTTCGGAGTCGGCGCTGAAAGGAGCCCATTTCATTGAACTCTGCTGCCAGCGTGGAATTCCACTTGTCTTCCTGCAGAACATCACCGGCTTCATGGTCGGAAAGAAATACGAGGCGGGAGGCATCGCCAAGGACGGCGCCAAGCTGGTGACGGCTGTCGCCTGCGCAAGGGTGCCGAAATTCACAGTCATCATCGGCGGCTCCTTCGGGGCGGGCAATTACGGCATGTGCGGCCGGGCCTATTCGCCGCGCTTCCTCTGGATGTGGCCGAATGCGCGGATTTCGGTGATGGGCGGCGAGCAGGCGGCGTCCGTGCTGGCGCAAGTCCGGCGCGACGGCATGGAAGCCCAGCGCAAGGATTGGCCCGCCGAGGAGGAAGAAGCCTTCAAGGCGCCGATCCGCAAGAAATACGA
Organism: Paenirhizobium cremeum; assembly: GCF_047553425.1. Taxonomy (NCBI): domain Bacteria; kingdom Pseudomonadati; phylum Pseudomonadota; class Alphaproteobacteria; order Hyphomicrobiales; family Rhizobiaceae; genus Paenirhizobium; species Paenirhizobium cremeum. The sequence continues at coordinate 104,832 of NZ_CP180219.1, forward strand.
AACCGAGGGTCATCCCTACCATGCCAGTGCACGGTTGTGGGATGACGGCCTGATCGACCCGGCGGACACACGAATGGTGCTTGGCCTTGGTATTTCCGCGGCTCTGAACGCCCCTGTCGAGCGTACGCAATTCGGCATATTCAGGATGTGAGGCGGCGATGTTTTCAAAGATCCTTGTTGCCAATCGCGGAGAAATCGCCTGTCGTGTCATTCGCACGGCAAAACGCATGGGGATTGCGGCGGTCGCCGTCTATTCGGAAGCGGACCGGGATGCCGCTCATGTCGCCATGGCCGATGAAGCCGTTGCCATCGGCCCGGCACCAGCACGCCAATCCTACCTTGATGGCGACAGGATCATCCAGGCCGCGTTGACGAGCGGAGCCGAGGCCATCCACCCCGGCTATGGCTTCCTCTCGGAAAATGCCGACTTCGCCGAAGCGTGCGCGGCAGCCGGTCTTGTTTTCATCGGCCCGCCGGCTGCAGCAATCCGCGCCATGGGCGGCAAGAGCGCGGCAAAGGCCCTGATGGCCGTGGCCGACGTGCCGCTGGTTCCCGGCTATCACGGCGATGACCAGTCGCCGACGATCCTTGCCTCTGAAGCGATGAAGATCGGCTACCCCGTGCTCATCAAGGCCTCCGCCGGCGGTGGCGGCAAAGGCATGCGGATCGTCGCAAAGGCAGAGGATTTTGCCGCCGAACTGGCAGCGGCAAGGCGGGAGGCACTCGCTGCCTTTGGCGACGAGCGGATGCTCGTCGAGAAATACCTCGCCCGTCCCCGCCATGTGGAAGTGCAGGTCTTTGCCGACAACCATGGCAATTGCCATTCGCTGTTCGAACGCGACTGCTCCATCCAGCGCCGGCACCAGAAGGTGATCGAGGAGGCTCCCGCTCCCGGTCTGACGCAGGCGATGCGGAAGAGGATGAGCGAGGCCGCCATCGCCTGTGCCCGCGCAATCGGTTATTCCGGCGCCGGCACGGTGGAATTTCTGCTCGATGCGGACGGCAATTTCTACTTCATGGAGATGAATACCCGCCTTCAGGTAGAGCACCCCGTCACCGAATTCATCACCGGCCTGGATCTTGTCGAATGGCAGGTCCGGGTTGCGGCGGGCGAGTTCCTGCCGGATAACTGGGCCGATCTCAAAATCCAGGGCCATGCGATAGAGGCGCGGCTCTACGCAGAGGACCCGGATCACGGCTTCCTGCCATCAATCGGCCGGATCGGCCATCTCATCCTGCCCGAACGGGACGGCCATGTTCGTATCGACAGCGGCGTGAGGGCCGGCGACGCGATCACGGTGCATTACGACCCGATGATCGCGAAGCTGATCGTATGGGATGTCGACCGTCCCACGGCCGTCCGCAGGCTGCGTGCGGCGCTCCACGAAACGGTCGTCACCGGCATGGCAAGCAATACCGGCTTCCTGGCGCGGCTGTCAGGACTTCCGGATTTCGAGGCCGCAAATCTCGACACCGGATTCATCGCTCGCAATGAAGCCGGACTGCGATCAGACCTTACTCCCGACGGAACGATGACGGCAATGGCTGCAGTCGGGTTCTTGCTTGCACACAAGGCGGATATGCAGCGCCGCGCGATGGCGACGGCCGATCCTCATAGCCCATGGGCGATGACCAATGGCTTTCGGCTCAACCGTCCGGCACGGCAGGGACTGCAACTCATCATTGCCGGAAAGCCCTTGGAAGTGGATGTCCTTTTTCTCCAACGCGGTATCGAGATCGGCATCGGCGGTGAAACTGTATCTGCCGAGGGTCTGCTGGCCGAAGATGGAAGGCTCTCGACGACCATCGGGGGGAGGAAACGCACAGGCTATTTTCTCCCGAATGGAGATGGTTTCGATCTGGTGGTCGACGGAACCGTCCATCACGTGACCACCCCCGACCTCGCCGGGTTCGCAGCGCCCGAAGCATCGACCGGCGGGCTGGCAGCGCCGATGCCGGGCGTCATTCGTGCGATCCTGACCGATGCGGGTAACCGCGTCGAGGCGGGCGAAGCGCTTGTCATCATGGAAGCGATGAAGATGGAACACACGATCCGAGCGCCCGCCGCCGGGCTAGTGGTGACCCTCAACTGCGCGGAAGGGGCAATGGTCGAGGCAGGCACGGTGCTGGTGGATTTCGAAGCGGAGGCCGGCTGACATGCGGATGCCGGAAAGAGTGAGGGTCGTCGAAGTCGGACCCCGCGACGGATTGCAGAACGAGAGCACACAGGTGCCTGTCGCCGTAAAGGTCGAGTTGATCGAACGTCTCGCAAAGGCCGGATTGCCGGCAGTGGAGGCGGGCGCGTTCGTTTCGCCGAAATGGGTGCCGCAGATGGCCGATTCTGCCGAGGTCTTCCGCACTCTTCAGAAGCGACTGGGCGTGACCTATCCGGCTCTCATACCCAATCTCAGGGGTCTGGAAGCAGCAATTGCCGCAGGCGTCAACGAAATTGCGGTGTTCGTTTCGGCGTCGGAAGGCTTCAGCCTGAAGAACATCGCCTGCTCGAGAGCCGAAAGCCTCGCCCGGCTTCGTGACGTCTTCGATCTCGCCATTACCCGGGGCATCCGGGTTCGCGGCTATGTTTCCTGCATCGCCGGCTGCCCCTATGACGGCGACGTGCCGCCGGCCGAAGTAGCGGCCATGGCGCACGAACTGCTTGTCATGGGCTGTTACGAAATCTCGCTGGGCGACACGATCGGCGTAGGCACGGCAAGGCAGATCCGCAACCTCATCAGCCAAGTCGCGACAACGATACCGCGTGAACGGATCGCGATGCATTTCCACGACACTTACGGGCAGGGCATCGCCAATGTGCTGGCGAGCCTTGAGGAAGGAATTGCCGTCTTCGACAGTTCCGTCGCGGGCCTGGGAGGGTGCCCCTATGCGCCGGGGGCGAGCGGCAATATCGCAACGGAAGACCTGCTCTACCTGCTGCACGGCCTTGAGATCTCGACCGGGGTCGACCTAGAGGCTATCGCCGAAACCGGCGACTGGATCAGCCGTCTGCTGGGACGACACAATGAATCGCGGGCTGGCCGGGCAGTGCTCGCCAGACGACACAGCGGAGGACAGGATGGCCGATGAACTGCTGCGAGAGCGTAAGGGACAGACATTGTGGCTGACACTCAATCGCCCGGAGGTGCATAACGCCCTCAATGCCGTCTTGGCGAAACATATGGTCGAGGCGTTCGAAGACGGTTCCGCTGACACGACCTTGCGGACAGTGGTGCTGACCGGCGCCGGTGAGCGGAGCTTCTGCTCGGGCGCCGATCTCAAGGAAAATTCTGGGGGGATCTTCCGGGCAGCCGACGGCGGCAACCCGATCGCCGCGGTGCTGCGTGCCATCGAGGCCTGCAACAAGCCGGTGATCGCACGGATCAACGGCTCCGTTCTGGCGGGCGGCATGGGTCTGGTCGCCGCCTGCGATCTCGCCTACGCCGCCGACCACGCAAAATTCAGCCTACCGGAGGTCCGGGTCGGCCTCTTTCCGATGATGGTCGCCGCGAGGTTGACGACCCAGATACCCCGACGGCATTTGCAGGAAATGGCCTATCTCGGCGAAACCATCGATGCGACGACGGCACGGCAATACGGCCTGGTCAACGGCATTGCGCCTGCCGATGTCCTGGACACGGTTGTTGCAGACGTTCTGGACAGGCTCGCCCAGAATTCTCCGGATGCCATCGCCGCCGGCAAGCGAGCCTTGAGGGAAATGCGCAACATGGCGGAGGGGGATATTCTTACCTTCGCCGAGAGGAAGATCGCCGAACTCGCCGACACCCCGGACGCACACGAAGGACGTCAGGCATTCGCGGAAAAGCGCAAGCCGCGATGGGCGGAGTAGCGGCAACGCCTGCAACCAGTCCGGCTTCATCATGCCTGTGGGGTCATCCGATTGCGCGGTCCTTCGCCAAAATGAGCGAGCCGGGCAACACGACAGTTCTTATGCCGGTTGCAGGACTTTTCGGGACCATCGCCTGATCCCAGCTGCGCGTCGGTCGAAGCTACAAACGGACCGAAGTTTGATTTGGCGCAACAAACATATTCCATCGGCTGGATATCTTTTCTAAGATTAAGCGAGGGAGACTGATTTGAAACGGATCTGCGACAAATGGCGGATGGCTGTGCGCATGCTTTGCGCCATTGCCCTGTTGTCTGTCGGATTCGCTCACAAGGTGCCTGTTATCTTCCCGGCTGAGGTCGCCGCCGCCGAGCTCGCGGCCTATGTCCTGCCGGACGGCACGTTGCCCGACATATGCCTAACCACAGAACACGGCAGCGATCAGGATCATGCTTATTCCGGCGACTGCGAGGCATGCCGCCTCGGCGCCTCTATCCTTCTGCCCCAACCCGCCGATATGGTGGGAGAGCGCATCGCGCTTGCCGCGGGACCGCTTTTCGAACCGCGTAGAACCGTCGTCCCGCGGCTTATACTGGCCCCCAACGCATCGCCGAGGGCCCCTCCGGCCGACCTGATCGTCTGAGACCTGCGGCGCAAGCGCGTCCGCAGACATCATTCGTCACGACCGCGCGATGCCCCAACCTTCCTGCGCAACGCGACGGTCGAAAGCCGGAGTATCATTATGCTCGACCTGCCAGCCGCTTCCTTGGTGGCACGCGGACTGCCGCCTGAATTCCAGGCCCAGCCGCCAATCGCAAGACCGCCGTTCTCGCCGCGCCGCCTCATCGCCCCCGGCGCCCTGATCTACACCGAAGGCGCCGAACGATCGTCGATCCTTCGCCTGAAGGACGGCTGCGTCGTGCTCACGCAATCGCTTGACGGAAAAAGACGCCAGATCCTCGACGTGATCGGCCCGGGCCGCCTGTTCGGTCTTGCCCACGGCAAGACCAACCACTGCAGCGCCGAGGCCTGCACCTACAGCGAAATCGAAGCGGTGGACCCGCAGAGAGAACGCCTGAACGTGGAGGACGCGCTGCTTCATAGCCTGAAACGCGCGCAGAAACATGCAACCCTTCTCGGCCGCAAGACCACGATGGAAAAGATCGCGGCGGCGATTGCCGATCTTGCCCTTCAATTCGGTCGACCGGGATTTGTAGGAAGTCGCCGGGCCGAAACCTTTCATCTCTACCTCACCCGCAGCGATCTGGGCGATTGGCTGGGGCTGACGATTGAGACCGTCAGCCGATACCTCAACCAGTTGAAGCGAGGCGGAATCATCGATTTCTCCGATCCGCAGATCGTCAGCATCCTCGACGCCGACAAATTGGCCGCGCTGGCCGGTGGCGGCGCAGTCGATGGCACGCTGTGTATCGCCTGATACCCCTCTATTCTCCAATCGAAAGAAACACGTCATGAAAAACGCTTTCAGACTGCTTGCCGTAGCCACGATACTCATCCTGTCCGGCAAGGCATTTGCCGAAATCCGGGTAACGGATGTGAAAGGACGTGAGGTTTCACTCGCCGAGCCTGCCAAGCGCATCGTCCTTGGCTTTTATTATGAGGATTTCATTGCCGTTGCCGGGCCGGGCGCCATGGACCGGGTGGTTGCGCTTTCCCTCTCGACCTGGAAGGACTGGCGCCCGAACCAGTTTGCCACCTATGTCCGGGCAATCCCGGGGATCGAGAACATTCCCGATATCGGCGACACCGAAAACGGCACTTTCTCCGTTGAGAAGGCGATTGCCACCAAGCCGGATCTCGTCATCCTCGCCGCCTGGTCGTATGACGCGCTCGGCGATGCCGTAAAACAGTTCGATGCCGCCGGCATTCCGGTGCTTACCCTCGACTACAATGCCCAGACGGTGGAAAAACATGTGCAGTCCACGCTGCTGCTCGGCAAGGTCACGGGCTCCGAGAAGCGCGCCGAGGCGCTCGCGGCCGAATACAAGGCAGCTATGGAGGATATAGAAGCGCGCATCCAAAAGGCTGCCCCGACAACCAAGAAAGTCTATGTCGAACTCGCACAGAAAGGTCCGTCGGAAGTCGGAAACAGCTACGGCAACGGCATGTGGGGCACGCTGATCGAAAAACTCGGCGGCATCAACATCGCCAAAGGGCAGGTGGAGAACTGGGGCCCTCTCAGTCCGGAATACGTGCTGGCGCAGCAGCCGGACCTTATCTTCCTTGCCGGCTCCGAATGGCTGAACAGGCCGCAAGCCGTCACCGTAGGCTTCGGAGCCACGGATGAACTTGCCCGAGAACGCATGAAGGCCTATCTCGGACGACCGGGCTGGGATCAGCTGCCGGCCGTCAGGAACGACCAGGTGCACGCCATCTATCACGGCGGCGCGCGCACGCTTTCCGACTATGTCTACGCCCAGTACATCGCCAAGCAGCTCTATCCAGAGGCGTTCAAGGACATCGATCCGGCCGCCGAAATCCGGCGCTATTACGACACCTGGATGCCGATCAAGGCCGATGGCGTCTTCGTGCTGCCCTACAAGGCACTCGGACAATGACAGCCGAGGCCATATCCATTCACGCTCTGCGTGGCGGCTATCGCCGCGCAGCCATTGCCCGACTCACCGCCCTCATCTTCGCCATGGCGGCTCTCGCCGCCCTGCTGCTCTTCGATCTGGTCAGCGGCCCATCCGGCATGCCACTCGCCGACGTATGGGCGGCGCTCGTCGCCGGGCCGGCAGGCGAGGACCGTATGGCTGCCACCATTCTCTGGCAGTTGCGCATGCCGCAAACCATCATGGGCGTGCTGGTCGGCGCCTGCCTCGGGCTTGCCGGCCTTCAGATGCAGACCATTCTCGCCAATCCGCTTGCAAGCCCGTTCACACTGGGTTTTTCAGCAGCAGCCGGCTTCGGCGCGGCGCTAGCCATCATGTTCGGCGGACTCCTTCCCCTGCCCGGCTTCATCAGCGTGCCGGCCTCTGCCTTTCTGATGACCCTCGCTGCCTGCGCGCTCGTCTATTTCGTCGCGCTGCTGCGCGGTTCCACGCCGGAAATTCTCGTTCTTGCCGGCATTGCCGTCCTTTTCTTCTTCCAGTCCATGCAATCCCTCCTGCAGTTCATGGCCTCGCCGGAGGTTCTGCAGGAGATCGTCTTCTGGCTGTTCGGGAGCCTTCTGAAAGCGTCATGGACCTCTGTCACGGTCACGGCCGTGATCCTGGTCGCCTGCCTGCCCTTCATGGTGCGCGACAGCTGGAACCTCACCCTTCTTCGCCTCGGGGAAGCCAACGCTGCCAGCCTCGGTCTGTCGGTCGATGCCCTGCGCAAGCGCAGCTTCCTGCTCGTCGCACTGCTGACTGCGGCAGCGGTATCCTTCGTCGGGACGATCGGTTTCGTCGGCCTGATCGCCCCACATGTGGCGCGGGCAGCCGTCGGAGAAGACCACCGCTTCGCCCTGCCGCTTTCCGCCCTCACCGGTGCGATCATCCTGATCGGTGCCTCGGTTTTCGGAAAACTCATCTCGCCCGCCGCAGTCATTCCAGTCGGTATAATTACCGCCGTCGCCGGCGTCCCCATGTTGTTCGTCGTCATCGCCCGCCGCGGCAAAGGAGAAATCGCATGACCGATCGCCTCACTCTCAGGAACGTCAGCGTCAACCGGGGAAGAACGCAGGTGATAGACCGTGTTTCACTGTCCCTGCATGCGGGCCAGATCGTCGCGCTGATCGGACCGAACGGCGCCGGCAAGTCATCACTTCTCAATACCATCGCCGGTTCGATCCCCCATTCCGGACGCATCCTCTGGGACGGCATGCCTGTCGACCGCAAATGCATCGGCTTTATGCCGCAGAACTGCGCGGTCAAAGCAGAGCTATCCGTGCTGCAGACACTGCTTCTCGGGCGGCATGAGCAGCTAGGCTGGCGGATCGGTGACCACGATATCGATGCCGCCGGCCGGATGCTGGAAGAGTTCGGCCTGAAACATCTGGCGGAGCGATGCATCAACACACTATCGGGCGGGCAGCAGCAACTGGTATTGCTGGCGCAAAGGATGATGCGGCAACCGCGGCTGCTGATTCTCGATGAGGCAACATGTGCCCTGGATCTGCGCCATCAGTTGGTCGTCCTCGACCGCCTGCGAGCCTATGTGAAGCGCACCGGCGCGCTCGTTCTGATGGCGATACACGACCTGAACCTTGCGGCCCGGAACGGCGACACCCTGCTGCTCCTGCATCGCGGAAGGCTCGAGGCTACCGGCAGCGGAGCGGAAGTCCTCACATCGGCCCGCCTGCGCGCGGTCTATGGCATCGAGGCTCACATCGTCGAACACGGACAGCATGGTTCCTTCATCCTTCCCGTTTCCCCCTTGGCCGAGTCGACGATCCTAACGGCTGCATTGTCTCCCCAAACGAATACTCTCTCCGCACTCCCGCAGGCATCGTAGACAGGAATTCAGGCTCGCCCTTTGGGGAGGACCCCGCAATTGCTGTAACTCACCCCGGCAGTTCCGGCAGCGAACCGACCAGGACGTCACGCGGAACTCCAGGCTCCATGCAAGCACCCCACGTCACAGGTTCACTCCATCTTTGAAGGGGGATGACGCAAGGCAAGACCGAAGCCGACGATCGAGATTCCCGTGAGCAGGAGATCGGTCGCCACGATGACATCGGAAGCCACGCCGATTGCGGCGAAACGGTCGATGACGGCCCATGCGACGCAGAACAGGCTCGTCAACCCGCCGGCCATCAGGGAGGCGGCTCCCTTGCCAGGTTCCAGTGTCGCGCCAATCCAGAGCCTCACTGTTCCGAGAGCGGCGAACAGAATGCAGAACAGAGCGAATGCCGGCATGGCCGCCAACTGCGGCTCCCCTGGAAGGATGAACCCAAGCCCGATCTGCAGGATCCCGGTTGCGATCCAATCCATGTAAAGTGCCGGTCGCGCTACCCGGATGGTGATGATGCCGGTGAGCAATCCTCCGAAGACGGCACCCATCCCCGGCCGATAACCGTTCATGCCCCAGCCTGACAGTGTGTTCAACAAGGATAGGGCCGCAAGATCGATAAGAAGGATGCCGAGCGCGACCAGACGTATCCAGTCCGAGGGTTGCCGGAAGCGGTTGGAGATGGCCCTGCGCCGGTTTGATATCGCGGCACGAAAGATACCGAAGAAAGTTGGGACGCGCGCAGCGGAGAGCGCGCGTCCCGATTGATGTCCGAGATCGGGGGAACCCACGGACATCACCGACCCTGATCCGCGGGGCTCCGAATAAGAGTCGGTAAGCGGAAAATTCCTGTGAAGCGGCCTCTTTGCTTTCGCCGATGGCTCGCAGCGATGGCACGACGACGGCTCCCCGCCGTTGCGGATATCGCTTCGTCAGCAATGGTCTCGCTGTGTTCCGACATCTCCAGTTCACCTCCACCCCATGGCGCAAGAACCAGCCGCGCCGCCTTTGACCCCATCGGACGGGAAGGCGACGAAGCCGCACCGTGCAGAAGCGACCAAACCGTCGAACCGCGCTCGCTGGACGATTGGTCTCGTTTATACATACAAACACAACGTTTGTAAATTTGAAATAGCAAGCTTTCTGCGTTCCGCGGACCAAAGGTGGAAGTCGCTCAACTCGACCGGAATGTCTTGGATACCTGTGAGAAACCGAATGGATAGAAAGAAAGGCGCAGCGCCGCCGACCAGGCAGGTTGTCGAGACGACGCAGATACCTGCGCGTACCTTCACACGCGTTCGGCCAAAGAGGTGAAACCGCCACTATTGGCGGCCCCCCCTCCGTCAATCACTTTGTCAGACTGGAGAGAATTGTGCGGACGAACAAACTTCCGTCGGGAGAGATGTGAAAGGCACCCTTCCCCAGGGCCCATTCGAAAACGAGGCCGCTTATGGTGGCGCTTAGCATGGAGGCAGCCGTATGTGGTGTCCATGGCGGCGGCATTCCGGTGTCGCGTTCAACCGCCTGAAATAGCCGTACAAAGATACCGTTCATCTCAGCACGGAAAGTGGTACCACCCGGTTCGTCCTTTTCGGAAAGCGCGATGTCCAGCCGTATCATGCCGCGCAGCAGAGCCTGCTGGCGAGGATCGTTTTCGAGCCGGTCGAAAATGTCCGCGAAAATGTCCCCGAACTTTTTCAGCGAGGCGGCCCCATTGCTGGCTGCCAGTTCATCGGCCAATACGCGGAACGGCTCCTGCGCCGCATCGCGCAATGCGAGCAGCAGGCCTTGCTTGTTCTTGAAATGCCAGTGCACCGCTCCGCGCGTCACACCTGCGAGTGCGGCGATCTCTTCGAGAGTGACATCCTCATAACCCTTCTCGAGGAAAAGATCCTCCGCCGCCTGTAAAATTTGCCGGCCGGTTTCCGCCGCCTGTTCTTTGGTTCGCCTCACTGTGTTTCTCCATTTTCTTTTTTTGCAGCAAGAAGAAGGCTGGATATGGAACGTCTTCCATCGATAACAGAACCGCCGCAGTTATCATTGATGAAACGCCAGTGCGGCATAGCTTTATCCAGTGTCCTGTCAAGCTTTACAGCTCCAACACCGCATCCGATTGTGATTGACAACGGGTCGCAATCACTACGACGACCGAACCGTCAACCGAGACCGCCCGATCTCTTCATTGCACGTCGCAGAAGATGAAGCGGGATGCGGTCCGGCCGCCGCCCTTCCTTGCCGGCAACAACGAACGAAACAGAAAATTTCGAAATGAAGCGCGTACATCGGGCGGGTCGCCGAGGAACGCTGCTGTCGTATCCGAGACGATCCGTTGTGGGAAAAGGTTCGAACGCACATGCGTACTTTTTTCTGTGCCACCGCTTAAGGGCAACGCTTGCACGGAGCCACTCTTCTTTCCCGCATTCGACCTTCGGAATTGAACTGAAGGACTGCTTTCAGCCTCGACATTTTCGAGGAAGCCGAGGTTTCGCGGTCCCGGGCGGGAAACAAGCCCGGGACCGCAGGTAGCGATGGCCTCAGACGGTCGCCTCCACCGCCGCCTCCGATCTGCGACGGCTAAAGAGGCGGTTCACCAGAACGAAGAACACCGGTACGAAGACGATGGCGAGCAGCGTTCCGGTGACCGTTCCGAAGAACGTCGCGAAGCCGATCGCCTGGCGTGCGCCCGCACCTGCCCCGGTCGACACGACCAGGGGAACGACGCCGAGACCGAAGGCAAGCGAGGTCATCAGGATCGGCCGAAAACGGAGCTTTGCTGCCTCGTAAACCGCTTCGAAGGCGGTCTCGCCGAGTTTCGCCATCCGCTCGCGGGCGAATTCGACAATCAGGATGCCATTCTTGCCGGTAAGACCCACCACTGTCAGCAATCCGACCTGGAAATAGACCCCGTTGGACTGTCCGCCGATCTGGGCTCCAATGAGCGCACCCAGAATGCCGACGGGCATAGCGAGCAATACCGCGATCGGAATTGTCCAGCTCTCGTAAAGCGCGGCAAGGCACAGGAACATGGTTGCCAGTGCAAGAGCGTAGAGCGGCAGCGCTCCTGCCCCGGAATCCTTTTCCTCCAGCGAAAGGCCTGTCCATTGCAGGCTGAAGCCCGGAGGGAGCTGCGCGGCAAGGCGTTCCATTTCGGCAAGTGCGTCACCGGAAGAAAAGCCCGGCGCCGACGAGCCTTCGATCTCCATCGCCGGCAACGCGTCGTAACGGCTGACCTGCTGGGGACCGAAAACCCAATCCTGCGTGGCGAAGGTGGAGAAATCGACGAAATCCCCGTTCGAATTCGGCACGCGCCAGAGCGCCAGGTCTTCCGGCCCCGTACGTGCCCAAGGCTCGCCCTGGACATAGACGCGCTTCATACGGCCCTCATAGAGGAAGTCGTTGACATAGGAACTCGACCAGATGGTAGTGAGGAACGAACCGACGTCCGACGCACTGAGACCGACGGCCCCAGCCTTGCCCCAATCGATGTTGAGTTCGAATTGCGAGGCATCCTCAACACCGCTCGGCCGGACGGCCATGAGCTTGTTGCTTTGCGATGCCATCCCAAGCAGGGCGTTGCGTGCTTCAAGCAAGGCCTCGTGGCTTTGGCCCGAGCGTGCCTGAAGGAAGGCGGTGAACCCGTTCGAGTTGCCCAGTTCCATGACGGCAGGCGGGACGATCGGCACCACGATGGCCTCGCGGATGCCGCCCATGAGCGGACCGAAGGCGCGGCCCGCAATGGCCTGGGCCGAGTTTTGGGGTCCGTCCCGTTCGTCCCAGTCCTTGAGCTTGATGAACATCATGCCCATGTTCTGTCCCTGCCCGGCAAATGAAAAGCCTCGCACGGAAAATACCGAGTCCACGTTCTTGCCTTCGGCATTCATGAAGTAGCCTTCGACCTGGCGCAGCAGTTTCTCTGTATTTTCCGCCGTGCCGCCGGACGGGGCCTGGACGATCGTAAACATCGTGCCCTGGTCCTCATCCGGAAGGAACGAGGTGGGGGTGCGCAGGTAAAGACCGACCATCCCTGCGACCAGAACCAGGTAGACGACGAACATCCGCAGCGGACGCCGGGCCGTCATCCCGACAACACGACCATAGATCGCGGTCAGGCGGGAGAAATACCGCTCAAACCAATTGCCAAACCGTCTTCCCAGCCCCTTGCCGCTATCATGTGAATGCGCCTTGAGCACGGTCGCGCAGAGCGCCGGAGTGAAGATCAGCGCGACGAGAACCGAAAGGGCCATCGCCGAAACGATGGTGACGGAGAACTGCTTGTACATTTCCCCCGTCGAGCCGCCGAAGAAGGCCATGGGCACGAAAACGGCGGAAACGACCATCGCAATGCCGACGAGGGCTCCCGAAATCTCGCCCATCGATTTCTTCGTCGCCGCAACAGGATCGAGATGTTCGTCGCGCATGATGCGTTCGACGTTTTCCACCACCACGATGGCATCATCGACCAGCAGCCCGATGGCCAGCACCATGGCGAGCATCGTCAGCGTGTTGATGGTGAAACCGAGTGCCGCCATGATGCCGAAGGTTCCAAGAAGAACCACCGGAACCGCAAGCGTCGGAATGAGCGTTGCCCGGAAGTTATGAAGGAACAGCAGCATCACCAGGACGACAAGGGCGATCGCCTCGATGAGCGTGTGGATCACCGCCTCGATGGAGAGGCTGACGAAGGGCGTCGTATCATACGGGATGACATAGCTGACGCCGGCGGGCAGGAATTCGGCGAGATCCGCCACCTTTGCCTTGATGAGTTCGGCCGTTTCGAGCGCGTTCGCGCCCGAAGCGAGCTGGATTGCCATGCCCGCCGCGGGCTTGCCGTTATAGAAGCTGGAAATTTCATAGTTCTCGGAGCCAAGCTCGGCACGGGCGACGTCCCGCAGCAGGACAAGCCCGCCGTCCGTGTCGGCGCGCAGCACGATCCGCTCGAAATCTTCCGGCGTCTTGAGCAGCGATTGGGCGGTTACGGTCGCATTCAGCTGCGTGCCTTCCGGCGCGGGCATCGCACCGAAGCTGCCCGCGGAAATCTGCGCGTTCTGGGCGCTGATCGCAGAGACTACCGTATCGGGAGACAGGTCGTAATATTTCAACTTCTGCGGATCGAGCCAGATCCGCATCGCATACTCCGAACCGAACACCTCGACCTTGCCCACGCCCGACAGGCGCGAGACAGGCTCCACCATATAGGAATTCAGGTAGTCGGCGAGATCGATGGCGGTGCGCGAGCCGTCTTGCGAAATCAGGCCGATGACCATGAGATAGCCGGTCGCCGATTTTTCCACGGTAACGCCCTGGCGGGTAACCTCCTCGGGAAGATTGGCCTCCGCTTGGCTGAGCTTGTTCTGGACCTGCACCTGAGCAATGTCGGGATCGGTGCCGAGCGTGAAGGTCAGCGTGATGGTTGCGCGGCCGGTCGATGTGGTCGACGAGTCGATGTAGCGAAGCCCGTCGAGACCGGTCATCTCCTTTTCGACGATCTGTACGACGGTGTCGGCCACGGTTTCGGCCGAGGCGCCAGGGTAGTTGGCACCGATCACGATGGATGGTCCCGCGATCGAGGGATACTGGGAAATCGGCAACCGCAGGATGGAAAGCACCCCGAGGCCCATGATGATGATCGCGATCACCCAGGCAAAGATCGGGCGGTCGATGAAGAAGCGCGCCATGTTCAGTTGCTCCCGCTTGCAGCAGCCTGCTGCTCAGCCGAGGGTTCGGCAGCTATCTGAACCGCTGCACCGGGCGCGATCTTCTGGAAACCCGAGGTAATCAGTGCGTCGCCAGCCTTCAGCCCGCTGCTGGTTACCCAGAAGTTTCCGGAACCGGTCAGGATGGTCAGCGGTCGTACCGCAACCTTGCCATCTTCGACAATCCAGGCGAAGGCCTCGCCCTTGGCGGTTCGCATCACCGCGCTTTGCGGAACCAGCACGGCGTCCTTCGCGGTATCCTGCGGCAGTTCGACCTCGACGTAGAGGCCCGGCAGCAACAACTGGTCGGGATTGGCGAAGGTGATGCGCAGCGTCACCATGCCGGTGGTCGGTTCCACCTGCGGTTCGGCGGCCTTGAGGTCCCCCTTCAGCGGATATGCCTCGCCGTTCGGCAGGATCATCGTGGCAACGCCGGTCGCCCGCGCAGAACCGGACTTGTTGAGTGCGTTCCACCGCAGGAGATCGGTCGCCGACTGCGTGACATCGACGTAGATCGGATCAAGGGCGCGGATCGTGGTCAGCGCCGTTGTCTGCTGGGCGGCGACCAGCGCACCCGGGGTCGTCTGGGAAAAGCCGATCACGCCGGTGATCGGGGCGCGGATCGTGGTTCTCTCGAGATCGATTTCTGCGCTGGTCAGTTCGGCGCGTGCGACCTGCAGCGCCGCATCGGTCTTGCTACGATCGGCAACCTTGCTGTCCCGATTGGACGCCGTGCCGCTCTTGTTGGCAAAAAGCTCCTCGGCCCGGCGCGCCTCGATCACGGCGAGGTCGTAGTTCGCCTGCGCCTCCGCCACCGCGGCCTTCGCGGAAGCGACGGCCGCGACATAGGTCTCGTCCTCGATCTTGTAGAGCGGCTGGCCTTCCTCGACGCGAACGCCTTCCTCGAACTGCCGGTCGCGGATGATGCCGGATACCTGTGGGCGAACCTCCGCCACGGTGGATGCCTTGACGCGTCCCGGCAGGCGGGCAGTCAAGGTGAAATCGGCGACGCTGACCTTTTCGACCGTTACCGTCGGCAAAGGCTGCTCCTGTGCGTGAACCGCGACGGGAAGGATGCCGATCAGAGCAGCAAGCGCAAAGCGCCGCCCGATCGTCCGAATAGCATTGCTGGACATATCTAACCTTTCTGTGGGGAATGCTGCCGGGCACACATGGATCGCCCCACAACAAACAGCGCAAATGCAAGCCGGAACCGTTCAGGATCCCGGCGTGCATTCAGCCTCGACGTCAAAATATATACATACATAACGTTTGTAAATAGAGATTACCGGGCGAGCGACTCCGGCAGCAAGGAGGGCGGCCTGTTGCACGGGCGGGGGTATCGACAGAGAAAAGCTGGAGATCCGATAGGAGACCGGTAGATTTCCCGAATGCCTCTGGCGCCACTCCTCGTCTGCTCGACGTCATCGAGGGCGAGATCGTTGGGAAGGTCGGAGCACGCCCCCCGCGGCAGGAACGGCCTTTTCCTTCGGCGCAGTCGGCGCCGGCCGAGTGTTCCATAGATACGATCCTGGAGGCAGGAATTGCAGCCGCAGTTCCCATGCCCTATCCGGTTTCGGAACGTCGGAAACGATGCGACCACGCGCTGCTCGTCGATCCGAAGTCCTACCGCCCGGACCGTCGGCACGCATCCGCCGGGGCAAGGTCGCAAATGTCCGAGCGTTTCCCTGGCTCGCCGTCACCCCGCGCCGACAGACCCTTCGGCCGATGCCGAGCGAATGGCCTGCATCAGCAGGCTTAACGTCAGAGACGGCACCGTGTCGGCCCGCATGGTCAGGCCGACGGGGCCGCGGGTATCATCCGTATCCAGCGGCAGGGCGGCCAATACGCCATCGGCGATATCGCCTGCGACGACACCTTCGGAAATGATCCACACCGCCTCACTCATCCTGAGATACGCGCGACCGAAAGAATCGGAGACGGTCTCGATCTGCGTCGGCGGAAGCGGGACGCCGTGGGCGATCAGAAACTGTTCGACGATCGGACGAATGACGGAGTTGCGTGTCGGTATCAGCACCGGAAAGTCGCGCAACCGGTCAAAGACATTGGTTGCCGGCGCCAGCAGCGGGTGTCCGGCGCGCACCACGAACAGCACCCGTTCCGAATAAAGATGCTCGAAGGACAGGCCCGTCATCTTTTCCGGTGCTGCCAGACGACCGACGACGAGGTCGAGATCGCCGAGCCGCAATTGTTCGATCAGAACCGCATTTTCGCCGGTCACGATCTTCACGGCGCTGCCCGTGTCCTCGGCCAGAAAGCGCGTCATCGCCTGCGGCATGATGCGGGCGGAGACCGTGGGCAGGGCGCCAACCCGCACGGGAGGGCCGGCGCGGGCGCTTTCCTGGGAAACGGAATCGACAGCCTGGCGCAGAGCCGTCAGCGTGGCTCCCGCGTGACGCATGAAGACCTCGCCGTGGCGGGTCGCACGAATGCCCCTGCCTTCCCGCTCGAAAAGCGAGACGCCGAGAATATCCTCCAGCTCGCGGATCGTCTTCGTCACCGCCGGCTGGCTGACATGAAGACGTTCCGCCGCTCGGTTCACGCTTTTCTGGCGCACGACTTCGACGAAGGCCTGAAGGTGACGAAACTTGATGCGCGGATCGACCTGCTGAGACATAACCTGCAGATTATAAGTTAGCGACAAAAACTCATTTTACTTAACCAAATTCACATAGCAATATCCCTAGCAAGAGGAGAGCGGACATGCATTTTCTGACAGTGGAGGGGACGACGATCCATTACCGTGCCGAAGGTCTCGCGACCGGCAAGCCGGTCATCGCCTTCGTGAACTCGCTCGGCACGGATTTCCGCATATGGGACGAGGTGATCGAGGAACTCGGCGACACCTATGCCTATGTTGTTCACGACAAGCGCGGTCATGGTCTTTCCGGCACGGGCGCGCCGCCCTATTCCATCGAGACCCATGCGAACGACCTCATCGTGCTGCTCGAACAACTCGGCGTCCGGCAAGCAATTGTCTGGGGTCTTTCGGTCGGCGGGCTCATCGCTCAGGCCGCCTATGCGATTCGTCCCGACCTCGTCACGGCGCTCGTTCTTTCCAACACCGCCCACAAGATCGGTTCGCCTGAAATGTGGAACGCCCGCATCGATGCGATCCTTGCGAACGGCCTCGGCGACATGATCGACCCGATCATGGAACGCTGGTTCACGCCGGCCTTTCGCACCGAAGACAACGCGCTTTACGCCGGTTGCCGCATCATGCTTGCCCGCCAGGCAGTCAATGGCTATTGCGGCACCTGCGCGGCGATCCGCGATGCGGATTATACCGATGCGGCAAGGCGTATCGCAGCACCAACGCTCTGCTTGGTGGGCGATCAGGACGGGTCGACGCCCCCTGACCTCGTGCGCTCGCTCGCCGGCCTCATTCCTCAAAGCCGCTTCGTCGAGATCGCGGCCTGCGGTCATATCCCCTGTGTCGAACAGCCGGCGGCCTATGCAGCCGCGGTTTCCGCTTTCCTGAAATCCCTGCCGGAGCAATGAAAAGATGACTGACCCCTCGCAGCCTTCCGATCGTTACAAGAAGGGCCTGGCTGTCCGCCGCTCCGTCCTGGGTGATGCCCATGTGAACCGCGCAAGCGCGAACGCAACGTCCTTCGACCAACCCTTTCAGACCCTGATTACCGAAACGGCCTGGGGGACGGTCTGGTCGGGGAGCCACTGGACGAAGCGCGAACGCTCCATGGTGACGATCGCGCTCCTGGCGGCGCTCGGCCATGACGACGAAGTGGCGATGCATGTCCGCGCGACCGCCAATACTGGCGCCACGGAGGAGGATATCCGCGAGGCGTTGATGCATGTGGCCATCTATGCCGGCGTTCCCGCGGCGAACCACGCCTTCAAGATCGCCAAGCTTGCGCTGGCCGAACGCGATGCCGATAATTCGCAGATGGAGGAGACGAAATGAACAATCGACCACCCGAAACCGGGCCTTTCTTCGCACGTGATCGCGATATGCATCCACCGGCCTACGCGCCCTGGTACAAGACGACCGTCCTTCGTTCACCGCAGCGCGCGCTGATTTCGCTGGAGGGCACCAAGAGCGAGATTACCGGGCCGGTGTTCGGACACGGAATGCTCAATCCGCTGGATAACGATCTGATCCTGAATTATGCCAAGCCCGGAGAAATGCCGATCGGCCCGCGCATTCTCGTCCACGGCCGTGTGCTCGACGAGCGGGGGCGCGGCGTTGCAGGCGCGTTGGTGGAGTTCTGGCAGGCCAATGCCGGCGGCCGCTATCGTCACAAGAAAGAAACCTATCTGGCGGCGATCGATCCGAATTTCGGCGGCGTCGGCCGTACCATTACCGACGAGAACGGCTACTACTGGTTCAAGACCATCCAGCCCGGCCCTTATCCCTGGCCGAACGGCGTCAACGACTGGCGCCCGGCGCATATCCATTTCTCGATCTTCGGCCATGGCTTCCAGCAGCGTCTCATCACCCAGATGTACTTCGAGGGCGATCCGCTGATTTGGCGTTGTCCGATCGTCAAGACGATCCCGGACGAGGATGCCATACGCCGCCTCGTCGCGCCGCTCGACATGAACGCCACCATTCCGATGGATATGCGCGCCTACAAGTTCGATATCGTCCTGCGCGGCCGCCATTCCACCTTCTTCGAGAACCGCCCGGAGGGCAACTGACATGGTTCAACCGCTTGGCTACCTCAAGGAAAGCGCTTCCCAGACCGCAGGACCCTACGTCCATATCGGCTGCACGCCCAACTTCGTCGGCATTCACGGAATCTTCGAGAAGGATCTTGGCTCCGGCTCGCTCTATAACGAGCAGACCCGCGGCACCCGCATCACCATTCGCGGAACCGTCTTTGACGGCGGTGGCAACCCGCTGAAGGACGCGCTGATCGAAATCTGGCAGGCCGACGACGCAGGCTTCTACAACAGCCCGAGCGAGACACGCGGATCGGCGGACCCGAATTTCATCGGTTGGGGGCGCTCCCCGGGCGACATGGAAACCGGCGAATTCGTGTTCGAGACGATCAAGCCCGGTCGCGTGCCGTTCAAGGATGGGCGCTGGATGGCCCCGCATGTTACCTTCTGGATCGTCGCACGCGGCATCAATATCGGACTCCACACCCGCATGTACTTCCCCGAGGAAACGGCGGCCAATGCGGAGGATCCGGTTCTCGCGCGTATAGAACACAAGAATCGCATTCCGACGCTGATCGCAAGCAAGGAGGGCGACAGCACCTATCGCTTCGACATTCGTCTGCAGGGCGAAGGTGAAACCGTGTTCTTCGATATCTGAGCGGGCCATGAGCATTTCCGTCTTCGAGCATCCGTTTCTTTCCGGCTTTATGGGGGATGCCGAAATCGCTTCGCTCTTCTCGGCGGATGCGGATGTCGCCGCCATGCTTCGCTTCGAGACCGAGCTTGCGAAGGCGGAAGCGGAATGCGGCATTTTCCCTGTCGAGACGGCAAACGCCATCGTCACCCATCTCGCCGGCTTTGTGCCGGATATGGCGGCGCTCTCGGACGGGATGGCAAGGGATGGCGTGGTCGTGCCCGAATTCGTCCGGCAACTGCGCCGGAAGGTGGGGGACGCCGCATCGGACAAGGTTCACTTCGGTGCAACCAGCCAGGACGTCATCGACACAAGCCTCGTACTCCGTCTCAAGGCGGCAACGGGTATCCTGATGGAAAGGCTGGCGGTTTTGACCGCCGGTCTTGGTGCCCTTTCGAAGCGCGACGGAAACCTTACGCTGATGGGCTACACCCGCATGCAGGCAGCAATTGCCATCACCGCCGGCGACCGCATTTCCTCGTGGAAGGAACCGCTCGAACGCCACCATGCGCGGCTTGCGGCCTTCTCCAAATCGGGTTTTGCCCTGCAATTCGGCGATGCGGCCGGCACGCTGGAAAAACTCGCCGACAAAGGGCCGGCCGTACGCGCAGCACTTGCGGCCCGCCTCGATCTTGCCGACCAGCCGCAATGGCACAGTCAGCGTGACGGACTGGCGGAGTTTGCAGCCCTGCTGTCGCTGATTTCAGGATGCCTTGGTAAGTTGGGACAGGATATCGCCCTGCTCGCCCAAGTGGGATCGGAAATCCGGCTTTCCGGAGGCGGCGGTTCCTCGGCCATGCCCCACAAGCAGAATCCGGTTACCGCCGAGCTTCTCGTCACCCTTGCGCGCTTCAACGCCGTGCAGCTTTCCGCCATGCACCAGTCGCTGGTGCATGAGCAGGAACGCTCGGGAGCAGCCTGGATGCTCGAATGGATGATCCTGCCGCAGATGGTAATAGCGACTGGCGCTGCGCTGTCGACCGCAAGGCGCCTGATCGGCCAGATCGAGCGGCTCGGGTCGGAAAAAGACTGACTGGAACGCATCGGCGTTTTCCGCCTGTGGAATCTCGGTGACCCACGCGGCAGGCCGCGGGGGACGTTTTTTGTTGCGTCATATCTCGGCTTTCCGCCTTTTAGATATTGAAACACAAGCGTTTTCTTGATCTTGGATTTCGTCAAAAAAGCGATTTCGGAAGCGATTTGTGAGGATCGAAGGCTTGACACAAAAATGAACTAACTGGTACAAACATTCATGTTCGGAAACCGGATGCGGGAGGAAATCGCATCAACGTCAGGTCCGGTGAACAGTCAGAGGAATTCGAAGTCCCTGGATTTCGAGAGGAGGAAAACAGGCAAGGCCTGTTCAGACCCGCGAAGCGGGTCCGGAGGAACAATGTCGTACAGTCTCGATTTCTCGGTGGTCGCCGATCGGCTGCCCGAGTTGCTGCTTGCATGCCTTGCAACGATTGGACTGGCCGTCGCCGGCATGTCGCTTGCGACCGTCATCGGCGTT
The DNA here is from genome assembly GCF_047553425.1 of Paenirhizobium cremeum. NCBI lineage: Bacteria > Pseudomonadati > Pseudomonadota > Alphaproteobacteria > Hyphomicrobiales > Rhizobiaceae > Paenirhizobium > Paenirhizobium cremeum. Next base: position 125,678 of record NZ_CP180219.1, read on the forward strand.
CTCGGCGTCGTCGCCCGCCGCTCGCGGTTCAGGTTGCTGCGCGGCTTGGTGATCGGCTTTGTCGAGGTCATCCGCAACACGCCCTTCCTCGTGCAGATCTTCTTCATCTTCTTCGCGCTGCCCCAGTTCGGCCTTAGGCTCAACCCGACAGTCACGGCCATCATCGCGCTGGCGCTGAACGGAGGTGCCTATGCCATCGAGATCATTCGCGGCGGGGTCGATTCCGTTCCGAAAGGCCAGGTGGAGGCAGGGTTGGCGCTTGGCCTGCACCGCGCGCAGATCTTCCGCCACATCGTCCTGAAGCCGGCATTGAGAGCGGTCTACCCGTCGCTCACCAGCCAGTTCATCATGCTGACACTGACGACTTCGGTCTGCACGTCGATCGCGGCCTACGAGCTGACCTCGGTCGCCCAGAAGATCGAGGCGGATACGTTCCGCTCCTTCGAGGTCTATTTCTCCATCACCTTGATGTACCTCGCCATTTCCGCGCTGATGATGGGTGTGTTCGCTCTCATCTCGCGCGTTTCCTTCAGCTATCCGGTCAAGTGAGGCGACGATCATGGCATCCATCGGTCCCAATGAATTGTTCTTCCTGCTGCAGGGCCTGAAGTGGACGCTGGCGCTGACCGTGATCGGCTTCATCGGCGGCGGCGTCTTCGGTCTCTGCGTCGCGCTTGCCCGTGTCTCGGAGAGTGCGCTGGTCCAGCGCGCCACGGCCGGCTACATCGCCGTATTTCAGGGCACGCCGCTCCTGATGCAGCTTTTCGTGGTCTATTACGGTGTGGCGCTTCTCGGGTTGAATGTCGACGCATGGATCGCGGTCGCCATCGCCTTTACCCTGCATGCCAGCGCCTTCCTCGGCGAAATCTGGCGCGGAGGCATCCAGGCCGTGCCGAAGGGCCAGACGGAAGCCGCCAATGCGCTCAGCCTGCACTACATCTCGCGGATGAAGGACGTGGTGCTGCCGCAGGCCTTCAAGATCGCCCTGCCTGCGACCATCGGTTTTCTGGTGCAGCTCATAAAGGGCACCTCGCTTGCAGCCATCGTCGGCTTCGTCGAACTGTCGCGCGCCGGACAGATCGTCTCCAACCAGACGTTCCGTCCGCTGACCGTCTTCGCGCTGGTCGGTCTCATCTACTTCCTGATCTGCTGGCCGCTTTCGCTCTGGGGCACCGGCGTCGAAAGACGGCTACAGACCGCGACCCGTTAATGCCTCTTCGTTTTCACGCATTTCCAAACGGAGAACCGCCTAAGACTTTGTCCGGAAATGCACTTTTCATCAGCTTTGTAAGGAGGAGCAAAAGATGAAATCCCAGAATGACCTGAACAAGACAGGCAAGAGAATGGCGCGCCGCGCCGTGCTCGCCCTCATGGCGGCAGCCGCCCTGCCGCTTTCGTTTCCCGCCGTTGCTCATGCCGGCACGCTCGAGGAAGCCAAGGCCAAGGGCAAGGTGGTGATCGGCATTCAGGGCGACAACTCGCCTTGGGGCTTCGTCAATTCGAGCGGCGTTCAGGACGGCCTCGACGCCGATATCGGCAAGGCGTTTGCGGAATCGCTGGGTGTGCAAGCGGAATTCGTGCCGCTGGCCGTCGCCAACCGTATCCCGGCGCTCGTCACCGGGAAGGTCGACGTGCTCTTCGCCACGATGGGCATGACCGCGGAACGCGCCAAAACCATCCAATATTCCAAGCCCTATGCAGGCAACGTGCTTTCGGTCTACGGCCCGAAGGACAAGAAGATCGCCGGCTATGAGGATCTCGCAGGCATGGCAGTCGGCGTGCCGAAGTCGAGCGCCATGGACACCGCGATTACCGCAGGCGCCGGCGACAAGGCCAATATCCTGCGCTTCGACGACGACGCGGCCAATATCCAGGCCATGCTTTCCGGTCAGGTCGAGGCCGTGGGCGGCAACCAGTTCTACGGCGACCGCCTGAACGCCGCTGCCGCTGACAAGTACGAAGCGAAGTTCGATCTCATCACCCTCTATAACGGTGCCGGCACACGTCCGGGCGAGAAGGATTGGAACGAGGCGGTCAACACCTTCATCGACAAGATCAAGGCGGATGGCACGCTCGCCAAGATCTATGAAAAGTGGATGAAGCGCGACGTTCCGGCCTTCCCGGACTCCCTGCCCGATATCCCCTTCACCGTGAAGTAAACGGAGGTTTCCATGCCACAATCCGCCACCAAACAGGTTCCGCTGATCGCCCTCGAAGGGGTGGGTAAGTGGTATGGAGCCTATCACGCGCTGAAAAATGTCAATCTCACGGTTCGCAGGGGCGAGAAGATCGTGCTCTGCGGCCCGTCGGGTTCGGGCAAATCGACCCTGATCCGCTGCATCAATCACCTGGAGGAAATCCAGGAGGGACAGATCGTCGTCGAGGGCATGAAGCTGACGGACAGCAGCCGCGCGATCGACGCGGTGCGGAGAGAGGTCGGCATGGTGTTCCAGAGCTTCAACCTTTTCCCGCACAAGACGATCCTGGAAAACTGCACCCTTGCGCCGATGCGGGTGAAGGGGCTGGACAAGGCCGCCGCCGAGGCGGTCGCCCGGAAATATCTGGAGCGGGTGCGCATTCTCGATCAGGCCGACAAATACCCGGCCCAGCTTTCCGGCGGCCAGCAGCAGCGCGCGGCGATTGCCCGAGCGCTCTGCATGGAGCCGAAGGCGATGCTCTTCGACGAACCCACCTCGGCGCTCGATCCGGAAATGGTCAAGGAGGTGCTGGACACGATGATCGGCCTTGCCCGCGACGGCATGACGATGATCTGCGTGACCCACGAAATGGGTTTTGCCCGGCAGGTGGCGGATCGCGTTGTGTTCATGGCCTCCGGTGAAATCATCGAGGAGGGTCCGCCGGAGGAATTCTTCCGTGATCCGAAACACCAGCGCACGCGCACCTTCCTCGGCGAAATCCTCGCCCATCACTGAACCCAGGAGGCGGGTTCCCCCGCCTCGCTTCCAGGTCGCATGAACGGTAAGGGACCATGACAGAGAAAACTTCCTATCGCGTTGGTCTGATCGGCGCGGGCATACAACTTTCGAAATCTCCTGCGCTGCACATGCGTGAAGGCGCTGCCCATGGCCTCGACTATTCCTACGAACTCGTCGATGTCACCGCCCGCCACCTTCCGGACAGCGCGCTTCCCGACCTCCTCGATGAGCTGGAGGCGCGTGGTTTTGCCGGTACGAACATAACCCACCCCTTCAAGCAGGCGGTTATTCCCTATCTCTCCGAACTTTCGGACGACGCCCGCATGCTTGGCGCCGTCAATACCGTCGTTTTCACCGACGGCAAACGCATCGGCCACAATACCGACTGGTACGGCTTCTACGAGAACTTTTCCCGCGGGCTCCCGCACGCAAAGCGCGATCGGGCTTTGCTGCTGGGAGCCGGAGGCGCTGGCGTCGCCGTGGCGCATGCCGCGCTGAAACTCGGTATGGGACGGCTCGACATCTTCGACCGGGACCAGGCGCGGGCCGAGAAGCTGGCCGACGATCTCAACGGACGCTTCGGTGCCGGCAGAGCCTCTGCCGTCGACGATCCCGCCTCCTCCCTGCCGCATGCGGACGGTCTCATCAATGCCACGCCTATCGGCATGCTTGCCCATCCCGGCATTCCGGTTTCGCCCGATCTTCTCGAGCCCCGCCATTGGGTGACCGATATCGTCTATGTGCCGCTCGTCACCGAGCTTCTGGCGACGGCGAAGTCGAAGGGATGCCGCACACTTCAGGGCGGCGGCATGACGGTGTTTCAGGCGGCAGAAGCCTTCCGCCTGTTCTGCGGCCGCGAGCCGGATGCGGAGCGAATGTCCGCCCATTTTAATGAGATCTGCGCCGCGGAGGGCAATGCATGAGCCTTTTCACCATCCTGAACGGTCCTAACCTAAATCTGCTGGGACAGCGCCAGCCGGAAATCTACGGCCGGGAAACGCTTGCGGATGTGGAGGCGGCCTGCCGAGAGATCGCTGTGGCCGCGGGCCACGAGATCTTCTTTGCCCAGAGCAACCGCGAATACGAACTGATCGACTGGATCCACGAGGCGCGCGGCACGTCTGCCGGCATCGTCATCAATCCGGGGGCCTTCACACACACCTCGGTCGCGATCCTCGATGCGCTCAACACCTTCGAGGCGCCGGTGATCGAGGTGCATATCTCCAACATTCACAAGCGGGAGGTTTTCCGCCATCATTCCTACGTTTCGACGCGGGCGGAAGGCGTCATCGCCGGACTTCGCATCGAAGGCTACGAAATGGCGCTTCGCCACCTCATCGGCCGGCTTTCTCGGTAGCGGCGATATGGTCGGCTCGCAGCACATAACGCAGCACCATCTCGGCGACATGGCGAGACAATGTTTCCTGGCCCTCGTCGGTGAAAAGAGAGCCGCCGAAAATATGCGAAAAAGTGGCGCTGTTCGATACGTTGAAGAAGGACAAGGCACTGATCTCCCAGTGCAGTTCGAGCGGATCGACACCCTTGCGGAAGACGCCGCTCTCCTGTCCACGCCGCAGCACCTTTTCCAACGCCTCGATTGCCGGGCGATTGAGGTCGCGAATGGTTTCGGAAAGCCGCATGTGCCGGCCATGATGAACGTTTTCGATCATCACCATGCGTATAAAGGCCGGGTTTCGACGATGATGATCGAAGGTGAAGCGACAGAGCTTTTCGAGGGCGGCCGCGGGATCGAGCCCTTCCAGTTCCAAGTCGCTTTCGCCGCCGCGCACCTTGCCATAGGCCTCTTCCAGAACACGCTGGTAAAGGCCTTCCTTGTCGCCGAAGTAATAGTAGATCATGCGCTTCGACGTGCGCGTGCGGGCCGCTATCTCGTCGATGCGGGCACCCGACAGCCCGTTCTGCGAGAACTCTTCCATGGCAACAGTCAGAATGTCGCGGCGGACGCCCTCCGGATCCCGCTTCGCGGATTTAGCCTCTCTGGCCACGCTTGCCGTTGCAGCCTGTTTCATCGCTCCCCCGTCGCCGGACCCATCGTTCCGGCCTTTATTAACTAACCAGTACATAATGCCGGAAAGGAAGGCAATATGGCAGCCCCCGAGACAGGCAAACACAGCGTGAAGATGCGGACATCGATTGCGACCGTATCGATCAGCGGCGAGTTTCCGGAAAAGCTCGCCGCCATCGCCAAAGCCGGCTTCACCGGCGTCGAAATCTTCGAGAACGATTTCCTGACCTATGACGCATCGCCGCGCGAAGTCTCGAAGATGGCTCGCGACCACGGTCTCGACATTACCCTCTTCCAACCTTTCCGCGATTTCGAGGGCATGCCGGAACCGCATCGCGGCCGAACCGTCGAGCGCGCCCAGCGCAAGTTCGACATCATGGAGGAGCTCGGCACAGACCTCATGCTGATCTGCTCGAATGTCTCGCCGGTTTCGCTGGGCGGCATCGATCGGGCGGCAGCCGATTTTCATGAACTGGGCGATCTCGCGGCCAGACACGGCGTTCGCGTGGGCTACGAGGCGCTGGCATGGGGCCGTCATGTCAGCGATCATCGCGACGCCTGGGAAATCGTGCGACGCGCCGACCACCCGAGTGTCGGCATCATCCTCGACAGCTTCCACACATTGTCCCGGAAGATCGATCCGAACTCGATCCGCTCGATACCGGGAGACAAGATCTTTATTGTGCAACTGGCCGATGCACCCCTCTTCGATATGGATCTGCTCTACTGGAGCCGCCACTTCCGCAACATGCCGGGCGAAGGCGACCTGCCGGTGGTGGATTTCATGCGCGCCGTCGCAGCCACCGGCTATACCGGGCCGCTTTCGCTGGAAATCTTCAACGACCAGTTTCGCGGCGGCTCGGCCCGCGCGCTTGCAGAGGACGGTCATCGTTCGCTTGTCTATGTCATGGATCGGGTAAAACGGCTGGAGCCCGACATCCGCATCGACGTCCCGGACATGCCGGACCGCATCGCGGCCCGCGGTGTCGAATTCGTGGAATTCACAACGGCACCTTCCGACAAGGCCAATCTGGAAGCACTGCTCGGGACGCTCGGCTTCCGGAAGACGGGGAGCCACCGCAATCGTGCGGTCGATCTCTATACGCAGGGCGATATCCGCATCGTCATCAACACCGACAACACCGGCGACACTTTCGCCGGTGCATCCTATTCGGTGCACGGCACGAACGCCTATGCCTTCGGCCTGAAGGTGGAGAACGCACAGGATGCCGTGAAGCGCGCATCCGCGCTTGGCGCGCCGACCTTCTCGGAGCCGCGCAAGCCCGGCGAGGTCACGGTGCCCGCCATTCAGGGGGTCGGCAATGGTGTCATGTACTTCCTCGACGATTCACCGGCGCTCGCCTCGATCTGGACGAACGAATTCCTTCCCACGAAGAACGAGAAAGACGCGGGCGATGCGCTGCTCACCCGGATCGATCATCTGGCCCAGACGACGCGTTATGACGAAATGCCGACCTGGCTCCTGTTTTACACATCAATATTCTCGACCCGGCGTACCCCGATGGTCGACGTGGTCGATCCCGGCGGTCTCGTGCGCAGCCAGGCGATCGAAAGCGTTCCGGAACCTGGTTTCCGGCTAACGATGAACGGAGCCGATAGCCGAAAGACCTTCGCCGGCAAGTTCCTCGCCGAAGGGTTCGGGACGAGCATCCAGCACATCGCCTTCGCGACAACGGATATCTTCGCCACCGCCCGACGGCTGGCGGAGCTCGGTTTCCAGCCGTTACCCATCTCCCGCAACTACTATGACGATCTTGAAGCGCGCTTCGGCCTCGAGCCGGATTTTTCCGATGCGCTACGCGCTGCGAGCATCCTCTACGACCGGGACGATAGCGGCGAATATTTCCAGATCTACAGCCGCACCTTCGGCGAAGGCTTCTTCTTCGAGATTGTGGAGCGGCGTGGCGCCTATGGTGGATACGGGGCGATGAACGCCCCGTTCCGTATCGCCGCGCAACGACGTCTGCTGCGTCCAGACGGCATGCCGAAGGAGTGACGGACCATGGCAATAGCGCGTCTCTCCCGGCTAGCCGAGCGGCGTCAAATCGACGCGAACCGCTGTGCCACGCTCGGCGGCAAGGCGGATCGCGTCAAGCACGATGAGATTGGCGGTCGCATCGCGGGCGGAAACGAGCGGCGTGCCGCCCAGGCGGATCAGCGCCTCGAAATGACGAAGCTGCTCCTCATAGGGATCTGCTGGCATAACGGGAAGCATCGAGGACCTCAGCCTGCGGGTCCAGTCAGGTTCGTCCTCCGGCTCCCAGAGCATCAGATCAGGCAGGGAAAGGCCCGCCCGGCTTCCGGCGTAATGATGCGCCGTCACCGGATGAGCGGGGAACCGCGCCGGGTTTTCGCCGGCCGACAAATCCCAGGCCCAGGGACCGGTCGCGGTATCGGAGATGCACAACGTGGCAAGCCCGCCATTCGTGAAGGTCAATGCAACGGCCGCGGTGTCCTCTACCGGGAAACCGCGGCGTGCATTGCTGGTCATCGCCTGCACACTCGCGATCTCGCCGAAGAAATGGCGCAGAAGATCGATCTCGTGCACGAGATTGATCAGCAGCGGCCCACCCGCGCCGGGTGTCTTGCGCCAGGCGGCCTCGAAATAAGAAGGCGGTTTGGCAAGCGTGCAGGTGACGGTCGCCATGACGAGATCACCGATACGGCCCGCACGGATCGCGGCGTGAGCCGCCCGAACGATCGGATTGTGGCGGCGATGATGGCCGACAAGGAGCGGAACGCCTGTTCTCTGCGCAACCGCGATCAGGCTCAAGGCCGAGGCAAGGCTTTCGGCGACCGGCTTTTCGAGCAGCACAGGCATTCCCGCTTCGAGAAGCGCTGCGGAAATCGGCAGGTGGGTTTCGTTCGGCGTGGCGACGACGGCAGCCGTCACAAGTCCCGATGCAATGAGCGAAGCAACGTCCGGCAAACAGGGTATGCCGAGCGATTGCGCCAGCGCCGCTCCGTTTGGCATCGGATCGACAATTGCGCCGAGGCGCAAGCCTGGAGCCTTGGCAAGAGTGTCGATATGGGTGCGCCCGATCGCGCCGGCGCCGATGACGGCAACGCTTATTTCTTCAGTCATCAAAATCCTCCCTGGTCCTTGACCGGAGACCATCAAAACAAAAATCAAAATGGAATTGAAGTTTATTATTGAACATCATTCCATTTTTTGCAATTGTCTGGATCGAGGAAGAATGAGGAGAGGATCGCATGCACCAGACCGCGCCGATGCGCCAACGCCACTGCGGTCTTGCTAGCCATGGCTGCCGATCCTTGCGCCGGGAGTTCAGCCGATGAGCCGCATCCTCGTTACCGGCGGTACAGGCTTCGTCGGCGTGCGCACGGTCGCCGCGCTCCATGAGGCAGGCCACACGGTTCGTATCCTCGATCTTTCGCCCCGCCCAGACCGCTTGCCCGCTGGTATCCCCGTCGAAATCGTCGCGGGCGATATCACCGACCCCAATACCGTTCTCCAGGCCGCTCGGGACTGCGATGGAATCGTCCATCTCGTGGGGCTGATGACGGTCGACTGCGCCCGTGATCCCGTACTCGGCGTGCGCGTCAATCTGATCGGAAGCCTGAATGTGCTCGAAGCAGCAAAGGCACGCCGCCTCCCGGTCGCCTATCTTTCAACCGCAGGCGTGTTCGGGCCGGAAGATGCCATTCATCCGCAGCCGATGACCGTCTACGGTTCTACAAAACTTGCCGTCGAAGGTGCTGCGCGGGCCTTCTTCCTGGATTACGGCATACCGAGCCTCGGCCTGCGCCCCTACATCATCTACGGGCCAGGCGTCAGCGCCGGCATCGCGGCCGGCCCCTCCATTGCAATTGCGGCCGCCATTCGTCGGGAACCGGCGGAAATATGCTTTTCCGGCCGGGTTGGCTTCGTCTATGTCGACGATGTCGCGAGAATGCTGGCCTCGGCCATGACCTCCCCGCTTGAGGGGGCCGCCGTTCTCACAATGTCCGGCGATACTGCCGACATGAAGGACTTCGTCGCGGAACTGGCCCGGCAATCCGGCTGGACGAAAATCGCGATCAACGGCGCTCCGCTCCGCATTCCCTCCGAGCTCGCATCGGACCCTGTACTGGCCTTTCTCGGTGCTCAACCGGTCACCGACATCGGAAGCGGAATTCGGCTCGCCATTGCCGAACTGAAGGCTGGGCACGAGAAGGAATTATCCAATGTTTAGTCCCCATCGTCCATTTCCCGGATGCGGGCTGCGTGATTTTGTCAATAATCAAAACAGGGGTCGCACCGGTGCGATTTCCATCCTGAAAGGAAATTCCGGAAGAGCACTTGGCGTTCGGCGGGAGAACGGAACCGGTTTCGCTCCCGCCTCTCATCTGGGAGGATGAGATTACCGCATACCGAAATCGCGAGCCCGGCGGGAGGAGACCTCCGGGCCTTGCGTTCTGACGGATGGCCCACCCGGCCGCCGCTCGGATTTTTAGAAACGATCATTCACGGGAGGATGTCGATGATCAAGAAACTGCTTTCCGCAACCGCTATGGTTCTGGCGCTGGGCGCCATGCCCGCACTCGCCGAACTGAAGGTCGGCTCCATTGTCGAGCTGTCCGGCCCGGGAGCTGCTGCCGGCACCAATTTCCGGGATGGCGTGGCCATGGGCTTCGAGGAAATCAACGCCCAGGGTGGCATCCTCAAGGAACCCGTCAAGATCTTCGAATACGACAGCCAGACAGACCCGCAGGTTTCGCGTGCACTGGTGCAGAAGGCGATCGACGAAGAAGTCTATGCCATCATGGGCACGGTGTTCTCTTCGTCCACTGTCGTCAACATGCTGGTCGCCAAACAATACGGCATTCCGCAGTTCACCGGTTCCGAAGCGCCGTCCATCACCGCCAAGGGCAATCCCTACATCTTCCGCACTGCCTTCGGCTCCCAGAAGGGCGTGCCGAAGCTCGTGAAATACATGGTCGAGAAGATGGGTGTGAAGAAGGTCGGCGTCGCCTGGGCCAACACCGAATTCGGCAAGGGCGGTCATCAGGCCTTCCTCGACGAAGCCAAGAAGGCCGGCCTGGAAATCGTCGTGGACGTTCCCTCCGAACAGGCCCAGGCCGATTTCTCCGCCGACGTGCTGAAGCTCAAGAACTCGGATGCCGACGCTTTCTTCGTCTACTATACCGAGGAAGAAAGCGCGCGCTTCCTGCGCGAAGCGCGCAAACAGGGCATTTCCAAGCCACTGCTCGGAGAAACCACGCTGATCGGCCACAAGGTGATCGAGCTCGCCGGCGAAGCGGCTAACGGCGCTGCCGGCCATGTCGGCCTTACGCCGGATGCAAACATTCCAGCCCTCAAGGAAATGGTCGAACGCTTTAAGGCGAAGTACAAGTACACGCCGGATCACAACGCCATCAAGGGCTACACCGCGGCCTGGATCTTGAAATATGTGACCGAAATGGTCGGGAAACCCGACAGCAAGGCAATCGCCGAAAAGCTGCACGGTCTCACCCTCAAGGCCTCCGAATATCCGGGCGTCCTCATGGATGTGAGCTGGGATGAGACCGGCGAAATGTCGCGCGAGAGCTTCTTCGTGAAGGTCGAGAACGGCCAGCAGGTCGTGGAAGCCATCCTGCCGCCGAACTGACCCCGAAGGGCAGTCCCATGGCCGGCGGACATGTGCCGCCGGCCTGTCTCATCCACATTCGCAAAGCCGACCGACAGCCTTTGAGGACGATACCATGGCTGAGCTTCTTCAAATTCTCGTTTCCGGCCTTGCCGCCGGGTCCATCTATGCCCTAGCCGCCGTGGGCTTCACCCTGCTCTGGCAGGCTTCGCAGACGATCAATTTCGCCCAGGGCGAGTTCATCATGCTGCCCGCCTTCTTCGTGCTGATCGGCATGACCGTGCTCGGCATGCCGCTGTGGGCCTCGGTGATCCTCGGCCTCGCACTGTCGCTTCTCATACTGGGTGTCGCCTTCAAACGGCTGATCGTCGAGCCGATGTTGCCCCACGGCACCTTGCCGATGGTCATCGCCACCATCGCGCTCGGCCTTCTGATGAAGGAAAGCGTCAAGGAATTCTATGGCGCCACTGCCCAGCCTTTCCCGGCTATCTTTCCGCAGACGGTCTATCAGGTTGCTGGAGCAAGCGTGTCCGTGCAGGACATCTGCAATCTCGCCGTCTCGATGCTCGCCATCGGCGGCCTGCAGCTCTTCCTCGGCCGCACGCGCACCGGCCGCTGCATGCAGGCGAGCGCCCAGAACCCCGGCGTTGCCGAAATTCTCGGTGTCAACGTCAAGCGTATGGTGCTCTACACCTTTCTCATCAATGCGGCGCTCGCGACCATCGCATCGGTGCTGATTTCGCCGATCTATCTCGCCAAGTTTTCCAACGGCGAAACGCTCGGCCTCGTCGCCTTCATCGCCGCCATCGTCGGCGGCTTCGACCAGATCCGCGGCGCCCTCGTCGGCGGCCTTCTCATCGGCATCATCGACAATCTCTCAGCGGTCTATATCTCCGCCGAGTATCGTTCGGCCATGCCGCTCATCCTGCTTATCGCCATCATCCTGCTGCGTCCGCAGGGGCTGCTCGGCACCCCGGAAGGGAGAACCGTATGATCCGCTTTCAACCCGCCCTTCTCGTCCTCGGCATCGCCGCGCTCGTGGCGGCTCCCATCGGCCAGGGAAACTATATCGTCTATACGCTGTGCTCATGGCTGCTGTTTTCGATCGCCGCCATGGGTCTCAACCTGACGCTCGGTTATGCCGGTCAGGTCAGTCTCGCGCAGGCCGCGTTCATGGGCATCGGCGCCTACATCACGGCGTTGATGACGCTGGCCGGCATCCACTGGTTTTTTGCGGCCGTCCTGTCGATCGCGGCCAGCTTCGCCATGGGCCTTCTGCTCGGCTATCCGGCGCTGCGCGTGCAACACCATTTTCTCGCCTTCGTGACACTGGCCTTCAACACGCTTCTCTTCCTGGTGCTGCGCAACGAGGAGGAGATTACCGGCGGTTCCTTCGGCCTCAGCGGCATGGAGCGCCCATCCTTCTTCGGCTTCACTACGGATTCGAATATCGCCTTCTACTATTTCTCGCTGGTCTGCTTCCTTCTTGCGGCCGGTTCGTTGTGGTGGATACTGCGCTCGCCCTGGGGCCGCGCCTTCAAGGCGCTGCGCGAAAACCCGATCCGCGCCGAAAGCCTCGGCCTCAAGGTTCGCCGCCAGACGTTGCTCGCCTTCGCCATCGGATCGGCCTTCGGGGGGCTCGCCGGAGCCATGCAGGCGCCGCTGGTTCAATTCATCGAACCGTCCAGCTTCGCACTCATCCACTCCCTGAAGCTGCTGCTCATGGTGGTCGTCGGCGGTTCGGGCTTCTTCTTCGGCCCGATGCTCGGCGCGGCGGTGGTCATCCTTCTGCCGGAAGTGCTTCGCTTCACGGAGGGCTACTACCTCATCATCTATGCGACGCTGGTCATCGTGCTGATGGTCTATTCCCCGACGGGCCTGATCGGCCTCGGCCACAAGCTTTTCGACAAGCTGAAGCCCAAGCAGGAAGCCCGCCGCGATCTGAAACAGGGAGTCCAACTGTGAACGCGCATATCCGCAACACCGAAGGACCCATTCTCTCGGTCCGCAACATCTCCAAGCAATTCGGCGGCATTCGTGCCGTCAACGGGGTCAGCTTCGACGTCCAGCGCGGCGAAATCCTCGGCCTGATCGGACCGAACGGCTCCGGCAAGTCGACGCTCTTCAACTGCATACTCGGCCAGCTCCGCCCGACCCAAGGCCATTGCGAGATCAACGGCAGGTCTACCGACGGCGTGCGCCCGGCAGACCTTTCCTTGATGGGCATCGGCCGTACTTTCCAGCAGCTTTCTGTCTTCCCCAAGATGACGGTGCTCGACAACGTCATCCTCGCCGGACAGGAGCACGAAGGCTCAATGCTCTCGCGCCTCTTCGGCAAGCCGGATGCCGGCCTGACCGGAAAGGCCGAACAGCTCATCGAGTTCTTCCGCCTGACGCCCTACCGGGATACGCCGGCGGGCTCGCTCTCCTACGGTCAGCAGAAGCTGGTCGACGCTGCGATGGCCTTTATGGCCGGCCCCGGCATCGTGCTGCTCGATGAGCCGGCGGGAGGCGTGAACCTCACCATGCTCGGCCACCTCAAGGAGCGGCTTATAACCTACAACCGCGAACACGGTACGACCTTCGTGGTCATCGAACACAACATGGAGTTCGTCATGTCGCTCTGCACCCGCATCATCGTGCTAGCGCAAGGCGAGATTATCGCGGAGGGGACACCGGACGAGATCCGGTCGAACCAGATGGTCATCGACGCTTATCTCGGAGGCTGACATGCTGGAACTCAAGAAAATCATCGGCGGCTACGGCCGCATCACCATCCTGAACGGCACGTCCTTCACCATTCCAAAGGCATCGATCACCACCGTGATCGGCCCGAACGGCGCAGGCAAGTCGACCGTGTTCAAGGCGATCTTCGGGCTTCTCAATATCCACTCCGGCGAAATCCTGCTGGATGGCGAGAACGTCACCCGCAAGAGCCCGGCCGAAATGATCGCCCGCGGCGTCACCTATGTGCCGCAGGGCCGCAATGTGGTACCCCAGCTCTCCGTCTATCATAACCTCGAACTGGGCGGCATCACCTCGAAGGACCAAGCCAAGGTGAAGCGGCGCATGGAGGAGGTCATGGACCAGTTTCCCATGTTGCGCCAGCGCAAGGACCAGAAGGCGATCGAGCTTTCCGGCGGCCAGCAAAAGCAGCTGGAAATCGCCCGCGCCCTGCTTCTCGATCCGAAGCTGATCCTGATCGACGAGCCCTCGATCGGCCTGTCGCCCAACCTCGTACAGGAAGTGTTCCAGACGCTGATCCGTCTTCGCGATCAGGGCGTGACAATCCTCATGGTCGAACAGAACGCCAAGGCGGCGCTCGCCATGTCCGATTACGGTCTCGTGCTTGAACTCGGCCAGACCCGTATGTTCGACAAGGCCGACACGCTTTTGAAAGACCCCCGCGTCGGCCAGCTCTTCCTGGGGGGCCACATCGAGGACGCCGCCTGACCACTTCTCCCGCAGGCAGAAAAAGGAAGGCCCGACGAGATCATCGCCGGGCCTTTCCTGTTGTCCATTTGGTGGCTTCTAGCCCGCCGATGCGTCTCCGAAATCGCCGAAAGCGGTCCAGCCGCCATCGACCGGAAGCACGGCGCCGGTAATGCCGGAAGCGGCCGGAGAAGCAAGAAAGGCAACGGCTGCCGCCACCTCCTCCGCCCGGATGAGCCGGCCGATGGGTGTGCGGCGGCGCAATGTCGGCAGATCGATACGGCCGGCATCGGCAAGTTTTCTGACCAGTGCTGTTTCCACGAAGGCGGGGGCGACGACGTTTACGCGAACACCCCTGCCGGCCCATTCGCAGGCCATGGCCCGCGTCATGGCGACTATGCCTGCCTTGGCGGCACCATAGGCATTACGCTTCGGCAAGCCGGTCAGCCCGGCGATGGATGAAAGATTGACGATGGCGCCCGAACGTCGTGCAAGCATGCCCCTGCCGACCTCCCGCGACATGAGAAAGGTGCCGGAAAGATGCACGTCGAGCACCTTTCGAAAAGCATCGATCTCCTGTTCCAGCGTCGGCAGGTGGCTATCGCCGATGCCGGCATTGTTCACCAGGACGTCGAATGGAGCGGCGGCGCAAACCGACGCCGCCTGCGCCTCGTCGGTGATGTCGCAGGCGAAGCCGCGATGGCCCTCGCCCAGTTCGTCCGCCCGCATCGCGGCCTTGTCACCGTCGAGATCGGCGATGGTGACGCGATAGCCGGCTGCGGCCAGCGCCTGCGAAATGGCAAGGCCGATCCCGTCAGCCCCGCCGGTGACCAGAGCGTATCTGACTTCAGACATAGCCGGGCCTCGGCACAAGCCCCATCAGCACCTGCGACAACCCGCCATCGACGACGATATCCTGGCCGGATACGTAGGAGGCGCGCGGAGAAGCGAGGAAGAGCGTCACATCCGCCATGTCCTGGGGCGTCGCGATCCGCCCAAGCGGCACCATCGCCTCGCGCTTCGCCTTGACCGCCTCGTCACGATAGAAGGCTTCGGACAACGGTGTGCGTACGAGGCCGGGGCTGAGCGTATTCGACCGGACGCCCTTCGCTCCCCATTCGTAAGCAAGCTGCCGCGACAGCATGAGAATAGCCGCCTTGGAGGCGGAATATGCTCCGCTCGCCGGCTGGGGCTGCGAACCCGCGATGCTCGCCACATGAACGAGGGCGCCCTCTCCCCGCTCGATCATCCCCTTGCCAAAGGCCTGCGCGGCCGCAAGATAACCGGTGAGATTTACCGCGAGCATCGCCGACCAGTCAGCCTCCGACACGCTTTCGAGCGGACCCGGCCTCAGGATTCCGGCATTGTTGACGAGAATGTCGGCTCCTCCGGCGGCCTCGACCTTTTCAGCCGCGGCGGCAATTTCATCCGTTTTCGAGAGGTCGCAGGCGAGCGCGAAGGCGCCATTGCCGATTTCGGCGGCGAGTGGCCGCGTACGCTCATCATCCCGATCGAGCAATACGACGCGAACTCCCTGCCCGGCGAAGGCGTGGGCCAGCGCCTGACCGATACCCCCGCCGGCGCCGGTGATGACGGCGGTCTTTCCCTGCAATGCAAGCCAGCTCATGCGGCGTTCTCCCTGTTGGTCTTTTCGAATGCGACACCGGCGAGATAACGGCCGGTGATCCAGCCGAAGGTCATGGCAGGGCCGAGCGTGATGCCTGCGCCGGGATAGTTTCCGCCCATGATCGAAGCCCGGTCGTTGCCGACGGCGAAGAGGCCGGGAATGATCGCGCCCTGGCGATCGAGAACCTCTCCGGGAACGGTGGTCTTCAGCCCGTCGAAGGTGCCGAGGTCACCCATTTCCATCTTCACCGCATAGAACGGTCCCTGCTCGATGGGCGCGACACAGGCATTCGGCCTGTTTTCTGGGTCGGCGAGATAGCGGTTAAACGCGGTCTCCCCGCGATGGAACTGTTCATCCAGACCGTGTCGGGCACCGCGATTGAAATCCGCGACCGTCGCCTCCAGTCCGCCGGCATCGATGCCGCAGGCGCGGGCAAGATCGGCAAGCCTTCGCCCCTTCTTCAGATATCCCGAGCGCAGCCAGGGGGCGAGCGGCATGGGCGCAGGCTTGGCATGGCCCAGGCCATACTTGCGGATGGCGCGATGATCGCAGATCAGCCAGGCCGAGGCCTCGCCGGTTTCGACCATCGCCGCACCGACATCGTGATAGCTCTCGCTCTCATTGGTGAAGCGGCGTCCGTTCGAAAGAACCGCGATCATCCCCGGCTTGTAGCGATCGAGCAGATGCGGGAAAATGCCTCGTCCCGGCACGCGGCTCACCGGCATCCAGGCCGCCGGCTGCGGGAAGATGGCGTCGAATGCCCCGCCCACCTCTTCGCCGAGGCGGATACCATCACCGGTATTGCCTTCCGGCACCGGCGAATAGTGTCCCGCCGCTCTGGCCTTAAGATGCCCGTAAACCTCAGCCCTTCGGGCGAGATCTTGAGCATAGCCGCCGCAGGCGAGCACCACACCGCGGCGGGCAGTGATGATGCGCGGTTGCCTTCTCCCTACCTCGGCACCGGTCACGCGACCGTCTTTCTTGACGAGACGCAGCGCCGGTGTTTCGGTGAGGATCGGAATGCCGAGATCGAAGCAGCTTTTTGCCAGTCGCGCTGCGAGCGCATTGCCGCTCGTCACCTGCACGCCCCGTCCGTAACGCGCGACTTCGCCCGCATGCGCGGCAAGACGCTTCAGCACATAGACGAAGGAAGCCAGCGACTTCGTGGCGTTGAAGAAATGCTTGATGTCGGCATTCGAGGAGTTGAACATCATGCCCATGAAGGTGATCGTCGAAAGCGGCGGACGCAGTCGCTTCAGATCGTCCCCGAGCGCGCTCGTATCGAACGGCGCGGCCAGCACCGAGCGGCCCACCTCGACGCCGCCGTCCACCGTGGGGTGATAATCGGGATAGAGCGTCGGCAGAAACTGCACCGCGGTTTCCTTTTCGAACCAGTCGAGCATTTTCGGACCGGCCTCCAGAAACGCATCGACAGACGCATCATCGAACCAGTTGCCGGTTTCGGCCTTCAGGTAGCGTCGAGCGGCTTCGCGTGTGTCGGCAGGATTGTTTGCCTTGCCGTGACGGTTGCCCGGTATCCACAGCACACCGCCGGAAAAGGCGGTCGTACCGCCGTAGACCGGCTCCTTCTCGATGACGATCACGGAGAGCCCGTGCTTTTTCGCGGTTATGGCGGTGGCAAGCCCGCCCGCGCCCGATCCTATGACCAGCACGTCGCAGACGCACTCTTCCTCGCTAGGCCGCTCCATCGGTTCCTCCCTGTCTGTGTGGCATTGATCTTTGCTAACTTGCGACCCCGATCGGACCAATGGACGCACCGACGCAATTGTTGCACAATTCGCATCAGCGATTTTCGGGAGGAATGATGGCGCAGGAAGCCTTGAGCGGGATTCCGCATTACTATCTATATGGCGATCAAGGCGCAGATGTGGAACTCGACTTCCTTCATGTGGAACCGATCCGCGACCGATCTGGCCCCAACGACTGGAGAATTCGTCCGCACGCCCATCCCGATCACATGCAGGTGCTGCTGGTGAAGAGCGGCGGCGGAACGATCCGCATGGAGGACCGCGTTCTTCCGATTACCGTGCCCGGCATCCTTGTCGTGCCGGCTGGCATCGTTCACCAGATCGACTTTGATCCCGGTACGGATGGCTTCGTTGTGACCGCCGCGCTCGGCTGCCTGAAAGCCGCATCCTCATCCGATCCGCGCCTGGCCAAGGCAGCGGAAAGGCCCGCCGTTTACCCCCTTGAGGGCACGGGCGTCAGCATTCCGGCCGTCAACGATACCTTTGAATGGCTGCATCGCGAATTCATCTGGTCGGCGCCGGGTCGGCGCACGGCGATCATGGCGCAGTACATGCGTATTCTCGTGGTCGTGCTCAGGCTGTTCGTCACGCATGACGACCCCGGCATCGCGACACCCGACCGCGACTACGACCTGCTGGTGCGCTATCGTGCGCTTCTGGAGGAACATTTCCGCAATGAGCGCTCGCTCACCTTTTATGCCGGTCGTCTCGCCGTTACCCAGGCTCGGCTGAACGCCGCCTGCAAGACGCGCGCCGGAAAGACCGCTTCGGACCTGCTCTACGAGCGCATTGTGATCGAAGCCAAGCGTTACCTCGTTTACACCGAAAGCAACGTCGCACAGGTGGCGCACATAACCGGCTTCGACGACCCGGCTTATTTCAACCGCTTCTTCACACAGCGCGTCGGCCTTTCGCCCGGGGCATTCCGCAAGCAGGCCCTTCGCCAGGAGGCCTGAACCCTTCTGCGCCGGACATCATCCAATCTTTCCGACGCTTCGTCCATTTCCCAAATCGCCTTCCTTGCGCAGTTTCCCGGGCGAGGGAGGACGACATGATCCATGAATGGCGAAGCTATCGGCTGAAGCCCGGCGCGGCTCCGGAATATCTCGCCCTTCTGGCCGACGAGGGCCTGCCGCTCGTGACGCGGCATCTGCCGCTGACAGGCTACTGGCTGGGAGAAACCGGACCGCTCAACACGATCCACCACCTCTGGAGCTACGCGGACTGGGCAGAGCGCGAGGCTTGCCGAGCCTCGCTTGCGACGGAGGAAGCCTGGATCAAGGGTTTCATCCCCCGCGCCTTCGCGCTGGTGGAAGAGCAGGAGAACCGTTTTCTGCGCCTTCTGACCTCATCGCCCGCATTCGAGACGATACTTCGAAACCGGCAAACGATAAGGGTGGCCCGGGAAGCCGGAGCCCCACTCTTCGCGTCCGCTTGCGCAGCACTCGTCTCGGGATTTGCCGTGCCCGGGGCAATCGCCGTGTGGGAAAGCCTGTCAGGCTGCTCCGGCGGCCCTTGCTCGCTCATGCCGCGCAACGCCGATCCCGTGCCCGTCGAACCCTTTCGGGGCGTGGATCACATCATCCTTCGGCCCCTTGCCTTTTCGCCACTTTAAAGAAATCCGGAAGGAGAAAAATATGCGTCATCAGGTCGTTATCATTGGTGGAGGTCCGTCCGGCTTGCTTCTGGCGCTGCTTCTTCGCCGGGCCGGCATCGACGTCGTGGTTGTAGAGCAGCGCACGCGCGACTACGTGCTGGCACGCATTCGCGCCGGCGTTCTGGAGCAGGGGCTCTGCGATCTCCTGCGCGAAGCGGGCGTGGGCAAGAGGCTCGACACCGAGGGCTTCGTCCATGAGGGCACGGTCATCGCGGCCCATGGCCGGAAGGTCCACATCGACTTCAAGACATTGACCGGCAGCACGGTGACGATCTACGGCCAGACGGAAGTAACGCGCGACCTCTACGCCGAACTGGATCGTACGGAAGCCCCGGTCTTTCACGAGGCCGAAGGTGTCGAAATCCACGGCGCCGATGGCGATGCGCCCTATGTGACCTTTACCCGGAACGGACAGGGCTATCGCATCGACTGCGACTACATCGCCGGCTGCGACGGTTTTCACGGCGTAAGCCGCCGCACCATTCCCGAAGACACCCGGCGGGAATACGAACATGTCTATCCCTTTGGCTGGCTCGGCATCCTTTCGGAAACGAAACCGCTTTATCACGAACTGGTCTATGCCGGTTCGAAACGAGGCTTTGCGCTCTGCTCCATGCGAAATGCGCATCTCAGCCGTCATTATCTGCAGGTGCCGCTGACCGACAGGCCGCAGGACTGGAGCGACGAGGCCTTCTGGGACGAACTGCGCAAGCGCCTCCCCCCGGAATTTGCGGATACGCTCGAAACCGGGCCTTCCATCGAAAAATCCATCGCACCGCTTCGCAGCTTCATATCCGAGCCGATGAGTTGGGGGCGTCTCTATCTTGCCGGAGATGCGGCCCATATCGTGCCCCCAACCGGCGCCAAGGGGCTGAACCTTGCTGCCTCGGACGTCTACTATCTATCCCGGGCGCTGATCGCCCGCTACGCTGGCGACGAAGGGCTGCTGAAGACCTATTCGGCCACTGCGCTCGCCCGCGTCTGGAAGGCCTCGCGCTTCTCCTGGTCGATGACCCGCATGCTGCATAATTTTCCCGACGAGGGAGATTTTCTGGACCGCATGCAGGAAGCGGAAATCGATTATCTCGCCGGTTCGAAGGCTGCGCAGACGGCGCTTGCCGAAAACTATGTCGGTCTGCCCTACTGACCCGGTCAGGTCAGCATGCCCGCCAGATCGGCCTGCACGGCAAGCAGGGACGACAGGTAGCGTTCCACTAGGATGTCGGCCGGTTCGGCGGTGGCAGCCAATCCCACATTGAGGGCCGCAATCGTCTTGCCGCGCATGGTCTTCAACGGCACGGCAATGGAACGCAAGCCGATCTCCACTTCCTGATCGATGAGGGCGTAGCCGCTTTCCCGTACGGCCTCCAGTTCGGCCATCAAGGCATCCACATCCGTGACCGTGCGCTGCGTTCTCGCCGGGCGCGGCGAGGCGTCCAGCACAAGCCTCGCCTCCTCCGGCGAAAGCGCAGCGAGCAGCACACGCCCCATCGACGTGCAATAGGCTGGCAACCGTGAACCGGGCATCAGGGCTATCGACATGACGCGCCGCTGGGCGGCGCGCGCCACGTAGACGATCTCACCGCCGTCGAGGATCGAGACGGAGGTGCTTTGGCCAATTTCCTCCGACAGCCGATTAAGCGTCGGTTGCACAATGCGCGGCAAAGGCATGGTCGCAAGGCATCCCGTTCCGAGCCGCAGCACGCGGGGCGTCATCGTGAAGAACTTGCCGTCGTAAGCGGCGTAGCCCAGTTCCGAAAGCGTCAGCAGGCACCGGCGTGTAGTGGCTCGATCAAGCCCCACGATTTCGGCGGCCTCCGCAATGGAAAGGCGCGGGCGCTCGGCGCTAAACGCTTCGATTACCCTGAGCCCCTTGGCAAGACCGCCCATGATGTCCCGTTCCTTGACCGTCATGGCATATCTCCATTTTGTGCGATAACCGAACAAAAATCATATAACGCACAAATCGGTTGCCGTCGAGCGGCCAACGGCCTTAATTTCAGCACCGGAAACAGCGCCGACCCTGCCCGGGCATCCGGCGCTGCATGGAGGTTTCGAACATGAACAAGACAATCGCGAGCGCGGCAGCGGCCGTCGCCGGGATCGGCGATGGCGCGACCGTGATGATCGGCGGCTTCGGCGGCTCCGGCGCACCAATCGAGCTCATTCATGCGTTGATCGACAAGGGGCCCAAGGGGCTTACCGTCATCAACAACAATGCCGGTAACGGTCGCATCGGCATCGCCGCGATGATCGACGCCGGCATGGTGAAGAAGATGATCTGCTCCTTCCCGCGCTCATCCGATCCCCGCGCCTTCACCGACGCCTATCTGGCGGGCAAGATCGAACTGGAACTCGTGCCGCAGGGCACACTTGCAGAACGCATTCGCGCAGGCGGGGCGGGAATTCCCGCCTTCTACACGCCGACCGGCTACGGCACGGAACTGGCCGAGGGCAAGGTGATTGCCGACTTCGACGGCCGCTCCTACGTTCAGGAACGCTGGCTGAAGGCCGATTTCGCCCTCATCAAGGCGCATGTCGGCGATATCCACGGCAACCTCACCTACAACAAGGCCGCCCGCAACTTTAACCCCCTGATGTGCATGGCGGCGGCAAAGACCATCGTGCAGGTTTCCAGACTTGTGCCGCTCGGCGGCATAGACCCGGAGCAGGTGGTCACGCCCGGCATTTTCGTCGACAGCGTGGTCGAGATCGCCAATCCGCAACAGGAAGAAGTTCTCATCCGGTCGGGAGCCGTTTACGCATGATCGCCGAAGCCCAAGACGACATAAAGCTTTCCAACGGCCAGATCGCCTGGCGCGCCGCGCAGGACATTCAGGATGGCGCCTATGTGAATCTCGGGATCGGCTTCCCGGAAATGGTGGCGCGTTACCAGCCGCCGGGCCGGCAGGCGATCTTCCACACCGAGAACGGCATTCTCGATTTCGGCGAGCCGCCGTCCGAGGGCGAGGAAGACTGGGATCTCATCAATGCCGGCAAGAAGGCGGTGACGCTGAAGCCGGGCGCGGCCTTCTTCCATCACGCCGACAGCTTTGCCATGGTACGCGGGGGGCATCTCGACGTAGCGATCCTCGGTGCCTATCAGGTCGCGGAAAACGGCGATCTCGCCAACTGGCGCGTCGGATCGAAGGGGGTGCCCGCTGTCGGCGGCGCCATGGATCTGGTGCATGGTGCAAAACAGGTTTTCGTCATCACCGAACACGTCACCAAGGACGGCAAGCCGAAGCTGGTGGAACGCTGCACCTTTCCCCTGACCGGCGTCGGCTGCATCACCCGGATCTATACCAGCCATGCCGTGATCGACATCGTCGATGGCCGGTTCGTGCTGCGCGAGAAGCTGCCGGGCATCAGCCTGGAAGCACTTCAGGCCATGACCGGAGCGAAGCTGCACATCGACGGCACGGTCATCGATCTCGTGGCACCGGATTTGTGAGGAATTTCCCATGACAGAAGTTTTCATCTGCGATTACATCCGCACGCCCATCGGTCGCTTCGGCGGCGCGCTTTCTTCGGTCAGGGCCGACGACCTCGGCGCAATCCCGCTTCGGGCACTCGTCGAGCGCAACCGCTCCGTGGATTGGGAAGCGGTGGACGACGTGATCTTCGGTTGCGCCAACCAGGCCGGCGAAGACAACCGTAACGTCGCCCGCATGTCGCTACTTTTGGCCGGGCTGCCAGTTTCGGTGACAGGAACAACCATCAATCGCCTCTGCGGCTCGGGGATGGACGCCGTCATCACCGCGTCGCGCGCCATCAGATCGGGCGAAGCGGAACTTATGATTGCCGGCGGGGTCGAGAGCATGAGCCGCGCGCCCTTCGTCATGCCGAAGGCGGACGCCGCTTTTTCCCGCAAGGCCGAGATCTACGACACCACCATCGGCTGGCGGTTCGTCAATCCGCAGATGAAAGCGCAATACGGCGTCGATTCCATGCCGGAGACCGGTGACAATGTCGCAATCGACTATCGCGTCTCGCGCGAGGATCAGGACGCATTTGCTGTGCGCAGCCAGGCGAAGGCCGCTGCGGCTCAGGAGAACGGCCGCCTCGAGAGGGAGATCGTTCCAGTCGTCATTCCTCAGAAGAAGGGGGAGCCATTGGCAGTGACGCGAGACGAACACCCCCGCGCCACCAGCATCGAGGCACTGGCCAAATTGAAGCCTGTGAACCGGATGGACGGCGCGACAGTGACGGCCGGCAACGCCTCAGGCGTTAACGACGGTGCGGCGGCACTGATTGTCGCCTCGGCAGCGGCGGCGAAGAAATATGGTCTCACCCCGATTGCCCGGATTGTTGGTGGCGCTACAGCCGGCGTTCCGCCGCGCATCATGGGAATCGGGCCGGCGCCGGCCTCGCAGAAGCTGCTTGCCCGTATCGGGTGGAAGGCAGCGGATCTCGATGTAATCGAACTCAACGAAGCTTTCGCCTCCCAGGGTCTTGCAACGCTTCGCACGCTTGGCATTGCCGACGACGATCCGCGCGCCAACCCGAACGGAGGCGCCATCGCGCTTGGCCACCCGCTCGGCATGTCGGGAGCGCGCATAGCCGGGACGGCGGCCCTTGAACTGTCCCTTACAAGCAAGAAGAAGGCACTCGCCACGATGTGCATCGGCGTCGGACAGGGCGTCGCCATCGCATTGGAAGCCGCCTGACATCCTTTGACGCCCTCCTCCCGGAAAAGCCGCATGCGGAAATCGCATGCGGCTTTTTCTTTGGCCGACATATTCCGGCCGATGCCGATGGAAAAACCTTGACTGGCCACCAGCGCATGCCAAAACTGGAATGGTAATCCAGATTGGAAAGCACATGAGTACTCTTGAAAAATCCCTGACCATCATCGAGCTTCTTGCGGCCAAACCCGGCGGCCTTTCCGTGTCCACCATCGCCCAGCAGGTAAACCAGCCGGCGAGCGGGGTTCACCGCACGCTCAACGAGTTGATAAGACTGGGTTATGTACGGCAAGTGCAGGACCAGGGCGACTACGCGCTGACCATGAAACTCGCCGCCCTCGGCGTGGGCTTTCTCGGCCGAACGGGTGTGGGCGACGTGGCGCAACCGATTTTGGACCGGCTGGCGCAGACCAGCGGCGAACTGATTCGCCTTTCGGTGATCGATGGCGACGACCTGATCTGGGTTGCGGTCGCACAGGGGGCAACCGGAGGCCTGCGATACGATCCCGGCCAGGAACAGGGCGTCGTCGTCCATCTTGCCTCAAGCGCCGGCGGACAGGCATGGCTCGCTTCCATGAGCGACGAAGAGGCGCTTGAACGTGTTTCCCGGCAAGGTCTCGCCAAAACGGGCAAGCCGAGCGGACCAGGTGCGCCGAGGACCATCACCGAACTTCTGGAGATTCTGGCCGAGACCCGGAAGCGCGGCTATGCCGTCTCGGTCAACAGCTACATCGTCGGCATGGCTGCCATGGCCATGCCGGTCTTGAGCAACGGCCAGGTCATCAGTTGCCTATCGATCGCCGGACCAGCGGTTCGCATGACGCCGGAGCGAATGGAAGAACTTGCACCTCATCTTGCCCGTGCGGCAGAGGAAATCGGCATTGCCGCGAGCGGATCGCGTTATTTTCCCGGCCTGCACAAGCGGGCCTGACGGTCCCGACACAAAGAAGGCCCGCATCGCCGAGGATGCGAGCCTTTCTTCTCGTTTGTCGCCGGCTCACTTCAGCGGCGAATTTGCCGTCGGAAAGGCGATGGTCGAGCGCATGTCGGTGGTCAGCCAGTCCGGTCCGCCCTTCGGCGGCCACACACCCTGCGCCACGGAGTCGGTGCGGATCTGGCCGCGTTCGTTGACGGACGAAAAAGGCCAGATATGGGTCATGCGCGGCCTGCCATCGAGGCCGTACATGCAGACGGTCAGTTTCGACAGTTCGGTGCGTGCCGGCACTGCAGCTTCCCAGGCCTTGATAGTCGGTTCGAGCCCGCCGGTTTTCAGCACGTAGGTACGGAACTCGTAGGCGGGGCCGAACGTACCGGTCTCGACCGGCGGCAAAAAGGGAAACGGCGCATAGCCCTCGAGGTCCAGCCCGGTCAGCCATTCCGCCGATCCGAAGGGGTTGCCGGCCCGCAAGGTGCGCTCGCGTTCCGCGTCATAATCGGCCGCCGTGTCGAAACCCCGTAAGACGAGGACACGATTGAGCACACCGATATCGGCATAGAAGATGCCGAGCAGCCTGCCCTTGCCTTCCGCCGCGAAGCTCTCGATTGCAGGGGCGGCTTTGGCGGCCGCCCCCATGGCGGTGGAAAGCGTGGCGATTTCATAACGTTGCATGAACTGTCCTTTCATCTGTCGCAGCCTTCACGCGGCCGCCGCAATATTCTTCAACTTGCCCGCAGCATGCTTGGCGACCCGCCAGCCGAAGACGATGGCGGGACCGAGAGTGGTACCCGGGCCGGGATAGGTGCCGCGGAAGATCGAAGCGAGATCGTTGCCGCAGGCATAGAGGCCGGGGATCGGTTCCCCGTCTTCTCCCAGCACACGGCCGAATTCGTCGCCTGCAAGCCCGGCGCTCGAGGCGAGATCTGCCGGACGAACGGCCATGGCGTAATAGGGACCGGCTCCAACCGGACCGAGGCAGGGATTGAAGCCTCCGGCCTCCCCGTCACCGTTGAAACGGTTCACCACCGTCCCGCCACGGCCGAACTCCCGGTCCACGCCGGAAGCGGCGGCCCGATTATAGGCGTCGACTGTTTCCGCGAGTGCCTTGGGATCGCAGCCGATCTTCGACGCCAGCTCGGCCAGCGATTTTGCCTCGATCACATAGCCCGCCCTGAGCATGGCCCTGAGATTGCCCGCTCCGGGGAGGATCATCCCCATGCCGTAGCGACGCATGAAGACTGCGTCACAGACGAGATGAGCGGGAATTGCTCCGCTGGCGAGCTGGCCCATGGCGAAATCGTGATAGGAATTCGCCTCATTGACGAAACGACGTCCGTTTTTATCGACGGCGAAAATGCCGGGCTTGGCACGGTCGAGAATGATATGCGGCCAGACCGCAAGCGTGCCGTCGGGGCGGCGATAGGACGAGCATGGCATCCAGAGCGCCGGGCTGTCGCCTCCGTCGTCGAAACGCGCGCCAATAGCAGTTGCCACATCGGCGCCGTCACCCGTGTTCGTTTCCGGACCGAGCGCATAATCGCGGGTGCCGGCCGGGAAGAGGCGCTCACGTATCCTGCGGTTCCAGCAGACCCCGCCCGTCGCCAGAACGACGCCCTTGCGGGCGCGGACACGACGCTCTCCAGCCGGGCCTTCCAGCACCGCGCCGATAACGCGGCCATGCTCGACGATCAGTTCCTTCACACCAGCCTCGAACAGAATCCGCACATTTTCCTTGCGCAGGCTGTGGAGCAGCCGTGCCACCAGGGCATTGCCCATCAGAAGCCGTGTCCCCCGCCGATAGCGCAGGCGGTCCAGCGCGTAGCGGCCGACGATCTCGATCGTGCTGCGCAGATTGGCGACGGAGGAGAAGGGCGACAGCAGCGCGCCGAGTTCGTTTCGCCCCACCATCATGCCGCCGAGCCCCAGGAACTCGCGGCGCGGAGGGCGCACACGGTCAAAGTCTTGAGGAGACAGGAGCCGCCCGTCGAAAGTCACGGGCGCCAGAGCGCGACCGCCATAGGCGGCTCCCGGACCATCGAGATAATCCGGGTGGGCGGCCGAGGCGACAAACTTCACATCGGTCTTGCGATCCAGTTCCTCGATCGCCGCACGGCCGGAGTCGAGAAAGGCCTCCCGCAGGCGCGCACCGCCCCGGTTCGCGACCACGGAGTCTAGGAAAGCGCGCGCGTCCTCGACCTTGTCGGGCACCCCGGCCAGTTCCGAAAGATGCGTACCCGGCACCCAGGTCGTGCCGCCCGAAGTGGAGGTCGTACCACCGACCTGCGCTGTCTTTTCGGCGAGGACGACGTCCATGCCCTCGAGCGCTGCAATGAGGGCGGCGGTCATGCCGCCCGCGCCGGCACCGCAGACGAGAAGATCCACCTCTTCGGCTATCTCCCGGTTATCGTCAGACCGCATGCTCTCTCCTCCCCTTATGCCCGTCTTGCGCCGCGTCGGCTGCAATGGTCTCGGCGGCGATAAATCCGAATGTCATGGCCGGTCCGAGCGTGATGCCACCGCTCGGATAATGCCCACCCATGATGCTGTTCATGTCGTTGCCGACGGCAAAAAGGCCCGGGATCGGCATACAGGACCCGTCAAGCACGCGAGCCTGCGCATCCGTCTCGATGCCGGCAAACGTGCCGAGACTGCCCGGCACGACCTTGACGGCATAGAAGGGAGCGCGCTCGATCGGGGCGAGGCAGGGATTCGGCTTGTGGTCCGGATCGCCCTGCACCCGCTGGTACGGCGTCGTGCCCCGGTGGTATTCCGGGTCATCACCCTTCGCCGCATGGTGATTGAAGGCTTCGACGGTCTTCACCAATGCGACTGGATCGATGTCGCAGCGTTTCGCCAGTTCGGCGATCGTCGGCGCTTCGGTCAAATATCCATTTTTCAGAAACCGGCCGATCGGAACCGGCGCGGGCTTCACCGCACCGAGACCGTAACGTCTGAGAAACCGGCGGTCGCAGATCAACCAGGACACCGTGGGTTTGCCCGGCGCAGTCGCGGCAATCATCTCGCGGACATAGTCGTGATAAGGCCCACCCTCATCCACGAAACGCCTGCCTGCGGCAGTCACCGCAATGACGCCCGGCTTGCCGCGTTCCACCAGATGCGGAAAACGTCCGATACTGCCATCCGGACGGGGAACCAGGGACACAGGCGCGTAGGCCGCGGCATGGGCAAGCGTCGTGGATACGCGTCCGCCGACGCTCTCGGCGAGCCGCAGTCCATCTCCACTGTTGCTGTCAGGGGCCGCCGATTCATGCGGGGTACCGGTTTGCACATGGGGAAGGAGATCGTGAAGACGGCGCCGATCGTGCGGAAAGCCGCCGGCAGCGAGGACGACGCCGCGCCGCGCCTTCACGCGGATCGGGGCCGCCTTCGTTTCCAGTATCGCACCCGTAACCCGGCGTCCCTCACGCATCAGCGCGCGCGCCGGTGTGCTGGACCGAAGCTCAACGCCGGCATCCACCGCAGAACGCAGCAGCCTGGCAATCAACGCATTGCCGTTGACGAGTTGCATGGCGCGCCGATGCACGACAAGATCGCGAACATGCTTGAGCACGCGCCGCGTGACATAGAAGAAAGCCTTCCGCGAACGCAGCGCCGTCAGAAACATGCGCATGTCGACGCCGGAGGCGATACCCATGCCAAAAAAAGTTGTCTCCCTGATCGGCGGCCGCAGCTTCGCCATCAGTGAACCGAGTTTTCGCCCGTCATAGGGGGCGGCGACCACCGACCGCCAGCCGGTTGCCGCGCCCGGCAGGGTTCCATGGAAATCCGGCACCCCGCTCCCCGGGCTGAAACGGACCTCCGTATTTTTCTCCAGGAAATCCAGCATCCGGGGACCGGCCTCAAGAAAGGCACCGATCATCGTTTCGTCGTAGCGATTGCCGAGAACGGCGCGCAAATAGGTCTTCGGCCCCTCGGGGTCTTCTCCGCAGCCGGCGGCGACAGCATGAGGGGCGTTCGGCACCCAAAGCCAGCCGCCGGAATAGGCACTCGTCCCTCCGAACACGTCGGCCTTTTCCACGACGATAACATCAAGGCCCGAATGCGCGGCAACGACGGCGGCCGAAAGGCCGGCCGCTCCCGACCCGATCACCAGAACGTCGCACACGACTTCGGCGGCGGCCTGTTTGCCCGTTGCATTCTCTCCGCTCATCTACCTCCTCCTCAGGAGCGCAAACAGCCGACCCCGCCGAAACGACGGAGACAAGACTTCCGGTGCTTTGGAGAAACGCGCCTCTCCTCGCCGGCGCGTACTTCCCGTTTCCTCCTCTCCTTTATACATAAATTGGAATGATATTCAATTTAATAATTTCATTCCGAATATTGAATAACGCGCCTTGCCGATGCAAGCCCTCTCTCCGCGCGCTCGCGCGGCGTCAGGCGCTTCATCAGGTCGACCGACGCCACCTCCACACTGACCGGAACATCCGCCGGCAAGGCCCGAACAAAGGACCGCAGGTCGATGCCACCGTCGCCCGGAAAGAGACGACCGCCGCGGGCAATCGAAATCAATCCGGCATCGCTCGGGTCGTAATCGCGGGGCGCATCGCATAGCTGGAAATAATGAATGCGCTCCCGCGGGATTCGCCGCAGTTCCTCGATGTCGCCTCCTGTACGATCCCAATGAAGGGCATCGGCCAGGACACCACCATTCGGCTGACCGGCGGCATCCACGATAGCGAGCGCCTCAGCAGCATTGCGCACGCCGGTCCAGGGCATAAATTCGAGGTCCGCGGTCAGTTCGTAGCGGGCGGCAAGTTCTGCAAAGGCCGCGAAGGTCTGGATCAATCGCCCGTGTTCCGTATCGTCGCCAGCGACGAGAATGTTCGCGGCCCCGAGTGCCTGCGCGCATTCGAGAAACGGCAGAAAGTCCTCAGGGCGCGTTTCCGGTTTCAGCCGGACGATTTCGACGTCTCCGACCTTGACGCCAGTATTGTCGAGCGCGGACTGCGCCTCTGCCAAAACAGCCCTGTCGGTAAGGACCGGATAGGGTCCCTCGCCGCTCGCGGCCGCAGGCAGCAAACGAAGACCGACGGTGGAGTAACCGGTTTCCGCTGCGACACGGATAGCCGCGGCGGGGGAAAGATCGGCGACCGTGAGAAATGCCAACCCGAATTGTCTCGTCATATCCGCCTCACTCCGCGCAAAGGAAATCGACCATGAGGTCGCGGACCTCGACGAACATGTCGACACCGGTGATCGCGCTGCAACCGATCCGGCGCGCCCGGGCAACGAACGGAGAGATCGCCGGCTGAGTGATGACCTCGCCGATGAACATGGACGGCGTAAGCTTGTCGCCGTCGAAAGGAAGCGGATCGCCTTCCTTCATGCCGGCGGGTGTCGCGTTGACCACCACATCGAAACCGGTCGGGTCGGCGCTTCCGGCGAAAATCCTCGCCTGGCCGAGCGACGAGAGCCTTTCGATCAAGCTGTTTCGGCGCGCAGCGTCCATTTCATGAATGGCAAGCTCCGACACCCCCGCAAGAACGAGGGCATGGGCGATGGCGCTGCCCGCGCCGCCGGCGCCGGCAAGGATGGCGCGCCGGCCTTCCAGCACGCAGCCGGCCTTCATCAGCGCGGACACATGGCCGAGACCGTCGAACATATCGCCTTCCCAGCCTTCGGCCGTGCGCCGAAGCGTGTTGACTGCCCCAAGAAAAGCGGCCCGTTCGGAGAGCCGGTCCGCCATCGAAATCGCCGCGATCTTGTGCGGGACGGTGATGATAACGCCGTCAAGATTCTGGAGGGTCTTCAGACCCGCCCAGCAAGCTGCAAGGTCCTTCGGAGCGACATGGCCGGGAACGCAAAGAGCGTTTTGTCCCCTTGCCTGCAGCATCTCGCTCACCCCCGCCGGCGATTTTACCTGCGCGATCGGATCACCAATCACAAAGCACAGGCGCGACGCCCCATCGAGTTCCAGATTCATCCTCTCCTCCAGAAAATTGAATGTAATTTCATTATTGAATACACATCCATTTATCTTCCGTCCAGAAGAGTTTAACGGAGGGGTCGACCGTTTCCGCCAGATCAAGGGAGGTCGGTTACCCGCACAGGGCATATGTTTTCCGGTAAGCACGGGCGAGAGGGCGGATTCTCCGCTTTCTTGAAGACGCCGAATTATCACCGCTCCCCATTGCAAATCCCGGACTTACTTAATATGGTGTTAAGTAAGGAGCGGGCCATGGACGACATCGCAGCAACGTCGAAAAATCAGGCCGTCATCGGCGAGAAGGTCAAAGCTTTCCGCACGGCTCGCCGAATGTCGCTCCGGGCGCTGGGGGATGCGACCGGGACCACCGCGAGCTTTCTCAGCCAGCTCGAGCGAGGGCTGAGCGGCGTGAACATCAGCACACTGATGCGTATTGCCGGTGCACTCGGGATCAGCCTTTCCGACCTGTTCGAAGACGCAGCGCCGCCCGTTGGCCGCGTCCTGCGAAAACACGAACGACCCGCGCTTCCGCCGGCCGAAGGTTATCGCAAAATGCTTCTTTCGCGACGACCGATCCGCGACATGGAAGTCTATATCGGCGAGTTCGATCCGGGTGGCTCAACGGGCGACAAGCCCTATAGCCACGGAGATTCGCATGAACTCTTCTTCGTGATACGCGGCGAGGTCGAGCTTACCCTCGGCGAAGAGCGCCATGTGCTGTCGGCCGGCGACAGCATCGAATATCCGACCTCGGTTCCGCACAAGACCGTCAATATCGGCAGGGAACCGGCCGAAGTTATCTGGATGATTGCGCCGCCTACCAGCGTTGCTGATGACTTGGACAAATACCTGCCACGGCCCGGCTCGTAGCCGCGGCGGGAACAACGGAAACGAGCGTTACTGGGAGTATCAACGATGAAGAAATTTGCGAGGGCCTTGGCCCTAACGATGACGTGTGCCCTGGCTTTGCCGGCCTTCGCGCAGGAAAAACCGGTCGCCGGCGAAGTGAAGGAAGGATCGCTCAAGGGCAAGACGCTGACCTTCGTCTCCTATGGCGGCATCTATCAGGACGGTCAGGTCGCCGCTCTCAAGGAATTCGTGGACAAGTCCGGCGTCACGCTGCTCAACGACGGCCCGACCGAAATTGCCAAACTGAAGGCGCAAGTCGATGCCGGCAACGTCACCTGGGACGTCGTCGACACCGCCGACCTGCCGCCCTATGTCCATTGCGGGACGCTGTTCCAGAAACTGGATTTTTCAAAACTCGACATCTCGAAAATCCCGCCGGGCCAGGTCGGCGAGTGCTCGGTTCCGGCGATGAACTACGGCGTCGTTCTCATGTACAAGAACGAAACTTACAAGGATAACCCGCCGAAGAGCTGGGCCGATTTCTTCGATACGGAAAAATTTCCCGGCGTGCGCGCCATCGACGGTTCCGGCGATCCGACAGGCGGGCTGATCGAGCAGGCCTTCAAGGCGACCGGCGGCGACCCGAAGGCAATGACGCCCGAAGACATCGAAAAGGGCATCCAAAAGCTGCGCGATCTGGGTCCCGACACGATCTACTGGAAGACCGGCGCGGAATCCCAGCAGCTCGCCGAGTCCGGCGAAGCCGACATGGTCATGATGTGGACCGGCCGCGCCATGACTGCGGTGAAGAACGGCGCCAAATACACGCCCGTCTGGCAAGACTGGCTCGTCGTCATGGACCAGATGACTATCCCGGTCGGCGTCAAGGACACGGATGCGGCCTATGCGCTGCTCAACGCCTATCTCGGTGCGAACGCCCAGGCGATCCTGACCGAGAAGACCTCGTATACGCCGATCAACATGGACGCCAAGCCGAAGGTGGACGATGCGACGGCCGCCTTCCTCACCAGCACGCCCGAGCGCATCGCACAGGGCTACCAGCAGAACATCCCGTTCTGGGTGAAGAATTACGACCTCGCCGCCGAGAAGTGGAACGCGCTGCTTTCGGGCAACTGAGCCGCTGATTGACCGCAGGCCCGGCCGGAGCCGGGCCTGTCTCCAACACGGGAGATGTCCATGACCACTACCCCCGACGGAGGCCTGAAGACCGGCCCCGTGGCCGGTTCAGCCCAGCCCGCCCCGCTTTCGCGTTTCCGGCCGCGCGGCGCAGTGTGGCTTGCCGCACCGGCCGTGCTGGTGCTTCTCGCCGCGCTCGCCTACCCCCTGAGCATCGTCGTGTTGCGCAGTTTCACCGACCCTGCGCCCGGCCTCGCCAATTATGTCTGGTTCTTCCAGTCCGCGGTAAACCGCACCGTGCTGCAAAGGACGTTCGTTGTCGCAGCCTGGGTCACGCTCGCCTCCCTCATCTGCGCCTACCCTTACGCCTACGCGATGACTATCGTCGGCCGGAACCTGCGCCTCGCGCTCATCCTCTGCGTACTCGTGCCCTTCTGGCTGAGCGGCGTGGTGCGTACGCTCGCCTGGGTTATCCTCCTGCAGGATTCCGGCGTGATAAATTCCTTCCTGCGCAGCCTCGGTCTTTCACCGGTCAAGCTGATCCGGACGATGCCCGGCGTCATCATCGGCATGACGCAGGTATTGCTGCCCTTCATGATCCTGCCGATCTATTCCGTGATGAGGGGCATCGACACACGCCTCTTGCAGGCCGCCCGAAGCCTCGGCGCAAAACCGTGGAAAGCTTTTCTCCAGGTCTACGTGCCGCTGTCGCTCCCCGGCGTCTATGCGGGCGCCATCATCGTCTTCATTCTGTCTCTCGGCTTTTACATCACGCCCGCCCTGCTCGGCGGACCACGCAGCAACATGCTTTCCTCCCTCGTACAGAACCAGGTGCTGAGCCTCCTCAACTGGGGTCGCGGCGGCGCCATGGGCGTTGTCCTTCTGGTCGCGACCTTCGTGCTTCTTGCCATCGCCGCTCCGCTGATGCGCCAGAAGCACACCTCCTCACGCAGGGAGGCGTAACGAGATGCCCTTGTTCTCCCGCGTTCTTCTCGGTCTTTTCTGCCTGCTTGTTGCCGTGCTTCTGCTTGCGCCGACGCTGGTCGTGATCCCGATGTCGTTCAACGGCAACAAGTCACTCGCCTTCCCCCCGGTCGGCTTCTCCTGGCAATGGTATGAAAACTTCTTCCGCAATCCGGACTGGACCACGAGTTTTTCCAATTCGCTTGCTATCGCGCTCATCGTCGCTGTGGTGGCAACGGTGCTCGGCACGCTTGCCGCCTTCGGCATCACGAGAGCCACCACACGCGTCGGTGGCTTGCTGCGCGCGCTTCTGATCACGCCGATGGTCGTGCCGGGTGTCGTGCTGGCGATCGGCATCTATGCGGTCTATCTCGACGCACATCTCGTTGGCACCGTCACTGGCTTCGTTCTGGCGCATACGATGCTCGCCATCCCCTTCGTGCTGATTGCGGTACAGGCCAGCCTCGAAGTCTTCGACCGGCGGCTGGAGACTGCAGCCGCCAGTCTTGGAGCAGGCCGGCTGACGGTGTTCCGCACCGTGACGTTGCCGCTGATCTTGCCGGGCATCCTCTCAGGCGCGCTCTTTGCCTTTATCACCTCGTTCGACGAGATCATCGTGGCGCTGTTCATCACCAGTCCTTACCTCAAGACCCTGCCGGTGCAGATCTACACCTCGATCACCCGCGATGCGGACCCGACCGTCGCAGCCGTTGGTACACTGCTGTTTTTCGCAACGTCGCTCATCATCATCGCCGGCCTGCTGTTCGGCATGCGCCGCGGAAGGACATGACCATGACCGCAACCAGACAATCGGCCGGCGCCGCGATCGAAATCAGCAAGGCGACAAAACGCTATGGCGCGTTTACCGCCTTGAACGACATCGATCTTCACATCCGCCCCGGCGAGTTCATGACGCTGCTTGGCCCCTCCGGCTCCGGCAAGACGACGACGCTGAACCTGATCGCCGGCTTTACGGACATCAGTTCCGGCACTCTCGAAATCGGCGGCAGGAGCGTCACCGGTCTGCCGTCACACAAGCGCAATATCGGCGTCGTCTTCCAGCACTATGCGCTCTTCCCGCACATGACGGTCGGAAAGAATGTCGCCTATCCGCTGATGCTTCGCGGGATAAAGGGGAAGGACCGGGAGGCTCGTGTAAAGCGCGCGCTCGACATGGTGAAGATGGCGGATTTCGCCCATCGCTATCCGAACGAGCTTTCCGGCGGTCAACAGCAGCGGGTGGCGCTGGCGCGAGCGCTGGTCTTCGATCCGCCGCTGCTCCTGATGGACGAGCCGCTCGGCGCCCTCGACAAGAAACTGCGCGAATGGCTGCAGCTTGAGATCAAGCGCATTCATCGCGAACTCGGCACCACATTCGTCTACGTCACCCATGATCAGGAAGAGGCGCTGGTGCTTTCCGACCGCATCGCCGTCTTCAATGGCGGCCGCATCGAACAGATCGGCACGGGCCGCGAGCTCTATGACAGCCCCGCAACACTCTTCGTCGGCCGCTTCATCGGCGAATCCACCATTCTGCGTGGCGAAACCGAGATTTCCGATGGCGACACGATCATGACGATCGGCGATCAGAGGATCGTCGCCCACGGCCGCATCAGCGGCGATGCCCGCCCGGTCTTCCTGCTTCGACCCGAACGCATGGCACTAAAACGATCCGGCGCAGAAGCGGCAGATGGCGAAAACAGGTTGTCCGGCAATGTCATCGAAGCGATCTATCTGGGTTCCGGCTCGAAATACGAGGTGCGGCTCGCAGACGGGACAGGCGCCGTCGTCCGCTGCTCCCTCGGCGAGGCCGAGTTTTCCATCGGCGACGCGGTCGACATCGCCTTCCTGCCCACCGATCCCATTCTCCTGCCCGATGATACCAGCGCCGACGTGACGCTGACCTGAACCAGAAAGCATCCCCATGGACATCAAGACCAACGGTAACATCTCCTTCTGGTATGCCGATATCGGCGGCATTCCGGAAAAGCGCCCTCCCCTGCCCGGTGATCGCGAGGCCGATGTCTGCATCATTGGCGCGGGCTATACCGGCCTCTGGACAGCCTACTACCTGAAGAAGGCCGATCCTTCGCTCGACGTCGTGATCGTCGAGCGGGAATTCGCGGGCTTCGGCGCTTCCGGCCGCAATGGCGGCTGGCTTTCGGGCGGCTTCAGCTGGTCGCGGGAAAAGTATGAAAAGACCTCCGGTCGAGGCGCCGTTGTCGACATGCAGAACGCCATGGCCGGCACGGTCGACGAGGTCGAGCGTGTCACCAAGGTCGAGGGCATAGATGCCGACCTTATCCGCGTCGACAATCTCATTGCTGCCACCAATACGGCCCAGATGAAACGGATACGCCAGGAATATCAATACGCCCTCGACTGGCAGGTACCGCGAGAACGCATACAACTCCTGTCCGCGGAACAGGCTGCGGCGCGTATTCGCCTTGCCAATATTCAGGGGGCGGTGTCTTACCGGGGAATGGCGCGGGTACAGCCGGCCAAGCTGGTGCGTGGCCTCGCCCGCGTCGTCGAGGCACTGGGAGCGTGGATCTACGAGGGCACGACCGTCACCCGCTTCGAGAAGGGCCGCGTCGAGACGGATCGCGGTACAGTACGTGCTCCCGTCATCATCCGCGCGACGGAAGGATTTTCCGCAGGCCTGCCCGGCTTCGAGCGCACCTGGCTGGCGCTGAACAGCGCACAGATCGTCACGGAACCGGTACCGGAAGCGCTCTGGCGGGAGATCGGCTGGGAGGGACATGAACTGCTCGGCGACGCAGCGCATGCCTATTGCTACGCCCAGCGCACCCGGGAAGGCCGTATCACCATGGGCGGACGCGGCGTACCCTACCGTTACGGCTCGAAGACGGACGTCAACGGCCAGACGCAGCAGGCGACCATCGACCAGCTCTATGGCATCCTGACCCGTCTCCTGCCCCAAACCAAATCGCTGAGGATCGATCATGCCTGGTGCGGTGTGCTCGGCGTGCCGCGCGACTGGTGCACGACGGCAGGCTTCGACCGCTCCACGGGCATCGGCTGGGCGGGCGGCTATGTCGGCCTCGGCGTCTCCAGTTCCAACCTCGCCGGTCGCACGCTTGCCGACCTGATCCTGAACCGAGAAACGGAACTGACGGGCCTTCCATGGGTCAACCGTACCGTGCGCGAATGGGAGCCGGAGCCGTTCCGCTGGCTTGGCGTGCACTCCATGTACCAACTCTACCGTATGGCAGACAGGCGTGAGTTCGCCGGCCTGCCGCACACCTCAAAGCTCGCGGCAATTGCCGACAGCATTACCGGCCACTGAGCCTTCCAAAGGGTAACTTCATGATTAGTTTCGAGAATTTCGGCGACCTTCTCAACCTCGACATCGGGACCTTTTCGCCAAAACCCACTTCGATCGAGGGAGATCAGCAAGAAGCTGCGATGGCGCTCTGGACCAGCCCTGACGGCAAGCTCGAAACCGGCATATGGGAGTGCACACCCGGCCGCTTTACCGCCGATCGCAGCCGGAATTCCGAAATCTGCCACCTTCTTTCCGGCAGCGTGACCCTGCACAATGGCGACGGCACCGAGCAAAGGATCGGTGCCGGAGAAATGTTCGTTTTGCCGATCGGATGGCGGGGCGAGTGGACCATTCACGAACAAACCCGCAAGATCTACACCATGATCGATGAAGGCGTGTAGGCCCAGCGGTCCCGGGGAGCGCTCCTGAACGGGATTGCGCCAGGAAACCTCAAGACGAGGAAGGACCAAGCTGTCCCGGGCAGCCGGCAAAAGCGTTTTTAGAGCTTGCCAGACGCCGGTTGCGCGAGTGGCTCAGGCGAGAGCGAGGATGATCTGCGAGGCTTTGACGAGGGCGCAGAGCCGCAGACCGGGCGTGATTTCGAGCGCCTCGGTACTATCGTCCGTCACGATGGCGCAGAGTGTCTTGCCGTCCCCGATATCGAGAATGACCTCGGCATTGACGGCGCCGGGCTCGACGGAAACGACAGTGCCGCAGATGCGGTTGCGTGCCGATGTCCTCATGCTGTCGGTCTCGGTCATCAGGATAGGCGTGCTCGCCTTGATGAGCGCATAAGCCTCGACTCCCGGGACGATGTTGAGGTTTGCAACACTCTGCTCGGTAATCATCACGGTCAAGGTGACGTCTTCGGCGATCTTCAGCATCACCTCAGCATTGATCGCCCCGTGATGAACATCGGTGACGATGCCGTGATAGGTATTGCGGGCACTGGTTTTCATGATCGGGCTCCAAAGCAGGGACTGGGCAGGAAAGGAAACAGTGGGATCTCCGGAAATGGTGGTTTCCAGATTTGCGACGATCTCGCCGATCGAGGCGGTCAGTAACCGATGAACGGTGAGCGCCCGAAGACCCTCCGCTGTGACGCGGGCGCTGCCGCCATGCCGCCCGCCCGGACTGGCGATGACGATCGGCCGGGGAAAGAGGTTGTTCAGTGAATTCACCGCGTCCCACGCCCCCCGATAGCTGATCCCGACAACCTTGGCGGCGGCGGCGATCGAGCCGGTGCGGTCGATCGCCGCCAGGAGCTGGAACCGGTCTTCACCGGCGCGGTTGCCATTGGCGCCGCGGAAATCGAGAACGGGGCGCAGTGAGTTTGGACGCATGGAAACCTCGATCAATCGTTAGGAAGTTTGACTTCATATCGGTGACCAAAACCGATAAACGATCGGAAGCAATCTCCATTCCAATTAAAATAATCATTTAAAATCAATACTTTGATATGAAGAACAGACGACCAGGCCTGACATTGTCGCGAACCAGACAATTGCCGTGGTCGCGATTGCTACAAAACCCGGCGACCGGACCGGTGATGACCGTCAGGCCCATTGAACCACCCCGTTTTTCAGGCGCGCCAGACGACTCTCGCCGGTTTCCTCGCCGAAACAAGCATTGAAGTCGCCGCATTCACGGCAGCTCGGCGCCGTGCAGAGCGAAAAGCCTTCCGCTTCGCAGAGCCTGCGATAGAAATACTTCTTCCACTTCATGTTCTCGGTGTTTCCTGCCGCCAGCATCGGAAAGTGGCGATTCAGGAGCCGCGTGAGCTCGGCGCGTTCGAACAGGCCGAGATCCTGCCAGAGATGGTCATCACGCATGGCGCGGCGGGCAACAATGCGGGCAAAGTGCAGGCTCGCCGCAATCCCCGGATTGCGATGCTGCAGGAGCAGTTCGAACAGGATTTCCTCTTCCTCGTCCCGTTCGGGCTCGGCCTCGTCCGGATCGATGCCGAAGCTGTCGAAGGGAACGGCAGGAAAATTGCGGGCGACGAGGCGCATCAGTTCCTTCGGACCGAGGCCTGTCGCCTCGGCGATGGTCGCACGGCCCGAAAGGTCTTCGTCGCGCGCAATCGACAGGACGCAGGCCAGCGCGTGGCGGTCGAAAGCGGTGTCGGCATCGATGGCCGGCCACTGGCCGGCGATCAGGCAGGCATAATGATCGGCAAACATCGGATGTCTCCTTCAGGTCATGCGGCGAGTTCGCCCGCCGCGACGTGGGTCTGGCAGTTCTTCGGACAGACGCGCGCGCAGGCACCGCAGCCGATGCAGGCGCCAGCGTGATCGACGACCATAATCATGCGGTTGAGTTCGCCATCGAAGTCGTCCCCTTCCTCCTCATCGTAGAGCCCGAGGATCTCCCCTTCCTCGTTCACGCCATGGAGATGCATCACATCGCGCGAACAGACCTTGTAGCAGCGGCCGCAGCCGATGCAGGTCCCGCCATCGATCGCCGTCAGGTATTCCGGCATCCATGGAGAGCCGTCGCGGGTGGAGAAGGAATTGCCCATCATACCCCCTCCAGGGCCGCCAACTCGGCCTTGGCGGCCTCCAGTTCGGCAAAGACGGCGTAGGTGCGTTCGGCGACCGCCCTGATCTCGGTCCAGTTGACCGGCAGATCCTCTGCAAGGTCGTGTAGCTCCATCTTGGCATTTCCGGCCCTGGAGTTGAGCTTTCGGACCTTTTTCTGGAGTTCCTCAAGTTCGGACATGTTCGCCTCCCCCTGTCAGTATCTGGCGACTTCAGGGAATTTGCCGATCATTTCGACGGCATCCTGCACAAGCTTGTTGCCGGCATCGGCAAGCTTGGTCAGGGTCTCGAAACCGAAGCGGTGGACGTCGCGCAGGGATTTCAGCACGACGACAAGACGCCCGGCCGTCAGCAGCACGCGCCCGAACCCCTCATGGCTCATCTTCATCATCGGCGACGCGATGATCCCGGTCTCCTGCTCGATGGCAAGTCCGACCGCCGAATAGAAGATTTCCAGCCGCCACAACACATCCGGATCGGGGTCCCCAATAATCGGGATCTCACGGCGCTGCTCCTTCGTCACAATGAAATCGCCGAGGATGGAAGCATCGGAGCGCCCCTCCCAGGCGTCATAGGTATCCTGCGCACGCATCAGCCGGACGAGGCATTTCATGAACGGCGTCGCCATGGCGTCGACGTCGTCGTTGGCGGCGGTCTTTTCAAGAACGGCAGTCGGGGTCATGGGCAATCTCCTTTTTCAGTCTTCATCATCGAAGGATGGCTTGGTGACGGAAACGCCGGCCTCGGCCAGCACCTTGCGCAGCCAGGGGGGCGGCGCGGTTTTCAGCATGGTCTGGGTGCGCGACAGCACCTCCTCGATGGAGGAAGGCTGCGGAACCTTGATCGGATGGATCTTCGCGGACACCACCTTGGCTGCTGAGGGACCACCGATCGCGAGACAAAACAGAAGGTGGCAGCCCTTCAGCGCCTCGACCTTAGGCGTGATCCGGTCATCGCCCTCCGTCTTGTGCTTGCCGCTCTCGTCGGAGACGTCGCCGAAACCGACAGCCTCGACGAAGGTCCAGCTTTCAGGCGTGATGTCATAGACGGCAAACAGCTTGGCAGAGCCGAAATGGGCGTTGAGGCCTTTCATGTCCTGAGTGGCGATGGCAATGCGCAAGGCGCCCTTCGGGCGGTCCGGTGCAGGCGCTGGCCCCTCGTCAGTGACGAGTGAAAGACGTCGGACGGCTGTCATTGTCGGTCTCCCTGTTGCGGAAAGGATTGAGCTCTTCCGGGGTGGGCTGGAGCTGGACGGACTGGAAGATGTTGGCCGCCTCGAAGATCATGTCGCGCGCGCCTTCGTAGAGAACGGTGAGCTTGTGCTGGCTGCCCAGCCGGTCGAAGATCGGGAAACCGACCCGCATCAGCGGCACGCCGATCCTTTCCGCCGCCTGGCGGCCGTGGGAATGGGCCACGATCAGATCGGCTTCGGCGGCTTGAGCCATCGCCTCCAGATCGGCGAGGTCACCCACCTGCACCACCTCGGTCTGTACTTTCTGCAGGATGCCGCTGGTGCCCGTGGTAGTGACTGCGACAGCGATCTCAGCGCCAAGTCCGGTGAAGAAGGTCGAAAGCTGGTAAAGGTGGTCCGGTTCGGCCGCGATCGCGATCCGCTTGCCACCGAAATGAAAGTGCCCGTCGAGCAGCGCATCCTGCAACTGGGCTCGACGGCGACGCACCTTCGCCGGCACGGGATTGCCGGAAATCATTGCCAGCATGGTGATGAAGCGGTCGATCGCCTTCATGCCGGAAAGCTGCTGGAAGAGCGCATAGGGAACACCGGTCGCCGCCTGCAGCGCCTCCGCCGGCCCGCGCATGTGCTCGCCGATCGCGATCGCCTGGAAGCATTCGCCGAGATTGCGGATGTCCTCGACTTTCGTGCCGCCATAGGTGGTCGGTATCCAGCGGTCGGGAACCGTGCCGTCGAGCGCGCCGGAAATGTCCGGCAGGATTATCGGGGTTAGGCCGAAGCTCTCCACCGTCTCGCGGATATTCTCGATGTCGGCGACCGTCAGGTGCCAGCCGGGCAGGATGGCGATCTTTTTCGGGTCCCGCACCCGCTCCCCGGGAATGGTGACGCCTTCGATCATCGAGGTTACGGCCTTGGCCCAGCCCTCCTCCATCGCACCGTCGAAATCCGGCGTGTTGGATAGCACCACCTCGGTGCCGGCGAGTTCTTCCGCGCGCTTCGCCTTGATCCTCGCGAGATCGCCGGCGAAATCCTCGCCGCGGGTTTCGACCAGCGCAGTGGTGCAGATGCCGATCAGACTCGGCTTCGTGCGGTTCTTGAGGTTGAGGATCGCCTCCTCCAGATGATCGGCGCCGCCGAGAATGGTGGCGACTTCGTCCATTGCCGTCGTCTGCAACGGGATCGTTTCCTTGAAATGGCGGACGAACAGGACGAGCGCGAAGGAGGTGCAGCCCTGGCTGCCGTGAAAGAGCGGCATGGCGCCATCGACCCCGAGATAGGCGAAGGCGGCCCCGAGTGGCTGCGAGGACTTGAGCGGATTGATCGCGACTTGTTTCGTCTGATGCA
The DNA here is from genome assembly GCF_047553425.1 of Paenirhizobium cremeum. Classification (NCBI taxonomy): domain Bacteria; kingdom Pseudomonadati; phylum Pseudomonadota; class Alphaproteobacteria; order Hyphomicrobiales; family Rhizobiaceae; genus Paenirhizobium; species Paenirhizobium cremeum. Next base: position 167,623 of record NZ_CP180219.1, read on the forward strand.
CAATACGGGCCATCAGCATTCTCCCATTTCATCGGCATTGGAATTGGCGAACTTGCGGAAGGCGTGCACTGGCTCGGCAAGCGGCGTGTCGTCGTTTTCGCCGGGGTTCGGTGCGCTTGAGACCAGATTGCCGTCTGCGTCCCATGGTGAGGCCTCGCGCACGGTCTCCCAGACGGGATTGTGGATGGCGATGTCGATCTGGCGCGCCAGTTCCACCATGCCGTCATAGCCGGCATAGGGGTGGTGCCGTTCCTGGTTGATATCGAGCCAGGGCATCTTCGCCTTCAGCGCGATGAACTGGGTGCGCCCGCCCGACAGCATGATGTCGGCCTTGTGTTCGGCGAGCATGGCGTAGAGGTCGCGCGGCGCCATGGAATCGAACATATGGTTATCGTCCTTGAGGATCTGCTTGATGCGCTCCTTGTCCTCGGGCGTCGACTTCTTGACCGAGGTGCCGACGATCTCCACGCCGATTTCCTGAAGCGCATGGACAACCGACCAGCTCTTCACCCCACCGGTGTTGAGCAGTACGCGCTTGCCCTCAAGGCGGGGACGGAATCCCTCAAGTGCGGCCCAGGCTCTGGCCTCCTCCTCCGCGATGAGGGATTCCGTCCGGTCAAGGAGCTCAGGGGGCGCTCCTTGTTGTACCAGCAAGGCAGCAAGCTGCCGCAACGCCTCCGAGGTATCGGAGATTCCGTAGAATGAACCCTCGAAATAGGGGATGCCGAAGCGCTCCTCCATCTTGCGGGCGAGATTGATGAGGGCTGTCGAACAGACCATCATCGTCGCCTTGGCCCGGTGGGCGGTGGCGATGTCGCGGTAACGGGCGTCGCCGGGAATGCAGGCCCTGACGCGCATGCCAAGTTTTTCGAGAAGCGGCTTCACCATCCAGAATTCGCCGGAAAGATTGAACTCACCGAGAATATTGATGTCGTAGGGCGTGACATCATCGGGCTCTTCCGTACCGATCACGTGGTCGAGCAGAGCCTCGCCGGCAAGTTTGTTGCCAAGATTCTTCGAGCCGACGAAGCCAGGCGCATTGACCGGAACGACCGGCAGGCCGAACTTTTCCGCCGCGCGCCGACAGACCGCCTCGATATCGTCGCCGATCAATGCGGTCACGCAGGTGGAGTAGACGAAGATGGCCGGTGGTGCGTAGCGCTCGGCAATCTCGCGGATCGCCCTGAAGAGTTTCCGCTCCCCCTGCCCCATGACGATGTCGAGTTCGGTGAGATCCGTGGTGAAACTGGTGCGCCAGAGGCTGGAGCCGGACGAGGCGGCGCCCCGGTTATCCCAGCTATTGCCCTCGCAGGCGAGCGGCGCATGGATGAGATGGGCGACGTCGGTCACCGGTTGCAGCACGATCTTGGCGCCGTCGAAGGCGCAACCGCCGGCCGCCGCCCCCGGCGTCAGCGGCTTGGAACAGCCCTTCTTGCGAGCCTTGGCGTCCTTGCCCTGGTTCTTGTCGCAACTGGGCTCGTTGAACACATCCTCGATCTTCGCCTTCAATGCCGACATCGCACCTGTCTCCACCATGGAAGTTGAAACCGTTGGAAGCAGGCCCCCACTCGGGGGCCGGCAAGGATCAGCGTGTCAAATCGAAGGAATAGTCGGTCTTCGACGGGAGGATCGTCTGCTGGTCGTAGACGTCGAAGAACTTGTCGAGGATCGTCGTCAGCACGCGCAGGCCGCCCTGATAGCCCATCAGCGGAAAACGATGATGATGATGGCGGTCGAAGATCGGGAAGGTGAGACGCAGGAGCGGCGTGCCGGTGTCGCGTTCCAGATACTTCCCGTAGGAGCTGCCGATCAGGAGATCGACCGGCTCGGTGAACAGCAGCGAGCGCATGGCCCAGAGATCCTTGCCCGCCCAGACCTGGCAATCCTTGCCGAACGGCGAGGAGGCGAAGAGTTCCTTCATCTCGGCTTCCCAGGCCGTGGAACCGTTGGTCGCGAGGCAATGGGTCGACTCGCCGCCCGTTTCCAGAATGAAGCGGGCCATGCCATAGACGAAATCCGGATCGCCGTAGATCGCGTATTTCTTGCCGTGCAGATAGGCCTGACTATCAGCCATGGCATCGACCAGGCGACCACGTTCCAGACGAAGAGCCTCCGGAATGTCCTTGCCGGTCATTTCCGAGACCTTCATCAGGAAGTCGTCGGTGCCGCGAACGCCGAGCGGATAATGCAGCGAGGCGACCTTCTGGCCAACCTCCGCGCAATATTCTTCGGTCTTGCGGGTGCAATAATGCTGCAGCGACAGCGTCCATTCGGCGTTCAGCGCATCCTTGACGTCATCGATCTTCGTGCCGCCGTCATACATGCGGTATTCGCCGTCGGACGGCGTGTCATACTGGTCCGAGGCATCCTGGATGAAGGTGTAATCGACACCCATCAGCGACAGCATGCGCTTGATTTCGCGGTTGTTGCCGACGCAGAAGCCGTCGAAGCCGGGGATCAGGTTGAAGCGTCCTTTTACTTCGGTCCGTGTCCGGCCCTTCCAGAAATGCTCGAACACGCCGCGCACCATGTTGTCGTAGCCGTCGACATGGCTGCCGACGAAGGCCGGCGTATGGGCGAAGGGTACGTCGTAGTCGACCGGCACCGAGCCTTCGTTCTTGGCGTTCTCGATGAAGCTGCGCAGGTCGTCGCCGATGACTTCCGCCATGCAGGTGGTGGACACCGCAATCATCTTCGGCTCATAGAGCGTATAGGTGTTGGCTAGGCCGTCGATCATGTTCTTGAGCCCGCCGAACACCGCCGCGTCTTCCGTCATCGACGAGGAGACGGCCGAGGACGGTTCCTTGAAGTGGCGCGACAGGTGCGAACGGTAATAGGCGACGCAGCCTTGAGAACCGTGCACGAAGGACATGGTCTTCTCAAAACCGGCAGCGGCGAAGACGGCGCCAAGCGGCTGGCAGGCCTTGGCCGGATTGACGACGAGCGCCTCGCGGGCGAGGTTCTTCTCGCGATATTCCCAGGTCTTGGTCAGCTCGCGCTGATCGTCGACCCATTCGCCCGGATGCGGGCATTCGAAGTTTTCCTTCTTGTTCTTCAGCATCTCGACATATTCAGGCTCGCGGAAGAGCGGAGCATGGTCGAGGACTTTTTCGGCTGACTGCGGCATGACTGGTCACCTCCATCCTTGCGGGCCGCGCCATACGGCGGCACCGGGACAATGACGTTTCGACAGGTCCCGAACGGGTTTTCCCGTGGGCGTTCTTTATGTACCGGGGCTCGCACGAGCCCCTGCCCCCGCCCTGCGGCGAGGGCGGAACCGTCATTCGGCGGCAATCGGTAGCGGCTCGGCCTGCTTTTTCTTCCAGGGTGCGTCGTAGAGGCCCCAGACCGGATTGTTGATCGCAAGATCCATGTCGCGGGCGAAGATCGCAAAGCCGTCATAGCCATGGTAGGGGCCGGAATAGTCCCAGCTGTGCATCTGGCGGAAGGGGATGCCCATCTTCTGGACGGGATACTTTTCCTTGATGCCGGAGCCGACGAGGTCCGGGCGGATGCCCTCGATGAACTTCTCGAGTTCGTAGCCCGTCACGTCGTCATAGATCAGCGTACCGTTCTTCACGTAGTGACTGGTGCGCTGGTAGTCGTCGTTGTGGCCGAACTCGTAGCCGGTACCGACGATCTCCATGCCAAGGTCTTCATAGGCCGTGATGACGTGGCGGGGGCGAAGACCGCCGACATAGAGCATCACCGTCTTGCCTTCGAGACGCGGGCGGAACTTCTCGATCACCGCATCGACCAGCGGGCGGTACTTGGCGATGACGGCTTCGGCGTTCGCTTCGATCTCGGGGCCGAAATGCTTGGCGATCTTGCGCAGCGACGCCTCGATCTGGGATGGACCGAAGAAATTGTATTCCGTCCAGGCGATCCCGTACTTCTCTTCCATGTGGCGGCAGATGTAGTTCATCGACCGGTAGCAATGGATGAGGTTGAGCTTGGCCTTCGGTGCCCGTTCGATTTCGGCGAGCGTCGCATCGCCGGACCAGTTGCCGACCACGCGCAGGCCCATTTCCTCAAGCAGGATGCGGGACGCCCAGGCGTCGCCGCCGATATTGTAGTCGCCGATGATGTTGACGTCGTAAGGACCGGTCTCGAATTCGGCATGCTTGTCCTCGCTGGAGAACACCCAGTCGCGGATCGCGTCATTGGCGATGTGGTGGCCGAGTGACTGCGAGACGCCGCGGAAACCTTCGCAGCGGACGGGCACGATCGTCTTGTTCAGCTCTTTCTTCTTCTTGCGCGAGACGGCTTCGATATCGTCGCCGATCAGGCCGATTGGACATTCGGACTGGATCGTCACGCCGTTGTTGAGCGGAAAGAGCTGCTCGATCTCGTCGATAACTTTTTCCAACTTCTTGTCGCCGCCGAAGACGATGTCCTTCTCCTGGAAATCGGAGGTGAACTGCATGGTGACGAAGGTATCTATGCCGGTGGTGCCGATGTAGTAGTTGCGGCGCTGAGACCACGAATATTGCCCGCAGCCGACCGGGCCATGGGAGATGTGGACCATGTCCTTGACAGGTCCCCAGACCACGCCCTTGGAGCCGGCATAGGCGCAGCCGCGAATGGTCATGACGCCCGGAATGGACTTGATGTTCGACTTCACGTCGCATTCGGAGAGAGGTCTGCCCTCTTCCTGATCGACCTCACCGCCCGCCTTGGCGACATTGAGATGCTTCTTGCGGCGCTTGGCCGTCTTGTCGGGATACTGGGACAGCACTTCCTCGATTAGTTTTTCGTGGAGCTGGCTGTCGTTTTCGTAGTCGAGGCTCATGGCTTGCGATCCCTCGCTGATGGCGGCTGACCGCCGTTTCGACTGGAGCGCCGGGTCAAGGCCGGCGCCCGGTTGAATCGTTCACTCAATGGGCTGCAGCGGCAGCTTCCTTGGCGGCAAGCTCGGCGAGCATCTGCTCGTCGGTCTTCATGATGCCGAAGGCGAGCAGCATGTCTTCCAGTTCCTCCATGGTGATCGGGGTCGGGATCGTACCCTTGCCGGAATTGTCATGGATCTTCTGGGCGAGCTGGCGATATTCCTGGGCCTGCTGCGAGTTCGGCGCATATTCGATGACCGTCTGCTTGCGCAGCTCGGCGTGCTGCACGATGTTGTCGCGCGGCACAAAGTGGATCAGCTTCGAATTGAGCCGGGCCGCAAGCGCCTCGGCGAGGTCGAGTTCGCGGTCGGTCTGACGCTCGTTGCAGATCAGGCCGCCGAGACGCACGCCGCCGGAATTGGCGTATTTCAGGATGCCCTTGGCGATGTTGTTGGCGGCGTAGAGCGCCATCATCTCGCCGGACATGACGATGTAGATTTCCTGCGCCTTGTTCTCGCGGATCGGCATGGCGAAGCCGCCACAGACGACGTCGCCGAGGACATCGTAGGACACATAGTCCACGTCGTCATAGGCGCCGTTTTCCTCGAGAAAGTTGATCGAGGTAATGACGCCGCGACCGGCACAGCCGACGCCCGGCTCGGGACCACCGGATTCCACGCACTTGATGCCCTTGTAGCCGATCTTCAGGACATCCTCGAGCTCGAGGTCTTCGACGGAACCTTCCTGGGCTGCAAGCGACAGGACCGTATCCTGCGCCTTGGAGTTGAGGATCAGGCGGGTGGAATCCGCCTTGGGATCGCAGCCGACGATCAGGATCTTCTGTCCGAGATCGACAAGAGCGGCGAGCGTGTTCTGGGAGGTCGTGGACTTGCCGATCCCGCCCTTCCCGTAAAATGCGATCTGACGCAGAGCTGTCATGACTTTTCCTTCCTTCGCTGAAGCACCCGCGGCCTCTCCCGCAGGGCTGGATATCGGATCGGCAGGCTCGACCGCCGCCATTCCTTCCGTTTCAAAAGCCGTGCCAGTTTGCCAAAAGACCGAAGGTTTTTCTATTTTATACATATATTTCAATAGTTTAATTGAAATTACACTTCCCCGGCCAGCGCGACACCCACCTGTCGCAGACGTGACAAACCCGACAGGCTTTCGATCTTTTGTAGGGTGCCGACATGCGATGTCGGATTGGAGACGTTGTCGCAAAACCGACAAACGCACTTTTTCGTAACAATCTGCTTTAAAACGATAAATCTCTCTGGCACGCCTGATGCATGGTTTCTTGCGTCGTCCTGACGAAAAGGAGAAATGCACCATGATCACTCTCACCGAGAATGCCATTTCCGCCGTCAAGTCCGCATTGTCGAAGGCTTTGGAGCCCGCCGAAGGGCTCCGTATCATGGTCGAGGCCGGCGGTTGTGCCGGCTTCAAATACATGATGGGGTTGGAATCGACGGTTCGGGACGGCGACGCCGTCATCGATGCCGACGGCGTCAAGGTCTATGTCGATACCCGCTCCCAGCCCCATGTGGCGGGCATGACCGTCGATTTCGTCACCGGTCTCGAATCCTCCGGCTTCGTCTTCGACAACCCGAACGCCGCAGACAAATGTGCCTGTGGCAAATCCTTCGGCTGAGCGGGAGACGATGATGCACGAACAAGCCCGTACGGCGCGCATCACCCTGTTCGATGGGCTGGCCGGCCGATCGTCAAGGCCGACCGCAACGCCGCAGCCGATCGGTCCGCGGGGCCACGCACCGCCATCGCAACCCCTCGAGACTGCCGATCGCGACGCATTGGCTCTGCGCGCCGCGCTCCTTGCCAGCCGCAAACCCCTGATCGAGGCAGCTCTTGAAGCGATCCGCCCGAACCTGAAGCGCGACGGCGGCGATTGCCAGTTAGTCAGGTTGGACGGAGATGCGGTGTATATCCGCCTCTCCGGCGCCTGTGTCGGCTGCCAGCTCGCCGCCGTCACCGTCAACGGCGTTCGCCAGAAGCTGATCGAGGCGGTCGGCATGCCGCTTCGCGTCATTCCGGTCAATTGAGGGAGCCCGATCATGCAGCCCGTCTATCTGGACAATAACGCCACCAGCCGGACCGATCCGGCGGTTGTCGAGGCGATGTTGCCCTGCTTCACCGAATGCTTCGGCAACCCCTCCTCGGGCTATGCCTTCGGCTCGGCCGCGGCTGCCGCTGTCCGCAGCGCGCGCAAACGGGTGCAGGCCCTGGTGGGCGCGGCTCATGACCACGAGATCGTCTTCACCTCGGGCGGCACGGAGAGCGACAATACGGCCATCCTTTCGGCGCTCAATGTCATGGCCGGCCGCGACGAGGTGGTGGTCTCCGCCGTCGAGCATCCCGCGGTCCTTACGCTCTGCCGGCATCTGGAATCCGACCGTGGCGTAAAGGTCCGCATTATTCCGGTGGACGGTCGCGGGCGGTTGGATGTCGACGCTTTTCAGGCGGTGCTGTCGGCGCGCACGGCCATCGTGTCGCTCATGTGGGCCAACAATGAAACCGGCGTGATCTTTCCGGTCGCCGAACTGGCGGAAATGACGAGGACGGTCGGAGCCCTGTTTCACACGGATGCCGTCCAGGCCGTCGGCAGGCTTCCGGTCGACCTGAAGGAGACCGGGATAGACATGCTGTCGCTGTCTGCACACAAACTGCATGGGCCGAAGGGTGTCGGCGCGCTCTATGTCCGGCGCGGCACGCCCTTTGCTCCATCGATCCTTGGCGGTCGCCAGGAGCGCGCACGACGGGCCGGCACGGAAAACGTTCCGGGCATTGTCGGTCTCGGCAAGGCTGCGGAATGCGCCATGGACACCGTGAGCGCCGAAGGGCCACGGATCGCCAGGCTTCGCGATCGGCTCGAACAGGGGCTGCAACAACGCATCGACGGTACGCATGTGAACGGCGATACGACCGCGCGGTTGCCGAACACCTGCAATATCGCCTTCGAAGGCGTTGAGAGCGATGCCCTGGTGGCGCTGCTCGACCGCGCCGGCATAGCCTGCTCGTCCGGCTCAGCCTGTACTTCCGGCTCGACGGAACCCAGCCACGTATTGAAAGCGATGGCAGTACCGCCGCAATTCCTGCGCGGCGCCGTGCGGTTCTCGCTGTCTCGCGATACCGGCGAAGCCGACATCGCAAGAGTGCTCGCCGTCATGCCCGAGATCGTGGGGCGGCTGCGCAAGCCGATGCCCAGCCAGCCTTTCAACCAGCCTTCCGGTCTTGTCCATGCCTGAGGGAAATCCAATGCACACCGCCTCGAAGCCGGCAGTATTCCTAAACGACACGACCCTGCGCGATGGCGAGCAGGCGCCGGGCGTCGCATTCTCCCTTTCGGAGAAACTCGAGCTTGCCGAAGCGCTTGCGGCTGCCGGCGTTCCCGAGATCGAGGTCGGCACACCGGCCATGGGGGAAGATGAGGTGGCCGCGATCAGCGCCGTCGTCTCACTCAATCTGCCGATGCGGGTGATGGCTTGGTGTCGGATGACGGAACCGGATCTCGACGCGGCCCTTCGCAGCGGGGTTGCGGCGGTCAATCTGTCGCTGCCCGCCTCGGATCTACAGCTTTCCGCAAAGCTCGGCATCGACCGCGACGAAGCCCTGAGGATCATTGAGGCAATGGTCCGGAAGGCTTCGAAGGCCGGCCTATTCGTGGCGGTCGGCTGCGAGGATGCATCGCGCGCAGATCCGGAACACCTGGAACGGGTGATAACGATTGCCGCTTCCGCCGGCGCCGACCGGGTGAGGCTTGCCGACACCGTCGGCATTCTCGATCCCTTTTCGACCGTCGCGCTGATCGAGCCGCTGGCACGGCGCGCACCTGTGCCGCTCGAATTTCATGCCCACAACGATTTCGGCCTCGCGACGGCGAACTCGGTTGCCGCCTTCAGGGCCGGCGCCCGACACCTTTCCGTCACCGTGTCAGGACTTGGCGAACGGGCGGGCAATGCCCCGCTGGAAGAAGTGGCAGCCGTACTGCAACTGATGTACGGTATTTCGACAGGGCTCGATCTTACCGCCTTTCCAGGCCTTGCCGCCCTCGTCGCCCGTTGTGCGCGGCAGGCTTTGTCTCCGGCCAAACCGATCACCGGGGCCAATGTCTTCACGCATGAGTCAGGCATTCACGTCGCCGGCCTGCTGAGCGATCGCCAGACCTACCAGGGACTCGATCCGGCGGAGTTCGGGCGAAATCACCGTATCGCCATCGGCAAGCATTCGGGCGCGGCCGCACTCGCCCATGTCCTCGGCCAGAATGGCAGGGCGGGAGACCGGGAAATGCTCGCGGGACTTCTTGCGGATGTCAGACGGCTTGCCGTCGAGATGAAGGCGACGATACCGCCCGACGACCTCGTCCGCCTTTTCGATCGCATGCGGACCTCCGAAAACGTGAAGGAGCGGACATGTCGTTCGTCATGCTGACAAGCAGCGTCAAGGCGCGCGATAGCAGATCACGCGACAGGCAGGACCCCGAGCCCCCGAGCCGGAAGGGCGCGTTTGCGATGATCCGCGACGATATTGCCTGTGTGCGGGCGCGCGATCCGGCGGCCCGCTTCGCCCTCGAGGTGTTGCTGACCTATCCGGGCGTGCATGCGATCATCTGGCATCGCATGTCGCACCGGCTGTGGGAAAGGCGACTGCGCTTTCCGGCGCGCTTCCTTTCGTGGTTCTCGCGGCTTCTCACCAATATCGACATTCATCCCGGAGCGACGATTGGCGAGCGCTTTTTCATCGATCACGGCGCCGGCGTGGTGATCGGCGAGACGGCCGAAATCGGCGACGACGTCACGCTCTATCACGGCGTAACCCTCGGAGGCACGTCCTGGTCTCCCGGCAAGCGGCATCCGACACTCGGATCGGGCGTACTGGTCGGCGCCGGCGCCAAGATCCTCGGCCCGATCACCGTCGGCGCCGGTTGCCGGATCGGCGCCAACTCCGTCGTGATCGAGGATGTCGCTCCTGACATGACGGTGATCGGGATTCCCGGCCGAGTGGTGAAGCCGGCGAAAGACCGCCGGCGCGTAGGCAACGGCCGCATCGACCTCGAGCATCACCTGATGCCCGATCCCGTCGGCGAAGCGATCGCGGCCCTCGTCGACCGCATCGACTTCCTTGAAGTGCGTCTCGCTCACCTGCAGGCCCAGTTCAACCGCCGGCAACCGGAAAACGCCGAAGTTCCGGCCGCATTCATCGCCAACCCTTTGCAACCCCAGGGAGCCCATCATGAGTGACTGCTCGTCCAATTCCCGCCCGATCGAGGTCGACAACATTCTCGAGCGCCTGCGCGGCCTGTCCTCGGCGGAGGATTTCTTCCACGCGCTCGGCATTCTCTATGACGAGAGGGTGCTGAACGTCGCGCGCCTGCATATCCTCAAACGCATGGGACAATATCTCGCGGAAGAGGATTTCGAAGGTCTTCCCGACCGGGTGATCGCCGCCCGGGCCCGCTCGACTCTGGAGCGCGCCTATTCCGACTTCGAGGCAACCTCGCCGCTCTCCCAGCGGCTGTTCAAGGTGCTGAAGGATCACGATCCGGACAAGCCGGCCGAAAGGCGCGGCGCCTTCGTCTCGCTCGATGCCGCGCTCAAGCCCTTTGCCGAACAGTAAGCACCTGCCACTTGACCCCCGACTCGGCCGGACCGCCCTCGCGGCCGGCCTTTTTTTGTGGATCGCCCGACAGGCTATGTCGCACCATATCCTTGCCGCGGACCCGACGCGACATTGTCGAGAACGCGACAAAACACTCCGACCTACCGGAACGTCAGAAAATATCGTCTTTCTTTTCAAATATTTACGGTCTTCTTCCAAGGCTGGCACGGTTTATGCTGATGAAACGTCAGAGCTTTCAAGCAATCATGATGGAGGTGCGCGGCATGCATATCGTCGTCTGTATCAAGCAAGTGCCGGATTCGGCGCAGATCCGCGTCCATCCCGTGACGAATACCATCATGCGACAGGGCGTTCCGACCATCATCAACCCTTTCGACCTCTTCTCGCTGGAGGAAGCGCTGAGGATGCGTGACGCCCATGGCGGAGAGGTCACGGTGCTGACCATGGGACCGCCGATGGCCTCGGACTCGCTGCGCAAAGCCCTGACCTTCGGCGCCGATCGCGGCGTACTGCTGACGGACCGCTTCTTCGCCGGCTCCGATACACTTGCCACCTCATTCGCCCTCTCCGCGGCAATCCAGAAGATCGGCCAGGTTTACGGCAAGCCGGACGTGATCTTCGCCGGCAAGCAGACCATCGACGGGGACACCGCCCAGGTCGGTCCCGGCATCGCCAAACGCCTCGATCTCCTGCAGCTGACCTACGTGGCGAAGATCGCATCTGTCGATCCGGCCGCGCGCGAAATCACCGTCGAGCGACGCGCGGAGGGCGGCACACAGATGCTCCAGACGAAATTGCCCTGTCTCGTTACCATGCTGGAAGGCTCGAACGAGATCCGTCGGGGCACGCTGAACGATGCGCTGCGCGCCGCCCGCGCAGAGATCATCACCTGGAGCGCAGCCGATGCGGGCATCGAGGACCTGACAAAATGCGGCCTGCGCGGATCTCCGACCGTGGTGAAAAGGGTTTTCGCGCCGACGGCCCGCCAGGAGAAGGCAAAGATCCTCGGGGAGCCGGGCGACAGCACGCGCGATCTCGCCGATGGACTGATCAGCGAGATCTTCACGCGCAAACCCGCCCTTGAAACGGCCCTCGCCGTCGAAAACTGCGCCGCCTAGGAAGGATGAGGACATGACCGAAGAGGCAAAAAAACCAGCAGCGCCGGCCGCCGGCCGGGCGGGCATGAAGAAGGAATTGCCCGAGCACTTCAAATCCTACAAGCATGTCTGGGTGGCGATCGAGCTGGAACGAGGACAGGTGCACCCGGTCTCCTATGAACTGCTCGGCTGCGGCCGCACGCTCGCGGACAAGCTCGGGGTTCAACTGGCGGGTGCCGTGATCGGCCCGCCGGGGGAGGCGACATGGCATGCAGTGGCGGAAGCATTCGCCTACGGCGCCGACATGGTCTACCTGGTTGAGGACCCGATCCTGAAGGATTACCGCAACGAGCCCTATTCGAAGGCACTGACCGACCTCGTCAACACCTACCAGCCGGAGATCCTGCTGCTTGGGGCAACCACGCTCGGCCGCGACCTCGCCGGTTCCGTGGCAACCACCCTCAGGACCGGCCTCACTGCCGACTGCACCGAACTCGACGTCGACGACGACAAGTCGCTCGCTGCCACCCGGCCGACTTTCGGCGGCTCGCTGCTCTGCACGATCTACACGCTGAACTACAGGCCCCAGATGGCGACCGTCCGGCCCCGCGTCATGCCGATGCCGGAGCGGCAGGAAAGGCCGGTCGGCCGCGTCATCCAGCACAAGCTGTCGATGACGGAGGAGGATATCGTCACCAAGGTGCTGAGCTTCATTCCTGACGGCCAGTCCTCCAAGGTCAACCTCGCCTATGCCGATATCGTCGTGGCGGGTGGCCTTGGCCTCGGCGCCGCCGAGAACTTCCAGTTGATCCGCAATCTCGCCTCTACGCTTGGCGCAGAATACGGCTGTTCGCGGCCGGTCGTGCAGAAGGGCTGGATGCCGTCCGAACGCCAGATAGGCCAGACCGGCAAGACGATCCGCCCGAAGCTCTACATCGCCGCCGGCATTTCTGGCGCCATCCAGCATCGTGTCGGCGTCGAGGGCGCCGACCTGATCGTCGCGATCAACACCGATCCCAACGCGCCGATCTTCGATTTCGCCCATGTCGGCCTCGTCACGGACGCCGTGCGCTTCCTGCCAGCGCTCACCGAGGCCTTCGTCCGGCGCCTCTCGCCCCATAACCGCGACAAGCTCGCAAGCTGACGGAGATGCGACCATGATCGAGGAAAAATTCGATGCCATCGTCATCGGAGCCGGCATGTCCGGCAATGCCGCCGCCTATACGCTGGCAAGCCGCGGGTTGAAGGTGCTGCAGCTTGAACGGGGCGAATATGCCGGTTCGAAGAATGTCCAGGGCGCCATCATGTATGCCAGCATGCTGGAGAAGATTATCCCGGATTTCCGCGAGGATGCGCCGCTCGAACGGCATCTGGTCGAACAGCGCTTCTGGATGATGGACGACACCTCCCATACCGGCATGCATTACCGCTCCTCCGACTTCAACGAGGAAAAGCCGAACCGTTATACGATCATCCGCGCCCAGTTCGACAAATGGTTTTCGAGCAAGGTCAAGGAAGCGGGCGCGACAGTGCTTTGCGAAACGACGGTGACCGAGCTTGCCCGCGATACCACCGGCAAGGTGATCGGCGTCCATACCGACCGCCGCGGCGGCGCGATTTTCGCGGACGTGGTGGTGCTTGCTGAAGGCGTAAACGGCCTGCTCGGAACCCGCGCCGGCCTGCGCGACATGCCGAAGCCGGAGACGGTGGCGCTCGCAGTCAAGGAAATGCACTTCCTGCCGGAGGAAGTCATCTGTCAGCGCTTCGGCCTCACCGGTAACGAGGGTTGCGTGATCGAGGCCGCCGGCACCTTTTCGCAGGGCATGACGGGCCTGGCCTTTCTCTACACCAACAAGGAATCGATCTCGCTCGGCGTCGGCTGCCTGGTGTCCGACTATGCCAAAACCATGGAAAGCCCCTATGCGCTGCTGGAGGAATTCAAGAACCATCCCTCGGTCAGGCCGCTGCTCGCCGGCTCCGAGGTTAAGGAATATGCCGCGCATCTGATCCCCGAGGGCGGATACAAGGCGATCCCGCAGCTCTTCGGCGACGGTTGGGTCGTGGTCGGTGATGCCGCACAGCTCAATAACGCCGTCCACCGCGAGGGCTCCAACCTTGCCATGACCTCCGGCCGGATCGCCGCGGAGACGATCTTCCAGATCAAGAGTCGCAAAGATCCGATGACCGCCGAAAACCTCGCGCTCTACAGGAAGATGCTGGAGGAATCCTTCGTCATGAAGGACCTGAAAAAGCACAAGGACATGCCCGCCCTGCTGCACACCAATTCGCAGAATTTCTTCATGACCTATCCGCAGCTCATCTCGGCGGCGGCACAGAGTTTCGTCAGGGTCGACGGCACGCCGAAGATAGACAAGGAAAAGGCGACGGTCGCCCAGTTCGTGAAGAACCGCAGCCGCTGGGGCATGGTATCCGATGCCGTCAGACTCGCCTTCGCCTGGCGCTGATGCAGGCTCCAAAACCCAACCTATAGAACGAGGAGTTCCGAAATGACCATTGCCGTCAAGGATGTCCGGGTCGAGGACAAGCTTTTCCAGAACCGCTACCTCGTGGATGTCGGCCGTCCGCACATCACGGTGCGACCGCACGAAACGCCGAGCCCCAATCTTCTCGCGCTGACAAGGATCTGCCCTGCGAAATGCTACGAGCAGAACGACAAGGGCCAGGTGGAGATTACCGCTGACGGCTGCATGGAATGCGGCACCTGCCGAGTGCTTTGCGAACCGTCCGGCGAGATCGAATGGAACTATCCGAGAGGCGGCTACGGCGTGCTCTTCAAGTTCGGATGACTTCCGTAGGTTTTGCTGAAACGGGCTCCGGCCTGAATCGAATTGACAACCGATGGTATAGGCGTACTCTGCTTTGTCATATAACAAAATTCGGTTTGGGGAGGTTGCCCTTGGAACGGTCCAGTATGGGATAGTCCAAGAGGTCTTCGGATGAACCGTTACGTCGAGCATGTCAGTCCACCGGGCAGGGAAAAGGCTCTTTCCGACGACGCCGTCAAGTCGAGCCGGCGTGCGACTGTTTCCCTGAGTGGCATTTACGAGATCTCCAAGGTGCTTGCGGAACCGGCACGTCTCGAGATCACGCTCGCCAATGTCGTGAACATTCTCTCTTCTTTCCTGCAGATGCGCCAGGGCGCGCTGATCGTGCTTGATGACGACGGCCTGCCGGAGATCGTCGCCACTGCCGGCTATTGCCACAAGCCCGGCGAAGACCATTTCATGCCGATCCCGCAAACGGTTATCGATCAGATCGTGGCGACGGCGACGCCGCTGGTCATTCCCGATACAGGCCGCTCGCAGCTCTTTCCCGGAAGTGAGCCGGGTGTCTGTTTCATCGGCATCCCGGTCAAGGCCAACCACACGGTGCTCGGTACGCTGTCGATCGACAGGACCCGTAAGGAAGGCGCCGATTTCACACTCGATGACGACATGCGTTTCCTGACCATGGTCGCCAACCTTGCCGGCCAGACCATCCGTCTCCACCGCATTTTGAGCGAGGACCGACAACGCCTGATCGATGAAAAGCGGCGGCTGGAAAAATCCTTCGACGGCAATGCCGAGGCACGTCCCCGCCGGGCAGCCGGCAAGACCGGTCGCATCGTCGGCGAAAGCCCCTCAGTGAAGAACGTTCTCGACATCATCAACATCGTCGCCAAAACCAATTCAACAGTGCTGCTGCGTGGGGAAAGCGGCACGGGCAAGGAGTTGTTCGCCCAGACCATTCACGAACTTTCGCCTCGCCACGACAAGCCTTTCGTCAAACTCAACTGTGCCGCCCTTCCTGAAACCGTGCTCGAATCCGAACTTTTCGGGCATGAAAAAGGCGCTTTCACCGGCGCAACGAACCAGCGTGCCGGCCGTTTTGAGCTGGCCCATGGCGGCACGCTGCTGCTGGACGAGATCGGTGAGATTTCTCCCGCCTTCCAGGCCAAGCTGCTGCGGGTTCTGCAGGAGGGGGAATTCGAGCGTGTCGGCGGCAACAAGACGCTGAAAGTGGACGTACGGCTGATCTGTGCGACAAACCGGGATCTGGAGGACGCCGTGCGCAAGGGGGAATTCCGCGCCGACCTCTACTACCGGATCAGTGTCGTGCCGGTTGCACTGCCGCCTCTTCGGGAACGGCCGGGCGACATTCCGCGGCTGGCCGAGGCGTTCCTGGAACGCTTCAACCGCCAGAACAGCCGGCGCCTGAGTTTCAGCCGGAGCTCGCTCGATCTGATTTCCCGCTGTTATTTTCCCGGCAATGTCCGCGAACTGGAAAACTGCGTGCAGCGCACCGCGACGCTCACCCGTTCGGAGGTCATCGGCCCAAACGACTTCGCCTGCAGCAGCGGGCAGTGTCTGTCCGCCCTTCTGTGGAAGGGCAACGGCAAGGTCCAGCACAACGATATCGACATGCTCGCCAGTGGCCATATTTTGCCGGCCGGCGTTCCGGCACCGTCCTCGAAGTCACGGGAAACGGCCATCATGCCTGGCGGAAACCCATGCAATCCGGCCGATCCCGCCTGTCCCGCCAATGGCAGCCGCCTCACCGAACGCGAACGTCTGGTCGAAGCGATGGAGCGTTCCGGATGGGTGCAGGCGAAGGCCGCCCGCATTCTCGGCCTTACCCCGCGCCAGGTAGGTTACGCCCTGCGGCGCCACGACATACCGGTCAAGAAGTTTTGACCGGTACTCCGGGCGCCAACCCGGGTGCATCGTCTTCTCCTGCAAGTACCGCAGCCGCATCGGAGAGTGGCATGTCGATCAGGGTGATACCGTTTTCGGCAAGGAAGCGACGTTCGTTTTTGCTCAGGGCCACCCCGTCCATGACCGCATAATACGGCCCCTTCGAACGCTTGATGATCTGCCGGGCGTAGGTGCGCAACATCTGGTCGTGGAACCGGCAGCCGAGAAACACGAAACCAAGGTTCCCGCGCCTCTCCTTGACGCTGTCGGGGATCGGTGTCTGGATGTCGATCTCGGTCAGAACCTCGACGTAGTCGGAATCGGCCACCAGAAAATTGCCGGCCGGGCGTGCGCTGCCGTGAGGCTCATAGAGGACTGTATCGGCCTGCGGGACGGAAGCGTCCCCGGCAGGTGTATCGTCTGCGCGATAGACCCGGCTCCATATGTCGCGAACCTCCCCGGCCCGGGTTATTCCCTGGACGCTGATGAAGTCCTGCCGGCCGCTTTCCTTCAGCGCCGCACGCATGGCTCCGTCATACCAGCTGTCGACGATGAGCGGCAGTGAGAGGGTCGCCAGCCAGCGATGCAGCGCCAACGGCCTCGGCTCGGCAGCGAAGATTTCGGCCATCCACGCCTTGAGCGTATTCCTGTGACGTCGTTGTTCGATATACTGGGCTACTCCCCACATATTCGTGCGGATGCGCGACGGTGCCGGCGCTTTGGTGTTGAGAGCCGCCGCAACGGCCTCGGGTGAAGCGGGCACGGATGCCTCGCTGGCTGCAAGCGCAACGAGGCCCGGCCCGAGATAGGGAGCGATCGCACCCTTCTCCAATCCGGCCCTGACATCGAGAAGGGTGCTTCTTGCCTCGTCGCCGCTGACGCAGAACAGGAAATCCTTGTGTAGTATCGCGTTCATGGCCTCATTCCTTCCGGTCCCGGTGGGTCGTTCGTCGGTTGTCCTATTCGTCGTCTGCGAGCTTGCGGGCCTCGACGGTGATCGGCAGTCGCGTATCCGCCGGCATCGCCGGCAGATCGAGGCGCCAGCCGTTCTTGAGCGTGACCACGCCGCCCCAGAGTTCCTGTGTTTCGGAACCGACGATCGGCTCCTCGAGATCCTTCTTCGGCACATAGGCGGAAAAACCGCGCTCGGACTTGCGGATCATGACCTTCATCGTTCGCTTCCCTGCGTATCGGCGGCATCTGCCGCGTCGGGCCGGTCGAGACTGGCGAGTTCCCGCGCCCGCATGCCGACCAGCGTGCCCCGGCCGACCCATTCGACCGAGTAGATGTAGAACTGCTGCAGGAAGGTGCCGATGTCGCGCACATAGCCGACATCCCCCTTGCGTACGAGGTTTTCCCCTATTTCCTTGCCGGGATAGGTGCCGTCGTTCCTGACATGCCGTGTCGCCCTAACATGCTCGCCGGGCCGAAAGACCGGCGGTTTGCGGATTTCGACTTCCTGTTCTCGTCCAAGCCCCATGCCGGGTTACTCCTTGTGTTCCAGTGTCGCCCTGTCTCGCGCCAGTTCCCGAACCGCCTCGTCGCCATCGTTCAGAAACGGACCGAGTTCATCGAGGGCAATGCGTTCGACGATCACATAGCGCACGCGAAAATCCGGATCGCCGGCTAGAAGATGCAGCCGCGCCGGCTCCAGCCTGCGGGCGACCTCGATCCGCACCAGCGGCTCCGGATCGGCGATCATTGCCGGCAGATGGGTGAGCGGAACCCGCCGTGCCGCCTCGCGCCGGATATCCGGTTCGGGATCGTCAAGCAGCCCGACCAGCAATGCTTCGGTGGCGGATCGCGCCGCAGTCAACCTCACCTGGTAGTCGGGATCGCGCAGCAGGGGCAGCAGATCCTCTCCGGCAAGCTTGCGGGCAAGGGCGATCCTTACCCGGCGATCGGGATCGGACCGCAGTGCAAGTACACGCGCCGCCGGCAGTCGGCTCAGCGCCATGGCCCGCACATCCGGCTCGACATCGAACAAAAGCGGCAGCAATCTGAACGGCGTTGCGTAACGGGCGGCGATGCTGCGCACCTCGAAGAACGGATGATCGAGATAGTTGTCGGCAAGCGCCGGATTGAGCGAAAAAAACCGGTCGATCCGGCGCGCGCGCAGGTCGCGAACACAGGCCCGTCCGAGATCGCAAAGACCCGAGACACGATTTTCCTCGTGCGGACAGTCCGCGCAGGAAACGGGATTGCCAAGCCAATCGACAGCCGGCGGCATTTCATCGTCCCTATGCCTCGAGCCTCTGCTGTCTGCGCTCATGCCATCTCCTCACATCCGCCGTCGCTTTGCATCGACGTCACCGGGGATGCCGGTAGTCAGCCGGCCGAAAGACGAGCCCGGCTACCCCCACAAGGATTCAAGGTCCGAGAGCGGCAGCCGGGTGTTTCCCGCCTGGATGGAATCAGGCGGGAACGCAAGTTTTCGGCACCGGACAGACAGCCGCACATTGCTGCGTATCGAAGTAACCCTCGCATTCGGTGCATTTGTTCGGATCGATGACATAGGTCTCCCCCTTGAATTTGATCGCCCCGGTCGGGCATTCGAACTCACAGGCGGAACACTGGGTGCATTGCGAAGCGATAATCTTGAAAGCCATTTTCCATCTCCTTTCGGCAGCTTCAGTCAGAGAACCGGTGCATCAGGCACTCTCGGCCAGCAACTCCAGCCCGAATTCCGCGGCATAGAGCGCTCCGATCGCGGCCTCGATGTAGTCAAATCCATAGGCATCCGTGGCGCGGATTCCCGCGGCAGCAAGGCTGTCGCTCGGGCAGTCGCCGATCTTGGCGCAAAGCACCACATCGATGCCCTCGAGCGCCTCAATCACCCCGTCCAGGGTTGCATCCTCTCCGAAACCGCCCATGCAATACTGCTCGACCTTGCGATGGCCGACGAAGACGATGCCTTTGGGCGATGCTTCATAGACCTGGAATTCCCGGGCGTGGCCGAAATGCTCGTTGATACGTCCGCCGCCCTTTGTGGCGACGGCAACCAGCAGCGAGCCGGCGGCCTCGGTTTCCTTCACGGTATTGACGGCGGCCTGTTTTGCCGCGGCGTGGTCTCCCCGTTCCCGCGCCACCACTTCGCGATAGGTCTCGCGCCCAGCGGGATCATAGGCCACTTCGTCGGGGATCTGATCGAGGGTGAACTCCTGGCCGCGGTCCTCGCCCAGAAGCCCGACCGCATCGGCACGACACTGGCGGCAGTGGCGCATAAGCTTGGCTCCGCCCTCCAGCTTGTCCTGCAGGGCTTTCAGTTCCATCGCCTTCGGGCCACGCTGGCCGGTGAGCCCGAAATGGGTGCCGTGCGCGGGGTCCGAGATCAGCGGCATGACGTTGTGCAGGAAGGCGCCGCGTTCCTTTACCCATTTGTTCACTTCCAGCAGGTGCTCGTCGTTGACGCCGGGAATCATTACCGAATTGATCTTGGTGAGAATGCCGCGGGCGGTCAGCATTTCGAGCCCGAGCATCTGCCTCTCATGCAGGATCCGGGAAGCCTCGAGGCCGGTGTAACGGCGGTTCCGGTAGAAGATCCAAGGATAGATCTTCGTGCCGATCTCGGGATCGACCATGTTGATGGTAATCGTCACGTGATCGACATTCATCTCGACGAGTTCATCGACGTGATCCGGCAGGGCAAGACCGTTCGTCGAGATGCAGAGCTTGATATCGGGAATGTCGCGCGACACCTCCTCGAAAGTCGCCTTGGTCTTGCGCCAGTCGTAGCAGGCGTCGCCCGGGCCTGCGATGCCGAGGACGGAAAGCTGCGGCACCTCGTTTGCCACCGCGATCACCTTGCGGCGGGCTTGGTCCGGAGTGAGTTTCTCGGAGACGACGCCGGGTCGGCTCTCGTTGGCACAATCGTATTTGCGATTGCAATAGTTGCATTGGATGTTGCAGGCGGGCGCAACGGCGACATGCATGCGGGCGAAATAGTGATGCGCCTCTTCCGAATAACAGGGATGATCCTTGATCTTTTCCCAGATAGCGGTGTCCATGTCCTCCGGTTTGGCGGAAGAGCCGCAGGAAGACGACGAGCAGCCGCCGGATGTCGCCTTGGCCAGCATGGCATCCATGGATGAGGCGGGAGCGAGACTATCGAGCGAGATCATCGGGGCTGACATCGGCATCTCCTTTCACGTGGTTGAACCATGCCGAAAGGAGCAGCAATCACCGTGCCATTTCAATTTACCAAATGATTTCAATTCACAGCATCAGAACTGCCAGAACAATTGTCGGATGCCGCAACCGATTTGTCGGGGACGCGACACGGATGTCGGACCGACAAGAGACCCTATCCGGAGAAAGCCGGGCGATGAGTCTCCTGCCTTATGGCAGGAGCTCCGCTCAATACTTCACCCGCAGGCTCAAGGCAGCGTTGAAGGGTTCGCCAACGGCGATGCCGTAAGCCGAATTTCCAATCGACGAGGTATAATAGGTCTTGTCGAAGATGTTATTCAGACTGAGCTGGATCTCGACTGGATGTTCCCGCTCGATCGTGTAGGTGGCAAAGAGATCGACCACGCCATAACCCGGCAGATAGAAACTGTTGTCGGCATCACCGGCGCGTTTGCCCACGGCCCTGATGCCGCCGCCGAAGCGCAAACTGCCGGCGCCACCGAATACCTCGCCATAGTCGTAGGCAAGACGTAGCGCGGCCGTGTTGCGTGCCACGTTGGCAAGCGCGTTTCCTGCATAATCGGGATCATCGACCACTTCCGCATCGGTGAAGCCGTAACTTGCCACCAGTTGCAGATCGTCGGTGAGTTGTCCTGCAAGATCCAGTTCGATCCCCTTCGAGCGAACGAGGCCGGCCGTGCGGTAAACGGTATCGCCAGAGGTCGTCGTCTCGGAATAGGCGACATTCTTCTTCTCCGAATAGTAGAGGGCAAGAGTGCCGCTCAGCCAATCGGTGAAATCGACCTTAGAGCCGACTTCATAGGAAATTCCTTCCTCGGGATCGAGGCTGCCATAGGCACTGTTGATCGAACTGTTCGGCCGGAAGGTCTTGGCGACATTCGTATAAAGCGACATGTCGGGATGGAACTGCCAGACCAGACCGGCATTGGGGACCAAAGCGTAACCGTCTGTATCGGTGTTGACCGTATCTCCGCTTCCCGCCTCGATATCGTAGTGCTCGAGACGAATACCGCCGACCGCCGTGAGTTGCTCCGTCAGGTGGATACGATCCTGCGCATAGAGCGATTGTGTGCGCATGTATTCGTATTCCCGCACCGAATTCGAAGCGTCATACACACAGGGCGAAATCGTGCCGTAGGTGGGATCATATACATCGAGAGAAGCGCGGGTGTTGCAGCGCTGAAGCTCGGAGCGCGAAACTTCCTCATAGCGCAGGGCGGAACCGAAAAGGAATTCGTGCTCGAGACCGAAGAGCGTCTCGCTACCGGTCAGGTCGGCGCGAACAGCATGTTCCGTCGTCTCGTCATAACCACGCACATCCGAACGCCTGGCCAACAAGCCTGTCGCCGCGTTGTAGGACAGCGCACGTGTCTGGTCGGCGGAAAAGTCGTTCCTGCTGTAGGCATAATTGAGCGAAAATTCCCAGTTGCCACCGAGTTGACGTGTCAGGGAGGCCTTGAAGAGGTCAGCTTCGCCATCGACCTCCGACCACGCCTCGTCGAGCCGCTGGCGAGGGCTGATATCGAGAAAGCTTCCATTCGCAGTGTCGTAGATCGTTCCCCGGTCGTAAGGGTTCAGGTAGTCCTGATGGGTATAGGAAACTAGCAACTCCGTGTCGTCGCCCTCCCATTTGAGAGAGGGTGATATCAGCCAGGTCTTGTTCGTTCCAAAGTTTCGCCAATAGTCGCCGTCTTCGCCTTCGGCAATCAGCCTATAGGAAAAGCCGGTGTCGCCGACCGGTCCTGTGACATCGAAACCGGCCTTGCTGGAATAGCGACCGGCACCATAGGCGGAAAAGGTCGACCAGGCCTCGGCTGAGAACGCATCTTCCGGCTTTTTCGTCACGACATTGACCATTCCGCCAGGGTCGAGAATGCCATAAAGCGTGGATGCAGGACCCTTGAGAACCTCTACGTAGTCCGTGGTCGCATTGAAGCTATGCGGGAGCACGGTATTCAATCCATCGGTCAGGATCGACTCGTCTCCGGCTTCGCCGAAACCCCGACGGATGATCGCGTCATTGGCGCCGGCGATCGTGTTGGTCTGCGTGACGCCACTAACATCCGACAACACGTCGTCGAGATCGTTCGCCGCCTTGTCCTTGATCGCTTGCGAAGTGACCGTTGTCACGACCTGGGGAATTTCCAGAACGGATGCATCGCTGCGGGTTGCCGTTGACGTGCGCGAGGCTTTGTAAGACTTCGAATTCGCCGTGCCGGTATCGGCTCTGACAACGATCTCGCCCAGTTCTGTCGTCGTGGTGTCGTCCGCAAAAGCGTGACTGTTGAGGGCCAGGGCGGAAACGCTAACGGCAAGGGTGCCGTACAAGATCGAAACGGAATTGCGGGGTATCATGTTCATGCCACTTCGAGCGATATCGGAAAAGATTGCGCGGTTCTCGAATAGTGGAATGTAGTAGTCAAGTTTTACCTCACCGGCATTGTCATGAGCAAGCGACATTGCCGAGCCGTCTAGCCTTTCTGCCAATGGCACGGTCGGCATTGACATTATGCAGCCAGGCCATAGACGAAAACCGGGACACATGAAATTCACGCGAAAAAACAATGTTTTATCACAACGCTCTATCGGGCGCACCTGACTCCGCCCACTCCAGAACCATCGGGCACAAGACCCCTGCTGCTCGGCCGGGCGCTATCGCAATCCGCATGGTCTCTCGCCGTTTTGGAAAAATGCGCCCCTAAATGGTCGACTACTACATTCCTGTGGATTCTCGACCTCTGGGCCCAAGGGAAACAAGAGATCGCTGAAAAGCACGGGCCGGAGGAGCGATTTCGAACTCCTGCGCCGCGCGTTTCAACATGACAACAATGGTAAGGGCGGCCCACGGCTAGTGGAGGCCAGTCCTACAAAGCTGCTATTGTGATTGAATACGTCGTCCGTTAGGGATGAGGCGTGCTCCCCAAGGAAGCTTCATGTCCGATATCAACAGTTCCCCACGCGTCAAGGACCGGTTTGCCGAACAGCTGGCGAAGCGCCGTGATCGCCTGTCGCCAAGCCTACTGAGAGTGGCCGAATTCATCGATGCCCACCGGCACCGTGTGCTCGGACTTTCCGCGCTTGAAATCGGATTTGAAACCGGTGCCTCGGACGCCACCGTCATTCGTGCAATCCAGTCCCTCGGTTACAGCGGATTGCGCGAGCTGAAGGATGTTCTGGAAGCTTGGCTCGGCGAGACCGACAGCCCGATCGAAAAGATGGCCGCTACCTTGCGAGACGTGGACGGACAGTCGGACCAGGCAATCGATTTTGTGCTCCAAACCAACGCGCAGACGATGGAGGCGTTGGCATCCGCAGAAAACCGGAAGGCGATTGCCGGGATGGTACGCCTCCTCGTCGAGGCGCAGGAAATCTGCTTCTTCGGGATCGGCGCCTCGGGCCTGATCGCAGAATACGCCGCACGCCTGTTTTCCCGATCCGGACTGCGAAGCCATGTGTTGAACGCCACGGGCATTGCGCTCGCAGAGCAGCTTATGGTGATGCGTGAGGGACAATTGTTGATCATGATGCTGCACGGGCGGGCGCATCGTGAAGCCATGGCCGCAATCGCAGAAGCAGAGCGGCTCCGCATTCCCATCGTGATGTTCCTCGGCAAGCAGGACAGCCCTTTGCGGGACCACGCGCGCGAGGCCGTGATCCTTCCTCGGGCAAAGTCGGAACGCATTGCCCTCCATGCTCCGTCGCTGATCGCAGCGGAACTGCTGCACGTCGCCTATTCCGCCGTGCAGCCGGACGAGACGCTGCAATCGCTGGAGCGCCTTATCGAGTTGCGGGGCATGGTCCGGCCGAATTCGAAGTGACCGGACAGAAGCGCGACCGTTTCAGGCCCGATCCAATCTCTCCAATGCGAGGCCTCAACACCTAGTAAGCGATCTGCCCGTCCACCATCCGGTCGGTCGACGGCGTCAACTCGCGTTTCAACACTTCGCGAGCTTCGCCGCTGATGATCGAGACAGGAGCCGCGACGGCCACGCGCGCCGCCGAGCCGGCGAAATTGGCGGCAGCGACACCAACCTGATCGGCGAACGTTACCTCGCTTCCCTCCAGAGATTGCCCTGCCAACCGCCGCCCCAGCAGGCGTACGACCTCGGGGCTGTCGGCAAAGGCATTATGGCCCAACGGATCGCTCGCCGCGATGGAACTGGTGTCGATGACCGTCACGCCAAGTTCTTCCATGATCGGGGCGTAGGGCCTGAGATCAGAACCGCCCACACGGTCGATGCCGCCAGACAGCCATCCCGAAATCTCGAGGGCCTTGTCTCGCGTCGAAGTGAGGATTGCGAAATGCGGCCGCTTCGGCCCCATCTCGATGAACTGGCGACGAAATACGTCGATGTCGATATCCGGCGATGCCAGAATGACGTTCTTGACCTTGGCCGGGATCGATTTTTCACGCATGGCAACGCCGCGCAGCGCTTCCGCCGCCAGCCAGCCTCCCATCGAGTGGGCAAGGATGGTAACGTCTTCGACATCCGGGCTTTTCGCTGCCTGGATAATCAGATCCTCCAGCGCCCGACGTGAATAGTTGGCGCTTTCCTTGTCATAGAGATAGTCGAAAACCCGGCCTCGCGACGGCCAGGTAAAGAGAATAGGCACTGCATCGGTTCCGGAGTCATGCACGACCTGGGCAAAGCGGAAGACGGCGTCGCTATAGCTATTGTTGAAGCCGTGGACGAAGATAAGCACCTGACGCTTGGAGTTCCGATGCTGGCGGAACCATTCCAGTATCTGGCGCTCGGATTCGGCCTTGGCCACGTCCAGCACCGCAAATTCCCTTTCCGGGTTCGGCGGCAGGCGCGACGGCCATTGGACCTCCCCGATCTTTCGGTTCTTATCCGGCGGTATCGACACCGTGACGCTGTTGAGCGAAATCGCGGTGCCTCGGTCTCCCGAATAGAGTTGGCCCGGGTTTTTCGACGATTTGCGTGTCGTCGCAACCAACATTGAGATCCTGCTCGTGTCGCTGGGTGCCGAAGCAAGCGGTTGAAATACATCCTGCACCCGGTTTGCACAGCCTGGCGCGACGAGGCATGTCACAAGCAGGAGAGCGACCGCTCTTCGCGAAGCTTTCCGATACATCGAACATGCCTGCAATCCCCGGGCGGCTCGCCCGGGGACAAAGGGTCTGGTTACGGCCATCAATATGTCTCGACCTCACGTGGAATACGGAACCAGGCAACGTAGAGCGCCGGCAGGAAAAGAAGCGTGAGCGCCGTGCCCACGACGATACCGCCCATCATGGCGTAGGCCATGGGTCCCCAGAAGATCTCGTGCGAGATCGGGATCAGCGCAAGCGTCGCGGCCGCAGCGGTAAGCATGATCGGCCTCATTCGATGTTCCGTCGCTTCGACAACGGCTTTCCATGGCGACATTCCCTCCTTTCGCAGTTCCTCGATCTGTACGATCAGGATGACCGAGTTGCGGATGAGAATGCCAACCAGCGCCAGCACGCCGAGGAGCGCGACAAAGCCCAGCGGTGTATGGCTGACGAGCAGAGCTGCGACAACGCCGATAAGCGCAAGCGGAGCAACCGAGAAGACCAGGAACAGGCGATGGAAGCTCTGAAGCTGGATCATCAGCAGGGTCGCCATGATGAGGAACATGGCGGGTGCCACCTGTGCAATAGGCCCCTGCGACTTGGCGCTTTCTTCGACCGCGCCGCCAATCTTGAGGGAATATCCGGACGGCAGCGCCTTTTCAAAGGCGGCAACCTTCTCGGCGAGATCCTTCACAACGGTGGCCGGCTGCGTCGCGTCCCGGATGCCCGCCTTAAGCGTAATCGTCGGGATCCTGTCACGCCGCCAGATCGTGGGTTGCTCGAGTTCATAGCGGAAGGTGGCCACCGAGGAGAGCGGGACGGACTGGCCGCCACTGCCCTGAAGTTGCAGATCGAGCAGGGTGTCGATCGACCGGCGTTCCTTTTCCGAAGCCCGGCCCACCACATTCACCAGATAGATGTCGTCGCGCACCTGGGTGATCGCATTGCCCTGTACAACGGTGTTGAGCGCCATCGCGATATCCTGGGAGGACACGCCGAGCTGTCGCGCCTTGTCCTGCAAGACGTCGATTTTCACGACGCGCGCCGGTTCGTTCCAGTCGAATGCGAGATTCTTTAGCGACGGATAGGTGCCGATAACGGATGCCAGCTTTTGCGCGAGTTCGCGCACCGTCTGGAGATCCTCGCCGGATACACGATACTGAATCGGCTTGCCGACGGGGGGGCCCACTTCCAGTAGTTTCACATACGCATCGGTCCCGGGAAACGTCTTCTGGAGATAAGCTTCCACTTCTTCCTTCAGCCTGTCCCGTTCGGCGAGCCCCTTTGTGACGATGACAGTCTGGCCGAAAGCAGCGTCAGCCGGCTGCACGTCGAAGGAAAGAATGAAGCGCGGCGCGCCTCGCCCCACATATGTCGACCAATGGTCGATCGCAGCGTTACCTGCCAGCATCTCTCGCTCAAACTGTCCAATCTGGCGGCTCGTCTCGGCAATCGAGCTGTTTTGCGGCAGATTCCAGTCGACGATCAGTTCCGGCCGGTCCGAACTCGGAAAAAACTGCTGCTGCACCATCGACAGGCCGGCGAAGGATGCCGCGAAAAGAAGGGCGGTCGCGGCGATCGTCATCCAGCGCCACCGCAGGCAGAAATGCAGCAGGCTCGAAAACACCTTCGCGGAAAAGCTCTTGTGTTCGGCATGCTTCTTCATCGACTTCGGCAGGATCGTCACACCGATAAGCGGCGTGAAAACCACCGCAACGACCCAGGAAACGACGAGCGATACGGCGATGACGACGAAGAGAGTGAAGGTAAATTCGCCCGCATTGCTTTTGTTGAACGCGACCGGAATGAAGCCTGCAACGGTCACAAGGGTTCCCGTCAGCATCGGGAATGCGGTCGATGTGTAAACATAGGTGGCGGCCTTCCTCAGACTGTCGCCCATCTCCAGCCGCGCCACCATCATCTCAACCGCAATCATGGCATCGTCGACCAGAAGGCCGAGCGCGATGATGAGCGCCCCGAGCGAGATGCGTTGCAGCGAAATGCCCGCATCGAGCATGACCACGAAGGTGATGGCAAGCACCAGCGGAATGGCGATCGAGACGACCAGCCCTGCCCTGAAGCCAAGGCTGACGAAACTGATCGCGAGCACAATGGCGACGGCCTCGAACAGGGCCTTCGTGAAGCCGCCTACAGCTTCTTCCACAACTTTCGGCTGGTCGGATACCTTTTCGACCGTAACTCCGACCGGCATCTTCTGAACGATCCCGACCATCGTCTTTTCGAGAGCTTCACCGAAATCCAGCACATTGCCGCCGGTCTTCATGCCGATCGCCAGCCCGATCGCCGGCCTTCCGTTGAAGCGGAAGAGCGATGCCGGCGGATCGACGTATCCGCGCGTGATGGTGGCGATATCCGTCAGCGGGAAGAACCGGTCGTTTACCCTGAGGTTGATGTTGCGCAGCGTATCCTCGGAGATAAACCGCCCTCCAACACGCAGCGCGATTCGTTCCGGCCCCGTCTGGACAAACCCCGACTGGGTGACGGCATTCTGGGCCTGCAGCGTGGAGATGACGTCCGCACGGTCAAGACCGAGGGCAGCCATCTTGCGCGTCGAAAATTCGAGATAGATGACCTCGTCCTGGGCGCCAACGATGTCGACCTTGCCCACATCGGGGATATTGAGGATCTCTGTTCTGGCATCCTCCGCGAAGTTGCGCAGTTCCCTGAAGCTCAACCCGTTGGCGGTGAAGGCAAAGATATTGCCGTAGACGTCTCCGAACGCATCATCGAAGAAAGGACCGATGACGCCCTGCGGGAACTCGTGCTTGATATCGTCGATCAGGTTGCGCACCCGACTCCATGTCGGTTTCACATCCTGGGCATTCGTCCTCGGCAGCAGATCGACGAAGACAATGGTCTGCCCAGCGGTGGTGATGCTGCGGGTATGTTCGAGATTGCCAAGTTCCTGGAGCTTCCTTTCGATACGATCGGTTACCTGCTGCGTCACCTCCTGGGCGGAAGCGCCGGGCCACTGGGCCTGGATGACCATCGTCTTGATGGTGAAGGACGGGTCCTCCTCGCGGCCGAGGGCCAGATAAGCATAGGCGCCCGCCACCAGGAAGATGACCATGAAATACCAGACGAGAGAGCGATGCTCGAGCGCCCAGTCTGAAAGATTGAATTTACTCACTGGCGGGCTCCTCTTCGAGTTTCACCTTTTGTCCATCGGCCAGTTCATTGACGCCGGCCACCACGATTTCTTCTCCTTCCCGCAGCCCGGACCGGACCCGGACGACAAGGCCATCGGCCGTCTGGCTGTCGAGTTGAACGGCTCTCAGCCGGACCGTTGCCGTCGACCGGTCCACGACCAGGACGTCCGTGACACCCTCCTTTTCGATGATTGCGGAACTCGGCAGGGTGATTGCTTGCCTTCCCTCTATGGCCACCGGCGTTGCGGTCACGACGGCACCCAGGCGGAACACCTCCGGGGCATCGTCAATGGCAATCTTCACCCGATGGGTGCGGGTATTGGGTTCCGCCTGCGGCGCAATCTCGCGTACGATGCCATCCGCCCGCAGATTGCTGTCGAGCTGGAGGGCGATGCCGAACCTGTCGTTCAGGCGCGTGGATCGCAATTGCGCCTCGGGCAGGTCGAGAACCACGTCGCGCTCTTCCGGACGCGCCAGTCTCAGGATCGGTTGACCTGCCGCGACCGTCTGTCCCATTTCCGCGAACGTGGCGGTGACAACGCCGTCGAACTCTGCCTTCAGCTCCGCGTAAGCGAGCTGCTCTTGCGCCTTGGCGAGACTGGCCTGTTCCTTCTCGACGTTTGCCTCGGCCGATTTCAGCTGCTGCTCTGCAAGATCGTAATCGGCAACGCTGGCGGCGCTCGTGTGTGAGAGAGTCCGCTTACGCCGTTCGGTCATGACCGCATTATCGAGTTGTGCTTGAGCCTCCCGCAGATCGGCTTCCGCGCTCCTGACGGCGAGTTGGAGCGTCAGCGGATCGATCTCGGCGACAAGGTCGCCTTTGTGCACGAGGTCGCCGACCTCCACTTTGCGCGATATGATCCGCCCGAGTGTGCGGAATGCGAGGTCGGTCTCCACGCGGGCATGCACAACGCCGGGCAAGCTTCCCGCTTGCTCCCGCGCGGCTGTCGCCGTGATGGTTTTTACCGGACGAGGACCTGCCTCTTCGCCTGCGGCCGAGCTTTGATCGCAGCCACCAAGGAGCGAAATCGACAGCAGAAGAGGAAGAAAACTGTATAGGCGGTTTAGCGTCATCTCACTTACCTTCCCAAGCGACCGCCTGGCCTTCCCTGAGAAATTTTCCGCCTTCGCTCACGACCAGATCGTTGGGAGAAAGGCCGTTAGCCACAACGAAGTCGCTCCTGCGATAGCGGGCGACCGAAACCTTGCGGAGCGATACGGAGCTATTGTCGGAGTTGACCAGCCACACGGCGGGTTCCCCCCTGGCGGAAGTCATCGCGCT
Source organism: Paenirhizobium cremeum (assembly GCF_047553425.1). Taxonomy (NCBI): domain Bacteria; kingdom Pseudomonadati; phylum Pseudomonadota; class Alphaproteobacteria; order Hyphomicrobiales; family Rhizobiaceae; genus Paenirhizobium; species Paenirhizobium cremeum. The sequence continues at coordinate 197,534 of NZ_CP180219.1, forward strand.
GTAGGGCAGTACGATCCCGTCAGCCGGTGCTGAGCGCAGTTTGCCAACCACAGGCGTGCCAAGAGGCCACCGCGCGGCCTCCGGCAACGCCACCTTGATCCTGATTGTGCCGGCTTTGGTGTCGATGACCGGGGAGACTTCGCGGATCTTCCCCTTCACCTCTTGCGCACGGTCGCCAACCGGGGCCACCGCGACATCCGTCAATGGCGGGCCGCCCAGAAAGAAAGCCTCGAAGACATCAAACACCACATCTCTCGAGCCGTCATGAGCGAGCGTGAGGACCGACTGCGCCGCCGAAACAACCTGCCCCACTTCCAGGCTGCGGGCCGTGACGATCCCGTCGGCCTCAGCCTTCAATTCCGTGTAGGACAGTGCATCCTCGGCTGTTGCCAGCCCGGCCGCAGCCGCCTCCAAGGAGGCCTGGGCACTCGTCAGATCCTTTCGAGCTTCGTCGAAGGTTTCTTGAGAGATGACCTGCAACTGCACGAGGCCCTTTGCTCGCTCGAATGCCAGCGTCCTCTGTTTGACCACCGCCCGCGCCGACTCCAAAGCAGCTCTGGCCACGCTGACATCGGCTTGCTGCTCGGTATCGTTGAGGCGTGCGAGAACCTCGCCGGCGCGAACATGCGCACCCACATCAACCCGCCTCTCGATCACCCTGCCACTGACACGGAATGAGAGCTCGGTTTGGATTCGCGCCTTTACCTCACCTGTGATTTCCGCAATCGGCTGATATTGAGCCGAAGCCGCCGAGATGACCCGCACCTGTTGCGGCGGCGGTGCGGCCTCAGTTGTGTCATCGCATGCCGCGAGACAGGCGCAGGCGAGACCAATTCCCAGAATTCGAAGGGGTTTCATTTTTTCTCCGATGCCGTTTGCAACCCTCAGAGAGCCGACAGTCATTCTGCAAACTTCAAATCTGATGGTTTTCAGGGCCATGGTTATGTTGACATCGTCCACTTATAGATTAAAGTAGACGACGTCAACATTGCTTCGGCGAAAATGTTGACGCGCGCAACATGAAGACCTAGACAGATGGGTATGACCAAATCCACGACCACCGCAGATCCGCGCCCCTACCACCACGGTGACCTGCAGAGGGCAATCGTAGATGCCGCGCTGGATGTCCTGAGCGAATCCCAGAGCACGGAGTTCTCGCTCCGTGAACTCTCCCGCCGAGCGGGCGTCAGTCATAATGCCCCTTACAAACACTTCGCCGACAAGCGCGATTTGCTGGCGGCCGTCTCGGCCGCTGGTTTTGAGCTCCTCGCAAAGCAGATGACCGAAGCGACGCAGAAACACGACAGTCCACGCGAGCGGCTGGCAGCCATGGCGCGTGCTTATGTGCGCGGCGGCGTCAAAAATCCCGCGCTCTACCGGTTGATGTTTGGCGGTTATCTCACCGGTCAGGACGATAGACGGCCCGCGGTTGAAAGAACTGCGGCTGAGAACATGAAAACGCTTCTGGTAGACGCGATAAGTAACGGCGCTCTCGGGCGCCTCATTCCAACCTTCGCGGCAAACAAGAGTGAGATTGACGGCGCAATTCTCATTTTTTGGTCACAGATGCATGGCCTGACATTGTTGCTGGTAGACCGCCTCGTCGGACCTCGCGAGAAGATGGATGAGCTGAGCGAAAGCGTCCTGCAAGGCATGCTGAATGGACTGGCGAACAGCATTCCCTCGATACCGGCGGGCGTGTGGGTAGGCCCTCCCCCCCGCGAGTAGAACCCTGCCTCCCCCGCGAGAGCATGGTGGCAGCCGACCCGAACAATTCGGCCATTTTGAGCGCCCCATCCAGTCAAGCGATGGGAGCGTTGTTAGGGAAACAGGCGGAAAGACGGCTGAATCCGTAGCGGTCGGCTTACCGTATGGGGTTGGAGGAAACAGAAACAACACATCGCGGCATGCTGATTTATAGATCGGCGCCAGCCCGGAAGCATGTACCGTCTCTGCACGCCGTGCGAAACCCCTCGGGAACACACGGAATGCCGGATATACGACAGCCCTGTTCAACGGTCATTTACGCAGAAACGATCTTGCCGACCGTGCCGTTACCCCTTTGAGTCCGCGCTAGGCGGCGACGCCGTTCAGGGCGCGGCGGGCGGCGGCGAACAGGTCCGGGCGGTCAAGATTGACGTAGTCGACGCCGGCGGCTGCGATCTCGCGGTGAACGTCCATGTCATCACCGCCGTAATAGACCATTATCTCAAGACCGGCCATACGGCTTGCCTCGACAATAGCGGGGCGACGCATCTGCTCCGGCGTGATCTCGATGATCGAAGCGTGATGCACGGCGCCGACAAGAGAAGGAGACTTGGCGATATTGAGCGTCATCATCTTCCGGAATTCCGGAGCGATCTGTTGCAGCTGAAAACGCATCTCCTCGGAAAAGGAGAAATAGAACGTGTCGCGCACCATGCCGAGATCGCGCACCAGGGCCACGACCTTGGCCGGATCACAATGCTTCAATTCGATATAGACGCCGGCGCGGTGGCGCAGATGTTCCAGATACGCATCGAGCCGCGGTACGACCGCACCCTTGAACTTCTCATGGAACCATTCGCCGGCATCGAGCATGTCAATCTCGCTCGACAGCATGTGTCCGACCGGACCGGTGCCATTGGTCGTACGATCAAGCGTTTCGTCGTGGATGACGTAAAGCACGCCGTCGGCACTTTCGCGCACGTCGAGCTCAATGTAGTCGGCGCCCTGTTCGAGGGCAAGGTCGGCGGCAGCAAAGGTGTTTTCCGGCGCCCGTGTGTTGGCGCCGCGATGCGATACGATCTTGGTCACTGAAAAATCCTGTCAGTTTGCCGGTTCGAGCTCTCTGGCCTGACGTTCGGCGTGGTGTGAGAAATGTGCGTGGAGATCGGCAAGGCGATTTCCGGAAGCGTCGAAGACGAGCGTCAGCTCGGGTTTGCAGGTAATGCCGACTTTGGCGCCGGGTGCATGCTGCACGGCCTCGCCGTATTCCAGGGCATGGATCAGGCCGGCCGGTGTGGCGATCGAATAGAAGACTTCGCGGCCCATCGGTTCGACGGTGACGATCTCGCCCCGGAGCGAGGTTTTCTGAGCAGTGATAAGCGTGATGTCTTCCGGGCGAAGGCCGAATATCACGGCGCCATCGCATTCCCCATTGAGACCGAGCGCGGCTTCACCGAGCTGCAAACGGCGTCCATTGGCCTGCCCCTTCAGCAGGTTCATCGGCGGCGTACCGATAAAGCCCGCGACGAACAGATTGTCGGGACGACGGTAAAGATCGTCGGGCGTACCGATCTGGACGATTTCGCCGTTGTTCATGCAGATGATCCGGTCCGCCATGGTGATCGCCTCAATCTGGTCATGGGTGACGAGCAGCGTCGTGAAGCCGAGACGCTTCTGGATGTTTTTCAGCTCTGCCCGCATAGTGATGCGCAAGGTGGCATCGAGATTGGACAGCGGTTCGTCAAGCAGGAGGATATTCGGCTCCTTGACGAGCGCGCGGGCCAGCGCCACGCGCTGCTGCTGGCCGCCGGACAGCTGCGAAGGACAGCGGTCGAGCAAGGCGTCGATCTGCACGAGTTTTGCGGCCTCTTCCACGCGTGTGGCAATCTCGTCCCTTTCCATCGCCTTGAAGCGCAGCGGAAAGGCGATGTTCTCGCGCACCGTCAGGTTCGGATAAAGCGCATAGGACTGGAAGACGATGCCGACATTGCGGTCCCGGGCATCAATGCGGTTGACATTGTGCCCGTCGAAGGCGATCTCGCCGCCGCTTGGGGCATAAAGGCCGGCGAGCAGAAAAAGCGTCGTCGACTTTCCGCAACCGGAAGGACCGAGAATGGCAACGAATTCGCCGTTCTCGATGGCGAGGTTCATCGGTTTCAGGACCTGGGTTTCGCCCCAGTTTTTCGTGACGTTGTCGAGGGTGATCCTGGCCATGATTGTTATCCCTTGATCCCGCCAAAACTCATCTGGGTGATGTATTTTTGCGAAAAGGTGTAGAGGACCAGCACAGGCAGAAGATAGACGACACCGACGGCAGCGATCATGCCGTAATCCGCGCCCATGTTGTCCTGTGCGACGAAGAAAAGATAAAGGCTCATCGTCATCTGGCTTTTGTCGATGAGCAGGGTCTGGACGAAGACGTATTCCTCCCAGCCCTTCAAAAAGGTGAAGGTGGCGACTGCGATCAGGCCGCTGCGCACCTGTGGCAGCACGACCAAGCGAAAGGCCTGCGCGCGGGTGGCGCCGTCCGTCACCGCGCTCATTTCGATGTCCCAGGGCACATTATCGAAGAAGCCCTTCAGCACGAAAATTGCAAACGGCAGTTCCAGCGCGCTCATGACCAGCACGACGCCCATCAGATTGTTGAGCAGGCCCATGTAATGAAGCTGGATAAAGATGGCGACGGTGAGCGCCAGCGCCGGAAAAGCGTGCAGCAACAGAAGGCCGCGAAGGAAGTTTTCGCGGCCTGCGAAGGCGAAGCGCGATAGGGCGTAGGCCGCAGGCGTGGCGATGACCGTCACGATCAGCGTCTGGGCCACGGCAAAGACAAGCGAGCTGCCGAGCGCTGCCCATATGGACGGCATCAGGTCCATGCGGCTGGTACCGGTATCGGCGATGTCCCGATTCCAGAGAAAACGGTAGTTGTTGAAGGTCAGGTGCGGCGCAAGGAAAATCGCCACCAGAATGACAACCACAATAGCGAGCCCGGCCCAGCAGAGCGCCGGTTTGCGCAGCCGGTCCACCAGGAATGCGAGCCCGATGGCCCCGATATAGGCGACGGCGGCAATTGCGGTGCTGCGCCAGAGGATCAGGCGGCCGAGGGCATCGTCCGACGAAGTCAGCGATTTTACCAGTAACCAGAGATAAGGCAGGAGAACCGGCACGGAAACGATGGTCAGAAAGAGGATGATCGCGGACAGAAAGCCGACGCGATTGACGGCTCCCCGGCGTTCGAGACGTGCCCAATGGTCCGACGTGGCGGGCGCGGGCAGAAGCGTACCGGTTTGAGAAACGGCCATCACAGCACCTCGATCTTGGGAGCAGCGAAGGTGGAGCGCATGTTCGTGACGCGCCATTGCAGGAGCGTAAAGGTGATGCCGATCACCATCAGCCCGAGCGCCAGCGCCGCCCCATAGGCATAAGCGCCGTTTTCGAAGGCACGACGGTAGATGTAGAGCGCGTAAGGCGTGGAATCGTAGACCGGGCCCCCGCCGGTAATCAGCAGGATATATTCGTAGGTCGTCATCAGCGAGAGCGCCTGATAGATGGTAATGAAGCGGATCGGCTGCGACAGCGCCGGCGCCACGACATGGCGCAGCACACCCCATTCGCTTGCGCCGTCCACGCGCGCGGCATTGGCAAGATGGGAAGGGATGGAGCGGATCGACGAGGTGAGGATGACCATGGCGAAGGACGCGCCGACGACGCCATTCGCCAGGATGACCAGAAACAACGGAAAATCGTTGCGCAGATTGACCGGCGGCAGGCCGAGCGTGCCAGTGACCTGATTGAGCAGGCCCGAGGGCGTCGGATCGGCAATCCAGATCCACAAGATACCATAGAGCACGGCCGGCGACATGCGCGGCAGAAGCCACAGACCGCGGAAAAAATTGCCGAGCCGGTCGGGGATCGCCGTCGAGGTCATGGCAAGGAGCGCACCGAGGCCGACATTGAAGACGAAAAGCGTGGCCGCCACATAGATCAGCGTCGTCAGGAGAACGATCGGGATGCGCGCGTCGCGCTGCACGATCCGCTCGAAATTCTGGAACGTGAACTCGCCGACCCGAAGATTTGGGCCCATATCGGTAAAGGCGATCACCGTATTGACGACGATCGGCGCCAGGAAAAACACGGCGAGAAGCGCAATCGCTGGCGCGAGATAGAATAGCGGCCGAGCCGGCCGATGGGGCCTGATCTGGAAGTTCGACATTCTGGAATACCGGTGAAAAGTCGATGCCGTCCGACTCGGGGCCGGACGGCAGGGATCGCGACCTGGCTTAGTTGCTGGCGGCGTCGCGGATTTCGATGTCGTCGCCAAACTGCAGATCAAGCTCGTCCGCGATGAATTCGACAGCCTCCTCGGCCGTCATCTTGCCGGTCTCCACAGCCTGCAGACCGCTGAACAGGACCTTGTTATAGCTGCCGAACTTCGTGTGGTTCGGCACGAACCGGGCATGCTGCATCATCGGGGAAGCCGCCGACAACACCCAGTTGTCCTTGTATTTCGGCATGGCCGTCTGCGCATTGCTGATCGCAGTGTGGTAGGACGTCACAGCATGCTCATTGTTGAAATACGGCAGCGAGGCAAGCGCCACGAGATCGGCGGCAATGTCGGCATTCTTGCTCTTGGCATTGACCGTGTAGAGCAGCGGATGCGACAGGTTGGCGGGCTTTCCGCCCTTTTCGGCGGCCGGCGCCGGAATCCAGCCTATCTTGTTGAAATAACCTTCCTTGTCTGTCGGCCAGGTCGCGCCGTTCTTTTCGCCGAGCTGCCAGGCAACCGCCCAGACACCCTGATGGAAGACGAACGCCTTTTCCTGCTTGAAGGCGCCCTGGATGGCCTCCCAGCTCATGGCAGTGTTGTCGACCGGGGTCACGCCTTCCTTGGCATTGCGCTCGTACCAGCCGAGCGCCCTGGTCATCTCGGCCTTCGGAAACACCAGCTTGCCGGTCTTCTCGTCCATGAACTTCACGCCATAAGACTGGAAGACCATTAGGTAATCGATGCCGACATTCGGACGATGCAGCATGCCGTACTGGGCCGCCTTGCCGTCGACGACTTCCTTGGAAAGGGCCGTCAGGTCATCGAGCGTGAATTCACCCGCCTCGACCTTGGCCGGCAGGCCCTCGATAAAGGTTTCGTCCTTGCCGATCTTGCGCAGCATGTCCTTGTTATAGAAGAACATGCGGATTTCTGCATCCTGCGGTACGCCATAGATCTTGCCATCCGTGGCCTTGGCCGCATCCCACAGCACCGGCAGGATATCGCCATAGACCCAGGGAGCGGCAGCGATCCTGTCGTCCATCGCGAGGGCATATCCGTCCTGGGCAAACTGGCCGATCCACTCATGCGGCAAGACGTAGATATCCGGCCCCTGACCGACAGAAAGCGCCTTCAGGGTTTCGAGCGCCAGATCGTCCCAGCCCTTGACGGCGCTGTTGTTGGCCTCGATGACGATGCGCTTGTCCACGCCGGCCGCCTTGAACTGCCGGTTCATGATCTCCGCGGCACCTTCGATATTGGTGACGCGGCCCGGCGCGCTGCGCTCCGCCAGCGTGGAGATCTTGATCTTGATGTCTTCGGCATGCGCCGACGCAGCGGAAAGAGCGGAGATCGCCACAGTGGCGAGGAAGGCAAGAGATTTGGTCATGGTGCGTCAATCCGGTTGATGATTTTTATTTAATTAAGTTGCTTAAGTAACGAGAGTATGACATCGCCGATCCCGTGATGTGGAGAGCGGATCGTGGCAACTGACAGACGCATGCCTTTTGACGGAATAGGGAATACTCAGGCAGCCGTGCTGCGCTATCTTCGCCGCAAACGATCCGCATCGCGCGCCGAAATCGCCGAATTGTGCGGCGTCACTGCGGCTGCCGTCAGCATGATGACGCGCGATCTCATCGAGCGCGGCATCGTGGTGGAAGGCGCCCGTCGCCAAGCCGGCCGCGGCGCACCGTATATCGATCTCACGCTCGATCCCTCAGTCGGTTACGCTCTCGGAGCCCATACGAACCGTTTCATGGTCACGCTCACCCTGCTTGATTTCAGCGGCGAGATGGTGGGCGAACTGCAATTGCCGGGGAGCTACGACACTTTCGCCGATGTTCAATCGAAGATCCAAGAGGGCAAGGAAGAACTGCTTTGCAGAAACAAGATTGCAGGCGACCTGCTGATTGGCGCGGGCATAGCCATGCCGACCCGTTTCCGGCGAGGCACCGCGAGCCTCGATCTTGCGCAGGAGGTGATATCCTGGGCCGGATCGGACCTGAACATTTCGCTGCGCCAGGCGCTTGGCTGTCCGGTTGTCATCGAAAACGATGCGAATGCCGCCGCCATGGGGGAATTCACGCTCGGCAACAGCGTCGGCCACGAAAACTTTGTCTATCTCTATCTCTCGGAGGGTATCGGAAGCGGCATCATCATCGACAGGGAGCTTTATCGAGGCAATTTCGGCAATGCCGGCGAGATCGGAGCGTTGCGCCCTCGTGGTTTGTCGAGGCCCTCGTTTGAGGATCTTGCCGAATGGTGCGCCGGCCACATCGGTCATGTTCCGACCGGCCGATCGCCTGAATCCTGGATGGATTATCTGACCGCCCACCGGACCGTTCTCGACACCTGGCTTGAGCGCGCGGGACCGGAAACAGCACGCTTGGCCTTTGCGGTTACGGCAATCCTCGCCCCCTCCGCCATCTATATCGGGGGGACGCTGCCGCGCCTGGTGCGCGAGCAACTCCTCCGTTGGCTGGATTTCGCCAACTCCGATCCGTTCGACGGGGCGCGCGTCGTTCAGCCGGAGCTTTTGCTGCCGGAGGTCTCGGCCACAGATGCGGTCGCGTTCGGAGCCGCCGCGATGATCCTCCACAATCTGGCGCAATTGGATTGGTGAACCGGCCCGGCCGGTGCTCCCCACCCACCAGAAAACGCCAGTGCTTCGATCCCGTTCAACCGTAAAAAGTATCGCGGTATTTCGGGCGAGACCGACTTCCACTACTGCCTGAATTGCCCTAGCGGACCAGCCAGCCGCCATCGACCGGCAGCACGGTGCCGGTAACGTAACCGGAGGCCGGCGCGGCGAAGAAGATCACCGCGGTCGCCAGGTCGTCCGGCGTTCCCCAGCGTCCCATCGGAATACGAGCGGAGATTTGCGCATTGCGCTCTGGATCGTTGCGCAACGCTTCCGTGTTGTCGGTCGCCATATAACCTGGCGCGATGGCATTCACGGTTATGCCATGGGGCGCCAATTCGTTGGCCATGGCCTTGGTGAGGCCGGCGATACCATGCTTCGACGCGGCATAAGCGGGCACGCGAATTCCGCCCTGGAATGTCAGCATGGAGGCGACATTGATGATCCGCCCCTTACGCGAGGTCGAGACCATGTGCCGCGCAACGGCCTGCGACAGTAAGAAAGCGGCCTTCAGGTTGACGTCGAGCACGCTGTCCCAGTCCTGCTCGGAGTAGTCGAGCAGGTCGCTGCGGCGGATGATGCCGGCATTGTTGACGAGGATGTCGACACCACCGAATGCTGCCGAGACTTCGGTGACGATCGCGGACGTATCGAAGGGTTTGGAGAGGTCGACAATCAGGCTGTGAAAACGCCTACCGGCTTCCCGGACCAGGCTTGCCGTTTCCGGCATCGGCGACGAACCGAGCGCCGTTATATCGGCGCCGGCCCGCGCCAGCGCGAGCGCCATGCCTTGGCCGAGGCCTGTCCGCGCCCCGGTCACGAGGGCGGTCTTGCCGGTGAGGTCAAACAGCGTATTCAAGGCGAATTCCCTTATCGTCGAAAAGATGGATGGGGGCGGCGGCCAGCGAGAGATTGATGTCGGCGCCCGGCGCGAGGTCGTGTTGGCCTGGGGCGACCACTAAAAGTTTCTGGCCTGCGACATCGGCATGCAACACGGTTTCGTGGCCGAGCGCCTCGACGAGGCGGACCGTCGCGGGAATGCTGTTTTCACCGCGCTCGAGGGTGATGTGCTGCGGTCGAACGCCCACGGTCACAGGCGATCCGACGGCAACCATACCGCCCCGGATCGGAACCCGAAGCCGGTGCCCCCCCTTGAGTGTCGCGACCGCCGTGTCGTCGTTCACCGCTTCGAGCGTGCCTTCGAGGAAGTTCATATGGGGCGAGCCGATGAAGCCGGCGACGAACCGATTGGCCGGCCGGTTATAGAGTTCGATCGGCGTCCCGATCTGCTCGATACGGCCGGCGCGCAAGACCACGATCCGGTCGGCGAGCGTCATTGCTTCGACCTGATCGTGCGTCACATAGATCATCGTCGCCGAGAGGCGAGCGTGCAAGGCAGCGAGCTCCGCGCGGGTGGAGCCGCGCAGCTCCGCGTCGAGATTCGACAGCGGCTCGTCGAGCAGGAAGGCGACGGGGCGCCGAACGATCGCGCGGCCGATTGCAACGCGCTGCCGCTGGCCGCCGGAAAGCTGGCCGGGCCGACGATCGAGATAGGGTTCAATCTCGAGCATGCGCGCGGCTTCGGCGATGCGCTCGGCAATTTCCCCCTTCGGCATCCGGGTGTTTTCGAGGCCAAAGGCGAGGTTCTGGCGCACACTCATATGCGGATAGAGCGCGTAGGATTGAAAGACCATGGCAAGACCCCGGTCGGCGGCCGGCACGTCGTTGACGACCTTGCCGTCGATCGCAAGTTCGCCGCCGCTCGGCTTCTCCAGGCCGGCGATGATGCGCAGGAGCGTCGACTTGCCACAGCCTGAAGGCCCAACGAAAACAACGAATTCACCGTCCTTGATCTCCAGGTTGATGTCATGAAGCACGTCGATGGCGCCGAAAGACTTGGTCACGTTGGTTAGCTGGATGTGGCCCATGGTGCCCCCCTTATTTCAGTCCGGTCCCGGCGATGCCGGTGGTGATGAAGCGTTGCAGGAAAATGAAGACCAGGACGACCGGGATCATCGTCACCACGGTCATGGCGAGGATGAAGTGCCACTGGACGTTCAGTTCGCCCGAATAGATGCTGAGTCCGACCTGCAGCGTGTAGAGTTCCTTGCGCGACAGCACGATCAACGGCCAGAGGAAGTCGTTCCAGCGCCAGACGATGGAAAAAATCGCAAGCACGGCAAGCGCCGGCGCGGTCAGCGGCAGGATGATGCGCCAGTAGATCTGCCATTCCGAGGCCTTGTCCATGCGTGCCGCATCGATCAGCTCGTCGGGGATGGTCAGCATGTATTGGCGCAGGATGAAGACCCCCGTCGGCGTGGCCACTGTCGGCAGAATGACACCCCAGAGATTGTTGAACAGGCCGAGAGCCGAGACGATCGAGTAAAGCGGCACCATAATCACCGACAGGGGCACCATCAGGGTCGCGAGGATCAGAAGCATGGCGAAGGTTCGGCCGCGAAACTCGTATTTGCTGAGCGCGAAGGCGGCCATCGAATTGACCACCAGCGTAATCAGTGTCGCCGTCACCGTGACGAAGACCGAGTTCCAGAGATAACGGACAAAATCGAAATGGGTGAAAGGCTCCGTGTAGTTGTTGGTCGCGAAGGACATGGTGCGCACCGGCGTCCGCTCGGCGATGTTGACCTTGACGATCTCGGTCGGTTTGTCCGGCGCGACCATCTGGCTGACGATGCCGATGCGGCGTACCTCGGCGAGCACTGCCTTGCTGCCGTCGGGCAGTGTCACCTCGTAAAGGTCGAGCGGCTTGTCGTAGCCTTCTACGGTCGCCTTCTGCGTCACATAGGGCATGATCGTCGGCGGGAATTCGGCAAGGGCGGCCGGCGACTTGAACGATGAGCCGACGAGCCAGACCGCCGGGCCGAACATGACGAACAGGCCGCCGATCAGCCAGACCCAGGTGAAGATATCGGTCCAGTGCCAGCCCCGACCGCCGCGGCGGCGAAAGACAAACTCGACTACACGGTTCATTTGCGGGCTCCCTTCTTCTCGCCTTTGCGGCCGAGGCCAAGCTGGACCAGGGTGAGGATCACCAGCACGATGCCCATCAGGATCGAAGCCGCCGCGGCAAGGCCGGGATTGCGCAACTGCGTGGCAAAGCCCGTCTCGTAGATATACTGGGTGAGATAGAGCGTGCTGGTGCCCGGCCCGCCTCCGGTCAGCACATAGACCTCGTCGAATATCTGCACTGCCCGGATCAGGACGAGCACGACGACGACGAGCAGGTTGGGCATCAAAAGCGGCAGCGTAATCCGCCAGAAGGCGCGCGCCGGGCGGGTGCCGTCCATTTCGGCCGCCTCGTAGAGATCCTTCGGGATCGCCTGGAGGCCGGCCAGCAGGATCAGCGTGTAGAACCCCATATGCGCCCAGATCGAGACACCGACAGTCGCGGCAAAGGACCAGTTGCGATCGTTGAGCCAGGTATAGGGCTCGAAGCCCAGGCTGTAGAGACCGAAATTGAGCAGGCCCTGGCGCTGCAAAATCCACTTCCAGATGAGGCCAACGACCACGGGCGAGAGCAGCACGGGAAAGAAGAAGACCGCCCGCCAGAAACTGCGCGCCATCAGATCGCGGTTGAGGATCAGGGCGGTCACCAGCGAGAAAAGGATCATCAGGCTGACCTGAAGCACGACAAACCAGGCCGTATTGCCGACGGCGGTCCAGAAGGTGTCCTCGGTGCAGCTGTTCGGATCGGTGTAATTCACGCAGTCGAACAGGCGCGCATATTGCTCGCCGCCGACGAAGCTCCTGTCCGACAGGAAGAGCGCGGTGCCTCCTGTCATGGAATAGGCAAAGTTGATGAAAAACGGCAGCAGCACGAAAACGCCGAAGATCAGCATGTTCGGCAGCAGGAAGAAGGTCGCCATACCACCGATGCCAAGCCGTCGCTGCACCCAGCGCAACGGCGCATCGATGGCGCCCATCAGGAGGCGAAAGGGCATCATGGCCGCTTCGCCGAGGCCGGAGCCACTTCGTATTGGTACATCTGCCTTCATTGCAGCCTCCTCACCCTACAGGCCCCGTGCGTGGTGGCCTGAGCTATAAGCAAATATCGTCGCCAGATTTCTTGAGCGACTGCCTGCAAGGGCAGGCAATCGCAGATGTGCGGGAGGACGGGGCGCCAATCGAGTGCTCCCGGCAACTCAATGCCTGCTCAAGCAGGTGGCGTCGCCGTCGCGGGTGCGAAACGCCGGCCCGACAGCATATGCTGCGCCGCCAGGCAACGGGTGTCGGCAGCGCCGATCAGTTCCCGGAATCCTTCACCTTTGCCGCGATATCGGAGTCGATGCGCTTGAACGCCTCGTCAATCTCCATCTCGCCCGCAGCCGCCTGGCTGACGCGGGTGACGAGCGCGCCGTAGAAAGTGTCGGACCAGTGCCATCCGGGCAGCTTGCGTGCGAGCTCGGAGAGCGACTTGCTCGCCTCGACGAAGGCGTTGAGGGCCGCCTTTGCCTGGGCATCGTCGGTCTTGAAGTCGAGCCCCTTGGCAAGGACGCCCTTATGCGCCGGCAGGAACAGGGTGCGCTCGGAGAACTCCTTCACCACGGCCTCGCTCGCGAGGTAGTCCATCACCTTTGCGACGTCCTTCGGGTTTTTGGTGTATTTGACTGCAACCAATCCCGCGCCGCCGGTCATGCCAGTGCAGTTGGCGGGGCCGCAGGGGCTGCCGGTCGCAACCCAGTCGAAGTTGGTGCCAATCTTCGTCGAGAAGTTCGGAACCTGCCAGGAGCCGGAGTAATAATAGACGAGCTGACCGTTGATGAAGTCGTCGGCGGCGGCGCGATAGGTCGAACCGGCCGCAGAAACCCAGACATCCTTGCTCATCGTGCCGTCGGCAACCCAGCCAACGAAGGTTTTGAGGAAGTTCTTCGAGCCCTCGTCAAGCGGTGCCGGCTTGCCGTCGGCGCCGATATAGTTGCCGCCATAGGCAAGGTTCGGACCGCTGAGACGATGGCCGGACCGATCAAGAGCCATCGGGAAGGGAACCTGCTGGCTTTCCGCGACCTGCTTTGCAGCCTTCGCCCAATCGTCCCAGGTCGCGTCCTTGCCCGGAATCGGAACGCCGGCCTGGTCGAACAGCGTCTTGTTGGCGAAGCCTCCGGCAATCGTGATCTGCGTCATGAAGCCGGAAATCTGGTTGGTGCCATCCGGACGCATCCAATCGGCCTGTCCACCGAAATTCTCGTCCCAATAGGCGGGATCGGCGACCAGCGGCCTCAGGTCCAACCAGTGCTGGCTGAGGGCTTTGAGGTTGGTGACACGGGCGATATCCGGCCCGTTGCCGGCTTCGAGCTGTACCGGCAGTTGCTCCCGGACGACGCTGTAGGAGACGTTGTCGAGCGTCACCTTGATGTCGGGGTTTTCCTTCATGAAGCGATCGAGCAAATCCTTCAGCACCTCGCCCTCGACGCCATCGGAATACCACATGATGCGCACGTCGCCGGCGATCGCTGCCGTCGATGTCATCAGCCCGACGGCAAGAGCCGCGAGCATTGTTCTGGTCTTGGTCATTGTCTTCCTCCTCTTGTCCGTTGACGAGCGTCCTCCCGCTCGTTCTGTTTCGCACCGGCTTCTCCCGGCCGGCGCAACTCCTCGTCCCGCTAGGCGGCGGGCAACATTGTAACCTCGCCTATTACGGTGAAATCCCTGGCGATAAGCGTGCGCCCCTCGGCTTCCGTCCTGCCGTCGCCATGAAAGACGACCCGGCCGTATTCGGGGTCGTCGACGACGAAGGCGCCATCGGCGGTTTCCTCGACCGCGAGCGCGGCGAACCTGGCTTTGACGTCGCCGAGTTCTTCGGCTTCGCAGATCCGCACGATCCATCGCGTCCTGTGGCCGGATTGACGCAACTCCGCATTCGTCGACGGACCATCGGTGACCGGCACCAGTTCACCACCGCCGATCAGGGCGACGGCACCTCGGCCGCTGCGGGCAAGCGCAAGCCTGCCCTCGACCCTGCTCTCGTCGAACTCGGCGACCGGGAACCACGCATGGGTGAAATCCGGCTGCTCGCGAACGGTGACAAAATCGAGTACGGCCAGCCCCCTATACTGGTGGGCACGTGGGAGGGTGCCGCAACCACCCCAATAGGAGGGCCGGCCGTACCCGAACTGAATGGTTTCGCCCGGATGGTTAATCCAGATCGCCGCTTCCGGACGCTGGCCAAGCCTCAGGTGCAGCACCGTTTCCTGGTAACCCCATTCGTTCCAGCGATAATGCGCCGCCGATCCGATGGCGAAGTGGCGACCCTTGTAATGGTAAAGCGCCGCGAAGCGGTTTTCGCCCTGGGCAAAGCGCCATTCCTGGTGGGTGTCCTCGTTTTCATGGCAGGCAACCGCGGCAAGCGCTTCCGGCACGACGAGGTCATGATCGCGAAGGCAGACGGCAAGCTGCGGCAGCGCGTGCACACGGCGGCCATACCAGCCCCGGCCCCAGAGCAGGCGGGCCACACCCGAAAGCTCGAGCGATCGACCGGCGCAGAGCGTGTGCTCGTAGGAGCGCCCCTGAGCGGCCGTGACCATGCCGTGATGGGCGGAGCGGGCGATGATTTCGCACAGCCGGACAATGCCCTTCTTCGCCCGTTCGGCGATATCGGCGTCGGGCGAGAGCGCCGCGAGCGCCGTCAGGCCCTTGAGATCGATCGGGAAATAGGGCGCGGAGTTGAATTCCGCCATTTCCCACGCCTCGAAATGATCGAGCCAGGCGCGAACCCGTGCGGCGCCGACGGCGCTTTGCTCGCGTCCCTTGCGCCCCGAACGCCGGAAGGTCGCCTCGGGGAAAAGATGGCCGGCGAGATAGGCCGAGGTGTGGAACAGCAGCGCGTGGTTCTCGGAAAAATACCACTGCACGTCATTGCCGGGCTCATCCATCCAGTAGCGAAAATTCAGGATCGCCTGGTCGATGCGGTCGCGGGTCCGCTCGCCGATGTCGCGGCCCCAGACCGTGCGCGACCAGATCAGCGGCACGAGCGAAAAGTCGGCGCAGTCGTGGCAGTCCTCGATCGAGGGAAGGATCTCCTCGATCATCGCGTCGGTGTCGGCGCCGCCGCGACCGCTGGCAAGCCGTGCAAAGGCCCGCACTGTATCCCGCTCGGAAAAACCGGAGATTTCGTCAAGCGTTTCGCGAATACGGCCGGCAAGCGTTTCCGGGGGCTTGCCCTGGCGGCCGGCATGGCAGATCTCGACACCGAGCGAGCGCGAGGCGACGAAACCGCCGGCGTCGAGCGTGATGCGGAAATGGCGGAAATCTGCCGGCGTCTCTTCCGACGGACCGACCGTCAGCCTCATCTCGCCGGCCTTCACAACAAAGTCGTGGTCAAAGCGCTCCGTCGACATGAAGTCGCCTTCGACCGCCACATTGACCTTGACGTCTAGCGGCAGTGCCTTGGCGAAGTTGAGTGTGATATCACCCTCGAAATAGGCGGTGCGATCGAAATGCATGCCGTCGAGCGCGGTTTCGATATCCGCGGCCGCTGCACTCTGGCAGGGAACAGGCAACGCGACGCGCGCGGTCGGTCCGTCGAGATAGTCGAGTTCGAAGAAATAGCGGGCGTCCCGTTCGGCAAGGTCGTCGAAGAAGATCGTGATCTCGTTGAGACCGGCCTTGAGCGGCAGTTCGAATTCCGCCTTGGCCTCGAGGTTACGGCTATAGGGCGCCATCCAGCCGACTTCAGCGCCGTTCAGCCAGATCACCGCACCGCCGCAGGTGCCGAGGCGGACCGTCGCCGGCCCTGCGGTGTCGGCCTCGATAGAGGTGCGAGCCCAGGTGGCAAGCCGCGTCGGCCGGAACCAGAAGCCGGAAAGATCGAGACGCGGCGAACCGAAGGGCAGCCACCAGCGGCTGGCTTCAAACGAACCACGCACCTCGGGCCGCTTGTCGCGATACCGTTCGGCAAAGATCGTGCGGCAGGGATATTCGTGCGGAATGAAGTTCTTGTGCTTGGTCAGGAAGAAGAAGGGGTCCATTTCGCCCTTCATCGGCTGGTCGGGCACATCGAAGCGCTCCTCGGCAATCGTGCCGAGTTGCCAGTAGCTGATCGCTTGCCCCGCAACGAGGCTCTTCTTCATATGGAAAGTCATATCGGTCATTTCAGTTCAGCCAAGGCTACGGGGGTGACGTCGTTGTATTCCTGGTTCTCACCGGTCATGCCCCAAACGAAGGCATAGGGTCCGGTGCCGGCGCCCATGTGGATCGACCAGGCGGGCGAAAGCACCGCATCGCCATCGGCGACGATCAGGTGCCGTGTCTCTTCCGGCTGGCCCATCAGGTGGACGATCCGGTCTTCGGGCGCCATGTCGAAATAGCAGTAAGCCTCCATCCGCCGCTCGTGCACATGCGGCGGCATGGTGTTCCACGCGCTGCCTTCGGCAAGATCGGTAATGCCCATCAAGAGCAGGCAGGACGGCATCACTTCCGGATGGATGTACATGGCGAGACGGCGCCTGTTAGAACGCTTGGCGTCTCCGAGTTCAATCGCTTTTGCCTCGGCCTTCTTGACCAGCCGGTGCGGCAGGTCCGCGCCGGCCGGCACGGAGTTCATGTAGAAGCGCGCCGGCTTGTCGGCGGCATGGCTGGCGACGACGACTTCCTGCGCGCCGCGCCCGACATAGAGAACGTCGCGGTTTTCAAGCACGAAGCTCTTTCCGTCGACGGTGGCGGTGCCGGTGCCGCCGAGATTGGCAATACCCATTTCGCGGGCGGAAAGCAGAAAGGGCGTTCCGATATCGGCGCCCGACCCGAAGGATACGCTCCCGGTCATCGGCATCGCGCCGCCAAGGATCAGCCGGTCGACATGGGTGTAGGTGAAGCTCACCGCGTCCGGCATGAAGAGATTGCTTACCAGGAACTCGCGGCGCAGGCGCTGCGTATCAAAAGCCTTGATGTCATCGGGGTTCGCCCCGTAGAGAACCTTCATCGTCATGCTGCCTGTCCTTGCTCGCCGACATGGTGCAAGGCTTCCGACAGGCACAGGATTGCCAGTGCCTGGCCGTAGCCGGTCGGCTGAATGGGAATGTCCTTGTAGAATTGCAGGTCGTGGCCCATGCGGGTGCCGTAGGAGACGTTGAGCACGGTGCCGCTTTCGTCGATGTTGCGCATCACCGCCTCAAGCGCCCTGAGACCGGCAGCGCGCCAGGCCGGCGTGCCGTAGCCCAGGCGATAGCCTTTGAGCAGGCCGTAGCCGATGCCGGCTGTCGCGGATATTTCCTCGTAGGACGTGGCGTCGTCGAGAAGCGTGCGCCAGGCGCCGGATGCGGTCTGCAATGGCAGCAGCGCCTCAACCTGGGTGACGAGCACGCCGAGCAGATATTGTTTGACCGGGACGGCAATCTCGGCGAGGTCGAAGAAGTCGAGCATGCCAGCAGTGATCCAGGCGTTACCGCGCGCCCAGCGGGCCCTTGCGAAATTATGCCGGCCGTCGAAGGTCCAACCGTGAAACCAGAGGCCGGAATGGGTGTCCGCGAGATAACGGGCATGCACGAGAAATTGCCGCGAGGCCTCGTCGACGAGTTCGCGCCGGCCGCTTGCCTGGCCATAAGAGGCCAGAAACAGCGCAACCATGTAGAGCGTGTCGTCCCAGAGTTCGTTGTCGTTGACCTTGTCGGAAACGTGGTGTTCGAAACCGCCTTCCGAGGTGCGTCCCATCTCTCCGATCACACGGTCCGCCCAGTCGTCGAGAAGCGGTTTCCAGCGCGGATCACCCGTCTTCGCCCAGAGCACCGAAAGTCCGAGCATCGGCGCTGTCGTGTTGACATTGAGCTCCGGAAGGCCGGCAGCGAGCCTTGCCTCGTACCAGCCCTCGATCAACTGGCGCAGATCGCCGCGACCGGTGAACAGCCAGAGCCGGATCAGGCCATAGAGGCCGACGCCTTGGGGCCATTCCCAACTGTCGAAGCTGATATAGTCGCCCGCGGTTCCGTCAAGGTTCGGCTCGACGAACCGGCCGTCATGCTTGAGGCCGGTCATGCCGCCGACAAGACGATCGAGACCCATGCGAATGTCGTGGGCGTTCGGGCCCATGGCGCTCCTCCGTTTTATGCCGCTCTTCCGTCGGTCTGTTGGAGCGATTAAAGGCATGAAGATTTTTCTTGCGCAACATGAAAATTTTTCTCATTCTGTCGCAATGGAGGACGCAATGACTGCAAAACCGCAGCCGGGCAAACGTGGAAAAAAAAGCAAGCGGGTTAGACTTGAGGACATTGCCGAAACCTGCGGCGTGTCGCTCAGCACCGCGTCGCGGGCGCTCGCCGGCGAAAAGGGCGTCCGTCCGGAAATCCGCCAACGGGTGCTGGAGGCAGCCAAGAACGCCAACTACGTCGTACCGACGGCCGTTGCCGGGCAGCAGGTCATTGTCGCCGCATCCAGTGCCGCTATGATCGACTATGTGCGCAACCAGTTCACCCACTACGTGCTGGAAGGGCTGAAGGAACGGGCTCAGGCTCTCGACCTCGAAATCGTCACACGGCCGATCGCGGACCAGAGCGAGGAACTGGCGGTGCTCGCCGAAGCCCAGGAGACCGACAATGTCGCCGGCCTGCTGTTTCTCACCATAGACGACGAAGACATGCTCGCCGCGACGAGCGGCTTCGACAAGCCGGTCGTGCTGCTCAACGGCGACGATCCCTTCATGCGGCTTTCAAGCGTAACGCCCTGCAATCGCTCGAGCGCGCGGCTTGCCACAGATCATCTTACCGAACTCGGACATGAGCGCATCCTGTTTCTGATGCGGCCGGGGCGCCGGACCATCGAGCGGCGTTACGATGGCTGGCGCGACGGGCTTCTGGCGAAGGGATTGCCCGTTTCGGATGACCTGCTCATGACCGTCGAGGACTGGCTGCCGGAACTGGCGACGCAGGCGATCATGCAGCGTATCGCCGAGCGGGGACTGGATTTCACCGCGGTTCTGGCCGCCGGCGACAGTCTTGCAGTGGGCGCCATGCTCGGCATCCAGCAGAAGGGTTTTTCGGTGCCGGGAGATGTCTCGGTGATGGGCATGGACGACCTGCCGCAGGCGGCGTTCCTCAATCCGCCACTGACGACGATGCATATTCCCATGCGCGAGATCGGCTCGGTCGCGCTCGACCTGCTGCGCGACACGCTCTCCGGTATCCCGGCGCCGCCACGACGCGTGGAGCTTGCATGCCATCTCGTGCCCCGCGCCTCAACTGCGCCGCCGCGCGGTATTGCCTTGAGCGATATCACGACGAGGCAGTAGATACCTTCATCGCCCTCGGGCGGACGGACGCGGATGCCCCTCAATCCACGAATTCGCTGATCGTCGATG
The DNA here is from genome assembly GCF_047553425.1 of Paenirhizobium cremeum. Lineage (NCBI taxonomy): Bacteria > Pseudomonadati > Pseudomonadota > Alphaproteobacteria > Hyphomicrobiales > Rhizobiaceae > Paenirhizobium > Paenirhizobium cremeum. The sequence continues at coordinate 217,448 of NZ_CP180219.1, forward strand.
GAGGACGATACAATAACCGCTGCAGGATCACCGGCCTTGCTCTCCCGAACGATCAGGGGACTGGGAATAACCCTGCGCATGGGCGATGGGCTTTCCATATTCTCAATAGATTCAAGAAGCATTTCAACGGCGGTCTTACCCATTTCTTCCGTAGGCTGCTCGATCGTCGATCGCGGCGGCGAGCAGAAGGCGCAGACAGGCGAGCCATCGAAGGAAACGATCGAAAGATCGCCCGGCATGGCGAGCCCCACCTCTTTCATCCTGCTCATGAAGGAAATCGTCACGCCTGCGAGTTTCGCCACAAATCGATTGATGAAGGAGCGAACATCAGGTCTTGAAAAGATATGAACCGTCGATCCCTTAATTAGCCATACGAAAAGTTGTTTAGGTTCGCGATCTGCGAAAGAACAACCGGTTTGGGAGGGAGCCATCCCGAAACAATTACGGTTGAGTTGATCGCTGGCAAACTCCGGCCGGCAAAAGGCAAGCAAGATGCGGCGCAATTCGGCCACAGTGCTTATCAGCAGACTGGTTTGGAGCAGCATGTCAGAAGTGTGGACACGGAGCGAACTTTACCAGCAGCGATAATGCGTCGGACTGGTGCCCGACGCGTTATCGCTGAGGCGAAAGTATTGTACCGCCCACACCGGAAGCGCATGCGGGACTTCAGCGTTTATGCTGATCGATCAGCGCCTCCATCATGGAGCACTCCTCCGAGGTGAGGTCTTTCAGCGGTGGCCGAACCCCACCCGCGTCAAAGCCCTGCAAACGAACGCCCGCCTTAATGGCCGATACGGCATAGCCCTTGTCACGGTTCCGGATTGCCATAAACGGGTAGAAGAAGTCATTCAGGATCTGCTCGCACTTCTTCCGCTCCCCGGCCCGCAGCGCCTTGTAGAATTCAACAGCCAGGCCAGGAACGAAGTTGAAGACGGCAGAGGAATAGGTTGTAAAGCCGGCGCCAAGATAGGCTTCCGCGAAGAGTTCGGCCGTGGGCATGCCGCCGAGATAGGTCAGTCGGTCACCCATTTTGGCTGTGATCTGGCGAACCAGCCCAATGTCGCCCGTTCCATCCTTGAACCCCACGAGGTTCGGGCATTCATCGCAGAGACGTGCAAGCGTGTCCGCCTGGAGAACGGAATTGTCGCGGTTGTAGACCATGACACCCATGCCGGTGGACTGGCATACCTTCTTGATATGCTGAAAGAGCCCCTCCTGCGGCGCATCGATCAGATAATGGGGCAGAAGGAGGATCCCGTCAGCTCCTGCCTTTTCAACCGATCGCGCGATCGAGGCGGCGATGTCGGTTCCATAGCCGCACCCGGACACGATCGGGGTCTTACCCGCCGCCGCCTTGGCAACACTGACGATAGCGGGAATTTCCTCCGGTGTCAGGGAGAAGAACTCGCCGGTTCCGCCTGCGGCGAACAGAACGGAGGCTTCGAAGCCGGAAAGCCAGTTGACGTGCTCGGCGTAGCTGGTTGGATTGAACTTTCCATCACCGTGGAAGTGGGTGACTGGGAACGACAGTAGGCCGTCACCGAGTACCTGCTTGAGTTGTTCAATTTCCATTCTATCAAAATCCTTTCCGTTTCGAGGTAGTGCTTGATTGATGACGTGCAGGGCCCTTGGCACGACTGCACACGCTGCCGAGCCTGGTCGCCGGACTGATGATGAAAGGGTCATTGTCCTGCCGCTATTGATCGCGGCTCGTTTGCCTCAGGCGCCGAATTCTATTCCTCCACGAAGGCTTCCTCCCTTTTGCGCCTGACCGCCGGTGCTGCCATAGTCAGCAGAAGAACCGCAGCAATCATGAGCATCACCGCGCTGATGGGGTGCGTGAGGAAGACAGTCGGATCGCCTTTGGCGAGAAGCATGGCCCGTCGAAGATATTCTTCCATCATCGGGCCCAGGATGAAGCCGAGCAGCAATGGTGCGGGTTCACAATCCAGGCGGCGGAGCATGTAACCCGCGACACCAAAACCGACCATAAGGTAGACGTCGAAAAGAGACTTGTTGATGCTGAACACACCGACTGCGCAAAACACCAGGATCGCCGGGAACAGCAGGCTGTAGCGCACCGAGATCATCCTTACCCAGATCCCGATCAATGGCAGGTTCAAAACCAGCAGCATGACATTGCCGATCCACATCGAGATCACGATGGCCCAGAACAGCATCGGCTGTTCATGGATCACCGAAGGGCCGGGCTGAATGCCCTGCATGATCAACGCGCCGATCATCAGGGCCATGACCGGGTTCGACGGGATGCCGAGCGTCAGCATCGGAATGAACGAGGTTTGTGCCGCGGCATTGTTTGCCGATTCCGGGCCAGCAAGTCCTGCCAAAGCCCCGTGACCGAACTCTTCGGGTTTCGAGGAGACTTTCTTCTCCAGCGCATAGGCGGAGAACGAGGCCAAAGTCGCGCCTCCGCCCGGCAGGATGCCCAGAACGGAGCCCAAGGCTGTGCCTCTCAATACCGGCGGTAGCATGGCGCGAAGCTCGGAAAGGGTCGGCATCAGTCTCGTGATCTGGGCCAGTTGCGTGTTTTCGCTTTTGCGGTCACCGAGATTGGCGATGATCTCGCCGATGCCGAATATGCCCATCGCAACGATCACAAAGCTTATGCCATCCAGAAGCTGCGGCGTCCCGCCGGTGAAGCGCTGCACGCCGGAATTGACGTCCGTTCCGACAAGGCCAAGAAGCAGACCAAGCAGCATCATCCCGAAAGCATGCAGCACCGAGCCGTGAGCGAGAACGATCGCCGCGATCAATCCGAGAACCATCAGCGAAAAATATTCTGCAGGACCGAACTTAAGCGCGAACAGGGACAAGATCGGCGCGACAAACCCCACCAGCAGTGTTGCCAGCGTACCGGCAATGAAGGATCCGATGGCAGCAGTCGCAAGGGCCTGCCCCCCCTTTCCCTGTCGAGCCATCTGGTAGCCGTCCAGAGCGGTGACCACTGAGGAGGCTTCGCCCGGAAGATTGACGAGAATTGCCGTCGTGGAGCCGCCATACTGTGCGCCGTAGAAAATGCCAGCCAGCATGATTAAGGCGGTCTCGGGCGGAAGGCCGAACGTGATCGGTAGCAGCATCGAAATCGTGGCGACTGGCCCCAGTCCGGGGAGAACGCCGATAGCCGTGCCGAGAAAGCACCCGATCAGGCAATACAGCAGATTATAGGCGCTGAAGGCCGCGGTTGCGCCCAGGATGATCCCTGAAAAGTCCATCACAGTTCCCTCAGCCTCCAAGCCAGTTGCCGATCAACGGCAATGGAAGCCCAAGCGCTTCGACAAAGACCAACGCACAAAATGCAATCAGGGCGATCGCCGCCAACGCGCCGGTAACGGAGTATCTAAAAGACTGCGCCGCCATGGGAGCGGTGAGCAGGAGCGCTGCCAATGCGAGGATCAATCCGGCTCCCATCAGGAGAACGGCAAACAAGATGAGGGAGAGCGATACGAAGACGACTGGCCGCCAGGCAAACGCTTCCAGCGGTTCTCCGCTGCGGGTGATCCCTCGGACGACCGAGATCAGACCAACGCATGCGAGGAGGCCTCCCAATACGGTCGGGAAATAGCCTGGGCCCATTCTTGTTGCCGTTCCCAGGGAATAGTCGCGGGCCACGAGGGCAAACCCTGTGCCGAGGCAGACGTAGACTATTCCGGCCCAGAAATCTTTCGGTCCATTTACAAAGGAAAGCATCACATTTCTCCCTTCGCAGCGGGCAGGCCTGAGAGACCTCTCACCACGTTTGTCGATATGAGGAGGCGTGGCCGCCGTGCTGCGACCACGCCCGCCTAGCTTATTCAGCTGTGATGTTTCCGGTTTCGATGACGTTCTTCCAGCGGGCCATATCCTCCTGAAGGAAGGCCAAGAACTCCTCGTTGGAATTTCCGACGACCTGGAAGCCGATCTCGTTGAACTTGGCGATGACGTCCGGATCGGAGAGCGCTGCTTTGAGGCCTTCGTTGAGCTTGGCCTTGGTTTCGGCAGGCAGACCTTTCGGCGCTGCAACACCCTGCCAGGCGCTGACAACGATGTCCTTATAGCCAAGTTCTGTCAGCGTCGGTACGTCAGGAAGGAGCGGGTGACGGGTTTCACCCGTCTGGGCCAGCGCTTTCATCTGCCCTTCCTTGACGTAATTGATGATCGCGCCAAGATTCTGGAAAGAAACGTCGACATGACCACCGATCAGGTCGGCCTGCGCAGCAGACCCGCCCTTGTACGAGACGTGAACGCCCTTCGTGTCTGTCGCCTGGAAGAAGAGTGCGGCCGTCAAATGGTCAGACGAGCCATTACCGGAATTGGCGAAGCTCACGGTATCCGGATTTTCCTTCATGGTGGCGACCAACTCCTCGACCGTCGTCGCTTTAAAGCCGGGATGCGTCACCAAGACGTTCGGCGTGCTGACCGCGACTGTGAGCAGGTCGAAATCCTTGAGCGGATCGTAGGAGAGGTTCTTCTGCAGGAAGGGATTGGTTGCAAACGTGCCGAGCGATGCGACCAGCAGCGTCTTTCCATCCGCTGCGGCCTGAGCGACGAGACCTGCGCCGATGGCTCCGGTGGCACCCGGCCTGTTGTCGATGACGACCGGCTGCCCGAGTGTCGCAGAAAGTTTCGGCTCGATAAAACGCGCGGTCGTGTCGGTTGCGCCGCCCGGCGGGAACGGAACGATAATCGTTACCTGTTCCTGCGCATTTGCCGAAACCAGTTGAGCCGCAAAGCCGATCGTCAGGCCGAAGGCCAGTCCCAGTAGTGTCCTCTTCGTCATGCCACTTCTCCTCCTTAAGTGTTGCTGGTCTCCCGTTCCGCTTCGGCTTGCGCCGACACGGCATTACTTTTCGGCGGCTACCTCACGAGGCATGGGCGCTTGTTGTCGAAGCGCCAGTCCTTGACGAGATACTGCATTGCCCCCGCATCATCGCGCGCGCCCAACCCATGTTTCAGATAGAGTTGATGCGCCTCCTCCACGCGGTCCATGTCGAGTTCGATGCCAAGGCCTGGCTTTGTCGGCACCGTCACATAGCCGTCCACAATCTCGAAGGGTTCACGTGTCAACCGCTGACCGTCCTGCCAAATCCAGTGGGTATCCAGCGCCGTGACCCGTCCGGGTGCTGCCGCTCCAACGTGGGTGAACATGGCAAGTGAGACATCAAAATGATTGTTCGAGTGTGACCCCCAGGTCATTCCGAATGCTTCGCAAAGCTGAGCCACTCGTACGGATCCCTGCATCGTCCAAAAATGCGGATCGGCCAGGGGAATATCGACTGACTGCAATTGGATGGCATGCGCCATCTGTCGCCAATCGGTTGCAACCATGTTGGTCGCCGTGGGCAGCCCGGTGGCTCTGCGGAATTCGGCCATCACCTCACGGCCGGAGAAACCCTGCTCCGCCCCGCAAGGGTCTTCCGCATAGGACAGGACATCGTTGCGGCCCTTGCAGAGACGGATCGCTTCCTCGAGTGACCAAGCCCCATTCGGATCGAGGGTTATGCGCGCTCCCGGGAAACGTTTGGCCAGGGCCGTTACCGCCTCGATCTCCTTTTCGCCGGCAAGGACACCGCCCTTCAACTTGAAGTCCTGGAAGCCGTATCGCTCCTGTGCGGCCTCGGCGAGGCGAACGATGGCTTCCGGAGTGAGCGCCTCCCGGTCACGGAGCCGGGTCCACTCATCGACGGCTCCTTCCCCGTTGCGATACGGCAGATCGGTCTTACCACTGTCTCCGACATAGAACAGATAGCCGAGCATCTGAACGCGATCCCGCTTCTGCCCATCGCCGAGCAACGCCGCGACCGGAACGTCCAGGTGCTTGCCCAAAAGATCCAGAAGCGCCGCCTCGATCGCGGTCACGACGTGGATTGTCGTGCGCAGGTCGAAGGTCTGCAGACCGCGACCGCCGGCGTCGCGATCCATGAAAGCGACGCGGACGGCCTCGAGCAGGGCCTTGTAGTTCCCGATCGATTTCCCGACCAACAAGGGCTCGGACTCTTCGAGCGTCTTCCTGATCGCCTCGCCGCCCGGGACTTCGCCAATTCCCGTATTGCCGGCACTATCGGTGATGACCACGAGGTTGCGCGTGAAGAATGGTGCGTGAGCTCCGCTGAGGTTGAGGAGCATGCTGTCGCGGCCTGCAACCGGGATGGCCTTCAACGACTTGATGACCGGAGCGCCCGCTACTGGATACAACGCGTTATCCTGCGCTTCTACTGACGCCGCAAACATTTAGGTCCTCCTCCGTCATTCCAATCATCTCAAGAAAGAGAGATGTCCTCATCAGCTGCCCCGATCCTACGCATCGTAACTAATTTGTCAATATTAGTTACAATGTGTAAATTTGAGAGCTATGGAGCTTTCGTCCAGAAGACGTTAGAGTGGAAAGATGAACCAGAGCAGCCAGCAGATTCGACCCCTGAGGGACATGTCCTCACATGTCCTTGCGCAGCTTGAAACCATGCTGGCACAGCCAGCTTGGCACAATGGGGGACGCCTTCCGCCCGAGGCAGAACTGGCGCAACAGTTCGGCGTTTCCCGACCGGTGCTGCGCAAGGCGCTTGTTCAGATGCGTGACGCGGGAAGGATTGTCTCGCGGCGCGGCTCAGCCAATTTCGTTCAGCCGAAGGCCGATATCCTGCCGGCTGCCGCCGACGGACAGGGCCCGTCGATCCAGACCGTTTTCGACATGAGGCGTTGCCTGCGTTTCCGCGAGGTCATCGAATGTGCCGCAGCCGAAGACGCGGCAAGGGTGCATGATCCCCACGCAACCGCCGCCATCCAGACGGCGTATGATCGAATGCTTGCGCTGCCTCCGGGAGAAAGCGTCTTTGAGGCAGACTTTGCCTTTCACCTTGCGATTGCTCAGGCTACCGCGAATCCCTATTTCGCTTTCACCTTGCGATCGCTGAAAGACCAGATCCGCCTCACCATCGAATTTACCAGGAAGCTCCAGGATCGTCCGCCCGATCAGGTCGTGCCGCGCGTCGTTGACGAGCACAGAGCTATATTGGAAGCGATCAAGGCCGGTGACGTTGAAGGCGCGCGTTCGGCCATGAACTTCCACATGAAGCAGAGCGTGGTCCGACTTCTCGAGGAAGAGTGACTGATCAGGGTGTCGTGGAAGCCTGTTTGTCCAGTCGCCAGCACTTCAGGGACGGATCATTCCTTAGAAGGTCTGAAGGGATACGAACCGGGGACCCGCTTGGATAGTTCACGCGAAGGTACGGACTTTGTCCGGCAATCTCCTGGCAGGACTTCGGTGTATGCGGTGAACACACAACGCATGTGGCTCCGGAACTACAAGCGGCCGTCGCGTTACGCTATGTCAGACGTCACCCGGCGGACAGTGCGCATCGTGCCTCACTTAGGAACCGTTGTGTGCGCCGCGCCTGCGAAAGAAGACGGGATGGCGGTGACTATTTCTGGGAGGCCCGCGTTTCAGTCGTATTCCTCCCCTTGCTCACACTAAGCCGCAAGCGATGCAGCGGTTAGATTCCGATGGTTAACAGCCATCATTTGACCGGCGATTGCCCTGCGTGAAGCTGCCTATAGCGACCACCCGCACCGGCGATCAGCTCGGAGTGGGTTCCCTGTTCGATGATGTGGCCGTCTTCCACGACGAGGATGCGATCCGCATGGGCAACGGTGGCAAGCCGGTGGGCCACGATCAGGGTCGTGCGTCCTTCCGCCAGCTCCGCCAGAGATTGCTGGATGGCGCGTTCCGTCTCGGTGTCGAGCGCCGAGGTCGCCTCATCGAGGATCAGGATCGGCGGGTTCTTGAGGAAGATGCGCGCGACGGCAAGTCGCTGCTTCTGACCGCCCGATAGCTTCACCCCCCGCTCCCCGATGACGGTGTCGAGGCCCGCCGGAAGCGATGCGATCAGGCTGTCCAGCCGCGCACGACGGGCTGCCTCGAATATCTCCGCTTCCGTGGCGTCCAGACGGCCGTAGGCGATGTTGTTACGGATCGTGCCGGCGAACAGAAATACATCCTGAGCAACGATGCCGATGTTCGATCGCAGCGACTTCAGGGTCATGTCGCGAATGTCGATCCCGTCGATCAGGATCGCCCCCTCCGTCACCTCGTAGAAGCGCGGCAGAAGCGAACAGATGGTTGTCTTGCCCGCCCCCGACGAACCGACAAAAGCAACCGTCTCGCCCGCCTTGATCGACAGGTTCAACCCCGTCAGCACCGGCCTTTCGGCCTGATAGCCGAAACTCACGTTACGGTAATCAATGGCTCCTTCCAGCCGCGCGACGGTTTGTGCGGTGTCGTGATCGCCAATATCCGGTCTCGTATCGAGGAAATGGCAATAGCGCTGAAAACCGGCGAGACCTTTGGGATAGGTCTCGATGATCGAGTTGATCTTCTCGAGCGGGCTGAAGAAGACGTTGAGCAGGAGCAGGAAGCCGACGAAGCCGCCCGCAGTCAGTTCCCCCCGCATCACGAACCATGCGCCAGCCAGCATCACGACGACCTGTACGAAGCGCATCGACAGATAGGAGAGCGACATCGAGGCCGCCATCACCTTGTAGGCTTCGAGCTTGGTCGCAAGGTAGCTGCGGTTGTTCTGCGCAAACAGCGCCCGCTCGTGATCCTCGTTGGCGAAGGCCTGCACGACGCGGATACCGCCGACATTTTCCTCGATACGGGCGTTGAATTCCGCCACCCGGCCATAGAGAGCATGCCAGGTCTCCGTCATCCTCTGACCGTAGACGGTCGTGAGAATGGCAGTGACCGGCACGAGCATCGCTGTAATGAGCGCCAATGGTACATGCACCCACAGCATCAGCAGCAAAGCGCCGATCAGCGTCATCAAGGCGATGAAGAGATCCTCCGGCCCGTGATGGGCCACCTCGCCGATCTCCTCCAGATCCTTGGTAAGCCGCGCCACCAGATGGCCGGTCTTCATGTTGTCGAAGAACCCGAAAGAGAGCTTCTGAAGATGATCGAAGGCCTTGCGGCGCATCTCTGTCTCGATCCTCAGACCGAGCATATGGCCCCAGTAGGTGACAATAACCTGTAGCCCGGCGTTGAGAATGTAAATAAGGAGCAGGCCGAGCGACGCCAGCACGATCAGACCGAGCTGGTTTGTGGGAAGCAGCCTGTCGATGAAGACCGTCACCGCCACGGGAAATGCGAGCTCCAGCAACCCGGCGGCAACGGCGGAGGAAAAATCGAGCACAAACAGGCCGCGATGGGGGCGGTAATAGGCGGCGAACCGCGTTAGGAGGTCCTTCACGACGCCGTCCCTTCCTTGTCTACGCAAAAATCCGAAGAGGTGTCCGGCAGCATGGTGCGTCCCTTCGGCACGATGAGCGGAGAACCGGTGACGGGATCGGGAATGATGACGGAAGGCAAGCCGAAGACCTTCTCGACCAGTCGCTCCGTGATGATCGAAGACGGGTGCCCTTCGGCAAGGACTGCTCCATCCTTCATGGCGATCAGATGCGTGGCATAACGGCAGGCCTGATTGAGATCGTGCAGCACGGCGACGATCGTGCGACCTTGAGCGTTGAGATCGGCCAGCAGGTCCATCAGCTCGATCTGATGGGCGATGTCGAGGAAGGTGGTCGGCTCGTCGAGCAGCAGGATCGGCGTCTGCTGCGCCAGCACCATGGCGATCCAGACACGCTGCCGCTGCCCACCGGATAGCGCATCCACCAGCCGCCAGGAGAGATCCGTCACACGGGTTGCCGCCATCGCGTCAACCACCGCCTCCTCGTCCGCCTTCGACCATTGCCGCAGGAAAGACTGGTGCGGATAGCGGCCCCGCGCCACCAGATCCGCAACCGTGATGCCCTCCGGAGCGCTGGAAGACTGCGGCAGAAGGCCAAGGCGACGAGCCACCTCCTTTGACGGGTGATCGCGCAGGCTGCGGCCGTCGAGGATCACCTGACCTGCGGCAGGGGCGAGCAGCCGCGACAGCGCGCGCAGCAGGGTGGACTTGCCGCAGGCATTCGGCCCAACAATGACGGTGAAGGCGCCATCGGGAATGGCAACGGAGAGATCGCGGGAGATCGTGCGCTCGTCGTAGCGCAGGGTGATGGTATCGGCATGCAGGCGGCCAGAGCCGGATTGGGAACTGGTCATTTGCGACCCTCGCGAATGAGAAGCCAGAGGAAGTAGAACCCGCCGATGCCGACCGTCATCACGCCAACGGGAAGCTGTATGCCAAGCGCATGCTGGACGGCCCAGTCTGCGGCCAGCAGCAGCAGCCCGCCGGTCAGTGCAGAGGGAAGGAGCGCGACACCGGCCGAGCGGGTCATGCGGCGGGCAATCTGCGGGGCGCAGAGCGCGATGAAGGAAATAGGCCCCGCCGTGGCGGTCACAAGCGCCGTCAGCGCCACGCCGAGCACCATCAGCAAAAGCCGCGTTTGGCCTGCATCCACACCAGAGGCACGCGCGAGATCCTCCCCCAGTTCCAGCTGGCGCATCGGGCGCGACAGAAGAAGCGTCAACGGCAACAGAATGCAGAGCACCAGCGAGACGGGCACAAGCTGCTCGATTCCGAGCCCGTTCAGCGATCCCGCCCCCCAAATGGCCGCGGCTATCGCCACCTGAAGATTCGCCTCGCGGATCATCCAGGCATTGACGGCAGACAGCATGGCGGCAACGCCAATGCCGACGATGATGAGCCGGAACCCCTCCACGCCCCGCCGCCAGGCCAGCAGGTAGACGGCGGCAGCCGTTGCCATCCCGCCGACAAGCGCGCCGAGCGCCGTCTCGTAATACCCGCCGGAAAACAGCAGGATCACGACAAGCGCGCCGGTGTAGGACCCCGCCGAGAAGCCGATGATATCAGGGCTTCCCAGCGGATTGCGCGTCAGGCTCTGGAATATGGCACCGCTTGCACCGAGAGCGGCACCAAGCAGAACGGCAAGCGCCACGCGCGGCAGACGCCATTCCACCACGATCATCCGCACCATATCCTCGCCCCGGCCCGCCAGAGCCCTCAACACATCGACAAGTGCAATCGGATACTTGCCGCTCAGAAGCGACAGCGCCGCAAGGGACGCGATGAGCAGGACCAGCACCATCAGAATGGCGAGCAAGCGTCTTTCGAACCGGAACGACAGACGATCACCTGCGAGGCGAAGGGTGAGAATGGTTCGACCAGATTCCAGCCGTACGGTTGGACACGGTGAACGAGAGCGAGAGGATGGCATCGTCATAATCCGCCCGCCTGTCTGCGCCGTGCCAGCGCAATCAGCACCGGCGAGCCAAGGAAGGCGGTGACGATGCCCGCCTCCAACTCGCCCGGATAAAGAACCAAGCGCCCGGCAATATCGGCAGCCAGCAACAGCACCGGCGCATAGATCATGGTCATGGGGATAATCCGACGCTGGTCCGGCCCGGTGAGCCAGCGCACCGCATGCGGCACCATCAAGCCGATGAAGCCGATCGGGCCGCAGGCCGCCGTGGCTGCTCCGGACAGCAGCGTCACGGCAATCAGTGTCAGGATGCGCGTGCGGACAAGACTGGCCCCGAACGCGGCGGCAAGATCCTCGCCGAGTGCCACGGCATTCAGCGAGCGGGCGCTCAACAATGCGATGAGAAGACCGATCCCGATGAAGGGCGCAACCGCCGCGACCACTGCCATGTCGCGCCCGGCGACCGCGCCGATCGACCATTGGCGCATGGCATCGAAGGCCTGCGGGTTCAAGAGCGTGATCGAAGAGCCGATCCCGCCGAACAACGCCGACAGCGCCACCCCCGCCAGCACCAGGCGCACCGGAGTTGCGCCACCGCGCCCGGCCAGTCCACTCCCCATCATGCTCAGCCCGTAGACCGCGAGCGTTACCAGTACCGCGCCGAGAAGAGCAAACCCCAGATAGGCGTTGATCGACTGAAAGCCGAAAAGCCCGACCGCAAGCGTCACGAAGAAAGCCGCCCCCGCATTGACGCCCAAGATCCCCGGATCGGCCAGCGGATTGCGCGTCGCCGCCTGGATCAGCGCCCCCGACACGCCGAAGGCCGATCCGCACAAGAGCGCCAGCAGGGTCCGCGGCAGGCGGTAATCCATCACGACGACATGATCGACCAGACGATCGTCAAAGGCCAGGAGGGTATCGACCATCGTCTGAACAGAGATCGATCGGACGCCCAGCGAAAGGCTTGCGATCGACAGGCCCGCCAGCAGGACGAGACCAAGCATTACCGTCGCCAGCCCAGGCGCCCGCCCCGGCTTGGGCGCAGCAGCTCGAGCAGCGGTTTCGATAGACATGGCAGTGCGGAAAGTCTTCACACCCGCGCCTGCCCTTCGATCCAGTAGCCGACGGCATCGATGCAACGCTTGTCGAAGCCGAGCGTATCCCTGAAGTGCTTGCGGCACTCGGCCGCCGCCTTGGCTTCGCCTGCGATATAGATATAGCCTGGCCCATCCGGCAATTGCCGGATCTCCCGCGCAATGCGCGGCAGTTCGGTATAGCCCGGCCGCTCCGGCTTCAGTCCGTGACAGGTGTGCCAAGATATCTCCAAATCCGCCACCGTCTCAATTATCTCCCCGATCTCCTGCCGGTCGGCATCGGACGGGACCTCCACATGCACGATTACCCTGAACCCTTCCGGCAGTTCCTCCAGCACCCGGCCGACCGCGGGCAAGCCCGTAATATCCGTCAGCATCAACAGCCACCGGCTGCCCTTCGGCAACCAGAACCGGCCCTCCGGATTGCAGATCCCGACGATATCCCCGACCTTGGCCCCCATCGCCCAGTTGGCTGCCACGCCGCCCTCATGCACCACCATGTCGAGCACCATCTCGCAGGTCTCAGGATACCAGCGGCGCACGGTGTATGGTCGGTTCGGCGAATAGTCCGCCCCCTCCGGCATCTCCCACCGGCCATTCTCCCTGAGCACCGGCAGCACCACCGGCGTCTCGTCATCCGCCGGCACCGCAAGGCGCACCCACTCGTCCGGATGCCCGCTTGGCAGCAACCGCTCGCCGCCCTCCAGCCTCAAGACGACCCGGATCATCGCCGGCGTCAGGTGCCCGATCGACACCACGGAGGCCAAAAAGTTGTCCTCCACATAGGCATCGTGATCGTGATCCAGCACGCCCGAAAGAGCTTGCGCGTTTGCATGCATGTTAGTGTGCCTCTGCCTTGACGGCGGCTTCCATCCGACGAAGGATTTTGGGGAATGCATAGGGAATGGCCAAAACGCTCGGCCAGGATGCCGCCCAGATCTCTGCGGGATCATCGAGCCCGACATACCGTCTTTCGCGGACGGGCGGGAACATCTGGAACAGGCGCTGGCCTTCCAGAGCGGTACGGGCTCCGGGCTCGTACCACATGACAAGCAGATCGGCGGCGACGCTGTCCAGATCTTCGAGGCTGGCATCGGCCGAGACATGACCGCCAGATGCCGTGGCGAGCCGTTGAACACCCGGGGACGGCTGCATGCCGATCCCGATCATCCAGTCGACCCGCGTTTCGCCGGGCAGATAAACGACGATCCGGCTGCTGCCTGCGAAATAGGAACCGAAGGTGAAGCTCCGGCCCTTGAGCCCGGGATAGACATCGCCATAACTGCCCAGAAGACGGTCGGTCTCGACAATGAGCTGCCTCGCCTTCTCGTCCAGTCCCAGAACCGCACCCGCGATTTCCGTCTGTTCCTTCCAGCCTGCCCTATAGGGTCCGCTGCGGTAGGCAATCGTCGGGGCGATCCGGCTCAGCCTGTCGTAGGACGCGGCATCGAGCTGCGAAAAGACCCCGACGATGACGTCGGGATCGAGGCGCGCGATCTCTTCGAAATCGATGATGCTGCCATCGAGAAGCGCCGGCTTCATGGCGCTGAATTTCTGCTCACACCAGGGCGTCATGCCGCTGGCAAACATCCCGGAATAGACGATGGCGATCGGCCTGTGCCCGAGTGCGAGAAAGGGCGCCTCGTCGCCATATCCGATCGTGACCAGCCGGCGCGGCTCCGAGCGCAGTTCGGTGCGCCCGAAGGCGTGACCGATAACCCGCGGATAGGTGCCGACATTCGCGCATGCGAGGCAAGGCGGCAAGAGCATTGCCGCCGCACTCATCGTCAAGGCGCGTCGCGTCACCGGCCTCATGATCAGAACTTGTACTTGGTCGAAACGCTGAAACTGCGCGGTTCGCCGTAATAGCCGGTGTCGAAGTTGCCGAGACCGGCATAATACTTTTCGTTCAACAGGTTCTTCACGTTGAACGTTATGTCGACTTTCTCGTTCAGCCTGTACTTGGCCATCAGATCGATCAGAAACACGTTCTTCTGGGTGATGTCCTCATAGACATTCGCCGGGCTCCACACATAGCCGTAGATCTTGTCCTGCCAACGCACACCGCCGCCAATGGTCAGTTTGTCCCACTCGCCGGGCAGCGTGTAGGTCGTGTAGATTTTGACGACATTTTCCGGGGCCGTCGTCTGGATGAAGGAATAGACCCTCTCGCCATCCGCCTTTCGGGCGTGGGAATAGGTGTAGCTCGCATAGAGGTTCCAGTCCGCCATGATCTCGCCGGAGGCCTCGATTTCGAAGCCCTTCGTCGTGACACCGTCTACAGCCTCATAGTAGTTTTGCCCCAATACCGGGTCGTAACCGGCCGTCTCGGCCAGATTGTCCTGTTTGATCATGAAGACCGCAGCACTTGTATTCAGCCTGCCATCCAACAGTTCGGCCTTCACGCCGGCTTCGTAGCTGTGGCCTTCTTCAGGATCGAGATAGGCGCCGTTGACGTCCTGGTTTCCCTGCGGCTTGAAGATGCCAGTATAGCTCGCATAGACCGACCAGTCCTGGTTCAGGTCGTAAACCACACCGAGATAAGGGGTAATCTTGCCATTCGTCGAATACTGGCTGGCGCCGCTCCAGGTCCCCGTAGCGTTATCGTAAGATCCCTGGTCATCGTAATCGTACCAACTGACGCGGCTGCCCAGGATGACGGACAGATCGTCGGTCGGCCGAAGTCGCGTTGCGGCATAGGCGCCGTACTGCGTCAGGCTGTTCTCGTATCGCCCCGTCAGATCGAAATCAGGCTCGTCGGTGTTGCCGTCCCAGGTGAAGAAGTTCGGGACTGCGGGGTCGTAATTGACGCCGCCATAGCCGTAGAGCGGGCCCTTAGTGGTTTTATGAGACGCCGTTGCGCCGAACATCAGGTCGTGCTCGCGACCGAAAAGTTCGACGGGACCCGAAAGCTTGGCATCGATGGTGTCCTGGACCAGTCGGCCGGAATACTTGCCCACATATTGATAGACTCCTTCTCCGGTTACCGGGTCCGGGTAGCCACTACCGGCGGAACCCAGCACGCTGTCATGCCCGTTGCGGCGATGATTGTAGGTCAGGTCGGCTTGCCAGCCGTTGTCGAACTCGTGGTCGAGCGTCACGAAGATATTGTTGGTAAAGGTGTCGCGCCGGCTCCAGTCGGTTGCCGGATTGGTCGAAACGTCGAAGTCCGTCCGGCTGCCGTCGCTGAAGAACATCGGCAGCCCGGTCCAGCTCGAGCCCCGTGGCCGGGTCTGCTGATAGTCGGCTCCGAGCGACAGCGTCGTGTTGTCGGTGATATCGGCTTCCAGAATGCCGTAGAGACTGAACGATTTCTTCTCGTAATGATCGAGGTAGGATTCGGCATCCTCGAACGAGCCGACGAGGCGACCGCGCAACGATCCATCGGGGTTAAGCGGGCCCGAAACATCTGCCTCCGTGCGATAGGCATTCCAGGATCCGGCCGTTCCGGTGACGGAGGCCTGGAAGGTGTCAGTCGGTCGCTTGCGCACGAGATTGACGGCGGCACCGGGACTTCCCGAGCCTTGCAGCAAACCGTTCGCCCCCTTCACGATTTCCACCCTGTCGTAGATTGCCGTGTCGGGATTGGTGAGACCGAAATCGTAGATCCCTTCGTTCTGGATCACCACGCCATCATACTGGAACTCTCCAACCGTGAAGCCGCGCGCCAGATATTCGGTCCGATCGCTGTCATACTTCTGGATGGAAATGCCACTGGACGTTTCGAGTACATCCTGCAACGAATTGCTGGCCTGATCCTCCATTCGCTGGCGCGTCACCACCGTCACCGATTGCGGGGTCTCCCGGATGGAAAGCGGAAGGCCGGTCGCCGTGTTCATCTGACCTGTCGTGTAAGATCCCGTTCCTTCCGTGGTGCCGCCACGCTGCCCCTGCACAGTGATCGTATCCAGTACCGTCGATCCATCGGCCGCCGCTCCACCTGCGTCCGTCGCCTGCGGGCCGACGAGAGCCGCCGAACCTGCACCGCTGATCCTGACCGCAATGCCTGTACCCTGCACGAGTTGCTGCAAGGCGGCCGAGGGCGTCATGCTACCGGAAACCGCCGTCGAGGTCTTGCCGGCGGCAAGGTTCGCCGAATAGCTGATCTGCCAGCCACTCTGGCGAATGAAGGCATTTATGGCTGCCGACAGCGGCTGGGCCGGGATGTGGAAGCTGATGGTTTCCGTGGCGCCAGCGACAGTCCGCGCCTGGGCATAAGCGGCGCCCGGATCAAAGCCGGCCATGCAGGCGAGCATGCTGGATGCGAGAAGCACCCTTGTCCTTTGACGGCGACGCTCGCCAGTCATGATCCCAACGCGTGAATTCTTGCCCCTTGTCATACTCGTCCTACCCTCATTCAAGACATGGGATTGGCCGCGCGCCACGCATTTCCAACCCCTCCGTCAGCAAGGACGCAGCAGGGTTTCAAAACCGGCAAAAAAAGTTGAGAGCTTATCGAAGGATTATAAGCCCGCCGGGAACGCGGTAGAATCCAACCTCCGCCGCGTCGGCGAGAGTCCGAACCGCACCTTCGACATCGTCGAGGCGATAATTGCCGGTGACCTTCATCTGGTTCACCCGATCGTCCGCCACGAGAATTGCTCCGCGATGATAGCGGCGCAGCTCTTCGAGAACATCTCCAAGACGCGCGTTTTCGAAGATGATACGGCCTTCGCGCCAGGCAAGCGTCGCGGATGGGTCAGCCGCATGAACGGGCGACACGGCCGACGCCGTGATGCTGACCGTCTCACCCGGCGCCAGCACCGCCTTGTCCTTGCCATCGCACAGACAGAGAACCTGCACGCGGCCTCGCTCCAGCACGACCTCATCTTCGTCAGCGCCGGTTCTGACGGCAAATGCGGTGCCCAGCACTTCCACCTCGCCGTATTGGCCGCTGACGGTAAAGGGGTGAGCGGGATCGTGAACGACATCGAAAAAGGCTTCGCCCTGTAGCAGGCGGACATGACGCCGGCCGGCATCGAAATCGAGCGCCACCGCCGTGTCGGTATTCAGCAGCATCGTTGAACCATCCGGCAGGGGAATGTGCATCTGGGCTCCGGTCGCCGTGATGTAATCTGCCTGGAACGCGACCGTCAGCGACGAATATTGCCAGATGCCCGCAGCTAGCAGAACCGAAGCGGCCAGAGCAGCAACCCGCAGCGGCCAGCTGCGGCGTCTCGGTCGCATCAGCTCGGACCGGTCGACAGGCAGTGCTTTCACCGCATTGAGGAAGGGTTTCGAGTTCCACAGGATCTGGAGCCCCCGATATTCCTCCTCATGGCGAGGATCCTCCGCCAACCATGCGAGAAAATCGGCGCGGGTCGCCGCATCCGGCTTGCCATCGCGCAGCCGCACGTACCAGTCCAGAGCCTGATCCGCCACAGGATCGGCATGGCTGAAGTCGCTGACCATTCGGTCCTTGTCCTGCGCGTCCTGATGTCCCACTTAGCCCATCCGATCGAAGCCTGTTTGCGGGTTCCTGATACCTTGACGCATGAGCACGTCAAACCCGGCAAAATTCTTTGCTGGAACGGACAGCCGGGCTCCCTTCACGGTAGCTTCTTCGGTCGAGACGGTTGAAGGAAGCGCCATCCTGTTGCTCACTTCCCGTCCAGACGCGCCATGGCATCCCGGCAATGGGCCATGGCGAGTTTCAGATCGTTGAAGACCGTACGTTCAGAAATGCCGAGATGTTCAGCGATACGAACATTCGACCACTCTTCGATGCGGCTGAGGACCAGCACGGCCTGCGCGCGCTTCGGCAAGGCAGCAAGCGCCTGCTGGAAGACGCCGAACATCTGCTTCTCGATCAGGGCCTGCTCGATGGAGGGAATGTCGGCCGAGACGCTGGCCAGGAAAGCTTCGTCCAGCCCCTCCAACTCGGCCCCTGACCGGGTCTTTCGGCGCCGGAGATGATCGAGCGCAAGATTGCGCGCCGTCTGGTGAAGAAAGCCCTCGATATGCTCGACCCGGCCGCTCGCGACCGCCTTGCGGGCCCGCAGATACGTTTCCTGCGCCAAATCTTCCGCCGTCTGCGGATCGCGCACAATGCGCATGACGGTCCACAGCAGGGAGCGCCGATGGGCAGCAAAAATGGCGTTCAGAATGGCAGGCAAGCCTATTGACTCCCCCGCCTCTGTTGCAGCGAATCCGGGAAGATAAAATCATCTCTTCGATGAGGTACCCGTCGCCATTTGATCCGCTCCAGGGGCATTTGGAACTCAAAACATTTGTTTGTCGCCGTCGGTGTTTCCTTCATAGATTGCACACCAACACGGCGCAACATATACTTGACTGTTCGAAGCAAGTTATTTCGTCTGAAGACCGGAGGTCGTGACGGGAACCGAACCGTCGGCGCACCAGTCCTTTCAAACACGGAGCGCATCGATGACGGCGCGCAGGCCGGCCGAAAGGTATTTTCGCGTCGGGTAATAGAGATAGAGCCAGTCCTCGGGCGCACGCCAGGATGCCAGGCATTCGATCAGGCTGCCGTTCTGAACATAGGGACGCGCCCGTTCCTCCCAGACATAAGCCAGTCCCACGCCCGATAGAGCCGCCTCGACCATCAGTTCGTGATCGTCCAGCGAAAGAGTTCCGTTCGGCTCGAACTCGATGATTTTGCCGGCGCGGCTGAACTCCCACGCATAGGGTTTGCCGCTGGGATAGATATTGCGGATACAGGCATGCTGACGCAAATCCTCCGGGGTTTTGGGGATCGGATGACGCTCGAAATAAGCCGTGGAACCGACGACGGCAAAGCGCAGCCGCGGCTTGATTTTCACAGCCGTCATGCCATCGCGCAGGCTCTCGCCAAGCCGAATTCCGGCATCGAACCCCTCCTCCACAATATCGACAAGGCGGTCGGTCGCGACGACTTCCAGCTGGAGACCTGGATTTTCTGCGATAAGCGGACCAATCACCGATCGGAAGACAAAAGGCGCGACTGAATTGGGCGCATTGATGCGAACCTTTCCAAACGGCGTGTCGCGAAACTGGTTGAGCGCATCCAGCGCCGAGCCGATTTCCCCGAAAGCCGGCGACAGTTGCGCATGTAGCATTGCGCCGGCATCAGTCAGCGACACGCTGCGGGTCGTGCGATTGAGCAGGCGAATGCCGACGCGCGCTTCCAGATTGCCCACCGCATGGCTGATGGCTGAAGCCGTCACCCCGCGCTCTTCGCCGGCGCGACGAAAGTTACGGTGACGGGCAACTGCGTCGAAGGCCGCCAGTTCAGAGAGATCCGTGCTACGCATTATCAAATCTTGCTCATCATTGAGAAGAGGATTATCTCTCTAATCCTGATCGTCGAAAAGATCCAGATTTCTCCTCGCAAGCCGGCGCTGGCGCCGGACAAAATAGGAGATAAGACAATGGCCGACTTCATTCCTGCCGCCCACAACACTGCATCGCCCTTCGCCGACATGCGTGGTCATCACGTCGCCGTCCGCACGCCGGACCTCGAAACCGCCAAGCGCTGGTATGTCGAGAAGCTCGACTTTCGCGTCGTCGCCGAATGGGACTATGCCGACGAACAACTCGCCTATCTGGCGCCCGCCACCGACGACCATTTCTATGTGGAAATCCTGGGCGGCGGCGATCCGTCGCCGAAAGACGTCCGCCCCTATACCGATCTCGGCGATAGCCTCAATTATGCCGGCTACCACCATTTCTGCCTGAATGTCGCAAGCGTCGACGCCACTCTCGAGGAACTGCGGGCACGCGGCGTCACCATCGTCACCGAGCCGTTCGAGCTTTTGGCAATCAGCCGCCGCCTCGCCTTCTTCTGCGATCCCTTCGGCAATCTGATCGAGCTGGCAGAAGTCCTGCCGTGACCCTTTCTCACCCGGCTGGCCGTCACGGCATCTCGATAGCCAGCACATCAGGAGAACATCCCATGACGAACTCCATCATGATTATCGGCGCAGGCCAGGGCATCGGGCAGGCCGTCGCGGAGAAATTCGGTCGGGAAGGCTGGCATGTCGTGCTCACCGCGCGCAATGCCGATCGCCTTGCCGGTCTGTCCAGAAGCCTTTCCGAACAGGGTCTCCACCTCACCTGCACCGCGACAACCATGATCCGACGGTTTGGATTCTCTATGAAAACTGGCGATCGCGCGCCGATCTCGATGCGCATTTCCAGCAACCTTACACCGAAGCCGTCATGGCGCGCTTTCCAGAACTGCCGGCCCGCGAGATGGAACTGACATTCTGCACGATGACGTCGCCGCGCCTCTGAGGCCCCGCACGCCACTTTCCTCATCAACACAACATCAAGGAAACATTCTCATGAAAATCTGGTTCATCACCGGCGCCTCGCGTGGCTTTGGCGCCCTCGTCACCAAACGCGCGCTCGCACAGGGCGATGCCGTCGTCGCGACCGCCCGCAATCTCAAAGCGATCACCGATCGGTTCGGCGAGCACCCCAACCTGCTACCGGTCGCCCTCGACGTGACCGACGACACGCAGGCGGCCGCAGCTGTGAAAGCCGCGATCGATCGCTTCGGCCAGATCGATATCCTGCTCAACAACGCCGGTTTCGGACTGATGGGCGCTGTCGAGGAGGCGACGGCATCCGAAATAGAGGCTGTCTATCGCACCAATGTCTTCGGCCTCCTCAACGTGACCCGCGCCGTCCTGCCCGTCATGCGCCGGGCCCACTCAGGTCGCATCCTGAATATCTCATCGATCGGCGGCTATCGCGGCGCAGCAGGCTTCGGTGTCTACTCCTCGACCAAATTCGCCGTCGAAGGGCTGAGCGAAGCTCTGCATGACGAACTGGCGCCGCTAGGCATCCATGTCACCGTCATCGAACCGGGCTATTTCCGCACCGATTTCCTCGACAGTTCGTCCTTGTCGGTCAGCGGCAACATCATCGGCGACTACGAAGCGACCGCCGGCAAGGTGCGCACGATAGCGGCGGGGCTCAGCCATAATCAACCCGGCGATCCTCAGAAGCTGGCGGAGGTCCTGATCGCCTTCGCTGAAGCTCCCAATCCGCCGGTGCGCCTGCCGCTCGGCAGCGACACTGTGGCCGCGATTGAAAAGAAGCACGCGCAGGACGCTGCCATTCTCGCCGAATGGCGCACCGTTTCGATGTCGACCGACTTCGCTAGCGCGTAAGCCACAGCCCGAAGGCGGAGCAGAATCCGCCTTCGGGCTACCGGTTCCGGCCGCATGAAGTCAGGCTGCGTTGCGTCCCAGCGCTTGGCTCAGGTTCGCGATATCCTTCAGGGGTGGGCGGCCGAACAATCTGGCATATTCCCGACTGAACTGGTTTGCGCTCTCATAGCCGATACGGAAGGCGACAGAGGTTGCGTTGCCCTCCCCTGCCAGCAGCATTGAACGGGCATGAAGCAGACGCACCCGCTTCTGATACTGGATCGGGCTAAGCGCGGTGACCGCCTTGAAATGACGATGGAACGCGGAAACGCTCAGCGCCGCCATGCCAGCGAGGTCATCGACCCGCAGCGGGCTGGAGAAATTCTCCCTGATCCAGCGGATGGCAACGCCGATACGCGACAGTGCCGTCTCCGGCAGCGCGATGTCACGCAGCATCCAGCCCAACTGCCCCTGCAGCACACGGAACAGGATCTCGCGCTCATAGGCCGGCGCCAGCGCCGCGATCTCGTCGGGGCGCAGCATCAATCTCAGCATACGGAGCCAGGCATCCAACATGTCGTCAGTGATCGGAGCCACCGAGAAGCCCCCATCACGGAGCGTCCCACCGACAGGCTTTGGAAGATCGGTAATCAAATTGCCGACCACGTGCGGATCGAGCGTCAGGCTGACGGCCAGATAAGGTCGGCCGTCTGCGTCTGGATGGACCGAGCCGACAGCCGGCAGATCCACCGACATGACGAAATAGGTCGCGGGATCATAGCGAAAGGTGCGCTCTCCGACCGTCATTGTCTTCGACCCGGAGAGAATCAGGTTGACCATCGGTTCATAGACGGTGGCCAATTGGTGTTCCGGTATCCGTCCCTGAACCATCGCGACGCGAGGAATTCCTGTCTCGGTGCGGCGATTTTCAGCCCTCGCGGCCAACGATCTCAATTCTTCGAGCTTGTCATTCATGGCCGGATTTCTGGCATGGCCGTCGCCCCGCCGCAAGCGTGAAGCAGAAATAGGCAATAACGAAAGAGAATCCGGACAGCGCCTCTTCAAGGCTGCGATTATCCGTTGGACATCGTCACAGACACAATGGAGAAGCGAAATGAAGGTGGTCATCATAACCGGCGGCAGCCGCGGCATTGGCGCCAGCACGGCAAAAATTTGCGCCGCACGCGGCATGGGCGTTATCCTCACCTATAACAGCAATCCGGCTGCGGCCGACGCGGTCGTCGCCTCGATCGTGGCTGGCGGCGGCGCCGCTGTCGCACTCAAGCTCGATGTCGGCGATGTCGGCTCTTTCGTCGAGTTTCGGGACAAGGTCGCATCCGTTCTGCGGACAAGTTTCGCCCGCGTCGACTTCGATTTCCTGGTCAACAATGCCGGCCACGGCCTCTACAATCCGATCGTCGGCGTCACCGAAGAGGAGTTCGACGGCCTGTTCGCCGTGCATCTGAAAGGTCCGTTCTTCCTTACACAGACCCTGCTGCCATTGATCGCCGACGGCGGCCATATCATCAACCTGACCAGCGCCACCAAGCGCGTCGCCTTTGCCGGCGTGGCGCCCTACGCGTCCTTCAAGGGCGGCCTCGAAGTCCTCACCCGCTATATGGCAAAGGAGTTTGCCGACCGGAAGATCCGGGCGAATTCCATCTCGCCCGGCGCCATCCGCACCGAGTTGGGCGGCGGCCTGAACGAGGAGTTTGAAGCCATGCTCGCAGGGATGATCGCGCTGGGCCGCGTGGGCGAGCCGGACGATATAGGCAATGCCATCGCCGGCCTGCTCTCGGATGACAACCGATACGTCAACGCCCAGGACATCGAAGTAGCCGGCGGCTACATCATCTGAAAAGGGAGGCTCCCGATGCTCGATCACATCATCCTCACCTTTTCCGAAGCGTCCAACACTCGATTGCCTTCTACACCGCAACCCTTGCTCCGCTCGGCATCACCCAGCGCCTGGACTATGACGGGAGGGATGGGGCACCCGGCGATCCCGTCCTCAAGGGTTTCGGGAAGAACGGCCGCTTCACCACGCCGGGGCCAGTGACCCGCCACCTCGATGGCGCCGGCTACGAGGTGACGACCGGAATAGGCCCGGACCTGATGACCGCCGCCCGCGAGGCCGTCTCACGCATGATCGACCTCATCTGTGCCGAACACGGACTGAACCCGGTCGACGCCTACATGCTGTGTTCGGTCTGCGCCGATCTCAGGATCAGCGAAATCGTCGACATGCCGAACTGGGTGGTCAGCTTCTATTTCCCGCGTATCGTGTACGAGTAGACGGATTGAGTCCCAAGTTTGGCTGCGGTGCAGGTGTGTCCGAGTGGATTTACGATCTCTGCCGGTTCCGGGGTCTGGAACCGGCGTCCGCGAGCGTGCCAAGACCGCCCAGGCCCATTGCGCCTGCCACGATCTCAAATCGAGGCAACCCAAAGGGTTCTGTTGCAAGAATTCCGAGTGGCTGGAGGATGCTTTCCTATGCCCCAGTTACGCGGTTTTGACGTGGCGATTGCGCGCGAGCATTGCCACAACCTCGGCAAGTGCGCTGGGCCGACCCCGCAGGCCCGTTCAACGATATGCTGCAACTCACCGAATGTCCGCATCCAGGCTAGCATCAACCGATAGCCGTTGCGGGTCGTCGGGAAACTGGGTCTCTCAAAAACGCGGTCGTAACCGCCATGAACAGAGCTTGCATCACGACGTGCGTGATTTGACGGCACCGCATTGCCCAACCGATGACGCGAGGGGAATAGAGATCGATGACGACCGCCAGATAGGCAAACCCCTCGCAGGTCCGGATATAGGTGATGTCGGTGCCGGTCGAGCGTATTGTCGACACCGACGGAGGGGCGGCCACCTCTACCGACCGGCACGCACAACAATTTCTGTCAGTGCGCTTCGTCCGTGATCGGGTTGCGCAGAATCCCGAGGCGATCGATCTCGACCTCGACGACATCGCCCGGCTTCATCCAGAGCGGCGGATTGCGCTTGGCACCGACGCCACCCGGAGTTCCGCTGGCAATGACGTCGCCGGCTTCGAGACGGGTAAAGCTCGAGCAATATTCGATCTGGCGGGCGATATCGAATATCATCTGGCCAAAGGTCGCATCCTGCACCACTTGGCCATTGAGGCGTGTCTGTATCCGCAGATCCGGCAGCGGGCCGAGTTCATCCGGCGTCATCATCCAGGGACCAAATGCGCCAGTACCAGGGAAATTCTTGCCCGGGGTGAACTGATGCGTATGCCGCTGGAAGTCGCGGATGCTGCCATCGTTGTAGATCGCATAGCCGGCGACGTGGCTGAGCGCTTCGTCGCGCGAAATATATCGGCCGGGCTTCCCGATGATGATCGCAAGTTCGCCTTCGTAATCGAGATCGGTCGATACCTTCGGGCGCACGATCGGCGCCAGATGACCGATCTGGCTATTGGCGTAACGCGCGAAAATGGTCGGGTTC
This sequence comes from Paenirhizobium cremeum, assembly GCF_047553425.1. Taxonomy (NCBI): domain Bacteria; kingdom Pseudomonadati; phylum Pseudomonadota; class Alphaproteobacteria; order Hyphomicrobiales; family Rhizobiaceae; genus Paenirhizobium; species Paenirhizobium cremeum. Next base: position 242,265 of record NZ_CP180219.1, read on the forward strand.
TCGACCTCGGAACGGCCGGTTTCCTGGCGGTGCATTTCGTAGTTCAGTCCGACGCAGAGGATCTTGTCCGGGTTAGGGACGACGGGCAGCCATTCGATATCCGCAAGCGGTGTCGCGACGGCGGAGGCAGCAGCCTCCGCCACGCCTGCCAGGCCGGCCGCAATGGCTGCCTTGAGGTCGGCATAACGGCTGGCGAGCACGGTTCCGACGTCGCGGAAGCTATCTTGATCGACCACGCCCCAAGTCGCGCGGCCGGCTATTCTGACAGTTGACAGTCTCATATTGTCTTCTCCTTGAGTGCTTGGAAGCGGCGGGCCGTCAAGCCCGCTGCATGTGATCCGAAACGCGGCTTCGCTCGCTGAAACGCTGAATGGTGCGGTCCGGGAAGATCAACGCGAAGGCAGAAATCGCACCGATGATAAGGATTGCGGCCGTGAACATCATCGCGTTCGCATAGCCTTCAGGCAGATGCTCGGGACCGGCCTGCTGGACGATCATGCCGGTGATCGCATTCGATGCGAGGGCCGAGACGGCATTTGCGGAATAGATGACCACGATGAGCTTGCCGCGCTGAACGGCCGGAGCGACGGCACCGAGCGTGATCGGGCCATAAATGGTGGTGAGGCTCGGTGCCGCGAAGGCGATCGCAATCAACACAAGCTGCAACACGCCACTGACATGGACGGAGCCGATCAGGGCGAGACCGCTGACGAGCAGGGCATAACCCGAGGCGCTGCCAAGCGTCTTACGCTTGCTGACACCGCGCTGAAGCATCCGCTGCGCGATCCACGAGCCGATCAGCAGAAGCGGCGACTGGAAGATATACACCGCGGAAATCACGCTGCCGGTCTGCACCTGGCTATAGCCCAGCCCTTGCTGCAGGAATGGCGGCAGCCAAGTCGCGGACATGCCGACGATCCAGTAGGACATGGTCGACATGATGATGACACCGATGACGGTCGGATCGAGCCACAGCTTGCGGGCGGGGATTGGTGCCTCGGAAGGCTGACTTGCGGCGGTCTTTTCGTTGCTCGCCGCGTAAGGGCCTTCGCCGCCAATGAACATCCAGGCGACAATCCAGCAGATGCCGATGACGCCGCAGAACAGAAAGCCGGTTCGCCAGCCATACTGCACAATGATGTAGGTAAGGATTGGACCGCCCGCGAGCAGGCCGACACTGATGCCCTGCAGAACGACAGCGCTTGGAACGCTTCGCTTCTCCGGACTGAACCAGTTATGGGCTGCATGAAGCGCTGTCGGCAGACCCGGTCCCTCGCCAAGACCGAGAAGGATACGGCAGACCACCAGAACCGTCACGGAACTGGTGAAATAGATCGGGATCTGGGTCAGCGACCAGATCGCTGCAAGCGCCACCAGGATCCACTTGATCGGTACGCGACCGATGACGAACAGACCAACAAGCACGCCCGAGATCGAAAACAGCAGAAAGAAGCTGCTGCCGATCAGGCCGAACTGCTGCGGCGTGATCTGCAGCTCCTTCATCATCGGCACCGCCGATAGGCCGAAGACGAGCTTGTCGAAGAAGTTTAGGGTTTGAAATAGGAAGAGCAGGACGAGCACCGCAAACGGACGCCAAGGACTTCCTTTCTGGACTGCTGAATCGGTCATGTTTCCCTCCCAATAACCGTAACAAGATGACATCAGCGGATCGCGCCGCGCCTCATGCGAGACGCCGGTGCAGATCCGAAAGCTGTTCAGTGAGATCGGCGAGCGATCTTGCCGCTCCGAACACGTAATGGTCCGGACGGACAAGGGCTGCGATGACGCCATGCCGGTCGAACCAGGCGGAAAGCACACCGTCCTTCTCGCGCAGCGCTGTCGGGTCGGCGTTCTTTTCGCCCTGGGGGACAACGGCCCTGACTACGATGCCGTCGATCGCTTTGGCCAGTGCTTCGCCCTCTCCTGCGCCGATCCGGCGACCGTCGAGAATCAGCCGCCACTCCGGTCCGGTGAACTTATCCAACAGGCGCGGAGAATCGCCTTTAACGATGGCCGGCTGCGGGAAGAGCAGCCCCCGTGCCGGGGTGCCCTCTTTTGCGATCAATCCATCCTCGATGGGCGGGACGATTTCCTGACGGGTAATGGTGAGCGGCTTGCCGCCACCCTCGGCGAGGATCTTGGCGTCGCGCGCGGCAGCCGCTTCCGGATCGCGTTCGCAGATGGTCTGGCCAATGGCCTTGATCTTGCCGGTGAGCGTGCGCACATGCTGCTTGCGCTCTACGGTGTAAGTATCGAGCAGGTCCTCGGACGACTTGCCCTTCAGGATGCGGTCGAGCCTCCAGACGAGATTGGAAACATCGCGCAGGCCCTGGCACATGCCCTGTCCAATGAAGGGCGGCTGTTGATGCGCGGCGTCGCCGGCAATCAGGACGCGGCCACGGCGCCAGTCGTCGGCCACCAAGGCGTGGAAGCGATAGGCGGCAGCGCGCCAGAGATTGCCGTCCTCCGGTGTCAGCCAGGGCGACAGCAGTTGCCAGACATTGTCCGGCTTTTCCATTTCGCGCGGGTTTTCGCCCGGCAGGAGCATGATTTCCCAACGGCGATGGTTCTTTGGCCCCATGACGTAGCTGGTCGGCCGGGCCGGGTCGCAGAACTGCGCGGATGTCTGCGGCAGCTTGCCAAGCGCGTCTTCATGAACCTGAACGTCGACCACCAGCCAAGGCTCGTCGAAGACAAGATCCTCGAACTTCATGCCCGACTGCTCGCGCACCTGACTCCAGGCCCCGTCGCAGCCGATCACGTATTTCGCGGCCACCTTGCGGGTCTCGCCGGAAGCATCCTTCAGCACCGCGACGACCTCATCCGCGTGCGGATCGAGGCTGGTCATTTCCATTCCAAGCTCGACGGTCACGCAATCGAAGCTTTCGGCGTGCTTCCGCATCACGGCCTCAACCGGCGGCTGGGTAAATACCATGCTCGGCGTGTAGCCCAGAGGATAGGGCTCCGGCACCATGTCGATGCGGCGAATGAGCTGTCCCTCGGCGCCGAAGTGCTGGGACGCGGTAAAGGGTGCGATATAGGGCAGGACGGAATCGGCAATGCCCATGTTATCGAAGTGCCGCATGATCTCATGGTCGAGCGCGATGGCGCGCGGCTTGTCGTAGATCTCGGTCAGCCGGTCGACGACCAGCGTGGAGTGACCGCGCGCGCCAAGCATGCCGGCGGCGACCGCACCGGCCGGGCCGAAGCCCACCACCAGCACGTCATAACGGTTCGAAATATCGGTCTCGTTCGTCACGGGAAAGCCTCTGCAAACTGGATCGGCGGTGTCAGACGCCGGAAAATCCGATGGAAATCTGCGCCTTCTTGCAGGCGTCGCTTTTCGGAGGCGCAATGCCCCAATGGTCGGTGCGGCCGGGCGGCCACACCCATTCTTCCGGCCCTCGGACACGGTAGCCGTCATCGACCTGCAGGACCTCGGCGGTGTATTCGATCACCACGCCCTGCGGATCGATGAAATAGGCGAAAACATTGTCACCCGGCCCATGCCGCCCCACACCCCAGCCAATCGGATACCCCTTGTCCACGACCAGTCCGGAACCGCGCATCACGGATTCCAGATCCGGCATCAGGAATGCCACGTGGTTCAGGCCGTTCGAGGGGGCTTCCGCCAAGACCACCGCGTGATGGTCGGTATTGCAGCACAGGAAGGCCATGAGTTTGGAGCGGTCCGTCAGGCGGAAGCCGAGGACATCCCTGTAAAAGCTCGACAACGCTTCGATGTGGGCGCTGTTTATGTTGACGTGGGCAAGGCGATAAGGCCGGTTGGCGACGATCGCGCCTTGCCTGCGCTGGTCGCCAAAAACGAACTCAAGCACCGAGCCCTGCGGCTCACGGATGACGAAACGGGTGCCGCCGGAGGGCGCGTCGGCGGCTTCGGGCTCGCGCATCACGGTGCAGCCTGCAGCGGCGGTCTTGGCAAACAGCGATGCCAGGTCTTCGGCGGAGCGGACGCGGAAGGTGATCTTGCGCAGTTCCGCACGGTCGCTCTGCTTCAGTTCCAGAACATGAAAATCGTCACCGGTTGCCGCCAGGAAGACCTTGTCACCGACTTCGGCCACCGCTTCCAGACCCCAGACGCGGGTATAGAAGTCGACGGAGCCGGCGAGATCGGGCGTGCCCAGTTCCACACTGCGCAGGGCAGAGACGGGAAAGTCTGTCATCGGGTCAAACCTCATCCAGCGCGAGGAAGGCTCGCGCATTTTCAAATGTCAGGCGCTCGCGAAGGCCCGTATCGACGAAGGCTTCCTCGATACGGCCGACGGGTTCCTTTTCACGGAAATTGAAGGGGTAGTCGGTACCGAGCAGCACGCGATCCTCACCGAAGATGGCGACGATGCGCTGCAGCGTATCCCGGTCGAAGACGAGCGTATCCACGTAGAGGCGCCGCGCCTGCGCCGAAGGCGCTTCAGGCATGATTTCCGTGACGGCCGGAAAGGTGGAATAACCCTGTTCCAGGCGCGGCAGCAGCGAGGCGAAGGTGCCGCCGCCGTGGCTGAAGGCGATCCGCAGCTTCGGGAATTTCAACAGCAGCCCACCGGTGATGACGGACGCGGCGGCGAGGCCGACATCGGTCGGATAAGCGAGAACCTGCTGCAGCGGTGCCGGACCGACGAGGCGGTCCATGCCGGTCGGCCGCACTGCGTGAACGAAGACGGCGGCGCCCAGTTTCTCCGCTTCCGCGAAGAACGGATGAAAGCGCGGGTCGCCGATAGGGACGCCGTTGATATTGCTGCCGATCTCAACGCCCCGGAAACCGAGTTCGCCGACGATGCGATGCAGTTCGACGATTGCAAGGTCTATGTCCTGCATCGGCAGGCCGCCAAGCCCGACGAAGCGACCTTTGCCTTTCACGATCAGCGCCGCAATCACGTCGTTGACGTGACGCACGAGGTCGTTGGCCGGTTTCGCATCGATCCAGTAGCCGAAGAGTTCCGGCATCGGGGACAGCGCCTGCATGTCGATGCCGCTGCGGTCCATGTCTTCCAGCCGCCGTTCAGCAACCCAGCAGGCATCGCTGACGGCACGATAGGGCTTTTCGTCGATGATGACCGTCGCGTGGCAGTCGCTGACGGGCGTCATGGTAGGCCAGCCGCGGATCGACGCGCCGCCGGGGGCATGCGGAAACCGAGCCGGCACCACATGACAGTGAACGTCGATGCCGCCGCAACCGCAACCGCTTCTAAAGCGTTTTGCCTTTTCCTCGCCCACACTCTCCTCCTGTGTTCATCATCCAAATAATATACAAACTTCGATCGGTAAAGGCATAATTTATAAATTTTGAGATTTCGATATATTCGTGTATATAAAAACCGATTTGACCGGTGGGAGCCACATGAACGTCGATGCGCTGAACAAGGGACTGGATAGCCCCGCTACGCTTGCCACGAGCATCTACGAGCGGCTGAAGGCCGATATCCTCTCGGCGCGGCTTGAGCCAGGCCGCAAGCTGCAGCTGCGTTTTCTGATGGAGCATTACGAGGCGGGACAGACGCCCTTGCGCGAGGCGCTGAACAGGCTCACCACCGAGGACCTGGTGATCGGCAAAGAGCAACGCGGATTCTTCGTCAAACCGATCAGCCTGGAAGAGCTGGGGGAGTTGACGAAAACCCGATGCTGGGTCGAGGGGCTTGCCCTGCGCGAGTCAATCGCAAACTCCAACCCGGCGTGGGAGGAAGCCCTTCTCGTCGCGCATCACCGGCTGGACCGGGCACCCCGCTCGCTCAATCCGGACCGTTTCGAAAGCAATCCGGAATGGGAGCGGCTGCACCGGGCCTTTCACGCGCTTCTGATCGGCGGCTGCGGCTCGCGCCCGTTGATCGGCTTCTGCGAGCAGCTGGCGGATCGCCTCAACCGCTATCGCGCGCTCTCCAGCCGCAAGGCGTTCCGGGTGCGCAAGGTCAGCCAGGAACATGCCGACATCGCAAAGGCGGTTCTCGAACACAATACGGAAGAAGCCGTGCGTTTGTTGCAGCGACACTACGAGCAGACGGCCGAATTCATCAGGGCCGACCTGCAGGCCGATGGAACCAGCTGACAAGGCGTGCAAGGCCAGCATCGTCCGCGCCGATCCGGCGCTGGCAGGGTGCCCGCGTCCGGGCCACCCCGGCCAGCGGATCAGAACGGATAATGCTGCCGGGCGTCTTCGATCGTCACCCAGCGCAGGTCGGTGAACTCGGCAATCCCGGCCTTGCCGCCAAAGCGACCATAGCCGGAGGCCTTGACGCCGCCGAAAGGCATTTGTGGCTCGTCGGAGACGGTCGGGCCATTGATGTGGCAGATACCCGACTGGATCTGGTCGGCTACGCGCATGGCCCTCTGGACATCGCGGCTGAAGACGGCCGACGACAATCCATACTCGGTGTCGTTGGCGATACGGATCGCCTCAGCCTCGCCCTTCACACGGATGACCGGTTTGACCGGCCCGAACGACTCTTCCGAATAGATCGTCATGTCGGGGGTAACGTGGTCGATGACGGTCGCTTCGACAATGGCCCCGTCGCGCTTGCCACCGGCAACGATCCTGGCGCCCTTGGCCGTCGCATCCGCCATGATCGTCTCCATCCTCAAGGCCGCTTCCGGCGTTACCAGCGCGCCAAGCACCACATGCTCACGCGGATTTCCGGCGGGAAGGGCGGCGGCACGCGCCGCCAGCTTGTCAACGAACTCGTCGGCGATCTTCTCATCGACGATGATCCGTTCGGTCGACATGCAGATCTGGCCCTGATTCATGAACGCACCGAAGATTGCCGCATTGACCGCACCGTCGATATCGGCGTCGTCGAGGACGACCAGCGGCGCCTTGCCGCCGAGTTCGAGCAGCGACGGCTTGAGGTGTTCGCCGGCGAGCCGGCCGATGATCCGCCCAACCTTCGAAGAACCGGTAAAATTGACATGGCGTACGCGCGGATCGGCAATCAGCGCTTCAACGATCTCCGCTGCCTCTTCCGGTTTGTTGGTGACGACATTGAGGACACCCTCTGGCATGCCGGCTTCGGCGAAGCACTCGCCGATCAGACGATGGGTCGCCGGGCAGAGTTCGGAGGCCTTGAGCACCACCGTGTTCCCGCAGGCAATCGGTACAGCGACAGCGCGCGTGCCGAGAATGACCGGCGCGTTCCAGGGCGCGATCCCAAGGCAGACGCCCTTCGGCTTCAGTACGCCCATGGCAAGCGTATTCGGCTTGTCGGACGGGATGATTTCGCCGCCGATCTGGGTGACGAGAGCGGCGGCCTCACGGATCATCCCGGCTGCGAGCTTGACGTTGAAGCCCGCCCAGAGGCCCGTCGCACCCGTCTCGGAAATCATCGCCGCGATGAAGTCCCCGGCCTTGGCATCCATGATGTCCGCAGCCTTCATCAAGAGCTTTCTCCGCTCCCCAGGCCCCGTTTTGGACCATGTCTCGAAGGCACGAGCAGACGATTCGACGGCAAGCCTGACGTCGGCGACACTCGCCGCCGCCGCAGTGGTGGCCACCTCGCCCGTGACCGGATCCAGACGATCATAGCTCCGGCAGCCTTCCGCGAACCGTTGCTTGCCGTCGATCAGCAATTCAATCTTCATGTTCGATCCTCCGTATTTTGTTGTTATTTCGGAATACCGGTGGCCGCCGCATAGCCCGACAGCTCGATGCCGGCCACGGCACAGATTTCGTCGTTGCCACCAACGTCTCCCGATATTCCCACGGCCCCCACGACGATACGGTTGTCGTCGAGGATCAGGACGCCCCCCGGTGACGGCACCATTCGCCCGCCGCTCACGGTCGAGAGCACACCGATAAAGGTCGCGTTTTTCTCCGCACGTTCCGTCAGTTCGCGCGAACCGAAACCCATGCCGAGCGATCCCCAGGCTTTGCCGAAAGCGATGTCGAAACGAATGATACCGGCGCCATCCTCGCGCTTGTAGGCGACCAAGTGGCCACCGGCGTCGAGGACTGCGACCGCCAGAGGCGCGAAGTTCTCCGCCCTCGCCTTTTCAAGCGCTAAATCGATGATCTGGTTGGCCTTGGACAGGGGCAGCATGATCTTACAAACTCCGTGAATTGAGGGACTATCTGCGCCGCACAGGCGGTGGAATCAAAGGAACATCGCGAAGACATCCCGCGAGGTCGAGGGTCTGGGAACGCGGAAGTCCACACTCCTCAGGTCGATTGCGGCAGGACGCTCAAGGCAGGCTTCCAGCCAGCGCTTCATCGCCGGCCAGTGTGACACGTCCACGCCCGCGATGGGGATGAAATGCATGACGGCGGCGACATTGATATCGGCTACCGTCAGCCTGTCCCCGATAATGAAGTCTCGATCTCTCAGATGCGCATCCAGAACCGACCAAGGGCGGGCGAGCTTCTTCAACGCAATGGCCTCCTCTTCCCCTCCCGGCTCGCAAGGCGCGAAAAGGTATCTGGCGGCAGATGTCAAAAGCAGCGGCTTCTCCACTTCTGTCGCAACCCAGAGCGACCATTGCGCCATCAGCGCATCTTCCTCCGGGGTTTGCGGCCCGAGCAGGCCGCCATACCGTCGCGCCAGATGGAGGTTGATCGCCAGCGATTCGAACAGCACGAAGTCGCCGTCGACGAGGGTCGGGCATTTGCCGTTGGGATTGAGAGCCAGGAATTCCGGTGGCCTGGTTTCGCCGGGCCGGAAGGCGAGCGGCACACGGGAATGCTCGATCCCGATCTCGTTCAGCATCCAGCTACATCTGTTTGCGCGCGTTTTCGTCACGTCGCCGTAAAGCGTAATCATCTCATGCCATCCTTCAAGAGCGGGTCAGTCAGTGCCGAGCCCGTGCCCGATATTGGGGTCAAGCATCCTGCGCCAAATCACAGCCAACAGATCCTGAGTTCATGCGCCAGCCGAGGTCGGCGCATGAACCGGAAGCGGCCTAGAAGCCGCGATCCGAGCCCAGCGCGGTGCCCGGCACCCAGATGCCGTGGAAGCCCTCATGCACGCGGCATGGGAACTTCAGGATGGCGACCGGACCTTTGGCCAGATTGCGTGCATCGAGGATGACGAGGTCCGTGCGGTTCTCGGCGCGACGGCCGACCATCGTCATCAACCAGCCGTCGCCTTCTTCCGCGTCCGCGCTACGCGGCACGAAGCAGGGTTCTTCCGGCGAGGCGTCGGGACCGGCATAGAAGAGCTCGATCTTGCCCATTTCCTCGTCGAAATGGCCGAGGCAGGTGAAGGGAGGGCCCTTTGGACCGGGCTGCAGCATCGGCCATTTTTCCGGATGATTGGTGCCGAACCAGTAATGGCGGGTGCGGCGCATTGAGAAGCGAGAATCGACCACCGGCATCTCGCCGATGTGGTCGATGAAGCGCTCCACCTTGACGTCGCCCCCCTGCGTGGAGAGGTCGACAATCCAGCGTTCGCCGAACGGCGGCAGTTCATGCGCATGCGGGTTATGGATGTCCGGGAACTGGCTGAGCCAGCCGGACTCGTTGACGAAATGATCGAGCACCAGCCGACTTCCATCATCCCAGGCGTTGAAGGTATGAGTCTGCATGGCGACCTTTGGCGCCGTGTACCAGCGGATGGCGGATACCCCCCGATCTCGTGGGATAACGGCGATGTACGTCTCCTTGTGGCTGTCCCAGTGCCAGTAGGATTCGCCGCGCTTCACACGATCCCATTCACAGACCATCGGGCAAATCACGAATGCGATGAAATTGCGCGACACCAGGAAGTCGTGAACCATCGAGCAGTAGGGGGCCTTGAAGCGCTCCGTGCGCGTGAACTGGCCTGCCCTGTCGATTGTGTAGACCTCGATCTCGTCGCTGGCGACACCTTCACAATTGTAGGCGAAGGCCACGCATTCTCCCGTGACGGGATCGATCTTCGGATGGGCCGTGAAGGTACGGCTCTTCAGCTGGCCGCCGAAGTCCACCTCGCCACGCGTCGTCAGGTCGTTGGGATCGAGTTCATAAGGGCGCCCGGATTCCTTCAGGGCGTAAAGCTTGCCATGGTGCCACAAGATGGAGGTGTTCGCCGTATTGGCATCTTCGCCCTCCACTTCCGGGCTGTCGGTGAAGGGATTGCGGTAGGCGCCGAACAGGGCGCGCCGGGCCTCACGCTCTAGCTGGAACTTGCGGGTGCGGACATAGCGCATGGTGAGATCCGCATGGCCGTTCTGGATGCGAACAGAGTGGACCATGCCGTCGCCGTTTAGGAAGATGTCCTTGCCATGCAGTGGCGGGTAAGTGTGGTCGGCGCTGTTGCGGATATACATTCCTTCCAGTTCCGGCGGGATCCGGCCGATGACTTCAAGATCGTGAACTTGGCCTTCGATCCGTACCGGCGCGGCATAGCCGTTGAACACGACGTCATCCGGAAACTGCAGGTCGGGCTTCAAATTTGTGTGCTGGTTCATGTCAAACTCCAATCTTTGACAGTTCTCAAGTTTTGGGAGGATTTGAAATCAGGTGGCAACGACCGCCACCTGTTCTGGTTGGCGCGCAAGCTCGCGACGGGTCATCAACATGAAAATCACCGCAACGAGAGCAAATCCGGTGACGGCCCAGCCGAGACCGGGATACCCCACACCGGCGACGATGAAACCGCCGAGTGCTGGTCCGGCAGCGGAGCCGATCATCATCATCGCGGGTGTTGCGGCGACGGCGCGTCCGGTCTCATCGACGCGGCTCAGAAGACCGAACATGAAGGTGTGAGTGAAGATCACCAGCGCAACGTAGAGCGTCGCAGGAACCGCGAAGACGGCGTAGGTCGTTGCTCCGGTCACGGAGAGTGCAAATACCGCCTGAAGTATGGGGCCGGCGATGCCGACATCGGCCGGCGCGAACTTCTTTTGCAGCACGGCGGCGAGAAGGCCCGGCAAAAGGTTGACGAAACCGGTGACGATCAGGACGTTCTGGACGGCGCCTTCGCCGAAATCGCGCATGTCACCGATCCGCTCCACGAAGGCGAAAACCATTGCCTGGTTGAGCGCGATGCAGACGATGGTGCCAATCGTCAGCCAGGCGGCCTTGGAGAGAGGCTTCTTTACGATTACCGCCTGCTTGCCCGACACCGGCGCTTCAGCCTGCGGCACCTCGGGGAAGAACAGCAGCGTCACGACGGCACCGAAAGCCATGGTGATGGCAAAGGCTCGAAAGATGGTCTGTCCGCCGTAGGCGGCGATGATGCCCGGCAGAATCGCAAACATGATGACGGCCAGAATGCCCATCGCCACGTTGGCAATACCGAACAGGCGATGCGGGTTGGCCGAGCGTCCCATGGCCCCGTGGGTGACAGAAAGCGCCGCGCCGACGCCGAAGCCGGCCACCGCATGCAGGAGCATGAAATTGACAAGACTGTCCGGTGACACTGGTTGCCATGACGCGACCAGGAAGGCGCAGCCGGCCACGCAATAGCCGAGACACGCGAAAAGGCGATGCCTCAACCGGGTGAACATCGGCGCGAATATGACACTCGAAACGACCACCGCAGCCAGAAAGGCGGTTACCGTCAGCCCGGCCTGCGGTGCCGCCAGTCCATAGAATTTCATCAGACTGCCGATCCATAGCGGCAAGGCCGCCAGGTCGATCATGCCGGCCATGTGGCCGACGCTCAGGGTCGCTTGACCACTCCAGCTGTTCAGTTTCGTCATTGCATCCTCCCGGAACGCTGATCGTTCCCGTTGCCTCCACGCCGTCTCCTGCCCATGGCGCGGCTCCCTTCGATGTTGGCCACCGCTCGAAGAGCGGCAGCCTTGTCAAACTTTCAAAAGCTCATCGTCAGCGTACCGACGATGGCCTCGTTCCACCGGTTTCCTTCCAATCCCTGATGGCGGGTATAGGACACCTCGAACCGTTTCCCCCGACCGAAGGTCTTGGAAATGCCTGCCCCGAAAACGGCATAGGTCGGTTCTTCGACAACAACGTCGAGATCGTTGACGAACTCCTGCTCGACGCCGAGAAGGAAATTGGGTGACCAGCCGCCGGGCGGGACTTCCTTTTCGAGCCGCATGTGCGCCCAGGCCGTGCCATAGTCCTCGGTCGAGCCGACGACGCCCGACGACACGGCGCCGAAACTGTTGGCGGTCGACTCGATGAAGCTGCGCTGGAACTGGATGCCAAGCACCGGATGGAAAACCCAGTTTTCCGGGATGATCGCGAAATCCTCGCTGCGATACTGCCCAATCAGTTCGGCCTGCGTGTAGAGATGGTCGTCTCCCTGCTTGTGCTCCATGACGAGGCCCGGACCGGCATTGACCTTGAGATCAGACTCGCCCCAAGAATACTCCGCCCTTGCGGCGACACCCCAATGCTCGCTGAACTCGTTCAGAAAATCAGCGCGAATGCCACCCGCTGATCGCTTGACAGACCCGGACCCTTCAATGTCGAGATCGGTTTGTTCGTAGAAGCCTCCCAAGCCCCACATCGTGCGGGCATCTGGAAAATAGAGATATTGCAGATCCGCCCGACCGGTCCCACCGTCGAGTTCCACGGGATAGTTGGCACCATTCGAGAACGTGCCCCTCACGCCGAGACGAATTGCGGATTGACCGCCCGGCAAGCCGAATATGAAATTCAGGGGCACGACGGTGTCGGTCGTGCCGTCCCGATAGTGGCTGTCCGGCAGGCCTGAGGTTTCGGCCGCGCCAATCGTGACGCGGCCTTGACCGACCCGCCACTGGACCGAACCGAACTGATCGCTTTCGAAATACGACCTGAGCAGGCCGGCATTTCCCAGAGTGGACAAAGCAACGGCGGATGCCGGTGGCTGACCACCCCCTTGGTCGCCATCGGCGCCGAAGGCATCTGTCGACAAGAATGAAACGGCGGCAACAGCCGCCCAACGCGAAATGTTCATTTCCCCTCCCAATTGATAGTCCAGGAAAGCCGCTTAATCGGTTCTTTCCAAGCCGCGGCACCATCCTCCAGTGCCGGGGCGACGGGGAAAAATTAACGTCTGTCAAAGAAATGAAAATCAGATTAGATTCATTCCATGTATCGATGGCGTTAATACATGGCTGGAGGTCATAACGTATGCGTCTGGATCGGTTCGATCTGAATCTCCTCGTGGCCCTCGATGCCCTGCTCGATGAACGCAGTGTCACGCGTGCCAGCGAGCGTCTTTGCATCGGCCAATCGGCGACCAGCGCAGCGCTTGCTCGCCTCAGGGATTATTTCGGTGATGCGCTTCTGGTGCAGGTCGGCCGACGAATGGAGCTAACGCCACTGGCGCAGAGCCTGATTGGTCCAGTGCGCGATGCCCTGATGCGGACACGTTCTGCCATTTCGATCCGGCCGATCTTCGAACCCGCTGCCATTTCTCGGACTTTTTCGGTCGCCGCGTCTGACTACATGCTCGATGTTCTCTTGGCAGAGGCCGTTCGGCGTCTCGCTGCCAGCGCGCCGGGCATGCGGCTGGATATCCGGCGGACGCCGGTCGATGTCTTGGAAGCCTTCGAGCGGGGAACCATCGATATGCTAATCATCCCCGAGCAATATGCGAGCCGGCTTCAACATCCTCAAATCGAAGTTCTGCGGGATGAGCATGTCTGCATGATGTGTGCAGAACATGCTAAAGGTCTCACGAAGTTGACGATGGAGGAGTATCTCGATCGAGGCCATATCTCCATACGTCTCGGCAACCAAGCGAGCCTTGCCTTCGAGGAATGGTTCCTCCCGCGCTACGGTCGTCAACGACGTGTCGAATGCACGGTGGACCAGTTCAGCATCGCGCCCTTGCTGGTCATCGGCACGGGACGGATCGTAACCATGCATCGGCGCATGGCAGAGGAGATGGCAAAGCGTTTCCCGATTACTCTGTTTCCGGCACCCTTCGAAATGCAACCGCTTTGTGAGGTCATGGTCTGGCCACGCTATCTGGATGAGGATCCAGCGCACCGATGGCTACGGACGGAGGTCCAGATGGCTGGATCTTGAAAACTGAATAGCACGCGCAGGCGAAACAGGCGGCAATATCGACAACAATCGAAGGATTATCGGGTTTGCCGGCCTCCTGGATCTCGACCCGCTCGTTCCTGAAAATTGCAGTGTGATGCCGTGTCAGGTGTGCCGTTGACCAGGACGGTTATGTTCTCGACGAGATCGTCCAGGCGCGGCGCGATAGCAAGGCTGCCAAGCGATTGCTGGTCAGGCTGCTGAAGAAGCAAGGCTTGGCGCCGAAGCGGATCTTCACCGACAAGCTGCGCTCATATGGAGCGGCAAGACGCGACGTGATGTCGGCTGTCGAACATCGCTCGCACAAGGGGCTGAACAATCGCGCGGAGAATTTGCATGTGCCACTTCGAAAACGGGACCGAATGATGCAGGGATTTCGATCTGCCGGCGCCTTGCAACGTTTCATCTCAGTCATTTCAGCAGTCCGAAATCTCTTCGTCCCGCCGCACCAGAAACGCTCAGCCCTCGTCATCCACATTCATCGGATCCGCGCAAGGCGCAGTGGAATGCAGCGGCCGGCGGCCTGTTTCAGCCGAGCGCCTGGCTGACGAGGCCATAGGTCTTAGGTCCCTCGGATGTCGCGACCGGAGGGACCGCTTTGCCATGGGAGAGCGACATGGTCAGCACCGTGTCGAATACCGGCAGGCCGGCATGGGAGAGGAAGGTGGCGAAAGCGCCACCGTCCCGATGGGTATCGAGCCTCAGGAACGCGCCTTCGTGGTCGAGCACATGCGGCTGGACCACGGCGATCGCATCCTCGTCATCGCCGGCGACAACAGGGCCGACGACATGACCCCGGCCGAAATGGCGACACAGGGCGAAGGCCTCGAGCCGGCCTTCACGGAAGAGACCGTAGCCGACGGATTGCTCGAAAAGCTTTTCCATCAGCACACGCCGCTCGACGCCGAAGGCGCCGGCGTCGAGTTCGATCGCCCGGTTCAGGTGCTCGGGACCCAGGGTTGAAATCGTCGCCCCCCCGGGAAGCGGCACAGGTGTCGCCGGCCGCGTTGCCTCGCCCTGACACTGGTAGACGGTCTTTTCCGGCGCGAAGTTGAGCGACTGGTAAAGACGGCGCGCCGCGCGCGTGGCATTGAGGCGAAGTCCGCGTTCCTTGCACTCGGCCAGGACCCGCTGCATCAGCCAGTTGCCGGTACCGTTGGTCTGCAGCCTTGGGGAAGAGATGACCATGCCGACCGTGGCGAAGCTGTCGCCATGGGAGAACCACATGGCCGAGCCGAGGATACGGTCGATCTCGTCCAGCGCCACGAACCCTTGACCCATTTCCCTGAGGAACTGCCAGTCATCCGCCCGATGCGGCCAGCCGACCGCGATGGAAAGGGCATGCAACTGTTCCAGACTGGCGTCGTGGATATCGACCATCCGCGCCTGAAATGTATCGACCAACAGAGACTCGGACGCCGAGGGTTCCATTCGCCATCTCCCTTTCCCGTGCCGTTCATTCCGGTACCGCGCCGCGCGACCCGGTGAATTCGGCATCTCACTGAGTTTCCCGAAGAATACGCCGGCGTCATCGACACAAATTGCTTGAGAGCGCCGAGCATACACAACAATCCACCAAAACAAGTCCGCTTTCGGCATGCAATCGGGCGCCCCGCCCTTAAGCTTCATGGGCAGAAACAACCGTCGGGGGCCTTTTCGACCGCCCGCAGCCACGAATGAAGAGTTCGAGCATGACGCCTCCCCTTCCTTCCATCGACAGTGCCGCAAGGATCCCGCCCCAGGCCGATGTGGTCATCCTCGGCGGCGGCATGGCGGGCATCGCGACCGCCTGGCATCTGGCCCGACGCGGAACCTCCGTCGCCGTCATCGAGAAGGGACGCGTCTCGGCCGAACAGTCGAGCCGGAACTGGGGCTGGTGCCGCCAGCAGAACCGCGACCCGCGCGAACTGCCGCTTGCCCAGCTTGCCATCCGCATATGGGAAACGCTGAATGCGGAGACCGGCGAGGAAACCGGTTTCGTGCGCAGCGGCCTCGTCTATGCCTCCAACAATGACGCTGACATCGCCACCTGGGAAAAGTGGGGCAAGATTGCCCATGGTTTCGGGGTCGATACCCGCATGCTCTCAGGCACGGAGGTTTCCGCCCGGCTGCCGGGCAACAGCCGCACATGGCGCGGCGGTGTGCACTCCCCGACCGATGGCCGCGCCGAGCCGCAGCTTGCGGTTCCCGCCATTGCCCGCGCCGCGCAACGCGCCGGCGCCGTGATCGTCGAGAACTGCGCCGCTCGCGCCTTTGAAACCACCGCCGGCCGCGTGTCGGGCGTCGTCACCGAACAGGGGCTGATCCGCTGCTCCGCGGTCGTGGTTGCCGGCGGTGCCTGGAGCGGCATGTTCCTGCGCCACCACGGCTTCAGGTTCCTGCAAGCCTCGGTGAAATCGACCTCCTTCTATACGACGGCGGCTCCGGCCGTGACCGAGGGCGGCGTATCCATGCAGGACGTCACGCTGCGCCGCCGGCTGGACGGCGGCTATACGGTCGGTCTCAGCGGACAGGGTCAATTGCAGATCACGCCTTATGGACTGCTGCAAGCGAAGCCGTTTTGGCCGACCTTCAAGCTTCGCCGCAAGGGACTGACATTCGGCATCGGCCGGCAGTTCCTCGATGGGCCGGAGGCAATCATCCGCTGGAGCGCCGACGGCATTTCGCCCTTCGAGCGCACCCGTATCCTCGATCCGAAGCCGGATGCCCATCTGGTGGCCAAGGGCTTGCGGAAGCTTCAGGAGATCTATCCGGCGCTTGCGGGCATCAGGGTGGCCGAAAGCTGGGGCGGTATGGTCGACTCGACACCCGACGCCATTCCGGTCATCTCATCCGTCGCGTCGCAGCCCGGGCTGTTCATCGCGTCCGGCTTCAGCGGCCACGGCTTCGGCATCGGCCCGGCGGCCGGCCAACTGGCGGCAGATCTCGTTCGCGGCGACAAGCCTTGCGTCGACCCGAAACCCTATCGCTATGAACGCATGATCGACGGCACCGATCTCGGCAAGCCGGGCATGCTGTGAGGTGACAATGCAAATCACGGAAATACTCGAACGCCTCATCGCCTTCCCCTCCGTCGTCGGAACGCCGAACGGCGCAATCGTCGGCTGGGTGCGGGATTATCTCGAAAGCCACGGCGCGCGCGTCCATGTGCTGGACGGGCCGGAGGGCGACCGCGCCAACCTCTTCGCCACCATCGGTCCGGCCGATGTGCCCGGCTATGTGCTTTCCGGCCACATGGATGTGGTTCCCGCCGGCGAACCGGAATGGACCTCCGATCCCTTCCGCCTGCGCGCCGAAGGCAGCCGCCTTTATGGCCGGGGCACCTCTGATATGAAGGGCTTTCTCGCGGCCGTGCTTGCCGCCGTTCCCGAGATTGCGGGAGCGCCGCTGGCGCGGCCGATCCATTTCGCCTTTTCCTATGACGAGGAGGCCGGCTGCCGCGGCGTGCCGCACATGCTCGCGAAACTGCCGGAACTCTGCGCGACGCCTGCCGGCGCCATTATCGGCGAGCCGAGCAACATGCGCGCGATCCTCGCCCACAAGGGCAAGGCGGCCGCGCGCATCACCATCGGCGGCCGTTCCGGCCACTCCTCGCGTCCCGATCTCGGCCTCAACGCCGTGCATGCCATGGCCTCCATCCTCACGGCCGCCGTCGAGGAGGCCGAGCGGCTGACGCAGGGGCCGTTCGATACGGCCTTCGAGCCTGCTTACTCATCGCTTCAGGTCGGCACGATCAGCGGCGGGCAGGCCGTCAATATCATTGCCGACCGCTGCGTTGCCGAACTCGAGGCCCGCGCCATTGCCGGCGTCGATCCGACGGCCCTGCTTGCGCCGGTGAAGGCTGCCGCCAGTGCCCTTTCCTCCTGCGGCTTCGCCGTCGACTGGGTCGAGACCAGCAGCTATCCGGCGCTGTCGCTCCCGGCAGATACTCCGCTCGCCACCTTGCTCACTGAACTCACGGCAACGCCTCCGCTCGCGGCGGTCAGCTACGGCACCGAGGCCGGATTGTTCCAGGCGGCAGGCATCGACGCGATCATCTGCGGTCCGGGCGATATCGGTCGTGCTCACAAGCCCGACGAATTCATCCTGATTGAGGAACTGCAATCCTGCCGGGCGATGATCGGCGCGCTGGCCGCCCGCTGCCGGGCCTGA
>NZ_CP180220.1:0-123405 GCF_047553425.1 Paenirhizobium cremeum
ATGCCGGACGACACACGCGAAATGCTGAGCAGGCCATCGCCGGATGCATTGCTGGAGCACGCCGAGCGGGAGACGCGCGGGAAGTTGAAAATCTTCCTCGGTGCTGCTCCCGGCGTTGGCAAAACCTATGAGATGCTGATGTCCGGCCGCGCCCAGAAGGTCGATGGCGTCGATGTGGTGGTCGGCGTCGTTGAGACCCACGGTCGCAAGGAAACTCAGGCACTTCTCGACGGGTTTGAAATCATCCCGCGCAAGCGGATCGATTATCGCGGACAGTATCTCGAAGAAATGGACATCGACGCCATTCTCGCGCGGCGTCCGACACTCGTGCTCGTCGATGAACTGGCGCATACGAATGCCGCCGGCAGCCGCCATCCCAAACGTTACATGGATGTGCAGGAGATCCTTTCGCAAGGCATCGACGTCTATTCGACGCTGAACATCCAGCATGTCGAGAGCCTGAATGACGTCGTTGCCCAGATCACCCGTATCCGCGTGCGCGAGACGGTGCCGGATTCGATCATCGACCGGGCCGATGACGTGGAAATCATCGACCTCACGCCCGACGACCTCATCAAGCGGCTGAAGGACGGCAAGGTTTATCTACCGACGACGGCTCGCCGGGCGATGGAGAACTATTTCTCTCCGGGTAATCTGACCGCCCTTCGCGAGCTTGCCCTGCGGCGCACGGCACAACGGGTGGACGAACAGCTTCTCAATCACATGCAGGCGCATGCGATTTCCGGTCCCTGGGCCGCGGGAGAACGAATACTCGTCTGCCTCGATCACAGTCGCAACGGCGCGAGCCTGGTCCGATATGCCCGCCGGCAGGCGGATCGCCTGCGTGCGCCCTGGGCAGCTCTGCATCTCGAAACGCCGCAATCGATCAATCTGTCGGAAGAGGACAAGGATCGTCTGGCGGCCAATATGCGGCTTGCCGAACAGCTCGGCGCCGAGACCGTGACCTTGCCGGGACTTCGGGTCTCACGGGAGGTCATCGCTTATGCCCATGCCAACAATTTCACCCACATCGTCGTCGGTCGTCCGACGAAGCCACGCTGGAGACAGCTGTGGCAGGGCTCGGTTACATACGATCTGATCCGCTATGCAGGCGACATCAGCGTCCATGTTATTTCCAATGACGCGAAGGAAAACGAACTGCGGCGCGGCGTGAAGCAGGCGTCGCAGCCGAAGCCGTTCCGTATCAAGCCCTATGTTAAAAGCACGATCTTTATCGCGCTTGCGATTGGTGCCGGGGTTCTGCTCGATCAGACGCTTGCCGTGCAGAACCTTGCGCTGGTCTTCCTGATGGCCGTGCTGGCTGCTGCGATACGCGGCGGCCTCGGAGCAGGGCTCTATGCCTCGGTGATTGGTGCGCTGTCTTTCAATTTCTTTTTCCTGGAACCCAGATACACCTTCACCGTGCGGGATGCGGAAAGTCTTGTTGCACTGTTTTTTTATCTTGGGGTAGCGCTGGTCGCCTCGAACCTGGCTGCCGCCGTCCAGCGGCAGGCGGTCGCTGCGCGTCAAAGGGCGAGAACAACCGAAGACCTCTATCTCTTTTCGAAGAAGCTCGCGGGCACGGGCACACTCGATGACGTTTTGTGGGCGACCGCCTTCCAAATCGCTTCGATGCTGAAGGTAAGGGTCGTCATTCTCCTACCGGAGAAGGGGACCATCGCCGTCAAAGCAGGATATCCGCCCGACGATACGCTCGTTGACGCAGACATAGCCGCTGCAAAATGGGCCTGGGAGCATAATCGTCCCGCCGGTCGGGCAGCCGACACTCTTCCGGGCGCCAAGAGGCTTTACCTGCCGCTACGAACCGGACGTGAGGCAATCGGCGTCGTCGGGCTCGACAACGACAAGCAGGGGCCGCTTTTGACGCCGGAACAGCAACGGCTCTTCGATGCACTGGCTGACCAGGCGGCGCTTGCGATTGAGCGTATCCAGCTTGTTTCCGATGTCGACAAGGCACGGCTTGCCGCTGAAACGGACCGCCTGCGCACTGCTCTTCTCACCTCCATCTCGCATGATCTCAAGACGCCGCTTGCCGCCATCATGGGCTCGGCCGGCACGCTCAAGGACTTCGGGGCCAGCCTGACCGAGGAGGCGCGTGCCGATATGCTTGCGACTGTCATTGACGAATCCGAACGGCTAAGCCGCTTCATTTCCAATCTGTTGGACATGACGCGCATTGGGTCGGGCGCCATGGAGCCGAACTATGCCTTTCATTTCGTCGGCGATATCGTCGGGACGGCGCTGAACAGGGCCGCGAAGATCAGCTCCAGGCATAAGGTTGTCGTCAGCATTCCAGCCGATCTCCCCATGCTGAAGGTCGATGCGGTTCTGTTCGAGCAGGTCCTTTTCAACCTGATCGACAATGCCGCGAAATATGCGCCGGATGAAACGGTGATCGAGATCCGGGGCTTGCAGGACGGTGGCGCGGTCCTACTTTCGGTAAAGGACGAGGGACCGGGAATTCCGGCCGAGGACATCGAACGGGTCTTCGACAATTTCTACCGCGTCAGGAAAGGTGACCATGTGCGCGCCGGCACCGGGCTCGGACTTGCGATTTGTCGAGGTTTCGTGGAAGCCATGGGGGGGACCATCCGCGCCGACAACCGCTCAGACCGTTCCGGTGCCATCTTCACCATCCGCATGCCGGTGCCCGCCGAACCGCCCGTTCTGGGAGAAAGCGAATGACCAATTCCGCTGTCAGGATTCTCATCGTCGACGACGAACCACCGATCAGAAAGCTGCTGCGGGTCGGTCTGTCCACACAGGATTACGCGATCAGCGAGGCGATGAACGCCAAGGTGGCCATCGAGGCGGTGAAGACGGAAAAGCCGAACCTCATCATCCTAGACCTTGGCCTGCCGGACATTCCTGGTCTCGATCTTCTGGCCAGATGGCGGGGCGAGGGACTGGATCTGCCTATCGTTATCCTGTCGAGCCGCACCGACGAGGCCGGCATCGTCAAGGCTCTGGAACTAGGCGCCGACGATTATGTCACCAAACCGTTCGGGATGAACGAACTTGTCGCACGGATTCGCGTCGCTCTTCGCCATCGGCTGCAGAGCCACGGAGAAAAACCGATCTTCCAGACGGGAGAGCTTTCGGTTGATCTTGTCAAGCGCATCGTCAAGGTGGCGGGCAAGGAAGTGAAGCTCTCGCCCAAGGAATACGACATCCTGCGCATTCTGGTGCAGCATGCCGGCAAGGTGCTGACCCACCGCTTCCTTCTGGAACAGGTCTGGGATAGCCTGACCGATGTCCAATATCTGCGTGTCTACGTTCGCCAGCTTCGGCAGAAAATTGAAAAGACACCTGACCAGCCCCGTTACATTCTCACCGAAACCGGGGTCGGTTATCGGTTGCACGAAAGCCAGTAGGACCTTTCTTTCTCGAACATGGATAGAATCATGAAGCTCCGAGATTATCTTCCGGCGGATAATGTCGTGGTTGGCCTGCAGGCAACCACAAAGGCCGGTCTGATCAGACAGCTTGCCGAACTGTCAGCCGAGAGGCTGAAAATCGGTGTCGAAGAAATCGTCCGGCCGCTGATCGCTCGGGAAAGCCTGGGCTCCACCGGGATCGGCGGCGGCATCGCGGTACCTCATGCTGGCGTGACGGGCATAGAGAAACATTTCTGCCTGTTTGTCCGTCTTGCAAAAGCGGTCGATTTCGAGGCGGTAGACGAATTGCCCGTCGATCTTGTGTTCGTGCTTCTCAATCCAGAGAACGGGCCTAGCCACCTCAATATCCTTTCCTGCATTGCCCGTAGAATGCGGGAGGACAAGGTTGCCCAGGCTGTTCGCATGGCGATATCGCCGGCGGACATATATCGCGAATTATGTCCGCCGGATTTCCCGTCGACGTCGCTTTGACCGTCAGGCGTAGCGGCTGATCGCGAGGTCGGTGGCGTCGATTTCGGCCTTTCGACCGCTGACCAGATCGCTGATCACACGGGCGGAGCCACAACTCATCGTCCAGCCAAGTGTTCCGTGACCGGTGTTGAGGAAAAGACCCTGGATCTTTGTCGGGCCGATGACCGGGGTGCCGTCCGGTGTCATCGGACGAAGGCCCGACCAGAAGAGCGCTTGCGATACGTCCCCGCCAGGGAAGAGATCGGTGACGGAATGTTCGAGCGTGCGGCGGCGGGCAAGCCCGAGATCGTTGGTATAGCCGGAAATTTCCGCCATGCCGCCGACGCGGATGCGGTCGCCGAGGCGGGTGATGGCGATCTTGTAGGTTTCGTCCATGACGGTCGATTCCGGAGCGCGGCTGGCATCCGTGATTGGGATTGTGAGGGAGTAACCCTTGACCGGATAGACCGGCAGGCTGATGCCGACCTGCTTGAGCAGTAGCGGCGAATAGCTGCCGAGCGCCACGACGACAGCGTCGCCAAGAACCGGCGCTCCGTCCGTCACAATGCCGCGCACACGGCCGCCTTCAACGTCTAGACCCTTGATGTTCGTGCCGTACTGGAAGCGAACGCCGAGTGCTGCGACCTTTTCGGCCAGCGCATTGGTGAACTTGAAGCAGTCACCGGTTTCGTCCTTCGGTGTCAGCAGGCCGCCGACGATTTTTTCGCGGACGTGCCGGAGAGCCGGCTCGACCCGGATACATCCCTCAGGATCCAGGACTTCGTAGGGAATGCCATCGGCGGCGAGCGCCTTCACGTCCTTGGCCGAGGCATCAAGTTGTCCCGGGGTACGAAAAAGCTGCAGCGTTCCCTGCATGCGCTCATCATAGGCGAGGCCGGTTTCCTCGCGTACGGCGGCAAGCGATGTTCTGCTGTAATCGGCGAGACGAAGCATGCGGCTCTTGTTGATGGCATAGCGTTCCGCGGTGCAATTCGCCAGCATCCTGAACATCCAGGACAGCATGGCCGTGTCCAGCCTTGGGCGCAGAATGAGCGGCGCATGTTCCATGAACAGCCATTTCATGGCTTTCAGCGGAATTCCGGGCGCTGCCCAGGGCGAGCAATAGCCGAACGATACTTCGCCGGCATTGGCGAAGCTTGTTTCCAGGGCGGGGCCGGGCTGGCGGTCGATGACGACGACCTCATGTCCGGCTTTGGCGAGTTGATAGGCGGATGTCACGCCGACTACGCCGGCGCCGAGAACGATGACTTTCATGATTGCCTCGATGACAGGAGAGAATTGTTAGCGGTATTGGCGGCGGTAACGGTGGCCGAGACTGGTCAGTATCTCATAGGAGATGGTTCCAGCATCTGCCGCAAGCATTTCCAGAGTCTGGTTCGGGCCGATGACTTCGACCAGACTGCCGAGGGAGAGCGTGCCTGCCGGCAGGGCGGAGACATCGATCGTGATACTGTCCATGGATACGCGGCCGACGATAGGCAGTCGCACGCCGTTGTAATAGACGGCGCCGCTGTCGCTGAGACTGCGGGGCAGCCCGTCGGCATAGCCGGCGGCAATCGTCGCAAGCCGCGTCTCGGTCTTCGTGACAAAAGTTGCGCCATAGCCGACACGGGCGCCGGCAGGAACGGTTCGCGTCTGGATCACCGCCACATCAAGGCTGACGACCGGTTCCATCGGATTGCTTCCGCCGTTGTTCGGCGTGCCGCCATAAAGGGCGATGCCGGGGCGGGCGAGCACGCCGTGATATTCGTTGCTGAGGAAGACGCCGCCGGAATTGGCAAAGCAGACGCCGAATGCAGGAAACTCTTCTGCTATCCGACGCATCTCCGAGAGCTGGTCGCCGTTCTGCTGGCTGTCCTCGTCATCGGCCGAGGCCAGATGGCTCATGATGAACAGGATGTCGAGGTCCTGGTTGCTTCGCAGTTCCTCGACCAAGAAGGATCGTTCTTCCGGCGGGAAGCCGAGCCGAGACATTCCGGTGTCGAATTGCAGCACGGCGGGCAGGCGCCGATGGATCGCGCGTGCGGTCGCAGACCAGCGGCGCAATTGTTCCATCGAGTTCAGCACCGGGATGATGTCGGCTTCGGCGGCCGGTGTTTCGTTTCCGGGCTGCAAACCGTTCAGAACGAAGATACGGGCTTCGTCGGACAGGTGCGGACTGATCTCGATCGCCTCGCAGAAGTGGGCGACAAAGAAATGGCGGCAGCCGGCGGAGAGAAGCACCGGGGCAATTTTCGTGGCGCCCAGTCCATAGGAGTCGGCCTTGACCACGGCCGCGGCCTTTGCCGGCGAAACGGCTGCGGAAAGCTTCTCATAATTGCGCCGGATGGCGCCGAGATCGATGGTGAGATAGCCGGACGCGCCTTCATTGCTTGTCCATTCCCGAATGCGATTGTTCCGGATGCCGTTATCCACGTCTTGCCCCTCTTTTTATCGGGCAAGGATATTGAAACGATCGGAGAATTTCCCGTTGATTTACGCTTCATTGTTCTGTGAAATAACTCATTGTGAAATAATCTGTGAAATGTTGGAATAAACTGCATGAGCGCTCTGGACGCCATCGACCGCAATATCCTGCGCCTGCTGAGGCTGGATGCCCGCATGAGGAATGCCGCTCTCGCGACCGAGGTCGGGCTGTCTCCATCGGCCTGCCTGAGGCGGATCAAGCTTCTGGAGAAATCAGGCGTCATCCGGGGATATACAGCGATTGTCGACAGCGGCCACATGGAGAATTCCATCGCGGTAATCGTCAACATCACGCTGGAGCGCCAGACGGAGGACTATCTCAACCGCTTCGAGGCGGCGGTGAGGAAGCATCCGGAAATCCAGGAATGCTTTCTGATGACGGGGGGATCGGATTACCTGCTGAAAGTGGAAGTGGCCAACGCCGGCGAATTCGAACGGATCCACAAGGAGGTTCTCTCCACCATGCCGGGTGTCCTGCGAATCCATTCCAGCTTTTCGATCCGGGACGTCCTGGCGACACGCGCCAGGGTTTCACGCAGCAAACAATCGCCGGCACGATAGCGAGGGGAGCGCCTTACGACGAGGAGGCCTTTGGCGCTGTCTTCGGGTGATCGGCTCCTTGAGCCGATGTGACGATTTTCGGAGATACGGACGCAGGCTCGTTGGCTACTTCGCGGATCCATTCGCGAAGGATGGCGACGAGCAGGGCCATCAGCACGGGACCGACGAAAAGCCCGAGGAATCCCATGGTCTTCACACCGCCGATCAGGCCGAAAAACGTTGGCAGGAAGGGAAGCTTGATTGGCCCGCCGACGAGATGCGGGCGCAGCGTCTTGTCGACGATGAAGAGTTCCGTCGTGCCCCAGACAAAAAGGGCGATGCCGGGACCGACCGAGCCGCTGGCGACGAGATAGATCGACACCAGAGTAAAACTAAGTGGTGCGCCGCCTGGAATGAGTGCCATGACACCCGTTATGAGGCCGAGCGTGACGGCGGACGGCACACCCGCCAGCCAATAGGCGATCCCGAGCACGACGCCTTCTCCGATCGCGATGATCGTCATACCCGTTACCGTCGAACTGATGGTCATCGGAACAACCCGCGACACCCGTTCCCAGCGATTAGGCAATATGCGTTCGCCCAGTCGGTCGAGTTGTCCGGCGAGATATCTGCCGTCGCGATAGACGAAGAAGAGCGTGATCAGCATGAACAGAAGCGTCAGGAACCACTGGAAGGCCGATGTCCCAAAAACCAGCAGCCCTCTGTAGATGCTGCCGATGTTCGCACCGCTGGTGATCTGCACCAGTTCGCCGAGACCGCCCGGATGAGAGAGATGCAACTCCCATTGTTCCAGCAGGGATGTTCCGACGATCGGGATGCCGCCGAGCCACTGTGGCGCAGGTGCCCCGGTTGCGTTGGCCTGGACTGCCCATGCGGCCCAGATCTTGATTTCCTGAACGGCATAGAATGCAGCGACCGAAATGGGCACGACGATGAAGGATATCACCAGAACGATCGCGATCGTGGCGCCGAGCGTGCGATTGCCGCCAATGCTTTTCAGCAAGCGGCGGTAAAGGGGCCAGCTTGCGAAGCCGATCACGAGGGCCGCCAATACGGGGACGACGAAGCCATGGAAAAAGTAGACGCCGGCCAGCAGCACGAAAACGATAAGCCAGCGCGCCGCCGATCGCGGTCCCACGAGAAACGCCAGGTCTTCGCGGGAGTTATCGGACGGGCTGGGCGGTTTCACGGCCTTTTCACCTTTATGCATGGTCACGTATGCGTGTCGCTTTCAGTTGATCTTATCCGGACTCGGGGCGCAACAGGCTTTCTTCAGTTTCTCAGATGCGGTGAATCTTCGCCCGCCTGCGCTTGAGGCTTGCTTGAGTAGCAGTTGGCAGATTGGATTAGAAGTTCGCAAGCAATCCTCGCCCGGGAGAGGCCGACCGTTGGAATGAGCGCCTTGTCTCGTGTCAGAGGCGCTCTTCCGGCATTTTGGGTAATTCTATCTGCTGACCATGAAGACTATCTTATGGTCGGGTCGATTTCGCGAGTCGTTATCAAAGAAAGTGTATGTGCATTGCATATACACTTTCTGCGAGTTTATATTTACATATAATAGTACTATTGCTAGCGTCGCGACATGCCGAACCTGCGGAGGGCGGGTACGGTAATTTTGGGGAGGAAATCATGTCTGTTCTATCCAGACTCGCGCTTGGCGCGGGTGTGTCTATCCTTTTGTCCACGACAGCGCTCGCAGCCGATCTGACGGTTGGTTTCTCGCAAATCGGTTCGGAGTCCGGCTGGCGTGCGGCCGAAACGTCCGTCACCAAGGCCGAGGCCGAAAAACGCGGCATCGATCTCAAATTCGCCGATGCCCAGCAGAAGCAGGAAAATCAGATCAAGGCGATCCGCGGTTTCATCGCTCAGGGCGTCGACGCGATCCTCGTGGCACCTGTTGTTGCGACCGGTTGGGAAGCGGTGCTTGGGGAAGCCAAGGACGCAAAGATCCCTGTGATCCTGCTCGACCGCGGGGTCGATGCGCCGCAGGACCTCTACCTGACGTCGATCGCCTCCGACCAGGTCGAGGAGGGTCGTGTTGCCGGACGCTGGCTGACGGAAACTGTGAAGGACAAGGACTGCAAGGTCGTCGAGTTGCAGGGCACCGTCGGCTCCACGCCGGCGATCAACCGCAAGAAGGGCTTCGAGGAGGCCATTGCCGATCACAAGAATATCTCGATCGTTCGTAGCCAGACCGGTGACTTCACCCGCTCGAAGGGCAAGGAAGTGATGGAAGGATTTATCAAGGCCGAGAATGGCGGCAAGGGCATCTGCGCAGTCTACGCCCATAACGACGACATGGCCGTTGGCGCGATCCAGGCCATCAAGGATGCCGGTCTCAAGCCCGGTTCCGATATTCTCGTCGTTTCGATCGATGCCGTCCCGGATATCTTCGCGGCCATGGCCGCCGGCGAAGCCAATGCCACTGTCGAACTGACGCCGAACATGGCCGGTCCCGCCTTCGATGCCCTGGAAGCTTATCTGAAGGACGGCAAGGAACCGGAGAAATTCATCATCACCGAATCGAAGCTCTATACGCCTGCCGACAATCCCAAGGGTGAATACGAAGCTCGCAAGGGCCTCGGTTACTGATCTCCTTGCTCACACAGGGGCGCCGGGATTTCTCGGCGCCTCTTGCATTGCAGATGAGGTCGGCGAAATATCGTCGCGGAGTGAGTGGGGAAGACTATGGAGACAGATGGCCCGGACACGAATTTCGTGCTGGAGGCGCGTGGTGTCGGCAAGATTTTCGGCCAGAACCGGGCATTGAACGACGTAAACTTCGGTTTGCGACCGGGTGAGGTGCATGCCCTTCTGGGGGAAAACGGCGCCGGCAAGTCCACGTTGATCAAGATCCTGACCGGAGCCTATCAGCCGGATGCCGGCGAAGTCGTGCTCGATGGCAGGGCGGTACAGTTCCGTGATCCGCTCGATGCCCAGTCCCATGGCATCGGAACCGTCTACCAGGAAGTCAATCTTCTGCCGAACCGCTCCGTCGCGGAAAACCTCTATCTCGGTCATCAGCCGACGCGCTTCGGCTTCGTGCGCAAGTCCCTGATTGCGCGCAATGCCCGTGCGCTCCTTGCGCGTTATGGTCTCGATATCGATGTCGAAGCTGAGCTCGGCAGCTATTCGGTCGCCGTGCAGCAGATCGTCGCCATCTGCCGGGCCGTGGAGCTTTCCGGCAAGGTGCTGGTGCTCGATGAACCTACGGCAAGCCTCGACCGGCATGAGGTCGACAGGCTGTTCGAAGTGATCGCCGCACTGAAGGCCGAGGGTCTTGCGATCGTTTTCATCACCCATTTTCTGGATCAGGTCTTTGCGATTTCCGACCGAGTGACGATCCTGCGCAACGGCCGGCTCATTGGCACCCGCCCGCTTGCCGGTCTGACCCGCACGGATGTCGTCCGCATGATGCTGGGCAAGGATGTCAGTTTCGTTCCTGCCGTGACCGGCATCGAGGAGCGAGAGGCCGGACCTGCCATGGTCGAATTCGACAATTGCGGCAAGACCGGCAAGGTGAAGCCCTTCTCGGTGCGTATCCACAAAGGGGAGGTGGTCGGCGTGGCGGGACTGCTCGGATCCGGGCGCACCGAAATGGCGCGTGTCATGTTCGGTGTCGATCCGTCCGACAGCGGGGAAATCCGCATTGGCAAGAAGCGTATCGATCTGAAGAACCCGGTGCAGGCCATCGCGCATGGCTTCGGCTTCTGCCCGGAGGACCGCAAGGCGGAGGGCATTCTCGGGGATCTCTCGGTGCGGGAAAACATTGTCATCGCGCTGCAGGGCAAGCTGGGTTGGTTTCGTGCGCTCAACCGCGACGAACAGATGGAGATCGCCGGCAGGTTCGCCGAGGAACTCGATATTCGCGCCGCCTCTCACGATATGCCGGTCAAGCTTCTGTCCGGTGGAAACCAGCAGAAGGTGATCCTCGCCCGCTGGCTGGCGACGGATCCGGACTTCCTCATCCTTGATGAGCCGACGCGCGGCATCGATGTCGGCGCCCATGCAGAAATCGTCCGGACCATCAATCGCCTGCGTGAAGACGGTCTGGCCCTGATGGTGATTTCTTCCGAACTCGATGAAATCGTCGCCTATTCGTCCCGTGTCGTGGTCATGCGCGACCGCGAGATGGTAGCGGAGCTGCATGGCGACCAGATAACGCCGTCAGTCATCGTCCAGGCGATCGCCGCCCAGCCCGAAGGAGAGACAGCATGATCGCAGGCCGGCTGACGCGGGCTATCAATCCGCAAACCATCGCCCTGCTTGGTGTGTTGTTCATCAACTGGCTGCTGTTTCCGGGATTCTTCGATGTAACCTGGCAGGACGGACGCCTCTTCGGCAGCCTGATCGACGTGCTGAACCGTGGCGTGCCCGTGGCAATCCTCGCCATCGGCATGACTGCGGTCATCGCGACCAAGGGCGTGGATCTTTCCGTCGGCGCGGTGATGGCCATCTCTGGCGCGGTTGCCGCGACCATGGTGACGGCGGGTTATCCAGGCTATATTGCAGTGCCGGCCGCACTCGCCGCCGGCCTTGCCTGCGGACTGTGGAATGGCATTCTCGTTACCTTCCTTGAGATTCAGCCGATCGTCGCGACGCTGGTGCTGATGGTTGCGGGGCGAGGCATCGCGCAGCTCATCACAGAGGGGTCCATCGTCACCTTCTCTGACCCGGTCCTGATCTTCATCGGCACGGGTTCCTTCTTCGGCCTTCCTATGCCCGTGCCGATTGCCGCCTGCCTACTGGTCATCAGCGTCTTGGCGGTGCGTTCCACCGCGATCGGTCTTTTCATCGAGGCCGTCGGGGTTAACCGGACTGCAGCCAGCCTGGCGGGTATTCACAGCCGGCTGCTGTTGCTGGCGATCTACACATTCTCCGGCTTTTGCGCGGCTATCTCCGGCATCATCGTTGCCGGGGATATCCGGGGGGCGGATGCCAACAATGCCGGTCTCTGGCTTGAACTGGATGCGATCCTTGCCGTGGTGATCGGCGGTACGTCGCTTCTCGGCGGGCGCTTCTCGATCGCCATGTCGGTGATCGGCGCGATCATCATCCAGGCGATGAATACAGGCATTCTCGTGTCGGGCTTCCCGCCCGAGTTCAATCTCGTGGTCAAGGCCGGCGTCATCATCCTAATCCTGCTGATGCAGTCTCCGCTCGCAGGGCGGCTCGTTGAAGCCCGGCGCAACCGTCGCCTTCTTTCCGGAAAATCCTCATGAACCGCAGTCTTCGCCCCCTGGCGGCCACCGCCCTCATCTTTGCGCTCGCCTATGCCGCAAGCGTCCTGCAATATCCGGGAATGTTCTCGACGCGCGTCCTCGGCAACTTCCTGACCGACAATGCGTTTCTCGGCATCGCGGCAGTTGGCATGACCTTCGTGATCCTCTCCGGCGGCATCGATCTTTCGGTCGGCGCGGTGATCGGCTTCACCGGGGTCATGATCGCGGTTCTGGTGTCTTGGTATGGCTATCACCCGCTCGTCGCCTTTGCCGTTGCGCTCGGGCTTTCCGCAGGGTTCGGGGCGGCGATGGGTACTGCCATCCACTATCTTCAGGTGCCGTCCTTTATCGTCACGCTCGCCGGGATGTTTCTAGCTCGAGGCGTGGCCTCGGTCATCACGCAGGATTCCATTCCGGTCACCCATGCGTTCTATTCGAGTGTTTCCTCCACTTACTTCCTTCTTCCGGGGGGCGGGCGGATCAGCTTGATCGGCGGACTGATGATTACAGTCTTTATCGTCGGGGCACTACTTGCGCACCGCACGCGCTTCGGCTCCTACGTCTATGCGCTCGGGGGCAACACCACGTCGGCGCAGCTGATGGGCGTTCCGGTGGCGCGCACGACAATCCTCGTCTATACGCTCTCTGCGACTTTATCGGGTCTCGCAGGCATTGTTTTTTCGCTATATACCTCCGCCGGTTATCCGTTGGCGGCGGTAGGTGTCGAGCTTGATGCGATCGGGGCCGTGGTCATCGGGGGCACTCTGCTGACCGGCGGGTACGGCTTCGTCTTCGGAACCTTCATCGGCGTCATGCTGCAGGGGCTCGTGCAGACCTACATCATCTTCGACGGTACGCTTTCGAGTTGGTGGACGAAGATCGTCATCGGCGGACTGCTATTCGTCTTCATCGTATTGCAGCGGCTGGTCTTCTCGGCTTCCTCGGTACGAACAAGAGGCTTTTGGAAATTGAAACATGAGTGAACCCGGTAGCCTGATCCGCTCGCGTTCCGGGCGGTCGGCTGCACCCAATTTTCATTCGTTCATCATCAATGAGATCGGGGCCGGCATTGTTT
Organism: Paenirhizobium cremeum; assembly: GCF_047553425.1. NCBI lineage: Bacteria > Pseudomonadati > Pseudomonadota > Alphaproteobacteria > Hyphomicrobiales > Rhizobiaceae > Paenirhizobium > Paenirhizobium cremeum. The sequence continues at coordinate 13,215 of NZ_CP180220.1, forward strand.
CCGGCCGCTTTCCCGTGGGCTCCATCCTGCCCAGGGATGCCGAGCTTATGGACACCTACGGCGTCTCCCGAACAGTGTTGCGCGAGGCGCTGAAGACGCTCGAGGCCAAAGGGCTGGTTGAGGCACGGCCGAAGGTCGGAACGCGGGTCTCGCCGAAAAGCCGATGGCAACTCTTTGACCAGCAGGTGCTGCTCTGGCATTTCGAGGCGGGGCTCGATCCGCAATTTGTCGGTTATCTCTTCGATGTCCGCCGCCTGCTGGAACTCGAAACGGTGCGCCTTGCTGCAAAGTTGCGCACCGCCGATCACATCCGCATGCTCTATTACTGGCTCCAGCAGATGAGCGTGTCCCGCGGCATGGCCGATTCCTTCGCCCTTGCCACCCTGGAACTTCATCGCATCCTCGCGGATACCTCGCAGAACCCCATGCTGAGGGCGGCGCTGGGTGTCACCGAATTCACGCTTGCGGCCGCGATGCCCCTGGGCGACAGCCGCGATAACAGCGTTTTTTACGAAACCGCGATCAACAGGCGGCGCAATCTCGTGCAGGCCGTGGAGGCAGGAAATGTCGCCGAGGCGGAGGCGAGCATCTTGCAGGCGATCGAGGCGGATCTTGCCGGATCCCAAGCTCGCAGCGCCGCCGGCATATTGCAGAACGATCATTGATTTCAGTGGTTTCCGCTCGGCTCGCGTGCCGCGTGCGGCGTGAAAAGCTTTACAAGCGAATGCCGATATTAACCATTTGTTAACCATGGCGAGGGTACTTAAGGTCAACGATTTGTTTACGTAGATGACCAAAGTGCTAACAGACGCCCGCTCGATCCGAATAAAAGGTCGCTCCTTCCTGGCGGTCGTATTGTCGCCGGACCTGCCACTCGACCAGTGGCTGGAAAGGCTGGACGACCTTGCCGCACGCTCGGCAGGGTTCTTCCTGTCCCGACCCGTCGTTCTCGACGTCAGCGAGTTGTCTCTGGACAAGGCGCAGATCAAGGATCTTCTTGCCGAACTCGCCACGCGCAATGTCGCCATCATGGGTATCGAAGGTGCGCGTCCCTCCGCCATCGGCCCGGGAATGCCGCCGGCGCTGAAGGGTGGCCGCCCGGCCTCTGATTTCGAGATCGCACCCTCCGAGCCGTCAGCCGAGCAGGAAGAGAAGAAACAGGCGAGCGCCTCTGAAGCCGCGCCCGCGCCGGTGCCGGAGGTGCGCCCGGTGTTGCAGTCGCTGGTCATCCGCGAGCCGGTGCGCTCGGGACAATCGGTGATCTTCCCGGAGGGCGATGTGACCATCATCGGATCGGTCGCCTCGGGCGCCGAGGTCATAGCCGGCGGATCGGTTCATATCTACGGCGCGTTGCGCGGCCGCGCCATGGCGGGGTCGCTCGGAAACGCCGAAGCACGAATTTTCTGTCGCAAGCTTGAAGCGGAGCTGGTCGCCATCGACGGCATCTACAAGATGGCCGAGGACCTGCCCGCCGCGCTTCGCGGACAACCTGTACAGCTGTGGCTCGAAAACGATTCGATCATGGCAGCAAAAGTTATCTGAGCCGATGCCGGCCGAAAACAGGAGAGCAAAATGGGGAAGGTAATCGTCGTCACTTCAGGCAAGGGCGGGGTCGGCAAGACGACCACGACTGCCGCACTCGGCGCGGCCCTGGCGCAGCGGAATGAAAAGGTCGCAGTCGTGGACTTCGATGTCGGCCTGCGCAACCTCGACCTCGTCATGGGCGCCGAACGCCGCGTGGTTTACGATTTGGTCAACGTGATCCAGGGCGATGCCAAGCTGCAGCAGGCTCTGATCCGCGACAAGCGGCTCGAAACGCTGTTCCTGCTGCCGGCCTCCCAGACGCGCGACAAGGACAACCTGACGCCCGAGGGTGTCGAGTGGGTCATCAACGAACTGCGGCGCTATTTCGACTGGATCATCTGCGACAGCCCGGCCGGGATCGAGCGCGGTGCGACGCTTGCCATGCGGCATGCCGACGTGGCCGTCGTTGTGACCAATCCCGAAGTCTCCTCGGTTCGCGACAGCGATCGCATCATCGGTCTTCTGGACGCCAAGACCCTCAAGGCCGAACGCGGGGAGCGCATGGAAAAGCACTTGCTGTTGACCCGTTACGACCCCGCCCGCGCCGAGCGTGGCGACATGCTGAAGGTGGATGATGTCCTGGAAATCCTCTCCATTCCGCTGCTCGGCATTATCCCGGAAAGCATGGATGTGCTGCGTGCCTCCAATATCGGTGCGCCGGTCACGCTCGCCGATGTCCGCAGCGCGCCGGCCATGGCCTATTTCGACGCCGCACGGCGTCTTGCCGGCGAAACCCTGCCGATCACCGTTCCAGGAGAAAAGCGTGGGATCTTCGGTAAGATCTTCGCCCGGAGGGCAGCATGAGTATTTTCCGGCTTTTCAACCGGCAGAGGTCTGCTCCGATGGCGCGGGAGCGCCTGCAGGTCCTGCTAGCCCATGAACGCGCTTCGGCAGGTTCGGATCTCGTTGCAACGCTGCGCGAGGAAATCCTCGCGGTCATTGCGAGGCATGTGGAACTCGACAGCGACCGCGTGCAGGTGAAGATGGACCGCGATGAGCACTATTCGATCCTGGAGATCGACGTCGAAATCCCGCTCGAAGCGACCATGCAGGCAGCTTGAGCGTCCAATCAAGCCGTTTCTTCCATTCAGGCCGCTGAGCGCCCAGCGGCCTGAACGGGGCCTGTCGCCAATTTTCTTGGTCAACGCGCGGTTGACCTCGACGGTGGAAACTCCGCTTCCAAAGGAGTGGAGCGTGCCGATGGTTCTGAATGCCATTGCCGAGAGGCTGAAGCGCTGGTCTAAGGATGATTTCAAAAGGCGTCATTTCGAAGCCTGGCTGATCGTGCAGGCGGTGACCTGATATCTCCGCTATCCGCTCAGTTGCCGAGACCTGGAAGAAATGGTGCTGGAGCGTGGCTTCGAGGTCGACCACAGCACCATCAATCGTCGGGTCCTCGCCTATGCACTTGTCATCGAGAAGCGACAGCGCCAGTTTCGCCCACCGCATTGTGGTTCAGTCGGGATCGACGAGACCTACGTCAAAAGCCGGGGCACGTGGTGCTACCTGTACTGCGCGATAGACAAGCACGGAAACCCGATCGATCTCGCTTTGACCGCAAAGCGCGACCTTGATGCGGTCAAGCGCTTCTTTCGTAAGATGCTCAAGGTGAGCCGCTGCTCTCGCCGGAAAAGATCGGCCCTGATGGGGCCAATACCTTTCCTTCAACGATCAAGACGGTCGTCGACGATGGCCTCCTGCGCCTTGGCCCGGTTCACTATTTTACCAAGCATCTTCAGCAAGGTGTCGAGGGCGACCATTTCCGGGTGAAGAAAAACATGCCCAAAATCGGGGGCTTCCAATCCTGCCAGATGGCATGTCGAACGATCGCGGGTTTCGAAGCGATGCCGTGGCTGAAGAAGGGCTTCGGCTTCACCGGCGATTGAACCGTCAATAATCAGAACGATCTGCTCGCGCGCCTCTTCGAACTTCAGAAGTTAATAGAGTCTGAAGATGCAGCCGCTCAAGGGAAGTCTCAACCTGCTGGAGTGTTTGCGACAGGCCCGAGGTGTGCCTTCGCAGTTTTTCGATTTCCTTGCGAAAGGCTTGCTCTCGACATTCGGACACGATCCTGGAGTTGGGAAACGGACCATTCTTTCGCCATATGCGTTGACCAAAAGTAATTCTGTCCCGTCGGCCGCATGATTTCCCCCTAAGCGGTCGCAACAGCTTTGAAGGAGTACAGGGATGAAGAAGATTCTTGCCGTGGCGCTCGCCGCCCTGCCGGTTCTGGCGGGCGCCGGAGCGGCCTTTTCGGCCGATGCCATCTCCCGTCAGGAACCGATTCCGGATTTCAAGCAACAGGATAGCCGCGGTGGCGTCCGGATCGGCTATCTCGATTGCTCGATCGGTGGCGGCGTCGGCTATATGCTCGGTTCCGCCAAGGAGGCCGATTGCGTTTTCACGTCCGCAATCGGCAGCGAGCCGCTCGACCGCTATACCGGTGTCGTCCGTAAGATGGGCGTAGACGTCGGCTTTACGACCCGCAGCCGGCTGGTATGGGCCGTCTTCGCTCCCACTGCCGGCTATCATCATGGTTCGCTCGGCGGCCTTTATCAGGGCGCCAGTGCAGAAGCCACAGTGGGTGCAGGCGTTGGCGCCAATGTGCTGGTCGGCGGCACCTCCGGCTCCATCCATTTGCAGACAATCAGTGTGACCGGACAGCTTGGTCTGAACCTGGCTGCGACCGGCACCTCGGTGACCCTGACGCCGGAAAGCTGATCCATCGATCCATGCCCCGCCATTTTCCACCCGATATGGCGGGGCTTCTTTTTCAGCTCATCGTCCGCCGGCCTTGTCGTCCGGCAGCCCCCGCAAACCGACAATCCGTTTGTCCAGCTTGCCGATGAGGCGCCGGGCCGAAACTGGCCGCCAGACCAGCCTCTTCCCTCGCAAAAATCCACTTCGACCCTCGCAGCTTCACGGTTTTGTGTTCGCTGCCGAGCATCCGCTCCGGCTTTGCCGCGATCGGTAAAGATTGCATTTAACTTTTGCCGGTAAAACTCTGTTAGCAATTCCAGTCAGTGGTCCCGGCCGGGCGGCATGATACCGCCCGCCGCATGTATAGAGTATCGGTGCCATGCGTCTTTCTACCCTGTCCTCGATCGTGTTTGGGTGCCTTGTCGTTGCCGGGTGCAGATCGACGTCAGGTCCCGAGGAGGCATTGAACATCGCGCCTTCCCAGGACATTACGAGCGCTGTCAGCGCGGCTCCGGCTCCGCCTCCTGTCCCGGCCGTGCAGCCGGTAGGGCAGGTCAGCGCGCTGGTCGTGCCGCAGCAGCAGGTCGCCACCGCCCAGCCGCAAATTCCGCCTTCTCCAGTCCTGGCATGGGCCGGTACAGTGCCGGAACCGAGAGCCCTTCAGCCGGCGACGCTTTCCGCGGGTATGCCAGTTCCGGTCGAAAAACCGGTGGCGATGCTGGTTCCATCCGCTCCTCAGCTCGAGCAGGCCCCGCAGGGCCGGTCTCGGATCTACGGTCACCGCTTCCGGGATGCCAAACCGATCAACTTCGGCAAGGCCTCACCGAAGAAACACGCAGTGCATGGTGTCGACGTTTCCCGCTGGCAGGGTGATATCGATTGGGAAAAGCTGCGCACGCAGGGCGCCAATTTCGCCTACATCAAGGCCACGGACGGCGGAGATCATCTCGATCCGATGTTCCGGAAGAACTGGAAGCGCGCGAAGGACGCCGGACTGAAGCGCGGTGCCTACCACTTCTTCTATTGGTGCCGCACCGCGGGTGAGCAGGCTGAATGGTTCATCCGCAACGTGCCGCGCGATCCTGACGCCCTGCCGCCGGTGATTGACGTGGAGTACAATGCCGAATCGAGCTGCAAGCGACGTCTCTCATCGACCAAGGTGCGTGAGAAGATGCAGGTCTTTATGGACATGCTGGAACGTCACTATGGCAAGCGGCCGGTCATCTATACAGCGCCCGACTTTTACGACGACCATCTCGAGGGACATTTCCTGGAATATCCCTTCTGGCTGCGTTCGGTAGCCGCGCATCCTTCCAAGGTCTATCCCGGTCGCAAGTGGCTGTTCTGGCAGTATTCCGGTTCGGGCCTGTCACAGGGCGTCAGCGGCAAGATCGACCTCAACGCCTTCTATGGCAGCGAGGAGCAATGGCATAACTGGACGGCGCGTGGCGGGGCCTGACCCGGATCGCCTCCCGCTAGTACCGGTGGCAAGCCCCCGCGACACCGTTGCCATGCTATCGGGGGGGCGTCATGATAGGAGCGATGTGAAAAGGCTGCCTTCGTCGGCTTTTCAACCTCCTCATTCCGCTGATAGCTATCGTGTCATAGCCTTCAGGTTATTCGGATCAGCTCGCGCGGCAGGTTGTTCATGCATTCGGTGCCGGTTTCCGTCACCAGAAACTGATCCTCAATCATCAGCGCGCCGAAACCCTGTGCATAGAACGGCGTTTCAAGCGCGACGACCATGTTCTGTTCGATCAACTCGTCATTGCCGTTCGAAAAGAAAGGCCATTCCTCGATGCCGGCATTGCCGCCGACCGAATGGCCGAAATGTCCGCGATAATATTCCGTGAGGCCGTTCTTCCTGAACCGGGCGAGCATCGCGGCGTGAACGTCCCCGAAACGGCGGCCGGGACGGATCTGTTCGAGACCGGCGAGAAAGGCCTCATGCAGGATGGCATGAAGATCCGTGGCGAGGGCATCCGGTTGTCCGAGCACGAACGTCCGCGCGCCGTCGGAGGAATAACCCTCGACCAGTGTTCCGACATCCGCCTTTATGAGGAAGCCTGGTTTTACCGTGGCGCCGGCGTTCGTGAGGTCGGGACCCACTGAGATGTAGTCCCAATGTCCTGAGAGCCCGAAACCTCCGGTTGTGGCCTCGTCTTGTGCGCCCTCAAGCCATGCGGATGCCAGCAAACGCAAAGAGGTGCCAGGCCTCACCGCCGATGCCAGCGACCGCAGGCCGGCTTCGGCAGCGCGCGCGGCTCGGCGCAGGCGCCCGATTTCACGTGGATTTTTGATCACCCTCAACCTCAGCAGAATGTCCGAGGCGTCTTTCCATGTGACATGGGGGAGGGCCTTCTTCAGCCTTTCGAAGTCTGCGGCAGGGAGGAAGGAGAAATCGGCCCCCAGCACTGCCTTGTCCAGTCCGCGCTCGGTGAGAATGTCGGCGAGCAGACGGAAGCATGCTTCCTGATCGAAGGTCTCCGGTCGCGGACCGGTGTTTTCCATATGGCGATAGGCTGCGTCGATATCGGCGATGGTTTCCTGTCCGGTCAGGGCGACGCCGTCGATCCATATGCGGTGCGTGCGGATATCCACGGATTGGTACAGCCTCGCCATGCCGGCGGCGGCATGATCGCTGATGACGGCGGCCAGCGAGGCGGTGGTATCAGACGGAACGACAGCGATCGCGGAACCTGCCCGCCCCCACATCGTCGCCACGCCGGCATGAGCGCCTATCGCATAGCGGAAAGCCTCCGGCTGGAAAAAGACGAGGGCATCGATGCCGGCTGCTCCCATCAAACTTTCCGCGCGAACTCGGTCCAGGTCGCTCATGTCCTCAGCCTTTCAGTTTTCCGATGCTTCTTGTGTGGGATGCATTGTCGATGGCGTACTTGAACTTCGTGAGTGTCGCGATAGCTCTTCATCGGAGTGGAAAATAATTCTCTTCATGCGGTGGAATTGCCTGTGAGCATTTTCCTCCGCAACGACAAATCAGGCGAAGGATCCAATACCCCACAAGTCTGGTAGGATATAACACCAATCGAGATCAACGACCAAAAACACTGACGATACGAGGAGCACATCCATGAGCGGTTTTGCCAATAAAAACAGGCAGGGTTTCCTGTCCGAATGGCGCGCGACGACGGCTGCGGCCGCACTCGTCGCCCTTTCGTTCGCAACGCCGCTTGCGGCTGCGGACTTCGATGCCGATGCGACCGTCAACATCGGTTCTCTCTACGAGCCGCAGAACCTCGACAACACCGCGGGCGCGGGGCAGGGCATCAACGAAGCCTTCAACGGCAATGTCTACGAAGCTCTTTTCCGTCTGAGCGATGCAGGTGCTGTCGAGCCGGTTCTGGCTAAGGACTTCAAGGTCAGCGATGACGGTCTGACCTATACCTTCACCCTGCAGCCGGGTGTTACCTTCCATTCCGGCGAGCCTCTTACGGCAAAGGACGTCAAGTTCTCGATCGAGCGCGTCACGGCGGCCGAATCCAAGAGCTCGCGCAAGAACAGCCTCAAGACCATCAGCGCTGTCGAGACGCCCGACGACCAGACGGTCGTCGTGAAGCTCTCTGCCCGCTCGATCTCGCTGCCCTACAATCTGAGCTATGTCTGGGTGGTCAATGACGCCGCCAAGGACCTGCAGTCTTCTGAAGACGGCACGGGTCCCTACAAGCTCGAGGAATGGCGTCGCGGTTCCTCCATCTCGCTCCAGCGTTTCGATGGCTATTGGGGTACGAAGCCGAGCAATGGCGAAGTCGTCTACCAGTATTTCACCGAGGCGACCGCGCTCAACAATGCGCTGCTGACCGGTTCGGTCGATATCGTCACCTCCGTCCAGAGCCCGGATTCTCTTGCCCAGTTCAAGGACAATCCGGATTTCACGGTGGCCGAGGGCCAGTCCACCACCAAGCTGCTGCTCGCCTATAACGACCGGGTGAAGCCCTTCGACAACGTCAAGGTGCGCAAGGCTCTGGCCCGCGCCGTCGACAAGAAGAAGCTCCTCAACGCCATCTGGGGTGATTATGGCATGGTCATCGGCTCCTTCGTGCCGCCGACCGACCCTTGGTATGTCGACCTCACCAATGTCGACGCCTATGACGTGGGCAGCGCCAAGGCGCTGCTGGCGGAAGCCGGTTATCCTGATGGCTTCACCTTCACGCTCGACACGCCGAACTACGATCCGCATCCCATCGTCGCGCAGTTCCTGCAAACCGAACTTGCCAAGGTCGGCGTGAAGGTGAACATCAACGTCATCACGGCCAACGAATGGTACACCAAGGTCTACAAGGCTCACGATTTCCAGGCGACCTTGCAGGAGCATGTGAACCACCGCGATATCGTCTTCTACGGCAATCCGGACTTCTACTGGGGCTACAATAACCCGAAGGTCGTCGACCTGATCAAGGAAGCCGAAGCGAGCGTTACCACGGACGAGCAGACCGCGAAGCTCAAGGAAGCCAACACGGTGATCGCCGAGGATGCCGCCAGCAATTGGCTCTATCTCTATCCGCAGATCGTGGTTTCGAAGAAGACAGTAACCGGCTATCCGGTGAACGGCCTCAACTCGCAGTTTTTCGCTTACGGCATCCAGAAGGCCGCCGAATAGCAAACTGTTCAAGCCGCGGGCATCGCCCTGCAGTACGCTCGACAGCAAGGGCCGCCCGAACTATTTTCGGGCGGCATTTTGCGTCTGAAGCAATTCCAGCAAAAAGCGGGAACCGTTTTTGCGTCCGGAATTGCGTGAAAACAGAGAGAAGAGCATTGAAGGCGCAACCGTTTTTGCCGGAAATGCTCTAAGAAAGGTGGCGACCATTCTTGCCTATCTCATACGCCGTTCGGTGATCCTCGTCCTGTCGGTCCTGATCGCCGCGGCCGTTCTGTTCCTGCTGCTGCGCCTGCTTCCCGGTGATCCCGCGAATGCCCTGGTTTCCGTTGGTGCGGACCCTGAGCAGATCGAGGCTGCGCGCCGGCAGGTCGGTTCCGACCTGCCTGTTTCGGAACAGTTCGTCCGTTTCGTATCGAGCCTTGCGCGCTTCGATTTCGGCAACTCGTTCATCAGCGGCGCGCCCGTGCTGGCGGAGATCGGCAAGCGACTCACGGTCACCGTCCCGCTGACGCTGCTGGCCTTCGTTCTGGCGATCGTGATCGCCCTGCCGCTCGGCATCATTGCGGCGGTCAAGCAGGATCGCTGGTATGGCGTTCTGCTTTCGGTCGTTTCGCAGCTCGGCATCGCCGTGCCGGTGTTCTGGATCGGCATTCTTCTTGTCGCCGTTTTCGCGGTCAATCTGCGGCTCTTTCCCTCCGGCGGCTTTACGTCTCGCGGCTGGACGAATGCGCCGGCGGCGTTTCATGCGCTTGTGCTGCCGGTGATTACCATCGCCCTGGTGATGTCTTCGTCGCTGATCCGCTACGTGCGCTCCGCCACGCAGGATGTGCTGGGCAGCGACTATCTCAGGACGGCGCGGGCGCTCGGTTCCGGATTTTCGGAAGCACTGATCCGTCACGGTATCCGCAATGGCGCGGTGCCGGTGATTTCGATCCTCGGCATAGAACTCGCCTCGACCCTTCTCGGCGCGGTCGTGGTCGAGCGCGTCTTTTCGCTGCCGGGGCTTGGGTCGATGCTTCTGCTGGGCATCGAGCAGCGCGATTATCCGAATGTGCAGGGCGTGTTGTTCGTCTCCACGCTTCTCGTGCTCCTTGTCGGCTTCGCCGCCGATATCGCGCAGCGTCTGATCGACCCGCGGCTGCGTGCCAGAGCGACGGGGGCAAAGGCATGACGTTCGACAATCCGGAATTGCCGGTCTCTCTTCCTCACGAACGTTTCAGGGTTTCCGCGAACTTCATGCTCGGGAGCCTTGTCGTCGGGCTTCACGTCCTTCTCGGGCTCGTTAGCCTGTTCTGGACCCCCTACGATCCGACAGGCATGGTCGGCGGGCGCCTCGAAGCGCCATCGCTCCTCCATTGGGCGGGAACGGACCGGCTCGGCCGTGACCTGATGACCCAGATCATGATCGGTTCGCGCATCGCGCTGGTGGTCGGCGCGGGAGCGGTTACCATCGGCGCGCTGATCGGCGTAACGATCGGGGTGATTTCCGCCTTTGCGACGAGAACCCTTGATGATGTCTTCGCCGCCACCTTCGATATCCTGATCGCATTCCCGACCCTGCTGGTCGCCATGCTGATCGTGGCTTCAAGCGACGGCGCGAGCCTCTGGACGGCGATCCTTGCCATCGGGATCGCCAGTTCTGCGATCATCGCCCGGCTGACCCGCATCCTTGCCAAGCGCGTGCTGGCCATGGACTACATCACCGCTTCGCGCGTTTCGGGGACCTCGTGGCCGGCCGTCGTCTTCATTCATGTGCTGCCGAACATCTGGCCGACGCTGATCGTCAATCTGGCGCTGCAGTTCGGTCTTGCCGTCATCGCGGAAGCCTCGCTTTCCTATCTCGGGCTTGGCGCGCCGCCGCCGAATTCGTCCTGGGGACGTCTTCTGCAGGAAGCACAGGGGACAGTTTATACCGCGCCCTTCGGCGCGGTCGCTCCAGGCATTGCACTGGTCTCGCTGGTCATCGGCCTTAACCTGCTCGCGGACGGCCTGCGCGATTTCGGAGATCCAACCCGCAGGAGGCGCCGATGAGCGATATCCTCAAGGTCGAAAACCTGACGATCAGGGCAGGCGGGCGTGTGCTCGTCTCCGACGTGTCGTTCTCCGTTTCGGCCGGCGAACGCGTTGGCCTGATCGGAGAATCCGGTTCGGGAAAGTCGCTAACCGCGCTCGCCGCCATCGGTCTTCTCGCGGATGGCATGTCTGCTGAAGGTTCGGTTCGTCTCGGTGACAGAGAGGTCATCGGCGCGTCTGACCGCGAACTCGTTCCGCTTCGGGGGGATGTCGCCGCAACCGTGTTTCAGGAGCCGTTGACCGCGCTCGATCCGCTGATGAAGATCGGGCGGCAGGTGGCGGAAGTGGTGCGCCGCCGCCGTCGCCGGGATGGCTTGAGCCTCGACAGGTCGGCCGTCGATGGTGAAGTGATCGGCCTGCTGGAGCGCGTGCTTCTGCCGGATCCGGCGCGCATCGCAAATTCCTGGCCGCATGAGATTTCCGGCGGCCAGCGCCAGCGCGCGGCCATCGCCATGGCGCTTGCCTGCCGGCCCAGGCTCCTGATCGCGGATGAGCCGACCACCGCGCTCGACGTGACCACCCAGGCGGAAATCCTGAAACTGCTCGAAAGCCTCGTCCGGGAAAGCGGAATGGCGTTACTGTTCATCAGCCATGACCTACCGGTGGTGGCGATGGCCGCAGAGCGTGTCGTGGTGCTGCAGCAGGGTAGGCTCGTCGAGCAGGGACCGGTTGGAGAAGTGTTCCGCCGTCCGCAGCACGCTTACACGCAAGGTCTTCTCGCTGCCGCGCGCTCCTTCGATCAGGCCCTCAGGAGAGCGCTATGACCCTGCTCGAGATGAAGAACGTCACCTTCGGCTACGGGCGCGGACAGCGCGTGCTTGACGGTGTGAGCCTTAAGGTCGAGGCCGGCCGCAATCTCGGCATTGTCGGTGAATCCGGTTCCGGCAAGACGACCATGCTGCGCCTGCTGTTGGGGCTGGCGAGCCCTGTCGCAGGCGAGATCGCACTGAAGGGCGGGGCGGTCGATCTTGCAAACCGCGCGTACATGCGGGATTTCCGGCGCTCGATGCAGGCGGTGTTTCAGGATCCTTATTCCTCGCTCGATCCGCGTCAGTCGGTCTTCGATATCATCGCCGAGCCGATCCGGTCGCTGAAGACGGGTTTCGATCCGAAACAGGCGGTTGCCGAGGCGCTGGCTTCCGTCGGGCTGCCTGCCGACGCGGCATCCCGCTATCCGCACGAATTTTCCGGCGGACAGCGCCAGCGCATCGCGATCGCCCGCGCTATCGTTTCCCGGCCGGAAATCATCCTTGCGGACGAGGTGGTCAGCGCGCTCGATCTTTCCACTCGCGTGCGGATCGTCGAGCTCCTGAAAGAGTTGTCGAACACCGTGACGCTGGTGCTGGTATCTCACGACATCAGCCTCGTCGCGCTGCTCTGCGAGGAACTGGTCATTCTCGAGCGGGGTCGGATCGTGGAAAGCGGCCCGACCCGGGAGATCCTCGCAAACCCGAAGAACGCCTATACAAAGAAGCTGCTGGCCAGCACACCGCGCTTTCCGGAATACGGTTGAGATTTCATCCGTTCCGGTGTGATCGAAAACGGTGAGAGAGGCCCGGCGGGCCTCACTCGATGCCGTAAACGCCGAGCAGGCTCTTCATGCGTTTTGCCGCAAGCTCCGGCTTGTCGAGCACGTTCGCCCGGTCGGCCAGCCGGAAGATATCGGCATAGTGCAGGATGCCGCGTGCCGACTGCATGCCGGCCGGCAGGCTGAAATGCGATTGATGCCCGTTCAGCCACGCAAGGAAAACGACGCCTGCCTTGTAATATTGGGTCGGGCTTTCGAAGATCTTGCGGGAGAGGGGTACGGTCGGTTCGATCACCGCGCGGAAGGTTAAGGTATCGCCGGCTGCCAGAGCCGCAAGCGCCTTTGAGGCGGAGGGGGCGACGGCGTCGAAGATGCCGAGCAGCGCATGGCTGTAGCGCGTGCCGTCTCCCTCGATCAGTTCGGCATAGTTGAAATCGTCGCCGGTGAAGCAGAGCACGCCTTCCGGCAGGCGGCGGCGCAGTTCGATCTCCTTGGCGTTATCCAGCAGGGAGATCTTGATACCCTCGACCTTGTCCCTGTTCGCCTCGATGATATCGATCACGCAATCGAGTGCCGCCTCGAAGCTCTGCGAGCCCCAGTAGCCGGCTAGCTGCGGGTCGAACATCTCTCCCAGCCAGTGGAGAACGACCTTGTCCCTGGTCTGGGACAGGATGCGTCCGTAGACGTAAGCATAATCTTCCGGCGACTTGGCAACGCGTGCCAATGCACGACTCGCCATCATGATGGCGCGGCCGCTGTGTTTTTCGATGAAGCCGATCTGTTCCTCATAGGCGGCGATGACATCGTCGAGCGAGCGGGTGTCAGCGGGCGCGAGCTGATCGGTGCCCGCGCCGCAGGCGAGATCGGCGCCTTTCACCGACCGTGCCTCGGCGAGCGAGCGGCGGATGAGTTCCTGCGCGCCTGCCCAGTCGAGGCCCATGCCCCGCTGGGAGGTGTCCATCGCCTCGGCGATCTTGAAGCCGAGGCTCCATAGATGGTGGCGGAAAGCCATGGTGGTTTCCCAGTCGACTTGAGGCCGGTTCCAGGGATCTGCGTCACGAAACGGATCGGAGACGACATGAGCCGCCGCATAGGCAATGCGATTGAAAACCGGCGGCGAGGCGGGGCGGGCAATCGGCGTCCCAACCAGCTGATACTCGCGAACGGTTTCGCCTTCATCGGGCAGTTTCAGGCTCTCGGTCATCTTCATCCTCCTCTGAAGTTTTTGCTGAATAATTTGGAACGTTCCAAAATTCAAGAAATTTCTTTCGATCAATCAATGATGGTTAAGTGGCGTTGTGGCGGATGATTTGTGGAAAAATTAGAAAGATTTCTTCGTTTTTAGCGATCTAGCGACCTGGCGCAGAGATTCCATGGATTGGCGCTTGACATATTTAGAACGTTCCAATTATCTAGCGCCAAGAACGGACGAAAGTCCCGGAAGGAGAACGGATGAGCAAGGGACGGGTCACCGTCGTCGATATCGCGAAGGCGGCCGGTGTGTCGAAGTCGACGGTATCGCTCGTCCTGCAGGGTTCTCCTCTCGTAGGGGAGGCGACCCGGGCAAAGGTCAACTCCGCAATGCGGGATCTCGGTTATGTCTACAATCGCGGTGCGGCCAACCTGCGCCAGTCGAATGCCAAGTCGAAGATCGTCGGCGTTGTCGTCAACGATCTGACCAACAGCTTCTTTGCCGAGCTTGCGGTCGGCGTCGACATGGTCGTGCAATCGGCCGGCTTCGTGCAGTTTCTCGCCAATACCGGAGAGAGCATCGACCGGCAGAGCGAGGTGATCGCCTCGATGCGCGAGCATGGGGTATCGGGCCTGATCGTCTCGCCTGCGCGTGGAACGGCAGCGAAGGATCTGAAGCCGCTGGTGTCCGCCGGCATTCCGGTTGTGCTTGTGGTGCGCAATGTGCCGGGCGCCAAGGTGTCGTCTCTCGTGTCCGACAACCGGGCGGGAACGGAGGCTGCGGTCGAGCATCTGGTTTCGCTTGGCCATCGTCGCATCGCCTTTATCGGCGGCTTTGCCGATACCGTGGTCTTTGCCGAGCGCCTGGAAGGCTATCGCGCGGCCATGGCTGCTGCGGGACTGGAATTCAGCGAGGATCTGGTCGTGCCGTCCGCGCCGTCGCGGGCCGGTGGCGTGGAGGCGATCGGCCGGGCGATGCTGCTGGCGGAAAAGCCAACGGGTGCAGTCTGTTTCAATGATGCAGCTGCTTTTGGCGTCTGCGATGGTCTTCGGGCGCGGGGGTTGGAGCCCGGCCGCGACTTCGCCGTCGTCGGTTTCGACGATGTGATCGAGGCGCAGACGGCAGTGCCGGCGCTGACGACGATTGCGGTCGATCCGCAGGGCATGGGCCGGCGCGCTGCCCAGCTTCTGCTGAAGCAGATCAATGCAGACAAGGCGGATGCGGAAGCAATCACGGGCGCTGTGCGCCTCGTGGTCAGGGAGAGCTGCGGCGCCGGACAGGGAATATTCGGGAGGAAGACGGCATGACAGTGCGATGGGGATTGATCGGCGCAAGCACGATCGCCCGTGAGTGGGTGATCGATGCGATCCGCGCGGCCGGAGGCGACGTCGTCTCGGTGATGAGCACGAATGCCGAGCGCGGTCGCGCCTATGCGGCGGAAAACGGTATTCCCAAGGCCGTTACCAGTGTCGATGAACTTCTGGGCGATGCCTCGGTCGATGCCGTCTACATTTCCACCACCAACGAGCTTCATGCGCCACAGGCGATCGCTGCCGCCAAGGCCGGCAAACATGTCCTCTGCGAAAAGCCGCTCGCTCTTTCGCTGGAGGATGCGCATGCCATGGCAAAGGCCGCGACCGATGCCGGCGTGATCCTCGCGACCAATCATCATCTGCGCAATGCCGCCAGTCACAGGGCCATGTATCAGGCGATTGCCGATGGCCAGATCGGCAAGCCGCTTTCCGCGCGCGTTTTCCATGCTGTTTATCTGCCGCCGCATTTGCAGGGCTGGCGACTGGACAAACCGCAGGCCGGCGGCGGTGTGATCCTCGATATCACCGTGCACGATGCCGATACGCTTCGTTTCGTGCTCGGCGAAAATCCGGTCGAGGTGATCGCCTTTGCGCAGACTGGCGGCATGGGCAAGGCGGGTCTGGAAGACGCCGTGATGGGCGTCATGCGCTTCGAGTCCGGACTGATCGCCCAATTCCATGACGGCTTTACCACGAAGTTCGCGGAAACCGGTTTCGAGGTGCATGGCACCGAGGGCTCACTGATCGCTCGCAATGTGATGACCCAGAAGCCGGTGGGTACCGTCGTTCTGCGCGACGCGTCCGGAGAGCACGAGCTGCCTCTCGATCAGCACAATCTCTATGAGACGGCGCTCAAGGCTTTCCATGCCGCTGTCGTCGGTGAAGGCAAGCCGTCGGCAACGGCCGAGGATGGCATCTGGTCGCTGGCTACGGGGCTTGCGGTCGTCGAGGCAGCGAAGGCTGGCCACGCAGTCAAGGTCGAAACGGGATTTTGAGTTCACGTCCATGAGCAAGCATATTACTCCGGCAGAAGCCGCTGCTCTGATCCCCGATGGCGCCATCGTCACCGTTTCCTCGTCGAGCGGTCTCGGTTGCCCTGATCTCATGCTGAAAGCCATCGGCGAGCGCTTCGAGGCGACCGGCCATCCACGCGAGATTACCACACTGCATCCGATTGCGGCCGGCGACATGAGCGGCATCAAGGGTGTCGACCATATCGCCCGCAAGGGCCTGCTCGCGCGTATCATCGGCGGGTCCTACCCTTCCGGACCTTCGACGGCAGAGCCACCGCTGATCTGGCAGATGATTACCAACAACGAAATTCCGGCCTACAACATTCCCTCGGGCATCCTGTTCGACATGCATCGCGAAGCCGCTGCGAAACGGCCGGGCGTCCTGACCAAGGTGGGCCTCGAAACCTTCGTCGATCCCGCGCGTCAGGGCTGCGCCATGAACGAGGCCGCAAGCCGCGAACCGGTGGTAAAAAAGCTGCCGTTCGAAGGCGAGGAATGGCTTTATTTCCCGGCCATCGTGCCGAAGGTCGCAATCATCAGGGCAACGACCGCCGACGAGCGCGGCAATCTCACCTATGAACACGAGGGCGCCTATCTCGGTGGTCTCGATCAGGCGCTCGCCGCCCGCAACAACGGCGGCATCGTCATCGCGCAGGTCAAGCGGATCACCAAGGAAGGCTCTCTGAAGCCCCATGATGTCCGGGTGCCGGGGATGCTGGTCGATTATGTCGTGGTCGATCCCGACCAGAAGCAGACGACCCAGACGCTTTACGATCCTGCGATCTCGGGCGAAATCTTCCGCCCGCTGGACAGCTTCCGTGTACCGGAATTCAATATCCAGAAGGTGATTGCCCGCCGGGTCGCGCAGGAGCTTGAGGCCGGCAGTGTGGTCAATCTCGGCTTCGGTATCTCGGCAAACGTGCCGCGTGTCCTGCTGGAAGAAGGCCTGCACGGCGCGGTGACCTGGGCCATTGAACAGGGCGCTGTCGGCGGCGTTCCGCTTCTCGACTTCGCCTTCGGCTGCGCCTCGAATGCCGATGCCTTCATGCCCTCTCCCTATCAGTTCACCTATTTTCAGGGGGCGGGCTTCGATGCCTCGCTGCTTTCTTTCCTGGAAATCGGTCGCGACGGTTCGGTCAATGTGTCGAAGCTCGCTTTCCGGCCGCATGTGACGGCAGGGGCCGGCGGTTTCGTCGATATCACGGCACGGGCGCGGAAGATCGTCTTCTCCGGCATGTTCAACGCCGGCGCCAGGCTTGGCATGGAAAGCGGCCGGCTGGTCATCGAGAAGGAAGGCAAGCTCCGCAAGCTCGTCAATGAGGTGGAGCATGTGACCTTCTCCGGCAAGCGAGCCATCGAGCAGGGGCAGGACATCACCTATGTCACCGAGCGTTGCGTGATGGAGCTGACGCCCGCCGGTATCGTCGTGACGGAGATTGCTCCGGGCGTCGATCTTCAGGCCCACATTCTCGACCAGTCGGAATTCCCGCTGATCGTCGCGGATGATCTGAAAGTGATGGACGCCGCTCTCTTCGCGGAAGCGCCGATCGGCCTCTCACTGCCAACAAAGCCGCAGCGGGTTTTGGAGGGTGTCTTCCATGGCTGAGGTTCGCATCGACGTTGAAGGTGCGGTGGCGATCCTCACCGTTTCCCGCCCCGAGAAGCTAAATGCGCTCGATATCGACATGCTGAAGGCACTTGCTGCGGCCTGCGACACGGTAGAAGCTGACGGTTGTGTCCGGGTGGCTATCCTGACCGGCGATGGCAAGGCCTTTTCCGCAGGCGGAGATATCAAGGCGTGGAGTGGCATGACGGCCAATGAATTCGGTCATGCATGGGTGCGCTTCGGCCATCGCGTTTTCGAGCGTCTGGCAACGCTTCGGGTGCCGCTGATCGCCGCGATCAACGGACATGCGCTGGGTGGCGGGCTCGAACTCGCCGGCGTTGCGGATATCAGGATTGCCGAGCGGCAAGTGAAGATCGGTTTGCCTGAAACGAGCCTCGCCATGGTGCCGGGATGGTCGGGAACGCAGCGGTTGGTGCATCGGTTTGGCGCTCAGGTCGTCAGGCGAATGGTGCTGGGCGGCGAGATGTTCAGCGCGGAAGAAGCGCAGTCGCTCGGTATCATAGATGCCGTGGTGGACACCGGAACGGTCCTCGATGCCGCGAGGAGCTATGCCGAACGCGTTGCGCGGCGCGGGCCGGCGGCGCTTGAGGTGGCGAAGCTGATGATCGCTGTCGCCAATGGAGAAGACGACGGTTCTGCCGTGGAGGCGCTTGGCTCGATCCTCGTTGCCAAGACTGCAGATCTGAAAGAGGGCGTCGCCGCATTTGGCGAAAAGCGCCCCGCTGTATTCAAGGGAGAGTGGTGATGACAATTCTGGTGAGCCCGAAGGCGCTTCCCGACCTCAAGGTCCGTGATTTCAGGATGCTGGTCGATGGCGCGTGGGTGTCTTCCGCCGATGGCGGCACAATCGAACGCACCGCACCGAGCCATGGCGTGGTCGTCAGCCGTTTTCAGGCCGGCACCAAGGCCGATGCGGAAAAGGCGATTGCCGCCGCCCGTCGTGCCTTCGACAAGGGACCCTGGCCGCGCATGACGGCATCCGAGCGTTCCGCCATCCTGCTGAAAGCCGCTGATCTGATTGCTGCTCGGCTGGAGGAAATCGCCTATCTCGATGCCATCGAGGCCGGCAAGCCGATTACGCAGGTGCGTGGTGAAATCGCCGGTGCCGTCGATATCTGGCGCTATGCCGCAGCGCTTGCGCGCGATCTGCATGGCGAAAGCTACAACACGCTTGGCGACGGGACGCTTGGCGTCGTACTGCGGGAAGCCATCGGTGTCGTCTCGATCATCACGCCGTGGAATTTCCCCTTCCTGATCGTCGGTCAGAAGCTCCCCTTCGCACTGGCTGCCGGCTGCACGACGGTGGTCAAACCGTCGGAACTGACCTCGGGTTCGACGCTGGTGCTGGGCGAAATTCTGGCTGAAGCAGGCGTCCCGGCTGGCGTGGTCAACATTGTCACGGGAACCGGCCCCGAGGTCGGCGCGGTCATGACGACCCATGCCGAGGTCGACATGGTGTCGTTTACCGGTTCTACCGGTGTCGGCAAGCTGACCATGGCCAATGCCGCCCAGACCCTGAAGAAAGTATCGCTGGAACTCGGCGGCAAGAACCCGCAAATCGTCTTCCCGGATGCCGATCTCGACGCCTTTATCGACGCCGCGGTGTTCGGCGCCTATTTCAACGCCGGCGAATGCTGCAATGCCGGTTCCCGCCTCATTCTGCATAAGAGCATAGCGAGCGATGCGATTGAGCGTATCGCCGAACTGGCGAAAAAAGTGCGTGTCGGCGATCCGCTCGACCCGACGACCCAGGTCGGCGCGATCATCACGCCGCAGCACATGGAAAAGATTGCCGGCTATGTTTCGGGGGCGAAAAGCGGTGGCGCGAAGGTCGCTTATGGCGGAGAAGCGCTTGAGTTCGGCGTCGGCCAGTTCATGGCACCGACCATCCTCTCCGAGGTAACACCGGCCATGGCCGTCGCCCGCGAGGAGGTTTTCGGGCCGGTTCTTTCCGTCCTGACATTCGAAACCGTCGAAGAGGCGATCGAGATTGCCAATGCGGTCGACTATGGCCTGTCAGCCGGCGTCTGGAGCCAGGATTTCGATACCTGCCTGACGATCGGGCGGAAGGTTCGAGCCGGCACGATCTGGATGAACACCTTCATGGACGGAGCGTCCGAGCTTCCCTTCGGCGGCTACAAGCAGTCCGGACTCGGTCGCGAACTCGGCCGTCATGCGGTGGAGGATTATACCGAAAGCAAGACGCTCAACATGCATATCGGTGCCCGTACCGGTTGGTGGATGCCGCGCTGAGGTCGTCATGATGAAGCCCTGGACCCAACATCGAAGAATGCGACGGGATGCCGGCAGTTCAGTCTGCGATGGTTTCGAAGCTTGGCTGCGGCGGCTGCAGGATCTGCAGCGTGTCGGCCGCCTCGCCTCTGATGCGTCGCAGCAGCAGCTTGCCGAGCTCCTCGCCGGCAGCGGTCAGGTCTTCGTAGATGGTTTCGATGCCGGGTTGGATGTCGCTGAGCAGGCGCGAGGTCTGCTTCGCCACCATGTCGAACTCCCGGCCAAGGGTCAAACCGGCCTCGCCAAGCCCGGCAAGGGCCGCAAGAGCAGAGACTTCGCCGGGACAGATCAGTCCGTCTGGCGGATCGCTGAGTGCCGCTCGTTCGCGGAAGTGGTTGCGGATTGCGCCGGCCGGAGAATCGAGGTCGAGATCCTCGGGGATCTCGAAGGATGCGCCGGCCTCGCGAATAGCGGTCATGAAGCCGTGGCGCATATGCTGGCTGAAGGTCAGGTTGCGCGGCGGCAGGATGATGGTAAGGCGCGACCTTCCCTTGGCCAGAAGCCGTCGGGCGGCTTCGTAGGCAAAGGCGAAACTATCGAAATCAACATAGGGATGGGGTGTCGAGAATTCGCTGCGCCCATGGGTGACGAAGGGGAAGTCCTTTTCGATCAGCAACCGGACGCGAGGGTCGAGCGGTTCGGTGCGGGTGAAGATCAGCCCATCCGCCAGATTGTTGCGAATGATGTAGTCGACGGCTTCCGCATTCGAGGACTTCACGAAGCTCGGCATGACGATCAGATGATAGGGCGTGCCGGCGAGCGCCTGCGTCAGACCAAGCATCAGCGAAGTGCCGAAGCCGAGGATTTCCTCATGCGGGTCGAGCAGGACGCCTACGACATTCGTCCGGCCGGTCTTCAGCCTCTGGGCTGCACGGTCGGGCATATAGCCGACATCCGCAGCAGCCTGATGGATGCGGCGGCGCGTATCGATGTTTATCAGAGGATCATCGGCAAGCGCTCGGGAGACGGTGGTTACGGCAAGTCCGGTCAGCTCTGCAATGGTTCGCAGCGTCGGCTTTGCGGATTTGCGTCTTCGTCCTTCCTGGCTCGTCGGAGTATCGGTTTTCGGCACGATCTTGGCACTGGTATCTCTGTGTTCGGAGGTCGGAGCCTACTCCGGACGGCCGTTGTGTTCAATCGGAAAGTGAAACGTTACAAATTTCCGATCGCGGGATGTCGCGTGCAGCATGTTGATCCTGATGTCCTTTATTTTGTTGCGCTGCACAAATAAATATCGGGAGTGATGGAGTTGCTGAAAGGGCTATTGACTCGCAGGAATTTATAACGTTTCAAATTGGTGGGCGAGAAGGACGTCCATGAATATGCCCGCAGGCGAGGAGCGAGGCGGGCATCGGCGGAACATCCGCATTTGAACTTGCAAACGGGAGGATTACGATGCGCAAGTTTCTGACGACGACTGCAGTGGCATTGACGATGATGGCCGGGATTGCCCAGGCCGCCGAAAGCGTCGAAGTGCTGCATTGGTGGACTTCGGGCGGCGAGGCTGCTGCCCTCGACGTTCTCAAGAAGGATCTGGAAGCCAAGGGTATCAGCTGGACCGACATGCCGGTCGCCGGCGGCGGCGGCACTGAGGCGATGACCGTATTGCGCGCCCGTGTTACGGCCGGCAATGCGCCGACTGCCGTGCAGATGCTCGGCTTCGACATTCTCGACTGGGCCAAGGAAGGCGCGCTCGGCAATCTCGACGAAACCGCTTCCAAGGAGGGCTGGGACAAGGTGATCCCGGCTGCGCTGCAGAAGTTCTCCAAGTATGACGGTCACTGGATCGCTGCGCCGGTGAACGTTCACTCGACCAATTGGCTGTGGATCAACAAAGCCGCTCTCGACAAGGCTGGCGGCACGGAACCGGCGAACTGGGACGAACTGATCGCGCTCCTCGACAAGTTCAAGGAACAGGGCATCACCCCCGTCGCGCACGGTGGCCAGCCCTGGCAGGATGCGACCATCTTCGATGGCGTCGTGCTTTCGCTCGGCGACGATTTCTACAAGAAGGCCTTCATCGACCTTGACCCGGAAACGCTAGGTTCCGACAAGATGAAGGAAGCCTTCGACCGCATGACGAAGCTGCGCTCCTATGTCGATGACAACTTCTCGGGCCGGGACTGGAACCTTGCTTCCGCCATGGTGATCGAAGGCAAGGCTGGCGTGCAGTTCATGGGCGACTGGGCCAAGGGTGAATTCATCAAGGCCGGCAAGAAGCCGGGCGAAGATTTCGTCTGCATGCGCTTCCCGGGTACCCAAGGCGCAGTAACCTTCAACTCCGACCAGTTCGCCATGTTCAAGGTTGCCGCCGACAAGGTTCCGGCACAGCTCGCCATGGCCTCGGCAATCGAAAGCCCGACCTTCCAGTCGGCCTTCAACGTGGTCAAGGGTTCGGCCCCGGCCCGTACGGATGTTCCGGATACGGCCTTTGACGCCTGCGGCAAGAAGGCGATCGCCGACCTCGCCGACGCTGACAAGAACGGCCGCCTCTATGGTTCGATGGCCCACGGCCATGCCAACCCGGCGGCTGTGAAGAATGCGATCTACGACGTTGTGACTCGGCAGTTCAACGGCGAGCTTTCTTCCGAGGATGCCGTAAAGGAACTCGTCTCCGCTGTCGAAGGCGCGAAATAAGCCGGAGAAATCTCCCGGTCTCTCTCCCCGGTTTCCGGGGAGAGAATTTGCCAAGGGCTCCGGTCCTGCCCCGCTCTTCGCGTAAGAGGTGCGCGCGCGCCCAAAAAGGGGCCGGGCTCGAGAAAACAAAACTCACTATCGAACGGTGTCGCGATCATGGATAGCCGCAGCCGACTTCAGGAGCTATTGCCCAAGCTTGTGCTGGCGCCCAGCTTCGTCGTCATTCTTCTCTTCGTCTACGGCTTCATCGCCTATACCGGCTATCTGTCGCTGACAGACAGCAAGATGCTGCCGTCCTACAATTTCATCGGCTTGGAGAACTATTACAAGCTCTGGGCCCTGCCCCACTGGTGGCGCTCGATCTCGAACCTGGCGATCTTCGCCTCGCTCTATATCCTGATTTGCTCGGCGCTGGGGTTGTTTCTCGCGATCCTGCTCGATCAGAAGATCCGTGGCGAAGGCTTTCTCCGGCCGATCTATCTCTATCCGATGGCGCTTTCCTTCATCGTGACCGGCACGGCCTGGAAATGGTTCCTCGATCCGGGCATCGGGCTTGAAAACACCATGCACCTCTGGGGCTGGGAAAGCTTCACCTTCACCTGGATCAAGGACAACAAGCTTGCCATTTACTGCGTTGTCATCGCTGCAGTGTGGCAGTCCTCGGGCTTCGTCATGGCGATGTTTCTTGCGGGGCTCCGAGGCGTAGACAACGAGATGATAAAAGCCGCACAGGTCGATGGCGCCTCAAGCATCACGATCTACCGCCGCATCATCATTCCACTGATGCGTCCTGTCTTCCTGTCAGCCTTCGTCGTGCTCGCCCATCTTGCGATCAAGGCCTACGACCTGATTATCGCCCTCACCGGCGGTGGCCCCGGCCAGGCGACGCAGTTGCCGGCGACCTTCATGTATTCCTACACCTTCACCCGCAACCAGATGGGGATCGGCGCATCGTCGGCGATCATCATGCTGATCATGATTTTCTCCATCATCATCCCCTATCTCTACTCGGAAGTTCGCGGAGGAAAACGCTGATGAGCGGCGCCGCCAATCCCCAGAATGCCATCTCGCACGGACATCTGACACGCGCCCTGATCTATGCCGCGCTGATCCTCTTTGCGGTCTACTACATGCTACCGCTCTACGTCATGGTGGTGAATTCGCTGAAGCCACTGGACGAGATCCGTCAGGGCGGAATGCTGAATCTGCCGCAGACATGGACCTTCGAACCCTGGATTTCTGCCTGGTCGACGGCGCAGATCGGGGTCCAGCCGACGGGCCTCAGGCCGTTCTTCATCAATTCGATCCTGATGGTGGTGCCGGCAGTCGTCATTTCCACTTTTGTCGGCGCGCTCAACGGTTATGTGCTGACCAAGTGGCAGTTTCGCGGCTCCAACATCTTCTTCGGCATGCTGCTTTTGTCCTGCTTCATCCCGTTCCAGATCGTGCTGATCCCCATGGCCCGCGTGCTTGGTGTAATCGGCCTTGCCGGATCGATCTGGGGCCTGATCCTCGTGCATGTGGTCTATGGGCTGGGCTTTACCACGCTCTATTTCCGCAACTACTACGAGGCGTTCCCGACCGAGCTCGTCCGGGCCGCGCAGATCGACGGCGCAAGCTTCTTCCAGATCTTCTGGCGCATTCTCCTGCCCTCGTCCGGTCCGATCATCGTCGTTTCCGTCATCTGGCAGTTCACCAACATCTGGAACGACTTCCTGTTCGGGGCTTCGTTCTCGGGTGCGGCGACGACACCGATGACGGTCGCGCTCAACAACCTCGTGTCCTCCTCGACGGGCGTGAAGGAATATAACGTCCACTTTGCCGGCGCGATCCTCGCCGCCCTGCCAACCCTCATCGTCTACATCGTTTCCGGCCGCTACTTCGTCCGCGGCCTGATGTCCGGCGCCGTGAAAGGATAAGACCCATGTCGTTTCTCAAGATCAGCCATCTGCGCAAGTCCTACGGCGCGCTGGAAATCCTGAAGGACATCAATATCGAGATCGAGGAAGGCGGCTTTCTCGTGCTTGTCGGCCCTTCAGGCTGCGGCAAGTCCACGCTTCTCAACACCATTGCCGGGCTTGAGCCGATCACATCCGGCGACATTGAGATCAACGGACGCTCCGTTGCCGACCTTCATCCTTCCAAGCGCGACATCGCCATGGTGTTCCAGTCTTACGCGCTCTACCCGAACATGACGGTCGCAGGGAACATCGCCTTCGGCATGGAAATCCGTGGCGTGCCGAAGGAAGAGCGCGAAAAAGCCATCCATCAGGTGGCTGACATGCTGCAGATCGGCCATCTGCTTGACCGCAAGCCGAGCCAGCTTTCCGGGGGCCAGCGCCAGCGCGTCGCGATGGGCCGCGCGCTGGTGCGCAATCCGCAGGTCTTCCTGTTCGATGAACCGCTCTCCAACCTCGACGCCAAGTTGCGCGTCGACATGCGCACGGAAATCAAGCGTCTGCATCACCGGATGAAGACGACGATCGTCTACGTCACCCACGACCAGATCGAGGCGATGACGCTCGCCACCAAGATCGCGGTGCTGAAGGAGGGTGTTTTGCAGCAGTTCGGCTCCCCGACCGAGATCTACAACAATCCGGCCAACATGTTCGTGGCCGATTTCATGGGATCTCCGGCGATGAACCTGCTTGAGGCGACCGTCGAGAAGAGCGATGCCGGGCTGGCGGTGCTTCTCAATCGCGGTGGTGGAGAGCCGCTGCGACTTCCCGTTGCGACCGATAAACAGGCACTGGCTGCCCATGCCGGGCGGCAGGTGATGTTCGGCATCCGGCCGGAGGCGCTGACCGATCCGGACGGGGCCGACCGCAACGCCAAGCTGCTCGCCGAGGGCGATTGCCTGATCGAAGTGGTGGAACCCGCCGGTGCCGACACTTTCGCCGTCACCCATCTCGGCGGCAAGGAGATCGTCGCACGGCTGAGGGCGGACGCTCACATCCATGCCGGTCAGACGGCTCGCCTCGCCTTCAATCTCGACAAGGCCGTCTACTTCGACCCGCAGACGCAGGCGCGGATTGCCTGATACGGATGCGGGAGACAGCAAGATGACCAGTAACCCGGATATCGTCATCATCGGCTCCGGCATCGGCGGATCGACCGCCGCAGCCGGACTGGCGGCGACCGGCGCCTCTATCCTGATCCTGGAAGCGGGCGACCACATCGCCGACCGCCCGGAAAACCGGGACCAGCGAGCCATCTTTCAGCGCGGCTACTTCCGTCCGAAGGAGATGTGGTACGAGGACGGTGGCCAGGCTTTCAATCCCGGCAATTACTACTATGTCGGAGGCAACTCGAAATTCTACGGGGCGGTGCTGGTGCGCTACCGCCGCGAGGATTTCGAGGAGATGGCCCATCGCGAAGGTGTCTCGCCCGCATGGCCCTTCCCCTATGAGGAACTGGAACCCTGGTATTCCCGGGCCGAGCAACTTTTCATGGTGCGGGGAAGTCTGGGTGAGGATCCGACGGAGCCGAAGCACTCCCTCCCCTACCCCTTTCCGCCGGTTCCGGACGAACCGGCAATCGCCAGGGTTCGCAAGCAGCTGAAATCCATCGGCATGCATCCGTATTCGCTGCCGCTGGGCATCGATATCGAACGTTGGCTGGCAAAAGCGAAGACGCCGTGGGACGCCCATCCGAATGCGAATGACGGGAAGATGGATGCCGAGACGGCGGCGCTTGCCTATGCCCTGAAGCATGAACAGATCACGCTGCAGACGGGCTCGCGTGTTACCCGTCTCGAAGTTGGGCCAGACGGTAAGCGAGTTGAAACCGTTCATTACGTAAAGGACGGTGAGCAGCGCAAAGTGTCGCCGAAGCTGGTGATCCTGTCGGCCGGAGCGGTCCAGTCGGCAGTGCTGTTGCTGCGTTCGGCCGATGAACGCCATCCCGGCGGACTGGCCAACAGGTCGGATCAGGTCGGCCGCAATTTCATGAACCACAATTCGAGCGCGGTGCTGGCGATCTCGCCCACCTACCGAAACGATAGCGTTTACCAGAAGACCTTCGGTTTCAACGATTTCTATCTCTCGGATGGCGAGGGCGGCCCGCCGCTCGGCAACGTTCAGCTTCTGGGCCGGATTTCAGCTGCGATCCTGAAAGCGAACATGCCGAAGGTGCCGGAATGGCTTCTGGGCCAGATTTCCGCCCATGCTATCGATTTCTACGCGATGAGCGAGGATATCCCGCATCCCGAAAGTCGCATCATGGTCAATGGCGACCGGATCGTTCTCAAATGGCACCGCACCAATTGGGATGCTCATCTCGATCTCGTGCGCAAGCTGAAAGGCGTGTTGAATAAGGCGGGTTTCCCGATCGTGTTGTCGCGCCCGTTCGACAAGCGCACGCCATCCCATCAGTGCGGCACGGTGAGGATGGGGCATGATCCGGCAACATCGCCGCTCGATGTCTATTGCCGCGCCCATGACCATCCGAACCTGTTCGTGGTCGATGCCGGTTTCCTGCCCACCTCGGCGGCGGTCAATCCGGCGCTGACGGTGGCGGCTCAGGCGCTGCGTGTTGCCGATCACATTGCATCGGAGGATCTGAGGTCATGACCGGTTCCCGCCCGCTTGCAATTGTCACCGGCGGCCGGCGCGGCATTGGCCTCGGCATCGCCAGGGCGCTTGCCGCCGATGGGTTCGACCTTGCCATAACCGGTCTCGGGCCATATGGCGCAGAGGAAACCGTACTGGCGGATCTCGATGCACGCGGCGTTAAAGCCGCCTATTTCGAAGCAGATCTTGCCGATGTCACGGATCATGACGCGACCATCGGAAAGATCATGACCTGCTTCGGACGGATCGATTGTCTCGTCAACAACGCCGGGATGGGGTCGGTGGTCCGGGGCGATTTCCTTGGCCTGACGCCGGAGAATTTCGACCGGATCATCGCCACCAACCTGCGTGGCACGGTGTTTTTCACGCAGGCAGTACTTCGCGCGATGCTGGCCTCGCGCTCACCGGCGGGCAAGAGGAGCATCGTCAACATCACCTCCGTTTCGGCAGAACTGAGCTCACCTGAAAGGCTCGATTACTGCATGAGCAAGGCGGGGCTTTCCTCCTTCAGCAAGGGGTTGGCACTCTATCTGGCCGAGAAGGACATCGCCGTTTTCGAGATCCGTCCGGGCATTATCAGGACCGACATGACGGCCGGCGTTGCGGGGAAATATGACGCCCTGATTGCCGGGGGACTGGTTCCGATGCGGCGCTGGGGCGAGCCGGATGACATTGGCGGGGTGGTTTCCGCGCTTGCCTCCGGGCGGTTTGCCTTCGCGACCGGCTCAGTGATCGACCTCGATGGCGGGCTGTCGATTGGAAGATTGTGATTTCCCCTCCCCCTTGAGGGAAAGGGGACGAACGGCTTGAGGAAGACGTCATGACCTATGATTACATCATCACCGGCGCCGGACCCGCGGGATGCGTGCTCGCCAACCGGCTGAGTGAGGACCCCGATGTCCGTGTGCTGCTGCTCGAGGCCGGCGGTGGCGACTGGAACCCGCTGTTTCACATGCCAGCCGGTTTTGCCAAGATGACCAAGGGTGTTGCTAGCTGGGGCTGGCAGACTGTGCCGCAGAAGCACATGAAAGGTCGCGTGCTGCGCTATACACAGGCCAAGGTGATCGGTGGCGGCTCCTCGATCAATGCCCAGCTCTATACCCGGGGTAACGCAAGGGACTACGATCTCTGGGCACGGGAGGAAGGCTGCGAAGGCTGGGACTATCGCTCGGTCCTGCCCTATTTCAAGCGTGCCGAGGACAACCAGCGCTTCGCCGACGATTATCATTCCTATGGCGGGCCGCTCGGAGTTTCCATGCCGGTCTCGCCCTTGCCGATCTGCGATGCCTATATCCGCGCCGGCCAGGAACTCGGCATTCCCTATAATCACGATTTCAATGGCAGGCAGCAGGCCGGCGTTGGCTTCTACCAACTCACCCAGCGCAACCGCCGCCGCTCGTCGGCGTCTCTGGCTTATCTCTCGCCAATCAGGGATCGGAAAAACCTGACGGTAAAGATGAATGCCCGCGTCGCGAGGATCGTGATCGACGGCAGCCGCGCCGTCGGCGTCGAGATCGCCAGCAACAATGGCCGCGAGATTATCCGGGCGGAGCGCGAAGTGCTAGTGTCATCGGGCGCAATCGGCTCGCCGAAGCTTCTCCTGCAATCCGGCATCGGGCCTGCCGATCATCTTCGCTCCGTTGGCGTCGAGGTGAAACATGATTTGCCCGGCGTCGGCGGCAACATGCAGGACCATCTCGACCTGTTCGTGATTTCCGAATGCACCGGCGATCACACCTATGACGGGGTGGCGAAACTCCATCGCACGCTGTGGGCCGGCGTCCAGTATGTCCTGTTCCAGACGGGACCGGTTGCCTCCTCACTCTTCGAAACCGGTGGCTTCTGGTATGCCGATCCGGATGCCCGCTCGCCGGATATTCAGTTCCATCTCGGCCTGGGCTCCGGTATCGAAGCAGGCGTGGAAAAGCTGAGGAATGCCGGTGTGACCTTGAATTCGGCCTATCTGCATCCGCGCTCGCGCGGGACCGTGCGCCTTTCCTCCTCCGATCCGGCAGCGGCTCCGCTGATCGATCCGAACTACTGGGAAGATCCGCACGACAGAAAGATGTCGATCGAGGGACTGAAGCTTGCACGCGAGATCATGCAACAAGCGGCGCTGAAGCCTTTCGTGCTGGCCGAGCGCTTGCCGGGACCGAAAGCGATAACCGACGAAGAACTATTCGACTATGGCTGCGCCAACGCCAAGACGGATCATCATCCGGTCGGGACCTGCAGGATGGGCACCGGACCGGACGCCGTCGTCGGACTGGATCTCAAAGTTCATGGCCTCGATGGATTGCGAGTCTGCGACAGTTCGGTGATGCCGCGGGTTCCTTCCTGCAATACCAATGCACCGACGATCATGGTGGGCGAAAAGGGTGCGGATATCATTCGGGAGCGGCCTCCCCTCCCCCCGGCGATCTTTGCCAATGAACGCAACGACACGCGGCCCCGTGCGCGGGCGGAGGTCTTCTGAGATGATCCGCCATTGCGTTTTCATCCGCTTTCGGCCGGAGGTTTCGGCTGAGACGAAGCTTGAGATCTATTCGGAAATCCGTGGTCTGGTGCCTCGACTCGACGGTTTGCTGGCGGTTCATGTCGGAGACAATGTCAGCCCCGAACATGACATGGACAAAGGATACTCGGAGGGCTTTATAGTCGACTTCCGGGACGCTGCGGCCCGGGATCTTTACCTTGAAGATCCCGAACATCGCCAGACCGGCGCAAAGATCGTGGCGGCGGCCATTGGCGGCATCGACGGTATTTTTGTCTATGACATCGAAATCGCCGGAGAATGATTTGACGTTCGAGCCGCGTGCCTTCCTTTCTGACCTTTTCCGTGTAGCGGTTGCCGCCGCCGACCCTTATGAGGCGATCGTCCGGCACCTGCCGGCAAGGCCGAGAGGTCGCACCATCGTTGTTGGCGCTGGCAAGGCAGCCAGTCAGATGGCTGCAGCCTTCGAGCGCGCCTGGGGAGAGCGGGTCGAGGGACTGGTCGTTGCCCGTCATGGACCTGTCGAGACCTGCCGATATACGCAGGTGCTGACAGCGGCCCACCCCGTACCTGACGAGGCCGGAATTGTCGGGGCCGAGGCTCTGCTGCGGCATGTCGAGGGGCTCACCTCCGATGATCTCGTCGTCGCGTTGATCTCGGGAGGCGGGTCGGCGCTTCTTCCCGCTCCGCCGCAAGGTTTCGCTCTGGCGGATGAAAAGGCGTTGAACGAAGTGCTGCTCGCCTCGGGTGCGCCGATCTCGGCGATGAATGTCGTGAGAAAACATTTCTCGCGTATCAAAGGCGGACGTCTGGCCGCGCGGGCCTATCCGGCGAAGGTGGTCAGTCTGGTCGTTTCCGACGTTCCGGGAGATAGCCCGGCGCTTGTCGCATCAGGTCCAACTGTTGCGGGATCGGGCAATGCCGAAGAGGCGCTCCGTATCATTCGCGATTACCGGATCGATCTTCCCGCTTCCGTGATCGAGTTCATCGGCAGGGAACGCGTGCCCTTGCCGGGCGATGAAGCATTTGCCCGCAATGAGGTGCATGTCATCGCGTCCGCGCGTGTCTCGCTCGAGGCTGCTGCCGCTCACGCCCGCAAGCTCGGATTTCAACCGTTGATCCTTTCGGACAGCATCGAAGGCGAGGCAAAGGATATCGGCCGCATGCATGCTGCGCTGGCGCTGGAGTTTTCGGCCAATGCACAAGGCCTGTCCAAACCGATGGTTTTTCTTTCCGGCGGCGAGACGACGGTGACGATTGGGGGCGGAAAATATGGCAAGGGCGGCCGGAATTCGGAACTGTTGCTGTCGGCCGCCATCGATCTTCAAGGTGCGGAGGGAATTACTGCGCTTGCGGCCGATACAGACGGGATCGATGGTTCGGAAGACAATGCGGGTGCGTTTTGCGACGGTGGGACGGTTGCGAGGATCAGGGCCGCTGGTGGCGATGCGCGAACCTATCTTGCCGGCCACGACGCTTGGTCGGCCTTCGATCTTGCCGGAGACCTGTTCGTTCCCGGCCCGACGGGAACCAATGTGAATGACTTCCGGGCGTTCCTGATCGTTTGAGGGGAAGGCTCGCTTAAAGGAAAAGGGCGGGATCTTCGGATCCCGCCCTTTCTTTTTTCACGTTATTCCGCGGCGATCTGATGTGCGTCCCCATCGGCGGCCTGGCTGTTCGCTGCCTGCCGCTCATGGTGGATGAGCGGCCTGTTTCCGGTCAGCAGACGCACCAGCACGTAGAACACCGGCGTCATGAAGATGCCGAAGAAGGTCACACCGATCATGCCGGAGAACACCGCAACACCCATGGCGGCGCGCATTTCCGCACCGGCGCCGGTGGAAACGACCAGCGGCACGACACCCATGATGAAGGCCATGGAGGTCATCAGAATCGGGCGCAGGCGCAGGCGGCTTGCCTCGATTGCTGCCTGCATCGGCGTTCGTCCTTCGAATTCCAGCTCACGCGCGAATTCGACAATCAGGATGGCGTTCTTTGCCGATAGTCCCACAAGCACCACGAGACCGATCTGGGTGAAGATGTTGTTGTCGCCACCTGTGAGCCAGACCCCGGTCAATGCGGCCAGTACACCCATCGGCACGATCATGATGATCGCAATCGGCAGGGTGAGGCTTTCATACTGCGCCGCAAGTACCAGATAGACGAGCAGCAGAGCGAGCGGGAAGACGACAATACTCGAATTGCCGGCAAGGATCTGTTGGTAGGTCAGGTCGGTCCACTCGAAGTCGATGCCGGGGGGCAGTGTCTCGTTGAGGATCTTCTCGATCGCTGCCTGTGCCTGACCGGACGAAAATCCCGGTGCGGGTCCGCCGTTGATATCCGCGGCGAGGAAGCCGTTATAACGCGTGGTGCGTTCCGGTCCCGTCGTTGCATCCACCTTCAAGAGAGCCGAGAGCGGGATCATCTGGCCGGATTGCGAGCGAACTTTCAACTGGCCGATATCCTCTGCCTTGGCGCGGAACTGGGCGTCGGCCTGGACCCGGACGCTGTATGTGCGGCCGAATGCGTTGAAGTCGTTTACATAGAGCGAACCGAGATAGATCTGCAGCGTTTCGAAGACGTCAGTCACCGAGACGCCGAGCTGTTCGGCCTTGGCGCGGTCGAGATCGGCGTATAGCTGTGGCACGTTGATCTGGAAGCTCGAGAAGATGCCGGCAAGTTCAGGCGTTTGGTAGGCCTTGGCGATCACCGCCTTGGTGGCTTCGTCAAGGACCTTGTTGCCAAGGCCGGCGCGATCTTCGATCTGCAGCTTAAAGCCACCCGTCGTGCCGAGACCGTTGACTGGCGGCGGCGGGAACATCGCGATGAACGCATCCTGAATGCCCGCATATTTCTGGTTCAGCGCCATGGCAATGGCGCCGCCCGAAAGTTCGGGCGACTTGCGGTTCTCGAAGTCGTCGAGAACGGCGAAGACGATGCCGGCATTGGAGCCGATGGTGAAACCGTTGATCGACAAGCCCGGGAAGGCGATCGCGTTGCTGACGCCAGGATGTGCCAGGGCTATGTCGCTCATCTGCTTGATGACGCTTTCCGTGCGGTCGAGGGTCGCCCCGTCGGGAAGCTGGGCAAAGCCGATCAGGTATTGTTTATCCTGGGCCGGCACGAAGCCGCCGGGCACCGTGTTGAACATGCTGTAGGTGGCCCCGACCAGCGCGAGATAAATCACCATCACCAGGCTTTTGCGCGACAGGAGACCGCCGACCGTGCGGCCATAGCCATTGGAGGCAGCCCCGAAGGCGCGGTTGAAGCCACGGAAGAACCAGCCGAAGATGGCGTCCATGAAGCGTGTCAGCCAGTCTTTCGGTGCATGGTGATCCTTCAGCAGGAGTGCCGAAAGCGCCGGCGAGAGCGTCAGCGAGTTGATAGCCGAGATCACCGTCGAGATCGCGATCGTCAGGGCGAACTGGCGATAGAATTGTCCCGACAGGCCCGAGATGAAGGCGAGCGGCACGAAAACAGCGACCAGTACGAGGGCGATAGCAATGATCGGTCCGGAAACTTCTCGCATGGCGCGATAGGTCGCGTCGCGCGGACTTAAGCCGTTCTCGATATTGCGCTCTACGTTTTCCACCACGACGATCGCGTCATCGACCACGATCCCGATCGCCAATACAAGCCCGAACAATGTCAGCGCATTGATTGAGAACCCGAACGCATACATCACCGCAAACGTGCCGATGATGGACACGGGAACCGCGATCAGCGGAATGATCGATGCGCGCCAGGTTTGCAGGAACAGGATGACGACGAGCACGACGAGTGCGATGGCTTCGAGCAGCGTATCAACCACCTTTTCGATGGAGGAACGCACGAACTTGGTCGTGTCGTAGACGATTTCGTATTTCACGCCGGTGGGCATGGCGAGCTGAAGCTCGTCCATGGTTGCCCGGACGCTGTCGGAAATCTCAATCGCATTCGAGCCGGGAGCCTGAAGAACGGCAACGGCAACGGCAGGCTTGCCATCAAGCAAAGATCGAAGCGTGTAGTCCGCTGCGCCGAGTTCGATGCGGGCTACATCACGAAGGCGGGTGATTTCGCCATTCTCGCCGGTCTTGACGATGATGCTTCCGAATTCCTCGGGTGTCTGTAGGCGGCCCTGAGCGTTGACGTTGAGCTGCAGATTGACGCCTGGCAGGCTGGGCGACGCGCCGATGATACCAGCCGCGGCCTGAACGTTCTGCGAGCGGATCGCGTTGGTGATGTCGCTTGCGGCAAGCGAGTGCTCGGCCGCCTTCTGCGGATCGATCCAGACGCGCATGGAATAGTCGCCGGCGCCGAAGACCTGAACCTGACCCACACCCTCGATGCGGGCCAGCCGATCCTTGATGTTGAGCGTTGCGTAGTTACGCAGGTAAGTGATGTCGTAGTTGTCGACCGTCGAGACCAGATTCACCACCATGATGAAGTCGGGCGAGCTCTTGACCGTGGTGATCCCGAGCGCGCGTACTTCGGCCGGAAGGCGCGGCTCGGCCTGCGAAACGCGGTTCTGCACAAGCTGCTGCGCCTTGTCGGGGTCGGTCCCGAGCTTGAAGGTGACGGTCAATGTCAAAACACCGTCAGAGGTCGCCTGGCTCGACATATAGAGCATGTCTTCCACGCCGTTGATCTGCTCTTCAAGCGGTGTCGCCACCGTCTCGGCTATGACCGTCGGGTTGGCCCCCGGATAGCTGGCACGCACGACCACTGAAGGCGGCACTACTTCGGGATACTCGGAAATTGGCAGGGCGCGCATGCCGATAAGGCCCGCGACCACGATGAGTATCGACAGCACGGCCGCGAAGACGGGCCTGTCGACGAAAAATCTGGATATGTTCATGTCAAAGCCCTCTCCGGGTTGAACATAGTCTAAACGACCCCGCTGCCTGTG
Organism: Paenirhizobium cremeum; assembly: GCF_047553425.1. Lineage (NCBI taxonomy): Bacteria > Pseudomonadati > Pseudomonadota > Alphaproteobacteria > Hyphomicrobiales > Rhizobiaceae > Paenirhizobium > Paenirhizobium cremeum. The sequence goes on from NZ_CP180220.1 coordinate 47,745, forward strand.
ATCCTGAGATCGCAAGCCTGAAAACGGGTTGGAATGGTTGGCCGACGGAAGACGCCGGCCTTTGTTATTACTGCTGGGCCACTTCCGCCTGCGGATCGACCACTGCGCCGGGTCGGATCCGCTGCAGGCCATTCACCACGATCCGGTCGCCGGCATTCAGGCCTTCCTCCACGATACGCTGGCCGTCGACGCTGGTGCCCAGGCGGACCTGACGGGTTGCGACCGTGTTGGAGGCGTCCACCACGAAAACGAACTTCTTGTCCTGGTCGGTGCCGATGGCGCGCTCGCTCACGAGAAGGTGTTCTTCTGCCTTGGGTTGCCCCATGCGGACCCGAACGAACTGACCCGGGATCAGACGTCCATCGGGATTGTCGAAGACAGCCCGTACGCGGATCGTACCGCTCGATTCGTTGACCTCGTTGTCGATCAACTGGAGCTTGCCGCGGATGGGAGTGCCGTTGTCAGCGAGGGTTCCGATCTCGACGGGAACCTGTTCGATTGCAGGCGAACCGTTCGCAACGGGAAGCTCGGCAAGCGTGCGGCTGACCAGCTCCTCGCTGGCATCGAAGCTTGCGTAGATCGGGTCGGCTGAAACCAATGTGGTCAGCGGAGTGGAAGACGAACCGGCTGCCACGAGATTACCGACCGTAACTTCGATCTTGCCGACACGGCCCGAGATCGGCGCCTTGATCTGGGTGTAGTCCAGGTCCAATTGCGCCGACTTCAAAGCTGCCTTGGCGGATTGAAGATTGGCCAAGGCTTCGTTGCGGGCGCTTTGCCGCTGTGTGAGATCGCTCTGGGAGATGGTGTTCTTCGCGGCAAGGTTCTTGCCACGTTCGAATTCCGTCGAAGCCAGCTCGACCCGGGCTTGCGCCGAGGCGACCTGACCTTCGGCCTGGGCAACGGCCGCCTGATAGGGTTCCGGGTCGATGGTGACGAGCAGGTCGCCCGCCTTTACCAGTCCCCCCTCACGGAAGTGAACCGACTGGACCATTCCGGCGACACGTGGACGAACCTGCACCCGGTCTACAGCTTCCAGCCGGCCGGAAAATTCCTGCCAGGTGCTGACGCTGCGTGGCTCGACGGTTGCAACGGTTACCGGAATCGCCGGTGCCGGTGCGGCAGCCGCCGTGTCGGATGCTGCATTGGCTCCCCGCGGCTGGTCGAGATAGATGGCCGCTCCTGCGATGGACGCGGCGGTTCCGATGCTGGCACCCCACAGGGCCCAGCGCTTGCCTTTCGCTGTCATGATAGTCTCCTTGCAGTCTAACTACGGCTGCTGTCAGTATTCAAATGTCTTATGAACTTAATTGTTTGACGAAGCCGGTGAACTCGGTGCCGAGCGCTGTCAGCCATTCACCGTCGCCGTCCTTGTAGATCCCTGTCCAGCCAGAGCCGGCGGGAAACACATGTTTGCGCACCGAGACGCCAGCCGCGCGGAGCCTTTCGGCATAGCCAAGCGCCTCGTCGCGAAGCGGATCGTCATCGGCCGTGACCACCAGTGCCGGGGCAACGCCGGCGAGGCGCGAGCACAGGCAAGGTGCCGCATAAGGGTGCTGGAAGCCGCAACGGGAGCTCAGGTAATGGCTCCAGCCATCGGACCAGCGCTCCCGCATACCGATCTCATCGGCTTTTTGAAAGGAAGCCGTTGCCATCAGCGGATCGATCATCGGCGATAGCAGGATCTGGCCATCGAGCTCGCCCGGCATCTGGTCTCGTGCCTTGAGGGCAACGCCGGCCGCGACATTGCCTCCAGCCTCATCGCCAGCCACCAGAAGGAGCGATTTAGCGGCACCGAACTGTTTACGGTGCCGGCTCAGGCACTGCAACGCGGCAAACGCATATTCCAGGGCCTGCGGAAACAGGTTCTGAGAGGCGCTTCCGTAGTCTGCCTCCAGAACTGCTGCTCCCGTATCAGCGATCGCCCTTGCTGCGGGTTGTTCATCTCTGTCGCGAGCTTGCGATAGAAAGGCGCCTCCCCGCAGATAAAGCACCAGCGGCGGGGTTTGGCTCTTGCTCTTGCCCTCATACAGGCGCATGGGAACAGGCGGCTTAGCCGACCTGTCAAACGCTATATTTCCCCATTGCGCCGTCATTGAAAAATCCTCAACCGTTCCCATGTGGAGGAGCGGAGCTTGCTGCCAGATATGAAACTGATATTATTGTTCGCGAGAAAATGCACAAGGTAGCAAAATCTGGCAACACTGTTCCAAATTTCAGGACAATGCTGCCGTGCAGCAAGGACTAGCGCATGGATCAGATTTCCGCAATGCGGGTTTTCGTGCGGGTCGTGGAAACCGGGAATTTCACCCGTGCCGCGAAGAGCCTGGAAATGCCGAAGACATCGGTCACCAATCTCGTGCAGGGACTGGAGGCGCATCTCAGTACAACTCTCCTCAACCGTACGACTCGCCGTGTTACGGTTACCACCGATGGTGCCCTCTATTACGAGCGAGCGACGCAGATCCTCTCCGAGCTTGACGAACTCGATGGCAGTTTTTCAAAGTCGCAATCTCTGCCGGCTGGGCGCTTGCGCGTTGAGATGGCAAGCGTTTTCGCCGATTCCGTCGTCATTCCGGCCCTTTGCGATTTCTACATGCGCTATCCGCAGATACAGCTCGACATCGGTGTCGGTGACCGTTTGGTGGATTATATCGCAGAGAATGTCGATTGTGCGCTGAGGGCCGGCGTTCTGTCTGACCAGTCGCTGATTGCGCGCAAGGTCGGCGAACTGCATATGCAGACTTACGCGGCTCCCTTCTATATCGAAAACTTTGGCATGCCACAGCATCCGACGGATCTCGAAGTCGATCATTTCTGTGTCGGATATTTGAAGGCACAGGCGGGTCGCGTCTTGCCCATGGAGTTTCGCCGCGGGGACGAGTTGCTCGAAGTGTCACCCCGTTACATCCTGTCGGTCAATGACAGCCGCTCCTATGTGAGAGCTGCCGTTTCCGGCCTTGGGATTGTGCAGACGCCCTTTTTCGTTGTCGAGGAAGCGGTGAAGAAGGGTGAGTTAGTGCCGGTGCTGCCCGAATGGACCCGAGACCCCTTCCCGCTCTACGTGGTCTATCCGCAGACCAGGCATCTAAGCAACAGGGTACGGGTGTTCGTGGACTGGCTTGCCAAGCAGTTGCAGGGGATTGCGCGTGGCCCGGCCGCCCGCCCCGGCCGGGCACGGGCGGCCGAACTCGCTACAGGCAAGTCCTGACCAGCCGTCTGGCACCCTTCTCCGCTTTTCCGCGACCGGCGGATGTCGCAGAATCATGGCACCGGTGAAAAGCCGGATAGGGATTTTCGATGGTTTGGAGATGCCGCCAGAACGGGTGGGATGTGCCCGGTCGAGACAAGTGAGTCGCTCGATCTTCTCCGTCGCGGGCCGCTTTTCCCATGGAATGGACTCTCATTCGCGGTGGTGTTCAAACACTTTCCACTGCGGAGAGCCGAAGAACGGAAGCGTCGGTCTGTCGTGAGTAAAGGCCGTAAACATTTGATTTTTATGAAAAATATCTCCATTCCGTTGTGGCGGTGCGATATCACCTTCTGGGTCCATTAGGATTTTGTTAACGCTATTTTCCTTGTTTGCCTTCGAGAATCGCGGATAATAACGATTAACTGCGGGCATAGGCCTGAATATCGTTATTTGAGAGCGACCACCCCAATGAACGCGAAACCGTCAACGACCGCGAGCCAGCCCGTGCATTTCGAAGACGAGATCCTCGAGCAGGGAGATCTGATTTCGAAGAAGCTACATCTTTTAAGCATGCAGCGTTTTCCTCCGAATGCCAAGAAGACGCTTCGGCAATTCACTATGGCGGAGGTGGCGAACTATCTCCGGGTGTCCCAGAGCACTCTGAAGAAGCTGCATCTCGAGGGAAAAGGGCCCTCGCCGGATACATCTTCCTCGGGTCGGCGTTTTTATACCGCCGAGCAGATGCTGGAACTTCGCCGTTATCTGGACGAGCATGGACGTTCGGATACCCGGAACTATGTTCCCCATCGCCGGGCGCACGAAAAACTGCAGGTCATCGCTGTGGTGAACTTCAAGGGTGGATCCGGCAAGACGACGACGGCCGCACATCTGGCGCAGTATCTCGCTTTGACGGGACATCGTGTGCTGGCGGTCGACCTCGACCCGCAGGCCTCCCTTTCGTCACTGCATGGCTTCCAGCCGGAGCTCGACCAGTCGCCTTCTCTCTATGAAGCGATCCGCTACGATGAAGAGCGGCGATCCCTTCTGGACATTATTCAGCCGACGAATTTCCCGGGGTTGGACATCGTGCCGGCCAATCTTGAACTGCAAGAGTTCGAATATGACACGCCGCTTGCCATGGCGAACAAATCGACCAACGAGGGAAAGACCTTCTTTACGCGGATTTCACGCGCACTCGCCGATGTCGATGACCGGTATGACGTTGTCGTCATCGACTGCCCTCCCCAGCTCGGTTATCTGACGATTACGGCGCTGACCGCTGCGACGAGTGTTCTGATTACCATTCATCCGCAAATGCTCGATGTCATGTCCATGGGTCAATTTCTCCTGATGCTTGGCGGTATATTGAAGCCGATCCGAGAGGCGGGTGCCGAGGTCAATCTTTCCTGGTATCGCTATCTCATCACCCGTTACGAACCCACGGATGTGCCGCAGGCGCAGATGGTGGGCTTCATGCAAACCCTCTTCCATCAATATGTGCTGAAAAACCCGATGCTAAAGTCAACGGCGATCTCGGATGCCGGGATCACTAAGCAAACGCTCTATGAAGTCGACAAAAACCAAATGACCCGTTCGACCTATGATCGGGCGCTGGAGTCGCTGGATTCGGTCAATGCGGAGATCGCACAGCTTATTCATGCGGCCTGGGGCAGAGCGGTTGTCAGCTGACAAAAACGGAGATTTCGCTTTTGTTTTCAGTTATCTATCTCGGATTGGACTAACGGATGGCACGGAAGAATTTATTGGCGGGCCTTGCCGATACGGAAGAGCAGGCTGCTTCGCCGACGGCTGGTGGTTATCCCATGCGCGGAGCCTCCAAAAACATGATCCGCTCCTTGGACGAGCTCGCCAAGCAAGCTGAGAAGTTTCTGGAAGGGGATGCCGTTGTCGAGCTCGATCCGGAAACCGTCGAGGGGTCATTCGTCTCCGATCGCCTTGATGACGATAACGAACAGTTCGCTGAACTGAAAATCGCAATCGAGGAACGTGGCCAAGATACCCCTATTCTGGTGCGGCCCCACCCCACCGCGAGTGGTCGCTATCAGGTCGTCTTCGGCCATCGACGTCTTCGTGTAGCGCGGGAACTCGGCCGCAAGGTCAAGGCCGTCATCAAGCCACTGGATGACCGCACCCATGTGATTGCTCAGGGGCAGGAGAATTCTGCCCGTGCCAATCTTTCCTTCATCGAACGGGCGTCGTTTGCGAGACGTCTTATCGAACTCGGATATGATCGCTCGGTCATTTGTTCCGCCCTTGCTGCGAATGCGGCATCGGTTTCGAAAATGGCATCGGTTACCGAGCGGATACCTGAGGTTTTGATTGTCCGAATCGGCGCAGCGCCGTCGATCGGTCGCGAACGATGGGTCGAGCTATCGCTGCTGATCGGAAAGAGCGGCAGCAAGGAAAAGATCGACGCTCTGGTCGAAAGCGAAGAATTCGCAGCGCTCGGATCCGACGACCGCTTCAATGCACTTGTCGGAGCGCTTAACAGGCCTGGAAAGCAGATAAAGAAGGTCGTCCCTGCCCTCAAGCAATCCTGGCAGGCGAAGGATCAGCGACTTTCGGCCGAGATCATCAATACCGGGAGAAAATGTACCCTGTCACTCAAAGCAAAAGCTGCGGGCGATTTCGGTCGGTTTCTTTCGGACAATCTGGATCGGCTTTATGCCGAATTCCAGGCGCAGGGTTTGAACGAAGGAGATTGACAGCAAAAGAAAAAGGCCCCCGAACGTTGCCGTAGCGGAAGCCCTTCTCTTGTGTAGCAGCCTGAGAATCCCATTTCCGCGAATCATAGTCAAGAGTCTTGGCGCCGTTTAGGTGAACAAATTTCTTTTGCCTGCAAGAAGGTGAAGAAAAATGCCAGGTCAAAATATAACGACACCGTTTGGTGGTCGAGGTGTTACGCTTGCGCTGATTAGGGGCCAGCTTGAGAGCGGTTCTGTTGCGCCGGGCAAGAGCGTGGACAAGTGGCGTGTTTATCGCGATGTCTGCGATGCGCGGGGGCTGCTTGGTTTGCGGGACCGTGCGCTTGCGGTTTTGAACGCGCTTTTGTCGTTTTATCCGGAAAGCCGGCTTTCTGCGGAAGACGGCCTGATCGTGTTTCCGTCGAATGCGCAACTGAGCGCGCGGGCGAACGGCATTGCCGGCACGACGCTGCGGGAGAACCTGGCGCTTCTGGTCAAGGCCGGGCTCATTCACCGCAAGGACAGTCCGAACGGCAAGCGTTATGCGCGCAAGGGCGAGGGGGGCGCGATCGAAGACGCCTACGGCTTCAATCTGGCGCCGCTTCTGGCGCGGGCGGAAGAACTGGCGCAGCTTGCCCAGCAGGTTGCCGCCGAGCGCCGCAGGGTGCGGATCCACCGGGAGAAGATCACCATCTTGCGGCGGGACATCCGCAAATTGATCACGGCGGCGATGGAGGAGGGGGCTGCCGGCGACTGGGCGACGATCGAGGCCGGCTATATCGGCATGGTCGCCGGCATCGGGCGTGCACGGAGCGTCGACGAACTGGAGGCCGTGCATGCGGATCTGGCGCTGTTGCGCGAGGAAATCGTCAACATCATGGAAATGCAGCTTAAAACACAAAAAAGCGACGGCAATGGTGACGAATGCCGTCAGCACATACAGAATTCAAATACCGAATCCATCAATGAACTTGAACCTCGCTCTGAACAAGAGCAGGACGAACCGCCGGCGGGTATTCCCGCACCCCGGCGCGAGCCGATCAAGACCTTCCCCCTGGGAATGGTGCTGAGGGCCTGCCCGGACATGGCCGCCTATGGTCCCGGCGGCGCGATTTCGAGCTGGCGCGAGATGATGGCCGCGGCGGTGGTGGTCCGATCGATGCTGGGGGTCAGCCCCTCGGCCTATCAGGAGGCCTGCGAGGTCATGGGGCCGGAAAACGCCGCCGTCGCCATGGCCTGCATTCTCGAAAGGGCGGGGCATATCAACTCGCCCGGCGGCTATCTGCGGGATCTCACGCGCAAAAGCGCCCGCGGCGAATTCTCGCTCGGCCCGATGATCATGGCGCTCGCCCGGGCCCATCCGACCCCCGGCCAAAGGGCATCGTAGCGGCATGGCGGGAAAGGGAAAGCGGACGATGCGGATCCGCCGGATCAAAGCCCCGCGGCCTTGGTCAGGTTGATGCGGAAACGGTCGCGGCGGCGCTGATAGCGGCGGGTCATTTCGGCGGAGGCGTGACCGAGCTGCTTTTGCACGTAGCGCTCGTCGACTTCCGCCGAGGAGGCAAGGCCGGCGCGCAGCGAGTGGCCGGCGAATTTCTGGCCGCGTTCGACCTCGGAGAGATCGCCGCGTATGCCCGCTGCCATCGCCGTCTTCTTGACGAGGCGCGCCACCTCCTGGTCGTTGAGACGCTCGGCGCCGACGGATTTGCCCTTTCCGGTCACGCGACGGAAGAGCGGTCCCCTGGCCAGCCGGGCAAAGCGGATCCAGGCTTCGAGCGCCGCGACGGGGCAGGTGGTGTCGGCCGATCCCCGGCCGATCTCGACCTCGCGCCAGCCGGTCTTGCCGCGCAGGGTGACGAGGGCGCCCTTGTCGTGGATTTCGATCCAGCCGCGGCCGTCTTCGGTCTGGTCGCGGCCGAGATCGAGACCGGTGATTTCGGAGCGGCGCAGGCCGCCGGCAAAGCCGACGAGCAGCATGGCCCGGTCGCGCAGCCCCCGCAGCGTCCCGCGATCGAGGGTTTCCAGCATGGCGATGATGTCTTCGGGAAGGATCGCTTCCTTCTGGCGCGGCGGCGCGGCATGGGTGTTGCGGATGCCGGCCATGACGGTGGCGATATGCCGGTCCCTGCGCTCGAGGACAAGGCCGCGCTGGGCATAGTTCCAGGACAGGGAGGAGAGACGCCGCTCGATGGTTGCGACGGAATTCGGCCTGGCGCCGCGCTCGACCGTTCCGGAGGCGCAGGCGGTGATATAGAGGCCGACGACCTGGGGGCTCGGCGGCAGCAGCGCGAGACCCTGCCGCCGGCACCAGGCGGAAAAGTGCTTCCAGTCCGCCGCATAGGCGCGACGCGTATTGGCCGAACTGGCGGCTTCGACATAGGTGCGGGCGCGGTCGGCGAGATGTTCGAGATGCTGCGAAAGAGGCAACGGCCCGTCTTCAGCGGAGGAAGCGGGATCGGAAAGGCCGCCGGCGGCATCCGGAGCAGGCGGCGGCAGGGGCAGCGTGAGGTGGTTCTTGTCTGGTTCTTCCATGCCGGCCATATCGAAAGGGTTCGGCGCTTGCCGCGAAATCGGCGGCAACCGCCACAATGGGGGTTCACGGGGCACGCGCAAACAGGTGATTTGCCGCAGATTACGGGGCGACGGAGAGCGTGACAAGCCGGTTGCGCTTCGGGGGAGCCGACCGGCGTTCGCCTGCTTGGTTTCCCGGTGCGATAGGGAATACCGGGGTAGGGCGGGAGGGCCATGGAACGTCCACCCGCAGCTGCCGCGCAAACCGCGGTTCGATGACAGGAAGGATCGACGGGATTGCGGGCGCAGAGACAGCCGCTCCGGCGTCAAGACCGGCAGGTGCCGCAGCCGCAGTCGTCACAGGCCGGCGTTCGCCAATGCCATGGCTTGCGTGGAGGGGGAAGGCGGAGAAATCCGGAATGGCATCGGGCAAGCTCCACAAGCGCACCAGACCACACCAAGAGCCCGGCGACCGACCGGGGTCGCCAAGGCGTGGTCGCCCGCGCGGCCGGGGAAGGAGGCATCCCGTGTCGTTCCGACGGCCAGCAAACGCATCGCCCGTGTCTCTTACCGCCGTCTGCGCCACGACAGCGGTCGTTTTGCCGCGCTTGCGCGCGCGGTTTTCATAAAAGAGAACAAGGAACGATAATGCAAGATTATCTGTCGTTATAGAATCGAGACGAGCTGTGCGGTTTGTCGGCAAAACTGCTGGAATAATCGCTCGCCTCTGCTATCCTCTCTCCCATGGATTCGACCACGCGCCCGACCGATATTCTGACCCCGGTTCTCTCCCGCCTGCCAAGTTGGGCGAGGCAGCCCCGCCCAAATCCCGACAACGCAGACGCCGCCTTCGCCGCCGGCGTTGCCTTGAAATCACTCGATGATCTGGTGCGGTCAAGCCCAGCCTGGGCCGGCTGCTGGCGCGCCCGTCAGGCCCTCAAATGCGCCGCGGCAGCGGTGCGATTGATGGGCCGGAACGAAGACGAAAACGCGCTGCGCGACGCCGTTCTGCTCACCGCAGTTGGCGACGATCCAGGACCGGCCGGCAAGGTGTTTCTCGCCTATAAAGGGCTTGCAACCCGAAAACCCGGCTTTTCCTCGAAGGCCCTGGCCGAACTCGCCGATTTGTTGGGCTTGGCATGGGACGGGCGGCTGGCCACCGCCGTCGATCTTGCCGATGTGGCGCTGCAGTCGGGCCGGCCGGCGCTCTTCGCCGCTGCGGACCTGGTGACGGCAATTGTCGCCGTCCGCCCGGACGCCGAGCCGCTGGCATGGGCGCTCGCCGATATCCTGATCGCCGCGAAACTCAAATGGGAACGGCCCGTGCCGCTGCTGATGGCCGAGCGTTACGGTCCGGCCTTCCGCACGCTCGGGGGCAGGGGGCGTATTCGTCCTGGCGATGACGTATTCGGGCGGGCGGTATGTCTGGCGCTCGTTGAGGCCATCGATGCGGCGCTACGGAGTGCCGGCGATATTGGACGCCGCGCCGAAAGCCTCCTCCTGGTCGCGCCGAAGGTGCGCACCAAGGGGGCGGAGGCGGTCATCCGCAAACTGCTCGATGACGATGCTATCGCGGCATCTGCTCCCGGAACCAACCTGTCGCGTTGGGCCAGCAGCCGCATGTTCGAACGGCTTCAGGGTTTTGGTGCCGTGCGTGAACTGTCGGGTCGAACGAGCTTCCGGATTTACGGGGTGTAACCATGGGGGAACCGCATTTGGAAAGAGCGATGAGGAAGACCAAAACCCGAAGCGAGGTCCTCATCGATCGTGAACTTCAGGATCTGCCCCCGGAACTACGCTGGCGCGAATGGATGCTGCGGGTCGAGGCGGTGATCTTTGCCTCGATCGAGCCAGTCGATCGCGAGACGCTGGCCCGGGTGGTGGGGCGGGACTGCAGTATCGACCTGTTGGTGGAGGACCTGCGCGAAGATCTCGTCGGCAGACCATACGATATCGTTTCCGTCGCAGGCGGCTGGCAGCATCGGACACGCGCCAGTTATGGGCCGATCATCCGTGCCTCGTTCGCACCGACGCGCTCGATTTCCGCGAACCTTTCGGAGCACGAGGCTGCCGTCTTGATGGCGATCGCTTACTTTCAGCCCGTGACCCGGGCGGAACTGATGAAGGTCTTCGGCAAGGAGATTTCCCGCGACACGATTGCCGATCTCCGTTCTGCGGGTTTTCTCGCCTCCGGTCCGCGCAGTCCCTCGCCCGGAGCTCCTTACACCTATGTCACGACAAAGCAATTCCTCTCTGCTTTCGGCTTCGAGACGCTCCGCGACCTTCCGGATATCGAGGCACTCGAGGATGCGGGGCTGCTCAGCCGGAAAGCGGACTCCGCGGTGGATACAGATGAGGATCAAAGCCAAGGCGAAGAAGAGGGGGCGCCGGAGGAGGATCATGACTGGGACGACGACACGTTCAGGACAACGTCCTAGATTGTCCGTCCGGGACGCGCTCGAGACTCTGGATGGGACCCTCGATCCTTTATCTTTTGCGGAATCATTGAAAAGATACGCAATCAGTAGAGCCGTTCATCGTGACCCCGGCACTTGAATGGCCGGCGCCATAATCGGGGTGTGTGTATCCAGCATTTAGGGCCGCGGGCCCGGAACAGATCAAACGATGCGGCAGCGCTCCGTTCGGCATTCATGCAGCAGTCTTTGGTTCATGTCATGCTGTCAATCACAGCCATGACGGCCGCAGCGCCAGCCCCGACGTCGCAGGGCTTGCCCGACATCCGTGCAATTGCGCTGCCAAGGGCTGTTACGGCGATCAAGGCGTAGATGGGCCTCGCCGTTGGTCCCATGTGTCCGATACGCACCAGCCTGTTGAAGGTTGCGCCACGTCCTGCGGAGATCACAACGCCATAGACTTCCCGCATGGTCTGGCGAAGGGCGGTTTCGTCGATCCCTTCCGGCAGACGGATGGCCGTTGTGGTCGGCGAGGCGAAGTCTTCGGATGCGGCCCAAAGCTCGAGGCCCATCGCCTTTATCCCTGCGCGGCAGGCTCTTGCTGTCAGGGCATGACGAGCCCACACCGTCCCGGGACCTTCCGCGAGATAAAGATCGAGGGCTGCTTCGAGAGCATTGATCTCGGCAACGGATGGCGTGAAAGGGAAAGGCTTTTCCCTTTTCCAGGCGTCTTCCCAATCGAGTATGCTGAGGATCGAACCGCGTGGCGCGTTTGGATTGCGCTTCATCTTGGCCCAGCCTTTATCGCTGACAGCTAGCAGCGATAGCCCAGGCGGGCAGCCGAGGCATTTATTCGGCCCGGCGACGAATATGTCGGCCTTGACGTCTTCGGGCATGATCTCCATGCCCCCAAAGGAAGAAACGGCGTCGATCACGAAGATCGCTTTGCCACTGGCGACGATCTCGCCGATCTCTTTGACCGGATTGATGGTGCCGGAAGGTGTATCGTGATGGCAGACCGTGACCACAGCGATCTCGGGACGAGCAGCCAGCATTGCTGCGACCGATGCCGGGTCGATGACCTCGTTGAAGGGAACGCGGATCTCGAGATATTCCCTGGCATGAGGCTCCAGCCAGGAGCGGTAACCGTCGCCATAGACGCCGGAGGCGAGGTTGAGGACGACATCCTCCTTGGACAAGGCTGAAGCCCCCACTGCTTCCAGGGCAAGGACCGGCTCTCCCTGCAGAATGACCGGAACATTGGCCGAAGCGAATGCAGCCTGAGCCTTGAGGTTGACGCGTTCGTAAGTTTGCAGAAAAGCGGGATCCTGATCGTAGAGCACGGGTTTTCCGAGCGCTTGGAGGACTTCGGGATAGCAGTTCACAGGGCCGGTGGTGAGAGTGAAGACGGGATCCGGAATTCTTGTGGTCATTGCACGCGGCCTCGTACGGTTTCGACGCGGGGAACATCCGGCACATTACCAAAGATAGTTTGTCTTCAGGGAGGCGGGTTTCAAGAAAGGACCAGTCGCCGCGATAAACTGCGAACACGCGGAGACAGGTTCGCTGGTGTGTTTCAAAACCCCGGAAATCTAAGGAAAACCGGAAATCCCGCTTTGCTACGATGGCAAGTTATGTCAGCTTGTATAGACATAATGAGGGGCGATTATGGTGGAAAACGTCTGGCATGCGAGATGAGCGGCATTTTTCGCCGACCGGGGACAATGGCGGCGCCGGGATTGCCAGTCTCGCGATGTATTCCGGCCCGGCTCAGATCGCGGCAGCGAATGAGGCGCTTTGGCATTTCCTGCGTGACGGACTGCGGCAGGAAGGGATAAGTCCGGTCCCCGGCGGATTGGATGACCAACTGGCTTATGACCGGGCATGGCTTCATCCTGCTCTCGTATTTGCCCAGACCTGCGGATATCCCTATCTCTACCGCTTGCGCAACCATGTACGTCTCGTAGCTACGCCGTGTTACGCCTATCCTGGCTGCGACGGCCCTAACTCCTGCAGTTTCATTGTGGTCCGCGTCGATAGCGCCGCATGTTCTTTGGACGAATTTTACGGTGCGACCGCGGCGATCAATGGTCGTGACAGCAATTCCGGAATGAACCTGTTTCGGCGGGCTGTTGCGCCCTTTGCCCGGAATGGTCGTTTCTTCTCGGCAGTGGTTGAAACGGGCAGCCATATCGCGAGCGTCGACGCTGTTACCGCCGGGGTCGCCGATGTGGCCGCCATCGATTGTGTCACCTATGGCAACTTTCTTCGTTTCGATCCGGATCGTCTGGCAAATGTCCGTATTCTCGCCGCTACGCCGTCAGGTCCTGGTCTGCCGTTCATAGCGCGGAAAACCATGCCCGACGGTGACGTTGAGGTTCTTCGACATGTCCTGCGAGCGGCGCTTGCAGATCCTATGATGGGGGAGGTTCGGGACACTCTTTCGCTTTGCGATGTCGTGGAACTTTCCGACGTCGATTACGACCAGCTCCTTGTGCTCGAAAGGGAGGCCCTCGCGATGGGATATCCGACGCTTGCCTGAGGAGTGTCTTTGCTCGATTGTCTATATTTAACATGGAATATATGTAAAAAAACTCTCCATGCGGCACGTTTTCTGGAGCCCGTTCATGTCGGCCAATAGAAGATCACCCATTCAATCCCTCCCGCAGGTTCGTCGTATCGAGTGGCAAACGGTCGTGCTGGCGATCGTCATCTATGGCGGGTTCCTCGCCGTGACATGGTGGTGGGAAGCCTTGCCGATCCTTGTGGTTGCCGTCATCGGTGCTTGGCTGATCGCCTGGCACGGATCGTTGCAGCATGAGGTGATCCACGGGCATCCGACGCGCAATCAATGGATAAACGATGCGATCGGCTGGCCGCCTATTTCGCTTTGGCTTCCCTATGCGATCTACAAGGAAAGTCATCTCATCCATCATCGCGACGAGCACTTGACGGATCCTATCGAAGATCCGGAGTCCTACTATTTCACATGGGTCGCATGGAACGCGATGGGTTCGATTGGCCAGACGCTTTCGCGCTGGAACACGACGCTTCTCGGTCGTCTGACCATCGGTCCCGCCGTCATGCTGTTCGTCTTCTTAGGGCGGGAAGCGCTGACGATCCTGCGTGGTGACCGACGGCGCGCAATGATATGGGTTCGCCACGGTCTTGGCGTGGGGGTGTTGCTTTTTTGGGTGCTCCACATCTGTAGCATGCCCTTCTGGCTCTATTTTCTGGGTTTTGTCTATGCCGGTGCGGCCTTGAGCCGGCTGCGTTCCTATGCCGAGCATCGTTATGCCGACAGCTATGAGGAGCGTACCGCGATCGTGGAGAACAGCCCGCTGTTTGGATTGTTGTTCCTCCATAACAACCTGCATGTTCTGCATCATGAACGCCCCGGTGTTCCCTGGTATCAGATTCCGGCTCTCTATCGCCGTGAGCGGGATGCTCTGGTCGCGCTCAATGGCGGGCTGCTTTATGATGGTTATCTCGACGTCGCTCGCCGTTATCTATTGAAACCACATCATGATCCGCGGCATCCGCAACATTCCTGAAACTGCGCAACGCCTGCTTCATCCCGAGGGCCGCCGACCGGGATGCCTGTCGTGCCCAAGCAGGCGAAAGGAAGATAGCCATGAGTAACCCGGTCATTCTCGATGGTTCCCTGACATGGCCGGAGATCGCGGCCGTCGCCGGTGGCGCAAAATTGCAGCTGTCCGATGACGCCTGGTGCCGGATCGAGCGCGCACGCGAAATCACCGAAGCACTGGTTGCAAACGGCATTCGTGGCTACGGCATCAACACCGGTGTTGGCGCCCTGTGCGATGTCGTCATTGATGAAAGCCAGCAGAAGGCTCTGTCGCGCAATATCCTGCTCAGCCATGCATGCGGCGTTGGGGAACCGCTCGGTCGCGCCGAAACTCGCGCCGTCATGGCGGCGCAGATTGCCAATTTCGCCCATGGTTACTCCGGAGTTCGCCGAGAGACGGTTGAAGGTCTGCTGGCCTTGTTGAATGCGGACCTCCTGCCGGTCATTCCGTCGAGAGGTTCGGTCGGCTACCTCACCCATGCCGCTGCAATCGGCACAGTGTTAATTGGCGAGGGGAAGGTTCGGCATGCCGGGACGACCATGTCCGGCAAGGACGCTCTCCATCGGGTGGGATTGCAGTCCCTTGTACCGCTCGCCAAGGAAGGACTTAGCCTGGTCAACGGTACACCGTGTGCGACTGGGCTCGCATCTCTGGCGCTCGCCCGTATGGCGGGGCTGCTGGAATGGGCGGATGCGGCCGCGGCGCTGACGTATGAGAGCCTTGGCGCGCAGGTCGATCCATTCGCCGCAATGCCTCTCGCCCTTCGCAAATCATCCGGTCTGCAGACGGTTGGCACAAATCTGCGGCGCTGGCTGGAAGGTAGCGAACGGTTGAAGCAATCGGCCGGCAGCCGCACCCAGGATCCCTTGAGCCTGCGCGCGGTGCCGCAGATACACGGTGCCGTGCGTGATGCCTTCACGCAGGTTGCCGAAGTCGTGGACCGCGAGCTCTCCAGTGTCACGGACAATCCGGTGGTCGCCGGAACGGCGTCGGCTCCGGAGGTCCATTCTCAGGCCCATGCCGTGGGAGCCGCGCTCGGCCTCGCCATGGACTCGCTGGCTGTTGCGGCGGCCGAGCTTGCGGCCATTTCCGAGCGACGGATAGATCGGTTGGTAAATCCCCTCGTCAGTGGCCTTCCGGCCTTTCTCGCTGCCGAAAACGGCGTTTGCTCCGGTTTCATGATCGTCCAGTACACAGCGGCCGCGCTTGTGGCGGAGAACCGACGGCTTGCTGCGCCTGCGAGCCTCGATGGTGGCATCACCTCTGCTCTTCAGGAGGATATCCTCACCCATGCAACGCCGGCGGCCGACAAGGCCCTCTCCATCATCGACAATCTCGCCACCGTGCTTGCGATAGAGCTTCTTGCCGCGGCGCAGGCCTTCGACATGCAGCCGCAAACGCTCCCGGCTGCCGCGGCGACGAGCGTTCTTCAGGACCGGATACGCTCCCGTGCTCCTTATTACAGGGACGATCGCCCCTTGAATGCTCTTGTGCTCGACGTGAAAGAACTGGTCAGCGCCAGCCTGCCCAGGATCGATCTCGGTTGAGCATGGGGTCCGGCGATCCGGCTGCATCGCGGATCTGCCAGTCAGTATACATGTCATTCCCTATTCCTGCCGGGCCGGCGGGGATGACGCGACCCTATACTGGAGATCTTCGCGAACGGGCGATGGCGCGTTTGAACGCCCGATAAACAAGGCGATTGATCGCAGCATCAAGCCGCTCTTTGGCAGGCTCGTGCACCCGACCAGGAGGGAAGAATTACACTTGCTCAATTTCCATAGGGGTGATTGACGTGCATTCCAAAAAATGGAATAAATAGTTTGCGAGATGGCAAATACGGTTTCTTTATTCCGTTTTTATCATCGAACATTTGAGGATATGCGACCGGTCGGGGAGGCCGGTTTCCGGCATGAACGAGTGGCGCCGGACACACTGGGAGGAGAAGATCATGATGAAGAAGCTCGTACTGGGCGCGGCCGTTTCCGTGCTCCTGAGCACTGTTGCGCATGCGGAAACCGTCGGTGTTTCCATGGCGTTGTTCGACGATAACTTCCTGACCGTCCTGCGCAACGGCATGCAGGATTATGCCAAGGGCATGGACGGCGTTTCGCTGCAGGTCGAGGACGCACAGAACGACGTTGCAAAGCAGCAGAGCCAGATCCAGAATTTCATTGCTGCAGGCGTCGATGCCATTATCGTCAATCCGGTCGATACCGATGCCACGGTTGCAATGTCGAAACTCGCAGCAGACGCCGGCATTCCGCTGGTCTACGTCAATCGCGAGCCGGTCAACGTCAACGAACTGCCGGATAAGCAGTCCTTCGTCGCATCGGAAGAGATCGTTGCCGGCACCCTTGAAGCCAAGGAAGTTTGCCGTCTTCTCGGAGGCAAGGGCAAGGCCGTTGTGATGATGGGCGAACTCTCCAACCAGGGCGCTCGCATGCGCACCCAGGCCGTTCGCGAAGTCGTTGCGACCGATGAGTGCAAGGGCATCGAGATCGTCGAGGAGCAGACCGCCAACTGGCAACGCACCCAGGGGGCCGACCTCGTGACCAACTGGCTGTCGAGCGGTCTCGAATTCAATGCTGTCATCGCCAACAACGACGAAATGGCGATCGGCGCGATCCAGGCGCTGAAGGCTGCTGGCAAGGACATGAAGGATTATGTCGTGGCCGGTGTCGATGCGACCCAGGACGCACTGGCTGCCATGGAAGCCGGCGATCTTGACGTCACCGTGTTCCAGAACGCTGCGGGTCAGGGCAAGGGGGCTCTCGATGCGGCCCTGAAGCTTGCCAAGGGTGAAGCCGTCGACAAGAAGGTCTACATTCCCTTCGAGCTCGTGACGCCGGCAAACCTCAAGGATTACCAGGCCAAGAACTGATCTTTCCTTCAGGAAAGACCGAAAGGAATGCGGGCTTTGGCCCGCATTCCACCCCGCATGATGAGCGAGGAGACATCGATATGGTCAGCCCGACGACGATGGCTGCTGTCCGCAAGAGCGGCGCAATCCCGAATGCCGAATTTCTCCTGGTAGCAGAAGGTATCCGCAAGGAATTTCCAGGTGTTGTGGCGCTCGATGACGTCAGCTTCCAGCTAAAACGTGGCAGCGTGCACGCCCTGATGGGGGAGAACGGCGCCGGCAAATCCACGCTGATGAAGATCCTTGCCGGCATCTATCAGCCCGATCAGGGCAGCGTGCGGATGAAGGGTGTCGAAATCCGGCTTCAATCGCCTCTAGACGCGCTCGAAAACGGCATCGCCATGATCCATCAGGAACTCAACCTGATGTCCTATATGACGGTTGCGGAAAACATCTGGATACGCCGCGAGCCGCTGAACCGTCTCGGTCTCGTCGATCACAAGGAGATGAACCGAAAGACGGCCGCTCTCTTCAATCGTCTGAATATCGCGATTCACCCTGAAACAAAGGTCGGTGATCTCTCAGTCGCGAACCGGCAGATGGTCGAAATCGCCAAGGCGGTTTCCTATGAGTCCGACGTCCTCATCATGGATGAGCCAACCTCGGCGCTGACGGAGCGCGAGGTGGAGCATCTGTTTCGGATCATTCGCGATCTGCGCGGCCAGGGTATCGGCATCGTCTACATCACCCACAAGATGAACGAGCTGTTCGAGATCGCCGACGAGTTCTCGGTTTTCCGCGACGGCAAGTACATCGGCACCCATGCGTCGAGCGATGTTACCCGCGATGACATCATCCGCATGATGGTTGGCCGCGAGATCACCCAGATGTTTCCCAAGGAGGATGTTCCGCTGGGGGATGTCGTTCTTTCCGTGAAGAACCTGACGCTCGATGGTGTCTTCCACGATGTCTCCTTCGATGTACGGGCCGGTGAGATTCTCGGCGTGGCGGGTCTCGTCGGCTCCGGGCGTTCGAACGTGGCGGAAACCCTGTTCGGTGTCACGCCGGCGTCATCAGGTTCCATCGAGATCGATGGCAAGCCGGTTGCGATCGACAGCCCGACCGAGGCGATCCGCAATCGCATGGCTTTCCTCACGGAGGACCGAAAGGATACCGGTTGTCTGCTGATCCTCTCGGTACTGGAAAACATGCAGCTTGCCGTGCTGCAGGATCGTTATGTCGACAAAGGCTTTGTCGAACAGAAGAGCCTCAACACGGCATGTGAGGACATGTGCCGCAAGCTGCGTGTCAAGACGCCGAGCCTCAACGAACGCATCGAGAATCTTTCCGGCGGTAACCAGCAGAAAGTGCTGATCGGCCGCTGGATGCTGACCAATCCGAGGATACTCATTCTCGACGAACCAACCCGCGGCATCGATGTCGGCGCCAAGGCGGAAATTCATCGGCTGGTCACCGAAATGACCAGGAACGGCGTCGCCGTCATCATGATTTCGTCCGAAATGCCGGAAGTTCTCGGCATGAGCGATCGCGTCATGGTCATGCATGAAGGCCGCGTCACCGGCTTCCTCGACCGTTCGGAAGCCACACAGATCAAGGTCATGGACCTGGCGTCGCGCTGACGCCGTCCCGATGACCTAAGGGAGGAGATGATGAACCATCCAACTGCCACCAAGGCCGATGTCGATCTGAAGACAGGCCGGCCCAACAGCCATCGCATTCCGCCGGAAGCCAATATCCTGCTGGTGCTCATCGGCATTGCCCTGATATTCGAACTGCTCGGCTGGCTGTTCGTCGGCCAGAGCTTTTTGATGAACCCGCAGCGCCTGACGATCATGATCCTGCAGGTCGCGGTGATCGGCATCATCTCCGTCGGTGTGACACAGGTCATCATCACCGGCGGCATCGATCTGTCTTCGGGCTCCGTCGTTGGCATGACGGCGATGATCTCGGCAAGTTTCGCCCAGTCCTCGACTTGGTCGCGCGCACTCTATCCGGGTCTCACGGACATGCCGTTCTTCGTTCCGATCGCCATCGGCATTCTGATCGGTCTGCTCGCGGGCTATATCAACGGCCAGTTGATCGCCAGAACCAAGATCCCGCCTTTCATTGCCACATTGGGCATGATGGTGACGGCGCGCGGTATCTCCAAGTGGTACACTAAGGGTCAGCCCGTTTCCGGCCTGACCGAGCAGTTCACCTTCATCGGTACCGGCATCTGGCCCGTGGTGGTGTTCCTCCTCGTCGCTGTGATCTTCCACATCGCATTGCGTTACACCCGCTACGGCAAGTTCACCTATGCGATTGGCGCCAATGTGCAGGCGGCTCGGGTTTCCGGTATCAATGTCGAAAAGCACTTGGTCAAGGTCTATGCCATCGCCGGCATGCTGGCCGGCCTTGCAGGCATCGTCACCGCAGCCCGCGCACAGACCGCACAGGCCGGCATGGGCGTGATGTACGAACTCGATGCGATCGCCGCAGCCGTCATCGGCGGTACATCGCTTTCGGGAGGTGCGGGCCGCATTACCGGCACAGTCATTGGCACGATCATTCTTGGTGTCATGACTTCGGGCTTCACCTTCCTGCGCGTCGATGCCTACTACCAGGAAATCATCAAGGGCATGATTATCGTGGCCGCCGTGGTTGCAGACGTCTACCGCCAGAAGAAGCGCGCGAAACGCTGATCTCCTCCTCAACCTCCGGGCCGGCTATGCCGGCCCTTTTTCCATTCGGAGTAGGAATTTCCATGGCCGATATCTCTTTCGCGCTGAACCATATGTCAGCGCCGCAACTGCTGCTGCCGGCCTTCTTCGACCTCGCGCGAAAGCTCGGAACAAGGGCAATCGAGATCCGTAACGATCTTGAAGGCAACGCCATCCTCGACGGAACGCCGGCAGTCGATATCCGGAAGCTGGCGGAAGATCGGGGGCTCACGATCCTCTCGATCAACGCGCTGCAGCGGTTCAACGAATGGACACCGGAACGCGAGGAGGAAGCGAAGGCGCTCGCGGACTGCGCTCGCGATTGCGGTGCGCGCGCCCTTGTTCTCGTACCTGTCAATGATGGCAGCGGTCGTGCCGATGGCGAACGGCAGGCGAATTTGCGCAAGGCCCTGAAAGGCCTGAAGCCCATTCTCGCAGATGCCGGGATCGGCGGGCTAGTCGAGCCGCTGGGCTTTCCGATCTGTTCGCTCCGCTCCAAAAGGGAAGCCGTCGAAGCCATCAACGAACTCGGCTTTGGCGCAAGCTTTCGGCTTGTGCATGATACCTTCCACCACTATCTGGCCGGCGAACCCGAATTCTACCCGGCACAGACCGGCCTCGTGCATATTTCCGGCGTCACCGCCAAGGCCGTTGGCGTCGATGACATGCTCGACGCCCATCGCGTGTTGGTCGATAGCGAAGATCGGCTCGGCAATATCGGCCAGATTCGGACACTGCGCGAGCAAGGCTATTCCGGATTCTTCTCGTTTGAGCCTTTTGCCTCTTCGGTGCACGAATTGTCGGACCCGGCCGAGGCTGTGGCGCGGTCGATCGAGTTCATCAGAGCTGGAATTTAGATGATATTAGGTATCGTGCGGCGGCCACTGCTGGGCGCCGTGCAATACGCGCAGAATTGAGATGGTCGTCCTGTTCTCGGTGTAGACAACGATATAGTTGGCGTGAACAATCATTTCCCGCGTTCCGGAGACCCTCCCCGTCCGATGGAGTTGGGGATACTCCGCCAGTATCGACACCTTGGAAAGGATTTCGTCTTTGAGTCGTTGAGCGGCGCCGGGATTGTGATCCGCAATAAAGCCGATGATGGCAAGAAGGTCCTCGCGGGCCGTCTGGCGCCATTCAATCCTGAGCACGGCGTTTCCTGTCGATCAATGCCTGAACTTCATCCATAACGACATCGTGCGAGGCCGGTGGTCGGTCATCAGCCAAGGCTTCGCGTACCTTTTCACGAAACCAGGCATCATGTGCCGCGGGATCGACAGTGAGGCCGGCTGGAAGCCCGCCTTCCCGCGTTATGCGGGTCAGAAGAATTCTCACGGCGTCGGAGACTGTGAGGCCCACGATAGCCAGGGTCTCGGAGGCTTCGCTCTTCAGCTTCTCGTCGACACGTATATGAAGCATCGAGGTCTTGGACATAGTTCGCTCCTGAGTATTCAAGAACGAATTATGTATCTCAAATGAGTGACGAGCAAGGGGTGATCCCGCGTTTTGTCTCCTCGACCGTCACGCTTCGCCGGTACTGATCCAGCGTTTTTCGGTAAAGGCCCGAGCCATGGCGTGCACGGAACGCTCGATCTTCAGCCCTTCCTCGAAATCGATGACATACGCTTCTTCACCGCCGATTGCGGCGATCAGTTCGCCGCATTCGATGATCTTCAAATCGTTGAAGCCGAGGCCGTGGCCGGGGGCGGGAATGAACCGGTCGTAGGGCTTGTGGTGCGGGGCGGCGAGGATCGTGCGGAAACCCTGCTCCTCCGGTCGGCCGAAGGCCTGGTAGAGCTGGAACTCGTTCATTCGCTCCTGATCGTAGAGGATGGAGCCTTTCGAGCCGAAGATCTGCACGGCAATGCGGCCCTTGCGCCCCCAGGCGGAGCGGTTTGCCATAAGCACGGCGGAAATTCCGCCTTCCAGCTTCATCAATACACTTGCGATGTCGTGGTTCTCGACCTCGCGGTCGCCGCCATCCTTCAGCGGCCGGGTCGGATAGGGTTTCACCATGTCGGTGACCACGCTTTCCACATGGCCGAAAAGCTTGAAGAGCAGGGAGAGCGGATGAACGGCGAAGTCGTCGAGCGCACCATAGCCGGAGGTGATCTCACTCTTCCAGTAGAATGGCGTTTCGGGATCGGCCATGAAGTCCTCGTCCATCTCGACACGGACGTGGTTGACGCTTCCGATCGCGCCTTCGTCGATCAGACGGCGGATGTGGCGGATCATCGGGTTCTGGATGTAGTTGTAACCCATCACGGCGGCGCGGCCGGATTTCTTCGCCACATCGCGCATGCGTATTGCGTCCTGCAGGGCCGGCGCCATGGGCTTCTCGCACCAGACATGCTTGCCGGCCTCAAGAGCCGCGATTGCCATTTCGGGGTGGAAAGCATTGGGTGTTGTCACCGAGATGACGTCGATTTCCGGATCGGAAAGCAGGTCTTGCCAGTTGCCGGTTGACTGGGCGAACCCGAGTTCCGCTGCTTTCCTCGACGCCAGATCCGCATTCACTTCGGCGACCGTCACGAGGCGGGGCCGGGCCACGTCGCCGAAGACGCTGGCGACGCTGTTCCATGCCAGCGCATGGCATTTGCCCATATAACCCGTGCCGATCAGGCCGATACCGAGACCGCTCATGTTCTCCTCCCGGGAGCTTCGTTGAAAGGATGGTGTTGGGGCGGCGCGTCAGGGTTTGTCGCGCCGGAAGATCCAGTCGTGGTCCGGATGGTTCTTGAAGCGCCACTTGCGCAGGGGGCCAGCCATGACGTTGAGGTAATACATCTCGTAGCCGTAGGGCGTGCCACAGGGGTGATGACCCTTTGGCACGAGCACGACATCGCCATCGGAGACGGCCATCGTCTCGTCCAGCGATCCGTCCTCGGTGAAGACCCGCTGGAAGCCGAAACCTTGCGCCGGGTTCAGCCGGTGGTAATAGGTCTCCTCGAGATAGGTCATGTCAGGATAATTGTCCTGGTCATGCCGGTGCGGCGGGTAGGATGACCAGTTGCCCTGGGGAGTGAAGACCTCGGTCACCAGCAATGCCTCGGCGACGTCGCGGTCCTCCATGGCGATGGCATGGACGTAACGCGTATTGGCGCCCTTGCCGCGTTCGCTGAGCGAAATGCCTGCAGGGCCGATCACCTGCGCCTCGCGACCCGCTGTTGCGGGAGCAGTGCAGACGGCGAGCGTGCAGTCCGTCGTGGCGACCGCCGACCACTCATTCTCTGCAGGAACGTAGACACAGTGCGGCGGAGTGCGTTCGAAGACGCTCATACGGTCTCCGAGCTCCCCGAAAGCCTTGCCGCTGCCGGTGATTTCCGCCTTGCCTTCGACAAGCACGAGAATGACTTCCGTATCGCCGGTCTGTTCGGCGGCCCTTTCGCCGGCCTTCAGTCGATAAAGGCCGAAGCCGACATAGCCCCAGCCGGCGCTGGCCGGGGTGATGTCATGAACCTTGCCGGACGTTCCCGACGGCTTGCGCAAGAGCGAACTCATCTATCATCTCCCTGCCGATCCATGTTTTCCGGGATCGAGCGTGTCGTAGGGTTCATAAGGGGCGCGGTCGCTCTGTCAGGCTGCCGCTGCCTTGTCCAGCCCAGCCTCCCGAGCCATGGCTTTCAGCGATTTCAGGCCGAGGCTCTGGTACTGGAAGGGATTGCGGACATCCGGATCCTGTTCGGCCTCGATGACCAGCCAGCCCTGATAGCCGTGTGCTGCCGCAACGCCGAGGACTGACGGGAAATCGACGCCGCCCTCGGTATCGCCCGGTACGGTAAAGACGCCACGACGCACGCCTTCAAGGAAGGATAGGTTCTCCTCACGCACCTGTCTGGCGATGACCGGGCGGACGTTCTTTGCGTGGATATGGCCGACCCTGTTCATATACTTGCGGGCTACCCGTTCCGGATCGCCGCCGCCGAACAGGCAATGGCCGGTATCGAGCAGCAGCTTGGCATGCGGTCCGGTATTTTTCATCAGTTGGTCGATCTCGTCCTCGCTCTCGACGATGGTCCCCATGTGATGATGATAGACGAGAGCAATTCCCTGGGCTGCGGCATATTCGGCGAGTGCTTCGACGCCAGCACCGAACTTCGCCCAGTCCCCTTCGGCAAGCTTCGGGCGCGCGTTGACTGCGACGGCGTCGTTACCGTGAATGGCGTTTGAGGTTTCGCAGACGATGATGACCTTGGAGCCCATGGCTTTCAGAAGATCGAGCGCCGGCTGCATGGCCATCTTTTCGTCCTCGATCGAATGGGTGAGCAGGTTCAGCGAATGCCAGCCGGATACGTAGCGCAAGCCGCGGGGTTCAAGAACGGCCTTGAGTCCGGCCGGATTTTCCGGGAACTTGTGGCCCTTCTCGATACCATCGAAACCGATCTTCGCTGTTTCGTCGAGGCACTGGTCAAGGCTGATATGAGCGCCGAGCGTGCGGTCGTCGTCATTGGACCAGGCAATCGGGTTTGTGCCGTAGAGGATCATGGTCAGTATCTTTCCTTGAGTGCGGCCTCGTAACGGGCGCGGGCTTGGTTGACTTCGGCGCGGGGCGAAACTTCGGGAACCGCGACGTCCCAGAAATGACCGCCGGCCTCTGGCGTGGGATAAGGGTCGGTGTCGATCACGATCACCGTCGTCACGGTCGATTCACGGGCGGCCGCGAGAGCCGATTCCAGTTCCGCGATGCTGGCGACCTTGCTGGCGACCGCGCCCATCGATGCCGCATGGGCGGCAAAATCGATTGCGATCGGATTGACGTTGGTATGGGCGTAGAGATTGTTGAACTCGGCTCCCCCGGTGCCCATCTGTAGCCGGTTGATGCATCCGTAACCGCGATTGTCGGTAATCACGAGGGTGATCTTCACACCCATGGCGACCGCGGTCGCAAGCTCTGAATTCATCATCATGTAGGAGCCGTCGCCGACCATGACGATGACGTCGCGGTCGGGTTCCGCCATTTTGATGCCGAGCCCGCCCGCGACCTCGTAGCCCATGCAGGAAAAGCCGTATTCCATGTGATAGGAGAGCGGCAGTTTCGCCTTCCAGAGTTGGTGCAGTTCGCCCGGCATGGTGCCGGCAGCGCACATGACGACGGTGTTGTCACGTGAGGACCGCTGAACGGCGCCGATCACCTGCATGTCGGTCGGCAGGCTGTTGCTGTCCTTGGGCGCGTTCGTCACCGCATCCGCCTTGGCGAACCAGCCGATCTTGATCGCCGGATCGGGTGCCTGGAACGTCTTGTCACCGAGGGCGGCTGAGAGCTGTTCAAGTCCAATTCTCGCATCTGCAGTCAGCGGGATCGCGTCGTGCTTGGCGCTGTCATAGGCCTGAACGTTGAGCGCGAGGATCTTGCGCGCCGGGTTCTTGAACAAAGCCCAGGAACCGGTGGTGAAATCCTGGAAGCGCGTACCGACACCGAATACGAGATCGGCTTTTTCGGAAACGATATTCGCGCATTCCGTTCCCGTGACGCCGACCGCGCCGAAGTTCAGCGGGTGATCCCATGCCATGACGGATTTGCCGGCCTGCGTTTCGACGACGGGAATCCTGTGCTTTTCTGCAAAAGCTCTGAGCGTTTCGGTGGCGCCCGAGAAATGTACACCCCCGCCGGCGACGATGACCGGGTTCTTTGCGGCCTTCAATACCGCAACCGCAGCTTCGAATTCACCCCTGTCCGGCTCGGGACGACGCATGCGCCAGACCCGCCTTTCGAAGAAGCTTTCCGGATAGTCATAGGCTTCTGCCTGAACGTCCTGGCAGAAGGCGAGGGTCACAGGGCCGCAATCGGCGGGGTCCGTCATCGTACGCATGGCGCGGGGCAGGGCCGTCAGAAGATGCTCGGGCCGCATGATCCGGTCGAAATAGCGGCTGACAGGACGGAAGCAGTCGTTGACCGAAACCGTGCCGTCACCGAAATCCTCGATCTGCTGCAAAACCGGGTCGGGGCCGCGATTGGCAAAGACATCGCCGGGAATGAAGAGCACCGGCAGGCGGTTTACATGGGCAAGGGCGGCCGCTGTCACCATGTTGAGCGCGCCGGGGCCGATCGACGAGGTGACCGCCATCGCGTGGCGGCGGCGAAGTTGTTTCGTATAGGCGATTGCGGCATGAGCCATGGATTGCTCGTTCTGTCCGCGCAGTGTCGGCAGTTCATCGCGAATTCCGTAGAGAGCTTCGCCGATCCCGGCGACGTTGCCGTGGCCGAAGATGGCCCAGACGCCGGCGATGTAGGGTTCGCCGTGCTCGTTCATCTGGTTCGCCAGATAGCGCACCATTGCCTGGGCGGCTGTCAGTCTGATCGTTTTCACGCCGCTTCTCCTCCCGGTCGGTTCGATCCCGATGTTACGGATGAACCGCCTTATCTTCCCTGTGCTGCTGCAATCGCGGATAAAATGCCGCTCCGGTCGGCCGCCGTCAGCGAACCGGAGGCACGTGCCTTGTCCCAGATGCGGCAAAGATTGCGAAAGCGCTGGGTCATTTCCTCCACCGCTTCGCTGTCATTGATAGTCCCCGCGAGCCATTTGCGCGCGGCTTCCCCGAAGATGGTGCGGCCTACGGCAAAACCTTTCACCAGATCGAAACGGGCCGCCAGGCGGAAGCTTTCGGCAAGCTCTGCCTCCGGAGCGTCGAGACCGAGCACGACGATACCGCGTGTATAGGGATCGTGGCGGGCCACGGCGTCGCAGGCATTTTTCCACGATGCATGGGATCGCATCGGTTCAAGCTTCCACCAGTCCGGGTAGACGCCGATCTCGTAGAAACGATCGATGATGCGGGCGACCGTCAGGTCGTCCGTCGGGGCGACCTTGGAGGGAATGACCTCCAACAGCATCTCAAGACGGTTGCGGCGTGCGGCGTGGAACAGACGAATGACAGTCGCCTCCTGCTCCCTGCGCATCTCCGGCGGGTCATCCGGATGGTAGAAACAGAGAACCTTGACCACGTTTTCCAGGGGCCACTCGCAAAGCCCCCCATAGTCGGGACCTATTTCCTGTTCCAGTGTCAACGGTCGCGAACCGGGCCATTCGACCGGGCGGCCGATCCAGAGACCGGAACCGCTGGCCGCATGGAGCGCGTCTCGGCCTAATCGCCCGTCGCAAAGGATGCCGTAGCCGGTCTCCTTGCCGGCGACGTCGAGCGCGGCTTTGAGGCAAAGCTTCTTGAAAGCACCGATCTTTCCGAGATCGGCTCCGGCCTCGGTTGCCATCGCCTCAAGCTGCATGCGGTGGTCAAAAGCGAAGACACGCATGGTCGACCGGTCGATTTTGCGGTTGGTCGACCAGTGCACCTGCTCCAGGGCCTCGTCCTTGCGCAAGGCCTTGTCGCGAATACCGGTGCGGAAGAAATACTGCAATTCCTCCCAGCTCGGATAGGCCGGCGTGCAGCCATGGCGCGATACGGCAAAGGCGCCGCAGGCATTGGCGAATTTAAGCGACGTTGGCCAGTCCTCGCCAGTCAGCCAGCCCTTGAGCAGACCGGACATGAAGCCATCACCGGCTCCCAGCACGTTGAAGACCTCGATCGGGAAACCCTCGCCTGTCTGTCCATGGTCCAGACTGTCTGGAATTTTGCCGTCGAAGACGACCGCACCGAGCGGTCCGCGTTTGCATACGAGGGCTGCCTGCGAGATGCGGCGGACCGCCTTCAGCGCCTCGACCGTATCCGTGGAACCGCCGGCGATATGGAATTCTTCTTCCGTTCCGACAATGAGATCGAACAGGTGCAGCGTTGATTGCAGCTTGGCCGTCACCTTGTCGGAGCCGATATAGCGGCTTTCCCCGGCGCCATGACCGGCGAGACCCCACAAGTTCGGGCGGTAGTCGATATCGAGCGCGGTTCTGGCGCCGCTTTCGCGGGCGAGTTTCAGCGCTTTCAGCATTGCGGCTTCCGTCCGTGGATGGGAAAGATGCGTTCCCGTCGCGCAGATGCATGCGGCTTCGGCGATGAAGGCCGGATCGATGTCTTCTTCCGACAGGGCCATGTCAGCGCAGTTTTCCCGGTAGAAGATCAGCGGGAATTGGTGCTCGTCGCGGATGCCCAAAAGCACGAGCGCAGTCAGTCGCTCAGGGTCGGTCTTCACGCCGCGTACGTCGACGCCTTCGCGCTCCAGCTGTTCGCGGATGAAGCGGCCCATATGTTCGTCGCCGACGCGGGTAATCAGCGCCGACTTCAGTCCCAGGCGGGCGGTGCCGGCTGCGATGTTTGTCGGGGAACCGCCGATATACTTGTTGAAGGAGGCCATGTCTTCGAGCCTGCCTCCGACCTGGACGCCGTAGAGGTCGACAGACGATCGGCCGATCGTAATGAGATCGAGTGTTTTCACGAGCCTCCTCCCTGGCTTAGCCCTTCCGCACTATGCGGTGGGCTTCTTATTCGTATCGCGTTTGCCGGCCCGCGAAGCCCTCTTCAGGCCTTACGGCGCAGCCGGCATTCTCGGACGGTCGCACTCCCAAGCGCCGTCTATTCTCAATTTGGATTTTAAATTCTATTTTTTGCAATTTCAACAAAAATATTCAGTCTCGCTGTGTTCCGACCGCGACGGCCAGGGTGATCGCCACGCAGAGGGTGGCCGACAGAGAGCGAAAGGCGCCGAAATCCACTTCCGTAACAGAGATCAGTCTGGCGCCCGACTTGCGGAGCGAACTGACGGCCGTATCGGTGAGAGCGACAACCGGGATGTCACGACTCCTCGCCGCGGTCACGAGGTCGATCGTTTCCGCGGAATAGGGAGAAAAGGTGATGGCGAGGACGGCGTCTCCCGGTCTGATGGCGCTCTGGTTGTCGAGTTTGCCGACAGCACTGTGGAGCATGGCCGGTACCTTCATCTTCTCGAAGGCATAGGCGAGATAGCTTGCGACCGGGAAGGAACGGCGAAGGCCGATAATATGAATGATGTCGGCCTTGGCAAGAATGGAGACGGCTTCGTCAAGTTCGTGCGGATCGACAGTTTTCAGCAGGCTTTCCAACGAGGCGCGACCTGCTTCGACGAACTCGGCCAAGAGGCCGCCGCCGCTTTCTTTCCCCTTTTCGCGCAGATGGTCGAGACGGGTCGCATAGTCCGGCCATCCCCCAACATAGGAATCGCGAAACAGTCGCTGCATCTCGGAGAAGCCGGAAAAACCCATGATCTGACAGAAGCGCATGAAGGCCGAGGGCTGAACGCCGGCCCCCTCCGCCATTTCCGCAACGGTGGAAACCGCTATGCGATCCTGGTTGGCGGCAACGTAGTCGGCGCATTGCCGAAGCCTTTTCGGCAGGCTGCCAGAAACTTCCAGCAGGCGCTCCTCGAAGGCTTTCACCGTGGTGGGCACTGCGCTTTCATTCATGCGTTTTCCTTTCCCGCTTGACAGCCATCTGTCGGCACTCTAGCAAAATAGAATATATATTCCAAACGTGTTTTGTGCCGATATGGTTGCTCTTCCGGATAGGAGAAGAAGGGCGGGCCCGGTGCACAGCAGCAACACCCAAAGGAGGAGATATCATGGTGACGAAGCTTGCGCTTCTGGGAGCAGGACGCATCGGCAAGGTTCATGCACAGGCAATCGCCAGCGACAGCCGGGCCAAACTGGTAGCGGTGGTAGATGCCGTCGCCGAAGCAGCGCAGGCCATTGCCGATCAGGCCGGCTGCAAGGTCAGCACGATCGATGCGGTTCTCGCCGATCCCGAGGTGGATGCCGTTGTCATCTGCACGCCGACCAACACCCATGCCGATCTTATCGAGCGTTTCGCCAAGGCCGGCAAGGCTATTTTCTGCGAGAAGCCGATCGATCTGGACGTAGCCCGCGCGAAAGCCTGCGTTGAGGTCGTTCGCCAGACCGGCGCACGCGTCATGCTCGGATTCAATCGTCGCTTCGACCCGCACTTCCGTGCAGTGCGCAAGGCGATCGATGACGGCGCGATCGGCAAGGTCGAAATGGTGACGATCACCAGCCGCGATCCCGGCCCGCCGCCGGCGTCCTACATCAAGGTTTCGGGCGGCATTTTCCGCGACATGACCATTCATGATTTCGACATGGCCCGTTTCCTCCTCAGCGAGGAAATCGTCAGCGTCACCGCATTCGGCTCTGTGCTGGTCGATCCGGAAATCGGCAAGCTTGGCGACTACGACAGTGCCAGCATCATCCTCACGACGGCAAGCGGTCGTCAGGCAATGATTTCCAATTCGCGCCGGGCGTCTTATGGCTACGATCAGCGTATCGAGGTTCATGGGTCGCTTGGTGCTGTCTCCGCCGAAAACCAGCGGCCGGTCTCGATCGAGATCGCGACCGGAAACGGCTATACCCGCCCGCCATTGCACGACTTCTTCATGACGCGCTATACGGCTGCCTATGCGGCGGAAATCTCCGCCTTCATCGATTCGATCGTGGAGGGAACCCCGCCATCGCCTTCGGCGGAAGACGGGCTGATTGCCCTTCAGCTTGCCGACGCGGCGCTTAGATCCGCCTCGGAGCGTGTGACGGTCTCACTCGCCTGAAGGCCAAGACCCGCAGCGGGGCGATTTTGAACGAAGGGCAGGGCCGTTGATCGAACATACGCCACTTATCCTTGCGATCGCTGTCGCCTCGGCCTTTCTGGTCGGCTTATCCAAGGGCGGATTGCCGTCAGTCGGCACGCTGGCGGTGCCGCTCCTCGCCCTCGTGATTTCGCCGGTGACGGCAGCAGCGTTGCTGCTGCCGATCTTCGTCGCCAGCGACATGGTTGGCCTCTATCTGTACCGCCGCGACTATTCCGCGAGGAATCTTGCCATCCTGACCCCCGCCGCCATCGCAGGCGTTACCATCGGCTGGTATTTCAGCGCTTCGCTTTCGAGCGTCTTCATCGGCATGCTGGTGGGGGCCGTCGGTGTGCTTTTCTGCCTGAATGCATGGTTCGGCGAGCGTTATCGCGCCGCGCGCGTGCGCTCAGCGGATGTTCCGGGCGGAATCTTCTGGGGCGTACTGACGGGGCTTACGAGCTTCGTTTCCCATTCCGGCGCGCCGCCGTTCCAGATGTATGTGCTGCCGCAACGTCTGCAAAAGATGACCTTTGCCGGCACCTCGACGATCCTCTTTGCCATCATCAATGCGGTAAAGCTCGTTCCCTACTGGCAACTCAATCAGTTCGCGCATTTCGACGTGCCGCTCGTTCTCGGCCTCGCCGCACCCGCGATCATCGGCACCATCGCCGGTCGACAGCTCACCCGGATGATTCCGGATGGGCTGTTCTTCAGATTGGTCCAGATAACCCTGCTGCTTCTCTCTCTGAAGCTCATATGGGATTACGTCGCATCGCTGATCTGACCACCCAGCGTCAGAGAGTACGGAATTGTCATCGGCCGTTGCGGGCGGATGTGACCACCTCGACGAAGCCTTCAAGGTAGGCCTTAAGCTGTTCCTCGATCTTGGCGTCCGCGAGATTGCCATCCCCATCAAAGACACCCGAGGCGCGCGACACCAGCAGACGGCCTTCCGACCAGAATTCCACCCCTAGCGTTCGCAGGATCGGCAGCCAGGCATTCTGAGAAAGGATCGTGCCGAAGCCGCCCGGCGAAGCTCCCATCAGCGCGACGGGTTTGCCGCCGAAGACCCGTTTGATGTCATTCGAAGGGCGCGTAAGCCAGTCGAGAGCGTTCTTGAAGACACCGGGAATGGAATTGTTGTATTCCGGCGTCACGAGGATCAGGCCGTCGGCTGTCGCAATTGCGTCTTTAAGGGTCTGCACCGGTTCCGGAATGCCTTGTTCAGCCTCGAGATCGCCGTCATAGAGCGGAATTCCATGAATGGAGCCGATGGAAAGTTTCGACCCTGCCGGCGTGAGCTTTGCGGCTGCACGCAGTAAAGCGGTGTTGTAGGATCCTCGTCTCAGGCTGCCAGAGATACCGATCAGCTTCGCCATATCCTCATTCCTCTTGGTTCGGGCTTCATGGTTCCGGATTGCCAACGCGACATTCCGGAGAAGGACAAGAAGGGCAGCACGGCCCGACGTCAAGCTGTTATCTGCTGGCGGTAGGATAGGCGGGAAGATGTCCGATGCTGGAGGGTGAAAACAATCAGGCGGCTTCAGCCGCCTGATATCCGTATTCTTTTCCGTGTGTTGATGGGCTCAGCCTGCGGCCCGCGCCAGCTTGAGCCGTGCTTCGCGGCGCTCTGCCTGCACATCCGGATCGGGGTCGAGACCTGCGGCCAGCAACGCCTGAGTATAGGGCATTTTCGGAGCCTCGAAGATCTGACGCACCGTGCCGAGTTCCACCACCTTACCCTTTTGCATGACCATCACGTGATCGGCGAAATCGCGGACCACCGGCAGGTCGTGAGCGATGAAGATGAAGGCGATGCCCATCTCCTTTCGCAGCTTGTCGAGAAGGTCGATCACCTGCGCCTGAACCGAGACGTCGAGGGCGGAAACGGCCTCGTCACAGACGATCAGTTGCGGCTCGAGCGCCAACGCCCGGGCAATGGCGATACGCTGGCGCTGCCCGCCGGAAAACTGATGCGGGTAACGCACCGCATGCTCAGGCCTCAGGCCAACCTGCACCAGCAGTTCGGCGACGCGGCTGCGCCACTGTTTTCTCGGCAGGATTTCGGGATGAATGACCCAGGCTTCAGAAATCAAATCGTATACCGTCATGCGCGGATTGAGCGACTGGGTCGGGTCCTGGAAGACCATCTGCAACTCGCGGCGAAGCTTGAAAAGTTCGGCCGGCAAAAGGGTGAAGAGATCCCGGCCTTTCCAGAAGGCCTTTCCACCGCTCGGCTCGTCCAGACGCAGCAGGATGCGGGCGAGCGTCGACTTGCCGGAACCGCTTTCGCCGACGACGGCCAGCGTTTCGCCTGGCATGAGATCGAAGGAAACTCCGTCCAGCGCGTGGAAGGCGCTGTAGTATTTCTGCAGGTCCCTGACCTTCAGCACAGGTTCGCGAGTTTCCAGTGGCGGATGCATCTCGCCGCGCCCGGGGGCAGCGCCGATCAGCTTGCGCGTATAGGGATGCTGCGGGTTCTTGTAGACCTCGCGCGTGCTGCCGGTTTCCACGATTTCGCCGGCATTCATCACCACGACGCGGTCGGCGATTTCGGCGACGACACCGAGGTCGTGGGTGATGATGAGCACACCCATGCCGGTTTCCTGCTGCAACTCGTCGAGCAGGCGCAGCACTTCGGCCTGCACGGTTACGTCGAGCGCCGTCGTCGGTTCGTCGGCGATAATCACGTCAGGCTTCATGGCAAGCGCCATGGCGATCATCAGGCGCTGGCGCTGGCCACCGGAAAACTGGTGCGGATATTTCTTCAGCGCGTTTTCAAGCTCGGGAATACCCACGCGGGTCACGAGCCTCAGCGCTTCGGCATGGGCCGCCACCCGGTCGACGCCGTGGGTGGTGAGCGCCTCGACGATCTGCCAGCCGACCGGATAGACCGGGTTCAGATGGCTGAGCGGATCCTGGAAGATCATGGCGATCTTCCGGCCGTTGATGTCCCGGCGCTGGGAGGCGGAGAGCTTGAGGAGATCCTTGCCGTCGAACCGGATCTCGCCGCTGGTGATGCGACCCGGCGGCATATCGATTAGGTCGAGGATCGCCGAGGCGGAGACCGACTTGCCCGATCCCGATTCACCGAGGATTGCAAGCGTTTCGCCGCGGTCGAGATACCAGGAGATGTCCTTGACCGCCTTGACCACGCCGGCTGCGGTGTGGAACTCGACCGAGAGATTCCTGACTTCGAGAAGATGCTCAGCCATTCTTGTGACCTCTCATTTCCAGGCGCCAGCGCTGGACGGGATCGAGCGCGATACGCAGCCAATTCGAAAGAAGGTTCAGGGAAAGTGTCGTGAGAATGATGGCAAGACCTGGCCAGAAGGAGAGCCACCATGCATTCGTCAGATACTGCCTGCCTTGCGCGATCATCAGCCCCCAAGTGATTTCAGGCGGCTGGATACCGATGCCCAGAAAGGAGAGCGAACTTTCCGCCAGCATGACATAGGCGAAGTCTAGGGTCGCGATGGTGGTCAACGTCGGCAGGACGACCGGCAGGATGTGGCGGAAGATGATCCGTTTTTGCGAGGCGCCCATCACCCGTGCGGCAGAAACGAACATGCGTTCGCGGATTTCCAGCACCTCGGCCCGTGTTGTGCGCAGATAGACGGGGATGCGTGTAATCGAAAGGATGAGGATAAGATTGGTGACGGACGGACCGAACACATAGAGCACGATGACGGCGATCAACAGCGAAGGGAAGGACATGATGACGTCGGCGACCCGCATGATGACCTGGCTCACCTTGTCGCCGGCATAACCCGCGATCAGGCCGAGCATCGAGCCGGCAATGGCGGAAACCACCACGGCGCCGGCTGCGACCATCATGGTGTTCTGTGTGGCGACGATGATGCGGGCCATAAGCGGTCGGCCGAGTGCGTCGGCGCCGAGGAACCAGAGCCAGCCGAAATCGAGCTGGAACGGCGGCGCGTTGCGTCCGCGCAGGTTCTGCTTCTGCGCTGCAGCGTCGAGCCAGGCGGGGCCGATCAGGGCCATCACCAGAACGACAAGAAGAAAAATCGCGGCGGCTAGCGCGAACTTGTCCGCCCACAGCATGCGGGCGAAGCGGGTGATCGGTCCGGGCGTTTCGGGCATGGCCTCGTTGTGTGTCATGATGCCCTCAGTAGCGGATGCGGGGGTCGAGTACGGCATAGGCGATATCGATCAGAAGGTTCATGAGAAAGATTGCGAGTGCGGTCACGAGGATGGCGGCCAGCACCACGTTGAAGTCGCGCTGCAGGATCGAATCGATCATCAGCTTACCTACGCCGGGGAAGCCGAAAATCGTCTCGATCACGACCGCGCCGTTGAGCAGAGAGGCGGCCTGATCGCCGATGACGGTAATTACCGGCAGCATGGCGTTGCGAAGGGCATGCACGAAGATAATCGGGCGGGCGCGTACGCCTTTTGCGCGGGCCGTCTTCACATAGGCGGAAGAGAGCGCGGAGATCATCGAACCCCGCACCACCTGAACGATCAGGCCAAAGGGGCGGATGAAGAGAACGGCGATTGGCAGGATCCAGTGCAGGACAGTGCCCGTGCCGGATGTAGGCACCCAGCCAAGACTGATCGAGAAGACGACGATCGCGACAATGGCGATCCAGAAGTCGGGCGCGGAAGCACCGATCAGCGAGACGAGCGAGGCGATGCGATCGAAGAAACCGCCGGCGCGGAATGCGGCAAGCGAGCCAACGACGATGGCCGCGGCAGTCACTAGGACCATGGTGATGATGGCAAGCTGCAGCGTCCAGGTGAAGGCTTCGAGCACGACATCGATTGCCGGTCGGGCCTTGCGGATCGAGTCCCCGAAGTCGAGGTGGAAGAGGTCCCAGACATAGCGGCCGAACTGCACGAGCACGGGATCGTTCAGGCCGTGGAGTTCACGGAACTGCACCCGCATCGCCTCTGTTGCATCTTCCGGGAGGAAAAGAGCCGCCGGGTCACCGGTCAGGCGCGACAGGAAGAAGACCAGCACGACGAGGCCGACCAGCGATATCAGCGAGGCAAGCGCGCGTTTGCGGATAAAGGTTAGCATGGCAGTTCGCTTTCATTGCGAGGAGGTAAGGGCGGGGTGTTATCCCCGCCCACCCGGTTTCACTTGAAGCCGATTTCAGAGAGCTGGAGCTGCGAATTTGTTGCCATGGTCGGCTTGAAGTCGACCCGTTCGGAAACGCGGCTGTAGCCCACCATGTGGAACAGCAGGACGTCTGCGGCCAGATCGTCGTGCAGATAGGCGACGAGTTCCGACCAGAGCTTTGCGCGGTCATCGCCCGTTGCGGCTGATGCGCGCTTGATCAGGCCGTCGACCTTGGGGTCGCTAATGCCCGACTGGCGGCCGTCGCTCGCATATTTGAAGAACATCGAGAAGACCGGATCACCCTTCGAGTTGTCGTGCATGGCCGTCACCAGCATCGGGCCGCGATCCGTCGGATAGGGCTTGGAATAGAGCTTCTCGAATTCCGCGACTTCGTAGAACTTCAGATCGACGTTGAAGCCGACTTCCTGCAGTTGCTGCTGGATCGCCTCCATGATCTCGGTAACGTTCGGGAAGTTGGCGGTGCGGGCAACGAGCGTCAACTTGGTGTCGACCGGAACGCCATCTGCCTTGGCTTCATCGAGGAGCTTCTTGGCTCCCTCCGGATCGTATGCCGGCACCTTCACGTCCTTGTTCCAGCCGAGGGTCGGCGGCGGGAAGACGGAGGTCGCAAGAAGCGTGCCCTTCGGTACCAGCGTGCCGACGAAAGCTTCGCGGTCTATCGCCATGTTCAGGGCCTTGCGGACGCGCAGATCGTTGATCGGTGCCATGGAGTGGTCGAGGCGGATATAGACCGTCTCGGAATCGAGATAGGAGAAGTCGGTCGCCGGATTGGTCGCGTCGAGCTGCGAGATCGACGGAGCGATGTCGGCTTCGCCCGTCTGCACCATGGCGGCACGAACGGCCGGATCGGAACGGAAGAGATAGGTGGCCTTCGTGACGGCCGGCTTCGCACCCCAGTAGTCGTCGCGGCGTTCGAGAACGATCTGTTGGCCGGGCGTCCAGTCGGTAAGCTTGTAGGGGCCGGTGCCGACCGGCTCGCGGATGAATGAGACCGGCGTGCCTTCCGGCACGATCGTCACAAGCGAAATCAGGAGCGGCAGGATTGGCTGGACCGGATCGGCTGAGAAGTCGATCGTCTGGTCGTCGACCACTTTCGCCGTGACCGTCATGCCGCCGAAATAGCGCGGCGTTTCGCAGGTGATCGACTTGTCCATGGCGCGGTCGAAGGAGAACTTCACGTCCTTGGCATCGAAATCCGAGCCGTCGGAGAATTTCACGCCCTTGCGGAGCGTGAAGCGCCAACTGCCGTCAGGCTGCTGTGCCCAGCTTTCGGCGAGACGTGGCTGCAGGCCCTTGCCGCCGCGCACGTCGAGTTCCGTCAACGTCTCGCTGATGTTTTCGAGAATGATGCGGCCGATATTGGAGCGTGTCGCCATGCAGGGCTCGAGCAGATCGGCTTCTTCGTTAAGCACGATCTTCACGTCGGTATCGGCGGCGAAGACCGGTGCGACGCTGGCGGCGAGCAGCAGCCCGCCGGCGAGCAATGTCTTTCTAATCATTTCTTTCCTCCCAGAATACGGCCACGAACCATTCATGGCTGCTTAGTTGTCCGCCGGAGCGGACGTGCGGCAAGTAGCACCGCGAAACAGATCATTGTGCCGCCGATCCAGGTGGCGATGCCGGCCACTTCCCCGAACACGGCATAGGCGAAAGCCGCGACCATCGGCAGCCGGGCAAAATCGACGGGCGCCACGACCGAGGCATCCGCCAGACTGAAGGCGTGCGTCATGGCGGACATGCAGATGGCACCAAGCACCCCCTGAAGGGTGAGTAGGCCGAACTGGTGCCAGGTGGGCGTCGTCCAGAACATTGCTGCGAGCACGGCGGCCATCGGAACGGTCAAAAGCAGGTTCAGGCAGACCAAGGTGTCGGTGCGATCGCCCGAGGACATTGATTTCAGCATGAGCTGGATCAGCGCCTGCAGCAGTGCGCCGGCAAAGGCGAAGCCGATCGCAAGGGATAGGCCGGAACCGACGGGGCTGACCACCAGCATGGCGCCGGCGAAACCGAACAGCAATGCCGCAATCCGCGTGGGGCCGAGTTTTTCACCGAACGCCAGCGCGGCGCCTACCAGGACGAAGATCGGCGAGGTGAAGGCGACGGCAGTGACGTCTGTCAGTGGACCTTTGGCAAAGGCTGCAAAAAAGGCCGCCAAAGCCAAAAGCTTGAGACCAGCCCGCACCGTGTGCTGATGCAGCGGATAGACCGAAACCAGAACGTGAGGATTTCTCACAACGATCGGCAGGATGGTGAGCGCGCCGAAAGCCGCACGAAAGAAGGCAATGACAAAAGGGTGAACCTCGCCATTGAGGCTGCGCACCAGCACGGCATCCACAGCCGACAGGCATGCGCCTGTTGCGGCCAGCGTCACGGCAAGGCCAGTGGACCGTTTTCTGGCAGCGGGGCCGCTCATGCTCTCCTCCGTCAAGGACATCCTCCATGTCACCCATAAACCATGATGGGCGATATCATTTTTGTCAACATTTCTCGCAAATCTGGCTGAAAGAATTTTTTAGCATTTTTTTATCTATATGATTTTACATATTTAATTGTTTATTATTGTGCTGTTTCTGGTTGTTATCGAATACCAATCAACTTGACAACAGATGATTTGAGGCCGATTTTCACCACAGTTTCGATCCGGGAGGAGACTATGCAGCCGGAAACCATTGCCGCCGCCATGACGGGTGTGCTGTCGCCGACAGTTCCCGGTCGGGAGGAGGCATTTCTGCCATCGCCAAAAATCCAGAACCACGCAGCCTTTCTTTCAAGGCTGCCGGATGGCGCACTGATCTGCGCATGGTTCGGTGGTACTCTGGAAGGTAAGTCGGACATTTCCATTCATGCCTCGATCCTGCTGCCGGGTGCTTCCGTCTGGGGCCCCGCGCGAGCGCTCAGCGGCGATCCCGCACATTCGGAGCAGAACCCGGTGATCTTCACCGCGCCGGATGGCCAGCTCTGGCTGTTTCACACGGCCCAGCCATCCGGCAATCAGGACGAATGCCGGATCCGCATGGCGCCGCTCTCCAGGGATGCGGCCGATCCCACGATGATATCGAGCGGGGACGGGCGGTTTCTCGATCTGCCGCGCGGCTGCTTCATTCGCGCACCCCTTGTCGTTCGGGACGATGGGGCATGGGTTCTGCCGATCTTTCGCTGCATTCAGCGGCCGGGCCAGAAGTGGAACGGCAGCCACGACGTCGCCGCGATAGGCGTTTCAACGGATGCAGGCGCGACATGGCGGCTGGAAGAAGTGCCGGGTTCTATCGGATCGGTGCATATGAGCCCCGTCTTCCTCGGCGACAATCGTCTCGCAGCCTTCTATCGCCGTCGCCAGGCCGATTTCGTCCATCGTTCGGAAAGCGTCGATGGCGGCCGCTCATGGTCGGCGCCGCAGGCGACGGATGTTCCCAACAACAATTCCTCGATTGCGGCTATCCGCCTTGTCGATGGTCGGGTAGCCATGATCGCCAATCCGGTGAATGCCGCCATGTCCAGCGACCGACGCGCATCCCTCTATGACGAACTCGGTGAGGATGATGCCCGTCCGGACGCCGATCCCTCCGGTGGTTGCGTGCCTGTCTGGGGCGTTCCGCGGGCGCCCGTCGTCGTCTGCTTCTCCAAGGACGGCGGGTTGACCTTCCCGAAGCGGATCGTCATCGAGGATGGTCCCGGCACCTGCACGTCGAACGATTCCACCGACGGTCGCAACAAGGAAATGTCTTATCCGTGGATACTTCAGGACGCGGATGGAACCCTGCATATCGCCTACACCTATCATCGTCGGGCGATCAAATATGTCCGGCTTGCCCCCGAGGCGCTGGCGAAACTCGAAGCGGAGAATTGAGGATGAGCGACATCATCGGCATTACCATGGGCGATCCGGCGGGCGTCGGCCCGGAGATCAGCCTCAAGGCGCTGGCGGAGATGAGCGAGGCCGACCGTAGCTGCACGCTGATCTATGGCAACCTTGCGACGCTTGAGGCGGCGAAGGCTGCCATCGGTATCGACGTGGACCTTACGGACCGCGTGGTCGATCTTCCGATCGAAGGCGCTCCGCTTCCCTTTGGCAAACTGTCGGCGGTCGCAGGCGACGCGGCATTCAGTTTCATCGAAAAGGCCGTCCGCGATGCCGAAGCTGGCAAGATCGGCTGCATCGTCACCGCGCCGATCAACAAGGAAGCCCTGAACGCCGCCGGGCACCATTATGACGGTCATACCGGCATGCTGCGTCATCTCACCGGTTCCAAGGCCGCCTACATGCTGCTCGCGTCTGATCGGCTGAAGGTCATCCATGTCTCGACCCATGTCGCGCTCCAGGAGGCGATCCGTCGGTCCACGACGGAACGGGTGCTTGCGACAATTCGTGCCGGCGACGCCCATCTGAAACGCATCGGCATCGAAAAGCCACGCATTGCGGTGGCCGGCCTTAACCCCCATTGCGGAGAAAACGGACTGTTCGGCAGTGAAGATGACGAGCAGATCGCACCGGCAGTCGCTGCTGCCCGCGCCGAGGGCATCGATGCCTATGGCCCGATCTCGGCCGATACCGTGTTCTACAGGGCCTATAGCGGCGCGTTCGATCTCGTGGTCGCCCAATATCACGACCAGGGTCACATCCCGATCAAGCTGGTGGCCTTCGACACGGCGGTCAACGTTTCCGTCGAGTTGCCGATTGACCGCACGTCCGTTGACCACGGAACGGCTTTCGACATCGCCGGCAAGGGTATCGCCAATCACGGCAACATGAATGCGGCTATCGCCTATGCGCGCAAGCTGGTCGCGGGAGGACGCAAATGAGTTTTTCTATCGAGGGTGTCTATTGTGCTGCGGCGACCCCGCTGAAACCTGACGGAACACCCGATCTCGAATTGTTCGGTGCGCATGCTCGCGCGTTGCTCGACGAAGGTTGCCACGGCGTTGCCATGCTCGGTTCGACCGGTGAAGCAAACAGCTTCGGCGTGCGGGAGCGCATGGATCTGGTCGAGGCTGCCCTGAAGGCAGGCGTGCCTGCCGATGGCCTCTTGCCCGGGACGTCCTCCTGCGCGGTGGCGGATGCCGTGGAAATGACGCGCCATGCGGTTCAGGCCGGGGTGCGCGGCGTCGTCCTGCTGCCGCCGTTCTATTATACGGCGTTTTCTGACGAGAGCCTGTTCCGCTTCTATGCCAGTATCATCGAACGGGTGGCGGACGACCGGCTGAAGGTCATCCTCTACCACATCCCAATGCTGACGGGCGTTCCGATCTCCCACACGCTGATCGCCATGTTGCGCGAAGCCTTCCCCGATACCGTCGTCGGTATCAAGGACAGCGACGGCAAGATCGAGAACATGCATGCGATCTCGGAGAAATTTCCCGGTTTCGGCGTGTTGGCGGGGGCGGACCCGTTGCTTCTGCCGGTTCTTGAGGGCGGCGGCGCCGGCTGCATCACGGCGTCCTCCAATCTGGTCGCGAAGGAATTGCGTATCGTCTACGACCACTGGAACGATCCGACCAAGGCTGACGAGGTGAAAGCAGCGCAGGACGTCATCGTCGCCTGGCGCACACTTACCAATGCCTACGTCCAGCTTCCCACGGTGAAGACCATGCTTGCCCGCCGGCGCAACGATCTGGGCTGGCTGAATGTCCATCCGCCCTTCTCGCCGCTCTCCGAAGACGAGCAACAGAAGGTCTGGGCCGAAATGGCTCGCCTCGAAGCGCTCTGAGGGAGGAGGCGGCCATGACGGCAAACCGGATCATTACACTGCACCAGCCGCGCCGGCTGGAAATCGGCGCGGGATCTGCTGCCCGCGTTGGCACCTGGGCGAGCGATGCTGGCCGCATCTTCGTGCTTGCGACGCCGTATACGGCGGGTTTTGTCAATCGTCTCGGCCTCAATGGCACGATCACCATTTTCGATGCCATTCCCGGCGAACCTGATACTGCGACCTTCGATGCGGCAATGGAGGCGGCTCGCCGCGCCAATCCCGATCTGGTCATCGGTCTTGGCGGCGGCTCCGTCATGGACGTGGCCAAGCTGGTGGCAGCGCTTTGGGATGGAAGCCAGACGCTTGCCGATGTCGCCGGACCGGACAAGGTCGACGGGCGGCGCACCCGCCTCGTGCAGATCGCCACGACCGCCGGAACCGGTTCGGAAGCAGGCATTCGCGCATTGATTACCGACCCGGGCAAGGGCAACAAGATTGCGGTCGAAAGCCCGCACCTGATCGCCGATCTCGCTGTCCTCGATCCGGAACTGACCTACAGTGTGCCGGCGGCGGTCACGGCCGCGACCGGTGTGGACGCCATGGCGCATTGCGTCGAGGCTTTCACCAACCGCAAGGCTCATCCGGTGATCGACTACTACGCAAGGATCGGTATCGATCTCGTTGGTCGTTATCTGGCCCGCGCCGTCAAGGATGGCTCGGATACGGAAGCGCGGGAAGGCATGATGATCGCGTCCTTCTACGGTGGCATCTGCCTCGGGCCGGTCAATACGGCGGCAGGCCATGCGCTCGCCTATCCTCTTGGCACGCTGCTGCATCTGCCGCACGGACTTGCCAACGCCATCATCTTTCCGCATGTGCTTGCCTATAACGAGCAGGTGGCGCCGGCAAAGACGGCCGAAGTCGTATCAGCGCTCGGCATTGCCGATCGGGCGCGGGAGGAAGGTCTTCTGACTGCTGCGCGTGGCTTCTGCGCGGATCTCGGCCTTGAGATGCAGCTTTCCCGGCATGGTGCCGGTGAAGAGGATCTGCGGCGATTTGCCGAAGATGCCCATGCCATCCGTCGCCTGATGGACAACAATCCGCGGGACATGAGCGTCGAAGACGTGCTCGCGATCTATCGTGCCGCTTTCTGAAACGGTGTAGCGGACTTCTCCTCCACCCCAGCCTCCGGCGTTCCGAACGGGACGCCGGTTTTTTCATTTCGAAGAAGGGTGGTCTTAGGCCACGCTTTCCTGATCGGGGCGACGACGTTCGAACAGGCGTTCGCGGGAGCCGAGAAGGTGATGGCGCATCAGGTCGCGCGCCTTGTCGGTGTCGCGATTGCGGATCGCTTCGAAAATGGCGGCATGCTCGCCGAAGACCCGAGTGAGGCCGGAGGCCTCGCGTTTCACAGAAACGCCGTGGAAGCGCATGCCCGCCGCGATGTGGTCCTTGAGCGCTTCCATTGCGGTGGAAAAATACGGGTTCTCGGATGCCTTGGCGATCGCGAGGTGAAACTGGAAGTCCGCGTCTTCGCGGTGCGACAGGCGATTGGTGGCGTCCCGCATCAGTTCCAGTGCGTTGGCAATGGCACCAAGCGTTTCCGGTCCGTGACGCTCGGCGGCGCAGGCGGCTGCCTCAGGTTCCATAGTCAGGCGGAATTCGTAGCAATTGAGTAGATCCGACACGTTCTGCAGCTGGCCGAAGCCAAGAGGCTCCTTCAGCCCGATGGAGCGTACGAAGCTTCCGGCTCCCTGGCGTGAATAGATCAGGCCCTGATCGCGCAGCCGCCGGAGCGCTTCGCGCACTACGGGGCGTGAAACCTCAAATTCAGCAGCAAGATCGTGTTCCGTCGGCAGACGTTCATCGGGGCGATAGGCGCCAGATTTGATCGCCTTCTGCATGCGTTCGAAGACAACATCCGCAAGGCTCTTACGTCCTGTTTCTCCAGCCATCGCTGTCCCTCAAGCTGCTCTTTTCGCGGTCAGTTCCGCCAGGACCGCCAGCGTGTTCTTGTCTCCGAATCCGCCCGATTTAGCAATGATCGTCAAGTGTCCTGCGCGTGCAAGCGGCAACCCGGGAAGACATTCGCCCAAGAGCGTGGCCGACCGGATGCCCATATGCGCAAGAATGGCCTCGGCCGTCGCACCGCCGGTCATGAACAGCAGATCACAGCCGGAGGTCAGATCGGGATGGATGCCGCGGGCAAGATTCATAGACACGTCCGCGCCGGAAAGCTCGGTTTCTCCCGGCAGCGCCTGCACCAGCGTCAATCCTGCGCTACCGCCGGTTTCCGAGAGGATGCCGTTTGGCGCATCGTAGCACAAAACTTCCCTCTTTCGTTTCAAGGCGTCAACCTGAGCCAGCGTGATCGGGTCGCGGGAACCGACGACGAAAACAACACGATTTCCGGAAGGCTTTGGCGCTGCTGCCTCCCTGCGACCGGTCATCATCTCGGCCATTGCCTCCGCGAGCCCTCGGGCGCCAACGGGCAGGGCGTCGGGAGCCGTTTGAAGCGCCTGCCGCAGATCGTCCAGGCTGTCCGTATCAGGAATGACGGCGCGGTCCGCAAGCGCGCCAAGGCGAGGCCGGATTGC
The DNA here is from genome assembly GCF_047553425.1 of Paenirhizobium cremeum. Classification (NCBI taxonomy): domain Bacteria; kingdom Pseudomonadati; phylum Pseudomonadota; class Alphaproteobacteria; order Hyphomicrobiales; family Rhizobiaceae; genus Paenirhizobium; species Paenirhizobium cremeum. The sequence continues at coordinate 91,627 of NZ_CP180220.1, forward strand.
GATCGGCTCCGCTACGCCGAAGCCGGTTACCATGCCCAGCCGGACGTTGCGGCGGAATTTGGGGATAGCTGGCGCGACAAGCATGAGCGCCGGATTGAGGGCGGCGAGTTCCTCAGCAACATGGCCTTTCAGTCGGGAGTCGATCTTCTTGAAAAGGCGCGTACCCTTTGGCAACTGTTTCAGCACCGCGCCGACCGCTGCGACAGCCTTTTCGGACGCGACCTCGCGCGAACGGGTGCTGACTGCTATGATTTCTGCGCCGGTTGCGAGCGCTTCGTCCACGGCTTCCGGTTCGAAGGCCACTGCCGTCTGCATGCCACGGCCGGCGAATGGGGCGGCACTGTCGAGAGCCCCCGTCAGGTCGTCGGCAATAATGCAGAGCTTCGGCGCTCCCACCGGCTTGAATGAAGGCATGTCGTAAACTTATTCTCCCATTTAATACGTTATTCTGAATTATATATTTTGAGTTGGCAAACAAATTTTCTGGAGATTTTACACGTTCCGTATGTCGTCAGCGGTCGCTGATCGAAATTGTGCCGTTATGCGCGGCCACTATCGATCTGCATATGGCGAGACAAAGCCCCATGCCGTCGGGCTTGGAGTTGGCAAAGGCCTTAAATAGGGCTTCTTCCGGCGGCCTCGCGCCCTGGAAGATCGGCCGCCTTAAGGCTGATATCGTTGCAGGCATCGCCCGTTCGATCTGCCTGGGGGAGCTTGCCCGGCTGTTCAGATCTTCCGGTATAAGTAATAACGCCCCGGTTCGAGATGATCCGGTATGGGCAGCATTTCGAGTTGGGGATGATCGAGCGCAAGTCCACTGACGGCATAGCCGCCGCTGCGCAGCATTCCCGCCGCCAGTTCCGGCAGCCAGGACATCACGATGGCATCCTTCTCCGGATAGCCGGTACCGATATCGGCATGCACCAGCGCGGCCTCGCTGCCGATATAGGCCCGTGCGGTTTCGCGGATCTCGCCGATAACGAGGTCTTCTTCTGGCGGAATGGATGTCTTGTGCGCGGCGACATGCCGGTCGAACACGATGAAGCGACGATCCGGAAAGGTCTCGATCAGGTGACTATAGGTGCGCCCGTTACCAAGCCCCACCTCCATGATGGGACCGTCCGGCAGAAGGTTCTGGTCGCGCAACAGATTGAGCAGATCGCGCTGGGCGGTCATGCGATTGATGAAGATGTCGAGACGGCTCATGCTCAGGCCTTTACGATGACGCCGCCTTCGACCCTTCGGCGGGCGAGTGCGTTGCGGGTATCGACAATCAGCGGGCACCAGTCGGCCAGCGCCTGATAGTCGATGGAATCGTGATCGGTGGAAATCAGGACCACGTCGAAGCCTTCGATCGTCTCCCGGTTCCAGTCGACGCTGCGGCGGCCCATCAGGTCTGCATATTCGCGCGTTTTCGGCACTTCCGGGATGAAGGGGTCGTGATAGGCGACGTCGGCGCCGCGTTCGACCAGCAGTTCCATCAGCCGAAGCGAAGGGCTTTCACGAATATCCGGCACGTTTTTCTTGTAGGCGAGACCGATGACGAGAACGCGCGAGCGACTGAGCGCCTTGCCGGCCTTGCGGTCGAGCGCTTCGGCGACCTTTTCCACGACGTGATGAGGCATGGCCGTATTGACCTCGCCGGCAAGTTCGATGAAGCGGGTCGGCGTGTCGTATTCTCGTGACTTCCAGGTGAGGTAGAACGGGTCGATCGGAATGCAATGGCCACCGAGCCCGGGTCCCGGGTAAAAGGGCATATAGCCGAAGGGTTTCGTCTTTGCCGCGTCGATGACTTCCCAGACGTCGATGCCCATGGCGTCGTAAACCAGCTTCAACTCATTGACGAGAGCGATGTTGACGGCGCGGAAGATGTTTTCGGTTAGCTTCACTGCCTCGGCCGTTGCCGTTGTCGAGACCGGTACTATCGTCTTGACCACGGCACCGTAAAAAGCCGTCATCAGTTCGCGTGCATCTTCGCCGTCGCCTGCTACCACTTTCGGAATGGTCGATGTGTCGAAGTCGCGATTACCCGGATCTTCCCGCTCGGGCGAAAACCCGAGAAAGAAATCAGCTCCGGCCTTGAGGCCGGTTGTCTCGAGAATGGGTTTCACGACCTCCTCGGTGGTGCCGGGATAGGTGGTCGATTCCAGCGAGATCAACTGGCCGGGCCTGAGCGCGGCGGCGATCTGCCGGCAGGTATTCTCAATGAAGGAGAGATCGGGGTCGCGATGGCGTGTAAGCGGCGTTGGTACGCAGATCGCGATCACGTCGCATTTGGCAAGGCGGGAAAACTCACAGGTCGCGGAAAATCGGCCTTCGGCACATTCCTTCTGCAGGAAATGATCCGGCACGGCCTCGATATAGCTCTTGCCGGCTTCGATCGCTATCATTTTGCCCGGATCGATGTCGAAGCCCGTGACCGAAAAGCCTGCTCGCGCCATGCTCATCGCAAGCGGCAGGCCGACATAGCCGAGACCGATGACGGCGGCTCTGGCGCGTCTCGACTGGATGGCCTGGAGGAGTTCGGCCGCAACGGGAGAGGTGGACATCGGTGGGAGATCTCCGTGGAAGGAAAGTCAGCCAGTCACTTGCGTTCCCGCTGTCCCCCTGTCAAGGGCGCGCGCTCTTCACCGGTGTTCGCAATCATGTGATGCGACGGTCTGACGCCGGAAAGCGTGCCGGTTCTCGTCGTCGCCTCTTGCGTTGGGCGTTCCGTCAGGCTCTATGGCAGGTATGAGGATTGCCTTCTATGCCCCCCTGAAATCGCCCGACCATCCCGTTCCCTCGGGCGATAGGCTGATGGCGCGCCAACTCCTGCGCGCGCTGGAAAAGGGCGGTAACGAGGTTACTTTGGCCTCCGGTCTGCGTAGCTTCCATGCCACGCCGGAAACGGTACTCCCGGGGCTGGAGGAAACGGCGCAGGCGGAGAGAAAGCGGCTTTCCAGGCTGTGGGAGCAGGATGGCCCGCCGGATCTTTGGTTTTGTTATCACCCCTATTACAAGGCGCCGGATCTCATCGGTCCCGATCTCTGCCGGCGCTTCCGCCTGCCGTATGTCACCGCCGAGGCCTCTTATTCCCATCGCCGAAACCTTGGTTGCTGGACACGCCATCAGGAATTGTTGAAGGAAATGGTCAATCTGGCCGGGGTCAACCTTTATTTCACGGAACGCGATCGGTTGGGCCTTGCGCAAGCGGTACCGGGTGCAAGGCTGGCGCGCATCGCTCCCTTCATCGATGCTTCGCCCTTTCTTGAGCGGCTTTCCGTTCCGCGACAAAGCCGGCTGGTGACCGTCGCTATGATGCGTCCCGGCGACAAGACGGGCAGTTATGTGGCACTCGCCGAAGCGCTGGCCCTGATCGCGGACCTCGACTGGAGCCTCGCAATCGTTGGGGACGGTCCCGAACGGACAGCCGTGGAAGCTCTCTTCTCTGGTTTTGCGCCCGGACGGGTCGAATGGTTCGGCCAGCTCTCACGCAAAGAGGTGGCCGAGGTCCTGTCGGGCGGTTCTATCTTTGTCTGGCCGGGTCACGGCGAGGCCTATGGGCTTGCCTATCTCGAAGCCCAGGCAGCGGGTCTTCCGGTGGTCGCAGAACGGGTTGCCGGCGTGCCGGAGGTCGTGGAGCACGGTCGCACCGGCCTGCTCGTACCAGCCGGTGAACCTCAAGCTTTTGCCGATGCGGTCGCTTCGCTGCTTGCCGATGAACCTCGACGCCGGCTTTTGGCTGAAGCCGCGCGCCGTTTCGTGTCTGAGGAGCGTTCTGTGACGGTCATGGCCCGCCGTCTGTCGGAAGCACTCGTTCCGGCGCTGGAGTATCCGCTATGACGAAATCCCGCTTGCTCGAAGCGTTGGATAAGGCAGCGACCGCAGGAAACCGGGTGCAGTTCTGGCTGCGCGACGACGATGCCGTCGAGCCAACACCAGCGCTCGATAACCTGCTTGCCCTGACGAAGGCATATTCCGTGCCGGTGATGCTTGCCGTCATTCCGGAGGACACCGGAACCTCATTGTCCGAACGGCTTGCAGATGAGCCGTATGCCAGGGTGGCGGTTCATGGCTGGTCGCATCGCAACTACGCTCCGCCGGGCGAGAAGAAGCGGGAACTCGGACGCCATCGTCCCGCAGAGACGGTGCTCGGAGAGTTGCAGGCTGGATTCGCCAAGCTGTCCTGGCTGCATGGGTCGCGCTTCAGGCCGATGCTCGTGCCGCCGTGGAACCGCATCAACGATGACCTCTTGCCCTCCCTCGGGTCCCTCGGGTTCGCGTCGCTGTCGGTCTTCGGCTTGGAGCGTTCGGCTTCTCCGATTCATCTGGTCAACACGCATGTCGATCTCATGGACTGGCGCGGGACGCGGGGCTGTCGGCCGGCAGAAGTTCTGTTCGGTGAGCTCGCCGACTGGATCGTTCGGGACAACCGGCCACCGGTCATCGGGGTGCTCACCCATCATCTCGTGCATGACGAGGCGGTGTGGTCGTTTCTCGACCAGCTTTTCGAGGCAACGAGCCGGCATCCGGGCTGTGCCTGGATCGATCCCGCTGCTGCCAGTTAACGTCTACCAGGATTTCCAGGCAATCAGCAGGCCGCCATCCCGGTCGGATGCACTTCGACGGGCCATCTCCACCGTTTCGAAGGGAGCCTGTCGTGGCAGGCTGGCGGCCACGAAACCGGCTTCCACAACACAGACGCTGGTGCCGCGGCAGGCCAACGAAAAGATCAGCGGACCTGTCGACCACCAGGCCGGCGCCTTGGGAAGTCGTTCCATGACGGACGGTATTGTATCGACGATCCGTGAAAAAACCGGGTGTCCTGCCGGCGCTGCGATGAAGGAATTGGCCAGAAGCAGGCTGCCTGTGCTCGTCTTGCGCGGGATATCCTCGGCCAGCACGGAGATGCCCAAAAGCGGCAGGTAGTCGCCAAAACTCAGATCGTCACGGGCGGGATACCAGTCGCAGTCGAGATAGATGCCGCCGATTTTCTCCAGGATCATGTAGCGTGCGACATCGACGGCGCCGGGATAGTCGCCCTGTTTCAGCATGGCGTGAAAGCTCGGATGTTCATCGAAGCCCGCCGCGGCAAGATCGGCTTCCCGCCACAGGCGATATTCCATGCCGTGAGTCTCGCAGTGCCGCCGCCAGGCCTTCGTTGCGGGCGGTACGGGCAGGGTGCCGAGCCATATCTGATGCAGGACGAGTGGTGTCTTCTCGCCGCCAAGCCGCGTCATCTTACGGCGCTGGTCGCCGTCGAAGGCGAAGAGGTCTGCGAGCAGGTCCGTCGGCGGCGCCAGCATCGCTTGCAGGCCGGCAATGCGCACAGGGTCTTTCGCGATCTTGGCAAGCTTAAGATAAGCGGAATGCAGCTTGCGCGGCAGGCCGATCATGGTGGCCGGGCCGAGTTCCGCTGCCTCCAGCAGTGTTGGGTTGCTTGAAAGCGCATCGAGCGCAAGGCGGGCGCGTTCCAATTCGCCGCTGCGGGCCAGTTCCAGGCTCTCGATGATGGTCTCGCGGGCAAGGCTTCTGGCGTCGCTTTTGCTGTTCACTGATTGTCTCCGGACGATCTTTCCCGTCCCTGATGTATCGGCAAAGCGGATCGGGCCGCAAGCCTTTGAAACCCGTCACAATACCGGTATCTTCCCGATAGACAGGGACCGGGCCCGTGGGCTACGGTAACTTCAATAATATCAATCTGCGTCAGCTTGTGATGGGTAGCGTATCCGGGGGCTCTATAAATCGCATGGTCGTCGGCGCTGATCTGCTTTCAGTGGAAAAGCTCAGTGTGTCCTTCCCGCTGCTTCGTGGCAGCGTGGAGGCAGTTCGTTCCTTGTCGATGACCATTCGGCCGGGTCGGGTAACGGCGCTTGTCGGCGAGTCCGGTTCCGGGAAATCGGCACTCGGTCGGGCAATCATGGGCATCGAGACGCCCAGCGCGCGCGTATCCGGCCGCGCGGTTTTTCACGATCCGGCAGGCGATGGACCGGTCGACCTCATAGCGCTGCCGCGTGATGGTCGTCAGATCCGCAACATTCGCGGCAATCGCATCGGCATGATCTTCCAGGAGCCGATGACCTCGTTTTCGGCCGTGCACACGATCGGTAACCAGATCGAGGAGGTGCTGCGTATCCATACCGTTCTATCGCCGAGAGAGCGACGTGCACGATCGGAGGAAATGCTCGGTCTCGTAGGATTCGACAAGCCGGATCACGTTTTCAACATGTATCCCTTCGAGTTGTCGGGCGGCATGCGTCAGCGCGCGATGATCGCCATGGCGCTGGTGGGACGACCGTCGCTCCTCATCGCGGACGAACCGACGACGGCGCTCGATGTCACGATCCAGGCGCAGATCCTCAAGCTGCTCAAGGACATGCAGGTCCGGCTCGGTATGGCGGTTCTGTTGATTACCCACGATCTCGGCGTTGTCGCTAGCATGGCGGACGAGGTGGTGGTGATGTATCGCGGCGAGGTTATGGAGGCGGGAAGCGTCGGGGATATTTTCCTCAATGCGCAGCATCCCTATACCAAGGGTTTGATGGCTGCGGTGCCGACCTTTGAGATGGCGCGTCACGAACGTCTCAAGCCCCTGCGTGAAATCCGTGTCGATACAGCGGGACTGCTCGGCAGTTGCGCAAGACCGGTGGTTGAAGAAGACGATGTTCTCCTTTCCGTCCGCAATGTCAGCAAGATCTTCCGGCCGAAGCACTCGTCGGGTTTCTTTGCCAAGCCCTCGCCGCCGATCCGCGCAGTAAATGATGTCTCCTTTGACATAAAGCGGGGGGAGACACTTGGCCTTGTCGGCGAAAGCGGCTGCGGCAAGACTACGCTCAGCAAGATCCTGATGCGCGGTGTAAGGGCTGATGCCGGTGCGGTCGTTTATAACGGCGCGGACGAACCGATCGATGTACTTTCCGCTGAGGGGGAGAACCTGCGGCATCTGCGGTCCTCCATCCAGATGGTCTTTCAGGATCCGGTATCATCACTTTCCCCCCGCATGACGGTGCGTGGCATCATTAGCGAGCCCCTGGAAATCCACGATAAGGGCGATTCCGCTGAACGGATCGAACTCGTCAGGCGTCTCCTTCACGCAGTCGGTCTGCCCTCATCGGCCGGAGGGCGGTATCCCCATAGTTTCTCGGGCGGACAGCGACAGCGTATCGGAATTGCGCGTGCGCTGGCGCTGGGCCCAGGCCTCGTCATCTGCGATGAGCCCGTCTCCGCTCTCGATGTCTCGGTGCAGGCGCAGGTCCTCAATCTCATGAAGGATTTGAAGGCCGAACTCTGTCTCACCTACCTCTTCATTTCCCACAATCTTGCTGTCGTGAACTACATGGCCGACCGTGTGGCGGTCATGTATGCGGGCCGGATTGTGGAAATCGCGCCATGCGACATCATCATGAACCAGGCGGTTCATCCCTATACGCGCAAGCTCATTGCCGCGGTTCCCGCCCCGGATCTCGATTGCCGCATCGATTTCAACCTTGCAGGAGAATCCTCCACAATAGCCCGGCGTGCGTGGAAGCGGCATTTCCTCGATGAGGGCGATCCCGACAATCTGGCGCATGTCGATCTTGGCAACGGCCATTGGGTACTGGCCCGGCGAGGCGTCGATGCGAAGGATCTGCGGGTATGATTACGCGGCGTACGCTTCTGGCATTGATGGGCTCTATCATGTTGCCGCGGATTTCAGCGGTGGCAGCAGAAGTCGTCGATCCGGACCCGTTGAAGACCAGGGTCGCCGAAGGTGTCTTGCCGCCCTTGGCCGAGCGACTGCCGAAAGTACCGCGTGTGGTGCCCCTCGACGGTACGGACGGCGGTGTTGCGGGACGTCATGGCGGCACGGTCAAGATGCTGATCGCCAGTCAACGCGATATCCGTTACATGCCGATCAATGGCTACAGCCGCCTCATCGGGTTTGACCGTCACTTCAATTTCCATCCTGACCTGCTTGAGCGCTATGAGGTTGAAGGAGAGCGGATCTTCACCTTTCACCTGCGCCCCGGTCATCGCTGGTCGGACGGCAGTCCCTTTACGACGGAGGATTTCCGCTACGTCTGGGAAGATATGTTCCATGACAAGGAACTTCACAAGGGTGGGATTCCGACCGTTCTGAGGGTGAAGGGAAAGGAGCCCGTCTTCGAGGTCATCGACGAGGTTACGGTCCGCTACAGTTGGGAAGATCCGAACCCGGACTTCCTCGCGGAACTGGCTTCGCCGGTTGCGACCCGCCTGATGCTGCCGGCGGCGTATCTCAAGCAGTTTCATCACAAGTATCAGACACCGGAACGGCTTGCCGCGCTGATCGAACAGCAGCGGGTGGATGATTGGGTGTCCCTACATCAGAAGATGTCGCGCACTGCCCGCCCTGAAAATCCGGATCTGCCGACGCTCGATCCCTGGCGGGCCACGACTCTTCCGCCTGCCGGCCAGTTCGTCTTCGAGCGAAACGCCTATTTCCATCGAGTCGACGGCAACGGATTGCAATTGCCTTATATCGACCATGTGGTGTTGAATGTCGGGTCCGGCGATCTCGTCGCGGCAAAGGCGGCATCCGGCGAAAGCGATCTGCAATTCACCAATATCGATTTCGCTGACTATACTTTTCTGAAGAGCGCGGAAAAACGCGGCGCCATCAAGGTCAGCCTGTGGAAGCGTATCCAGGGCTCGCGGGTTGCGCTAATTCCCAATCTCAATTGCACGGATTTGATCTGGCGGCAGACGATGCGGGATGTCCGCGTTCGTCGGGCTTTGTCCCTTGCAATCAACCGTGACGAGATCAACAAGGCGGTATTCTTCGGTCTTGGCAGTCCCAGCGCCAACGCGGTGCTACCGGACAGTCCGCTTTTCCGGCCCGAGTACCGGGATGCGTGGGCTGAGTTCGATCCCGACCGAGCCAATGCCCTGCTCGACGAGGCGGGTCTTCTGCGGGACGGCAAATATGGACTTCGGTACTTGTCTGACGGGCGACCCTGCAAGCTCATCATCGAGACAACAGCGGAAACAACGTTCGACACCGATGTGCTGGAACTTGTGACCGATCATTGGCGCCGTATCGGTTTCCGCATCTTCACGCATGTATCGCACCGCGAGCTTTTTCGGCAACGCATCACCAGCGGTGAAACGGTTCTGGCGCTTTCCCCGGGCCTCGACAATGGCGTACCGACCGCCGACATGTCGCCGCGCGAACTGGCCCCGACCAACAATGACCAGATCCAGTGGCCGCTTTGGGGGTTGCATCAGTTGTCGGGGGGAGGCGAGGGGCGTCCGCCGGAAATTCCGGAGGCGCAGGAACTGCTCGACCTTTTCCACCAGTGGCGGGAGGCCGATACGCTTGAGGAGCGCGAGGTGATCTGGCACCGGATGCTGTCGATCTTCACCCAGCAGGTTTTTACCATAGGGATCGTCAATGCCGTGCCGCAGCCGATCGTGCGGGCAAACCGGCTGCGCAACCTGCCGAGTGAAGGCCTCTATGGCTTCGATCCAACCTCCTATCTCGGGGTCTATATGCCGGATACTTTCTGGCTAGAGGGAGGCGCATGAGATGATCCGCTATATTCTCTGGCGTGTCGCCATGATGATCCCGACGCTAATCATGATCTCCATGCTGGTCTTCACGATCATCGAACTGCCGCCCGGCGATTTCTTCGAAAGCTATGTCGAGGAACTTAAGGCCATGGGCGAGAAGGCCGATATGCAGGAGATCGAGGATCTCAAGGCGCGTTACGGCTTCGACCAGCCCGCACCTTTGCGCTATCTGGATTGGGTTGCCGGCTTCGTCCAAGGCGATTTCGGCTATTCCTTCGAATACCGCATGCCTGTCGCCGATGTCGTGGGGGACAGGGTCTGGCTTACTGTTCTCGTCTCAACGGTTACCATCATTGTGACCTGGCTCATCGCCTTTCCGATCGGCATCTATTCCGCTACCCACAAGTATAGCTGGGGCGACTATGGGTTGACGCTGCTCGGCCTTATCGGCATTGCGGTGCCGAATTTCATTCTCGCGCTTATCATGATGTATTTTGCCAATATCTGGTTCGGCATTTCGATTGGCCACCTGATGGATCAGGATTTTCTCGGCCAACCCATGAGTTGGGCCAAGGCGAAATCCATTCTCGAGCATATCTGGATTCCCGTCATCATCATCGGAACGGCCGGAACCGCCGGGATGGTCCGTCGGGTCAGGGCAAACCTGCTCGATGAACTGCACAAGCAATATGTGATGACGGCGCGGGCCAAGGGCCTTCATCCTTTCCGCCTGCTCATCAAGTATCCGCTGCGCATGTCGCTGAATTTCTTCATTTCGGACATCGGCTCCATCCTGCCGACCATCATTTCTGGAGCTGAAATCACTGCCGTTGTCCTGTCCCTGGAAACGACGGGCCCGATGTTGATCAGGGCGCTTCAGAATCAGGACATGTATCTGGCAGGCTCCTTCCTGATGTTTCTCGCTATCCTGACTGTCATCGGCGTGCTGGTGTCCGACATCGCGCTGGCCATCCTCGATCCGCGCATCCGGTTGCAGGGAGGGCACACGAAATGAGTGAGGATGTGGCAAGCCTGCCGCCGCCGGTGCACTATGTCTCAAAGGCTCCGTTCGATCCCTATGCCGTGGAAGCCGACGCCGATCCGACGGTTGGCCATGCCTCTCAATTGAAGCTCACATGGTGGCGGTTTCGCCGCCACCGCCTTGCGCTTGTTTCCGGCATCCTGTTGCTGATCGCTTATTGCACGGTCGCTATCGTGGAATTCCTGGCGCCCTATAATGTCCATACGCGGAACGTGGACCGAATCTATGCGCCGCCACAGCAGGTGCATTTCTTTCATGAGGGTTCTTTTGTTGGCCCGTTCGTATATGGCCGGACGATGGAACTGGATATGGAAACGCTGCGCCGGGTCTATAGCGAGAAAAAAAACGAGGTTCAGCGACTGCGCTTTTTCTGCCGGGGCGACAGTTATCGCTTCTGGGGCTTCATCGACGGCAATGTGCATCTGGCTTGCCCGGCTGAGGGTGGCGACATGTTCCTGCTCGGCACGGACCGTCTCGGCCGGGATGTGCTGTCGCGCATTCTCTACGGTGCGCGTGTCTCGCTCACTATCGGTCTTCTTGGCGTGATGACAAGTTTCGTGCTCGGCATCGTCATCGGTGGTCTCGCGGGATACTGGGGCGGCTGGTTTGATCTTGCGGTCCAGCGGATCACGGAAGTCCTGCATTCGATCCCCAGCATACCGCTGTGGCTGGCCATGGCAGCCATCATGCCGGCAGATTGGTCGCCGCTTTTCGTCTATCTCGGGATTACGTTCATTCTCGGGCTTCTGGACTGGACCGGGCTTGCTCGCGCGGTGCGTTCCAAGCTTCTGGCGCTTCGCGAAGAGGATTATGTGCTTGCCGCGCAGATGATGGGCGCGGGTAGCGCCCGGATCATCGGACGGCATCTCATCCCTGGCTTCATGTCTCACCTGATCGCAAGCGCTACGCTGACCATCCCCGGCATGATCCTCGGCGAGACGACGCTGAGCTTCCTGGGACTCGGGTTGCGCCCGCCAATCACGAGTTGGGGGGTGTTGCTGACGGAAGCACGCACCGTCAACGTCATCGCCCTCTATCCGTGGCTTCTCTTCCCGGTGGTTCCGGTTATTGTGATCATTCTTGCCTTCAATTTTCTCGGCGATGGTCTTAGAGATGCCGCAGACCCCTACAACTGACCCCCTCAAGATCAACATGCGACTTGCCGCGGATCAATGCTTCTGACCCATAGGAGAACAACTGCATGACTGGACAGTCGCGCAAGGCACGAATTCTCATGTACAGTCATGATACATTCGGCCTTGGGCACCTGCGGCGCTGCCGTACGATTGCCCATTCGCTTGTCGAAGACTATCGCGGCCTGCAGGTGCTGATTATTTCCGGCGCCACGATCGCCGGTGCCTTCGATTATCGCGCCCGCGTGGATTTCGTGAAGATTCCGAGCGTCATCAAGCTGCGCAACGGCGAATATACGTCGATGGACCAGCACATTGACGTCAAGGCGACCATCAGGATGCGGCAATCGATCATCCTGCACACCGCCGAGACGTTTCAGCCGGACATCTTCATTATCGACAAGGAGCCTCTTGGGCTGCGTGGCGAGGTAGAGGAAACGCTGCGCTTTCTGAAGGAACGCGGTACCACGCTGATCCTCGGCCTCCGTGAGGTCATGGATGCCCCGCATCTGCTGGACGCGGAATGGAAGCGTAATGACGTGATGCACAAGATCGGCTCGCTCTACGACAACATCTGGGTCTATGGTCCACCGGATTTCTACGATCCACTGACCGGCCTCGATGTGCCGTCGAGCGTTCGGGAGAAAATGAGCTTTGTTGGTTTTCTGCAACGCAAGGCGTCGGTTGAACGTGAGGAACCTGCCGAGGACTATCTGCTCGTAACGACCGGCGGTGGTGGTGACGGGGCCGATCTGGTGCGGGACGTGATCGCGGCCTACCAGGCCGATTCGACGCTCACCCACAAGGCGGTGATTGTGCTCGGTCCCTATATGCCGGCTGAACAGCGACAGCACTTCGTGGAGCAGGCGGGCAATAACCCTCACCTGGAAATGATCGAATTCGACAACCGGATGGAAGACCGGATTGCGGGTGCGAAGGCGGTTGTCGCCATGGGTGGTTACAACACCTACTGCGAAATCCTGTCCTTCGATAAACCGGCTCTGGTGGTTCCGCGTACCCAGCCGCGGCTGGAACAGTTGATCCGTGCCCGCAGGGCCTCCGAACTCGGCCTCGTCAGCATGCTCTCCGGCCAGGAGGCCTCCGATAGCCTGCGTTTCGCGCAGGCGATCAAGGACGTGCTGAAACGAGATCCTCCCTCTGCCAGCGCCGCCGGCCTCCACCTTGAGGGATTGCAAACCATCTCGCAGATCGTTGGCGGGTATCTGAGCGAAGACGCCAGGTCACCGCGTTTTGCCGCCCAGGGATAATTAATGGACAGGACCGGAAAGATTGTCGTCCTCCTGAAGGGCTATCCGCGCCTCTCGGAGACTTTCATCGCACAGGAACTGCTGGGTCTGGAACGTGCCGGCTTCGAGCTAGAAATCGTCGCCATGCGTCGCCCGACGGACAAGAAGCGTCACCCGGTGCATGACGAGATCCGCGCCCGCGTCAGCTATCTGCCGGAATACCTGCATGAGGAGCCGCTTCGCGTCCTGAGAGCGTTACGGAAGACGTGCCTTCTGCCGGGGTTCGGCAAAGCGCTTTCGTCCTTCTGGAAGGATTTGAAACGGGATTTTTCGCGCAACCGGTTTCGCCGCTTCGGTCAGGCGGCGGTGCTCGTTGCGGAATGGCCGCAGGGAGGCAAATGGCTGCATGCGCATTTCATCCATACGCCCGCGTCGGTCGCGCGCTACGCCAGCGAGATCAGCGGTATCCCGTGGTCGATTTCCGCTCACGCCAAGGACATCTGGACTTCCGAGGACTGGGATCTGGCAGAAAAGCTCCAGAGTGCCGACTGGGGCGTGACCTGCACGCGGGTGGGCTATGAAAAGCTGTCATCGCTTTCAGGTGGACGCGATGTCATGCATCTCAGCTATCACGGTCTCGACCTCGAGCGGTTCCCGCACTTCGACGGTCAGCGGCCTCGCCGTGACGGATCCGATCCAACTGATCCTCTCCGTGTGTTGAGCGTTGGCCGCGCCGTCAAGAAGAAGGGGTATGACGTGCTGCTGAAGGCGTTCGCCAAGCTTCCGGCGAACCTTCACTGGCAGTTTACTCACATTGGCGGTGGCGATGAACTGGGCAGTCTGAAAGCGCTCGCCGGCGAACTTGGTATTTCCGACCGGATTGTCTGGAAGGGCTCGATGGACCAGCGCGATGTGCTCGCTCATTATCGCGATAGCGATCTCTTCGCACTCGCCTGCCGGATTACAGCGGATGGTGACCGCGACGGTCTGCCGAACGTCCTCGTCGAGGCGGCAAGCCAGCGGCTCATGGCCGTCTCCACGACCGTTTCAGGCATCTCGGAACTGTTTGTCGACGGCGAAAACGCATTGCTGGTCGAGTCCGAAGACGCGGAGGCTCTCTCGATCACACTGCAGCGCGTGATGACCGATCCCGATCTGCGGGAGAGGCTCGGAGTCGCTGCTGAGGCGAGGGTGCGGAAGGACTTCGACCACCATAACAGTATTCACGATCTTGACCGGCTCTTTACAGAAGCGTGGGAGAGGAGAGGGATTTGAGTACGCCGCAAGCGTCCCCCTCGAAGAGAATGGTTCTTTTCTATGTCCAGCACCTGCTTGGTATCGGGCATCTGGCGCGTGCCAGCCGGATCGCTGAGGCTCTGGTCGAGGCCGGCTTCTCGGTGACGCTGGTGACAGGCGGGGCGACTGTGAACGGTTTTCCGGGAAAGGGCGTCGAACACGTCCAGCTTCCGGCCGTCGTTGCGGCCAAGAGCGGATTCTCAAGCCTTGCCGATATTGAGGGTAATCCTGTCGATACGGACTTCGAGCAGAGACGGACGGCTATTCTTCTTGAGACTTTTGCGAGAGTCGAACCGCATGTCGTCATCATAGAGGCTTTCCCCTTCGGCCGACGTCAGATGCGCTTCGAGCTTCTGCCCTTGCTCGAGGCCATCGAGAATGCCAACAACCGTCCGCTGCTCTTCAGCTCGATCAGGGACATCCTGCAGGAGAACCGCAAGCCTGGGCGAGACCGCGAGACTGCCGATCTCGTCGCCCGTTATTTCGACGGTATCCTCGTGCACGGTGATCCGCATTTCGTGCGGCTCGAAGAGACGTTTCCGCTCGCGGGTGAGCTTGCGGACAAGATTCATTACACCGGCCTTGTTGCGCCGGTTGAAGCTCCGCCATCCGCTGATCGTTTTGGCGTGGTGATTTCCGCCGGCGGTGGTGCCGTGGGTGGAGCGCTGATCGAGGCTGCACTCGACGCCCGCGATATTCTCGATGATCGCGAGGAATGGTGTGTGATTACCGGTCCCAACTTGGCGCAGACGGATTACGATCGTTTCGCGGCCCGCGTTTCGAGGGGTGTTTCCCTCTTTCGCTTTCGTCCGGACTTCCCGAGCCTCTTGCCGCAGGCCGGCCTGTCGATTTCTCAGGCGGGCTACAACACGGTCTGCGATCTCTTGCGGGCGCGTTGCCGCGCCCTGTTCGTACCCTTTGCTGCCGGTGGTGAGACAGAGCAATCCGTCCGGGCCGAAAAGCTGGTCGCGCTGGGCCTGGCGAAGGTCGTCACCGAGCAAGGTCTGACTGGGACGGCGATGGCCGAGGCAATCACCGCCGCACGCGAGCTCAGTTTCCCGCCGGAGCTTCCGATTTCACTTGACGGCGCCGCCGGAACGGCCCGGGTGATTGCGGGAATGCTTGGCGCTCAGCCCTATCGGTGCTGAGACCTCGCGACTTACTGCAGGACAGAACAGGCCTTCGAGTCTTCCAGCACATCGATGCAATCGGGAGAGCGCCGGAAATCGTCATAATAGACGGTCCATATATCCTCAGCTCCGGCCCGGTAGGGGCCGAATTTGAAATACTGATTCTTTCCGAGGCCCGCATCGCCGTGGCCCACATATCCCGTCACGGTAGCGACCCAGACGCGGTCGGCGAAGATTTCGATCCGGCCGTCTCCATTAGGGTCCGGACGGGAGAAAATCGCAAAGTCGATCCAGTCCGTTGATGCTTTGGGTAGCGGATTGTGCTGCACGACGGAAATCTTGTCCGTGCAGGATGGGAATGTAGCAGCATCCTCGGCGCTCCAGTCGGGGCCTGAAGCGGCAAGGGCGCGCATCTGGTTGACTTCAGGGCGGAACCAGACGGGTGTGCTGCCTTCCGGGCAACGACCGGCAACGCCATCGATCGGCTGAGGGCCACCTTCGACATAATTGGTTTCCACCGAGAAGAACATCTTGCCACGGTCGAGCCGGAGCGCGAGGAAGGGGCTGAAATCCCCCTCGGCCTCAGGCCCGATTTCCCGTTTCCACTGGGCCATCAGGTAGCGATGGTCGTCCTGTGGAACGGGATCGGCAAGTTTCATGGCGAAACCGAACCAGACCGGTTCGTCATAGGGGACGCGCAGCGGGGTCTTTTCCCAGATCTCGGCGCGTTCACTGCACAGATCGTCGGTGGCCGGACATTGGCTCCGCACGCTGAGTTTCAGCGCGCCTGCGCCGTTACGTTTAACCTCGCTCTGAAACACATAGCTGCCAGCTTTCTGCTCCTCGTTCATGCGGTAGTAAAGTCCGCCTTCGGGGGAAAAGTCCTGGCCGTCGAAACCGTCGAACAATTTCTGGCTGGTCGGCCTATTGCCGAGCGCCGGTGCTGCAATAAAACAGCCGGCAAGAAGAGCAATGCCCAAAAGACGATAGGGTTTCAACGATATCCTCCCGTTGCATATGCGAATGGCTGGTGACGGCTTTCTGCAGTCTAGATTTACCTTCACAGAATGTCGCAGGCTAGTAGGCAGAAGACGGAGCGGGTCAATTCCTCGCGAGGAGATCCCTGCCGTTTTCCGGTTCCTCGGAAAGAGAGGCGCGCGTCGAGATCAAGCGTAGCGTCTGGCGTCCTCTGTCGAGAGCAGATAGACACGCATGTCCGTCCGGCGCCCCTTCAGCGAGACGGAGCGGTTGGAAAGCCCGTCATAGGGCAGGTGAGCAAGCAGCATGATGGGTTCGGACGCGGCAATCGCGACGTTGAACTGCTTTGCGACCGCCTCGAGCCGGCTTGCCACGTTGACGGTGTCGCCGATCGCGGTGAGGCCCGACACCTTGCCGTAACCGATCACGCCGACGATCGCAGGGCCGAAGTGAATGCCGATTGCGATCCTGAGGTCGACACCGAATTCCTGCATCATTTCCTGGTTGAGCTTCTCTGTCTCCGCGACGATCGTTGCTGCAGCTTTCAGCGCCTGTCGGCACGCCTCGCTCGGTTCGGTGGCATCGATACCGAAGAGCGCCATCACGCCGTCGCCGATGAACTTGTCCACCTGTCCCTTGGCTTCTTCTACCGCTCGACCGACGACCGCGAAATAACGGTTCAGAAGGAAGACGATGTCATAGGGCAGCCTGCTTTCCGAAATGGTGGTGAAATTGCGGATATCGCAGAAAAGCACGACGATTTCCTTTTCCCGGCCGGCTTGTCTAAGCGGCCTGGCGGAATAGACATCGCCGCCGGCCGGCGGCTCCAGCAATAGTGCGACGGTCAGGTCGTAATCAGGCCGGGTCTGGCAGCTTAGCCGCGTATCGGGGGCCGCTCGGATTCGCGATAACGTCGCCTGTTCCATGGCGGTTGCGGGTGGCAGCGGACCGGCGCTGTCGACGATGCGTACACGACAGGTCGAACAGCGTCCTTTGCCGCCGCAGATCGAATAGTGATCGATCCGGCCCATCCGGCTGGCTTCAAGGATCGATGTTCCTCGCGGCACGCGAACCTGTGCACCATGTGCGTAGGTAATGCTGATTTCGGGGACGTTGCGACGCAATGAACGGACGGAGCGCAGCATCACGACAAGTCCCAGCCCCAGACCGAAGGCGACGTAGATACGTTGCTCGATCGCAGCGAGGTCGAGTTGGGGTCTCGCGGCTTGCAGCCGCAACATCTCGGCGCCCGAGCCGGATGATTGAACAGATCCCCTGGTCGTGGCCGAAGCCTCCATCTGTCGGCCACTGGTCAGTATGCCGACGAGCGCAAGCGTCGGCAGCAGGATCGCAAATGCGAAGAGCCACTGCGACACGCGCGGAAACCACTCCCTGAAGCGAAGGGCGGCATAAAGGCCGATGCAGCCGTGCACCCAGACCACGATGACGGCCAGAGCCATTTTCAGTCCGAACAGACCGCTGCCGTTCCATATGGCTCTTATGACGCTCTCATAGGTGCTGTCGAAGCCGCCATAGAGGGCGGGTACCCGCGCGGAGACCACATGCTGGGCGATGAGGACGGGGATGGAAAGACCGAAGATGACCTGGATCATCATACGGGCCGGCAGGCGCATGTGCCGACGCAGGTAAAGCGTTCGAAGCGCGAGCAGGAAATGAACCAGAAACGAACCGTACAGGAGGAGGGTTCCGAGCGGATTGCGCCAGAGGATCTTGAAGATCTTCAGGACCTCGTCAGCAAAGGCAATCGATACCAGTGTCAGCGCGTGATTGAGAAGATGCGTCGAAATGAACGCAAAGAGGATCACTCCGGATGCGATACCCAGTTGATGTGCGGCCTTGTCTGGCAAGAAAGGGCGTGCAGGCTGCAGCATCAAGAGCGACCCTGTGGGAATGAACGCGGCGCAGTGCCTCTGGGGCATGAAAGCGGCCAAAAAGAGGCCCCACCATTCTGCAGCGTCGTCGTCAAAATTCCAGCTTTGTTTGGATGTCGTCGCATGGACCAACCGGAAAACGAATGGTCGCGCGGGGCATCCCGTCAGTGGTCCGGTTCATAGAGGGAATTATGGATCGAGGAAATCGACAATCGCCAAAATATGCGACTCGATCGTCACCTGAGACACATTTACGGCGCGGGTGTAGCTCGGAACCGCTAGCCTCAGGCGTATTCCTCGTGGCTCTTCTGGGCTGCAAGCTCTGATGTCGTTGTTTGGAGACGGGTGGCGAGCACACGCATCACGCCAAGCATCATCGACGGGCAATCGGCCATCAGCTTGCGGAAAGCCTCCTTGCTGATGCGCAAGGTGTCCATTGGCGTGCTTGCCCGGACGGTAGCAGTGCGGTAGCCGTCGCAGAGTATAGCGATTTCGCCGACGATGGAGTTCTTTCCGGCCTCTGCAACCTTGATCTCGCCGGCGGGAGTATCCACGACTATATCCGCGGTACCCCCGAGGATAACAAAGGCGGAATCGCCTACATCGCCCTCATGGAACAATTCCTGACCCGGCGCGAATTTCATACGGTCGGATGTAAAAGCCAGCAACTTCAGCTTGGCCGGATCCGCAGACGCGAAGAACGGCAGGGCACGCAGGCATTGAACCTCATCCATAAGGACCATCGCATACCTCCAAACTGAGCCGGAGAGGGTCTCTCCTGAAACTACCTCGTTACCAGCTCTTTCACCATACCGTTTTCTTCCACCAGAGTCTCGTAGGTTCCATCAGCGACCAGCCCGCCTTTGTCGAATACCATGATCCGTTCGAAGAGCTTGCACAGCCGCGGATTGGATAGAACCCATATAATAGTGCACTTTTCGGACTTGCTGCGCAAGAAGGAGATGACATTCTTCACCAACTGGGTCTGCAGGCGCGGATTAAGGCCCGGCAGCGGCTGGTTGAGGATGCAATATTCCGTACCGCGGATCAGTGCGCGCGCAACGTTGAGTTTCTGGCGCTGCAACAGCGTCAGCCGCTTGCCGCCCGGACCAAGATCGTAATCGAGACCGACTGCGAGCATTTCCGTATACACTCCCTCCTTCTCGGCCAGTTGCCTGATCAATGGGGCGATGCGGTTTTGGGCATCCGCATGGCCTCGGCTGATCTTGCCGAACAAAATGTTCTCGATCAACGAGGACGATGGCTGGAACTTGTCTGGTTCGTAACGCGCAATGAGACCTCCGAGTTCCGCCGGTAGATTGGCATGGAACTTCTGGCGCGCGGCCACGATCTTGCGCATGATTTCATCGGTCAGCAGGCCGAAGCGATAGCGGCTTTCGACGTAGGCGAAGGCGGTCAGGAAGATGACACGACGCTGCTCGTCGTTCGTTTCGTCGATGCCCCGCCCCTCGATCTCTTTCAGGATGCGGGCGTAATCGGGGATTTCATGACCTTCCATGAAGGGAAGTTCGGGCAATAGCGGGTTGTTCTGCTGCATGTCGCCGAACAGTTCAACGATTGTGCTCGCGACCGAACGCCCCATTTCAAACAGTAGATCGGCCAATCCGTCCTGCCGGATAACCGACCGGAAGTAGTTGCTGGCAATGATCCGCTGGGCCGCGGTTTCTCCGTCGACAAGAGACCCGAACAGCAGGTTTTCGGCTACGGTCGCCTCGGTATTGTAAGCCTCGAAATCGAAGGGTACGACGAGTTCCGGCAGGTTGAGGCTGGCCAGTTCGTCGCGCAATGTCTGTCGGGCAGCGATGGCGAAGCGGGCTATATCCTCGTTCGTTTGCGGATCGACCGGGCTGCGCAAGGCGAGGTCGAGAACGTCTTCGGTGAGCAACACGGTGTCGAGAACGCCGAGCATCCAGGCGTCGAGCGTTTCCCTGGTTATGGCATTGTCTGGCGCCGCCCCGGTGCTGATCCACTCCCCTTCGATATCGAAATCGACGTTTCCGGCCAGCCGGGCTTCCTTGATTTCCCATTTTCGTCGGATAGCCGCGTTGCCTTCCCTCTCCATAGGCTGCAGCGGGGCGTGTTTCAGGCCGTAAAGCAGGTTGTCTTTCAGGCTCCCGTGGAAGAAATAGGTTTCCGCCGAGACATAGCTGATGCGGCGACCGGTGATGGATTCCGGCAGATCGCGAATGTCGATATCGCCTGCGGCGACCCTGCCGGCGCTCGGCCAGACCGCGCGACCTATGGCATCGGCGATGAGGCTGCCGGCGCTGCCGTTTGCATCGAGGAACGCAATGGTCTGGCCAGGCTCGACATGCAGGGAGACGTGGTCGACCATACGGCCGCCGCTGTCGTCGTCTATCGCGAGATTGACGGCGGCGAGGGGGCCGGGCAGCGGTGCGGGTACGCCGGTGTAAATAGACTGGATTTCCGGCTGAAGTATGCTGTCGGACTGGAACTGCTCGACCACCTGCTCGAACTTTACCTGCACATCCTGCCGCGCCTGATCCCAGTCGATCAGATCCTTGAGCGGGCTCGGCAACTCCTTGTAAGCGTTGATGACGGCGACCAGCTGGCCAACGTCGAGATTGCCGCGCAGGGTCAAATAGCCGCCGATACTGTAGAAGAGGAACGGCGTGACCTGGGCCAGGAAGTTGTTGATGAACTTCACCATGAACTTCCATTGGTAGAGATCGTAGCGGATCGCGAAGATCTCCCCCAGCCGACGGGCCATGTCGGCGCGCTCGTAGTTTGAAGTATCATAGGCATGGATCGTCGGCATGCCCTCGACCATTTCGCTTACCCGACCTGCAAGCCGACGTGCGGTGATCTGCCGTTCCCGACCGAGACGGATCAGTCGTCGACGCATTCTGGGAATGATCCCTATCTGCAGAAGCGCCATGAAGGCTGCTATCAGACCGAGCCAGAAGTTCTGCGCCAGGATGAACGACAGCGCTGCGATCACCTGACCGCCAAGCAATGCCGGCTGAACGAAGGAATCGCCGGCAAAGCCGCCCAGCGGCTCCACCTCGTCCTTAATCATGCTGGCGATTTCCGCGCCCTTGGTTCGTTTGAAGTAGGCCGGCGGGAAACGGAGAAGGTGGTCGATGAGCTGGAAACGGATGCGACGCAGCAACCGCTCGCCCAGGCGGCCTTTGTAGGTATTGATGACATATTTGAAGGCGTTGTTGATAACAACCAGCGCCAGGAACTCGACACTGAGCGCCATCAGCATGGACAGGCGATCGAGCGGATATCCCGCGTAGATCTGCACATAGCCGACGAGCGGCATGTCGAAGCCGAGTTCGAAAAAAGGCTGCAAGGCTTCCGGCGTCGAAAAACCCTCACCCTGGATGGGGCCGTTGATGATCTGCTTGGGCAGATCCAGCGATATGAAATACGGGATCATCGACAAAGCGACGATCATGAGAATGATGACTTGCTGACGCCAGGTGTGCTTCCAGATGTAGCGGGAAAGACTTTTTTCCATGGGGCGGGACTGGCCTGATCGAGCACAAATCGGATTTTTAGCCCCGTACTTATGTATTGTCAAAAGCCGCTGCAAGCGGCTCGCCGGCATATGTCGGGGGATCAGGAGACTGCGCTAGTGACGAGTTTTTGCGGCGCCTCTTCCCGTTTCCACGTCTTGTACCATTCGACGAATTCGAGAACGCCGCGTTCGACGGGCATCTGCGGTACGAAGCCCGTTAGCGCCTGAAGGAGATCGGGAAGTGCGTAGGTGCGCGGCACGTCGCCCTTCTGCATCGGCAACATGCGACGAATGGCCGGTTGTCCGATAGCGGCCTCGACCGTTTCCACGAAGCGGATCAGTTCCACCGGCTGGCCGCCGCCGATATTGACGATGCGGAAAGGGGCATGCCGGGAAAGTGTATCTTCCACTCCAGGCGCCGTGACACGGTTTTCCTCATCCGGAACGACAGCGATCAACCGTATGATAGCTTCCACCAGATCGTCGATATAGGTGAAGTCGCGGCTCATCTTCCCTTCGCCGTAAATATCCAAGGGACGGCCGTTGAGTATGGCGTCGGTGAATTTGAAAAGGGCCATGTCGGGACGTCCCCATGGACCGTACACGGTGAAGAAACGGAAAGCGGTGGTCGGTATCTTGTAAAGATGGGCATAGGAATGGCCCATGGCCTCCATCGCCTTCTTGGTCGCGGCATAAAGCGTGAGCGGCTCGTCAGCATGGTCGGTTTCGGCGAATGGCACCTTCTCGTTCGCGCCGTAGATCGAGGAACTGGAGGCGAGCAGGAGATGCTTCGGCCGGATGCGTTTCGCCAGTTCCAGCACGGTCCAGGAGCCGGTGAGGTTGGAGGTTACATAGGCCTGCGGATTTTCGAGGCTGTAGCGCACGCCGGCCTGGGCCGCGAGATGAACGATCGCGTCGGGTTGTTCTATGGCGGCTGCGCGGTCGAGCGCTGCCGTATCCTCGAGCATGCCGATGATCGGATCGAAATTCGGATAGCTTTCGAGGATTCCATGACGCCGACGTTTCAGGGAGACGTCGTAATAAGGTGTCATGCCGTCGAAGCCGGTCACGCTGTGGCCGGCCTCCAGAAGCCTTCGGGCCAGATGAAAGCCGATGAAGCCTGCCGTCCCGGTAATCAGATAACGCATGGTCTGCCTTCGTTCCGCGTCGTTACTTCGATGTTCGAAGTCTCCTGGGCGCGGCTCGTTGCCGTCGCCATGTCGCGGTCCTAGAGCTTCCAGCGAAGGACGACAACCGGATTCTCTCGTAAATTCCGGTCAATTCCGTGAGAATAGACATGAATTGGCGTGATCGGAGAGTGATGGGCACCGGTGCAGTTCGGATCTGCGGTCAGGATGTCGGGCCTCCCGGATAGCTTCCCTAACCCGAGGTCTTCGGCGATGGCATTGTCTGGGAGGATTTCATGTTCAGGAAATCGGTGCGACTGAGGTCTTCACCATTGCACGCTCGATGAGCGTAGCGACCGGGGCATCGGGGCCAAGTGTGCCGAAGGCGAGCCCGTGTTCCTTTGCGAGACGGGAGCGGCAGAAACATGCTGCGATGGCCTGGTCCGCCGATTTCAGAAGAAGGGAAGCCTGCAGCAGGAGTGCGACGCGTTCCACGACCGCGCGGCTGCGATATTCGAGTGTTTCCGCATCGGCGAAAGAGCCGGCGAGCGCATCGAACTCGGCATCGTAGCTACGGTCGAGACCTTTTGCGCCGGCAAGTTCGCCGAAGAGGGCGTCGCGCGACGCGGGTTCCTTGCGCAAGGCTCTCAGCACGTCGAGGCACTGGACATTGCCGCTGCCTTCCCAGATCGAGTTCAGCGGAGCCTGCCGGTAAAGACGTGGCATCATTGTCTCTTCCACGTAACCGATGCCACCGAGGCATTCCTGCGCTTCATTGATGTGTGGAGGAGCGCGCTTGCAGATCCAGTATTTGCCGATCGCCGTGGCGATGCGGGCAAAGACGGCCTCGCTTTCGTCGCGTCCTGCGGCGTCTATGGCGCGGGCGACGCGCATCGTCAGGGTGACTGCCGCCTCGCTTTCAAGAGCCAGATCGGCGAGCACGTTGCGCATCAACGGTTGGTCCACCAGGTATTTTCCGAACGCCCTGCGTTGCCGAGTGTGATGAAGGGCTTGCACCGTCGCTTGCCGCATCTGGCTCGCGGAGCCGGTCATGCAGTCGAGGCGGGTGAGCGCCACCATATCGAGAATGGTCACGACACCCCGGCCTTCTTCACCGACGAGTTCTCCAAACGCTCCGCGAAACTCCACCTCCGACGAGGCGTTCGACCAGTCACCGAGCTTGTCCTTCAGTCGCTGGATCTCGACTGCATTACGACTGCCGTCCGGGCGAAAGCGCGGCACAAGAAAGCAGCTCAAACCACCCTCTGCCTGCGCAAGCACCAGATGGGCATCGCACATCGGAGCGGAGAAGAACCATTTGTGCCCGACCAGTTCATAGGTGCCGTCAGGTTGGCGGATTGCCCGCGTTGTGTTTGAGCGGACGTCGGAACCGCCCTGTTTTTCTGTCATACCCATGCCGATGGTGCAGCCGGCCTTCCGGTCCATCGGAAGGCTGCGCGGGTCGTACTCGGTGGAGATGAGCTTCGGAATCCATTTCTCCGCGAGTGTTGATGTGTGTCTGAGGGCGGGAATAGCCGCGTAGGTCATCGACATGGGGCAGCCCACGCCCGCATCCGCTTGCGAGCCTATGTACATCACAGCGGCGCGCGCCACATGTGCGCCGGCCCGGTTGGCATTGCGCCAGGCAAAGCCATTCATGCCGTATTTCATCGCCTCCGTCATCAGCCGATGATAGGCGGGGTGGAATTCCACCTCGTCAATGCGGCGGCCATACCGGTCGAACGGCCGCAATCGCGGGCCGTTTTCATTCGCTTCATAACCCGCCTGGATAAGCTCGCCGCCGGCCAGTGCGCCGTATTCGCTTAAGTGGTCACTTGCCCAGGAGGCGCCGTCGCGCTCGACCACCTCACGCAGCGCAGTGTCCGTCTCCCAGACATTATAATCCATGAGCGCTTCCGGCTGATTTTGCACTTCGTGCGTCAGGAATTGGCTGGTAAATGACATGTTTTCCTCCTCGTGCCTTTCAGCACGCATGAAAGAAAATTACGAGCAATGCCGAATAGTGTCAAACATAGTAATTTTGAGGTCCCGAACGCGCGGCGTCTGATCCTCAATCTTCTTGGTGTCGCCGCTGGCGGTGTGTTGAGCGTGGCCGACGCCTTGAGAGCCGGTGCACTCTTCGATATTTCCGAAAACAGCGTGCGGGTGACGCTAGCCCGTCTTGCCCGGTCGGGGCTTGTCGAGCTTGTCGAGCGAGGCGTTTATCGCCTGGGGTCCGAGAGGCGAAAGATCCGTGACGATGTCGCCGGTTGGCGGACGGTCGAGGAGCGTCTCGTCAGATGGAATGGCGACTGGATCGCGGCATCGACCGGAGGGCTTTCCCGCAGCGACCGCAAGGTGCTCAGGGCACGGGAGCGGGCACTCTCCATGCTGGGCATGCGCGAACTCGGCAACGGCCTTTTTATTCGTCCCGATAATCTGGCGGGCGGAGCTGGCATGGTGCGTCAGCGCCTGATCGCGTTGGGACTTGGAGAGGCGGCTGCCGTATTCCGGGCTGCGGACTTCGATCCCGAGCGACAGAAACAGGCTCTTGGTCTTTGGGAACGCGACACATCAGTCGCGGCCTACAGGGAAGGCGTGCGGCGTCTGGAGGTGTGGCTTGAGGGCGTGGCGAGATTGCGGCCAGAGATCGCCGCGCGGGAAAGCTTCCTTCTGGGTGATGATGCCATTCGCCAGATCGTCTTCGATCCCATGCTGCCCGCGCCGTTGGCGGACGAAGCCGCCCGCCACGACTTTATCGAGGCGGTAAAGCGGTTCGACGATCAGGGTCGGCGGATATGGATGGAATTCTTCGGCACATCCGCTTCATGAGCGGTCCGGCCAGTTCCTGAGAGGCGTAATCGCTTCATCCGGTTTTCGATCGGGGGCAGGTGACCGCAGCCGCGGAAGACGTGAAGCTGCGAACCTGGCGCGGCCTTGTTGAAGGTCCAGCGAGCGCTCGTAAGGTGTGACCATGTCCTGATTGCGGACATCGAGCAGAGTTGGAACGGTGATCGTTGGTTCGCCGCGAGGCGGGGTTCGAACTCCGACGTGCGGCGTCTTGCTGCCGGTAGAGGCTGATCTGTTACGTCCACTCGTACTTGTCTTCTCGTTTATATAATTTGATTATTTTATCGTCCGGCGACTCCAATCGAAAGCCTATGCGCTCGTGGCTACCTTCTTGGCTACCGGTTCCGCGACATTCTGCGGTGAGACCGGAAACAAAAGAAGGAGTCATGTGCATGTACGGTCGTTTGGGAAGTTTCTTTCTGGCGCAATATCTCGCGGATATCGACGTGCAGAGCAGTAACAAGCGTTGGCCCGATCATGGGCCGGTCGATCAGAATGCAGGCATTCTGTTGAAGTGGTTCATGGTGGCGGGCATCGCATGCTCCACCCTGATCGTTCTCGCCCTGATTTTCTGAGGAGGCTTCCCATGGGTAGAGCGAATTTGGAAGCCGCCGCTTCGGCGTCCGGCGTGCGATTTACCGTGGGGCGCGACGCTCAAGGCCGCTGGGTCGTTGCCGACCGTGACGGTCTGGTGGGAGGTGTTTTCATCGATCGCGCCTCTGCTATGCACTTCGCCATGTTCGAGAGTGATCACAGGCCGGGCGCGGTCTGGTGTGTTCCCGATCATGTCACGTTGAAGCTCGGCAGGCTTTTCGACAAGCGCCCCGCAAGGCAGGCCAGAGCCGTCGCGAGGGCTTGAGGCGTGTCCCGCTTTTCCGGCTGCCGGCGCAGAAACGGCTACGCGTACACATGGAGTGGAGGAGACAGGCGAAGGGATCACCTCTACGCCTCGAATGTCATTCTCGGCGTGCTGGTCGTCATGCTGCTTGCCTTGCTGGCGACTTACGGACTGGCACTCGCAACCACCTTTCAAGCCTAGCCGAAATTCCTATAGGAATCCTATATCTTTGCCGGGCTCCCGATCTCGAATCTATATGCGCCCGCGCCGCATATTCATGCTCGAGAGATCGAAACGATTTTCTCCTGGCCAGAAAGCGTAAAGGTGCCGTCCTTCGGGCGGCGCCCTTTGGCTTGTCTGACTCCAGTCATTGAAAAGGAGTCAAGATCAATGATGGATATAACGTTACTCGCAATGGCGATCATATTCTTTGCACTATGCTTCGCGTATGCGCGTGCCTGCGATGGACTTTAAGGAATTACGCCGATGGTTCTCGATTACGTCTTGAGCGGTGCGGTGACTGTGCTTCTTGCCGTCTATCTCACCTATGCTCTCATCCGCCCCGAGCGCTTCTGACAACGAAGCAGCCGGGCTATTGAAAGTTTTCACCCATGACCCTCAACGGATGGCTTCAGATCCTGCTATACTGCGGGATCACTCTTGCGCTGGTCAAACCGCTCGGCGGTTACATGACCCGCGTCTTTTCTGGTGAGCGCACCTTCCTCTCACCAGTTCTCGTTCCCATCGAACGGGGACTTTACGCCATTGCCGGCACCGGCGAACGCGAGGAACAGCATTGGACCACCTATGCCTTCGCGATGCTGATGTTCAACCTGCTCGGCTTCCTGTTTCTTTATGCCCTGATGCGTCTGCAGGCGGGATTGCCGTACAATCCGGCCGGCATGGGAGCAGTGCCCGAAGAGCTTGCCTTCAATACGGCCATCAGCTTCATGACCAATACCAATTGGCAGAACTATGGTGGCGAAAGCACCATGTCGTATTTGACCCAAATGGCGGGTCTGGCAGTCCAGAATTTTCTTTCCGCAGCCACCGGCATTGCGATTGCCATTGCGCTCATCCGGGCGTTCTCTCGGGCTTCCGGCAAGGCGATCGGTAACTTCTGGGTCGATATGACCCGCGCCACCCTCTACGTCTTGCTCCCGATCTGCATCGTGCTGACGTTGATCTATGTCTGGCTCGGAGTACCCCAGACATTCGGTC
Organism: Paenirhizobium cremeum; assembly: GCF_047553425.1. Taxonomy (NCBI): domain Bacteria; kingdom Pseudomonadati; phylum Pseudomonadota; class Alphaproteobacteria; order Hyphomicrobiales; family Rhizobiaceae; genus Paenirhizobium; species Paenirhizobium cremeum. The sequence goes on from NZ_CP180220.1 coordinate 119,402, forward strand.
CCTATGTTAACGCCACGACGCTGGAAGGTGCGCAGCAGACCATCGCGGTTGGCCCCGTCGCTTCACAGCTTGCCATCAAGATGCTCGGTACCAATGGCGGCGGCTTCTTCAATGCCAACTCGGCCCACCCCTTCGAAAACCCCGATGCGATCTCCAACCTTATTCAGATGGTGTCTATCTTCGCCATCGGCGCGGCCCTGACCAACGTATTCGGCCGCATGGTCGGCAATCAGCGCCAGGGCTGGGCGATCCTGGCCGCGATGGGCATGCTGTTCATCGCCGGTGTCGCGGTCACCTACTGGGCCGAAGCCGCAGGCAATCCGCTGATGCAGTCCCTCGGCCTTGCGGGCGGCAACATGGAGGGCAAGGAAGTCCGCTTCGGCATCGTCCTATCCTCGCTGTTTGCAGTCATCACCACGGCGGCCTCCTGCGGGGCGGTCAATGCCATGCACGGCAGCTTCACCGCGCTGGGCGGCCTGATCCCGCTCATCAACATGCAACTCGGCGAAATCATCGTCGGCGGCGTGGGTGCAGGCTTCTATGGCATCGTGCTGTTCATCGTCGTCGCCGTCTTCGTGGCTGGCCTCATGGTTGGCCGCACGCCGGAATATCTCGGCAAGAAGATCGAGGCGAAGGAAATGAAGATGGCCGTTCTCGCCATTCTTTGCTTGCCGCTGGCGATGCTTGTCTTCACCGCGATCGCGTCGGTGCTACCTTCGGCGGTCGCCTCGATCGGCACAGCCGGGCCGCACGGCTTCTCCGAGATTCTCTATGCCTACACCTCGGCCGCTGCCAACAACGGCTCGGCTTTCGGCGGTCTCACCGGCAATACCCCCTGGTACAACCTGACGCTGGGCATCGGCATGCTGGCCGGTCGTTTCCTGGTTATCATTCCCGCTCTCGCAATCGCGGGATCGCTGGTCGCCAAGAAGACGGTTCCGGCCTCGGCGGGCACTTTCCCGACCGATGGTCCGCTCTTCGTCGGCCTGCTCGTCGGCACAATCCTGATCGTCGGCGGTTTGACTTTCCTGCCGGCGCTAGCACTCGGACCGGTGGTCGAGCACTTGGCCATGATTGCCGGACAGGTCTTCTGAGGTGCAAGCCGTGACCCTACGCAAAAGGCCTTTGAACGCTTCCCTTCATGCTCCGGTTCGCCGGGGCGTGGAAGGCCCGAAATGGCGGGCTTCCACTGTCATCCTGCTGATGACGGTCGGGATCCTGATCCTCGTGGCCACAATCCAAATCGTGCACGACTGACCGGTTGGCCGGTCCACCATTCTCGTTTCAACGCTGGAGTCTCTTATGAGCCAGGCAAAATCCGCGAGCATCGTCGATTCTCGCATTCTCATTCCGGCTATCGGGGCCGCTTTCAGGAAGCTCAACCCGAAGACGCTTGCCCGCAACCCGGTCATGTTCGTCGTGGCCGTGGTCTCGATGCTGACCACCGTTCTCTTCCTCCGCGATCTTGCGACCGGTGGCGGCAATCTGGGCTTTTCCTTCCAGATCAATCTCTGGCTCTGGTTCACCGTGCTCTTTGCCAATTTCGCCGAGGCTGTCGCCGAAGGCCGCGGCAAGGCCCAGGCGGATTCGCTGCGCAAGGCACGCACGGAAACCCAGGCTAAGCTGCTGACGGGCAGCGACCGTGCCAGCTATCGCATGGTACCGGGCACCAGCCTCAAGGTGGGCGATATCGTTCTCGTCGAGGCCGGCGATATCATTCCGTCCGACGGCGAGGTGATCGAGGGTGTCGCTTCGGTCAACGAAGCCGCCATTACTGGCGAATCCGCCCCGGTTATCCGTGAATCCGGCGGTGACCGTTCGGCTGTCACCGGCGGTACGCAGGTTCTTTCCGACTGGATTCGCGTCCGCATCACGGCTGCTGCCGGTTCAACCTTCCTCGACCGCATGATCTCGCTCGTCGAAGGCGCCGAACGCCAGAAGACGCCGAACGAAATTGCGCTCAACATCCTGCTCGCCGGTATGACGCTTATCTTCGTTCTCGCCACCGCCACCATCCCGAGCTTTGCAGCCTATGCTGGTGGCTCGATCCCGATCATCGTGCTCGTCGCCCTTTTCGTGACGCTGATCCCCACCACCATCGGCGCGCTTCTTTCGGCAATCGGGATTGCCGGCATGGATCGCCTGGTACGTTTCAATGTGCTTGCCATGTCGGGCCGTGCGGTCGAGGCTGCCGGTGACGTCGATACGCTGCTGCTCGACAAGACCGGTACGATAACGCTCGGTAACCGTCAGGCCACAGCTTTTCATCCGGTTCGCGGCGTATCCGAGCGGGATTTGGCCGATGCAGCCCAACTCGCCTCGCTCGCGGACGAAACACCCGAGGGGCGTTCCATAGTCGTTCTCGCCAAGGAGAAGTACGGTATCCGCGCCCGCGACATGGCCAGCCTGAAGGCGACCTTCGTCCCGTTTACCGCCCAGACGCGCATGAGCGGCGTCGATCTCGACGGTTCCAGCATCCGCAAGGGCGCCGTCGATGCGGTTCTTTCCTACCTCGGTTCCGCTGCGTTGGGGGCCGCCGCGGTGAGTGAGCTGCAGGCGATAGCAGACGAGATCGCAAAGACAGGCGGCACGCCGCTTGCCGTCGTCCGCGACGGAAAGCTGCTTGGCGTCGTGCAGCTCAAGGACATCGTCAAGGGTGGCATTCACGAGCGTTTTGCCGAACTGCGCCGCATGGGCATCCGCACCGTCATGATTACCGGCGACAACCCGATGACCGCCGCCGCGATCGCCGCCGAAGCCGGGGTGGATGATTTCCTCGCCCAGGCGACGCCGGAAAACAAGCTGCAGCTCATCCGCGAGGAGCAGGGCAAGGGCAAGCTGGTCGCCATGTGCGGCGACGGCACGAACGATGCTCCGGCGCTGGCACAGGCGGATGTCGGCGTAGCCATGAACACCGGCACGGTCGCCGCGCGCGAGGCCGGCAACATGGTGGACCTCGACAGCGACCCGACGAAGCTCATCGAGATCGTCGAAATCGGCAAGCAGCTTCTCATGACCCGCGGCGCGCTGACGACGTTTTCGATCGCTAACGATATCGCCAAGTATTTCGCCATCATCCCGGCGATGTTCCTGGCCTTTTATCCGCAGCTCGGCGTGCTCAACGTCATGGGCCTTGCAACGCCTGAGAGCGCCATTCTCTCGGCGATCATCTTCAACGCTCTTATCATTATCGCGCTGATCCCGCTCGCGCTGAAAGGCGTGCGCTACCGTCCGGTCGGCGCCGGTGCGCTGCTTTCCCGCAATCTGCTCATCTACGGTGGTGGCGGCATCATCGTCCCCTTCATCGGCATCAAGGTGATCGACGTCGTCATCACGGCGATCGGTCTCGCCTAAGGAGTAAGAACAATGCTCAAGCAACTTCGCCCGGCAATCGTCATGCTCGTTGCCACCACCGCCGTAACCGGACTTGCCTATCCCCTCGCGATGACCGGGGTCGCCCAGGCGATCTTCCCGCATCAGGCGAATGGCAGTCTGGTCGAGAAGGATGGTCAGGTCATTGGCTCGGCGCTGATCGGCCAGGCCTTCACCAGTGAGAAATATTTCCACGGGCGTCCCTCCGCAGCCGGCGACGGTTACAACGCGGCCGGCTCCTCGGGGTCAAATCTCGGTCCGACCAGCAGCAAGCTGATTGACCGCGTCAAGGCCGACTATGAGGCCGCCCGCGCGACCAATCCGAATGCCGAGGTGCCGATCGACCTCGTGACGGCATCCGGCAGCGGGCTTGATCCCCATATTTCTCCTGAGGCCGCCTACTTCCAGGTCCCGCGTGTTGCCAAGGCGCGCGGTATCGATGAGGCAACCGTCCGCACGCTGGTGGACGGCCACACGGAAGATCGTGAACTCGGCCTACTTGGCGAACCGACCGTCAATGTGCTGGCGCTCAATCTGGCGCTTGACGAGGTTCATCCATAAATTGAAATAGGCTGTCTGGGCGAGTGGGCATCGATAGTGGCCACTCGTGCCCGATCAAGAGATTTCAACCC